>NZ_LN648875.1:616355-1728296 GCF_000826185.2 Microbacterium gorillae | reverse complement strand
GAAGTCCGGCGGTGTCCTACTCTCCCACAGGGTCCCCCCTGCAGTACCATCGGCGCTGAGAGGCTTAGCTTCTGGGTTCGGAATGTGGCCAGGCGTTTCCCTCTCGCTATGGCCGCCGAAACACTATTGATGTGTTCGTTCAGCCACAAACGATCAGTTCGTTTGTGGTGTTCTCGACCGTACATCGAGAACCACTCAGTGGACGCGAATCATCCGCAGGATGAAAGTGTTATCAAGTCATCGGCTTATTAGTACCGGTCAGCTTCACGTGTTGCCACGCTTCCACATCCGGCCTATCAACCCAGTAGTCTGGCTGGGAGCCTCTCACCCCGAAGGGTATGGAAATCTCATCTTGAGGCCGGCTTCCCGCTTAGATGCTTTCAGCGGTTATCCATCCCGAACGTAGCTAACCAGCGGTGCACTTGGCAGTACAACTGGCACACCAGAGGTTCGTCCAACCCGGTCCTCTCGTACTAGGGTCAGATCCTCTCAAATTTCCTACGCGCGCAGCGGATAGGGACCGAACTGTCTCACGACGTTCTAAACCCAGCTCGCGTACCGCTTTAATGGGCGAACAGCCCAACCCTTGGGACCTACTCCAGCCCCAGGATGCGACGAGCCGACATCGAGGTGCCAAACCATGCCGTCGATATGGACTCTTGGGCAAGATCAGCCTGTTATCCCCGAGGTACCTTTTATCCGTTGAGCGACAGCGCTTCCACAAGCCACTGCCGGATCACTAGTCCCGACTTTCGTCCCTGCTCGACTTGTCAGTCTCACAGTCAAGCTCCCTTGTGCACTTACACTCGCCACCTGATTGCCAACCAGGTTGAGGGAACCTTTGGGCGCCTCCGTTACTTTTTGGGAGGCAACCGCCCCAGTTAAACTACCCACCAGGCACTGTCCCTGAACCGGATCACGGTTCGAAGTTAGATATTCAGAGTGACCAGAGTGGTATTTCAACAATGACTCCACACTCACTGGCGTGAATGCTTCACAGTCTCCCACCTATCCTACACAAGCCACACCAAACACCAATACCAAGCTGTAGTAAAGGTCACGGGGTCTTTCCGTCCTGCTGCGCGTAACGAGCATCTTTACTCGTATTGCAATTTCGCCGAGTTCGCGGTTGAGACAGTTGGGAAGTCGTTACGCCATTCGTGCAGGTCGGAACTTACCCGACAAGGAATTTCGCTACCTTAGGATGGTTATAGTTACCACCGCCGTTTACTGGGGCTTAAATTCTCAGCTTCGCCTTACGGCTAACCGGTCCTCTTAACCTTCCAGCACCGGGCAGGCGTCAGTCCGTATACATCGTCTTGCGACTTGGCACGGACCTGTGTTTTTAATAAACAGTCGCTACCCACTGGTCTCTGCGGCCACCACACCCTTTCGGAGTAAATCCTAATAAGTGGGTGGCCCCCCTTCTCCCGAAGTTACGGGGGCATTTTGCCGAGTTCCTTAACCACGATTCTCTCGATCTCCTTGGTATTCTCTACCTGACCACCTGAGTCGGTTTGGGGTACGGGCGGCTGGAACCTCGCGTCGATGCTTTTCTTGGCAGCATAGGATCACCCACTTGATACGCATCGTGTCTCAGCCTTGATGAGAGACGGATTTGCCTATCTCTCGGCCTACGCACTTGCACAGCGACAACCATCGCGCTGCTGGGCTACCTTCCTGCGTCACACCTGTTAATACGCTAGCCGCACCAGAATGGGGTCGTACGCTAGGCCCAGACCGTCACCCCGAAGGGATCAGTGACTGGGATTCAGATACTTAGCACTACTGGATTGACTGGGGCGGTTCTTCGCCGGTACGGGAATATCAACCCGTTGTCCATCGACTACGCCTGTCGGCCTCGCCTTAGGTCCCGACTTACCCAGGGAAGATTAGCTTGACCCTGGAACCCTTGGTCTTTCGGAGGACGTGTTTCTCACACGTCATTCGCTACTCATGCCTGCATTCTCACTCGTGTAGCGTCCACGGCTGGATCACTCCGCCGCTTCACTCGCCACACGACGCTCTCCTACCCATCAACACGGCTGGACCACGAAGGCCTACCAATAATGTCAATGCCACAACTTCGGTGGCGTGCTTGAGCCCCGTTACATTGTCGGCGCGGAATCACTTGACCAGTGAGCTATTACGCACTCTTTCAAGGGTGGCTGCTTCTAAGCCAACCTCCTGGTTGTCTGAGCAACTCCACATCCTTTTCCACTTAGCACGCGCTTAGGGACCTTAGATGGTGGTCTGGGTTGTTTCCCTCTCGACTATGAAGCTTATCCCCCACAGTCTCACTGCTGCGCTCTCACTTACCGGCATTCGGAGTTTGGCTGACGTCAGTAACCTGGTGAGGCCCATCGGCCATCCAGTAGCTCTACCTCCGGCAAGAAACACGCAACGCTGCACCTAAATGCATTTCGGAGAGAACCAGCTATCACGAAGTTTGATTGGCCTTTCACCCCTATCCACAGCTCATCCCCTCAGTTTTCAACCTAAGTGGGTTCGGTCCTCCACGACGTCTTACCGTCGCTTCAACCTGGCCATGGATAGATCACTTCGCTTCGGGTCTAGGACACGCGACTGAATCGCCCTATTCAGACTCGCTTTCGCTACGGCTACCCCACACGGGTTAACCTCGCCACGTATCGCTAACTCGCAGGCTCATTCTTCAAAAGGCACGCTGTCACACCTACCAGGGGTGCTCCAACGGTTTGTAAGCAAACGGTTTCAGGTACTATTTCACTCCCCTCCCGGGGTACTTTTCACCTTTCCCTCACGGTACTTGTCCGCTATCGGTCATCTGGGAGTATTTAGGCTTATCAGGTGGTCCTGACAGATTCACACGGGATTTCTCGGGCCCCGTGCTACTTGGGATACTCACCACGCCAGCACACGCATTTCGACTACGGGGTTGGCACCCTCTATGACTGGCCTTTCAAGACCATTCGTCTATACGCTGCTGTCACGTTGAAACTTCGGCAGAAGAATCCGGTAAGTCCCGCAACCCCCTGCATGCAACGCCTGCCGGCTATCACACACGCAAGGTTTAGCCTGATCCGATTTCGCTCGCCACTACTCACGGAATCACGGTTGTTTTCTCTTCCTGTGGGTACTGAGATGTTTCACTTCCCCACGTTCCCTCTACCCGCCCTATATATTCAGGCGGGAGTCACTAGGTCGGCAAGCCGCCCAGCGGGGTTTCCCCATTCGGACATCCTCGGATCAAAACTTGCTTATCAGTTCCCCGAGGCTTATCGCAGATTGCTACGTCCTTCTTCGGCTCCAGATGCCAAGGCATCCACCGTTTGCTCTTAAAGACTTGAATACATGAGTTAAAGAAATCTCAACCCCCACCAAAGTGAGGGCCAAAAATATTTCAAAAACAATCGACCCCGAAGGGTCAGATCATCTTTAAGATGCTCGCGTCCACTGTGTAGTTCTCAAAGTACGGGCGGTACCTTCCACTCCCCGACTCACGCCGGCTCGAAGAAGGCCCAGAGGTACAAACCCACAACCCGAAGGCCATGGTGTCCGGTCCCTCAGGACCCAACAGCGTGCAAGCACCAGCCCCGCCGGCCCCACGTTCCAACACCGAAGTGCGTACTAGCAGAAACCCTTGGTTCTGATGCCATGTCAAATGTTCCACCCATGAGCTCCCAGCGAAGAACGTGTGCCTTCGAACTGGGCTCTGCAGTCCCGAAGGACTGAGATGCTCCTTAGAAAGGAGGTGATCCAGCCGCACCTTCCGGTACGGCTACCTTGTTACGACTTAGTCCTAATTACCGATCCCACCTTCGACGGCTCCCTCCACAAGGGTTAGGCCACCGGCTTCAGGTGTTACCGACTTTCATGACTTGACGGGCGGTGTGTACAAGACCCGGGAACGTATTCACCGCAGCGTTGCTGATCTGCGATTACTAGCGACTCCGACTTCATGTAGTCGAGTTGCAGACTACAATCCGAACTGGGACCGGCTTTTTGGGATTCGCTCCACCTCACGGTATCGCAGCCCTTTGTACCGGCCATTGTAGCATGCGTGAAGCCCAAGACATAAGGGGCATGATGATTTGACGTCATCCCCACCTTCCTCCGAGTTGACCCCGGCGGTATCCCATGAGTTCCCACCATTACGTGCTGGCAACATAGAACGAGGGTTGCGCTCGTTGCGGGACTTAACCCAACATCTCACGACACGAGCTGACGACAACCATGCACCACCTGTAAACGAGTGTCCAAAGAGTTCCCTATTTCTAGGGCGTTCTCGAATATGTCAAGCCTTGGTAAGGTTCTTCGCGTTGCATCGAATTAATCCGCATGCTCCGCCGCTTGTGCGGGTCCCCGTCAATTCCTTTGAGTTTTAGCCTTGCGGCCGTACTCCCCAGGCGGGGAACTTAATGCGTTAGCTTCGTCACGGAATCCGTGGAAAGGACCCCACAACTAGTTCCCAACGTTTACGGGGTGGACTACCAGGGTATCTAAGCCTGTTTGCTCCCCACCCTTTCGCTCCTCAGCGTCAGTTACGGCCCAGAGATCTGCCTTCGCCATCGGTGTTCCTCCTGATATCTGCGCATTCCACCGCTACACCAGGAATTCCAATCTCCCCTACCGCACTCTAGTCTGCCCGTACCCACTGCAGGCCCGAGGTTGAGCCTCGGGATTTCACAGCAGACGCGACAAACCGCCTACGAGCTCTTTACGCCCAATAATTCCGGATAACGCTTGCGCCCTACGTATTACCGCGGCTGCTGGCACGTAGTTAGCCGGCGCTTTTTCTGCAGGTACCGTCACTTTCGCTTCTTCCCTGCTAAAAGAGGTTTACAACCCGAAGGCCGTCGTCCCTCACGCGGCGTTGCTGCATCAGGCTTTCGCCCATTGTGCAATATTCCCCACTGCTGCCTCCCGTAGGAGTCTGGGCCGTGTCTCAGTCCCAGTGTGGCCGGTCACCCTCTCAGGCCGGCTACCCGTCGACGCCTTGGTGAGCCATTACCTCACCAACAAGCTGATAGGCCGCGAGCCGATCCCAGACCGAAAAATCTTTCCAGTGAATGACGATGCCGTCTCCACTCGTATCCAGTATTAGACGCCGTTTCCAGCGCTTATCCCAGAGTCTGGGGCACGTTGCTCACGTGTTACTCACCCGTTCGCCACTGATCCACAGAGCAAGCTCTGCTTCACCGTTCGACTTGCATGTGTTAAGCACGCCGCCAGCGTTCATCCTGAGCCAGGATCAAACTCTCCGTGAAAAACAGTTGCATAACTCCCAGTCGGAAAAAGACCAGAAGAAAGCGAGTTTGAAACTGACCAAAAAAGGATGTCATTACTGACTTCCATATAATTGATCCAAAGGAATCTCTCACCCCAAAAAAGGGATGACGAGGTTATTTGGCATTTGACAAGTGCACGCTGTTGAGTTCTCAAGGATCGGACGCACCCACCAGACCACCCTCCCAGGCAGCCCAACGGGGCAACTTCTCAATCTTAGGACAAACCACCACGACGGTCAAATCCGCACACCCACCACCGAAGCGATGCGATGTCCGGACCGACGAGTCGGCGTCCCGGCACCCTCCCTAGACCAGAAGGCCAGACCCAGCCGAAGCTGTTTCTTCTCAAGGGGGTGATGTCCACCACTTGAGGGGAGCCAGACCCGGAGGCCTTCGCTCAACCCTGTGGGGCGAACAAGTAATAACTTACGCCGACCCCACAGACCCGGCAAATCGAGCCACCCGACGGGCGTGTCGCACCCTCCTGCCGGCTACGGGCCACCGCGCTGTCGCACCGGAGCCCGTCGGCGCGCAGGCGGGCATTGCACCACGAGCACGCGCGACGCGTCACCCGCCGCACTTCCGCGCGGACGACGACGCGCGCATCATGGCGACATGAGCGCTTTCACGGTGACGCATCCCTTCAGCGGTTTCAGCGTCGATGACATCGACGCCGCACACGCCTTCTACGCCGACACCCTCGGCATGGACGTGTCACCCAACGCGATGGGCTTCCTCGACCTGCATCTGCCGGACGGCGGCACGATCCTCGTGTACGCGAAGCCGGACCACGTCCCGGCGAGCTTCACGATCCTGAACTTCCCGGTTTCGGACGTCGAGGCCGCCGTCGATGACCTGAACGCTCGAGGCGTCGTCACGAAGATCTACACGAACCCGGATTCCGGCACCGATGAGAAGGGCATCGCGCACGGCGGTCCGGGTCGCGGCCCCGACATCGCCTGGTTCACCGATCCCGCCGGCAACGTCCTGTCCGTCCTGGCCTCCCCGGACCGCTGACCGGAGGCGGGTCAGAGGACGACGCGGGCGTCGATCAACACCGGACCGCCGGCCGCGAGCGCGGCCGCGTAAGCCTCGCGGAACTCATCCTGCGTGGTGACCGTCGATGCGGGAACGCCGTAGCCGTGTGCGAGCGAGACGAAGTCGATGCCGGGGACGTCGAGTCCCGGGGCGTCGAGCGCGTCGAGAGCCTTCGCGAACCCCCGCAGTGCGCCGTACGTGCCGTTGTTGACGATGACGAAGACGGTCCGGGTGTTCCGCTGCGCCGCTGTCCACAGCGCCGAGAGACCGTAGTTGGCGCTGCCGTCGCCGACGGTGGCGACGACCACGTCGTCCGGTCGCGCGAGCGCGACGCCCACCGCCGCGGGCAGTCCGAAGCCGAGACCACCGGATGCCGGGAAGTGATACATGTCCGGCCGGTCCATGTGCACACGCTCGATGAAGATCGTGTCGAGCGTCGTCGTCTCGTTGACGTACGTGACCCGGTCGGTGACCTGCTCGTTCAGGACTTCGAGGATCTCCTCCCCCGTCATCGCTCCGTCGACGCGCCGGATCTCCGGGGCCGCGAGCGGTTCCAGCCGGTCGCCCCGGTCGCCCACCGCGTCCGCCAGCGCCGCGAGGGTCGCGCCGATCGGGGTGACGACGGCCTCGCCGACGGGAGCGCGCGTCGCCTCCCCCGGGTCCTGCGTGAGGTGCAGCAGGCGGGCACCCTCCGGCAGATAGCGCCCCTCCTCATAGCGGTGGTAGCGGAAGACCGGAGCGCCGATCACGACGATGAGGTCGTGTCCCTCGAGCCGTTCCCGCAACGAGTTGCGTCCGGTCGGCAACTGGCCGCGGAAGTGCGGGTGCGTCGTCGGGAAGGGGCATCGGGACGGGGACGGCGCGACCCAGACCGGGGCGCCCAGGCGCTCGGCCAGGATGACCGCCGGAGCCTGAGCGCGTTCGACATCCACGTCCGGACCGAGCACCAGCACCGGGGAGACGGCGGCGTCCAGGCGCGCGGCGAGTTCGGTGATGAGGTCCGCGCTCGGTCCATCCGCGCCACGGACGGTGCGCCCGACGAGCGCCGTGTCGTCCGTTCGCGCCGACGCGGACCAGTCGTCGTACGGCACCGAGAGGTACACCGGTCCACGCGGCTGGGTCGTCGCCTCGAGCACGGCGTGGGAGACGGCGCGCGGCACGTCCGAGGCGGCCAGCGGCTCGTGCGCGTGCTTCACCAACGGACGTGGAAGCAGTGCGGCGTCGACGTTGGAGAGCATCACTTCCTGCCCCACGGTGTCGCGCACCTGCTGCCCGGCCAGCACGACCAGAGGCGAGTGCGCGTAGTGCGCGTTGGTCAGCGCCCCCATGGCGTTTCCGGAACCGGATGCGGCGTGCAGGCTCACCAGCACCGGCAGACCCGTCGCCTGCGAGTACCCGTCGGCCATCCCCGTGACGACGCCCTCGTGCAGTCCGAGCACGTAGTCGAAGTCCTCCGGCAGGCCGGCGAGAAAGGGCAGCTCGTTCGATCCGGGGTTGCCGAAAACGGTCCGCATCCCGTGAGCACGGAGGATGTCGAACGTGGCGGACAGCACGGTGGGTTCGCTCATAGGGCAGACGTTACGCGTTCGCATTCATGCGGTCTAATGCATTCTTGGTCGATGCCTCATAGACGGAATTGATATTCTGACGGCATGGGCGTCGACCTGAATCTGCTCCGCACGTTCCTCGCGATCCTGGAGACCGGATCAGTCACCTCCGCCGCCGCGGATCTGAAGCTCACCCAGCCGACGGTGTCGCACGCGCTCGGTCGCCTTCGTCGCCAGCTCGGGGATCCCCTGTTCGTGCGACACGGCACCGGACTCACCCCGACGCCGCGGGCGCGCGAGCTCGCGCCCGTCGTCCGGGCGTCGCTGAACGATCTCGATGACGCGCTCACCGCGCACCACAGCTTCGATCCGGCGACCACTCAGCGCGCCTTCCGCCTGTGCCTGTCGGATGTCGGCGAGGCCTCGTTCCTGCCCGCCGTGCTGCGGGCGATGGGACGGGAGGCACCCGCCGCGAGTGTCGTCGCCGTACCGACCGACATCGGCGAAGCGACGGGCTGGCTGCGCCGTGGCGACGTCGAGGCGGCGGTGGCATCCGTGCCCCTGAACGTCGCGGGGGTGCACACGATCCTGCCCGGCGAACGCTACGTCGCCCTGATGTCTCCGACCATCGCGCCCCGGCAGAAGCGGCTCTCGCTTGCGCAGCTCGCGTCCGGGCGCCACGTCGTCGTGGACGGCCGCGTCGGACATGAACAGCTCGACACGGCGCTGGACGCACTCGGCGTGCAGCGGCAGGTCGCGCTGCGGGTGCGGCACTTCTCCGTCCTGCCGCAGCTCGTCGCCGGCGACGGACTCATGACGGTGCTCCCGGCACAGATGGCCGAAACCGTCGCGTCCGCCTGGGGACTGGTGACCCGAGAACTGCCGGTCGGGGTGCCGACCTACGACGTCAACCTCTACTGGGATCCGGAGGTCACCGGTCCGGTCGGCCCTCGGGCCTGGTTCGTGGACCTGGTCCGGACCGCGCTGACCGGACTGACACCGACGAGCCCCGTCCCGAACGCGTGAGCGCGGTCGCGGCGGAGCTCGTGACGGACGTCGTCAGGACTCGACGTTCTCCGCGGCCTCATCTCGCGCGTGCAGCGCTGCGGCCGTGGTGGCGGCCGGCTTCGGGATGAACGCGACGAAGACGAAGCCGATCACGGCCACGATCGCGAAGAAGTAGAAGCCCCCGGGGTAGGCGAGGTTCGCCGCGACGAGCGAGCCGGTGATCCACGGACCGACGATCGCGCCCAGCCGTCCGACACCCGAGGTGAAGCCCATGGCGGTCGCGACGAGCGATCGTGGGTAGAGATAACCGACGAACGCGTACACGAGCACCTGCGCGCAGAAGACGAACACACCGGTCAGAAGGATGACCGTGTTCAGCAGGAACACCTCACTGAACTTGATGCTGAGAAGTGCGAGGAAGAGCGCCGATGCAGCGAACCACACGAGCGTCGTGCCCTTGATGCCCTTCGCGTCGCCGATGCGCCCGCCGACGAGGAGGCCGATGATGGCGCCGACGTTCAGCACGAACAGCATCACGAGCGAGCTGGACACGCTGTAGCCGGCGGTCGCCATGATCTTCGGCATCCAGGTGTTCAGACCGTAGACGAGCAGCAGCCCCATGAACGCACCGACCCAGAGACCGATCGTGATCCGCGCGCGGCCGTCCGTGAACAGGTCACGGATGCCGTACTTGCGCGCCGGCGCAGCCGGCGTCGCGACGACCGCGGCGCGCGTCTCGGGGAGCTTGAACCACATCAGCGGCAGGGAGATCAGGCCGAGCACTCCGCCGAGGTAGAACAGCCACGGCCAGTGCTCGTGTGCCCAGAGCGCCGCGAGCGAAGCGAGCACCGCGCCGGCGTGATAGCCGGTCATAGTGATCGTGGACGCGTTGGCACGGCGGCCTCCCGGCGCCGACTCCTGCATCATCGTCACGGCGACCGGCATGCAGCCGCCCAGGCCGAGGCCGGCGAGGAAGCGCACGAGTCCCATCAGCGCGACGTTCGGCATCAGCGGGAACAGCAGCGTGAAGACCGAGAACACGCCGATGCAGATCATCAGCGGGACACGGCGGCCGAAGCGATCCGCGACGGGGCCGATGAGAACGGCACCGACCGCGACCCCCACAAGGGAGATCGTCGAGACGAAGGTCATGTCGGCGACCGTCACGCCGAGATGCGACGTCGCCGGATCCGTCAGGATCGGGATCGTCGCCCCCAGGGCGACGATGTCGAAGCCCTCGAACATGACCGTGAGCCAACACAGGGCGACGATCCAGGCACGAGACGTTGTGCGCATGGGTACTCCTGGCAGGTAGCCGCGGAACGCGGGTCCGCGGAGGATGCGGACCCTGCGAGTATTCACCGGGCACCGGGGCGCCGTCCAATAGATGAGGAGGCATCCCGGTATGGTCGCTGCGCATACCGCGGCCCCGGGCCCGACCGGCCTGCCGGGTATCGCCCGGTCACGTGACCGCATCCCCAGAGCCGTCGAGGTGGCATGCACTGACCACCTCGACGGCTCTGATCAGATGCCGGCGAGCATCGCGATGGCCTGTTCGCGCATCTCCACCTTGCGAATCTTGCCCGTCACGGTCATGGGGAACGACTCGACGACGTGGACGTACCGAGGGACCTTGAAGTGCGTCAGCTTGCCTGCGGCGAATTCCCTGATGTCGTCGACGCTGAGGGGGGCTGCCCCGGCGCGCATGATCACCCACGCCATGAGCTCCTCACCGTACTTGTCGTCGGGCACACCGATCACCTGCACGTCGGCGATGTTCGGGTGCCGGTAAAGGAACTCTTCGATCTCCCGCGGATAGATGTTCTCGCCACCGCGAATGACCATGTCCTTGAGGCGGCCGATGATCTCGAGACGGCTGTTCGCGTCCATGCGGGCGATGTCGCCGGTGTGCATCCAGCGCGCGGCGTCGATGACCTCCGCCGTCTTCTCTGCATCGTCCCAGTACCCGAGCATGACCGAGTAGCCGCGCGTGCACAGCTCGCCGGGCTCGCCGACGGGCACGACGTGGCCGTCCTGGTCCACGATCTTGACCTCGAGGTGCGGCATCACTCGGCCGATCGTCTGCGTGCGCGCGGCGATGTCGTCGGTGGCGGACGTCATCGTGGAGACCGGCGAGGTCTCGGTCATCCCGTAACAGATGGCGACTTCCGTCATGTGCATCTCGGCGATCACGCGCTCCATCACCTCGACCGGGCACGTCGAGCCCGCCATGATCCCCGTGCGCAATGAGCTGAGGTCGAAGGTCGAGAACGAATCCAACGCCAGCTCTGCGATGAACATCGTCGGGACACCGTAGAGCGAAGTGCAGCGCTCAGCCTGCACCGCCTCGAGCGTCGCGGCAGCCTCGAAGACGGGGGCCGGCAAGACGATCGCGGCACCGTGTGTGTGCGCGCCGAGGATGCCCATCACCATGCCGAAGCAGTGGTACAGCGGCACCGGCAGACACACCCGGTCCGCCTCGGTGTAGGAGATGCCCTCTCCGACGAAGAAGCCGTTGTTGACGATGTTGTGGTGCGTGAGCGTCGCACCCTTCGGGAACCCCGTGGTTCCCGATGTGTACTGGATGTTGATCGGGTCATCGAAACCCAGGGGCACGTCCGGACCGCGGAAGGGCTGATCGTCGGCTGCGGCCATCAGCTCGCCCCACTGCGCGCTTCCGATGTACAGCACGTCGGCGAACCCGATCTCCTCGACCATGGCGCGATAGTCGCTGGAGCGGAATCGCTCAGCGCTCACCAGGAGGGACATCCCCGACTGCTTGACGACGTAGTCGAGCTCGTGCGTCCGATAGGCGGGGTTCACATTGACGAGGATGGCGCCGAGCATCGCGGTCGCGTACTGCGTGAACACCCACTCCGCACCGTTCGGCGACCAGATGCCGACCCGATCCCCGGCACGGATGCCGAGCTGTTGCAGGCCGATCGCGAGCTTCTCCGCTTCACGATGCAGCTGGGTGAACGTCCACCGGCGTCCGGTGAACGTCTCGACCAGAGCCTCCCGGTCGCCGAAACGGGCGGTGACGTCGTCGAGCACCTCGCCGATGGTCCGGCCGAGCAGCTGAACGGTACTGGCCCCGGAGGTGTAGGAAATCTGAGCTTCATTGCGCATGGGTAGAGACTGCCCCCAGCCGCGCGCGTGAACTACCCCCATTGGGGGGACTTTCGGTCAGGACCCCAGGGATGCGCCCGCGTCGACGGGATGACGTGCGCGCGGCACTGGATCAGTGAGTCGAATCCGCCATGGGAGAACTGAAGAGGACTCAGACCGAGGAAAATATGGCGGAGACGGAGGGATTTGAACCCTCGGTCCCCGTGAGGGGACTCCACCTTAGCAGGGTGGTGCACTAGGCCAGACTATGCGACGTCTCCGTGAGCTCCGCAGGCGGAACGCACTCCGCAATACTAACGGACTCCGGACGCCTCCGCGAACGCGTGGGCTCAGCGGACGTTGCCGTTGGAGCAGGTGCTCTCCGCGGCCGTCGTGCCGGTCACGGTGGACGGCAACTCCGGACGCCTCCGCGAACGCGTGGGCTCAGCGGACGTTGCCGTTGGAGCAGGTGCTCTCCGCGGCCGTCGTGCCGGTCACGGTGGACGGCAACGCGACGGAGTCCGGGGACGTGGGGGTGGGGGTGGGAGTCGGCGTCGACTCCTCGGCCGTTCCGCCGTCGGACGTGGCCGGTGCCACTGTCCCGCTGCCCGTGCCGCCCTCGGTGACCACTCCGGAGCCGGCGTCGCCGGTCAGCTGCAGGGACTTGTTGGCCGCGAGCGCGTCGAAGAGCACCTTCGCGCTGTCGTAGTCGGGATCCACACGGTTCGGGTCGTACGGGTCATCGACGACGGGGTACTGGACGAAGACGATGTCCGAGAACTTCACGTCCTTCGCCGCCATCGCCATCTGCACGAGCGTGTACGGGTTCGTCATGCTCTTGGACGGATCGATCGCGGACAGCGCGACGTTGGCGAGCTTCAGCAGCGTGACCGGGTTGGACAGGACCTCGCTGCTCATCAGCTTCTTCGCCAACCGCGACATGTACTGCTGCTGGTTGCTGATGCGGCCGAGATCACCGCCGTTGCCGACGCCGTGACGGGTGCGCAGGAACTGCAGAGCGTCCAACCCCTTGATGGTGCGATTGCCGGCCGGCCAGTCGATGCCGGTGTCCGGGTCGTCGATGCCGTTCGCGAGACACACCTCGACGCCGCCGATCGCGTCGGTCATCTCGATCACGCCACCCCAGTTGATGGAAGCCGCGTACTGGATGTCGATCCCGGCGAGATGCTCGATGGTCGCCACCGTGCACGCGAGGCCGCCGCTGTTGAACGCCGAGTTCAACATCGCCCGATCAGTCGCCGCGACGGAGGAACCGTCCGAGGCGGTGCACTCCGGAATCGGGACCATGAGATCGCGGGGGAAGCTGACCACCGTGATGCGGCGCGGGGCCGCCGAGATGTGCACCAGGAGGTTCACGTCACTGCGCGCACCGTCTTCAGCCAGACCCGGCACGCACCGATCAGCGAAGTATTTCGCGTACTGCGGCTCACAGACGTCCGTGCCGGCGATGAGGATGTTCGCGCCACCCTGCAGCTGCCCGATGTCCGGGGGAAGCTCGTCCTCGCCGCCGAGCGTCACCGCGTTGGCCGTATAGGTGCTGGTCAGTTCATAGACGACGAAACCGACCACACCGAGCGTCGCCACCAGAACGGAGGCCACCGCGATGGAGAGCACCTTGAGCAGCTGAGCGATGGGACGCTGGCTGGTCAGGCGCGCGTGCCGCGCGAGGGTACGACGCGAGTCGTGACCGGCCTTCCCCATCGTCCCTGTTCCTCTCGGCTGTTCGTCCCGGACCCACCGGTCCGGGACGGCGCCAACGGAAACCCGCGGAGGGTGTGGGATTCGAACCCACGGGACATTGCTGCCCACTGGTTTTCAAGACCAGGTCCATCGGCCGCTCGGACAACCCTCCCAGTCACACCGAAATGCGCTGATCCGGCGAGTCTATCCGACGGACCATTGTGCCTCCGCCCGCTGGGGAGACCCTGGGCGGTGTCGAAGGAGACGCTTAGCGTCGCTCAGTCCTCGCCGAGCGCGATCCGCCGGATCACGTGGGCGACCCCGCCCCGCTCGACGTCCATCGTCACGATGCTGGCCGCGCTGCGCACTTCGTCCGGGGCCTGGCCCATCGCGACGGCCGTGCCGCCGTTCTCCCGGGCCCAGGAGAACATCCCGAGGTCGTTGCGTCCGTCGCCGATGACGATCGTGTCCGCCGGGTCCTGCCCCATCTGCTCGGCGACCAGAGCCAGTCCCGTTCCCTTGTCGACGCCCTGCGGAGCGATGTCCAGCCAGGCCGTCCACCCGATCGCGTAGGAGACCTGGTTCAGTCCGATGTCGGCGATGAGCTGCACGAAATCGGCCTCATCGTGCTCGGGAGAGATGACCACGACACGGGAGACCTCCTGTGCGGAGAGGTCATCGAAGCTCACCTGGTAGCCCTGGTCGACGTTCCAGTGCTCCATCTCCTCGGTGAACAGCCGCGTGCCGTCACCGAGTTCGACCATGTAGTGCGCCTGCGGCAGATGCTCGCGCAACAGGCTGAGCGCCGGAGTGGGGTCGAACGTCTCGGTGTGGAAGCGACTGTACCCTTCGTCGTCGCGGCGGTACACGGTGGCACCGTTCGCGGAGACGACGAACTCGGGCGCGATGTCGAGCAGGTCCAGCACCGGAGCGGTCGCCCGCCAACTGCGGCCGGTGGCCAGCGTGACGACGTGTCCGGCCGCGACCGCGTCGCGGACGGCCTCGACGACGTCCGGGCTGGGCGTGCCGTCCTCCAGCAGGACGGTGCCGTCCACGTCGAGCGCGATCAGCTGGCGCCGCGCCGCGTTCGGTCGCGTCACGCCACGGGCTCCATGACCTCGAGTCCGCCGAGGTAGGGACGCAGCACCTCCGGAACGAGCACCGAGCCGTCCGCGCGCTGATGCGTCTCCAGCAGCGCGACGATCCAGCGCGTGGTGGCCAGCGTGCCGTTCAGCGTGGCGACCGGCGTGGTCTTCTTCCCGTCCGGACGGTACCGGATGTCGAGGCGACGCGCCTGGTAGGTGGTGCAGTTCGAGGTGGACGTCAGCTCGCGGTACCGCTCCTGCGTCGGCACCCAGGCCTCGACGTCGAACTTGCGCGCGGCCGACGAACCGAGGTCGCCGGCTGCGGTGTCGATCACGCGGTAGGCCAGTCCGAGGTCCTGCATCATGCGCTCCTGCATGGCCAGGAGCCGCTCGTGCTCGGCCGGCGCCTCTTCGGGGGTGGTGTAGACGAACATCTCCAGCTTGTTGAACTGGTGCACGCGGATGATGCCGCGGGTGTCCTTGCCGTAGGACCCGGCCTCGCTGCGATAGCAGGTGGACCACCCGGCGTAGCGCTTCGCACCCGGCTCGAGGTCGAGGATCTCGTCCATGTGGTAGCCGGCGAGCGGCACCTCGCTGGTGCCGACGAGGTACAGGTCCTCACGGTCCAGGTGGTAGACCTCATCGCTGTGCTCGCCGAGGAAGCCGGTGCCGGCCATCACCTCGGGACGGACCATGGTCGGCACGATCATCGGGGTGAACCCCGACTCGAGCGCGCGGCTGAGCGCGAGGTTCATCAGCGCGATCTCCAGACGCGCGCCGATACCGGTGAGGAAGTAGAACCGCGAGCCGGACACCTTCGTGCCGCGCTCCATGTCGATCGCGGCGAGCTTCTCGCCGAGCTCGAGGTGGTCGCGGGCGGGGAAGTCGAACGTCGGCACCGTACCGACCTCGCGCAGGACGATGTAGTCGTCCTCCCCGCCGGCCGGAACGCCGTCCGCGACGATGTTCTCGATCCGGCCGAAGGCGGTCGCGGCGGTCGCCTCCGCCTCGGTCACCCGAGCCTGAGCCGCCTTGACGCGGTCGGAGAGATCCTTCGCCTGGGCGACCAGGGCGGGCTTGTCCTCTTTGGGCGCCTGCGCGACGGTCTTGCCGAACGCGTTCTGCTGCGCGCGGAGGTCCTCGAACTCGGTGATGGCGGTGCGTCGGTCGCGATCCGCGTCCAGGGCGGCGTCCACGGACTCCGGAGAGTTGCCTCGGGCCAGCTGCGAGCGGCGGACGACATCGGGATTTTCGCGGAGGAGAACGGGATCGATCACCCGCCCCAGTGTAGTCGGGCCGGACTGTCCTCCCCCTGCGTACGGCGGTCCCCGCACTGCCGCGCGCAGGGGCGGGCTCCGCCGCGCTCTCAGGCCCTAGGCTTGCCGCATGATCGGACCGACCGCGAACGCCACCCGCGTCGCGGCCCTGATCTACAACCCGGTGAAGGTCGACGGACCGGACCTCCGGGCCGCGGTCCAAGCCGCCGCCCACCGCGCCGGGTGGGCGCATCCCCACTTCTTCGAAACGACGGTCGAGGATCCCGGCCAGGCGCTCGCGCGACAGGCGCTCGCGGAGGGCGTCGACGTCGTCCTGGTCGCCGGCGGCGACGGCCCCGTCCGGGCCGTCGCCGAGGCGATGATCTCCTCCGATGTGCCGCTGACGATCATCCCGAGCGGCACCGGAAACCTTCTCGCCCGCAATCTCGGCCTCCCCCTGACGACGACCGACGCCCTGGTCGCGGCAGCCTTCACCGGGGTGGACCGGTCCATCGACATCGGCCTGGCCGAGGTCACCCGCGCCGATGGAACGCACGAGGAGCACGCGTTCGTGGTGATGGCCGGGATGGGTCTGGACGCCGCGATGATCCAGAACACCTCGCCGACGCTGAAGCGCTCGGTCGGGTGGGTCGCCTACATCGACGGCGCGGCCCGGTCCCTGCCGACCGCCCGTCCGTTTCGGATGATGTTCCAGGTCGGGCAGGAGCACCTGCGAACGACGCGCGCACACAGCATCCTGTGGGCGAACTGCGGCGAGCTGCCCGCCCGGATCACCCTGGTACCGGACGCGTCGATCGCCGACGGCCTGCTCGATGTCGCCCTCTTCCAGCCGCGACGCTGGTGGGAGTGGGTCGCGGTCTGGCGCACCGTGTGGTGGCGCAACTCGGTGCTGCGGCGGACGAAGGCCGGGCGCCGGATCGCCGAGCGGTTGGCCGGGACCGGCGCGGTGAGGTACTACCAGGGAGAATCGCTGGAGGCAGCCGTGACCGAGGCGCAGCCGATCGAATTCGACGGCGATGAGCTCGGCCACGCCGTGCGCATGCGGGGTCGGGTCGTGCCGGGCGGCCTCCGCGTCCGTCTCCCCGCCGCGAGCGCCGCCGCTCGCTGAGCGAGGGGACGGGCGGCACCCCCGATCGGCGCCGCCCGTCCTGATGACGGACCGACCCGGGTCTCATCCGTCATCCTGGTGCCCGGCTGCCCGCGGCCCTCCGTGTCGTCGGGCAGGGGCACCGTCTCCGCACGGCGTGCGCGACAGGAGCGCGACATCCGAGCGGACGCGTCACCTCCCGGAACGCATCTCCCCGACCGCGATATGGATGCGATCGGGGAGCTGCGTCGAGAAGCCGGGGGGCATCACACGCCCAGTCTCACATCCGCGGAGGCGTCCCCATCGGTCGTGTCGGGCGAATGCGGTAGGAGCACAGAACCACTGCGTACGCCTCCCCGACCCGTGCCGTACCGAGCCCCCGTCACTTCGTCGCGTCCAGCGGCTGCAGGGTGACCGGAGACCCACCGGATGTCGTCGAACCGGCCAGAGTGAGCTTCGCGTCGTGCGCGACATCCGGTGCGTCGATCAGCGTCACCCGGGGCGCGAGGTCCATCGTGCAGGCCGTGTCAGCCGGCGGGTCCTTCAGCGTGAGGACACCGTCGGCCACGGCGCCGCCCGTGGGCGCGCAGCTGGAGGAGCCGTAGGTCAGCACCGCCAGGGTGTGCGGCCCGACCCACGAGGCCGCCGGCTCCGGGGCGATGCTCCGGTCCTCCGGAATGACTTCCCCACCCGCAAGACCGGACAGCGTGACGTCGGTCTTGCCCTCCGGCGTCACGATCGTGACGGCGAGGTCCTTCGTGGTGTCCACCCCGGCGGGAACTCCGAGGACATACTTCTGCGCAGCGGTGGTCGGGGCGCACGAAGCGCCGGATTTCGCTGCGAAGGTGACGGTCAGTTTCTGCGTGCCCGCCACGATGTCGCCGATGTGCAGCGGACACGAGCCCGCGGGCAGGATGACCACCATCGAGGTGGTGGTGAGCCAGGAGACCTGCACCTGGTCGACCGACACCGTCACCGAAGAGGTGCTCGGAGTCGAGGTGGGATCCGGTGTGGTGCCGCCGGTTGCCGAGCCCGCGCCGCCGGCGATCGGTGTCGCACAACCGACCAGGGCCACAGCGGCCGCGGCGAGGATGAGGGGCAGAGTGCGTCGTCGGAGGTTCATACCCGAGAAGTGTGCGCAGCGCCCGAATCGTCTCACACCCGGCTCAGGCGCGGACCCGAGTCACTGCAGCGCGGAGGTCAGACGCGCCAGGTTGTCCAGCACGGTGGAGCGCAGGGGCTGCTTCTCCCACTCCTGCATCGTCAGCTCCCGGCTGAGGTCGCGGTACTTCTCCATGACCTCGCGCATCTCATCGACGAAACCGGCGTCGCGCACCAGCAGGGAGATCTCGAGGTTCAGACCGAACGAGCGCATGTCCATGTTGCTCGAGCCGATGACCGAGACGTCGTCGTCGATCGTGAAGCCCTTGGTGTGCAGGATGTACGGCTTGCGGTACAGCCAGATCCGCACGCCGGCCCTCAGCAGCGCTTCGTAATAGCTGCGCTGCGCGTGCCACACCATCGCCTGATCGCCGATCTCCGACACGAACAGCTCGACCGCGACGCCCCGCTGGACCGCGGACGTGATCGCGAGCAGGAGCGCCTCGTCCGGGATGAAGTACGGGCTGATGATGTCGATGCGGTGCTGGGCGGCATAGAGCAGGGCGACGAACAGCCGCAGGTTGTTCTCGACCTCGAACCCGGGGCCGGACGGCACCACCTGACAGTCCAGGTCTCCGGTCTCACTCGCCTGCGCGATGGCGGGGCCGCCGTCCACGACGAGCTCGTCCGTCTCGCTGAACCAGTCGGTGAGGAACACCGCCTCGACGGAGGACACCACGGGTCCTTCCAGGCGCACCATGAGGTCGACCCAGTGCAGGCCGCGCTTGATGTTCTTCTTCAGGTTGTAGCTGGAGTCGGTCACGTTCTGCGAGCCCATGTAGGCCACCTCGCCGTCGATCACCAGCAGCTTGCGGTGATTGCGCAGGTCCGGACGCTGCATCTTGCCCTTGAGCGGTTGCATGGGCAGCATCAGGTGCCACTTCGCGCCCATCTCGTCGAGCCGTCGCAGGGTGCGCCGGTAGTTCGGCTTCCAGCGGTTCGCCCAGTGATCCAGCAGCACCCGGACGGTGATGCCGCGGGCGACCGCATCCGCCATCGCTTGGAAGAGCCGTGCCGTGGAGGAGTCGAGCTGGAAGATGTAGAACTCGATGTGGACGTAGGTCTTCGCCGTGTCGATGGCGGCGGCCATCTCGTCCAGGCTCAGCTGGTACTCATCGATCAGGTGCGCGTCGTTGTGGGCGAGCAAGGGCATGGCGCCGAGACGGCGGTTCATCCGCACGAGCGAAGTGAACCATTCCGGCTGCCCCTCACGCGGAGCGCCGTCCACGAGGTGGACGCTGGCGTCCCGGATGTACTCGTTGACCAGTTCCTGCTTGCGACGACGCGCGCGCGGCAGTCGCGGGTTGCCGATGATGAGGAAGAGGAAGACGCCGAAGTAGGGGATGAAGTAGATCGCCAGCAGCCAGGCCATGGCGGCCGTGGGGCGGCGGTTGCGCGGAACGATGATGATCGCGGCGATACGGATCGCGAGGTCCACGAGAACGGCCAGGACCACCCAGAATGTGACCTCCACCGGCCCTCCCCTCATTCACGCCAGACTAGTGCGCCCCCAACGCCGCGCGACGAACCGACGGGCGCTCAGCCCTCCGGATCGGAGGCGGCGGTGAGCCCGCGCTTGGCGCGTTCCTCCGCCTCGATGCGCGCGTACGTCCGGCGCTCGGTACGGTCAGCGCGATTGATGCCTCGCAGCACCAGGAAGAAGACCACCAGCACGGCTGCCGTCGGAAGAATCGACCAGAACGCCGCGATCCAGAAATCCATTCCCTCATGCTACGCCGCCTCCCTGGGGTTCCACCTCCCCGTTCCTCCCCAGCGCCCCCGTCGCTCACCGATGCATGCGTGACGCGCGACGCATCGCCCGGCTTTGCGAGCGTGGCGGAATGACCACGATCATCCGCGCCGCTTCCGCCGCCGACTTCCTCTCCCTGATCCCCCACCTCGCGGGGTACACCCCCCGCCGCAGCGTCGTGCTGGTGCCGTTCCACGACCGTCGCACGGTCGGGCTGCTGCGTTTCGATCTGCCTCCGGCGCGATCGGATGCCTTCGCGGCGACCGCGATCGGCACGGTCTGTCGCATCGAGGACGCGGACGCGGTCGCGATCGTCGTGTACACCGACGACGCCCTTCGTGATGAGACCGGAGCGCCCACCGGGGTGGACCTCATCGCGGCGTTGCGGGGCCGCGCAGTCGCCTGCGGCTTGGAGATCCGTGATGCGCTGGTGGTCGCGCGGGACGGATGGCGCCGCGATGGCGCGGGTCCCGGCGACGAGGGCGCACTCACCGACATCCGGCAGGTCCGCGCCACGTTGCCCGCCCCGGTGGCATCCCAGGCGGCCGGGACTCGACTGCCGCGCACCGGTGCTCAGCGACGCGACGCCGTGCGTGCCGCGCTGATCGCGCTGGAGGACACCCTGGTGGTCCTCCAGCGCGGCGGGCACGGGCGACGTGGCGCGGTCGACGGCGCGGACCCCGAGGCACTGACCGCGCTGACCGCCCTGGATGAGACGGGCGTGCTCTGGGAAGAACTGCTGGAGGCCGATCCGGCCACGATCGAGCCGCACCGGCTCGCGCTCCTGCTGTGGAGCCTGGCCCTGCCGGGACTCCGCGACGTCGCCCTCGCGCACTGGTGTCACGGCCCCGCTGCGGGTCGACGGGCGTGGGATGCGCAGCTGCAGTGGGAGGACGATCGCACCTATCCGACGGAGGAGCTCTTCCTGGCCGGAGAGGGCCCGCGTCCGAATCCGGAACGGCTGGAGCGCGCGCTCGCTCTGGTTCGACACGGGGCCGCAGCGACGTCCGGACGATATCGCGCGGCCGCGCTCGCCTGCGCGGCCTGGCTGTCGTGGGCCCTGGGCCGCGGCACCCATGCCGACGCGTACGCACGCGGGGCCCAGCGCTGCGACGCGAACCACGGACTCGCACGCATCGTTCGCGATCTCGCGACCGCCGGTCACCTCCCGGCCTGGGCCTTCCTCGCGCCCGCGGAGTGAGGTCATCCCTCCGCGGGCGACGGCCTACGATCGTGGGATGAGCGACTCCCCGACCCGACCGGTCGCGCGACCCGGTGGTGTCTACTTCGTCGGTCGGGCCGTACTGCGTCCCCTGTTCGCGATTCTGTTCCGCGCCCGACGGACCGGGCGGACCGCCCTCCCCCGCACCGGCGCCGTCCTGCTCGCCGCCAACCACCTGTCCGGGTGGGACACGGTGTTCATCCCGGTCGCGGCCTCCCGTCCGGTGCAGTTCCTGACCAAGTCGAGCTTCTTCACCGGGACCGGGCTGCGCGGCCGCGTCTCGCGATGGTTCTTCACCTCGATCGGCGCGGTTCCGGTGCTGCGCACCGCCGGTCACGCCGCGCAGGCCGCGCTCGATGCCGGGCGCGACATCCTCCGCTCCGGCAGCGTCTTCGCCGTGTTCCCGGAGGGCACACGATCGCGGGACGGACGGCTGTACCGCGGCAAGACCGGTGCCGCGTGGATGGCTCTGGAGACCGGCGCCACGGTGGTTCCGGTCGGCGTCATCGGCACGGACCGGCTGGTGCCATTCGGGTGGCTCCTCGGCCGCGGCCGCCCCGAAGTGCGCTTCGGCGCCCCCCTGGATCTGTCCGACCTCGCGGACCTCCCCACCGGCCGCGCACGACGCCTCGCGACGGAACGCATCATGGACGCGATCGCCGCCCTGACCGGTCAGGACCGCGCGGACTCGACGAACGCCTCCAGCGCGGACGCCTGAGACTCCGGGTTACTTCACCAGCGGGAAGAGGATCGTCTCGCGGATGCCGAGGCCGGTGATCGCCATCAGCAGGCGGTCGATGCCCATGCCCATGCCACCGGTCGGCGGCATGGCGTGCTCGAGCGCGCGCAGGAACTCCTCGTCGACGTTCATCGCCTCGACGTCGCCCTTCGCGGCGAGCTTCGCCTGCTCGATGAAGCGTTCGCGCTGGATGACGGGGTCGATGAGCTCGGAGTAGCCGGTGCCGAGTTCGAAGCCGCGGATGTAGAGGTCCCACTTCTCCACGACGCCTGGGATCGTCCGGTGCTCGCGCACGAGCGGCGAGGTGTCGACCGGGAAGTCCATCACGAACGTCGGGCGCACAAGGTCGCCCTTGACGAAGTGCTCCCAGAGCTCTTCGACGTACTTGCCGTGCGTGGCGACCTTCTCCGGGACCTCGACGCCCTCCTTGTCGGCGAGCTCCTTCAGATCCGCGACCGGGGTCTGCGGGGTGATCGCGACGCCGGCGGCGGCGGAGAGCGAGTCGTACATCGAGATGCGGTCCCACTGGCCACCGAGGTCGTACTCGGTGCCATCGGCCCAGGTCACCACGGTCGATCCCGAGACGGCGACGGCGGCGTTCTGCACCATCTCCTGGGTGAGGTCGGCGATGCCGTTGTAGTCGCTGTAGGCCATGTAGGCCTCGAGCATCGCGAACTCCGGGCTGTGGGTGGAGTCTGCGCCCTCGTTGCGGAAGTTGCGGTTGATCTCGAACACGCGCTCGAGACCACCGACGACCGCGCGCTTGAGGTACAGCTCGGGAGCGATGCGGAGGTACAGCTCGGTGTCGAAGGCGTTCGAGTGGGTCACGAACGGACGGGCCGACGCGCCACCGTGCTGCACCTGCAGCATCGGGGTCTCGACCTCGACGAAGTCATGGTTCGCGAAGGTCTGTCGCAGGCTCGCGTTGACCTTGGCGCGGGCGATGACGTTCTCGCGGGCCTTGTCGCGCACGATCAGGTCGAGGAAGCGGCTGCGGACGCGCGTCTCCTCGTTCAGCTCGGAGTACATGTTCGGCAGCGGCAGGACGGCCTTCGCCGCGATCTGCCACTCGGTGACCATGATGGACAGCTCACCGCGACGGGAGGAGATCACCTCACCGGAGACGAAGACGTGGTCACCCAGGTCGACGAGTTCCTTCCACGCCGCGAGCGAGTCCTCGCCGACGTTCGCCAGCGAGACCATCGCCTGGATGCGCGCACCCTCACCGGACTGCAGCGTCGCGAAGCACAGCTTGCCGGTGTTGCGGCTGAACACGATGCGTCCGGCGACGCCGGCGGTGACGCCCGTCTCGGCACCGGCCTCGAGCTCGCCGTACTCGGCGCGCAGGGCACCGATCGTCGTCGTCACCGGCACGGACACCGGGTACGCCCCGCCGGCGGGAGACGTGCGCTCCTCGATCAGCTTCGCGCGCTTGGCCAGGCGGACGGCCTTCTGCTCGAAGACCTCCTCCTCGGTCGGTTCATCAGGCGCGGCGGACGGGGTTTCAGACATCTGGGGGCTCCTCGGAAAAAGTCCAGACCAGTCTACCGAGCCGTCGCGGCGGCACTGACGCCACCGATCCGGACCGGCCTTCAGCGACCCGACCGCGTCCGGCGTCAGACCAGGCCATCCAGGTCCGGATCGGTCCGGCCTGCCTCGGTGAGGGCTCGGTCCACCGTGGAACGGGCGAGCGCGGAGAGGTATCCGCCGGGATTCTCGATCCCGATGTCGCGCAGGAGGTCCGCGGACTGCCGGACCACCGCGGCGGAGAAGGTCGCGATCGTCGCGACGGCCTCCGCGTACGCCGGCCGGTCCTCCTCCGCGATGATGACGGGCTCGCATCCCATCTCGACGGCCAGCGCCTGCGCGATCGGCTGCACCGGACCGGGTGCGGTCACCGCGGCGTAGGAGCCGGGGAGTTGGCGCAGGTCGATACTGGTTCCGGTGAAGGTGATCGCCGGATGCACTGCCAGCGGGATGATCCCGAGCGCGCGAGCCGGGGCGAACACCTCGACACCGAACGCCGGGTCCGTGTGCATCACGAGCTGACCCATCTGCCAGGCGTTCACCGACGCGAGGCCGGAGATCAGCCCGGACAGCTCGGCGGTGGGCACAGCGATGATGACGAGCTCACTGCGGCGGGCGACCTCGACCGCGTCCAGGTGCGGAACGTCGGGGAGCATCGCCGCCACCCGGTCCGGATCGCTCCCGGGGGTGATGCCGACGATGGCGTGTCCGGCACCGGCGAGGGCGGCCGCCACGACCGGTCCCACCTGTCCGGCACCGATCACGCCGATGCCGAGCCGTCCGTCCCGCGTCACAGGCGTTCCTCCGGGTCGTTCCCCGGGACATCGGACTCGAACCCGAGCGAGGCCAGGAGCTCATCGTCCACCGGGTCGGGCGCCGGTGCAGCCGCGCTCGTCACGGGCGGCTCCGGCTGCGGCAGGGCCGGCGGGGTCAGGGGCGGGGGGGGGGGGGGCCGGGGGCGCCGGGCGGGCGGCGCGCGCCGGGGGCCCCGCCCCGGCGGGGGCGGGCCGGACGCAGCCGGGGGCGCGACGGGCACAGCCGGGGGCGCGACGGGCACAGCCGGGGGCGCGGGAGCCGGGGCATGCGAGACCGAAGGAGGTGCGGGCGCGAATCCTCCATCGGCGGGCACGGGCGCGAATCCTTCGGCGGGTGCGGGCACACCGATCGCGATCGACTCCGGGCCCCACTGCGGCGCCGGAACCGGATCCCCTTCCGCCCAGCGGTGCGAACGGTCATCGCGCGCGGCATCGAGCGCGGCCCGTTCGACGTCCGCGAACAGCCGTTGCGCATCGTCGCGCGCCAGACCCTCGATGTCGCCGCGAACGACACCGGGGATGACGTGCGCTTGCAGCGACGCCAGCCGGGTCAAGCGCGCGAGCCACCCCTGCCTGATTCCGGTGCTCTGGATCCGCGCGAGCGGGATCAGGGCGAGGCGGTGCCAGAGCAGTCCGCGGCGCAGCAGGAGGAAATTCGGCGTCAGCAGCGCGCCGTTGCGGCGCCACATCAGCGGGTGCACCCACCAGGCGCGGCCCGGCGACGTGGTGAACGGGTCGCCCGGGCGCGGGCCGTTGACCCCCTGGTCGAGCATGCCCTCGAGGTCAGCCGGGTGGACCGTCGGGAAGACCAGCCCGAGCACTCGGACGACGTCGGCGCGCGTACCCACCGGCAGAAGCGTCGTGAAGGGATCGTTCTGGCCCTGGGCGGTGGCGCTCTTGCCGTTCATCCGGTTGATCCGCAGCGAGTACCAGCCGAACGGTCGCCACGCGATGGACTGCGTGACCTCGGCGGCGTGGATGCGGCCGGGCGGGATGATCTCGGTGATCGTCGTGGTCAGACCGAACGTCACCCGCAGACCGTCCGGCGTCGGCGCGATCGAGTAGCGCAGGACCTTCATCAGCGACTTGATGTAGAACGCACCGAAAGCGAAGATCGCCGGGATCAGACCCACGAGGAGGAACGGCTCGAAGAACGCGCCGATGATCATGCCGACGACGTAGATCAGGAGGATCACCGTGGACGGGCTGACCAGGTGGGACGCGAGCATGCGCCCGAACGGGATGTGCACGACGCTCGCCGGCTCGGCGACCGGGTCCTCGGCCCCGAGCACCAGCCCGGTCGCACCGTCCGCGAAGTCCTGCAGGAGGTGCTCGGTGCGCGCGGTCAGCGTCGCCCGCTGAGCCGGCGGCACGCCGTTCGCGGCGTCGATCGCCGCCGCTCGGGCCTGCTTGAGCCCGGACGCGCGACGCAGGATGTCGGTGCGGACCTTCTCCGCGTTGCGGGTGCTGAGGTACTCCAGCGGCACGTTCGCGTCCGCACCTGCGCCGACGACTTCGAGCTTGGCCAGCCCCACGAGGCGCGCGACGAACGGACGCGTGAGGTTCACGCCCTGCACCCGGTCCAGCGGTGCACGCCGCTGCGAGCGGAAGATCACACCCTTGCGGACTTCGACGTCCGTCGCGGTGATGCGGAAGGTGTGGAAGCGCCAGCTCAGGAACATCACACCGACCACGATGAGCACGACCACGAGGACCGCGACGATCGCGAGGAAGACCAGGTTGTTCGCGACGATCCAGTCCAGGGGGTCGCCCTCGCCGCTGTAACCGCGGGCCTGCTCAGGAAGGAAGATGTCGATCAGCCGCTCGCGGAGGTTCGCGATCAGGTAACCGATGACCACCAGCAGGACCAGTCCGCCCTTCAGCAGCGGGGTGGCCGGGTGCATCCGGTGCCATTCGCCGTCGCTGAGGTCGGTCGTCGGTGTCGGCTGGAGAGCGCGCGGGCCGGCCGGACCGGAGAAACCGGGCCCGGTCGGCGGCGGGGAAGCGGGGAAGCTCACAGGCCCGTCCGTCGCGACTCGGCGACCGCGATGAGCGTGTCACGCAGCTGTTCCGCGCCGGCCTGGGTCAGCCCGGGGATCGTCGCGCCGGAGGATGCCGCGGCGGTCACGAGCTTGAGCTGCGCGATGCCGAAACCACGATCGAGCGGACCATGGGTGACGTCGACGAGCTGCATGCGGCCGTAGGGCACCGCGACCATGCGCTGCCAGAGAATCCCGCGGCGGAAGACGATGTCGTCCTCGCGGAGCATGTAGCCGTAAGCGCGAGCCTGGCGCGGCAGGATGATGAGCGTCCACAGCAGCGCGACCACGATGATCACGCCCGGAATGAGCGCCCACCACTGCCCGAAGCCGAGCCACAGCACGAGCGCCGCGGCGAGGACGACGAGCAGAAGCGCGCCCTCGCTGATGAACTGCACGATGACGTAGTTCTTCGAGATCTGGTGCCAGCGGCCGTCCAGTTCCAGACGGTTCGGGCTGTGGGGCTCCTTCAGGCGCGGGTACGTGCCCGCGTCCAGCACGTCAGTGGTGGGCTGGGGCTTCGGGTCCGTCGAGTCCGCTGGGATCGTCATCGTCATCCTTCGGCAGGGTGCAGAAATATTCAGCCACCAGGGCCGCCACCACCAGCACGACGCTGGCGACGAGGGACACGATGATGACTGCGATCGAGCCTACCCGGGGCTGCACCGGACGGGTCAGTACGAAGATCAACAGGCCACCGGCGAACCCGCCGAGGACGGCGCCGAGCATGCTCGACGCGCGCGCGAGAACGGCCGTGCGCAACGCGCGGAACGGATCGACCCGCGGAGCATCCGGGTTCCGGACGGATCGTCTGATCGGCCACGCGAACAGCAGCACCGCCGCGGCGATCACGACCTGAGCGATGGGGAGCAGCCAATCCGGGAGGAAGGTGGGGCGAGCCATCGTGGTCAGCACCAGGTCGATGCCGAAGCCCACGCCGAGGCCCAAGACCACCGCGATCAGCAGCACACCGACGGTCGTCCGCTTCACGAGCGCAGCTCCGCCAGCAGATCGGCGACGCGCCCGTACCCCGGCAGGACGGCGTCCGGATCGATCTGCAGCCAGGGTTCCAGGACGAAGTCACGCTCGTGCGCCCGGGGATGCGGGAGGGTCAAGCGCGGATCGTCGCTGCGCAGGTCTCCGTACGCCACGATGTCGAGGTCCAGCGTCCGGTCCCCCCAGCGCTCACGGCGCTCGCGGCCGTGCTCGGTCTCGATGCGGTGGAGGTAGCCGAGCAGCACCGTGGGCGCGAGGCGGGTCCGGACCAGGGCGACCGCGTTCAGATACTCCGGCTTGCTCGGGTCCGGACCCGCCAGGGTCACGGCGACGGACCGGACGACCGGGGACAGCACCACCTCGTCCACCAGCGGAAGCCGACGGATCTCATCGGCCGCGGCCTCGAGCGTTCCGGCTCGGTCCCCCAGGTTCGAGCCGAGCGCGACGACGGCGACGGACGGTTCGCGCGGCGGACGAGCATCCGGCTCGGGCATCGGCGGGAAGCGCTGCATCTTCACGATCGACTCCGGTGGATCGTGACCGAGACGTCGGTGAAGGTGCGCTCGATCGGGGCGTGCGGCTTGTGCACGGTGACGGACGCGTCGTGCACGCGCGGGTCGGTCAGTGCCGCGTCCGCCAAGCGTGCGGCGAGGGTCTCGATGAGCGCGACCGGCTCCCCCGCGACGATCTCGGCCAGCGCGTCGGCGAGTTCGCCGTAGTGCACCGTGTCGGTGACGTCGTCACTGGCCGCCGCGGGACGCAGGTCGAGCCGTAGCGTCACGTCAATCGTGAACTCCTGGCCCTGCTCGCGCTCGAAGTCGAACACTCCGTGCCGTCCGAAGACGGTGAGGCCGGTCAGCGTGATCTCATCCACGCTCATCACCCTGCCATGCCGTACGGACGGCGAGCGCGTCGCGCGTCGCCCCGACGTCGTGCACGCGCACCGCCCAGGCCCCGGCGTCGGCGGCCAGCACGCTGGTCACCGCCGTCGCGAGGTCCCGGCGTTCGCGCGATGCGTCCTCCCCGAGCACCGGGGTGAGGAACCGCTTGCGGCTGGTCCCGATGAGCACCGGGTGGCCGAGCGCGACGATCTCGGCGAGATCCCGCAGCAGCTCCCAGCTCTGCTCCGCGGTCTTGGCGAAGCCGATCCCCGGGTCGATCACGATCCGCTCCGTGGAGATGCCGGCGGCCACCGCCGCGGCGACCCGGTCGGCCAGTTCCTGGGCGACCTCCCGGCCGATCTGGTCATATTCCGCGCGGGCGTACATGTCCGCGGACGGACCACGCCAATGTCCGATCACGATGGCCGCCGCGGTTTCCGCGACCGCGGCGAACATGTCCGGGTCCGCCAGCCCCCCGGCGACGTCGTTGACGTAGCGGGCTCCCGCGGCGACCGCGGCGACCGCGGTGTCGGCGTTCATCGTGTCGATCGAGACCACGGCTCCCTCGGCGACGAGCGCCTCGATCACCGGGAGCACCCGCGCACGCTCGACGGCGAGCGGCACCCGCTCCGAGCCCGGTCGCGTCGACTCCCCGCCGATATCGAGCACGTGGGCGCCGGCCGCACGCAGAGCTCGAGCGTGCGCGAGGCCCGTCGTGGGATCCGGGTGGTCGCCACCGTCGCTGAACGAGTCCGGCGTCACGTTGACGATGCCCCAGATCGCCGTCACGCGCTCTCCTGGTCTCCGGACCCGATCAGCGCCACGATCTCGCTGCGCGCCGCCGGTTCGGCGAGCGTCCCGCGCGCCGCGATGGTGACGGTCGAGGCGATCGGCTGCCGCCCGCCGCGCGTGGTCACGCACTGGTGGCGCGCGTCCAGCACGATCAGGACGCCCTTGGCGTCCAGGGCCGTCGCGATCGTGTCGGCGATCTGCTCGCCGAGGCGTTCCTGCACCTGCGGCCGGGCGGCCAGCACGTCCACGACCTTCGGCAGCGCGCCGAGACCGACGACCTTCTCGCCGGGCAGGTAGGCGATGTGCGCACGTCCCTGGAAGGGCAGCAGATGGTGCTCGCAGACGGAGCGGAACAGCACGTCCCGCAGGATCACCGCACCGCTCGGCTCAGTCTCCGGCGCCGGACCGTGGGAGACGCTGATGGTGTGCGCGAGCGGGGCCGCGGGGTCCTCGCCGACGCCGGCGAAGAACTCCGCCCACGTCGTGGCGACGCGCTCGGGGGTGCCGGTCAGGCCGGGGCGATGCGGGTCCTCCCCGATCGCCTCGATCAGTTCGCGGACGAGCGCCGCGATCCGCGGCCGATCGACAGCCACGCGATCACGCCGTCGCGGGACGCGGGTGTCCGGTCGCGGGACGCTGCTTGCCGGCGTCCGGCGCGGTGGCCGACGGGGCGGCGGCGGCGCGGGCGGCCGCCGCGACGTGCTCCGGAACCTGGATCGGCGGCAGCGCGGAGACCGGGCGTCCGTCGCTGGAGAGCCACTGCGGGCGCTCGGGCAGCTTGCGGACGTCGCGGAAGATCTCCTCCAACTGGAGGTGATCCAGGGTCTCCTTCTCCAGCAGCTCGAGCGCCAGGCGGTCCAGGATGTCGCGGTTCGCGTTGATGACCTCGTAGGCCTCGTTGTGCGCCTGCTCGATGAGATCGCGGACCTCGCGGTCGATGCGCTCGGCGAGCTTGTCGGAGTAGTCGCGGTCGTGGCCCATGTCGCGGCCGTAGAACATCTCGCCGGAGCCGGAACCGAGTTTGACCGGTCCGACGTCGGTGGTCATGCCGTACTCGGTGACCATCTTGCGGGCGATGCCGGTGGCCTTCTCGATGTCGTTCGATGCACCCGTGGTCGGGTCGTGGAAGACGATCTCCTCGGCCACGCGGCCGCCCATCGCGTAGGCGAGCTGGTCCTGCAGTTCGTTGCGCGTGACGGAGTACTTGTCATCCACCGGCAGCACCATCGTGTAGCCCAGGGCCTTGCCGCGCGGCAGGATCGTGATCTTGGTCACCGGGTCGGTGTGGTTCATCGCCGCCGCCGCGAGCGCGTGTCCGCCCTCGTGGTACGCCGTGATGAGCTTCTCCTTCTCGTTCATCACGCGGGTGCGGCGCTGCGGACCGGCGATGACGCGGTCGATCGCCTCATCCAGCGCCCGGTTGTCGATCAGCTGCGCGTTGGAGCGCGCGGTCAGCAGCGCGGCCTCGTTCAGCACATTGGCGAGGTCGGCACCGGTGAATCCGGGGGTCTTGCGGGCGACGACCTCAAGGTCGACGGAGTCCGCGAGCGGCTTGCCACGGCCGTGCACCTGCAGGATCTGCAGACGGCCCTTGAGGTCCGGGGCGTCCACGCCGATCTGACGGTCGAAGCGGCCCGGACGCAGCAGGGCGGGGTCGAGGATGTCGGGGCGGTTCGTCGCCGCGATGACGATGACGTTCGCTTTCGGGTCGAAGCCGTCCATCTCGACGAGCATCTGGTTCAGCGTCTGCTCGCGCTCGTCGTGGCCGCCGCCCATGCCGGCGCCGCGGTGCCGGCCGACGGCGTCGATCTCGTCGATGAAGATGATGGCCGGAGCGTTCTCCTTGGCCTGGGTGAACAGGTCACGGACGCGGCTCGCGCCGACGCCGACGAACATCTCGACGAAGTCCGATCCGGAGATCGAGTAGAAGGGCACTCCGGCCTCGCCGGCGACAGCGCGGGCGAGCAGGGTCTTACCGGTTCCGGGAGGGCCGTACAGCAGCACGCCCTTCGGGATGCGGGCGCCGAGCGCCTGGAACTTCGCGGGCTCCTTGAGGAAGTCCTTGATCTCCTCGAGCTCCTCGATCGCCTCATCCGCCCCGGCGACGTCATTGAACGTGACGGTCGGGGTGTCCTTGGTCACGAGCTTGGCGCGGGACTTGCCGAACTGCATCACCTTGCCGCCGCCGCCCTGGGCCGAGGAGAGCAGGAACCAGAACAGCAGACCGAGCAGCAGCATCGGGATCAGCAGCGAGAGCAGACTTCCCCACCAGTTGCCCTGCGGCACGACGTCCTCGTAGCCGTCCTTCGGGTTGGCCGCGTCAATCGCGGTCACGACCTGCTCGGCACGTGCGCTGACGTAGTAGAACTGCACCGAGGTGGAGCCCTTGTAGGCCTTGGACAGCTGCATGTCGACGCGGTTGTCGCCGTCGGTGTTGGTGACCTCGGAGACGGTGTTGCCCTTGAGGAGTTCGAGACCCTCCTGGACGGTGATCTGCTTGGCGCCGCCGAGGGACGAGATCAGCCCGAATCCGGCCAGCAGCAGCACGCCGATGAGCAGCACGTACATCAGCGGATTGCGTGTGAGCTTCTTGAAGTCCATGGTGCGGGGCGGCCCCCGTTGCCCTTCTGTCGACAGAGACGTCTCGCGACGTCGCCCCTCAGGGTATCGCGGCCCACCTTTGCCCTCCCTGGTATTCGCCCACGGCGTACCCGTGCCCGGGCTACGGATTCGCCGGACCCGATACCGTCGACCGTGATGTCCGATCACCTGAACTTCGACGCCGTCGCGGACGCCTACGAAGCCGGACGCCCGCCGTACCCGCCGCGAATCTGGGAGCTGCTGCGTGAGGCGGGGCTGCTGCGCACCGGCGACCGAGCATGGGACCTCGGCGCCGGCACCGGGCTGGCGACGCGCGAACTGGTCTCCGCCGGAATGCACGTGACGGCCGTGGAACCGGGACCGGTCCTCGCCGCGCGACTGCGGGAGCGATTCCCGGAAGCTCAGGTGCACACCGCGCGTGCCGAGGACGTCCCTCTTGAGCCCGCGTCCGTGGACCTCGCGCTGGCGGCGACGTCGGTGCACTGGTTGGATCTGAACCGTCTCCTGCCGAAGCTGCGCACGGCCCTGACACCGGACGGGGCATTCGCTGTGGTCCACAATCGCTACGGTGACCCGGAGTGGCGGACCCCGTTCCGGGCGGAGGTCGCCCGCATCGCGGCGCGGCAGACCCGGGCGACCCCGCAGCGGTCCACGCCCAGCGATGCGGAGGGCGTGACGGCCGCGGTCCTCGGCACCGGCCTGTGGGATCTCGACCGCGCCGAGTCAGTGACGTGGACCGTCGAGCTGGACGCGGCGCAGGTCCGCGACCTGTTCACGAGTTTCAGCGACTGGTCCGCACCCGACGCTGCGGCTGTGGCGGCCGTCGCGGAGCGCCTGGGCCCGGTCACCGAGCGCTACAGCACCTGGCTCCGCGTCTTCCGCCCCGCCTGACCTCCGCTGAGCCGGATTCGTCAGCGGGAGGTGTCCCGGGCCGCGCGGAGGACGGCGGCGGCGCCGATCAGGACGAAGACGAGCAGCCATGCCGTGGCGGCGAGCAGCAGTCCGGCGCACAGCAGCCCCGGCACGATGCCCTCCGCGCCGAGGACGAGCACGATGACACTGGCCACGAGTGCGGCCACAGACCCGATGAGGCCGCCGAGCGCCGCGGTCCGCGTCGCGGGGGCCGCGGCCGCCTGCGCCGGGTACCAGGCCTCATCCGAGGACAGCGTGAGGGGCGTCCGGATCCCAGCGAGCTGATTGCGCGGCAGAGTTCCGGCCGCGGAGCGTCGCGCCAGCCACAGCATCAGCAGAGCGCCGACGCCGATGACGATCGCGCCGGCGAGCGCTCCCCATGCGCCTTCCACGGCGTCAGCTGTAGACGTGCGGGGCCAGGACGGCGACGTCGCGCAGGTTGCGGTAGCTCTCGTCGTAGTCGAGGCCGTAGCCGACGACGAACTCGTTCGGGATGTCGAAGCCGACGTACTTGCAGTCGATCTCGACCTTGGCGGCCTCCGGCTTGCGCAGCAGCGCCAGCACCTCGACCGAGGCGGCGCCGCGGGAGGCGAAGTTCTCCAGCAGCCACGACAGCGTGAGGCCGGAGTCGATGATGTCCTCGACGATCAGGACGTGCTTGTCGTGGATGTCGGTGTCGAGGTCCTTGCGGATCTGCACGACGCCGCTGGACTTCGTGGATGCACCGTAGGAGGACACCGCCATGAAGTCGATCGGGGCGAGGATCGGCAGGGCCCGGATGAAGTCGCTCATCACCATGATCGCGCCCTTGAGGACACCGACCAGCACGAGATCCTTGCCCGCGTAGTCCACTGCGACCTGCTGCGCGATCTCGCGCAGCTTGGCGTGGATCTCCTCCTCGGTGACGAGGACGTCGGTCAGGTGGTCAGCGATATCAGCGGCACGCATGAGGTCAATTCTAGGTCGCTTCGCCGGCGGGTCCTCGCGCGCCCGGTTGTGGCCGACCGCATTTTTCCGGCACAGTTGCACTGCGGCTCGCGTTCCCGCGCGGCGCCTTCACCTACGAAAGGGGATCCCATGGCCGGGATCGATGACATCCTGTCGCAGCTTCCCATCGGCGACATCGCGAAGAAGCTCGGCGTCGACGAGGGCACCGCGGCTCAGGCGGTGAAGGAGGGCGGCGCGACGATCATCGGCGGCCTCCACCGCAATGCGGAGAGCGCGGACGGCGCGGCGGCGATCGAGAAGGCGCTGGAGAACCACGGCGGCCAGATCGACGTCGACAACGTTGACACCGCAGACGGACAGAAGATCCTGACGCACATCTTCGGCAATGACACCGACGCCGTCGCCAGCCAGCTGTCCTCGAACGAGAAGACCGCCGGCATCGACTTCAGCAAACTGCTGCCGATCCTCGCGCCGATCGTGATGGGCATGCTCTCCAAGGGCACCTCGAACGCGAAGGAGACCTCCTCGGGCGGTCTCGGCGACGTGCTCGGCGGACTTCTGGGCGGCCTGACCGGCAACCAGTCCGGCAACGCGCAGTCCTCCGGCGGCGGAATCGACATCGGGTCGATCCTCGGTGGCCTCGGCGGGCTCTTCGGCAAGAAGTAACACCACAGCCCCATCCATGACGGCGGTGCACTCCCGGTGAGTGCGCCGCCGTCATGCGTTGCCCCGGCTGTCGGATGCCGCCACGCCTCTGGTGCGGGTCGCCGGCATCGGTCAGGATGACCCCCAGGACACCGGGGAGGTCCGAGATGAGCGATTTCGATGAGAACACGACATCGAGCACGCCGAGTCGCCGACGAGCCGCGATTCCGATCGGCGTGTACATCCTGATCGGCGTACTCCTGATCGCGGGGATCATCCTGCTGTTCGTCGGTATGGCCATGGGCGACGACGGTGGCTGGGTGCGCGTGGCCGGGTCGGCCGGTATCGCCATCGGCGCCCTGGCCAACCTGTGGGCGATCCTCGCGGGCAAGAGGGCGATGAAGCGGTGAGCGACGCTCGGCCGACGTGACGTGGCGTGGCCCGTCGACGCGACGCGCCGCGCCTGCGGGTGGCATCCGCCGACGGTCGGGCGCACAATGACCCTGACGCGTCCGCCACGCGGCACGTGACGAGGGAGTCGCGATGGGTTTCCTGCTTGAGATTCTGGTTCTGGTGACGATGCTGGTCCTCGGCTTCGTCGCCGCGTCGGCCGTACTGTCGTTCGTGCGCTCACGGGCGGCGCTCGGGCCGCACGCCCCCGCCACGCACCGCGCTGCGGCTCTGATGATCGTCTGCGGAATCGTGCTGGCGATCTCGTTCGCGGTGTCGGCGGTGATCCTCGGCGGCTGACTCAGCGCGCCGTGAACACGACTCTCGCGCCCGTGCGCACCGCCGTGCAGGCGGGCAGGTCGATCGGCCCCTGGCCGGACCAGTCCATGACGAGGCGCGCGACCTCCAGCGTCTGCACCCGGGTGAGCGACACCCCGAACTCGCTCGCGACGATGTGGCGGATGATCCGGTGCCGGAGGGCTGCCGGGTTCGCCGCGAGTGCCGGGACGGAAACCGAGATGCCCGCCTCGGCGTGCTCGACGATGTCCTCGATGGTCTCGTCGATCATCTCGGCGAAGGCGTCGTTGTCCTCCCGCAGCTGCTCGGCGGTGCGCGCAAGAGCCTCGGCGACCCCCGGTCCGAGCTCCGCTTCGAGAACCGGCAGGACCGTGTTCCGGACCCGCACGCGCGCGTAGCGCGCATGGTCGTTGTGCGGATCGTGCCACGGTTCCAGCCCCTGCGCGGCGCAGGCGGCGACCGTCGTGGCCCGGGCGACCGACAGCAGCGGGCGCACGCGGCGTCCGGAGACGGGCGCCATGCCCTGCAGCGATCCGGCGCCGGACCCGCGCGCGAGCCCGAGCAGCACGGTCTCGGCCTGATCATCGCGCGTGTGCGCGAGCAGGATCGCGGCCGCGCCGAGGTCATCGGCGGCGGCGTCCAGCGCCGCGTACCGCGCGACCCGGGCCGCGGCCTCCGGGCCAACCGTCGGGGCGCCGTCCACGATCACCCGGACGACTCGCGCCTCCAGCCCGAGCGATCGCGCCTGCTCGGCCGCGCGCTCGGCGACCTCGGCCGAGCCCTCCTGCATGGCGTGGTCGACGACGACGGCGCGGGCGGAGACGTCCGCCGCGCCCACCTCGAACGCGACGGCGGCCGTGAGCGCGAGGGAGTCCGCGCCCCCGGACAGCGCCACGATGACCGTTCGCCCGGCGAACGGGACGAGGGCTGCGCGAACGGCGCGACGGATCTCGGCGACGGCGGGGTCCAGGCTCGGCATGAGCACCACGCTACGGGACCGGAACGAGCGGTCGCTCACAGCACGACGGGACGGGTCCATGACCCGTCCCGTCGTGGGCGCCGACGAAGGGCTTCGGCACCCGGAGCGGCCGCGCGCGGCCGCTCCGATCACTGCGGGTACTGCTCCAGCGTCACCGCCTTCACGCCCTCGGGAGTGACGTCCCCGACACCGTTGATGATCGAGGAGATCGTCCCGCTCGTGATCGCGACGGTCACCATGTGCCGGAAGCTGATCCCCGGTCCGGTCGGCGTCTCGAACGCGTTCGAGAGGTCCGGAGTGAACGTCTGCGCCCCGAAGTTCGGACCGAAGTACACCGCGTAGCTGCCGAGCGCGACCGCCTGATGGTGCTTGACCGAGTCGGCGACCTTGTACGCCGCCCACCCGTTCTTCTTGCCGTCCATCCACGCGCGCTGCGTCGGAGCATCGTACGGCGTCTCGTTCTGGTAGAAGAAGGTCCGCCCGTCCTCCCCGTTCCACAGCGTCTGGTACTGCTGGTAGTGCTCGACGAACAGGCCGTACATCGTGACGCGGGCGCCGTTGACGACCAGACCGTTGCGACCGGTGGTGTTCTTCCAGTCCGGGTAGAACCCGTCGGGAGCGTTGTGCCCGTGGTCCGCGCGCCAGACCCAGAGGTGGTCGCCGATCACATCACTGCTGTTCACGACGATGCTCTGCGTGGCGTGGGCCTCCCAGTTCCCACCGACCCGAATGAACAGGTCATGCAGCGACGTCGGGTTCTCCGCGTGCGACTTCTTGGACTTCTTCGGCCCGATCTGCACCAGGACATCGGAGTTCTTCGCCCCCGCGTCCACGATGAGGCCGGCGATCTTGACGCCGTCGACATCCGCCACCTCGATGGCGGCGTCGCCCTTCACCGGCTGCAGCGTCGCCAGGCCGAGGCCCAGGACGACCGTGTCGGCGCGGGTGATCTCGAGCTGACGATCGAGCTTGTAGACGCCCGGGGTGATGATCAGGTTCTTGCCCGCTTTGAGCTGCTTGTTGATCGCCTTCGCGGTGTCGCCGGGCTGGGTGATGTAGAACGCGTCCAATCCCAGAGACTCGCCTGCGGGCGTTCCGGACGCCCACGACGTGCCCACGCTGTCCGAGCGCAGCGCCGGGACGAACACCTTGAACTCGCCGCCGTCCAGGTAGACGAACGGCTTCTCACGCACGACCGGCGTCTTCTCCACGACGGTGTACTTGGTCTCGTCGAACACACCCTCCTCCGGCGCGCCGGTGGTGCCCTGGAAGGTCAGGTTCCAGTTGGTGCCGGTCCATCCGCCGATCTCGGAGTTGCGGGTGTAGTACTGCTGCTGGGTGCAGGAATCGACCGTGCCGGTCACGACGGAGTCTGCCAGGAGCCCGCCCGAGGCCCAGCCGCATCGCGCGCCGCTGCCGTTGGGCTGCGCGAGGATGAGGTCTCCGTCGACCTGCATCCGCCGGAACGGCGCCGCCTGCGATGCCGCCCACATCTCCTGGCCGTCGGTGGGCTTGACGGAGAGGTTCTCCGCACCGCGCCAGAAGTTCTGCGTGGAGTTGTAGAGGTTCGACCCGGTGCCGTCCCACCACGACGCGTCCGTGCGCACATGCCCGTTGATCGTGACGTCGGTGGGGAGGAGCCCCGCGCCGAGGATCTGCGTGTTGAAGCCCACCCGGACATCGGCGGTGTAGCTGCCCGGCGTGAAGATCACGGCATCCCGTCGGGGACCGAACTGGCTGGTCTGCTGGTCGGCGAAGATGGCGTCCACCTTCTGCTGCAGGTCCGGCGTCGACCAGGTGCGGTCGATCACGGTGACGTTCGGTCCGAACGGATTGGCGATCTTCCAGGGATCTTCGTCGACGTTCGGCACGAGCCGGAAGCGCTGGCCGTCCGTGCCGGAGCACGCGGCCACGGCGAGCCGCGCACCGTCGCTCGGCGAATCATCGACGACCGCGAGGCACGTGCCATCGTCGGCCGCGGTGTGGAACTCGAACACGTCCGCGGACGTCGAGACCGGGCGCCACTGCTGCGCGGCGACGGCCGCGGTCGCGGCCAGCTGGACCGTCCCGTCGTCCATGGCCGCGATCGAGACCCCGGGCGTGCTGTTCATGATCAGGGACACCAGGCCATCGCCCGCGTCGCGGACGTCCCAGGTCTGCGCCCCCGAGCCGGCGTAGCACTGCCATTGCTGCAGCGGAGTGCCCACCGTGGTGCCCGCGTCGGCGGCGTCGATGCAGCGCCCGCTGAGGCGGTTCAGGATCGAGGTCGGACCGAGGGCGACGGCGTTCTGGCCGGACGACCCGGTCTCGGTCGGATCCGTCGTCTCCGTCACCGAGGGCTCCGTCGCGGACGGCTCCGGCGTCGCAGTCGCGGACGGCTCTGCTGTCGCGGACACGGACGGCTCCGGCGTGGGCGGGGCGTCCGGTTCCTCGGCTTGCGCCGCCGTACCGGCGATGACGGTGCCGGCGAGGACCGCGATCACCACGGCGGTCGCACCGAGGCGTCGTCGCCCGGGCGGGCGGACCGCCGCAGCGGGAGTCGGACGGGAAGACCTGGGCATGTTCGTCACTCCTTCGTGACCGGATGCGGGGCATCACAGCGGGTTCGCGCCTCAGCGAGCACCCTCGTGGTGCCGCGTCATCGGCTCCGGACTCCGGTCGGGCGGACCGTCGGTGTCCGATTCCTCAGACACTAACCAGTCAGTAAGTAGATGCGGCGGGTATGAGGTATTCCTCATGCCGGATGGCCCGATCGGCCGGCAGCCCCGTGTCTGCCCCGGCCGCGAACCTCTATGCTGTCCCGGTGAGTGAGAGTCAGACGCCGCCCACCGTGATGGAGATCGGACAGTCCGCAGAAAGGTTCAAAGCCTTCGTCGATGCGGTCGTCGCGATCGCGATGACGCTGCTGATCCTGCCGCTGATGGAGAGCGTCGCGGAAGCGCGTCACCTCTCCACCGCCGAGTACCTGAATGACCATGCCGGCCAGATCATCTCGTTCCTGCTCAGCTTCTCCCTGATCGCGACCTTCTGGCTCATGCACCATCGCGTCTACAACGGCGTCGAGCGGATCACATCCCGACTGATGGTGATCAATCTCGCGTGGCTGCTCACGATCGTGTGGCTCCCGGTCGCGACGGCGATGCTGGGGCAGATGAGCACCGACCGCCTGCAGGTCGTGCTCTACGTGGGTTCCCTCGTCCTCACCAGCGCACTGATGCTGGCGATGCGCGTGTATCTCCTGCGGCACCCCGAGATGCGGGCGGCCGCTGATGACGCGGTCGTCATGGGCATCTCGATCGATCTCGCCATGATCACCTGCTTCGGCATCACCTTCATCGCCAGTCTGATCTGGCCCGGTCCCGGGTACTACGTCTTCTTCATCTGCATGTTGACCGGGTTCCTGGCTCGTGGGTACCGCCGACTGCTGGAACGTCGCGTGACGACGGCGCACGTGGCGCCGGAACCCTCCGAGTAGGCTTATCGCATTCCTCCGTCCTGACTTTCAAGGAGCACACGCATGGGCGCTTACACCGCCACCATCGAGATCCCGCGCGGCAGCCGCGTGAAGTACGAGGTCGACCACGGCACCGGACGCGTCTTCCTCGACCGCGTGCTGTACACGGTGTTCGGCTACCCGGCCGACTACGGTTTCTTCGACAACACCCTCGGCGAGGACGGCGACCCGCTCGATGTCCTCCTGCTGCTGGATCAGCAGCTGTTCCCGGGTGTGGCCGCCGAGGTCCGGCCGGTCGCCGTGCTGAAGATGAGCGACGAGGCCGGCGGTGACGACAAGGTCGTCGCCGTGCTCGCGAAGGATCCGCGCTGGTCCCACATCCAGGATGTGGACGACATCGCGGAGTACACGAAGAAGGAGATCGCGCACTTCTTCGAGCACTACAAGGACCTCGAGCCCAACAAGTGGGTCAAGGTCGACGAGTGGGCCGGTGCCGCCGAGGCCGAGCGCCTGGTGACCGAGGCGTTCGCGCGCTTCGAGGAGCACGAGGGTTCCACCAAGTCGCAGGGTGAGGGCGAGATGCCCTCGACCCGCTGAGCCGCAGCGCTTCCGGAACGGCCGTCCCTCGGGGCGGCCGTTCCGCGTTTCCGGGTCGGGAACGACGAAACCCCCGGACCCGCGCGAGCGGTTCCGGGGGTCTCGTGCGTCCGATCAGACGGAGATGCCGTACTGGGCCATGAACGGGACCGGGTTGACGGTGCTGCCGTTGACGTAGACCTCGAAGTGGACGTGGCAACCGAACGAGTTGCCGGTGTCACCTTCCAGGGCGATCATCTGCCCGGCATTGACCCACTGTCCCGAGCCGACGAGCAGTCCGCCGTACTGGATGTGGCCGTAGCCGGTGCCGACGCCGTCACCGTTGTCGATGCGGATGTAGTTGCCGTATCCGCCGTTGTAGCCGGAGTAGGTCACGGTTCCGGAGTGGGCGGCATAGATGCCGTTGCCGCAACCGGAAGCCAGGTCGACGCCCTCGTGGAATCCGGAGGCGCAGTAGCCGTTGCCGCACTGCGAGTAGCGCGGGCCGTAGCCGGAGGTCTCCCAGCCGGAGCTCGGACGGACCCAACCGCCGTTGCCACCACTCCCGCCGGTGCCGCCACCGCCACCGCCGCCGCTTTCGTTGCCGCCGCCGCCGGAGCCACCGCCACCGTTGTTGTTGTTGTTCTCCTGGTTGCGGCGGTTCTCTTCGTCCTGCTCGCGGGCCCGGCGCCCGGCCTCTTCCCGCCCGCGCCGCTTGCGCGCCTCTTCTTCCTTGCGTGCGCCCCCGCCGCCCCTCTGATAGTCCTTGTCCCCCCTAAAGCGGGACGCCCCCCTTGGGGAATCGGGGGGGGAAGTAGCCTATGCCACCTGGGAAATGCGCGGGGCCGTAGCCGGGGGCCCCCCCGCCGGGGCCGGGCCCGCCCCCACCCCCCGTTCCCCCCCCCCCCACCGGTGCCGCCCCCGCCACCGCCGCCGCTTTCGTTGCCGCCGCCGCCGGAGCCACCGCCACCGTTGTTGTTGTTGTTCTCCTGGTTGCGGCGGTTCTCTTCGTCCTGCTCGCGGGCACGGCGCTCGGCCTCTTCACGCTCGCGCTGCTTGCGCGCCTCTTCTTCCTTGCGTGCGACCTCGACGCCGATCTGATAGTCCTTGACCACCTTGGTGGTGGTGTCCTTGAGGGCTGCCAGCTGGGCTTCAAGGGTGATCTTGTTCGACTCCTGCTCGGCAAGGGCGGCCTCGGCCGCCGCGGCGGCCGCCTGGGCCTCCTGCAGCTTGCGCTCGGCTTCCTGCTTGAGCTTGTCCCGCTCGGTGCGCTGCACGGCGGCCTGCTCGCTGAGCGAGGCGGCGTTGTTGCGGGCGGTGACGGCGGTGTCGTAGACCGCCTTGTTGTGCGAGAGGAGCAGGTCCATCTGTCCCAGCTGGGACAGGATCTGGTCGGCGTCCTTCGCGGAGTCGGAGAAGAACAGCTGCAGGGCGGTGTCGTCGCCTCCGCTGCGGTAGAGCTGCGCGGCGACTTCGCCGGCCTTCTTCGCGGCGGCATCGGCGGCCTTGGTCTGGTCGTCAGCCTGCTTCTGGAGCTGGTCGGCGCGGTCCGCGGCGACCAGGTAGGCCTGGTTCGCCTCGTAGTACGCGTCGCCGGCGGCGACGGCCGCGGCCTGGGTGACCTGGACGTTCGTCGCCAGCGAGGCGATGAGTCCTTCGATCCGGGAGATCTCGGCCGCCTTGGACGACTCGTTGTCCTTCGCCTTCTGCACGTCGTCCCAGCTGGGGTACGACGCGGCGTAGGTCGGTGCCGACTGCTGCGGGGCCACGACGATGCCGACCAGGGCGATCGCAATGGCGGCGGTGCTGAGAATCAGGCGGCGGGAGAGGGATGTTGCGGAGCGGGTGGCCGTCGCAGATCGGTGCGTACGGTCGACTCGCACGGGGCGCAGAGGTGCGCTTCCGAGCTTGGGCACGATGAAATCCTCCAGACTGCGGGGCCAGTCACTCGTAACACAGTAACAACATCAGTCACATTTGCAACGGGTAGGAGCAGACTTCTGCGGCTCATCTTCCACCCGCGATCGGCGATTTTCGCGCCGCCGCGCCGCGCAACACGGCCGGGCGGGCGGCCGATTAGGATTTTGAAGAAGTTTCCGCTTATGCTTGATCGTCGGCAGGTGCGGGGCTTCGGAACCGCTCTCGGCCCCATCGTTTAGTGGCCTAGGACGCCGCCCTTTCACGGCGGTAGCACGGGTTCGAATCCCGTTGGGGTCACACCTATAATTGAATACATCATGGCCCTGTAGCGCAGTTGGTTAGCGTGCCGCCCTGTCACGGCGGAGGTCGCGGGTTCAAGTCCCGTCAGGGTCGCTCCAAGCGACGGGCCCTTTCTCTGAGAGGGCCTTTCGTGTCGGACGCGGCATCATGATGCCGCGCGGCTCTGTAGCTCAGTTGGTAGAGCGTTCGACTGAAAATCGAAAGGTCACCGGATCGATGCCGGTCGGAGCCACACGGACCGTCGTTACAACGGTCCCAGAAACCCTCGCCTAGCTTCTACATGGCGGGGGTTTTGCTTTGCCGCATGATTCCGCGGGTTTTGAGCTGTTGCGCTACCCGCGGATCATCCCTTCGCACCAGCTGGCGAGGCCTCATCATTGATGGGGCTTTGCTGGTCGGCCAACGACCGCTCCTGGAAATTGTGCCGGTTTTGTGCCGGCTGTCCCCATCGATAGCCTGGCCGAATGCTCGCCGATCCCAGACTCAATGACAATGACGAGTCCCGGTCCGCGAAGAACTTGTCGTCGAGCTTGCTCGATCTGTGCGCAGCAGCGATCGCGTCTCTCCCCAGCGAGAAGACCATTGGATTCTCCCCCGAGTCTGCATCCATCCGCGTCTTTGCGGCAGCAGATGAACGCGGCGGCGGCCAACACGTCATCGAGGCGGCACGACTGGCGGAACGTGCGTTGCTCAGCGCTTGCGACCACGCTCGAGCGTTTGCCCTCTTGATACGCGCCGAGAAGAGGCCCTCCACCGCACTCATCACCGTTGCGCGCGGCGCACTTGAAGCAGCTGGACGTTCTCGTTGGCTCACCAGCTCTCTGGACATTGACGCGTATCTGCACAGAATTCTGTCGATGCTGCGTGCCGATCTCCGGCATGACGTCGACGTACCCGACGCACTCGAATCCCGCACAACTGGCCAGTTGGTCGACGCGGCCGAAAGACGGAGCTTCTACGCAGCAGAGCTGAACCGTATGGGACTCCCAGCTGCGACCAGGCCAAACCTATCTGCGATGGTGCGAGACCTCGTAGCGGAGACGTCGGGGCTGTTCGATGAGAAACGGCTCTACTCGATCTACTCCGGTATTGCGCACGGCCAGCTCGGGGCTCTAAATGCCTTCGTGATCTCGTCAGGAGGCCTGTCGGCACCACGACTTGAAGCGCCCCTCCCTGTAGTCACGGCGGCGACCTATCAGCTCATTGGCGCAATCAGACTCGCCAGCGACCAGTACATTACGTGGCTCTCTGGCCCTGACGCCGCCCGACCGCACCTGGTTGCCGCCGTCGAGCGCGTCGCGATGAACACCCGCGCTTTGCCCACGGTCGCATTTGCCAGCGACGTCGCCGATTGACCGTGCTCGGCATCGCGGTTGCGGCGTCAGCGCGGCGCCGCCTCGACGACTTCTAGGATCCACTCGACGTTCGCCGTCGTAAGTTCACACATACCGCGCACGGACACATCAATCGATGTGTCCCACGCCTCAACCACCGCTGGCCCATACATGGGACTGGTGCAGGTTGTGGTGACAGGTGTGGCTAAGCCGCGAGGGCCGTAGTGGTGTTGAGTTTGGCTTCGTATTCGATGGGCGTCAACCCGCCGAGGCGGTCTTGGGGTCGGCGGTGGTGGTAGGTCCGCTCGATCCAGGTCACGATCGCGATGCGCAGGTCAGCTCGGGTGGCCCAGGGTTGCCGGTTCAGGACGTTCTTCTGCAGCAGCGCCCAGAAGCTCTCCATCGCGGCATTGTCACCCGCTGACGCGACTCTGCCCATCGATCCGACCCGGCTGTGCCGGGCGAGGGCGTGCCCCATCTTCCGCGACCGGAACTACGATCCACGATCCGCGTGCAGGATGCACCCAGCGACGTCACCGCGCCGCCGAACAGCACTGGCGAGAGCATCGACGGCCAATCGTGACGTCATCGTGTCGCTGATCGAATACCCCACGATCCGGTTCGAGAAGACGTCTTTGATCGCGCAGCAGTAAAGCTTCCCTTCACTCGCCCAGTGCTCGGTGACGCCCGTGAGCCAGACCCGGTTGGGAGCGTCGGAAACGAACTGTCGCTTCATGAAGTCATCGAAAACCGGCGGCCCGGCCGGCGCCCTTTCCCGCGCCGCCGCAGCCGCTGCACCTCGGAAGAGATCCCCGCCGCATGACACAGCGCCCACGCGGTGCGGCGACTCATCCGCACCCCGGCACGGCGGGCCTGGTGATGCAGGAACCGGTACTCGAACTCGGGATCCTCCCGATGTGCGTCAACGAGCGCATCGATGCGCCGGGCACGGACCATCTCCGCGTCCGCGACCGGGGAGCGAAGCCACAGGTAGTACGGCTGGCGAGCGAGCTTCAATACCCGGCACGACACCGACACCGGGACCCCGGTCTCAGCGAGTTCGCGAACGAGCGGGTACATCATTTTGGGGAGCCCCCAGGCGTAGATTCGCCTGCGACAGATACGCCGCTGCCTTCCGGATCACCTCGTTCTCTTGCTCCAGCAGACGGTTCCGGCACCGCAACTCCCCAACCTCCGCGGCCTCTTCGCGCGTCTGCCCGGGCTTTCGCCCGTCCTCGACATCGGCTTGCTTCAGCCAGTTCGTGAGCGTGCCCTCCGAGATCCCGAAATCCTTCGCGATCATCTTCAACGACACCCCATCCTCACGGGCACGAGCGACCGCGACAACATCGTCACGGAACTCCTTCGAAACGGTCCAGGCATGATCACATCTCCCAGAGGCAGATTGCCTCAAAGGTCAGTTGTCACCAGAACCTGCACCAGTCCCCTGCTGATCGCGACTTGGGCGTCTCGATGCCCATCGCAGCAACCAACCCGGAAGCTAGTCTTCGAATATGTCCAGAGGGGCCGCGCCCGACAAGTCGTTCTGGATATCTTCATCGTCGTCCCACGGCCACGTCGGGTTACCGTACCTACGGTAGAAGAGAAAAGAGCGGTCGACCAGCTGCACGCGCTTTCCAGCACGATGGTACGTGAGCACGGGCGGCGAGATATCAATCTTCACCTGAAGCCGATCGATTCGCTCGAGAGCTTGCGTGAGATCACTCAGGCGAATTCCGTCACTCCCAATGTTTGCGAGAAGGGTGCGGGCGTCGACACCTTGACCGACCAGGCTTGCGTCGTCGCTCGCTGTGATCGCTCGGAGAAGGTGCAGATAGACGACGAGGCCCTCTGACATCCGCCGCATCCCACCCACGAAGTTAGATGCGAACGTGTCGAATCTCCCTGACATCTGGTCCGCGACAGCAGCCCGAGCCACAGTCAACTTGTCGCTAACGTCTACTAGGGTCCACGCGGGAAGTTCGTCTACCTTCTCAAGCTTGAGCAAGCTGAGAGCGAGTCGATGCACTAGGCCAACGTTCCCATAAGCATCGGCGACAATCGCGTCCACAAGAGCGTTCGTAAACTTGATCTCAAGCGCAGTCGCCCCACGACGAAGCACCGTCCGCAACTCGTCATCCTCCCACTTCAGATGAATGTCGTCCACTCGGCCGTCGAGATCACCATTGAAGTACGTGAGGAGGTGGCTTTGGGCCCACACACCGATGATCACCGCATGGCAACCGTACTCGCCGAGTGCTTTCATCCAAGACGCAAATATCCGCTGCTCAGGCTCGGGCAGGTAGTGAAAGTCCTCGAGCACGAGCTGCTTGCTCGAAGCGTTGATGCTCGCGGCAACCCAGTGCAAGTTAGCTACTGTCTGACCCAGAACTTTTTCTTGTTCCTCGAACCCCCGCTCGCCGGTGAGGCCCACCTCGATGCCGAGCTCAGCGGACGCCTTGGCCAAGAAGGGCAATCCCGCCTTACCAGTCGCCGTTGCGGATACATCGATATGCCCGCCGAGGTTTCCCGTCTCAGTGCGAGACAACGTGGCGCGCACGCCGAGTTGGCTCAACGCCTCTTCGAGAACCGATGCCGCGGTCGACGTTATCGTGCACTGAACGACGACCGCCTCACTTGGATCGAGCGACCGCTTGCGAAGCCATGTCTTCCCCTGCTTCGAACCACCATGCACGCTCACATGTCGGTTCGCCGCCAAGCTGTCGCGAAACTTCTCGTCAAGGGCGCCGCGGTCGACATAAGCCGGAGTCGAACTACCCACGCCGATCCCGAACACCTCAACGAGCTTCTTCTTAGTCACGCGATCTCCAGTCCTTCAGCAGCTTGCCCCACGGTATCGGACGCATCCACTGCATGCACGCGAGATACGCGAGCATCCGTGCCGGTTCTGTGCCGATAGCTCCGCTGAAGCCACCCCAAACCAGCCGAGACCAACCAAGACGAACCCTCGCCTAGCTTCTACATGGCGGGGGTTTTGCTTTGCCCTGGTGCGAGTCGGTTTCCCCGTCCGCGCGCACCTCACCCCGATCGCCGCCCCACCTGCCGGCGAAGGCCGGGCGGAGCTCGGGAACTCGTGCTTCCCCACCGGGGTTCGGGCCTCTAGGCTCAGGCATGTCGCGCTCTGGGGCGCGCGGACGGAACCGATGCCGCAATGGGGAGGCACGATGTCGATGCGCTTCTGGCGCCGAGGCGAACGCCGCGCCACCGACCCGGCGTTGCATCGGGTGATCCCCTCGCTCGACGGCATCCGGGCGCTCGCCGTCATCTTCGTCATCTGGGGCCACGGCGCGGCCACGCTGCCGCAGACGCCGGTTGTCGAACAGCTGCGTGCCTTCCTTCCGGGCGGATATTTCGGCGTGCAGGTGTTCTTCGTCCTGTCGGGATTCCTCATCACGACCCTTCTGCTGCGCGAACAGTCCAAGAACGGACGCATCTCCCTCGGCGGCTTCTACCGGCGCCGCGCGTATCGAATCTTGCCGGCCCTCTTCCTCTTCCTTCTCATCGTCACCGTGCTGGCTCTCACGGGCGTGATCAACGGCGTCGGCCCGCGCGACATCATCTCCCCCGCACTCTTCCTGCGCGACTACTGGCCTCTCGACGGCGCCTGGTGGACGGGACACCTCTGGTCACTCAGCGTCGAAGAGCAGTTCTACATCCTGTGGCCACTGCTCGTGCTGCTCCTGCCGCGGCGCGTGGCCGTGCGCGTGCTCATCGTGGGCATCGTGCTGTCGCCGTTCATCCGGATCGGCACGTACCTCCTGCCGTTCGTTCCCGACGCCGCCGTCACGTTCATGTTCCACACGCGCGCGGATGCGCTGATGATCGGCTGCCTCCTCGCCTTCAGCGTCGGCACGGAGCGATTCGAACGCTTCGCGGCGTGGGTGTTCGACCACCACCTGCAGTGGTGGGTCGTGGTCTGGCTGCCCGTGTCATGGATCATGACGTCCAAGCTGCAAGGCGTCTGGCTGTACACCGTCGGCTATCTCGGCGACGCGCTCGCGATCGCGACCGTCATGCTGTGGATGATGCGGCGCCCGCAGTCGCCGTTCGGCCGGTTGCTGAACACGCGCGTGATGGTGCACATCGGGCTGATCTCGTACAGCCTGTACCTCTACCAACAGCTGTTCCAGACGACGCACAACACCACCTGGTTCGGCGGACTCACGATCGGTGGACTGCTGGCGATGTTTCTCGCCGCCGAACTGTCCTACCAGCTCGTCGAGAAGAGCTTCCTGCGGCTCCGCGTGCGACGCGAACGTCGCGCGACAGCACGACGGGAATCGGCGGACGCGCCCAACTGATCGCCCGTGCGCTGGTTCGCGCCCCCGGGAACCGTGGCCCAGGATCTCCATCGCCGGCTCCGGGCCCCCGTCCACCTGCGTTGCCACCGCCGTCCCGGACAGTCCTAGAGGGCCGAATCGATACCGGAGTCGAGGGCGCCGCGGAGCTCGGTGAAGTGGCGCTCGGCGCCGGCCTCCTGGTACGTCGAGGTGTCCGCCATCGTGTAGCCGTGCGGGGCGTCGGGATAGATGACCGAGGTAAAGGTGACGCCGGAGGCGGTCAGCGCCGCGTTGAAGGCGGCCACCTGTTCCGGCGTGGCCGAGCGGTCGTTGTCCGCGAAGCCGGCCACCACCCGCGCCGCGACGTCAGGTGCGACGAGGTGGGGGCTGTCCGCACCGTCCACGACGATGCCACCCGCGTGGAACATCCCCGTCACGGCGACCTCGGCCGGATAGGTCGCGGCGAACCGCAGCGAGAGACGTCCGCCCATGCAGTAGCCGGTCACCCCGATCGCGCTGTCCGCGGCGGAGTGTTCGCGCAGCGCAGCATGCCAGACCGGAAAGTCGGCGGCCACCTGGGCCGGTGTGAGTGCGGCCACACGCTTCATCGCGCCGGGCATGAAGGCCTCCCGGTTTCCCGGCGCGCGGAGGTCCGTCCGCGGCGCGAGCTCGGCGGCGGTCCCGTCTCGCCAGAAGACGTTCGGGGCGAGCACGGTGTACCCCCAGGACGCGATGCGATCGGCCATCCGCTCGATCTGCGGACGCAGGCCGATCGCGTCGATGAACAGCAGCACGCCCGGACGGTCCGGCGAACCGACCAGATACGCCTCGGCCTCACCACCGTCCGTGGTGAGGGTCAGGTATCGGCCGGAGGCGGGGTGTGTCATCGAAGGTCCTTTGGTCTGGATGCGCATCACCGTATCGGAATGGCGGAAGGAGGGAGTCAGCATTCCCCATCGCCGCGCGGTCGCCGCCTTCGGCGCTCAGCCGCCGTTCGCCGCGCGGCCAGTACGGACATCAGATGCCCAGGCCTCGGCCTCAATGAGGGTGCGCACAGCGTTCACGTTGCCCTCGAAGCGCGAGACCCATGGCGGCGAAGCGGGCGAGCCATGCCGATCCGGGCGCCGCAACTCGGTGAGGCGGCTCGCGTAGGGTTCGGTGATCTCGCCGCCCTCCATGAACTGGTCGTAGGCGGCGGCGTGCACGCTCGCGATGATGCGGTCGTACTGGATCTCGCGAGCTTCGGCGACCGACAGCGGCCACCATTCGATCTCCTCCAGGGCGGTGAGAAGCGCCGCCGGATCGGCGAAGGTTCGCGCCGGAGCGGGCGGCAGCGTCGCCGTCCGCCCGAACTCGACGAGCCAGCCATCGTCCCGCGTCGAAACGCGCGTGGGCAGCGTCCAGGGGCGGGGCGGTCGAGTGAAGATCCGGCCGCCGGGAAAATCCGTGTACCCACCGGGAATGCCGCCATCGACGGTCGTCGGGGGCCACACCCAGGTGACCGGCCGCTCCGCGGCCAGCTGCGGGTCGAGCGCACTCCACCCACGATCGATGAGCGTCGCGGTCACGTTCTCGCGGCCCCACTCCAGCATCGCCATGTAGGCGTTGAACTCATCCCCCGGCTCCACGCTCATCGCCCCAGTATGCGCGCGGCCACCGACACCCGGTCCCGGCCGCGCGACGCCCGGAGGAGAGCCCCGGCCCATCAACCGGACAGCGCGATCGTCCGCCGATGCGGACGCTCAGACCTCCGGTTCTGTGGCCGGAGCGGTCGGGAGGAAGCACGCGTCCGGGCCGCAGATGTCCAGGCTCGGGTCCGACGCGCCGAGGAACGTCAGACCCGCCAGCGGAGCGCGTTCGTCAAACACGCGCCACCGCGTCCTGCTCATTCCACGCCTGCTGCATCGCCTGCACGAGCACCTCCGGGGACTGCGCTCCCGAGACGCCGTACTTCCCGTCGATGACGAAGAACGGAACACCCTGCCCGCCGATCGCAAGGACCTCGGCGTGATCGGCCTCGACCTGCGCCTTGTACCGACGGTCGGTCAGCGCCGCACGGGCGGCGTCCTCGTCGAGCTCCAGACGTCGGGCGAAGACGAGGAGGTCGTCGACGCTCCAGATGTCCGCGCGCTCGGCGAAGTTGTCGTGGAACACCAGGTCCCAGGCCTCGTGGTGCTTGCCCTGATCGCTCGCCCAGGCGAGGAACTCGTGGGCCAGCGTCGAGTTGCCGACCGAGTTGCCGGTCACGTAGTACTCGTCGATCCCGTCGGCTGCAGCGAGGCCCTCGACGCGCGCGGCGGTGGCCGCGGCCTGCTCGGGCGAGTAGCCGCGGAACTGGGTCATGAACTCGCCGAACTCCCAGCTGCGGCCCTCCGGCATGTCCGGCAGCAGACGGAACGAGCGGTGCACCAGCTCGACGTCATCGCTGTGCTCGAACTGCTCCATCGCGCGGTTCATCCGGTCCGCGGCGATCCCGCACCAGACGCAGACCATGTCCGCCCACATCTCCACCTTCATGAGGCTTCCCTTCATTCGCTGTAAGTACAGATAAAGGGTGCAACTCCCGTGAATCGCGGGCTATTCCCCGCTCCCGATGTCCGACTGTTCACTGGTCGGGAGGCCCGCGAGCCAGGCATCGATCACCGAGAAAGGCAGGGGCGCGAACTCGGTGGCGTCCACGCCGACGTGGAACTCGTGGGACGCGTGCGGGCCGAACGTGCGGTCGTGCGTGTGGCCGTGGATGAGCGGAATGCCGGTGTCATCCGGGCGGTGGGTGCTGTGCCGTTCGACGCCCGTGCTGTCACCCGCGTACGGGTAGTGCGAGGCCAGCAGTGACCGCCCGCGCCGCGTACCCACGAGGATCTCCGGCAGGACGCTCCACCCGGCGTCCTCGTACATCGGACGGAACCGCTCGATGCCGCGCACGGTCTGCGTCGCCGGCGACACCCGGTCGTGGTTGCCCGGCACCAGGAACCGCCGCCCGTGCAGGTCCGCCGTACGCGCGACGCTGTCCGCGATCGGACCCAGGGCCAGATCTCCGAGGTGGAGCACGACATCGCCCGGAGCCACCACGGCGTTCCACCGGGCGATCATCTCCTCGTCCATCCCCTCGACGGATGCGAACGGCCGACCGGCGAGCTCGATGATGCGGGCGTGCCCGAAGTGGTGATCGCTCGTCACGAACGCCACGGAATCGAAGTCGAACGGCACCTCGGCAGTGGTCATCTCGTCCCCTCCATGCCTGCCGATCGTAGCGACGCGCGGCGATTCAGGGTCCACCCGACGCCACGTTCGGCCGATCGCGCGGCATTTCGGTGAACTCAGCTTCCTCTCAGGGTCGTGATAGCCTCGCCGCAACGACTGGGGGAGTCAGCATTGTCGAGTACGTCGGATGTCAGGCGCAATGCGCCGTCGACACAGCAGCAGATCCAAAATCTCCGCGACTGGACGGCCGCCAACGCTGAGCGTCTCGGCCCGACCGAGACCACGCGGGCGCGTTCCATGCTTCGAACCTACGCGCGCAGCCTCCGCCGGGGCGGGTCCATCTCTCTCGTGCGCACCCGCTCGCTCGTGCTGGTCGTGCTCGGCCTGATTCCCGTGGTTTTCGCGACCGTCCGACTCGCCGAGGCCTATCGGGACATTCCCGCCGCCACGCTGCTGAAGGCCGGCGCGGACCGCGCGACCGCGCTCAGCGCGGCCGCACCCTGGCTGATCCTGCCGGCTGCCGTGCTCTTCGTCGCGATCGCCCTCCTGTCCATCCGGTCGCACACGACGGTCCGCGTCCTCGCCGGCATCGCCGGCCTCCTCTGCGCCGCTGATCTCATGGTCATGACCGCGGTCATGTTCGGCAACGCCCTCGGGATCGATGCCGTGCCCTCCGTTCTCGCGTACGCGACGGCGCTGGTGGTCCTCATCGTGGCCTGGGCGATCGGAGCACGCCGATGAGCGCGGAACCGTTCGGCGCGACATTCCGCGACGATCTCGGTCGGCTGCTCGGCGCGGCCGACGCCGCGCACGCCGCCACGGAACACGGGGCGGGCGAGGCCCTCCAGTCCGCGAACGACACTCACACGGCCGCCATCCGCGGGCTGGACGAATACTTCGGGCGCAAGCGGTCGACCGGACAGGACGACATCGAGGACCGCGTGCGCTCCGCTCAGCGGACCCTCGATGACACAGCGGCGCAGATCCCCGGCGCGCTCGGGTCCCTCGACCCGGAGATCGTTCACGCTCCCCTTCCCGTACCGTCGGACGGACTGGTCGTCGGCAGCGTCGACGGGGTCCCGGTGCCGGTGCCGCTGGCCAGCCACGCCGGCCTCGTTCTGCGCGGCGACGCGGACGCGGCCAACGCATTCGTGGAAGCCGTCTTCGCGCGCATTCTCGCCACGGTCCCGCTGTCCTCGCTGCGGGTGTCCGTGTTCGACCCCTCACTGCGCGGCTTGCTCGGCGCGTTCTCCGAGCTGCGCAACCACACGCTCGGCGCGGCTTTCCCGGCGGCCTACACCGACGAATACCGCTTCCGACAGCGGCTCGAGGACATCACCGCGGACGTCCAGCGCGGTGCCGAACAGCTCAGCGCCCGCGGCCGAGGGTCCGTCCTGGACATCTGGCAGGACGCGACGCCGACACCCTCACTGCACGTCGTGGTGATCGATGACGTCCCCGGAACCATCAACGAGGAGACCTGGCGCGGCATCGATCGCATCACCGTGCGCGGGCCAGCCTGCGGTGTGATCGTGGTCCTGCTGCAGTCCGCACGCGCATCCGGCGCGGCGCTGTCCCCGAGCGGACGCGCCTCGGTCATCGCCTTCTCCTCCGCCGGGTCGGCCACCCTCGGCGAGGGGGACGCACAGCTTCTGCTCCAGCCGCTCGAACGGCCGAACCACGATGCGCTTCAACGGTTGCTGCGCGAGGTCATCGCGGGTGCCAGCGAAGCACGAGGCCCCGTCGTCGGCCCGGAAGCGCTGCTTCCACCCGATGGCACCGCATCGAGCGCGGACGGCGTCGAGGTCGTGATCGGCGAGCGCTCGGACGGCAAGCCGCTGACCATCGCCTTCCGGTCGCAGAACCCCCCGATCCCGAACGCACTGATCGGCGGCGCGACCGGACGCGGCAAATCGAATCTGCTGGCCGTCCTCATCTACGCCATCGCGGCGAAGTACCCGCCGAGCGAGATCGAGATGCTCCTGCTCGATTTCAAGGAGGGTCTGGAGTTCCGTCGATTCGCCGGCGAGGACGGTGCGTCGCGACTGCCGAACGCCCGCACGATCGCCCTGGAGAGCGACCGCGAATTCGGTGTCGCAACCTTGGAACACCTCGAGCGAACGCGTCAGGAGCGCAGTGCTCTGTTCAAAAGCGCGGGCGTGAACGACTACGACTCCTACCGTGCGCAGGGTCAGGAGCTGCCGCGCCTGATGCTGTTCATCGACGAGTTCGACGTGATGCTCAAGGGTGATGACGAGTTGGCCGCGCGCGCGGTTTCCCTGCTGGAGATGATCGTCCGCCGCGGACGAGCAGCTGGCATCCACCTGGTCCTGGCGACGCAGACGCTCAGCGGAATCCGCAGCCTCGCGACCAAGCTCGACGCGATCCTGTCCCAGATCCCGCTGCGAATCGGGTTGCAGAACACGGCCGCGGAGGCGCAGACCATCTTCGCGCCCGGCAACAAGGCGCCCTCCGAACTGCAGTTCCGCGGCCAGGTCGTCATCAACGACGCGATGGGCGAAGACCCCGGCAAGAACGTGTTCGGCATGTCCACCTTCGCCGACGTGAGCTTCACCGTCCGCCTGCAGGAGCGTCTCGCGCAGGATCATCCGCAGCACGAGACCCAGCGCACCTTCGTCGGCACGCAGCCCGAGCCGTGGCCTGACGACCTCCCGCCCGGGCGCCATGTGGCACTCGGTGCCGCGGTCGACACCGTCGGACGTCCGGTCCTCCACGAGTTCGGTGCCGATCCGATGCGATCGTTGGCGATCGTCGGCACCGACCAGGAGGTGCGCTCCGAGCTGACCCGCGCGACGGTGTACAGCGCCGTGACCGGCGGCGAATACCGCACCGTCGTGGTGATCGGCGATTCGCCGCTGCTGAGCTGGGCTGCTCGGCTGACGGACGGCCCGGTGGACGTCATCACCGTATCGCTCGCCGACGCCGCGGAGTGGATCGCGACCCACCCGGATCAGCTCCGGGCGGCGCAGACCCTCACCGTGGTCTCCGACCTCCAGCGCATCGGAGGCCTGTCCGAGCCGCGCGGCGAAGCGGACCCGAATGACTTCCTCAGCCAGCCGCCCACCGCGGCGGGCACGCTGCGAGACGCCGTGGTCGATCCGCGCTCGGCCGGAGACGTCGTGCTCACCAGTGCGAACTTCACGCCGATCGATCGCGCCATCGGCATGAGCCGTGACGGAGCCGACGGCATCGCCGCCTACGCGCTGGCATCAGTTCCCACCGCGGACCTGCGCCAACTGATCGGCTTCGAGGCGGAAGCCCCGCGCTCGTCACCGCGATTCCTGTACGTCAGGGCCGGTTATCCGGGTGCGCAGACGGCCGTGCCGTTCGACGCTCCGGCGGAAGGACGGACCGCATGACCATCGACTGGAACGCGGCGGCTCAGGCCGTCACCACGCTCGCGCAACGTCAGCATGACCAGGCGCGGCTCGACGCGAGCCTCGCCCAGGAACGGGCCGCACGCAGTGGCGAACACGGCTCACGGCTGAGTCAGGCGCAGGAGGAGCAGCACGCACGGCTGCAACGGGCGTCCGGGTTCCGTCGCGCCGTGCAGGACCTGGCGGCTCCCTACGACGTCGAGCCCTCGCCGTGGACGCAGGACCGTCTGCCCGCCGCCACGGACCTCGAGGGGAAACTGCGCCAACTGCGCGACGAGCGTCCGCACCTCGACGCGCTGAACGGTGCCGACCAGGTGCTCGAAGCGGCCCGTCAAGCGGCGTTGCCCGGTCGGATCCTCGGCTTCGTCTGGCTCGGCGTCACGGTGGTCGGCACCGCCGCGATCCTGGCCATCCCGTACCTGCTCGCCGGCAGCTGAGTCGAAAGGACAGCATGTCCCAGCTCTCCCAACTGAAGTCTCGGATCGAGAACATCGCGCACGAGTCCAAGCGCACCGCCACGAGCCTGGAGTCGTTCCAGCGGACGTTCCAGGGGCACGCGCAGGAGGTGCAGGCGACGATCGCGGGCTCTGCGCAACGCAAGGACCAGGAGGTCGTCGAGACCCTGCAGGAGGCGTCCCGTCGCGTTCGTGACGCCTGCGCGGCGCTGGAACGAGCCGCGAAGGTGTGCTCCGAGTACGGACGATCCCTCTGACATGGACGAGTCCGTGCTGCGCGCCCGCCTGGCGGCGATCAACGCGAACCTGTCCAGTGTCGCGACCGCACAGGGCACCCTCAGCGGCCTCTCCGCCGCGGGCCGACGCCTCGTCGCGGGAGCGAGCGGAGTCGGCCAGGTCGCGCAGAGCCTGGTCGGCGGCAGCACGACCGGCGTCGATCACACCATCGCCGGCCAGATGGGCACGGTCGGGGCCGGGGGTGCCCGATTCGCCGGGGCCGTGGACCGCGCGCTCGGTGAACTCAGCCTCGCCGCCAACCGTCTGCGTGCGGAAGCGGCTTGGTGTCGGGCCGAGATCCAGCGGATCGAGGCCGAACGGGCGGCAGCGGCGGCGAGGCGACGATGAGTGACCTGACCCGATTGTCCGCGGACGTCGATGCCCTTGCGGCCTCGGCGACGGCGCTCAGCGCTGACCGCACCGGCGCGGTCGCCGCTCTTCGCGCCGCGCGGCTCGCCGTCGGACACGTCCCGGAGGCCGGCGGGGCGATCTCGGAGATGACCGCGGCGATGGGCGCCTGGACAGCCATCGAGGACGCCGCCCGCGCAGCCGCGGATGCCGCCCGGACCTACGCCGCTTCCCTCGGACGTCGCTGAGTCCGATTCGGCGCTCGCTCGCTGACCGCGAGCGCCACGACCGCGAGCGCGGATGCCGCGGGGTCAACGACCGGCCGGCATCCACGCCGGGACTCAGGCGTCTTCGCGGAGGTTGTTGCCGGCGGTCTCACCACCGTCGATGGCGATGGCGGCGCCGGTGACGAAGCGGGACTCGTCCGAGGCGAGGTACACCACGAGGGCGGAGATCTCGGCGGAGTCGGCGTCGCGGCCGAGCGGGATCTGGCCGAAGCCGCGCTTCAGGCCGGCCGTCAGGGGGGTCCGCACGGAGCCCGGGTGGATCGAGTTCACCCGGATGCCGAGCGGGCCGAGGTCCATCGCGCTCGTCTTGGTCAGCCCCTGCACGCCCCACTTGGCGGCGGCGTAAGCGGCGCGGTTCTTGAAGCCGACCAGGCCCGCGATCGAAGAGATGTTGATCACCGACGCGTTGCCGGACGCCTCCAGCGCGGCCGCGGCGGCGTGCATGCCGATGAACACCCCGGTCAGGTCGATGTCGATGGTCTTCCGGAAATCGGACACGGACGCATCCACGACCGACCCGCGCGTGAAGATCCCGGCGTTGTTGATCAGCACGTCGAGCTTCCCAAAGGCGTCCACGGTCGCCGCCACGGCGGCGTTCCAGGACTCCTCGTCGGTGACGTCGAGGGGCACGAACAGTGCCCGCCCCTCCCCCAGTTCGGCCGCGAGCGCGCGACCCTCATCCTCGAGCAGGTCGGCGATGACGACGTTCGCGCCCTCGGCGACGAGAGCCCGCGCGTGCGATTCCCCCATCCCGCGAGCGCCGCCCGTGATCAGCGCGACCTTCCCTGCGACACGTCCGTTCGTCATGCTTCGACCTTCTCCACTCCGCGTTCCGCGGCCAACGCCGCGATGTCCCGTCCGGCTCGGTAACCGAACACGATGGCCGGACCGATGTGCGAACCGTACCCGGGGTACCCGCCGCCGAACACGCTCACCGCGGCGGCACCGGCGGCCACGAGTCCGGGGATCGGCTTCCCGTCGGCATCGGTGACGCGCCCGCGGTCGTCCACCGCGATGCCGGCGAACGTGCCGAGGTCACCCATCTGGATCTTGGCGGCGTAGAACGGACCTCGATCCAGCGGTGCGAGGTTCGGGTTCGGCTTGTGCTTGATGTCCCCACGGAAGTGGTTGTACTCCGTCGAACCGCGGCCGAACTTCGTGTCCTCACCGCGGACGGCGTCGACGTTGAACTCGCGCACCGTGCGCTCGAGTCCGGACGCGTCCACGCCCATCTTCTCGGCGAGCTCGGCGAGCGTCCGCCCCTTGACGAGGTACCCCGTGCGGTAGAAGTAGTCGCGCGGCATGGGCCACGGCTTCGCGTACCCGATGCCGTATTTGTGCATCGTCTTCGCGTCCGCGACGACCCAGCCCAAGGTGTCCTTCTCGTCCTTGTTGTGCTCGATCATCCGGCCACCGAAGTCGTGATAGCTCAGCGCCTCGTTGCCGAACCGCTCGCCGTGCCGGTCGACGGCGATGAGGCCCGGCAGTCCGATCGCCCGCAGGTGCGGGAACAGCCGCTGCGCGCCGCCCTTCAGGTGCTTGAACACCGTCACCGGCGCCCATGACCCGACCGAGAACACCGAGTCATCGATGGTCCCCCCGGCCTTCATCGCCAGCCGCGCCGGGTCCCCGCCGTGACCGACCGTCGGGGTGAAGTGCTGACCGCCGTTGCGGTCGTGGGAGAAGTACCGCTTGCGCAGTTCCGCGTCGCCGGAGAAGCCGCCGCCGGCGAGGATCACGCCCAGGCGGGCCTTCACCGTCCCGGCGTGCTTGCCGGTCAGGCGCGCACCCGTCACGGTGCCGTCCGGGTCCTGCGTCAGCTCGGCGACCGCGGTGCCCGGCCACAGCCGGATCCCGGCGTCCAGGGCACTGCGGACCATCAGGGTCATCAGGGCGTTGCCGTTCGAGCGCAGCACCGGACGCTGGTATCGCGCCGCGTCGAACCACGTGCGCAGGAGCTTCCGGGCGACGTAGGTGAACGCACCGAGCGACTGGTTCACCCGGAAGAACTGCTGGATGTCGTTGCCGACCTGGGGCATGTAACCGAAGACCGTGTAGGAGGACATGTACGGCTGCATCAACAGGCGGTGCTCACCGAGGATCCGCGCATCGGTGTCCCGCGGCAGGATGGCACGCCCGCCGAGCTTCGCTCCGGGCAGATCCATCTGGTAGTCCGGAGCCTTCTCGGGGTAGTCGAATTCGACCGCGGTCTCCGTCTCGAAGAACTCCAGCGCCTCCGGCACGGTGTCCAGGAACTCGGTGACCCCGCGCTCGTTGAACGTGTCCGGAGCGAGCGCCTTCAGGTACGCCAGCTGCTCCGTACGAGTGTCACCCGCGGCGACCCCGGCCTTGTTGCCGGGCACCCACGCCCACCCCGCGGAGATCGCGGTGGTGCCGCCGAAGTACGGCTCCTTCTCGGCCACGATGACGCTCAGGCCCTGAGCCGCCGCCTTCAGCGCCGCGGCCATTCCGGCGACCCCGGAACCCATCACGAGCACGTCGCACTGGATGTCTTTCACGTGTTTCTCCTTGTCATCGCCCCGCCCGCACTGCGGGCGGGGACGTCTGCGTCAGCGCCGGCCGACCTTGCGCCAGTACGGCTCGCCGAGCTGCTCGATCGGTGTGTGAGCGGTCTCCCGCGAGGACAGCAGGGCGATCAGGCCCAGGGCGGCGCACACGCCGCCGAAGATCGCGACCGGCACCCAGCCGAACTCGCCCGTACCCAGCAGCAGTCCGCCGATCATCGGACCGAACCCGGCGACCAGCAGACCCAGCTGGTTACCCAGAGCCATGCCGCTGTAGCGGATCGGGGTCGCGAACTGCTCGGCGAAGAATCCCGGCCACAGTCCGTTGAAGCCCGAGTACAGCACCGTCATGAACAGCAGCGCGGCGAGGAAGACCAGAACGATGTTCCCGGTGCCGAGCGCCAGGAAGTAGACCGGCAGCGTCAGCAGACAGCCGAGCATCGCGGTGCCGATCACGGGCTTGCGACCGATCTTGTCGGACAGGCTCGCCAGCAGCGGCATCGTGATCATCGACAGGCCGATCGCGATCGCGTTGACCGTGAGGATCTCGGCGCGCCCGAAGCCGGCCTCCTCGGTGGCGTAGGACAGTCCGAACACCGTGAAGATCGTCTGCATCACCGAGAAGATCGACATGAACAGCACGCGCACCACATCGAGAGCCTGGAAACGCAGGACGTCGCGGAGGGGAACCTTCTTCAGCTCGCCCTCCTCCTTGGCCTCCTCGAACACGGGCGTCTCGTCCAGGTGGCGACGCACCCAGTACGCCAACGCCAGCACGACGATCGAGAGCAGGAACGGCACCCGCCATCCCCAGCTCAGCAGGGCATCCTCCGGCAGTGCGGTGATCGGGATGAACACCAGCGTGGACAGCACCATGCCGCCGGCGTACCCCATCATCACGGACGAGGTGAACAAGCCCCGCTTGTCCTGCGGGGAGTGCTCCAGCGTCAGCGAGGAAGCGCCCGCGGACTCCGCCCCGGCGGAGAAGCCCTGCACGAGCCGCGCGAGGGTCAGCAGGATCGGCGCGAAGATGCCGATCGCCGCGTATGTGGGCAAGAGGCCGATCGAGAGGCTCGCCAGCCCCATCAGCACGATCGTGAACTGCAGCACGCGCTTGCGGCCGATGCGGTCACCGAAGTGGCCCATCACCATGCCGCCGAGAGGACGAGCGACGTAGGCCACACCGAAGGTGGCGAACGCGGCGACCAGGCCCGCAGTGGGGTTGTCGCCGGGGAAGAACAGCGACGGGAAGACCAGCGCCGCCGCCGTGCCGTAGATGAAGAAGTCGTAGTACTCCAGCGTGCCGCCGAGGAACGACGCGAGGGCGGCCTTGCCGGGTGTCTTGCGCGGTTCGACCGGCCGCGGTGGAGCGACGGCAGGGACGACGTTGTCCTGATAAGTCATGGTGTTCTCCTGGATGGGTCAGTCGAGGACGAAATCGACCGAGGTGATGGACCTGCTGTTGGGAAAGGAATAGGCCTTGAGCGGCTCGTGCAGCGGGTGGGTGTTGTAGACCTCGATGTCGGCGAGCGTCTCGAAGTCGGCGACGATGGCGTAATCGCAGGAGCGCTCCGCGCGCACGACGTCAGCACCGTGGGTGATGCTGAGCATCCCGGGGATGTTGCCGCGCATCCGGTTCAGGCCCGCCTCCCAGGCGGCGCGCTGGTCGGCCGGGAAGTCCGGACGGAACGTGAACATCACGACGTGGCGGATCATGCCGGAACCTCCGCAGAGGCCGCGCGCTCGGCGGTCGGACCGGGCTTGACGCCGGCGAGACCGCAGCCGGCCACGAAGCCCATCGTCATGATCGGGCCGAGCGTGGCGCCGGCTCCGGGGTATCCGGCGGCGTAGGCGTTCTCGGACACGTTGCCGGCGGCGTACAGGCCGGGGATCGGCTCACCGTCCACGGTCAGCACGCGCGCCTGACCGTCCGTCGCGACACCACCATTGGTGCCGAAGGCGCCGTTGACGACCTCCATCGCGTAGAACGGACCCTCCGTCAGCGGACCGAGCGACGGGTTCGGCCAGGCGTTCGCCGCGTCGCCCCAGTACCGGTCGTACGCGGACTCGCCGCGGCCGAAGTCCGGGTCCACGCCCGCCCGCGCGTTCTCGTTGAAGCGGGCGACGGTGGCTTCGAGGGCATCCGCGGGAACGCCGATCCTGACGGCCAGCTCGCCCAGCGTCGGTGCCTCGATGAGGTAGTCCGGGGTGGGCTGACCGGCGCGGTGGTCAAGGATGCCGTACGAGCGCAGGTATGCCTGATCGAAGACCACGTGCGCCGGGGTGTTCAACGTCTGGTTGTTGGGTGAGTCCCACGACTGCAGGCAGCGAGCCAGGTCGTTGTAGTTCTGCGCCTCGTTCGCGAAGCGGACTCCGTGGCGATTGACCATGATCGAGCCGGGCCCCTGCCGCTCGAAGCGCAGCAGCGAACCGACACTCTCGCCGTCGCGGAGCGTGCCGGTGATCGACATCGGCGCCCACCACGCTTCGCGGGTGCCGCGGGTCATGGAACCGATCCGCTGCGCCATCCGCAGGCCGTCCCCGGTGTTCGACGGCGGCGAGCACATCGTGTACAGCCGGGAGGCGAGGAGGGAGTCCGCGAGCGCCTTGTCCCACTCGAAGCCGCCGGAGGCGATGACCACCCCGGTGGACGCTTCGATCTCGGCGCCGTCCTCAAGTCGGACGCCGTGCACTCCCGACGCGTCGCCCAGCAGAGCGGTGACCCGGGCATCGACGGCGAACGTGACGCCGGCGCGGACGCCCGCGGTGATCAGCATCGACACGAGCGCGTGGCCCTTGGCGGTCTCGCCGGCTTCGGTGCGCGCGGCGAGCTCGGCCCACGGGAAGTTCGTGAAGGCACCCCAGTCCTCGTACTCTGCCATCGTGTAGGGCGCGCGGCCGTCCGAGCGGACGTGGTCGGCGAGCTCGCCGAGGGCGGCGCGCTGGTTGAACAGCTGCGGTTCGACGGTTCGTCCACCCGTGGCGGCACCGGGGAGGTCCTGGCGATAGTCCGGGAAGTCATCGAGCAGGATGAAGCGCACCCCGAGCGCGCTCTCGACGTAACGCAGCATCTGGCTCCCGTGCTCCAGGGCTGCGTGCAGCAGTTCGCTGCGGCCACGGCCGCGGGCGACGGACTCGACGTAGCGCCGGCCCTCCTCGATGGAGTCAGTGCGTCCGGCGGCCTGGGCGTAGTGGTTATCGACGATCCAGAGCATGCCGCCGGACACCGCAGAGGTGCCCCCGAGCAGCGATGACTTCTCCAGCACCAGGACCGTCCGTCCCTCCGCCGCCGCGGTCGCCGCGGCGGTGAGGGCTCCCGCGCCGGACCCGACCACGACGACGTCGTACCGGGATCGCTCTTCGCCTGTGAGGATTCGCATGTGCTGGCCTTCCTGTCTGCCGCTGCGTCGCGGAGGGGCTTCGATCGGCTGTGATCGGAACCGGTGCCGTCAGGCACTCGTCCACCCTCAGACCGGCCGCCGGGCGCGACAAGCGAAACCGCCATTGAATGGCGGTTACCGGCGCGTCACCGGCTCAGGAGCTCATCGGATGCGACGAACGCCAGTGGCCCGGCGCCTCCGATCCACCGGCCCACCCCAGAGCGCGGGAGATGCCGCGGGAGGCGGCCATCAGCAGCGGCAGAGCGGACGGCACGCGATTCTCGGCGACCGGCACGATGACGCCGAGAGCCGCCACCACCTCCCCCGTGCCCCCGCGGACCGGGACGGAGATGCCGGTGGAGGCCGGCACGCTCATCGCGGCACACACGGCGTACCCCGTCCGGCGCACGTCCGCCAGCTTCGCGCGCAGCACCGCCGGATCGGTGATGGTGGCGTCCGTGTGCGCGATCAGACGTCGACGCAGTCGACGCTCCTCCTCGCTCCGATCGTCGTTCGCCACCAGCACCCAGCCGGCGGAGACGGTGTGCCACGGCAACCGCGACGCGACATTCGCGATCGACGTCGTGGAGTTCCGTGAGCCGAGGCGCTCGATGTACAGCGCTTCGTCTCCGTCCAGCACGCTGAGCGTCGTGTGATGGCCGACGACCGTCTGGATGTCATCCATGTACCCGATCGCCGCGTCGCGGAGCTTCAGGGTCGGCGACGTTCGCGAGACCTGAGCCCACAGGCGGTGACCGATGCCGACGAGTCGGGCGTCCTGCCGCGCCAGAATGCCCTCGTCGATCAGCTCACCGACCATGCGCCGCGCGGTGGACTCGGGCAGATCGGCACGTCGGGAGATCTCGGCGATCGTGAGCCCGGTGCTGTCCGCGTCGAAGGCGGCGAGCACGCGCGCGACGCGCTGGATGATCGATTCGCCCGCTACGGAGTTCGGCATCACGCTCCCTCTCCGCGATCCTACGTCGCAGCGATCGAGGGCCGCGAAGACCGATGTCGACTCCTCGGCGCGTCGATCCTAATTTTGGACGCGATGCAGTATTGAATTGTACTTCCATTGGACTGTGTGAAGTATTAGAGTCACTTCATGCTCTTCCGCAGCCGCGGAGAAGTCACTGGATGGGGGTCCGGAGACAGGCGTGCCCGTGTGAACGGACGCGCCTGGGGGCAGGTCCTTCGGCGTTCGCCGAGGGACGAGCGGGGATGTTCATGGGGAATCGGTATCGGCGATGCTCCGTGAGGACAAGGTGACGAAAATATGACTGCGGCGCACGACACGGCGACCGTCGCGCGCGTGAGGCCTCGACGTACTTCGGTGCGCCGAACCCCACGACCGGCGCTCATCGCACTACCGGCGACCTCGCCTCGCGCGACGGCCACGCTGACCCGACGACGGCAGTGGGAACGTCGATACCGCTGGCGGCTGCGCGTGATCGACACCACGCTCATCGTGCTGGCCGTCGCCGCGCCCTACGCCCTGGCACCGGCGCTGGAGTCCTCCGCCGGTCGGCCGCTCACCGACGCCACGGTCGCGGTCACGTGGGTTTTCGCCCTCGCTGCGTTGCGCACGCGCGATGCGAGCCTGTTCGGCGCCGGGCCGGGTGAGTACCGCCGCGTGCTGCACGCCACGGGTGCCGCCTTCGGCACGCTCGCCGTCCTCGCCGTCCTGCTGCAGCTGAGCGGAATGCGCGCGCAGATCCTCTTGACCCTTCCCCTGGGAACGCTCGCCCTGCTCCTCGGGCGCTGGCTCTCGCGCCGGTGGCTCGTGCGCCAGCGCCAGTTCGGCCACTTCGTCTCGCGCACGATCGTGCTCGGCGACCGCAGCGACGTGGAGTACGTGCTGGACACGCTGGAGCGCACCGGACAGCTCGGCTACCTGGTCGTCGGAACCGCGTTGACGGATTCCTCCTCCGCGCCCATCGTCGTCCGCGGCCGCCGCTACCCCGTGCTCGGCACGATCGCGAGCGCCGCCACCGCAGCCGCGCAGCTGAGCGCCGACACGATCATCGTCGCGAGCCAGCCGCACGATGACCCCGACTTCGTCAAGCGTCTCGGCTGGCAGCTGGAGGGAACAGCCGCGCAGCTGGTGCTCTCGAGCCGGCTGACCGATGTCGCCGGCCCCCGCATCTCCCTGCTCCCGGTGGACGGCCTGCCGCTGATCCAGGTCAAGATCCCCACCTTCGACGGCGCGCAGTACGCCCTCAAGCGCGCCCTGGACGTCGTGGTCTCCGCGCTCGCCCTGCTCGTCATCGCGATCATCTCCGTGCCGATCGCCATCGCCATCGCCGTCGACTCACGCGGGCCGGTGTTCTTCCGCCAGGAGCGCGTGGGCCGCGACGGACGCACGTTCATGATGCTGAAGTTCCGCACGATGCGCGTGGGTTCGGAGGCCGAGCTGCAGGCGCTCGTGGCGCAGAACGAGGGCGCCGGCCCGCTGTTCAAGCTGCGCGAGGACCCGCGCGTGACGCGTGTCGGTCGGTTCCTGCGCCGCCTGTCCCTGGACGAGCTGCCGCAGTTCTGGAACGTGCTGGTCGGCGACATGTCCATCGTCGGCCCCCGTCCGCCGCTGATCCGCGAGGTGGACGCGTACGAGGCGGCCGTGCACCGTCGGCTGTTCATCAAGCCCGGCATCACCGGTCCCTGGCAGATCGGCGGGCGCAGCGACCTGAGCTGGGACGAGAGCGTGCGCCTGGACCTGCGGTACGTGGAGAACTGGTCCATCGTCAATGACGTCATCATCATGTGGCGCACGGCGCGGATGATGGTCTCTCCGCAGGCGCAGGGAGCCTATTGATGGTGGCTCCGGACACGGATCGCACGCCGGGCGTCACCGGTGCACCGGAGCGGGCCACCCGAACGCTCGAGATCGCGATGATCGGCACGCGCGGCGTACCGGCCGCGTACGGCGGATTCGAGACCGCCGTGGAAGAGGTCGGGCGGCGACTGAGCGATCGCGGTCACCGCGTGACGGTTTACACGCGCGGGTCGCAGAGTCGGGCGAAGGAGTACCTGGGGATGCGGGTGGTCCACCTTCCCGCGGTGCCGCAGAAGCAGATCGAGACACTGAGCCACACGGGCGTGAGCGTGCTCCACGCGGTGACCCGGCATCGGCCGGATGCGGCGTTCGTGTTCAACGCGGCGAACTCGCCGTTCCTGCCGATTCTGCGCGCGCGCGGCATCCGCACCGCCCTGCACATGGACGGTCTGGAGTGGCGCCGCTCGAAGTGGGGACCGCGCGGGAAGGCGTACTACCGCTGGGCGGAGCAGTTCGGCGTGCGCACGGCCGACGCGCTGATCGCGGATGCCCCCGGCATCGCGGACTACTACGCGCAGCAGTTCTCGGTCCCGACCGAGATGATCCGCTACGGCGCCCCGCTCCTGGATGACGCCCCGACGGACGGTGTCCGCGCGCTCGGCCTGGAACCCGGCGGTTACCACCTCGTGGTGGCGCGCTTCGAGCCGGAGAACCACGTGCTGGAGATCGTCCGCGGATACCGGGACAGCAGCGCGCGCAAGCCGCTGGTGGTGGTGGGTTCGGCCCCGTACGCCGCCACCTACACGCAGCAGATCCAGGCCGCCGCGGACGGCGATGACCGGATCCGCCTGATCGGAGGCGTGTACGACCAGGATCTCCTGGACGCGCTGTACCACCACGCGTCGACCTATCTGCACGGGCACTCGGTGGGGGGCACGAACCCCTCGCTGCTGCGCGCCATGGGGGCCGGGACGGCTGTGATCGCCTACGACGTGAACTTCAACCGCGACGTCCTGGACGGGCAGGGCCGGTTCTTCCGCGATGCCGCGGGTGTCGCCGACGCCCTCGCCGCGGTCGAGTCGGACGACCGACTCGTCGCGCGGCTCGCGGGGGCAGCGCGCGATCGTGCCGCCACCGCCTTCCGCTGGGACGAGGTCGCGGCGCAGTACGAAGACCTCGCGCTGCGACTGAGCTCAGGCCACAGCATTCACCGCGACGCCCGCCGGGCGACCCGGTCCACGACCGAGTGGGATTTCTGAGGTCAGGGGCGCGTGGCCCCTTCCCTCTCAGTGCACCGCGCCGGCACCCGGCTCAGGTGTCACCGTCGCGCCGTCGCGACCTTCTCACGCACCGCCGCGACGAGGTAACGGCGGCGCGCAGCGCGCACGAGCGCACCGAACTCCCGCTCGTCGGGGACGAGTCCCCGCTCGCGCCAGTGGGCGGCGAGCACGTCCCGTCCGTCCCGCGGCAGACGCGCCAGCGCCCGGCGATGAACCCCGAAGAACGGCGCGTCGAGCTCGGCGGCGGTGCGGACCGCGCTGCGCACACCGTCGACGGTTGCGGTCGAACCCCAGACGGCGGGCGCTTCGATGGGGACGCCGTCATAGACACGTTCCCACCCCCCGTCCCGGCGCAGGATCCAGGCCGAGGCGAGCAGGAACTCGGTCAGGTCAGCACGCACGAACTCCGTGGCGAAGTCCGTGCCGCCGCGGCGGGCGACCTCGGCGACGACCTCACGAGCAGCGTCCGTGGGCATCATGAACGGGGTGGCGGTCGGCGGGTACATCTCCGCCGCCTCGTGACCGAGCCCGAGGTAGTCCAAGGTCGCGTGCAGCCGCGGCAGCAGCGGGTGCGTGAGGTAGGAGTGGAACCCGCCGCGGGCACGCCCGTCCGGGCCGAACAGGTCGCCCCTGCGCAGCGGTCTGATGGCGTGGTTCTTCGCATCGAACAGGACGTAGTGGTCGGTCTCGACGAGGCGGGACACGGCGAGCTTGTGCACCTGCTGCGCCATCCATCCCGAAGCGGGGGGAACGACGGCGACGTCATCGCCGCGAACGATCGTCACTCTCGAGGCGAGATTCCCATATTCCGCGAGGAGCATACGACGGCCGGCGGGCGAGAGCGGGCGACGATCGTTGTCGACCACGATGATCCGCGAGAACAGGTCGTCGGGCGCGAAGCGGTCCAGGGAGCGCGCCTGCAGGCGCAGCAGATCGTCCTCACCACGGAAGGTCACCGTGACGGCCGTAAGCCCTGGGGCCATCGTTCAGACCCGCCCTTTCCGGTCCCGGATGCCGCGGACCTCGCGTTCAGTCTGGCAGATCCCGGTCGCCGTTCTCGGGGACCGTCAGGCGTGCGACGGTCGTCGCCCGCGGCGGTTTCCGGGCATGTCCAGGAAGCGCTGCGCCTGCTGGGCGAACTCCTGAGCGGAGGACTCGGCCAGGCGGATGGCGCCGTGGTGCCGGGCGAGACGCGAGGTGTGGCGGTCCGTGATGTCGCGAGGGTCCGGACCCGCCCGCCAGGGCAGGATGCCTCGCGACGGTTCGGGCATCGGAACGACGCCCCGTCGGGCGTCCAGCACGGCGGCGTAGAGCGCCAGGCCGGACAGGTCCGCACCGTGGACGGCTCGGGCCGCCGCGATTTCGTCGATCGTGGCCTCCTCGGCTCCGAGGAGAACGGCTTCACGGACCGTGAACGTCCGCTCGCGCAGGGCGGGGACGAGGACCGCCAGTCGTCGGCGTTCGGCCACGGTCGCCCCGAGCACGATGTCGCGCGAGCGCAGCAGGTCCGGTGTCGCCGCCCGCGAGCGGTGGCCGGCGGCGAAGGTCGCGCCGACCGCGGTTGTCCCGACATGCCGGGCGGCCACCGCGCACATGCGGTCCGCGCGCGTGACCTGCGTGCCGGCGCTGACGATGTCCCAGGCCGTCGCGTCCCGGACCGTCTGGCGGAAGGCGACCTCCATCACGGGAGACCGGCAGACGTTCGCGGCGCACACGAATGCCACCCCAGCTCCCATACCCCGGCTCCCTCCGTGAGCTTTGAGGATAACCTGATCGAAGCGAGATTCCCTGCGTGGGACCCGCCAGCATGCGCACGTCCCGTGGCGCACGGAGCCCGAGACGGAGAATGGTCGGCATGAGCGCGCTGCTGGCACTTCTGGCACGGATGGGCACGATGTGCGTGTCCCTGGTGTGCGGAGTCCTCACCACGCGCCTGGTCATCTCCGGCGCCGGGGTCGATCAGTACGTCCTGTACACCGTGCTGCTCGGCCTGCCCGCACTGCTGTCGTTCACCGACCTCGGTTCCGGCGCGGTGATCGTCAACACCGTCGCCACGTCGCGCGACCCGGGTCACTCCCGCCTGCTGGTGGCACGGCTGACCAGCGTCGGCCGCATCCAGCTCGGCTTCGCAGCCGTGGCGATGGCGATCAACGCCGGGCTGCTGGTCAGCGGCGGGTGGCGGGCGCTGCTCGGCGTCGGCGATCAGCCCGGAGCGGACGTCGCGGCCTTCGTCTGCATGACCGTGTTCTGCCTCGCCATCCCCCTGGGCGTGTGGATCCGCGTCCTGATCGGCCTCGGCAAGAACCACATCGTGATCCTGGTGCAGGGGCTCATCTCGCCGCTGACGCTGCTGTTCGTCTGGCTCACGCTGCAGCTCGCTCCGGCCACGCTGTATCCGCTCCTGGCGGTGTGCTCCTTCCTGGCCACGGCCCTGACCGCCCTCGCCGGCTTCCTGCTGGCCTCGTGGCTGCTGAGGCCGGCCCTCGGCACCGCCGTCCGGCACGTCTTCCAGGTGCGCCGGTATCGCGGCGCACGGGTGATGGACATCGGCTGGCCCATGCTCGCTCAGCTGCTGACGCCGCCGATCGCGATCAGCACGCAGCGCTTCGTCCTCGCCCAGCAGGGCACCCCGGCGGACGTGGCGCAGTACGGCGTCGCCGGACAGGTGTTCTTCGCGCTGCAGACCCTCGTCACGGCCGCCGGCGTCGCGCTGTGGCCGATCTACGCGAAGGGCCGCCACGAGGGAACGCTGCGCCGCGGCCCCTGGCCGCAGGCAGCCGTGTTCGGCCTGGCCGCAGCGGCCGCGACCGGCGTGGTGTGCCTGGTCGGACCGCTGCTGTTCGCCTTCGTCTCCGACGGCGCGGTCGTCGTCTCCCTCACCACGATGCTGACCTTCGGCGCCATGATCACCGCGACAGCCGTGCTCAACCCGCTCGGCATGTACCTGATGGACCGGGAGGGCATCCGTTTCCAGGTGATCCCGACCCTGCTGATGGCGTTCGGCAGCCTCGGGCTCTCCCTCGTGCTGAGTGCCCCGATGGGCGCCGCCGGGCCGCCCTTGGGCAACGCGATCGCCATGGTGGTCTGCCAGATCATCCCCTACACGATCTACATCCTGCGTCACCGCGCGCGCCTGCTGACCTCGCGGGAGTGAGCGTCACTTCCGGTGCACCTGCTTCTCGACATAGGACGGTCTACATCCTGCGTCACCGCGCACGCCTGCTGACCTCGCGGGAGTGAGCGTCACTTTCGGTGCGTCGGCTTCTCCGCGTAGTACGACGCCTTGCGCCGGCCGGGACGGGTCTTGTTCAGCACGACACCGACGACGCGTCCACCGGCATCGCGCACGCGCGCGATCGTGTCGGTCAGTGCGCCCCGTCGCGTCGACGTGGAGTCGACGACGAGGATCGTGCCGTCCATGCGCGGGGCCATGAGTTCGGCATCCGCGACCGAGAGCACCGGCGGAGAGTCCACCAGGACGAAGTCGTAGCGTCGGTTGGCCTCATCCAGCAGCGCGCTCATCGCGTGCGAGGTGAGGATCTCGGCCGGGTTCGGGGGGATCTCACCCGAGGTGAGGATGTCCAGCGTGGTGCCGGGTCGGCGCACCTTCGCCTCATCCAGCGTGGCGTCTCCCACCAGCACGGTCGTGAGGCCCACCGCCCCCTCCAGGCCGAACTGGTCGGCCACCCGGGGACGACGCAGGTCCGCGTCGATCAGCAGCACCTCGGAGCCCAAACCCGCGAGAGTGAGGGCCAGGTTCGACGCCACGGTCGATTTGCCCTCTCCCGGGTTCGCACTGATCACCAGCAGCAGGCGCGCCTGTTCGTCGACACCGACGTACGCCAGCGCGGAGCGGATGCGCCGGAGTTCCTCCGAGGTCCGCCCCAGGGGCTCCTGCGCCACCTGCAGTCGGCGACGCGCCGACGGCAGCCGGGTGACCGAGCTGAGCACCGGCACCGAGACCACCTGTTTGAGCACGCTCTCCGTCGGCACGCGGGTGTCCAGCAGCGAGATCAGCAGCGCCACCAGCACCCCGAGCACGAGGCCCACCACCCCGCCGAGGGCGGCGTCGCGGGTCTTGTTCGGCAGCGCCTGGACCGTCGGCACGACCGCTTCGTCGATCGGCTCCGCGGTGATCCGCGGTTCGGTCGCGGTCGCGGTCGGCATGATCTCGCCCACCACGGCGGTGAGGCTGGTGGCGACGGCGTTGGCGAGCTGGGCGGCTTCCTCCCCGCTCCCGGATGAGGCGCGGACCTCGAGGATCGACGTGCTCTGCGGGATCGACACGTCGATCGAGCGGGCGAGGTCGCGCGAGGACGTGTTCAGGTGCAGTTCGGCGATCACCGGCTCCAGGACGCGCGACGAGGTCGCCAGTTGCGCGTAGGAGAGCATCTGCGACTGCGTGTAGTTCGACCCCTGCGCGAGGTCGATGGCCGTCGTGCCCTGGTTCAGCGTGAAGAACAGCTTCGCCGTCGACTGGAAGACGGGGGTGACGGTCGCGGACGCGGCATAGGCCACGCCCGTACCGAGGACGGCGGCGGCCACGATGAGCAGCCACCACTTCTTCAGGGCGTCGAAGACGCGTCCGAGCGTCCAGGTGGAGCCGGGGCTCGTGGTCATGTCGTGCTCCTCACGAGGGCGTCCCGGGCGGTGTCGGCCGCCACGGGGAAGAGAGGCGGCTCATCGCGCGTCGCGTGCCACGTGACGGCGAGACCCACCAGGAACCAGAAGTACATGCCGAACTGCGTGATGAGCGCGACGGCGAACAGGGCCGGGATCTGGGCGAGGACGGCGATGCCGGCCGGGTTCGCCTGCCCCGGCCGCAGGGTCGGCAGGGCGGCCATCAGGATCAGCGCCACCGTCAGCAGCATCGGGATCCATCCCACCCGCAGCGCGATCACCAGCAGAGCGTTGTCCACGGAGTCCGCGTACGTCCCGAGGTACGTTCCGCCGACGGTCAGGCCCGCCCAATCCGGCGCGCCCCCGAACAGGCGCACCTGGCCGAACAGCACGAACAGGTCGCCGCGGTAGTCGGCGCTGCCACCCGCCTCATCCCCGGCTTCCAGGAACACGCTGCTGAGGATCGGGACCAGGACCACCGCCGTCAGCAGACCGAGCAGCGCCACCACGAATCGCGTCATGCGGGTCAGGCCCGGGAGCGTGACGATGCTCACCGCGACGGTGAGGACCAGCGTGACCAGCCCGATCCGGCTGAGGGTGAGCGCCGTGGCCGCGGCGATCACCGCGAGCATCAGGAGCTTGATCGTCGTTCGCCAGCGTGCCGCGAGCACGAACGCCGAGCTCATGGCCAGGCCCGCGCCGAGGGCGATCGAATGCCCCCACGCCCCCTCCACCCGCAGTTCCCCGCCGCGGTACTGCAACGGCCGCCAGGTGGCGGCGGACGGACCGAGCGGGGGCAGCTCCACGAACAGGTTGGTGTGCGTGATCGCCTCGATGATCGCCAGGGCGGCGGCGACCGTCGCGACCACGGAGATCGTGGCGGCGACGTGCTCGCGTCCGACTCTGGCCAGCGCCATCCGGCCCCACGCGTACGGCAGCATCCACTCCAGGCTCGCCTCCACCGCGGTGGTGAGGTTCGCGAGCTTGAGCGCGAACATGGCGAACACGAGCACCACGAACACCAGCGCGACCGCGTCAGCGGGGACCAGGCGGATGCGCCGGCCGCACGCCGCCATCGCGACGATCGTCATGGCGGTGAAGGCGGAGAAGTACAGCCCGGCGGTCGCGCCGATCCAGACCGGAACGAAGAACAGCACGAGCGCCCAGATCACGAAGGTCCCGCGCGGCATGGCCCGCCCGATGATCACGACGACCGCGAGAGCGCAGAGCGCGAACAGCACGATGCCGACCGTGGCGATGCTGGTCATGCGTTCTGTCCCGTCTGTACTCCTCGCTCGTCACCCTAGCGTGGTGCAGAATCTCACTGAGCCGCGACCACGCTGAAGTCGTCGAATGTGAACGTCCCGTTCGTCGTCGCGGCCCCTCCCCGGTTCGCGTGCAGACCCACCGCGCCGGCCACCTGCAGATCCACGGTGGCGTCGGTGGAGGTGACCTGCCAGGCGGTGGGTTCGGTTCCGCCGGCGGGGTACAGCTTGGCGCGAATGGTCGTGGTGCCGTCGCCGACCACCTCGGCCACGAGCGTGTAGGTGTCGCCCGCAGCGCGCGTGATGCCGGGGACCTGGACGGCATTGAGCACGGTCGAGCCGTGCTGAGTGACGAGCCAGACGGTCGCGTCGTTGCGCAGCCAGACGCGCACCTGGTAATTGTCGGTCGCGGTCTGGCGCGCCACGACACCGGCGTAGGAGGCCCCCTCCGCCGGCGCCTCGGCGAGCGAGAGCTTCGTGGTGATCCGCACGTCCTGAGCCGAGACGGAGCTGAGCAGCATGTTGCGCGTCTGCCCGGCGGCGATGGACACCCGACCCACGCTGCCGTCGGTGCTCAGTGCCGACGCCGCGCCGTACTGCACCGTCCACGCGCCGCCGATGGGCGCCGTGCCCCAGCCCGCGCTCGTCGTCCGGCTGAAGTCATCCGAGGCGATCGCGGCGCTCGCCGGTGCGGTGACCGTGACCTTCTGCGTCGTCGAGCCCGTCGCACCGCCGGCGTCCGTCACCGTGAGCTTCACGGTGTACTCCCCCGCCGCCGTGTACACGTGCGTCGCCGTCTTGCCGGACCCCGCCGCCGAACCGTCACCGAAGTCCCACGCGTACGTCAGCGCGGTACCCTCCGGATCGGACGACGCCGACGCGTCCACCGCCACCGACAGGTCCGTCGGCGTGGCCGTGAACGACGCCGTCGGTGCCGCATTCGTCGCCGGTGCGGTGACCGTGACCTTCTGCGTCGTCGAGCCCGTCGCACCGCCGGCGTCCGTCACCGTGAGCTTCACGGTGTACTCCCCCGCCGCCGTGTACACGTGCGTCGCCGTCTTGCCGGACCCCGCCGCCGAACCGTCACCGAAGTCCCACGCGTACGTCAGCGCGGTACCCTCCGGATCGGACGACGCCGACGCGTCCACCGCCACCGACAGGTCCGTCGGCGTGGCCGTGAACGACGCCGTGGGCGCCTGGTTTCCGGCCGGATTGGTCGCGGTACCCAGATCGCGAACGGTGAAGTCGTCCACCGAGACGCTGTACGCGGAGGTCGCCGATCCGGCTCGCGCGACGTGCACGCTCGGTGAACCGGCGGCCTGCAGAGCGGCCGTCGCGTCGGTCTTGGTCAGCTGCCAGGCCGTGGGTTCGGTCGCGCTCGCCTTCCAGATCTTCGCCGACACGGTGGTCGGCGACGTGCCGGTCACCTCCGTGGCCAGCGTGAACGTGTCGCCCGCCGCCCATGTCAGACCGCTCACGGCGACCGAGGAGATGACCGTCCCGGACGCCTGCGCGACGAGCCAGACGGTGGCGTCGTTGCGCATCCAGGCGCGCAGGGTGTAGTCCTGCGTGGCGGTCTGCCGCGACACGAGTCCGACGTACCCGCTGCCCGACGCCGGGGTCGAGGCGACCGTGAAGGACATCCGCGAGGCCGAATCCGTGAGGCTGACGCCGCTCAGCGTCATGTTGCGCGTCTGCCCGGCGGCCAGCGTCATGGTGCCGACGCCGTTCGCGACGGAGGCGGCAGAGGCGGCACCATACATGGCCGTCCACGCACCGCCGGTGTCGGCCGTTCCCCAGCCCGAGGTGACGGACCGCGAGAATTCATCCGCGGCCGCGTAAACCACGGCCGACACCGAGACCTCCTGCGTCGCCGACGCCGTGCCCCCGGCACTGTCGGTGAGCGTGAGCGTGATCGTGTGCGAACCGGCGGCGTCATACGTGTGCGAGGCCGTCTTGCCGGTTCCCGTCGTTCCGTCGCCGTAATCCCAGGCGTACGACAGCGTGGCGCCGTCCGATGCGGTGGAGGCTCCCGCGTCCACCGCGACGGACAGGCCCGCCGGGGTCGCGGTGAACTGCGCCACCGGAGCCGCGTGCGCGACCGTCACGTCAGCGGTCTTCGTCCCCGTCGCGCCCCGGTCATCGGTCACCGTGAGGGTCACCGTGTAGGTGCCGGCCGTGGCGTACGCGTGCTGCGCGGTGGGGGTGGTCACCGCCGCGGAGCCGTCACCGAAGTCCCAGCTGTAGCCCACGACCGTGCCGTCCGAGTCACTCGAACCGGCACCGTTGACAGAGGCGGTCAGTCCGCTCACCGTGGAGGTGAACGACGCGGTCGGCGGGACGTTCGGCGCGAGCACCGTGAGGGTCTGTGACGCCGACGCGGACAGCCCGGTGCTGTCCGTGACCGTGAGGGTCACCGTGTAGGTGCCGGCGGCGGCGTAGGTGTGCGACGGGGACGCGCCGGTTCCGGTGGAGGAGTCGCCGAAGTCCCACGTGTACGAGGAGATCGTACGGGGCGACGGCGCCGAGGACCCGGAGGCGTCGAACGCGACGGACAGGTCCGTCGCCGTCGGGGTGAAGGCCGCCGTGGGCAGCTGCAGGTTCCGCCCGATCGCGTAGTGCGCCATGACCTGGTCCGCCGTGAGGGCCTGCGGGTAGATCGCGACATCATCGATCGCGCCGGTGAACCACTGCGAGCTCGGCGCCGAGGGCCAGCTGCCGATCGAGTCGCCGCCGATCCGCCAGTAGCCGGTGAAGCTCTGCGCCACGGTCGCGGTCGCGTCACTGCCGACGAGAGCACCGTCCACGTAGAGCTTCATTCCGGACGCGTCCTGCGTCGCCACCACGTGGTGCCAGGCGTTGTCGTTGTAGGACGCCGGCGATGTCACGGTCCGCGTGGCGCCGTCGTAGGCGCCGAAGATCAGCTTGCCCGCGTTGGTCATGTAGACGTGGCGGTCGTAGCTGGAGGAGGAGCCGGTGGACGAGCTGCCGAAGCCGACGATCTTGCCGCCGCGCGAGGTGTTCGTCTTGAACCAGGACTCCGTGGAGTACGTCTGCGGACCGACGACGGACGTGGAGGTCGAGGCGCGGCTGCTCGAGGAGCCGCTGAAGCTCGTCGCATACGAACCGGTCTCGCTGATCGCACCCGCGACCCGGCTCGTGAGCAAGCCGTAGCTGATGGCCGGACCACCCGCGACGTTGACCGTGTCGGTGCCCATGCGCCAGTAGTCCGAGGGGCCGTCGGACAGCACGGCGGCGCCGTACGCCGACGTGGTGCCGGAGGCGATCGTCACGGAGACCGCGGAGCTGGTCACCGTGTTGCCGTCCTTGTCCTTCACTCGCACGGTGTAGCTCTGCGTCGATCCCGGCGTCGCGGTGGTGTCCGTCAGCGCCACGGTCGGCTGGCTCCACCACGTCGAATCGACGGTCCGCGTGGCGACCGGGGTGGCGGTGCCGGCGCGGAGCAGGTCGTACGTCAGGGAGAGGTCGTCGCGGTCCCAGTTGCCGGCGATCCGCACGGTCGCGATGCCCGCCAGCTGGGATGCCGCCGTCGGGGTCCAGGACGTGGTGATGCGCGGACCCTGCTTCGCGCCCGTCGCGGGCTTGGTGGAGAACCGGGTGATGGCCTGCTGTGCCTGACCGTTCACGGTCCCGAACTCTCCGGCCACGGAGATGAAATCGCCCGCGCCGGTGATGGACAGCCCCGCCTGGCCGAGCCCGGAGGTGTTGCCGACCGTGAAGTCCGGGTACCAGGCGTACGCGCTCGGGGAGGGCGTGCCGCTCCAGTCCTTGTAGATGTCACTCACGCCGGCGGACCGGCTCAGCGTGCCGCGAGCGTCCGCCGTCACGGCCTCGATGTACCGGTAGGTCCGCGGGTCCTGCTCCGGGGCGAGGTTGACGGTCTCGCATGCGTGCGTGTGGCTGGTCGAGTAGACCGTCTTGCCGGTCGAGTAGATGCCGTAGTGGTCGCCGTGGCAGTCCGCCACCCAGCGAATGGCTCCGGAACCGGCGTCGGCGGCGAACGTGCCCTCGAGGTTGCCGGTGGCGACGTCGGCGAAGACCCAACCGGTGCCGTAGACGCCGCTGGCGTCGGTGGCCAGTCCGAAGATTCCCGCCTTGCCGGCGTTCGTTCCGGAGTTCCAGCCGTTGATCACGGTCTTCGGCGCCGCCCAGTCGGTGAGGATCGCACCGCTGGTCGGGTCCAGCGCGACGAGGCCGCGCTGGACCTGACTGTTGACCGCGTAGAAGCGTCCGGCGGCGATGGGGTTCCCGGTGCCGGGTTCGATCACCATCGCGTCGACCTGGAGATCCGTGGTGGGAGCCCACGGCATCAGGGCGCCGTTGGTGACGTCGAACGCCGCGAGGTTCTTGCGCGCGACGCCGTTGGCCTGCGTGAACAGCCCGCCGACGTACACGGTGCTCCCGGTGACCGCGATGCCGTACACGCCGGATCCGCCGACCGACGGCGAGAAGCCGGACACGAGGGCGCCCGTCTTGGCATCCAGCGCCGCGAAGGACCAGCGTGTCTGACCGTTGACGCTGCTGAACGACCCGCCGATGTAGATCCGCGATCCGTCCGGGGATGCCGCGACGGATTTGACCACACCGTTGACCGTGGGGGCGAAGCTGGTGTTCAGAGCACCGGTCGTGATGTCGTACGCCAGGACGTTGGATCGCGCCACCGTGCCGGTTCCCGCCGCCGCCCCCGCCGGACGGACACCGCTGAAGGATCCGACGGCGTACACCGTGGTGCCGATGGTCGTCTGCGCCCAGACGTAGCCGTCATTGATCTGCAGCGTCGGCAGGGCATCGGCGGTGACCACCGAGTCATCACGCTCGAGCAGCGGAGCTTTCGTGGTCGGAACCGCGGCGGAGGCGGCCGTGACAGGGAGGAAGGTCAACCCGACGGCGAACATCAGCGCGGTGACGCCTGCGGCCATGAGACGGCGGAGGCGACCGGGCGCTGCGCTCATGGGGGGCTCCTTGCTCACGAGACGGTGCCCGTGAAGACGGCGACGGGTTCTCCCGCCGCATAGTTGACGCTGACGGAGACGTCGCGGCCGGCGGCGTCCTTCAACATGAAGACGTACTGCCCCTCGACGGACGCACCGGGGGCGATGGTGCCCGCGAGGGGAACGTTGGTACCGGCGGTGGTGCCCACGGCGAAGGTCCCATCCGACGCGGTCACGGTCACGACGGCGGAGTCCACCTGCAGGGGTGATGGCCCGTCATTGCGGATGCGCACGGTGAGGGCGACGGCGCTGCCGTCCACTTCGCCGGGCGTCTCGGCTTTGACCGTGATCGCGGCGAGCTTGACCACCGACACCTCCGCGCCCGTGCCGAAGGTGACGGGGTCGGCGGCCGAGGCGGTCGTGGTCGGCAGGGGCGCGGCCTCGACCGGGGGTGGGCGGGGTCCAGGTTCCCGTCGGGGTCGGCAGCGGTCCCGCGGGAGCGGCGGCACCCGCGGACGCCGACGAGCTCGGCGAGGCGGACGCACCGGGAGCGGAGTCCGCCGGCGTGCAACCGGCGAGCGCGAGGGTCGCGATCGTGACGACCGCCACCGCTGCTGCTCCACCGCGCGTCACGAGACGCCGACGGAGCGCGTTTCCACGCACCATGAATCCTGTTTCCCTCGGGGCTACGGCGTCACAGGACCTCGATGGTGCTGTGATCACCCGGGAAGCATCGGGTCGCATCCCGGCTCCCCAGCCTGGATACTAGGGCAAAATTGGACATTAAGGAATATTCATGAACGTCTTTTTTCCGCGGGATTGAGCGGGCCCCGGGGACGACGCCGCGCGCGACGCCGTGAGAGCGTCTCCCGAACCCCTGGCATCAGCACCCAGGCCGTGGTAGGGATCAGCCCCGGCGCGCGTCGCGCACGATCCGGCGGCCGTCCCGCATCCCCCGCCAGGCTGCACGCAACGGCGCCACCGGATGCAGGAATTGCCGCTTGCCGCCGCGCAGCAGCACCCGCACCGCGTGGCGCGGGGTGCCCCGCGTCCACCGCGCGATGCCCTTCGCGTCGAGGTGGTGGACGGCGAAAAGGAGGCGGTTGCGAATGTTGAAGTAGTAGTACGTCGGCGACTTCGCCTCGCTCACCTGGCCCGCCGCACGGTGGGTCGCGCCCTCATCGTGCAACGCCTCGACGTCTTCGAGCACACGCAGCGTTCCCCCGGCGGCGACCACACGTCGGGACAGGTCGACGTCCTCCCAGTAGAGGAAGTAGTCATCCTGGAAGCCGCCGGTCGCGCGCCACAGCTCCGCCGTCGCCATCAGGCAGGCGCCGCTCAGCCACTCCACGCGCTCCGCTCCGGGATGCTCCGGGCGGCGCCGCCGCGCGCGCGTCTCTCCGTCCGCGAGGTAGAGGTCGCTGCCGCCGAACCAGACCCGTCCGTCCGCGGCGCGCACGATCGGCGAGACGAGCGTCAGACGGTCCTCCGCGACCGCGGCCCGGAGAGCGTGCACGGCGTCGCCGTCCACCACCGCGTCGGGGTTCAGGATGAGCAGGTCGGTGCATCCGACATCCAGCGCCCGAGCCACGCCCGCGTTCACCCCGGCACCGAAGCCGAGGTTGTCCGCCGGCGCGACCAGTTCCCACCCGTGCGCGACGCACAGCGACGTCACGACGGCGCGCTCGTCGGCAGTGGAGAGGTTGTCGACCACCACCACGAGGGCGTCCGGAACCTGTGCTGCGACGCGTACCAGATTCGTCGCGAGGAGGGTCGTCGAGGCGTAGTTGACGACGACGATTCCCAGTCGGCCCGGCATGGGCACCCCCTCCGTCCGCGATGAGGGTGCGGCGCCCGGTTAGTATAGGCGCGGTCCGCGGGAGGCTCGATGCGCATCTTGTTCGACGGTTTCTGGTGGGCGGATGGCCCGGCGGCGAACCGCACCGTTCAGCGTGAGTTCGTGCTCGCCTGGCACGCCGCGTTCCCCGACGACGAGATCGTGCTCGCGGTTCGCCGCGACGATCACTCCCCCGTGCCCCCCTCGGTCGAGGTGGTGCGCACCCGCCTGTGGCCACAGGCCGTGGCCAACCTGGTGGAGCTGCCCGTTCTCGCCCGTCGCGCACGGGCCGACGTCGTCGTCGCCCACAACTTCGCGCCGCTGCTCGGGCGCTCCGTGTCGTTCATCCACGACGCGATGTTCGTCGACCACCCCGCATGGTTCACGCGCTTCGAACGCACCTACTTCGCCGCCATGCTGCCCAGCGCGCGACGGGCCGCGGTGGTCGCGACCTCCACGCGCACCGAAGCGGACCGCATCACACGCCTCGCCCCGCGACTGGCTCCGATCACGGTCACCGGACTGGCCGTTCCGCCCGCCCTCGCCGAGGCGGTTCCGGCCCGTCCGATCGATCTCGACGTGGACGGATTCGCGCTGACGGTGGGGCGGCTGAACGTGCGCAAGAACCTCGAGCGCCTGATCGAGGGAGCCGGTGAGGCGCAGCGCATCACGGCACGGACGCCGCTGCTCGTCGTCGGCAGCTCCGAGCACTCGGGCGTGTCCGGCACGCTGCCGCCGGCCATCGATGCGCTGCGCGATTCCGGACGCGTGCGCTTCCTCGGACGCCTGAGCGATGCGGAGTTGGCCTGGCTGTACGCGCACGCCGACCTCACCGTCAGCCTCACCCGCGATGAGGGTTTCGGAATGACGCCGATCGAGGCCGCGCACTTCGGTTCGCCGCTGCTGGTGTCCGACATCCCGGTGCATCACGAGACCGTCGGTGACTACGCGCGCTTCGTCGATCCGGACGCTCCGGCCGGCGAGATCGGCGCCGCGATCGATGCCTCCTGGGGGGCGCGCCCCGCCGAGACCGCGAGCGCCGCCGTGCGCGCCCGGTGGACCTGGGACCGGGCGGTGCGAGCTCTACGCACTGAACTGTGATCCTGGCCGGTCCCGCGGCTGGATATCATCTGAGTTCAGCGGTATCGGCCCGGGAGAGAGCAGGGGAGAGCTGTGAGCGAGTTCGGTGCGGCCATGACGAGGCTGCGCGAGGCGCAGAAGTCCTCACGCGGCGCACCCGCTTACTCACGTTTCGTGAACCGTCCGCTGGGCCGGCCGATGGCGGCGGCGGCCTACGTCGCGGGCCTGACGCCGACGCAGGTCACGCTGCTCAGCGGCGTCGCCACGCTCGGCGGCATCCTCGCGATCGCACTGCTGCCGCCGACCTGGTGGTCCTCACTGCTGGTCGCCGCGCTGCTCGTGCTCGGGTATGCGTTGGATTCCGCGGACGGGCAACTGGCGCGCCTCACCGGCCGCGGTTCCCTCGCCGGGGAGTGGCTGGATCACTTCTTCGACGCCGCGAAGGCCGTGGGTGTGCACATCGCGGTGCTGCTGAACTGGTACCGCTTCACCGATCTCGCCGATGTCTGGCTGCTCGTGCCCCTGGGGTTCACGGCCGTGGCCAGCGTGTTCTTCTTCGGCGTCGTCGGAGCCGACCTGCTGCGGCGCATCCACCGTCTGTCCACCCCGGGCGCCCCGCCGGCACCGACCGGGGGACGCACCTCGGCGCTGTACTCCCTCGCGGTCGTGCCCGCCGATTACGGCCTGCTCTGCATCGTCTTCCTCACCCTCTGGCTGACGCCGGTCTTCGTTTTCCTGTACACGGCACTCGCCGCGATCAACGCCCTCCTGCTGCTGGCCAGCGGCGTGCGCTGGTACCGCTCGGTCGCCGCACTGGAGCGGAGCTGACGTGGGGCGCTTCAGCGGTCTGAGCTCCGTCCGCGACGCCCGCGCGGCGGAGGTCGGATTCGTCCTGCGCGTCGTGCCGATGCTGCTGCGCGGTCTCGTGCGCAAACCGTTCCTGCGGGCCTCGACCGGCCCGCTGTTCATCGGCCGCCGCACTCGGGTGAGCGGGCTGCGCTTCCTCTCCCACACCGGACGCCTGGTGATCGAGGACGGCGTGGAGCTGCAGGGCACCTCCCGGGACGGTCTCCGCTTCGGCTCGGACGTGTCGATCGGCGCGCGCACCGTCGTGCGCCCATCGTCGTACTACGGCGGCGACGTCGGCGAGGGCCTCTCGGTCGGCGATCGCTCGAGCTTCGCCACCGGCTGCTTCATCGGCTGCTCCGGGACGATCACGATCGGCGCGGACGTGATGTGCGGGCCCGGAGTGCAGCTGCAGAGCGAGAACCACCGGTTCGACGACAGCGCGGCGTCCATCAAGTCGCAGGGCGTGGAACGGTCGTTCATCACGATCGGCGATGACGTCTGGATCGGCGCGAACGCCATCATCACCGCCGGCGTCACGATCGGGTCCGGCGTCGTGATCGGCGCCGGCAGTGTGGTGACCAAGGACGTCCCGGACGGTGCGATCGCCGCCGGTGCTCCGGCGCGCGTGATCCGGATGCGCACGGCGGCAGGAGACGCCCGGTGACGACCCCGCTGCGCGTCATGCAGTCCTTCGGCGCGCCGCGTGCGACGACGAATCCGTACATCCACCTGCTCGATGGTGCGCTGGCGCGGACGGACGGCATCACGCACCTGCGGTTCGACCGTCGGCGGGCGCTGCTCGGACGCTACGACGTGCTGCACCTGCACTGGCCGGAGACCCTGCTGGGCGGTGCCGCCGGTGCGCGTGCGCTCGCCCGCCGCGCGTACGTGGCCGCGCTCGTGCTGCGTCTGCGCTTCTCCCGTATCGCGGTGGTCCGCACCGCCCACAACGTCGACCTGCCCCGCGACGTCACGCCGTTCGAGCGGCGCCTGCTGGAGGCGATCGAACGCCGAACGGACCTGCGCATCGTGCTGAACGACCACACCGTGACCGACCCCGGTGCCGAGACCGCGATGATCCCGCACGGCGATTTCCGGTCCTGGTTCGCCGACCTCGGCGTGACCGGTGGCGAGGCGGTCGCCGGCCGCCTCGGCTTCGTGGGACTGGTGCGGCGATACAAGGGCGTCGAACACCTCATCGAGACGTTCCGCGCGACCACCGCCGCGGATCTCCGCCTGCACATCTCCGGCAACCCGACCAGCGCAGAACTCGCCGATGAGGTTCGCGCTCTCGCGTCGGGGGACGCCCGGATCTCCACCGACCTGCGCTTCCTCGACGAGGCGGAATTCGCCTCCGCGATCCGGTCCGCGGAGGGCGTCGTGCTGCCCTACCGGTTCATGCACAATTCCGGGTCCGTCTTGGCCGCGCTCTCCCTGGAGCGGCCCGTCCTGGTGCCGCGCAATGACGTGAACGCCGACCTGGCGGCCGAGGTCGGTCCGGGGTGGGTGCTCATGTACGACGGCGAACTGGACGCGGACGATCTGACCGCATTCCTGCCCGCCGTCCGCGCAGAGCGCGTCAGCGCGCCCGACCTGTCGGCGCGGACCTGGGACAGCGTGGGTGCGCGGCATCGCGAGGCGTTCCGCCGCGCCGTCGCGGCCCGGGCGGCGACGAGGAAGCGATGACCCGCTCCCTGGTCATCGCGATCCCGACCCTGCGCCGCCCGGCGCTGCTGGATCGCCTGCTGAGCGCGCTGCCCTCGCAGCTGGACGCACTGAGCGCGCAGCACGACGTCTCCGGACGCGTCATCGTACTCGACAACGACCCGGACGCGTCGGCCGCCGAGGTGGCGCAGCGACACGGCGTGCAATGCGTCGCCGTTCCCGCTCCGGGTCTCGCCGCGGTCCGGAATGCGGCTCTGGACGCCGCCACCGTCGATGACGCCCTCGTCTTCATCGACGACGACGAGGTCCCGGCCGACGGCTGGCTCGCCGCCCTCACCGGACCCTGGGTGCGCGGCGAGGCCGAGGTGGTCTCCGGCCGCGTCGAGTCCACGTTCCCCCACGCGGACCCGTGGATCGAAGCCGGTGGCTTCTTCCGTCGCGTCCGCTTCGACGCCGGTGCGGCGATGCCGTTCGCCGCCACCAACAACCTGCTGCTGGATGTGGCCGCCGTCCGCGCAAGTGGGGTCCGGTTCGACGCGAAGTTCGGTCTGTCCGGGGGTGAGGACATCGACCTCACTCGGCGACTCGTGTCCGGCGGCGCGCGCATCGTCTCCTGCCCGGATGCCCTCGTGTACGACGTCGTTCCGGCGGACCGGATGACGCGTGCCTGGGTGCTGCGACGGGCCTTCCGCGTGGGCACGACAGCCGTGCGAGGACAGGTGGCGACGGCGACCGGCGCGCGCGCGATCGCGGTGCGTCTGCGCGGCGCGGGTGTCGGCGCGGCCCGCGTCGGCGCCGGGTTGGCGCGGCGCGCCTGGGGCCTCGTCCGCCGCGACATCACCCACGATGCGCGCGGCGCGAGGCTGACCGCGCGGGGCGCGGGAATGGTGGCGGGAGCGCTGGGAGTGACGTACCGCGAGTATCGCGGACGGCACACCGTCCACCACATTTGAGCATCAGTCCAACTTTTGGTGGCGTCCAAGGCTGTACGGGGGCTATGCTGACCACGACGGTGGTGGGAGTCGTCGATCGGTCCAGTGCGGACCGGACTGGACTGGGATACGCGAGCAGTGCTCGCGTCGTTGGTGATGCTAGGGCGCAATGACTCGAATCGGCTATGCCGCAGGTGCTTTCGACCTGTTCCACGTCGGACACCTCAACATCCTTCGCCACGCGAAGGAGCACTGTGACGTGCTCGTCGCCGGAGTGGTCTCCGACGAGATGCTGTTGCAGGTGAAGGGCATCGAGACGGTCATCCCCACCATGGAGCGCGCCGAGATCGTGCGCGCCATCCGCTGGGTCGATGACGTGCACGTCGAGACCACCCCGAGCAAGATCGACGCCTGGCGCGCCGTCGGGTTCACGCACTTCTTCAAGGGTGACGACTGGCGCGGCACCGAGAAGGGGCTCCGTCTGGAGCGGGAACTCGGCGCGGTCGGCGTGGAGGTCGTGTACTTCCCGTACACCGTGCACACCTCGAGCACCCAGTTGCGTCGCACACTCGACGCACTCATCGAGGTGCCCGCCGCGCGCGGGCTGGTGTGACCATGTTTCCGGGGCCGCGTGCGGCAGCGTCCCCGGTCGAAGATCGACGTTCGACCGGCTGCGGCCGGAGCAGGAACGTCGACGACGTCCGGAAGCGCCTCGTGCGCACATGTCCGGGATGGGGACCGATACCCCCCGCCCGGATGTTCCGGACGCGCCGTGGCACGGCAGGCGCATCCCCAGCATCCCCAGTCCGCCCACCGTGCCACGGCCCCCTGACGAGCCCGAGCTCCGCCGCCTGACCCGCTGCGCGGTGCGCGCGTCGGCCGATCGAGGCCGAGGATCATCCCGTCAGTGCGTGGCGAGCCAGTCCTGCGCTTTGTACCAGCCCATCAGAGCCAGACCGTGCCGCAATTGCGCGCCGGCCTCGGCGAAGGGCACCCGGCGGACATCGATCAGCTCGCTCGCGTCCAGGCGCTGCTCGCCCGTGCGCACGCAGTCCGTCGCCAGGAAGTAGTGCGCTCGATTGTTCTGATTACCCGCGTTCGCCCACACCCAGCCGAGGTCGATGAGTGCGGCGCCCGCGTAGCCGGTCTCCTCCGCGAGTTCCCGCGCGGCGCCGACGGCGGGCTCCTCGCCCGGGTTCAGGGCTCCCGCCGGCAACCCCGGCATCACTTCGCCCGCGCCGTGGCGGTACTCGTCCACGATGAGCATCCGCCCGTCCGCCGTGAGCGCGACGACGTTAACCCACTCCGCCTGCTCCAGCACGTAGTACGGCGCGATCTCCCGTCCCAGCACGTCGCGGCAGTCGTCCGCCCGCAGGTGCACCCACCGGTCATCGATGATGCGGCGGGTGTCGGTCACGGTCCACGGCCTCGGTGAAGTCACCCCCACACGCTAGCGTCCGAGACACCCAGGCACGTCCGATACCCAGCGCGATGCGGGGCGTCTCGGACGTGCTTGGGTGTCTCGCGGTCAAACAGCGCGGGGGTAGCGTGGGTGGGTGTCGTTGACTCTGCAGGAAGCCCGTGTCCGTGCCGACCTGATCCGGGAGGTCGACACCGTCGTCCACCTCGATCTCCGACCCGAGGATCGCTTCGTCCTCGACGCGACGGTGACGTTCGCGTGCTCGTCACCGGGAGCGTCCTCGTTCCTGGAGCTGACCGGCGCCGAAGACGTCGAGATCACCACGTCCGGCGACACCACCGCGACCTACGACGGCGCGCGCATCGCCCTGACGGACCTCGCTGCGCAGAACTCCGTGACGGTGCGCGCGACGATGCCCTACGTCACCGACGGCGACGGGATGACCGTGGTCACCGACCCCGCCGACGGCGAGCGGTACGTCAGCGCGTACACCGCGATGGACGTCGCGCAGAAGGTCATCCCGTGCTTCGATCAGCCGGACCTCAAGTCCTCTTTCACGGTCTCGGTCACCGCGCCGTCGCACTGGACGGTGCTCGCCAACGGCCGGTTGGACCGGCGCGAGGGTGACACCTGGCACTTCCGGAAGACCCCGCGGTTCTCCTCGTACATCTTCTTCCTCTGCGGCGGACCCTACGTCTCGATCACCTGGGACGAGCCGTACGCGGGCGGAACCCTCCCGTTCGGCTGGCATGCGCGCGCTTCTCAGGAGCCGGAGCTGCGCCGGGAGATCGATGGTCTCAAGGCCACGACCTCCGCCGCGTTCGCGTACTACACGTCGACATTCACCGAGCCGTACCCGTTCGAGGACTACCAGCAGGTGTTCACGCCGGGTCTGAACTGGGGCGCGATGGAGTTCCCCGGTTGTGTGGCTTTCCGGGACGAGTACCTCACCCCCGCCCCGCCGACCGCGATGCAGCGCCACGCGATGAGCTCCGTGATCGCCCACGAGATGGCGCACATGTGGTTCGGCGACCTCGTCACCTTCCGCTGGTGGGAGGACTCCTGGCTGAACGAGTCCTTCGCCGATTACATGGGCTACGAGGTCGGCGGTCGTGCGACGGGTTCGTCGCTGTGGACGGCGGCGGCGCTCGGCCGCAAGCCCACCGCGTATCGCGCGGACGCCCGCCGCTCGACCCACCCGATCGCCGAGGACGCCGAGAACCTGCCGGACGTCGACACGGCCTTCGCCAACTTCGACATGATCACGTACGCCAAGGGCAATGCTGTCCTGCGCCAGTTGGTCACGTGGCTCGGCGAGGAGGACTTCTTCACCGGGGTGAACGCGCACCTGTCCGCGCACCCGTTCGGCAACGCCACGCTCGCGGACTTCCTGGATGCCCTCGATTCGGCCACCGACCGTGATGTCCGTTCCTGGGCCGCGTCGTGGCTGCGCACCACCGGGTATGACACCATCCGGGTCACCCGTGACGGCGACGTGCCGGTGCTCGTCCGCGATGGGTCGCGCCCCCACCGCTTCACGGTCACGGGCTATGACGACCGCGGCGCCGTCGTGCGCGAGGCCCTGGTCGACCTGGCCGACGGGCCGATCCGGCTGGACGAGTTCGCCGGGCTCGCGGTCCTGCCGAATTCCGCGGACGAGACATATGCCGCCCTGGACATGGACGCGGTGTCCCGCCGGGTCCTGGACCGCGCGCTGGGTGCTGTCGCATCTCCGCTGACGCGCGCGCTGCTCTGGGCCACCGCCGTGGCCGATGTCGAACACGGCCGGCGCAATGTCGGATCCGTCGTCGACCTGGCGCGCACCCAGCTCGCGGTCGAGAACGACCCGACCGTGCTCGAGGGAGCGATCGCCCTCGTGCTCCGCGTGACGATCAGCCACAGCTCGACGGCGGAGATCGGTGCGCGGCTCGCGGCCCTCGCCGACCTCGCGACCGTCATCCTCGACGGCGGGAATCCGGAACTCGCGCCGGCGGCCGAGCGCCTGTTCGCGCACGTCGGCGCCGATGTCGAGGTGCTCCAGGAGCGGTTGCGCACCACCACCGACCAGGCCGTCCGCTGGATGATCGTGCGGCGTCTCGCCGAACTCGGCCGTCCGGATCTGATCGCGACCGAGGCCGACCGTGACCGCACCACCTCCGGTGCGCACGCCGCGCTCTCCGCGGGCGCGGCCGTGGGCACGCCGGATGCGAAAGCGCAGTGGTGGACGCGACTGATCAGCGGTGAACTGTCCAACCGCGAATTCTCCGCGGTCGCCGCCGGCTTCTGGGGCATTGAACAGGGGGCGCTCGTGGCGGAGTGGGTCGCTCGGGCCCCCGGCGACCTGGCCGATCTCGCCCGCCGATCCGGGCAGGCGATGGGGCAGCTGATCGGTCGCGCGCTCCCGACCATCCCGACCCCGGACGACGGCGCAGCCCTCGTTTCGGCGCTTCGCTCCACCATCGACGGCGGGCTTCCCACGGTGGCCGCACGCGGCTTCAACGACCTCCTCGACGACGCTGAGCGGGCCCGCGCGACACGAATTCAAACGAATTCATAACGATGTGCGCGACCCCTTGCGATCCGCACCAGGATGCCGATCGCGAGGGGTCCGGACCGCCCTGAGCGGGGCGGTGCACACAGGGAATGCGGAGGTTTCGCCCAGGTCCGGGGCCGAAGGTAGGGGCTTCGTCGCCCGAAGCGAATACCCGAAGCTGTACCACCCCCACGGTGCATCAGCCCTGCCCACGGAGATCATGACCCCCACGAATAAGCGTCCGACGCGTCTGTCCACCCCCACTCGTTCGATCCTGACCGTCGGCCTCGGCCTCGTTCTGGCCTGCGCGGCCAGCGCGACCCCGGCCTTCGCCGCCCAGTCGATCACGGCCGGCGACTCCGCCACCGCGTCGGCCGCCGTCGAGACGATCGCCGCCCAGACTCAGGACGCTGATCAGGTCTTCACCGACGCGCAGGGCGCCATCTCGGATGCCGCCTCCGCGGTGTCCGAGGCCGCCCGCTCGACCCTGGATCTGACCGGCGTCGAGAAGACGATCGACACCAGCACCCTGAGCCAGCTGGTCGAGAAGAACCAGGATCTTCGCGGCATCCCCGGCTTCCTGCTGACGCAGGCGACCACCGCGATCTCGAACGAGACCGCCGCCGTCGAGGCGAAGACCACCTCCCTCCGCGAGGGGATCGCGGCCGCCCAGGCCAAGCACGACGCCGCCGTCCGGGCCGCCGCCGCGAAGGCGGCCGCCGAGAAGGCCGCAGCGGAGAAGGCGGCCGCCGAGAAGAAGGCCGCCGAGGAGGAAGCCGCGCGCCAGGCCGCGGAAGAGGCCAAGCAGAAGGCTGACGAGGAAGCGCAGCAGAACCAGAACCAGAACCAGGACCAGAACGATCAGGGTTCTGACTCTTCCGGTTCCAGCGGCAACTCGAACCCGTCCGCTCCGGTCCCGTCCGGCAGTGGCGACAACTCCCCGTCGGGTGCCAAGGCCACCGCCTACGGCATGCTCAGCTCCTACGGCTGGGGCGATGACCAGTGGGGCTGCCTTGAATCCCTGTGGAACCGCGAGTCCGGCTGGAACTACCAGGCCTACAACCCGAGCGGCGCCTTCGGAATCCCGCAGGCTCTGCCCGGTTCGAAGATGGCCTCGGCCGGCTCCGACTGGGAGACCAACGCGGCCACGCAGATCGCGTGGGGCCTGGGCTACATCTCCAACACGTACGGCACCCCGTGCGGTGCGTGGGGACACTCCGAGTCCTCCGGCTGGTACTGACACCAGCCCCACTCTCCCCGCGGCCGCGTTGACGATTCCTCGTCGCCGCGGCCGCGGCGTTCGTGGCACGGACGCGCGCCCCGGGAGGTCCGCCCCGGTGATCGCCGGGCATACGCTGTGCGGATGACCGCATCCTCCGACCCGCTGACCGCGATCGCCTGGCCGTTGCGGACCCCCCGCCTCACGATCCGCCGCGCGCGCCCCGCGGACGACGCCGTGGTGTGGACGTACCGGAGCGACCCGGTGGTCTCGCGCTGGCTCGGTGCCGCACCGGAGAGCGCCGAGGCGTTCTCGACGTACTTCCACGCCCCGCACCGACTGGCCACGACGCTGATCATCGAGCTGGCCGGGGCACAACCGGTCGTGATCGGCGACCTCATGCTCAAAGTCGAGGACGAGTGGGCGCAGGCCGAGGTCGCCGCCGCAGCGTCGGGCACCGGAGCCGAGCTCGGCTGGGTGCTCGACCCGGCGTACGCCGGCCGCGGCTACGCGACCGAGGCGGTCCGCGCGATGATCGACGCCGCCTTCACGCAGGCGGGGCTGCGGCGGGTGCACGCCGGATGCTTCGCGGAGAACACCCCGTCCTGGCGCGTCATGGAACGACTGGGCATGCGCCGCGAAGAGCACAGCCGGCGGACGGCGCTGCACCGGTCGGGCGTCTGGATGGACGGGATGAACTACGCGCTGCTCGCGGACGAGTGGGGGACCGGCGGTCCGACTGTCCCCGCCGGTTGAGATGATGGAGGCATGCCGAGTTCGTCCGATGCCTCCGGCTGGAGGGCGCAACTGGGGACCGGCGCCGCACGATCGGACGACGAGCGAGCGTCCCTGGCGCTGCTCTTCCAGCTCCGCACCCTGACCCGCGGTGGGTCGCAGTGGGTCGCGCCCCGGGCGGAAACGGCGCGTTCCGTGCGCCCGCGCGGGACGCAGCGCCTCGCCGTCCGCCCCGCGGTGCGCTCGACGTCGGGCAACTGGGTGACCGCCGAGGTGACGTGGGGGGACCTGCCCTACCGCATCGAGCGACTGCGTCTGGACCCGCGCCAGGTGGCCTGGTTCGGGCAGTTCACCGCTCTGCATCGCGCTGGATCGGAAGGCTATCGCGCGTCCGAGGCGGACTGGTTGTACCTCGATGACTTCGCCAGTCCGCTCCTCTGGCCGGCGTTGCGCGGCGCGTCCGATGTCGGCATCTCCCTCGTGGCCGGGAAGCGGGACGGATCGGTCACGATCGGCGAAGCGTCCGTGGCGGTGGACATCTCGCCCTACCCCGGCAGCAGCGCCCTGCGCTTGGAACCGCGCGTCACCGTCGCCGACGCCCCGGTCGCCGTGACCGGAACGATCGGCGATCACGGCCTTTACGCCTGCGAGTTCGAGGACGGGCTGCAGGTGACGCTGGCGACGGCGGCGCCCGCCGACGTCGCGATGCTGGGCTGGGATCGCGCGTCGCTGCGCGTGCCGGCCGGGGAGGTGGCCGAGTTCTGGCGCGATCACTATCCGGTCCTCGCCCACCGCGTGCACGTCCGCGGCGCGGGCCTCGACCTGCCCACCGCCACCCCGCGCGTCGTGCTGATCATCGAGTACCGACCGCGCGATGTGCTCCTGACGAGGTGGGCGACCCGCCTCGGGTCTCGGCTGGAGCCGCTGCCGGACCCGCCGTTCGACACGCCCGCACGGCTGAGCGGAGCGGACGCCGCCGCGTTCGTGCTGCACGATCTGCCCGCGATCATCGCCGCCGAGGTCGAGCTCGAAGAGGTCGGACGACGCCCGGACTACCGCGACCTCGCCGAACCACCGCAGTTGCGCATCGTCGCCGTGCCCCAGGACGGCGACAACGACTGGTTCGACTTCGGCTTCGTCCTCGTGATCGGCGAGTACACGGTTGCGCTGGCAGACGTCTTCCGGGCGCTGAGCCGGGGACGCGACAAGCTCCTGATGGTCGACAAGACCTACCTGAAACTGGAACATCCCCTCTTCGACGCGCTGCGCGAGCTCATCGAGGACGGCACCATGCTGAACGAGTGGGAGACCGGGGCCCGCGTCCCGCCGTCGGCGCTGCCGATCTTCGAGCCGTTCCAGGACGAGTCCGACGTGTCCCCGGAGGCCCTCGCCTGGCGGCGGACCGCCGCCGCGCTGACCGACGTCCCGCCACCGATCGACCCGCCGGCCGGGTTGCACGCCGACCTGCGTCCGTACCAGTTGGACGGGTTCCGCTGGCTGGCTCACCTGTGGGAGCACCGGCTCGGCGGCATCCTCGCCGACGACATGGGGCTCGGCAAGACGCTGCAGGCCATCGCGCTGATCCGGCACGCCGCGAACCGGGCCCCGCGCGCCGAGCGCCGGCCGTTCCTCGTGGTCGCACCCACGTCCGTCGTCGGAGCCTGGACGGACGAGTTCGCCCGCTTCGCGCCGGAGCTGACCGTGGCGACCGTGGCCGCGACCCGCGACCCGATCCCGGACGACGTCGATGTGGTCCTGACCTCCTACCCGCTGCTGCGGCTGGAGGCGGACCGCTTCGCGGTGCCGCCGTGGGACGGGCTCGTCCTCGACGAGGCGCAGTACGTCAAGAACGCCACGGCGCAGGTGCACGAGGCGGCCGCGGCGATCCGCGCGCGGGCCGTGTACGCCCTCTCCGGCACGCCGATGGAGAACACGCTGCTGGATCTGTGGGCCATCCTGCAGCTGGTGGCGCCGGGGATGTACGCCTCGCGGATCCGTTTCACCGACCGCTACGTCAAGGCGCACAGTGCCGAGCGCGTGGCCGAACTGCGGCGGCGGCTGAAGCCGATCCTGCTGCGTCGGACGAAGGCGAACGTCGCGAGCGAACTGCCGGACAAGCTCGAGCAGGTGGTCTCGATCGAGCTGTCCCGCGAGCACCGGGCCCTCTACGAGCGGTACCTGCAGCGCGAGCGGCAGAAGCTCCTCGGCCTCGTCGAGGACCTCGACCGCAACCGGTTCATCGTCTTCCGCTCGCTGACGCTGCTACGGCTGCTGGCCCTGGACCCGCGGCTGATCGATGCCGCTCCGGAGTCCGCCGTGCCCTCGGCGAAGCTCGACGAGCTCATCGACCGGATCGAGGATCTCGCCGCCGAAGGCCACCGGGCGCTCGTGTTCAGCCAGTTCACGTCATTCCTCGCGCTGGTCCGCGAGCGCCTGGAGGCGCGGGGCGTCCGCTACGAGTACCTGGACGGTTCGACGCGGCGGCGCCCGGAGGTGATCGATCGGTTCCGCTCCGGTGATGCGCCGGTGTTCCTGCTCAGCCTCAAGGCCGGCGGCGTCGGGCTGACGATCACCGAGGCGGATTCCGTCTTCCTGCTGGACCCCTGGTGGAATCCCGCCGCGGAATCCCAGGCGATCGACCGCACGCACCGGATCGGTCAGACGGAGCGCGTGTTCGTCTACCGCCTCGTCGCGCGGGACACGATCGAGGAGAAGGTGCTCGCGCTCGGTGAGCGCAAGCGGGCCCTGTTCGACGAGGTCATCGACGACGGCGACCTGTTCTCCGGCGCTCTCACCGCCGACGAGGTGCGCGCGCTGCTGGACTGATCCGACGGACGCGGGCCCGGGCTGATGACACGGAGCGCGCACGGCTGGACTGATCACGCGACGTCCCCGCGCAGCCGGACTGATCACTGCGCGCAGCCGGACTGAACACGAGACGCCCTCGTGCTTGCGCGCGCTCAGGCGATCGGCGCCGGTGCGGCCGCGCGATCCGTCGTGTCGTCCAGGTCGAGCTGGAGGATCGCCACACTCGCCCAGGTGCCGTGCTTGAAACCGGCGAGTTCCAGAGTCCCGGCGAAGCGGAAGCCGAATGCGGTGTGCAATCCGATGCTGGCCTCGTTCGGCAGGGTGACCTTGGCGAACACCCGCCGGTAGCCGCGTTCCCGCAAGCGCGCGAGCAGCTCCGCGTACAGCGCCCGCCCGCGGCCGCCGCCGACGGCGTCCGCACCGAGGTAGACGCTGACCTCGCACGCCCAGCGGTAGGCGGGCCGGTCGTACATCGGCACCGCGTACGCGTAGCCGAGGACGACACCGCCCTCCTCGAGGACGAGGAAAGCGTGCTGCTGCTGTGCGGTCGCGATGCGCACCGCGAACGCGCCCGCGGTGGGAACCGTCTCCTCGAACGTCACGAGCGTGTCCGTCACGTACGGCGCGTAGATCGCGACGCACGGTGCGACATCGGCGGTGGTGGCGGGACGGATCACTCGGGAAGTCACGTGAGCATCGTAGAACGGCCGCGTTTCCGGAGTGTTTCCCGGCACGCGTGGGATCGGTGGCCCGTCGTCAGAGCCGGGCCGATACGGTCGAGGGATGACGAAGAAGCGCCGGTCCGCCAGCAAGAACGACGCCTCGCCTGTGGCCCCCGCCCCGGCGACGGCCACCAGAGCCCCGGGCGCATGGCAGGATTCGCTCGGGCTGATCGCCACACGATCGATCCAGATCATCGCGATCCTCGTGCTCGCGACCGCCGTGGTGATCGGGCTGCGCTACCTCAGCGTCGTCGTCATTCCGGTGCTGCTCGCCCTGATCATCGCGTGCGCGTTCGCCCCGGTGATGAGCTGGCTCCGCCGTCGCGGAGTCCCGTCCGTGTGGGCCACGGTCCTGGCGCTTCTGGCCATCGTCATCGTCCTCGGTCTCGTGGTCTGGTTCATCGTGGTCGCCGTTCGTGGCCAATGGGGTGAGCTGTACGCCCAGGCGTCAGACGGTGTGGACAAGGTCATCGCGTGGGTGCAGACCACCGATTTCGCGCCGGACACGAAGCAGCTGCAGGAGTGGTGGGCGTCGCTGCAGCACTTCCTCACCAGTGCGCAGTTCGGTTCCGGTGCGATCGCCGGCGTCAGCGCAGCGGCCAGCTTCATCACCGGACTCGTGCTGATGGTGGTCGTGCTGTTCTTCTTCCTGAAGGACGGCCCGCGACTGTGGGCGTTCCTGAAGCGCCCGTTCAACGGCACCGCCCTCGCCCGGATGGACCGGATCGGGGAGAAGACGGTCAGCACGTTCGGGTCCTACGTCCGCGGCACCGCCGCCGTGGCCGCGGTCGACGCGATCGGCATCGGGGTCGGCCTGTGGATCCTGCAGGTGCCGCTCGCGCTGCCGCTGGCCGTGCTGGTGTTCGTCCTGGCCTTCATCCCCATCGTCGGTGCGACGTTGGCCGGCATCCTCGCCGCCCTGGTCGCCCTGGTCGCGAACGGTCCGGTGAACGCCATCTTCGTCGTCGGCGTCGTGATCCTCGTGAACCAGCTGGAAGGCAACTTCCTCCAGCCGGTCCTGATGGGACGCACGCTGAAGCTGCACTCCCTGGTCATCCTGGTCGCGCTGACGATCGGCACCGTCCTCGGCGGTGTGATCGGCGCCGTGCTGGCCGTGCCGCTGACCGCGGTCGCGTGGGGCATCGTGCAGGTCTGGAACGGTCCGAACGAGCCGGCCGGTTGGGCCAAGCCGCACCCCGGCGAACCGACCGCCTGAGTCTCGATCGGGCCACGGACGTCCCCGTCCGGGCCGGCCTCTGCCATGATCACGCCGGGTCTCCGCGTCCGGCGGTGGGTCCGGCAGCTGCGCCAGCCCGGACGCGTCGTTCACCGTGGAGTGATCCCGCTCCTCCGCCTCACTTGCCGGTGAAGTTCAGCGTGACATCGAGGAAGCGCGGTCGGTAGATCGTGACGTCGTCGTACACGCTGTTGACGTTGTCGAAGGTGTTCACGTTGTAGGTCACCACCAGGTGGTTCCCCCGACGGAGATCGGGGTGCTCGTGCGCGTTGTATGTCCACACGTTCGCGTCGTGGTAGCTGCCGGAGGCTCCGGTCTCCGGCGTGCGGTACACCGCCACTCCGGTGGAGAACGGCCCGGTCAAGGAGCACGACACCCGGGCCAGAATGCGCGTCGAGAAGAGTTCGGACGTGTCCTGGGTGATCATCAGGTACCCGTCCTGGTAGGGCGCGACGCTGAACTCGTTGGACACGTAAGGCGCGACCGGGACCGCCGCGGATTCTGCGGCCGACCATCCGGTGCCGTTCCAGAAGCTCCAGGTGCCGCGCAGTCCGTCATTGCCGGAGACACGGGCGAGGTAGGCGCTGCGAACGCCGGCGACGTCGTTGATGCCGTAGACGTAGGTCGAGCCGTGATCGCGCATCGTCCACGACCCCCAGTTGATGCCGGTGGCCGAGGGCAGGTCGGTCAGCGAACGCAGCGTGAGCGTCTTGCCGTCGAGGGTCGCCAGGCGATTGGCCACCCACGCGAAATCGAACGACCCGCTTCCGGTGCGGTGGAAGCGGAGGACCGGGATCTGGACGGTGCCACCGGTGCCGTCGATCGGGTTGCCGATCCAGTACCAGTCCCCGTTCGCCTCCGGCGGGATGACGCCCTCCGGTGCACTCGGGGTCCCACCGGTCACCGTGCGCAGGCCGTTCTTGCCCTGGACGACGATCGAGTTGTTCACGAAGGGGGAATCCTTCGGCCGTGCACCGTCGCTCACCTTCCCCAGGAACGTGTCCGAGAAGAACCACCCCGTGGTGTTTCCGCGCAGCCGGAGCGAGAAGGTGCTGTCCCCGCCCGTCCATCCGCCGCCGGTGTCGCCGTAGGTGGTGAACATGTCGGTCAGCGCAGTGTCCGTGCTCGCGGCGGCCGTCAGCGTTCCGCTCGCGAGCGAGCAGGTCCGATGGCCGCCGGTCGGGGCCGCGGCGTGCGCGGCGGGGGCCATCCCGAGCGTCAGCAGTGCCCCGAGCCCCACGACGCCCAGTCCACGGATCATCCTGTTCATCGCCGCTCTCCTTCGCTTCTCGACGATCGCCCGTCAGGGCGAGGGGACATGCTCACTCACGCGTCCATCGGCGTGGACGTCCACCCGGCGATCTCCGATCCGGACATCGCGCAGCACAGCACCGGGGTCACGGGTCGCGATCGGGCCACCCGCACGCACCGAGCCGGCGGCGTCGACGCGCAGTCCGAACAGCCCAGTGAGGATCAACTCCACCCAGGCACCCGAGGATGAGCACGCCCAGTCGATGATGTACGGCAGCTGCGGGGGCGCTTTGCGAGCGCCGCCGTTGATCGACGGTTGCGCCTCCGTCACGAAGTGGGCCTGCCCCATCGGGCCCTGATTGGCCGATCGGGCGAGGCCCGGCAGCCAATCCAGGGCGACCTCGGCGGCGCCGAGGTCGATCAGGGCGCGGGCTGCGTCCGCGGGCCACGCCGGATATGCACCGTTCCACTGATGGTCCGGACGGACCGAGTAGCTGGCATCCGGATCCCACGGTGACAGCGCGCGCATCCAGTTCTCCGTCTGCAGTTCCCGCTGGAAGAAGGCGACCATCTCCCGTCGTGTCCGGGGTGGCAGCTCCGCGGCGATGGTCGTGCCGACCACGCTGAAGTCGTAGCAGTGCCGCACCGGCAGGCGCGTCCCGTCGGGCTGCCCCGCGGTGAAGTACCCGGTGCCGGGAACGTAGCGGTCGATGATCTCGGGCACCAGGCGCTCGGCCTCGTCCTCGAGGTCCGCGGCCCGGGGATCATCGCGCAGCCGCAGCAGCTCGGCCGCCGTGCGCATCACCCAGACGTTCGCGGCGTTCAGACTCGCGACCTCGTGCGTGTACGAGCTCACGCACTCGAGGAGGTTGTCGATCTCGCCGTAATCCGCGAGCGCGCTCCCCCGACGCCGCCCCCGCCAGGCCGTCGCCCACGCGTGCAGCGCGTCCAGAACCGTCCCGTCACCGACCGGCTCATCCAGCAGCGCATCGTCCCCGGTGATGCGGATGTAGTCATGGACGAGGCGGGTCATCGCGTAATCGTTCACCGAGTACCAGTTGCCCACGGGCTCCCCGGTCAGCGAGGACGTGCCGAAGTGGGTGTGGATGTCGCGGTCCACCCAGTGCAGCAGCTGTCGGCGCATCTCGGTCGGATCGAGCAGCGCGTGCGTGAGCGAGGACAGGCTGTAGTCCCAGATGAAGGTCGTCGTCCCCCAGTAGTTCGGCATCAGGGTGTCGTACGTGCGGCCGAGAACGTTGCCCGCGTGGTCGCGCCGGAACCACACCACTCCCAGCACGGCCCAGTGGTACAGCCGGCGCAGCACCGGGTCCGTGGTCTCCAGCGTCGGCAGGTGACCGGAGAACGCCTCGTCATCCGCCCGGAACGCCGCGACGAGTTGTTCCTGCCAGAAGCGCTGCGCGCCGACGACCGCCGCCGGGACGTCGGCGATCACCCGGTCATACATCGCCCCGGCGGCCGCGGCGTCCGTCGCCAGCGCCGCCACGTATCCGCACCGGGCCTGTCCCCCGGCCGGAACGACGAGCTGTGCACTCACCTCCGCCCCGCGGCCGTTGCCACCGATGCCCAGGTCGAACCCCTCCGCGCTGACGACCCCACTCGGCCGGTAACGCGCCGGCACATCCAGCCCCTGCACGCTCCACGCCGTCCCGTCGGGGTCCCGGAAGACCACGCGATCGTCGGCGACCTCGACGAGGTTCGCAGCGGCCGGCGACTCCGCCGCACGCCAGCCCTCCGGCGTCACCGTCACGCGCGCGGACAGCGACAGCGCGAGAGTGACGGTGCGCTCCGCCGCCGTGGTGTTGCGCACCCGGATCTCGATCGCCACGGCGGTCTCGCCCGGGACGCACACCGTCGTGGTCTCCACTTCCCACCCGTCCCAGCGTGCGGTGCGTCGCTCACGATCCGGACGCCACTCGTGCGTGACCGGAACCCCGAGCGAGGCGAACAGGCGTCCGTCAACGAACAGCGCGGCGGTCCGCGTGGCCCCTTGCGACACCGGCGGGAACTGCATCACACTCACCGCGGTGAGATCGTGATCGACGCGAACCGTGCCGAGGAAGTTCGTCAGTCCGGTCGGGGCGATCATGTCGTCGTCGTGGTGCGTCACCGGATCGGCGGCGAGTTCGTCGAGGGTGGGGGTCTGCGGGTGCACGCCCGTCCTTTCGTCAGGTCTGTCCGAGCGCGAGGCCACGGGAGAAGAAGCGCTGCGTCGCCAGGAAGAGGATCACGGTCGGCAGCGAGACCAGCACGGCGGCGGCCAGCACGGTGGACATCTGCGCGCCGCCGTATGTGGACTGCATGCCCGAGAGGGTCGTGATGATCGGCCGGATGTCGTCGGACTGACTCAGGGTCAGACCCAGCAGCAGGTCGTTCCAGACGAAGGTCGCCTGCAGGATGAAGATCGCCACCAGCGCGCTGGAGGCCATCGGCAGGTACATCCGCAGGAAGATCCGCCAGGTCGTGGCCCCGTCCAGCACGGCCGCCTCGAAGATGCTGTGCGCGATGCCGGTGAAGAAATTGCGCATCACGAACGCGGAGAACGGGATCGAGATGGCGGTGTAGACGATCACCATGCCCGTCCGGGTGTCGAACAGCCCGGTCCGGGAATAGCCGTCGAACAGCGGCAGCAGGATCATCTGCAGGGGGAAGATCGTGCCGCCGAAGATGAAGACGAACCACGCGAACCCGTGTCGCAGGTGGAGAGCGACGATCGCGAAGCCCGCGGCCGCGCCGACCAGGACCGCGATCGCCGGCGAGAGGATCGCGTACAGCAGCGTGCTCAGCACGCTGCCGGCGAGCCCGGACAGCTCGAGTGCGGCGCCGAAATTCTGGAAGAGGTGGAAGTCGGTCACGGCCCAGGCGGTCTTCGAGGTGAAGGTGGTCGGGTCCTTGGCCGCGTTCACGATGAGCAGGTACGTCGGCAGCAGCCAGATGATGCCGAGCACCACCAGCACCACGACGCGGATCACGGTGGACGGGTGCGTGCGGCGGTGCCGGAGCGCGGTTGGGTGGGAACCGGTGCCGGTGAGGATCGTGCGTGTCTGGCTCATCTCACACCTCGTTCTTCGGCGACAGCTGCTGACGCAGGTACACGACGGAGGCGACGAGCGTCACGACCGAGAGGAAGACGGCCACGGCGGACCCGAGCCCGTAGTTGCTGTTGACGAAGGTGTCCTTGTACATCGTCAGCGCGAGGGTCTCGCTCGCCGTGCCCGGACCACCGTTGGTCATGCTCCAGACGATGTCGAACGTCTTCAGGCTCGCGACGATGGACAGCCCGACCACGACCGCGGTGAGCGGACGCAGCATCGGCCAGATGATGCTGCCGAACAGCCGCGGACCCCCCGCGCCGTCGATCCGCGCCGCCTCGAGGGGCTCGGCCGGAATCGACTGCAGCCCGATCGTGAACAGCAGGGCGTTCACGCCGACCCCCTGCCACGCCGACGCGATGATCATCATCACCGTGTTCAACGGGGTGTCCAGCAACCACCGGGGCGGGTCGCTGATGCCGATGGCCGCGAGTGCCTGGTCCAGTGCTCCGTTCGAGGAGAGGATGAAGGACCAGATCACGCCGACGCCGATACCGGAAAGGGCGTACGGGATGAGGAACGGCAACCGCAGCCAGATCCCGCCGCCGAGGTTCCACGTCAGCAACGCGATCGCCAGTCCCACTCCCACCGGGATGACCAGCGTCCCGATCACCCACAGCAGGGTGTTCCCGGCCGAGCCGAAGAAGCCGCTGTCGGTGAACATCGTCACGTAGTTGGACAGGCCGACCCACTTCGGGTCGCTCAGCCCGTCATACGTGGTGAAGCTCAGGAACACCGTCCACAGCAGGGGCAGGTAGAGAAGGACCGCGACCAGGATCACGCCCGGGGCGATGAAGCCCCGGGCCGACCACTGGTAGCTCGTCGCACGCGCGGCCATGCTCTTACTTCTGGGTCGCCCAATAGGTGTCCGCCGCGTCCTGGATCTTCTGCAAGAACGGCATGGGGTCGCCCGGGTTCGTGTTGAACGCGCCGAACTGCTCGACGGCCACGGTGACCACCGACGTCGGCATCGCCTCGTAGAACCGCTCGTACTGGGAGTACTTGTCAGTCGTCACCTCGCTGCCGATCGCCTTCAGGCTCGGATCGCTCACCGTCGCCTTCGGGTTGAACGCGACATCCGGGTGCGCCTGGTTCCACTGCGTCTGCCCCTCGGGGGACATCCACCACTCGGAGTACGCGAGGCCGAGAGCCTTCTGCGGCGACTTCTCCGCCGTGCACATCGGGCCGGACTCCACCGCGACCGGGGTCGTCTGCAACGACGAGTTCACCGGCGGGATGATGAACATGCCGTAGTCCGTCCCGGCCTTCATCCCGGCGCTGGCGAGGTTCCCGGCGAACCAGGTGCCCATGTCGATCATCGCGAAGTCGCCCTGCTTGAGGCCGACCGCCGGGTCCACCGTGCTGCCCGGGTCGCTGAACCAGCCGGCCTTCTGCTCCGTGAGCCAGAGGTCCATGATCTTCACGATCCGCGGGTCGGTGTACTTCACGGAGCCGTCCTCGAGTCCGGAGTACAGCGCGGGGTCGGTCGTGGCGACGAGGTGCTGGAACCACTGGAAGGTGAACAGCACGTTCGACTGGTTGTACGGGGTGACGCCCTTGCTCTTCAGCGTCGAGGCGACGGTGTTCAGTTCATCCCACGTCGTCGGAACCTGCAGATCGTACTTCGCGAACGTCTTCTTGTCGTAGAACATCACCCAGTAGGCGACGTTCATCGGCACGCAGTACTGCTTGCCGTCGAACGTGTAGGTCTTGCGCAGATCCTCGCTCGCCCAGCCCTCCGAGATCGCCTTGTCCCAGATGCTCGTGGTGTCCGCGAGCAGGTTGTCATCGACGAGGCTCTTCAGGTCGTCGCCGGTGTGCCAGGTGAACAGACCGGGGGTCTTGCTCGTGCGGAAGGACTGCTTGATGAACGCGTTGTACTGGTTGGAGTCCGAGTACCCCGTCACCGACAGGGTGATGTCGGTCGCGGACTTGCTCGCGGCGTTGAGCTTTTCGAAGTCCGGCTTCCACGCCGCTTTGTCGGTGTAGAAGTTCAGCGTTCCGGTGGCGCCGGCGGTCGAGCTCGGCGATCCCGATCCGGAGCAACCGCCCAGCGTGACGCCGATGGCCGAGAGGGCCACCAGCGCAATGGCGGCCATGCGTCGCGATGTCATGAGGACTCCCTTGTCTCACTGGTGGTGGTATCGTTACCAATTAGCGCACACCGTAGCAATGCGCTGGGATCTGCGCAAGGTACTCACGGAGATTCGTCGCCGTCGCGCCGATCGTCCGAGTTCCGGGTGCCCCGGACGTACGCGGTCACCGTCGCGATCGATTCCGCTCGGGAGGCCGCGGTTCGTTCGAGCCGATACGCCCCGACGGCCGCGGGAACGACGAAGGTCTCGGCGTAGTGGACCAGGAACGGCGCGAACGCCGCGGTCGGGCTGACCACCCGCGCCTCGTCCCCCTCGACGAGGTTCAGCACGTGCACGGTGCCGTCGGTGTGCCGGTCCGAGGACGCGGTGAACCAGTGCCGCCTGACCTCGATGAACTCGAGCTCGTGCAGGCCGGTGCGCTCCTCCCGGTCCGGACCGTCACCGGCGATCAGCTCGACACGACCGACCAGATTCTCCCGCGTCCACGCCGTGTCGCGGTTCCACTGGATGTTGCGGACGCCGTGCTCGAGGTGCACCGGGCGCGGACGGCCGTCCAGCCCCACTCGCCCCCAGTCCCACAGTTTGAACGTGAAGATGAACGGTGTCGCGGAGATCTCCAGCACCATGGAGTTCGCCCCGGACGAGTGCACGGTGCCGGCCGGGATCGCGAAGTGGTCGTGCTTGCGTGCCGGGAAGGTGTTGACGTACCGCTCCGCCGGGAACGGGGCATCACCCGCTTGAGCCGCCTCCAGATCGCGAATCATCGCGTCCGGGTCGACCCCCTCTCTCAGGCCCAGGTAGACCACCGCCCCGGGTTCCGCATCCAGGAGGTAGTAGCTCTCGTCCTGCGTGTAGTGCATGCCGAACGTGTTCTGGATGTAGTCCGTGAGCGGATGAACCTGCAGGGAGAGGTTGCCACCCTCCATCGTGTCCAGGAAGTCGAACCGGATCGGGAATTCGGCCCCGAAGCGGGCGAAGGTCTTCTGACCCAGCAGCCGTCGCGGCTCCGTCAGGACGAGATCGAGGGCGGGGATCTCGACGACTCCGCCGTCCCCCTCGAGCAGCAGCGAGTTCTCCTCCGGGACGCAGTCGAAGCACCAGGCGTAATTCCGCTCGGACCGGTCCAGATCGATGAGCTGCTTCATCCACTGACCGCCCCAGACCCCGGGATCGAAGAACGGAACGAGGCGGAACGGACCCTCCGTCGCGGCGGCCAGGGCACCCCGGAACGCGGCCCCGGTGATCATGCCCGGCTCGTCCGGGCGCGCTCGCGCGGGAGCGAGGGCGGCGGAGTCGTAGACGAAGTCGACGCGATCGAACAGGCCCCGCTTGTGCCGATCGGCCACGCGCCACTCCACGAAGAAGCCGCGCTTGTACTTGCGCAGGGGATCCTCGTCGCCGTTGTCGCAGTGCCAGTTCGGCGCGCCCGCGCGCTGTCGCAACTGGATCTCCCAGCGCGCGAGGTCGGCGAGGACGAGGGTCACCGGTTCCGCCAGCAGCGGCTCCAGCAGCGCCGCACCCCATCCGGTCACGATGACCGGCCCGTCCAGCGCGGCGATCTGGCGAGCCAGGGTGGCGAGCGCCTCGCCGTCGTAGAAGTCCGGGAGGTTCTGGTGCGAGAGCACGCCGAACACCCGGTCGTCGGTGAGGTTCTGGGCGATCATCCGATCGATCTCGGCGATCGGGCGCGCTGCGCGTTCGACATCCATCAGGCGCCAGTCCGGCAGAGCGGCGGTCAGCTCGGCGTGGAGGGCGACGAGGTTCGTGCCCGGGTAGGCGTCGACCAGCACGATGCGCGACCCCGCCGCAGCGACATCACGCCAGGCGTCCGCACCATGACGCACCCGCTCCCCCGGCGGCAGCGGCACCGTGGGTTGGAGATCGTATGCACCGGGACGATGGTCTCCGGACACCAGCGACATGTCTCGATCCGCGGTCATGATTTCCCTTCGACATCGGCGGCCAGGACGGCCAGGCCACGCAGGACGGAATGCTCCGGTGCGGACGGCACCCGCACCTCGGGGCGGTGCGCCGTGGACCACAGGTGCGCGTCCAGCCAGCGCTCGATCCCCTCGCGCACGATGTCCCCCGCTCGCAGGATCCCGCCGGTCAGGACGACGACGTCCGGGTCGTACATGTGGCACATCGTGACCGCCACCGCGCCCCACACCCGCAGATGCGCCTCGATTGCGCGCCGTACCGCGAGGGTCGCCGTCCCGGCGGCGGCGGACGCCCACTGCTCCGGTCCGATTCCCGCCTCGCGCAGCGTGCGGCTGGAGGCGAGCTGCTCCGCGCACCCGATGTTTCCGCACGGGCAGGGTGGACCGTCGATGTCGACCGTCACGTGACCACCGAGAATTCCGGCATGACCGTGGGCACCCCGGATCGGCACCCCGCCCATGACCGCCGCCGTTCCGATCCCGGTACCGAGCGTGAGCAGCACCGCGTCGCGCACTCCGTCGGCACACCCACCCGGGGCGAGCTCACCGAGCAGCGCCGCGCGCGCATCGTTCTCGACCACGGCCGGGAGTCCGAACGTCGCGCCGGCCCAATCGATGAGGTCGACGCCGACGAGGGGCTCGTACTTGTCGTTCGCGGCGAGCATCGCTCGGCCGCCGGGCGCGAGCACACCCGGCACCGCGATGCCGACGGCGCTCACGCCGGCGACGTCGGCGACCGCGGCGGCAGCGCGCTCGAGCACGTCCCGGGAGCCGGTCTCGGCCGGGATCGCGAACGTGCGGATGAACTCACCCGCCTCGATCAACCCGATCTTGACCTCGGTTCCGCCGAAGTCGATCGCCAGCTCCACCGTCGCTCCTCTTCGCGCGCCCTGAATTTTGGTAACGATATCAATGGCGAGGGACAGCGTCAATCATCCTCCGTCCGAGCGGATGGTGCGCGCTAGCGCGTGCGTCGGACGACTTCGACCGGCAGCTCGATGCTGCGGTACCCGTGAGACGCCGAATCGCCGCCGCCGTCGAGCCGGTCCAGCAGAAGTCGCGCCGCTCGGCGCCCCATCTCGCGCGCGTCATGGCGGATCACGCTGACCGGAACGGGCATCAGCTCGGACAGCTCGAAGTCGTCAAAGCTCATCAGCTCCGGCATCTCGGCCGCGGTCCGCTCACCGCTGGCGAGAATCCGACCGATCTCCGCCATCGCCCCGATCGCATTGCGGTTGTTGGCGCAGAACACCGCTGTGGGCGGGTCCGCGAGCGCGAGCAGTCGGCCCATGGCCACGGCGGCGGTCTCGGTGTCCTGCTGACCGGTGGAGATGAGGGCCGGGTCGACGCTCAGGCCGCGCAGCTCGTGCGCGCGTTCGAAGCCGCGCAGGCGCCGCGAGCTCGTGAAGATCCCGGGGAGGTTGCCGAGGAACCCGATGCGACGGTGTCCGGCGTCCAGGAGCGCGCCGGTCCCCTCTTCGGCGCCGGCGCAATCGGCGAGGACGACGTGGTCGGCCTCCACCCCGGGCACGACGCGGGAGGCGAGCACGAGGGGCACATCCGGGGCACCGCGCAGGTGATCGGCCGTGGTCGTGGTCGGGACGATGATCAGTCCCTCGACCCGACGCCCGAGGAAATCGCGCAGGAGCTGGTCCTCGCGCTCGGGGTCCTCCCCGGTGTTGCCGAGCAGAATCCGGCGTCCGGTCAACGCGGCTTCCTCCTCGACGCCCAGCGCGAAGGTGCTGTAGTAGGGGTTGGAGATGTTCGTGATGGCGACGCCGACCAGTCCGCTGCTCTGTCCGGGCCGGAGGCTGCGCGCGTTCTCGTTGCGGTGATAGCCGAGCTCGCGGACCGCAGCGCGCACCCGCTCCTGCACGTCCGGGCGCACGTTCTGTCCGCCGGCGAGAGTGCGCGAGACGGTCATCGGACTCACTCCGGCCGCTTCGGCCACGTCCTTCACCGTGAGACGTCGCTCAGCTCGACCCATCTCCGCTCCGTCTCTCCTGTGCCGGGAACGTTATCACGCAGGCGCCGACACGCGGATTTCGCGGAAAGGCGGTCACCGTCCGGGTGGGGGCGCGCCGGCGTCTCCCCCGGCTGATCCCGCCGACCGGGCCCGTCCAGGAGCGACATGGTTCACTGGATCCGGGACGACGAAGGAGCACGACGAAATGGCACAGCGACCGACGAAGGCGCAGCGACTCGCGGCTGCGCGCGAGGCCGACCGCCTCGCGCATGCCGAGGCCCAGAAGCGCCTGAAGCGCCGCCGCATTCTGGTGCCGGCGATCGTCACCGCCGCCATCGCCGTGGTGGCCGTCATCATCGCGGTCATCGTCATCAACCAGCCGGGACCAGCCACCGAGCGGGTGTCCGCCTCCGCCGGTCCCGCGAACATGAACACCGGCGGGATCGCGTTCCAGGCTGTGCCCGACGGCGGCGTCCAGCCGGTGAGCACGCCGGCGCTCGCGGCGAACACCCTGCCGACGGCGCGGCAGTGGCCCGGCACGGGCAAGGTCGACCACATCCGCCTCTACGTCGACTGGACCTGCCCGGCGTGCAAGTCGTTCGAGGAGGACAACCTCGATACGATCATGAGCCGGGTCGCGTCCGGCTCCGCCACGCTCGAGGTGTTCCCGATCTCGATCCTCGGGAACGCCTACTCCACCGACTTCTCGCTGCGGGCGACGAACGCCGCGGCGTGCGTGGCCGACACGGCGCCGGACGCGTTCCTCGACGCGCAGAAGGCGATGTACGCCGCGCAGCCGGAGGAGGGTTCCGCAGGGCTGAGCGACACGGAGATCCTGGACGTGCTGCACGGCGCCGGCGTTCCCGCGTCGGTCGACGCCTGCGTCACCGGGGGGACCTTCAGCGACTGGGTGTCGGTGTCCACTCAGCGCATCACCGGCACCGCCGCTCTGAACGGTCCGCTCGCCGGCGGCGGCACCGGATTCTCCACGCCGACCCTGGTGGTCAACGACGTGCGGTGGGATCGCACCACCGACGCCACGGAGTTCATCCGCACCGGGAAGAACTGACCCGCTCCCCGCACCCCACCGGCTGCGGCGAACCCGCGTCAGACCCCGCGGGTGAGCCAGGGCCGCAGGAGCCGGGTGATGCCCGGCAGCACCCAGTACGTCATGATTGGGGTCAGGATCACCGTGGTGATGAGCACGCGCAACGCCACGGGCACCTCGGCGAACCCGGGGATCAGCCCCAGCAGCAGCGAAGCGACCAGGTTGACCGGGAAGAAGCCGAGCCAGATCGTGACGGCCTGCTTCCACCGCGGTGGGGTGGGCGGCACCGGCGCCCGCACCGGACCTGTCGCGGGAGCACCGGGGCGCACGTCGACGCCGGTGGCGAGGTGCGCGTCGAACCAACCCTCGATCCCGGTGCGGCGCTCGACGCGCACTTCGCGCGCGAACGCGCTGCCGGAATCCAGCCACCACGTCCGCTGGGATGAGGCCTCCCAGGCCTCCAGCGTTTCGATGTCCCGGAACCGGTAGAGCATGTACCAGAGGTCGCTGCCCTCACCCGCGCGCACCCATCCGGACCCGAGGAACCCGGAGAAGCCGGCGGCGAGATCGGTGCCGGCCTGCATCCAACTGGTGGCCTCGATCGCACGCTCCGGGTCGATGCGGCGCTCGATGGCGACGGTGATCGGCTCGATCGCGCTTTCTGTCATGTCTCAATTGTGAGGGATGAGCATGACGCGCAGATTACGGGGAGCTGTGTGGTCATATTGCTGTGAGGGATGAGCCATGCGGCATGACCACCACCCGTAGCTCACGAGAGCTGTGTGGTCAGATTGCCATGCATGAGCACCACCCGTAGCTCACGAGAGCCGTGTGGTCAGATTGCCATGCATGAGCACCAGCCGTAGCCCACGAGAGCCGTGTGGTCAGATTGCGAACTCGGCGCGGAACCAATCCCACAGCACGGCAGAACACGCCGCGGCTGCCTCATCCCAGGAGGCGAATGCGCCCTCGTCCGCATCGTCGGACACGCATCGCACCACGCGGATCGGCACGTCGTACTGCTGCGCCACCCAGATGTAGGCGTACGTCTCCATGTCGATCAGCGAGCCGCCGAGCGAGCGCACGGTGTCAACGCCGGCCGCGGTGTCCACGAAGTGATCTCCCGTCGCCACGACGATTCCCTCGCGCCCCGTCTCGACGCGGGCCGGGAGAGTGACGTGCTGACCGACCACGTGCTCACCGTCCCAGACGTCGTGCTGCACGGCCGCGGCGATCTCGTGAACGCCGCCGTGCAGACCGGGGTCAACGGTGCCGGACGTGCCGACGACGACGATCTCGTCGTACTGTCCGCGCTCCAGCGCACGGGTGAGCGCGTACGTGGCCTTGAGCTTTCCCGGTCCGGTCACCACCCGATCGAATCCCGGGATCTCCTCCGGGAAGGCGACGAGTTCGACCGGGACGGCGGCGACGAGCAGCTTCATGCGACCATCGTCCCATCCGGGGTCGGACACGACGAATCGTCGCCGCGAGAGTGTCCCCCAAAAGTCCTACAGACCGGAGGGGACGGCGTCCGTAGGCTGAGGTAAGTCGCAGGGGACGCCGAAGGTCCGAGGGGGAATCCGGAGGCACTATTCCCAGGGGGATGCGACGAATGGCCGGCCGTACACACCGTGTACGAGCCGGCCTTCGCTTTGCCCCGACCCTCTCACCCGCGCGTCAGGAAGGTGGCCGGGGTGGCCGTGGCGGTGACCACCAGCCCGACCATCTCATGCCCGCGTCAGCAGGATGGCGGTGATGGCGGTGGCGGTGACCACGAGCCAGAGGATGCCGCCGAGCAGGAGCGGGCGCACTCCCGCGCGGCGGAAGCCGGCGAGATCGGTGGACAGACCGATCGCCGCCATGGCGGTGGCGATGAAGAACATCGACACGACGCTGATCGGGGCGAGCGCGGCGTCCGGAATCCACCCGAGAGAGCGGATCAGCGACGCGACGAGGAACCCGATCAGGAACCACGGCACGAGTCCGACGACGCCGCGCAACGTGAGCGGACCGCCGGAACCGTCGCGACGGGCGGTCCGCAGCGCGAGGCCGATGCTGATCGGGATGATCATGAGCGTCCGGACGAGCTTGACCACGACGGCGAAACTGAGCGCAGCGGCACCGTAGATCCCCGCCGTCGCCACGACGGACGAGGTGTCGTTCACCGCCGTGCCGGCGAACAGACCGAACTCGTGCTGCGAGAAGCCGAGCGCGTGACCGAGCGGCGGGAACAGGAGCACCGCGAGCACATTGAACAGGAAGATCGTCGAGACCGCGTAGGCGATCGACTCGTTGCGGGCGCGGATCACCGGCGAGACGGCGGCGATCGCCGACGCGCCGCAGATCGCGGTGCCGACGCCGATCAGGGTCGTCAGTTCCGCGTCGATGCGCAACGCCCGCCCGAGGAACCACGCGGCGACCAGGCACACCAGCAGCGTGGAGATCATCACCGGAAACGACTGCACGCCGACCGAGGCGACCTCGGCGAGGGAGAGTTGCGTGCCCAGCAGCACGACCGCGCTCTGCAGGACGAGCTTGCTGGCGAACTTCAGGCCGGGGGCGAGCACCGCGCCCGGGCGCCGGACGAGAGCGATCACGACGCCGATCACGATCGCCGGCACCGCCGCGCCGATCACCGGCACGAGATGTCCGATCACGGTCGCGACCGCTGCGATGGCGACCGCGAGCGCGAGCCCGGGCAGGGTGGTTCGCACGAAGCCGGCGACGGAGAAGCTCATTCCCCCACTCTGGACCACGCCGACCCGGATCGGATCCCGTGCCGACGCGCGTGGGCTGGGCGAGTCTGAGCGAATCAGCCGAAGGACGCGGCGACCGCGTTGCGGTGGTAGTCGAAGATGATGCTCGTGCGCGTGGTCGCCACGCTCGCCTGGGCGGAGATGTGGTTGACGACGAAGTCGCGAACGTCCGCGGTCGTGGCGACGGCGATGTGAACGAGGAAGTCGTCCGTCCCGCCGACGAAGAACACCTGGATCACCTGTGGGAGCGCCCGGATGGTCTCCGCGAAGGCGGTGATCGAATCGTGGCGCGATCCGCCGCGCAACGTGACCCCGATCACGGCCTGGAGGCCCCGGCCCAGTGCCTGCTGATCAAGGCTCGCGTGGAAACCGGCGATCACGCCACGATCGAGGAGCGACCGCGTGCGCGTGTGGGCGGTCGACGGAGCGACTCCCACGGCCGCGGCGAGTTCCGCGTTGGTCATGCGGCCGTCGCGACTCAGCAGCTCCACGATCCGCTGATCGAGATCATCAAGCCCGACGGCTCGAACAGGATTCGGCGAATCGGTGATCTTGGCATCCATATCACGCAGTGTAGGCCGCGAACGACGCACCTTGCCGAATCTTCTTCAGCACATCTTCACTTCACGCGAAGGTTCTGCGATTCTCGTGCGACAGGTCCGCATACGGACGAAGCGATGACGAAGGAGCCAGCGCCGTGAAGGTCGGAGTCCCCACCGAGATCAAGAACAACGAGAACCGCGTGGCGATCACGCCCGCGGGAGTGGATGCGCTGGTCCAGCGCGGTCACGAGGTGCTCGTGCAGTCCGGCGCCGGGACGGGATCGCGAATCACGGACGAGGAGTTCACGCTCGCCGGAGCGACGATCGCACCCTCCGCCGCAGACGTCTGGGACACCGACCTCGTCGTGAAGGTGAAGGAACCGATCGCGAGCGAGTATGGGTTCCTTCGGGATCAGACGCTGTTCGCCTACCTGCACCTCGCGGCCGACAAGCCGTTGACGGCCGCCCTGATCGACGCCGGCACCACGGCGATCGCGTACGAGACCGTGCAGCTCGCGGACCGCTCGTTGCCGCTGCTCACGCCGATGAGCGAGGTCGCCGGCCGCCTGTCCATCGTGGTCGGTGCGCACACGCTGATGCGCGCGTCCGGCGGTCGCGGCGTGCTGATGGGCGGCATCGCAGGCACGCGCAACGCGAAGGTCGTCGTGATCGGTGGCGGCGTGGCCGGCGAGCACGCGGCGGCGAACGCGCTCGGAATGGGCGCCGACGTCACCGTCATCGACATCTCCCTGCCGCGCCTGCGCGACCTGGAGCGCCGCTACGTCGGCATTGAGACGCGCGTCTCGAACCGCTGGGAGATCTCCGAGGCCGTCCTGGACGCCGATCTCGTCATCGGGTCCGTGCTGATCCCGGGTGCCTCCGCGCCCAAGCTCGTCACCGACGACATGGTGTCGCGGATGAAGAAGGGCGCGGTCCTGGTGGACATCGCGATCGATCAGGGCGGGTGCTTCGAAGGGTCCCACGCCACGACCCACGACGACCCGACGTTCGCCGTGCACGACACGGTCTACTACTGCGTGGCCAACATGCCCGGCGCGGTTCCGGAGACCTCCACCCGCGCGCTGACCAACGCCACCCTCCCCTACCTCACCGCTCTCGCGGACAAGGGATGGGAGTCGGCGCTCGCCGCCGATCCGGCCCTGGCGAAGGGCCTGAACGTGCAGAGCGGCGCGATCACGAACGACGGTGTCGCGGCGGCCTTCACCGCCTGAGTCTCGGCGCTCTTGACCCCCACGCCTCGGTCTTGATGAGATCGGGTGTGGGGGTCGATGTCGATTTCCCGCGCACGCGTTCGTCTTCCGGACACGACGCGTGAAAGGAGCTCGTCATGACCGACAGCCAGTACCTCTTCCTGCTCTACGGCGGCGACTGGGACAGTGATGCCGCCGCGGCCGGAGAGGACGCCGAGGACCTCGCCGACGAGATGGCGGTGCACGGGGAGTTCGCCGCCTACGTCGCGGGTCTCGGCGCCGAGATCCTCGGCGGGGAAGCCCTGCACTCCCTGGCCCATGGCGGGTCGGTCCGGCGGGGTCCGGAGGGTCGCCGTTCCGAGGACGCCGTGTGGACGGAGGGGGCGGCGATGGAGGCGACCGAGGTCATCGGCGGCTTCTACATCGTGCGCTGCGACGCGGAACAGGCGCGACTGATCGCGCTTGCCGCGCCGACGAGCCGATGCGAGTGGCGCGAGATCTTCCCGACCGGATGATCCGACCCGAGCAGTTCCGCTCGTCCTGGCCCTCCGTCGTCCGCATTCTCGCCGCACGAACGAACGATCTGGACGGTGCAGAGGAGGCCGCGGCTGAGGCTTTCGCGCGGGCCGCGGCCTCACCCGACGACATCGAGAACCTCACCGCGTGGTGCGTGAGCGTGGGGCTGCGTCTGTGGATCGACGGGCTCCGCCGGAAGGTCCGGGGCGAGGAGCTGATCGCCGAGATCCCCGAGGCGCCGACGCATTCGGGGCGCGATGACCGCCTCGACCTGCTGATGGTGGTGTGCGATCCGGCGCTCAGCGCGACGTCGCAGCTCACCCTCGCGCTGCGCGTGGTGCTCTGACACCGTCGGACGCTGCCGAGGACCTGGGTCTGGCCGCTCTCACCCTGGCTGACGGCGTCGTGGCGGAGCGTGCTGACGCCGCCGCACTCGGGTTGCGCGCGGTGATCCGCATCGCACTCGCGCGGCGGCCGGCTCGGGTCGTCCACGGCGTTGCGGTGCCCTTCGACGAGATCGACCCTGCGCGGGTGGACCGACGGCTGCTCGCGGACGGCATCGCCGACGCCACCGCCGCGCGCTGCGCCGACCCGACCAGTCCGGCGGCGATCGAGGCCGCGATCGCGGTGCTGTACGCCACCGCACCGGATCCGGCGCGCCCGGACTGGACGGCGATCCGCACCGCTCATCGGGCGCTGCGGCGGCTGGATCCGTCGCCCGCCCGGGACCTCGCCGCGACGATCGCCGATGCGCTGGCGGGTGACGTGGACGCGATCGCACGGCTCGGCCGATTCGCCACCGGCGAGCCGGCGTACGTCCGGCGCGACGCCGCTCTCGCGTTGGCCGACCTGGCCTGGCGAGCAGGCGACCGCGACGCCGCCGCTGCCCGTTACCGCGCGCTCGTGGACACCGCCGACGCCGACGGGTGGGATCCCGCGATCCGCGCCCTTCTCAGTTCCCGGGGGACTCTCCGGAAAGCCCGAGTGCATCCGGGTCGCACTTCAGACCGGCGGGCACCCCGACGCTGATGGCCAAGTCGCGTTCCGACCCGTCGAGGTCCTGGCCGTCGGCGAGGAGCTGAACGCTCTCGTCGCTGAGTGGGGAGTCATAGAACTCCTGCCCCATGCAGGTGAAGTATCCCGCAATGGAGTCGTACTCATAGATGTCGCCCTCGTGGAGCAACTCCTGGTAGCCGAGGCCGATCTCCTCCGGAAGCGGTCGGGTGCCTCCGTCCGCACCCGGCGTATCGGAGGTCTGCGATTCCTCGAGCGTGGTGGTGGGTGCCGGCACGGGCGCCTCCGCCGCACTCGGGGAGGGCGGGAGAGAGTTCGCCCAGAGGACGAAGAACAGCACGACCGCGCCGAGGGCGCCGCCCACCGGCGCCAGGACCACACCGACGATGGCGGGCCACTTCTTGGTGTTCTTCGCGAACAGCGCGATCACGGACACCACGAACGCGACGAACAGCAGCGCGAGTGCGATCACCCCCGTCACCACCGTCGGAATGCACGCCAGGATGGTGCCGAGCACCGCCAGCGCCATCCCGATGATCCCGAGCACCGACGTTCGCGCCGGAGTCGTCGGCGTCGTCGCCGTTGATCCCGGCAGCTGGGCCGGCGCGCCGTACAGCGGCTGCGCGGGCGTGCCCGGCTGCGGCCCCTGCGGCATCGGCGTCCCGCGTTGCGGCTGAACCTCGTGCTGTGCCTGCGCGGATGCCCCGTACTGTGGCTGTGGCTGTGGCTGTGGCTGTGTCACAGCGTATGGCTGCACGGGCGTACCGCCCGCGTCAGCGAACTGGCCCGTCCACCGCTGACCGTCCCACCAGCGCTGCCGCCCGGAACCGTCGTCGTACCATCCTGCCGGAATGCTCATGCGATCCCCCATCGTCGTGCCGCATCTGGCGGGGAGAGCCTACCCCGCCTCGCGGGTCGGACGAGTGATTCATCGTGCGGGGGCCGTGGCGGGCAGGGGCCCAGGAGGGACTTTGCTCGGCCCGACCGGGTGCGCCTCAGTCGCCGCCCGCGTAGAGGATGACGTCCGGTGGCAGGACCGAACGCAGGGCCCGGATGAGCGGAATCCGGGCGGCGATCCAGGCGCGCCCGTCCGCGCCGTCCACCCAATCGTCCTCGAAGGATCGGTTGGCGTCGTCCCATGCCGCGAGATCCGCGACCATGGCCTCGGGTACCCCCAGAGCGATCAGGCCCGCGCGGGTGAAGGGGTAGTTCTCCGTGAAGCTCTCCCAAACCGGCAGGCCGCCGTGATCCGGGAAGAATCGCAGCAGTCGTCGCCCGTCCGGCAACCGGAGCTCCTCCCCGGGCCCGAGCGTGTGCGATCTCGCGCTGAGGTAGTCCTGCCGCTGCCGGAACTGCGCTTCCGCCTGCCGGCGCGTGGGGGCGGAGACGGCGAGATCAGTGCCCAGCAACCAGACCAGACCCCGTTCGCCACCGGGCGGGTCGACCACCAGCGCGAGGGACAGCGGCCCGGTGCGACCGAACACATCCCGTGCATCCGAGATCGCCTCGGCCGCATCAACGCCGACAATGTCCATGGACTGCACCGGTTCGTCCGGCGCCGTCTGCCAGAAGACGCGATAGCGGGCGTCATCGCTCGTCCAGCGGACGTCGCCCGGCTCGGGAGCCTCGCCACGTTTCACGGTGCCTCCTTCACGGGACGGGTCAGCCACAGCGCGGCTGCCGTGGCGATCGCTCCGAGCAGGGCCCATCCGGCATCCAGGCCGTAGGCGGTGATGCCGAGGGGCGCGAGCACGAACAGGACGACCGCGATGATCACCGGCGCGGGGCCGGGCAGACGCGGGGCACCGGTCGGCACCCTCTCGTACCGAACCAGCCAGAGCGACAACACCCAGACGGACGCGAGCACCACGAGGAGGAACAGCGGCCGTGTCCACCACCACAGCGCGCTGCCCGGGAACGGCATCGGGAACGGCAGCAGCAGTTCCAGCCCGGTCAGCACCATGATCATCGGGAGGTGCCAGAGGTAGGTGGTCATCAGACGGGACCCGACCAGGAACACGAATCCCTGAGCGACACGCGTCCGCATGAGCGCGGCCAGCGCGGGTTTCAGCAGGGTGAGTCCGGCCGCCTGGATCACCGCGAGGATCGCCATCAGGAGCGTCGGCGGCCACTGATTGCGGAGCATTCCGGTCGCGTACGGCACGAGCGCGACGAGCGCCCAGATCAGCGCGTAGCCGACGAGGATGATGCCGACCAGCTGCCACCGGCGACGGCGCGCGAACCAGCCGTCCGCCATCACGAATCCGATCTGCTGAGCGAGCAACCAGACGAAGACGACGTTGGGAAGGCCGAACAGGTCCGAGCCGATGTCCCAGGTGGTCAGGTCGATGCGGGGCATGCCCCAGGACTCGGTGACGATCCGCTGCACGAACAGGTCCACCACCAGCGCGAGCACGGCCAGGACGACGATCGGTGCCCACGCGTTGCGCTCGTGGAAGCGGATCATCAGGGGCGCGAGGGCCTGGGTCAGCATGTACGCCGCGAGGAACCACAGCGGCGAGCCGACCCCGATTGCGATCGTGTCGACCATGGCGCGCATGCCCGCATCCAGCGGGAGGAGTCGAGCAACGCCCAGGATGAGGGCGAAGAAGAGGAACAGCGGCAGCGCGGGCCGAGCCAGGCGCTGCAACCGGACCCGGACGAAGTCCGCCGCCGTCGCACCGCGGCGTTGCGCGGACGTCCAGCCCACGCGGGCGGCGAACCCGCCGACCACGAAGAACAGCGGCATGATGTTCAGCACCCAGCTCAGAGGACCGAACCATGCGGTCGCCTCCACCGTGCGCTCGATGACGAGGGCCCCGTCCGGGGCGCGGCCGACGCCGGTGAAGAGCACGTGCACGAGCACGACCAGGACGACGCACGAGACCCGGGTGAGGTCGAGGGTCAGGTCGCGCTCGGCGGGCACCCGCGGTGCGGCTCCGACTGCGCTCTCCCCCTGCGTCATCCCGTCACGCTACCGCCCCGGCGCCACGCCCCCGCACCGCCATCCCCAGACCCCGCTTGCGCCGCACGGTTCAGGGGGTCGCGTAGGCGCGGTGGAACGCGGCGACCGCGAGGTCCGGGTTCGGCGTGGCCACATCCCGGAACATCGCCTCGTTCAATGCCCGCCCGAGGACGAGCCAGTTGAGGTGCTCAGCCATGACCAGGGGGTCCCCCGCACGCAGAGCGCCGGACTCCTGGAACGCGGCGATTCGGACGCTGAGAGCGCGCACCGTGCGCTCGGCCCCGCCGGCCCAGAAGGCCTCAGCGAGGGCCGGGAACCGCTCGGCTTCGGCGATGACGAGGCGTCGGAGCCGGAGGAGGTCCGGGTTCACGACGGCTTCCGCCAGCCGCGCCGCGGATGCGGAGAGCCAGTCGTCGAGGGACTCCTCACTCCCGGGGACGACGTCGGCGGCGGCGAACGCGGTGCTGGTCGCTGCCTGCACGACAGCCAGGAACAGGTTCTCCTTGCTGCCGAACCGCGAGTAGACCGTCTGCTTCGCGACTCCCGCTGCGGCCGCGACCTCGTCCATCGAGGTGCGATCGAACCCGGCCGTCAGGAAGCGGTCCCGCGCCGCGCTCAGCATGGCGTCGCGCTTGAGAACCGAGCTGGGCCGGAGGTCCCCTTGTTGAGAATCCATACTCATGAGTCTAAAGTCCGGAGAAACAAGACTGAGCAGTATGAAAAGGAGGAGGACATGGCGAAGATCATCGTGACCGAGGGCGTCACCCTGGACGGGGTCATGCAGTCACCCGGACGGGCCGACGAGGACACTCGCGGAGGATTCTCGCTCGGCGGCTGGGCGGCGCCGTACGCCGACGAGTCCATCGGACGCTTCATGGGTCCGGCGATGCAACGCTCGACCGGGATGCTGTTGGGCCGACGCACGTACGAAGACCTGCTGCATCACTGGACGGCCGGCGACGAGCCGAATCCGTTCCGAGACGTGTTCACGAACGCCCAGAAGTACGTCGTCTCGCGAAGCGCGGACACGGTCCTCGCGTATCCGAACTCCACCCTCCTCGCGGGTGAGGCGGCGCAGACCGTCGCGGAGCTGGTGTCCTCCATCGAGGGCTCACTCACGGTGCTCGGCAGCGGCGAACTGGTCCAGGCATTGCGTGGCGCCAGGCTCATCGACGGCTACGTCCTGCAGATCCATCCCCTCATCCTCGGCACCGGGATGCGGCTGTTCGAGCCGGGGGACCTCGCGACGCTCACTCTCGAGCGTTCCGAGGTCAGTACGTCCGGCGTGCTGCTCGCGGAGTATGCGGTTGCCCGTTAGGCGCCCGGCTCCGCTCCGAGTGCCAGGGCGGGGTCCGTCGCAGTGACGGTCTTCCCCCAGCGCCAGGCGTAGGCGATCTCCCGTCGCGTCGCCTCACCCACGTATCCGCCGTCGCTCACGACCCGCACCTCGTCCGCGAGGTCGATGCGTCGCAGGTGCAGTTCAGCGAGTGCGGCTCGCCGGCGAGGTGTCAGGTCAGCGTCGATCGATTCGGGAGCCAGCACGATCACACCCGCCGCGGTGAGACGTCGGCGCTCGAGCTCGAACAGCGACGCGAAGCGCAGCGAGCCGCACAGGCACACGACCCGAGGTCTGGCCTCGTTCTCTCCCGACTCCATCCGGACAGGCTAGCCGTCTGGAGTCCAGGGCGAGATCGCGGGCCTCGAACACGCCGATACCGGTGCCGGCGAGGGAGATCAGCCCCGCCGTCCGCCTTTGGGTGATACTCCGGGAGAGCAGGTAGATCATGCCCTGGCCTGGCGTGAGCACCATCACCACGGAGGCCAAAGCCATCCCTCCTGCCGCGCCCCAGGAGATGAGCTCGACCGTCAACACCATCGCAATCTGCTCACGAGACCCTCCGCGGTGGTTCAGAAAGGTGGTGGGGTGTCGTCGGGTGTGGTGAAGACGACGGTGCGGGGTGGTTTGTCGGTGTAGGTGACCCCGAGGGGGCTGGTCCAGCGGATCAGTCCGCCGGGGAGGTTGTCGGCCTTCCACCTCGTATGGTGCTTGAGCGTGTGGTGTCTCCGGCAGAAGTGGCCGAGGTTGCTGATCGCGGTCGGGCCACCGTGGGCGGCGTCGATGGTGTGGTCAGCATCCGAGCGGGTGGCGGGGTACCGGCATCCGGGGAACCGGCAGTGCTCATCCCGCACCCGCAGAATCCGACGTTGGTCGGCGGAGGGCTGATACCGGTCGATCTCCAACACATGCCCCGTCGTCGGGTTCACGAACAACCGGTCCCATCCGGGAGCATTCCCCGCCAGAGCGCGGGCTGTTTCGGTGTCGATCGGACCGTGCCCGATCAATTCCGCCACACCAGGAAGACCACCGGTGGGAGGAGAACCCCCGCCCTCGGCCCCGGTGCCAGTGCTGGTGCCGGTGAGGATGGTGGCGGGGATGTTCACTTGGACGTGTGCGCGGATGGTGGCCAGGCCGTCACCGGCGGTGGTGGGGTCGGTGGTGAGCAGGAGGTCGGCGAACACGTCGGCTTGGATCTGCGCCAACGTCCGCTCTTCCCACACCACATCCCCACCTGCGTCGCCGTCTGTGTCGGGGTTGGGGTGGTTCTTGATGCGGCGGGCGTACCGGTGCAGGCGGTCGGCGATGCCGTGGGCCTGCACGGTGGGCAGGTGGGCGTACAGGTCGCTCATCCCGTCCGCCCCGTCCCTCACCTCCACGCACCGGGCGGCGCGGGCGGCCCGGTGACGTTCGTCGATGCTGTCGGTGCGGGCCGCTTCGGCATCCATCACGATGCGATGCCGCAACCGTCCCGCCGACTCGTGTTCCGCGATCGTCACCGAGGACGCTTCGAACTGTCCCCGGGCGGTGTCATCACTGATCGCACACCCGGCATCCATAATCGTCCGCACATGCGCCCAACTGATCCGCCCACCCGCAAGCGCTGCATGAGCGGCCGGGAACCGGTTCACCAGCTCCCAGGCATCCGAGATCCGGGCCTGCACGGTCCGGTCGCTGACGCGTAGGGCCGCCCCGACCTCCGCCGACAGGTCACGGATCGCCAGGTCACGGTCCCGCACCCGGGTCGGGGACCCGGCGGTCATCTCCTCCGCGAGCTCGAACACCGCCGACAGCACACTCGCCTGCCGCGCCTGAACCCCCGCCAGCTGAGCCGCCAGAGCGACCGCCGCGTCAACCAGAGCCCGCCGCCGCGCATCAAACCCCACCGGCACCGGCCGGTCCGGCCGGTCGGGTTCCTCGGGTGCTTCGCCATCGAATGCCATACCCACATTCTCCCACGAAATGGGAACATAACTACGAAACTCAGTACGGAGACAGTCGTCGTCCATACCGGCCGGGTGCGGTCGATCCAACCCGGGGCCGCAGACCGCGACCGCACCCCGCTCGCCGCACGACCACCCATGTCGGCACCGCTCACCCGGCTAACGCGTCCGCGCAGAATCGCGCCGAAACGCCGCCCGCAGGAACGCCGAACCATCCACGGAATCCGCGCATCTCCAGCGTTCTGAACGGGACCACCCCTGGAACGCGACCCGAAGAGCCCTGCCCAGAAACCGAATGAATGTACGATCAAAACTGAAGACGGCCGATCGGCAGCCGAGCGCATCACGCCGTGGCGGTGGCGAGCAGCTCCAGGATGTGACGGTAGGGCTTGCCCGTGGCGCGGGCCAGGCCGAGCTCGCACGTGCGGTTGCAGGACGCGTGCTCGGTGGCATCGAGAGCCCGCACCTCCGCCGCCTCCGCGGCGGTCGCGGACGCGGTCAGCTCCGGGTGCAGCATGCCGCGGTCTCCGGCGAAGCCGCAGCAGTTCCACGACACCGGCACGTTGACCGTCTCGGCCACCGCAGCCGCGATCGCCTGCACGTCCGCGTCGATGCCGAGCTGGACCGAGGAGCAGGTCGGGTGCAGGGTCAGCGAGTCGATCCGTTCCCGGACGGACAGGCGCGGCAGCGCTTCCCGTGCGATGAACGTCGTGGCGTCCTCGATCCGGAACCCCGCGCCGTCCAGCATCCGATGGAACCCCTCCGTGCAGCTGGACGCGTCCGAGATGATCGGCAGCTCGCCGTCGTGTGACGCTTCCCGTACGGTCGCGAGCACACGAGCGCTCATCACATCCAGGCCACCCGCGTACCCCTTCGACGACCACGGCGTTCCGCAGCACAGCGCGCCGATGCCGTCCGGCACGACGACCGCGACACCCGCGCGGTCCAGGAGCTGGAGGAACGCGTCGGTCGCACCCGACCCGCCGTCCTCCGCGCCGAACATCTCATTCACGCACGCCGGCAGATACACACCCCGCACCTCACCGGAGCCGCGCACGCCGCGATGCCGACGCCGAGACCCGCCACCTCGCGGCAGATCCCCGGTGTACCGCGGCATCACGTCGTCGCTGATCACGGTGCGGGCGAGGTCGGTCACACGGGTCACCAGCGGCGCCGGGACCGCATTCGCGACCGACAGCGCCGCGGAGGCGAGCGAGCTGACCGGCCCCCATCCCTGTGCAGCCGCCTTCCATCCCGCGGCCAGCACGGGGTTCGCATCCTGGCGCCGCAGCCGCTTGACCAGAGCCCCGGTGTTGATCAGCACCGGACAGGTCGTCTGACACATGCCGTCCACGGCGCAGGTCTGGACGCCGTCGTAGTCGTATTCCCGCTCCAGCTCGGCGACCAGCGCCGTATCCCCCGCCTCCTCCGCGACCGCCATCGCTCGCCGCACCACGATGCGCTGCCGCGGCGTGAGCGTGAGATCCTTCGACGGGCACACGGGCTCGCAGTACCCGCACTCGACGCAGCGGTCGACCTCAGCCTCGATCGACGGCGCCGGCTTGATGTCGTGCAGGTGCACGGCGTCCTCGGTGATGATGACGCCGGGGTTCAGCACGCCGCGCGGGTCGCACAACCGCTTCAGCTGGACCATGACGTCGTACAGCTCGTCACCGTACTGCCGCCGCACGTACGGGGCCATCACCCGTCCCGTGCCGTGCTCGGCCTTGAGGTTGCCCTCCGCGTCCAGCACCAGTTGCACCATCTCCTCGGTGAACCCGAGGTACCGTCGCTCCGCCTCCGTGTCACCGAACCGGTCCGTGAGCATGAAATGGATGTTGCCGTCCTTGGCGTGACCGAAGATCACGCTGTCGCGGTAGTCGTACGACGCGAACAGCTCCTGCAGCGACGCGCACGTCGCAGCGAGGCGCTGGACCGGGACCACGACGTCCTCCAGCAGCGCGGTCGTCCCGGACGGACGTGCGCCGGCCACCGACGCGTAAAGGCCCTTGCGGAACTTCCACGCCGCCGCGCGACCGGCGGCATCGGACCGGAACCGCGCGCGTTCGCGCAGGTCGAATCCCCCGAGCACAGCCTCGCCCGCGGCAACGCCGGCGGCCAGCTGATCGGTGCCGTCGGCGTGGTATTCGACCAGCAGCGCCGCCTGGTCGGTGACCTCGAATCCGAGGATCGCGTCCGGGACACCGGGCAGCTCCTGACCGACGCGAAGCGAGGTGGCGTCCATCAGCTCGAGCGTCGCCGCGCCGGTGCCGACGAGGTCCGGCAGCGAGCGCGTCGCGTCATCCAGCGTCGGGAAGACGGCGAGCGTCGTGGCGATCAGCGGATGCAGCGGAACCGTGCGGAACGTCGCCTCGGCGACGAACGCGAGCGTCCCCTCCGAACCGATCACCAGGTGCGCGAGCAGGTCGGCGGGCCGGTCGAAGTCCAGGAACGCGTTGATTCCGTAGCCCATCGTGTTCTTCAGCGCGAACTGTCGCTCGATGATCGCGACCGACGCGGGGTTCGCGCGGACCCGATCGCGCAGTCGCTCCAGTCCCGCGACGAGCGCCGGCTCGCGCGCCCGCAGCAGCGCGTCCGCATCCGGCGTACCGGTGTCGACGGTCGTGCCGCTGGGCAGCACCAGGACCAGCGACTCGATCGTCCGATACGAGTTCTCCGCCGTGCCGCACGCCATCCCGCTGGAGTTATTCGCCACGACACCGCCGATGGTGCACGCCGCCTCACTGGCCGGGTCCGGACCCAGACGGTGCCCGTACCGGGCGAGGCGGGCGTTGACGGCGCGCATCGTCGCACCGGGCTGCACGCGCACCCGCTTGCCGCCATCGAGCACGTCGATGCGGCGGAAACCGCGGCGGACGTCGACGAGGATGCCGTCACCGGACGCCTGACCGGACAGGCTCGTGCCGCCCGAGCGGAAGGTCACGTGCGTGGCCCCGGCCGACGCGCGCATGATCGCGGCGACCTCTGCGGCGTCGGCCGCGATGACCACGGCGTCCGGCACGTGCAGGTAGTGCGAGGCGTCGCTGGCGTAGGCATGGCGGTCGATCGCCCGGGTGCGGATGCGTTCGGCGTCCGGCACCGCCTCTCGGACGGCGGTGGGCAGAACAGCGGGGACGGCGGACATGACTCTCCGGGGACGACGATGAATTGTCTGACAAGTATGCAGTACCGGCGAGCGTTGCTACAGTCGAGCCGATGAAGGGAGCGTCGTGAGCGCACCGACCCTCGGCGTCGTCACCGTGGTGGACGCCGTCACCGCCGATCTCCGCACGCGCATCCTCGCCGGAGACCTGGAACCCGGACGCCCCCTGGGCGAGGTGGACACCGCGGCGCACTACGGCGTCGCCCGTCCCACCGTGCGCGCCGCGATCGAAGCGCTGGTCTCCGCCGGTCTCCTCACCCGTGGGACGCACAAGTCCGCCCGCGTCACCGTACTCACCGCCGACGACATCGCCGACGTCTACACGACGCGCGAGCACATCGAGTCCGAGGTGGTGCGACAGCTCGCCCTCGCCGCGGCGGTGGTGCCGGACGCCGACGCCGCGAACGATGCGATCCGCGCGCTCGCCGACGCCCCCGCGCACGAAGTCGTCGATCTGGACATGCGCTTCCATCTGTCCCTCATCGACGCCGTCGGCAGCATTCGAACGTCTCGCATCTACGGGCTGCTCGCCGACGAGATGCGTCTGTGCATGAGCCGCACTCAGCGCGCGGACCTGCTCTCCGTCGCCGACATCACGGCCGAGCACGCAGCGCTGCTGTCCCGCATCGCGGCCGGGGACGCCGAGGGCGCGGTCAGCGTGCTGCGGGAACACCTCGGCCGCGCTCGCACCCGCCTGGTCGCGCACGTCGCCGCGGGCGGCTGAACGAGCTCCGGCGAAGTCCCGGAGCCGAGCTCAGACGCCGGTGGAGTCCTCGAGCCGAACTCAGACGAAGACCCCGAGCGCAGCTCAGACGCCGGTGGAGTCCCCGAGCCGAACTCAGACGCCGGTGAAGTCGCCGAGCCGAGCTCCGGCGAAGACCCCGACCCGAGCTCAGACGCCGGTGGAGTCCTCGAGCGCCGCTTCGGTCTCCTTGCGCGGCGCGTAGACGACCATCGCGTGGAAGACGTAGCGGACGATGAACGCCAGCACGAGCGTGACCGCCGCGACCAGAACGCTCGGCACGTGCCAGGTGCTGACCACGAGGTAGAGCACCGCGATGCGCACGACCGCCTCGACGGCGTTGAAGGAGAAGGACTTCGCGAACCGCGTCCACACCGTGGTGGCGGTGGCGCGCAGATCCTTGAACACGAACTGCTCGATGAGCAGGAAGTTGCCGATGATCGTCACCACGGAGGCGACGATGGCGGCCCAGACGTACTCGACGCCGACTGCCTGCAGGCCGGCCATGATGATCAGGTTCGCGATCGCGCCCACGATGCCGACGATGGCGAACACGGACATCCGACCGAAGCGCAGGTTCCCGAGCTGCAGGAGGAACTTCACACCCTGGGACAGCGATGCCTTGGACTCCCCCGCCCCGCGCTCCGCGAACGAGAAGGGCACCTCGGCGACGTGAAGGTTCTGGCGGGCGAGGATCTCGAGCAGGATTTTGAATCCGCGCGGGCGCAGGCTGTCCAGCTGGATGGACCGGCGATCCACGAGGAAGAAGCCGGTCATCGGGTCGGACACCTCGCGCAACCGGATCGGGAACATCGACTTCGTGACGAGCGTCGACAGCCGGGAGACGAACACGCGAGCGCGGTCGCTGAGCCCGGAGGCGTCACCGTCCCCGGTGTAGCGGGAGGCGACGACCACGTCGAAGCCGCCCTCGTCGCGGCGCGCGACCAGCTCCGGAATCGTCTCCGGAGGATGCTGCAGGTCGCCGTCCATCACGACGCAGAGGTCGTTCTCGGCCTCGCGCAGCCCCAGGAGCACAGCGCCACCGAGGCCGCCTTCCGGGCGTTCGCGGTGGATCACCCGCACGGGGATCGCTGAGGTCAGCGCGGCCGCACGGGCGACGTCCGCCGTGTCGTCACGCGAGTCGTCCACGAACAGGATCTCCGACCCCGTTCCGGCCAGGGCGTCCCCGACACGTCGGACCAGCTCGTTCACGTTGCCGGACTCGTTGAACGTGGGCACGATGACGGTCACCGCCGACGGCGTGACGCTCATCCTCGTCCTCCCGTTCGCCGACACATGGGCGCCGGCCGTCGGACCGGATCAACACCTCGACCCGTCTCGCACACTGCTGTCATGACCGCCGTTCGTCCTCGACTCGTCCTGCTCACGCCCCCCACCGGACACGTCGCCGACCACTCCGGCGCCCCCGCACTATATCGGGGCAAGCTGATGACGCCGCTTCGAGGCGTCTCTGCGCCCGCTGTGACACGCGTCCTCGGCGAGGCCTCCGGGCACGGGCGCGCCGGCTGGTTAGGGTGGGTCGACCCCCGGGAGAATGATGCGGATCCTGTTCGACGGCTGGTGGTGGACGAGTGGCCCGCCCAGCAGTCGCGACCTGCAGCGCGAACTCGTGCACGCGTGGCACCGGTCCTTCCCGAACGATCGCATCGCCGTCGCGATCCGCGGATCCGCGCGGGAGCCGGAGCTCCCCGTCGGCGTCGAACGCGTCAGCACGCACCTGCGGCCGCACGCCCTGTCGAACACGTTCGAGCTGCGCCGGATCGCGCGCCGGTGGCGCGCGGACGCGGTGATCGCGGACAGCTTCACGCCGGCGCGTTCCGGGGCGGTCACCTTCGTCCATGATGCGATGTTCCTGGATCACCCGGACTGGTACTCGTGGCAGCAGCGCCTGAACCTGCGGGCCGTGCTGCCCTCCGCTCGACTCGCAGCCGTGGTCGCGACGGGCACCGCGAGCGAGGCTGCGCGCATCGAGCGCCACGCGTGGGAGCTGGCTCCGGTGACGGCGCTCGGCACGGCTCCGCGAACAGCCCTGACGGCGGTGCCGCCCGAACGGCCGGGAGTCACCACGGGACTGGAGGGCTTCGCTCTCGCGGTCGGACGGTGGGGGGCACGATCGGACCACGACCGGCTCGCGGCCGCGGCTCGGCAGTCGGCGCGCATCAGCGCCCGCACACCCTTGATCATCGCGGTCTCGTCCGAGGAGCGGCGACTGCGGGCGCTGCGGCGGCTGGAGTCCGAAGCCCCGGCCCGCATCGTCGCGGGCCTGCGTGGAGCGGAACTGTCCTGGCTGTACCGTCACGCGGCGGTCGCTCTCGCGCTGGAGCGCGACGAGAACTACGGTCTCGCGGCCTTGGAAGCGACCTGGTTCGACACCCCCCTGGTGGCGACCGACCTGCCCGCCCACCGCGAGACGGCGGGTGGGTGGGCGCGCATGGTTCCGGTCGACGCGCCCCCGAGCCTCATCGCCGCGGTCATCGATGACGCCTGGAACGCGCCGGGTGATGAGAGCGCTCGGACGCGCATCATCGAGCGCTCCAGCTGGCCGCACGTCGTCCGTGCGCTGCGAACCGCTCTCCCGCACGCCTGAATCCGCCCTGCATGTGCCCTCGCGACGGCCCGGACCACCCTCGTGAGGACGTAACCTGAGGCCATGAGCACGCCTGCCACCGACACCATCACCATGTTCGGCGCCGCCTGGTGCGGCGACTGCCGACGCACCAAGAAGCAGCTCGACGAACTGGGTGTGGAGTACACCTACGTCGACCTCGAGGCCGAGCCGGCCGCAGCCGATGTCGCCAAGGACATCTCCGGCCGCACGAACATCCCCGTCGTCGTCTACCCGGACTCCAGCCACCACGTCGAACCGAGCAACGCCGACGTCGAGGCCAAGCTGCGCGAGCTCAACCTGATCTGAGGCGTTTCCCCCGAACCCCGCCCCCGGTGAGCGTGGCGCGCCCCCGGTGAGCGTCCCCCTCGCTCGCCGGGGGCGGGCTCATGAGAGATCGGGCGAAGCGCTCACGGAGAACGGGCTGGTTCCCGCGCCCGGCCCCACTATGCTGGCGCGATGAGCAACGGCGCTCCCCCCACGACCAGGCTCCGTCCGAGCACCATCGCGCGCTACGCCGCCGGATCCCTCGGCACCGGCGGGTTCGCCACACTCCCCGGCCTGGTGCTGACCTACTACCTCACCGACAACCTCGGCGTGGCGGCGCTGTTCGCGGGCGTGGTCATCACCGTCGCCAAGCTGTGGGACGTGGTGATCGACCCCGTCATCGGCGCGCTCACCGACCGACAGCTGCGGCGCACCGGCACTCGCCGCGGGTACATGCTGCTCGGCGCCCTCACCCTGCCATTCCTGTTCGCCGCGACGTTCGCCGTGCCGCCCGCGCTCGGCCCGGTGGTGGGCGGCATCTGGGTCCTCATCGCGTTCACCGCCACGGCGACCGCGTTCAGCCTCTTCCAGGTGCCCTACATCGCCCTGCCGGCGGAACTCACGAGCCGCTACGACGAGCGCACCCGCCTGCTGACATGGCGCGTCATCGTCCTCACGGCGGCGATCCTGCTGTTCGGCGGCGGCGGACCGGAACTGCGTTCGCTCACCGGCGACCCGGTGTCCGGCTACCTGCTGATGGGTGCCGTCGCCGGCGTCGTGATCGCCGTCGGCATGCTCGTCGCGACGACCGTCGCGCATCGGGGAGAACGATCCGTCGAGGCTCCGACGGCGGATCGGTTGGACATCCGCGCCCACTACGCCGCCGGACTGCACGCGCTGCGTCGCAGCTCCCCCTTCCGGGCACTGCTGTCCACGTACGTCCTGCAGGCCCTCGCCACCGGGCTCATGCTGGCCGGGGCGCAGTACGTGGCGAAGTACGTGATGCGCTCCGAGGACGCGGTCACCCTGCTCTTCCTCGCCCTCATCGCTCCCGCGCTGCTGGCCGCCCCCGTCTGGAATCTCGTCAGCCGTCGGCTCGGCAAGACGCGCTCCTTCCGGCTCGCCAGCCTGCTGTTCGTCGTCGCCACGCTCGCGATCACGGTCGCCATCTGGGCACCCGGTGCCTGGCTTTACGTCCCCGTCGGACTCGCCGGCGTCGCGTACGCCGGGATGCAAGCGCTGCCGATGGCGATGCTGCCGGACGTGATCTCGCACGACGAGGCCCGCCACGGCGACAATCATGCGGGAGCGTTCAGCGGCGTCTGGACCGCCGGGGAGACGGTCGGTTTCGCACTCTCCGCGTCCGCACTGACCCTCGTTCTCGCCGTGACCGGCTATGTGTCCAGCACGGCGGGAGGGGAGAGCGTCCAACCCGCCGCGGCGATCGATGGCATCGTGGTGACCTTCAGCATCGTCCCGGCCGTCCTGACGGTGCTGAGCCTGGTCACCCTGGCCCGCTACCGGTTGACCCGGGCCGACACCGACACCGAACCGGCGATCGACACGGACGCCAACGCCGACACCGAACCGACCATCGATCCCGCGCCGTAGGCTGGTTCCACCGAGGAGGACGTCGTGAGCACACCCGAATCCGACGAGACCGCGTCCCGCGCGGCCGAGCCGACGAAGAAGACCCCGAGCCGCAGGGCCGGCGCCGTGAAGCCGGTGATCCCGCCGTCGAAGTCGACCACCACAGCGAAGAAGAGCGTGGCGAAGAAGAGCGCGGAGACGAAGAGCGCGCCGACCCCCAAGATCGACGCCTCCACCCGCGAACGCATCGACGCGGCCCTGGCCGCGCTGCGTTCCGGCTCGGCCGTGTGGTCCTCCCTGTCGGTGGCGCAGCGCCGCACCCTGCTGAGCCGCTTGCGCCGCACCGTCGGCGATGCCGCCGAGGAGTGGGCGAACGTCGCGGCCGACAGCAAGCAGCTCGCGGCGGACAGTCCGCTGCGCGGCGAAGAGTGGTTGAGCGGCCCCTACGCGACGCTGTCCGCCCTCGGCGTCTACGAGCGCACTCTGGCGGCGATCGCCGACGGCGTCTCCCCGCTGGCGAAGACGAAGACGTCGATCACGCCGTCCGGACAGGTGGCCGCGCACGTGTTCCCCGCGGACGCTGTCGACGCGAATCTGCTCAGCGGCTTCACCGGAGAGGTCTGGCTGGAGCGCGGCGTCACCGCGGAGCAGGCGCGCCGCGACGCCGGTCTCGCGCAGCTCACCCCCGGCGAGTCCGGCGGCATCGGCCTGGTGCTCGGAGCCGGCAACATCACCTCGATTCCGGTGCTGGATGTGATCTATGAGCTGCTCGCGCACAACCGCGTCGTGCTGCTGAAGGTCAACCCGACGCAGGACCGGCTGGTGCCGATCTTCCGCCGTGCACTCCTGCCGTTGATCGAGCCGGGCTTCGTCCGCATCATCTCCGGCGGGGGCGATGTGGGGGCGTACCTCACCGCGAGCGACGCGTTCTCGCACGTGCACATCACCGGGTCCGCGGCCACGTTCGACGCGATCGTGTGGGGACCGGGAGCCGCGGGCGAGAAGCGCAAGCAGACCGGTGCGCCGCTGCTGGACAAGCCCATCACCGGCGAGCTCGGCGGGGTCTCGCCGATCATCGTGGTGCCGGGCCCCTGGACCCGAGCCGACCTGGACTACCAGGCCGAGCACATCGTCACGATGCGCCTGCAGAACAGCGGACACAACTGCATCGCCGGTCAGGTGGTGGTCATCTCCAAGGACTGGGACCAGCGCGACGACTTCCTCGCCGCCCTCGAGCGGGCGTACGCGTCCGCTCCGCGGCGGCCGGTCTGGTATCCGAACAGCGCGCCGAAACTCGCCGCCGCCGAGACGTCCTACCCGGACGCGCTGCGCTTCGGCGAGCGGGTGCTGGTGGAGATCGAGCCCGGCGATGACCCCCACGACCTGCAGACGACGGAGTACTTCTCCCCCGTGCTCGGGGTGGTGCAGCTCGACGGCACCGGTCAGGGCTTCCTGGACACCGCCGTCGCTTACGCCAACGACGAGCTCGTCGGGACGCTGGGGGCGAACGTGCTCATCGACCCGGTGACGCAGAAGCGGCTCGGAGACCGCTTCGAGCGGGCCATCCAGGATCTCCGTTACGGCAACATCGCCATCAACGGTTGGACCGGATTCTCCTTCACCGCCCCGACGCTGTCCTGGGGCGCGTTCCCCGGGCACACGCTCGCGGATGTCGGCAGCGGCATCGGCATCGTTCACAACGGCCTGCTGCTGGACCACGTGGAGCGGTCCGTCCTGCGCGGTCCGTTCCGGCCCTTCCCGCGTTCGGTGGGCCGGGGCACGTGGACGATCCTGCCGAAGCCGCCGTGGTTCGTCACCAGCCGCACGGCGAACACCGTCAGTGAGGGCTTCACCCGTTTCCGCATCGACGGCAACCCGGTCGGCCTCGTGAAGACCCTGCTCGCCGCCCTGCGCTCCTGATCCGAACAGCTGCGGTCACACCGACGTCCTACCAACACTTGATGTGTCAAGTGTTGGTCAGGCGCTGACTCTCCGTCACTCGGGCCGATGGCGGCGATCCTGCTGCGCACCGAATCGTCTTCCAGCTCTCAGATCGAGCAACTGACGACCCCTGCGAAGCAGCTCGCCCTCGCCGAGATCGGTGAGAGCGACAAACACAACGCGATGACGGTGAGCTCAGGCGGCGAAGCGATCGGTGGCGGCGCGGAGGGCGCGGCGGATCCCGGGTTCGGTGGCGGAGTGGCCGGCATCGTCCACGACGACGAAATCGGCGTCCGGCAGCGCCTCGTGCAGCGCGAACGCGGTCATGATCGGCGTGCACATGTCGTAACGCCCCTGCACGATCACCGTCGGGATGTGCGCGATGCGGGGCGCGTTCGCGATGAGCTGCCCCTCCTCGAACCACCCGCCGTTGACGAAGTAGTGGTTCTCGATGCGGGCGAAGGCGACCGCGTGGTGAGGGTCGGCCTTCTGGGTCACCGCCTTCGGGTCCGGGCGCAACGTGACGGTCGCGCTCTCCCATGAGGTCCAGGCCACCCCGGCCGGGACGTGCACGCGCGGGTCCGGATCGAACAGGCGGCGGTGGTACGCCTCCATCATGTGCCCGCGCTCGACCGGCGGGATCTGCTGCTCGAACGCGCGCCACAGGTCCGGGTAGATCGCCGCGGCGCCGCCCTCGTAGAACCACTCCAGCTCCTCGCGGCGCAGCGTGAAGATGCCGCGCAGGACCAGCTCGGACACGGCGTCCGGGTGCGTCTGCGCATACGCCAGCGCCAACGCCGAACCCCACGATCCGCCGAAGACCTGCCACTGCCGGATGCCGAGATTGCGGCGCAGCAGCTCCATGTCGGCGACGAGATGCCACGTGCTGTTGTGCCTCAGGTCCGCGTTCGGATCGCTCGCGTGCGGGGTGCTGCGGCCACAGCCGCGCTGGTCGAACAGGATGATCCGGTACTTCGCCGGATCGAAGAACCGCCGATTCCACGCAGAGGTGCCACCCCCGGGTCCGCCGTGCAGGAACACCACCGGTTTGCCGTCCGGGTTGCCGGACTGCTCGTAGGAGATCCGGTGGCCGTCCCCCACCAGCAGCAGCCCCGTGTCGTAGGGCTCGATCGCCGGGTAGAGGTCGTCGTCCAGAGTGCTCGTCACAGGGCTCCCGAGAACGTGTCGCACGCGTTGATGCCCTCGTTGTAGCCCGTGGAGAACCACTTCTGGCGCTCGGCGCTGGTGCCGTGGGTGAACGAGTCCGGGTTGACGTAGCCGGAACGCTTCTGAATGTTGTCGTCGCCGACCGAGGCTGCCGCGTTCAACGCGTCCTTGAGCTGATCCTGCGTGATCGGCTCCAGGAGCGGCTTGCCGTCCGAGCCCTTCGTGTCGGTGACCTGAGACAGCCACCCGCCGGCGAAGCAGTCCGCCTGCAGCTCGGTGCGCACGGAGTTGCTCTCCGCACCCGTGCCGTCGTTGGGGTGCTCCTCGAAGACTCCGGTGATGTTCTGGATGTGGTGACCCCACTCGTGGCCGACGATGTAGAGCTGCGCGAGGTTCCCGGCGGAGGCTCCGAACTGCTGGCGCATCAGCTGGAAGAACGACGGATCGACGTACAGCTTCTGGTCGGTCGGGCAGTAGAACGGGCCGACCTGGTTGTCCGCGGTGCCGCACGCGGACTGCGTCTGGCCGCTGTAGATCACCTCGGTCGGGGACACGTAGCCCTTGACGTGCTTCGACCAGAAGTCATCCAGGAGGATCTGCGCTCCCGCGAGGCGGCACTCGTCGTTCTCGTTCGCGTCGACGCCGGTCAGGCACGTGGCGCCGTCCGTCGCCTGGGCCTCGGAGCCCTGGTCCTGGTTGCCGAAGATCACGTTCGGGTCGAAGGAGCCACCGGTGAGGAGGGCGAAGACGAGGGCGAGGATGCCGCCGACGCCGGCGATGCCGCCACCCACGACGGCGCCCCTGCCGCCGCGTCGCTCGGCCTTGCTTCCGCTGATGTCAGCGTTCGGGTTGAAGGTCACTTGGCAAAAATACCGCCAACCTCACCGTTTTGTGCGCGATCGGCGCGTTGCTCGCCGCGGCGGGAACATCACGGAGCCCGATAGGCTGGGCGGGGCGGCGCAGTCGAGGCGGATCGGCGTGCCGCGGAAGGCGCTCATGATCACCATCGACCTCATCGATCTCGTCCTCATCGTGGTGGCCGGCGTCATCGTGATCGCCGTGACGACGGCCCTCGCCCCGAAGGTCGGGGTCGCCGGCCCCCTGGTGCTCCTCCTGCTCGGCATCGGCTTCAGCCTGTTGCCCTTCACGCCCGTGTTCACGCTGGATCAGGAGTGGATCCTCGTCGGCATCCTGCCACCCCTGCTCTACGCCGCCGCCGTGTCCTTGCCGGCCATGGAGTTCCGGCGAGACTTCGGCGCGATCGGCGGTCTTTCCGTCCTCCTCGTCCTGATCAGCTCGCTCGTACTGGGCCTGTTCTTCTCGGCCGTGATCCCCGGCATCGGCCTGCCGCTGGGTATCGCGCTGGGCGCCGTGCTGAGTCCCACGGACGCGGTCGCGACCTCGGTCGTGAAGAAGCTCGGCATCTCGCCACGCGTGCTGACGATGCTCGAGGGCGAGAGCCTCCTCAACGACGCCACCGCCCTCGTCCTGCTGCGTACCGCCATCGCCGCCGCCGCCGCCGGCGCCGGGGCCTTCTCGATCTGGACCGGCGTCGGCGACTTCAGCCTGGCCGTGATCATCGCCGTCGCGATCGGCCTCGTGGTCGGCTGGGTGAACCTGCGCGTGCGCGCCTGGATCCCCTCCACCACCGCGGCGACGGCCATCAGCTTCGTGGTGCCGTACGTCGCCTACCTGCCCACCGAGCACCTCGGCGGCTCCGGCCTGGTGGCGGCGGTGACGGCCGGCATCGTCACCGGCCAGGGGGCGACGAAGTACTTCACCGCCGAACAGCGGCTGAGCGACCGCGTCAACTGGCGCACGATCGAGCTGGTGCTGGAGGGCGCGGTCTTCCTCATCATGGGTCTGGAGATCCAGAGCATCATCGCGGACGCCCCCGACGGTTGGCGCGCCGTGCCCCACGCCGCGCTGCTCGCGCTCGCCGCCGTGGCCATCATCCTGGTGCTGCGCACCGCCTACGTGATCCCGCTGATCTGGATGCAGTCGCGGCGCTCGAATCGCGCCGAAGTGGTCCAGCCGCACCTCGAGAAAGCCCGCGACAGATTCAAATCGGCCACCGTCGACCAGTTCGCCGAGCACACCAACGGGCGCGGCAACCCGGAGCGGCGGATGCGCCTGGTTCGCCGGCGCCTCGCCCGCTCCCTCGGTGACGCCCAGTACCTGCAGCAGTCCCGTCTCGGCTGGCGGGAAGGCACGATCATCGTCTGGGCCGGCATGCGCGGTGCGGTCACCCTCGCCGCCGCGCAGACCCTGCCGTATGGCGAGAACCGATCACTGCTGATCCTGGTCGCGTTCCTCGTCGCCGTCGGCACGCTGCTGCTGCAGGGTTCGACGCTGGCACCCCTGGTGCGACTCCTCGGACTGAACTCCTCCGGCGAGGACGATCCCGCGGCCGAAGAGCTCGCCGAACTCAACGTCGCGCTCCGTCAGGCCGCGGCCACCGCCCTGGATGCGCCCAACCTGCACCGCGAGAACGGCAAGCCGTTCGAGCCGGACATCGTCGCGCAGTCGCGCAACCGTCTCTCCGTGCCGCTCGAGGAGGGCAGCGGCGACCGCATCGATCAGGTGCGCGAGCTGCGCCTCGTCACGATCGCCGCCCAGCGGCAGAAGCTCAGCGCGGCGCGCTCGAACGGCCAGTACAGCACCGCGACGCTGCGGCGCGTGCTGGAGGGCCTGGACGCCGAGGAACTCAGCATCCGCGCGCACCTCGCGGATTGACGCTCGATACGCGCCGACGTCCGCGGTTTCGGGCACAATCGTCTTCAGGAGGTCCCATGTCCGACACCGTCGCTTCGCCCGCCCCCACCGGCGGCGCTCCCGTCGTGCACGAGGCCGCGGGTTGCCCGCAGTGCTTCGAGGAGATGCAGACCGACAGCACCTGGTGGCGCGCGCGTCCGGCCGGGTCACGTCTGGTCGGTCTCGTGGTCACCCGTGACGACATGCCCTCCGTCGTCGAGCAGCGTGAGGACCTCACGCGCTTCGGCGTGCCGATCGGAGGGTTCCGCCACCCCGCTCCGGAGACACTGGAGTCGTGGGAGCACCGCCTCACGCGGTTCTTCGGCACGCTCGTGCACGGCGATGTGCTCGTGATCTCCTCGGTGCACGCGCTCGGACGCGACCTCGCTGAAGAGCGGCGGACCATCGACGAGCTGCAGCGCCGCGGGATCGTCATCAAGGTCCTGGCGCACGGCGCACGGCACCTCGCCGCCGCTCCGTAAGTCTCCGTTCGCCGCAGCGTCGCGGCCAGAACCGGGCGTGGGCTCAGGCGGGTGCTTCGACCGCCACGGAGACCGCATCGACCACGACGGCGGTGATGTTGTCGTTACCGCCGTTCGCCATCGCCTCGCGGACCAGGCGGAGCGCCGCCGACTCCGGGTCCGCCTCGTCCTCGAGGACCTCGCGGACACGCTCGTCGTCGAGTTCGTTGGTCAGTCCGTCGCTGCACACCAGGATGCGATCGCCCACCTCCGCGGGGATCATCCAGAAATCGGCGATGCCCGTGCTGCCGGCCCCGATCGCCCGGGTGATGACGTTGCGCCGGACCCGCTGCGCGAGCTCGACTTCGCCGTTGTCCAGCATCTCCTGCACCATCGAGTGATCGATCGTGATCTGATCGAGCGCCCCGTCCGCGTATCGGTAGGTCCGGGAGTCGCCGACGTTGATCACGAGCCAGTAGGCGGCGCCGTTGACGTCGCTGACGGCGACGCCGGACAGGGTCGTGCCGGCGGGTCGCGCGCCGCTGGGCAGGGCGTCGACGCGCGCCTTCGAGCGCTCCAGCGCCGCACTCATGTCGTCGACGGCGATGCGGCCGCGGTTCAACAGGGCACCGAACTCCTCGACCACGGCGGCGCTGGCCAGGTCCCCGGCGGCGTGACCGCCCATGCCGTCGGCGACGAGGAAGAGCGGAGCCTGTGCCAGGTGCGAGTCCTCGTTGATGGGGCGGCGCAGACCGGCGTGGGTCGCGGCGCCGCTGCGGACGACGATCGGACTGTTCATGAGTGCACCTCCACACGGGCTTGGCGTGATCCGAATTCCAGCACATCCCCGGAGGCGAGCGCGACCGCGACACCCGGCGGAAGGCGGCGCGAACGTCCGTCGCGGGAGAGCACCACCCCGTTGGTCGAGGCGAGATCCGTGATGGTCACGTCTCCGCCCGCCTCGGGCGTGAGCTCGAAGTGCGACTTGGACAGCGACAGCGAATCGTCCACGACGACGACCGTCCGCACTCCGGGAATCGGGCGGGGGCTGCGCCCGATCACCGACCTCTCGCTGACCACCGTGCTCGTGCCGTCATCCCAGACCAGTTCGAGGGCGAGGGTGGCCGGGGGTCGGCGTTCCCGGCGGCGCAACGGGGGCGGAGCGAGCGGTGCGGCGTCCACGATCGGCGGTTCGCCCGCGGCGTTCTGCGCGCGCGACTCTCGCGCGGCCCGCCGGGAGCGGAACTCGGTGGCCTCGACGATGGCGGGCGGCTCGCTCGGCGCCGGAGCGACGGGTTCGCCAGCCGCGGCAGGCACGGGGTCCGGAACGACCGCGGCGACAGGCTCCGCGGCCACGGGCTTCGGGGCTGCGGACTTCGGGGCTGCGGGAACGTCGGCGGCACCGGTGTCCGCCGTCAGCGGCGCCAGCAGGCCGGTGAACGTGAGCGGCTCGGACGGCGGATCGGCGTCCGGACGGGTGTGAACGACACCGGTCCGACGCGGTCCGGGGGCGTGATCGGCGGCGATCAGGTCGCGGACGTCGGCGCTCGTGCCGGACACCATTCGCGCTCCGACGAGGCGATCGTGCCACCCTCGGCGCTCGCCCGTCCGATCGAACAGCGGTGTGAAGAACCCGATCACGACCGTGCACAGCAGCGACCAGATCAGGAGACGGAAGGCGGCACGATCGATCCCGATCGCGGCACCGGTGCGCCCGTCGACGAGGGAGATCCGGTTCATGCGCATGCCGAGGGTTCCCCGGGATCCCTGCTGCGCGGCGTACACGCCCCAGGTCGTGATGAGCACGGCCACCAGCCACAGCCCGCCGAGCACACCGGCCCCGGTCTCACCGAGCACGGGGCTCAGGAGGGTCGCGATGCCCCAGCCCGCCGCTCCCACGAGCACCGGCGGCACCGCATCGAGCAGGCATGCGAAGACCCGCGCCGACACCGCGGCAGCCACCACCTCAGCCATCGTGAACTTCCATTCCGCCGCGACGATCTTCGCACGCATCCGGCGTCGGCGGGAAAGTCCTCAGGTGCACTCCAGGGTCACTCCGCGGCCCCGACGGCGAAGTTGTCCCGGAACAGCGTGCCCGGATCGACCTGCGCCTTGATGCGCCGGAGACGGTCGAGCGTTTCGGGCGGGAAGGCCTCGCCGATCCGTTCGGGCCGGTCCGACGCCTCGAAGCTGGTGTAGAGCCCCCGGGACATCGTGGCCAGCGGCGCCCACCGATGATCGAGCGACTCGCGCGCGGCCCCGAAGGCCACGACGGCGAAATTCGCCTCTCGGTGCGCGTAGGCGGTCGCGTCATCCGCGACGTCCGCGACAGCACCGCCGACCGCACGGATCTGGAAGAAGTACGTCGCACCGCTGCGCACGAGGTCCGCCGCCGCACGCGCGAATTCCGGGGTGAGGTGATCGAACAACCCGGACCGCGTGGCCGGCGCACCGTAGGCGTGCTGGGCACCGTCCACCCCCGCAGCGACCACCTGCGCGTAGCTGGTGATGGTGACGGACTGATCCAGCAGCGGCCCGACCTGCGCGAAGGACTGCAGGCGGGAGAGCACGATGTCGGGGTCGGACTGATCGATGACCACGATCCCGATGCCGATGATGCGTCCGTCCCGCTGGGGTGCGACGGTGAGGAAGCCGGTGGTGTCCCGCGGTGACGCCTCCACCGCCTGACCCCAGGTGACGAGGGCGTTCTCGAGATCAGTGAGGTCGAAGTACAGCCGCGCGTAGCCGACCGGGCCCACCTCGTCGACGACGAAGTCGAACGAGGTCACGATGCCGACATTGCCGCCGGCGCCGCGCACCGCCCAGAACAGGTCGGGTTCGTGCTCGGCATCGACGCGCCGGACGGATCCGTCCGCGAGCACGATCTCCGCCGCGACGAGATGGTCGATCGTGAGGCCGGACTCGCGGGAGAAGTAGCCCACGCCGCCGGCGGTGGCCAGTCCTCCGACGCCGACCGCGCCCATGTCGCCGGACCCGAGCGCCCAACCGTGCTCGGCGAGGGCCGCCGCCACTTCGCCCCAGCGCGCGCCGGGCCCGATCCGCACCAGGCGGCGGTCCTCGTCGAGCACCTCGATCGCATTCAGCCGGCGCAGGTTGATGACGATTCCGTCGTGGTTCGTGCTGGCACCGGAGATGCCGTGACCGCCGCTGCGGATCGACAGCGGCACGTCCGGGTGCAGGCCGGCGAACCGCACCGCCTCGGCCACCTGCGCGGTGTCGGTCGGCATCAGCACGATGCCGGGGCGACCCCCGCGGGTGTAGGTGTCCCGGACGTCGGCGTAGGCGAAATCGCCCGGTTCGATCGCCTCGAGACCGGCCGGGACATCGTCGTAGGCGATGCCGTCGATGCGCGACGCCAGTGCGCTGGCGGAGCGGGTGCCCCCGGACTCCGTGCCGGCTTCCGTGCGGCCGGTGGCGACGAGTTCCCGCACGGCGGGCGCGACCTCCTGGGCGAACATCTGGATCATCCCGGGGTCGTCCGTGGCGACGATGAACGCGCTGACGCCGTGTTCGAGGGTGAGCGCGGCGAGGCGGTGCGCCCACGCGGTGGGGTCCGCCTCGGGCTGGATGTTCAGCAGGCGTCGGATCTCGCGGGGGTCGCGTCCGGCCTTACCGGCTGCCGCGTCGATGCTCGCCATGCCCTCGGCGAGCTGGCCGGGCTTGAGGTATCCCTCGCTCGGGAGCCAGCCATCGGCCTTCCTGCCGATCAGGCGCAGGCCCCGAGGTCCGAGCGCACCGAGCCACACGGGGATCTCGTGCGCCGGACGCGGGCCCCGCTTCGCGCCGCGGACCGGGTAGATCTCGTTGTCGGTGAAGATGCCCCCGCGTTCGGAGGTGTCCCACGTCGCGCGGAGCAGATCGATCGTCTCCTCCAGCGCCTGGAACGCCTCGCCCTTGGTGCGGGCGGGGCCGCCCATCGCGGTGATCGCGTCCCAGAACCCGCCGGAGCCGAGGGCGAGATCGAACCGGCCGCCGGAGAGGATGTCGAGGCTCGCGGCCGCGCGCGGCAGCGTCGGCATGCGCAACGGCACGTTGATGACGTTCGCGGAGATGTGGATGCGCTCGGTCTGCGCGGCGACGTAGGACATCAGCGTCCAGGTGTCCAGGAACGCCGGCTGGTACGGGTGGTCCTGGAACGTGACCAGGTCGAGGCCGGCCTCCTCCGAGATCCGCGCCAGGGCGACCGGATTCTGCGCCGGTTGTGCGATCGGGGTGATGAAAGACCCGAAGATCAGGTCATGTCCGTAGTCCACGTGTGCCTCCGAGGGACGTCAACGGGCGGGCCGGTAGGGGCATTCCCGCGGGCCGTCAGCGCCGACCGTGACTGCGCGTCAGCGTAGCCCCGCTCGGACCGGCGGAACAGGGGGTCAGCCGACGGCGCGACGGCATCCGACGACGTGGTCATCGACCATCCCGGACGACTGCATCAGGGCGTACATCGTCGTCGGGCCGACGAAGCGGAAGCCGCGCTTGCGCAGCGCGCGGCTCAGGGCGACGGATTCGGGCGTCTCCGCGGGGATGTCGGCGAGGTGTTCCGGGCGGGGACGGGGTGCGGGGGCGAAGGACCACATCAGCGCGTCGAGTTCGCCCTCGGCCATCTCGCGCACGAGCGCGGCGTTGGCGATCGCCGCCAGAATCTTCGCCCGGTTGCGGACGATCCCGGCGTCGGCCATCAGCCGTTCGACGTCCGGCTCGGTGAACTCCGCCACCGTCACCGGGTCGAATCCGCCGAAGGCCGCTCGGAAGTTCTCCCGCTTGCGCAGGATCGTGATCCAGCTCAGTCCGGCCTGGAAGCCCTCCAACGACATCTTCTCGAACAGGGCCCGGTCACCGTGCAGCGGACGCCCCCACTCCTCGTCGTGGTAGCGGCGGTACTCGGCGTCATCTCCCACCCATCCGCAGCGGTCGAATCCGTCGGGTCCGGTGACGACATCGGTCAAGCGCATGCGGGAAGCCTACGTGCCGCCGACGACGTCGCCGCACGGGCGCATTGTGCAGGACCGACAACGCGACCCAGTCCCACCCGGGACGGGACTTAGTGCCGATCTCCAAGATCTGTCGGATAGGTCGCGCGGGTCCCTACGATCGGCGAGACGCCTCGCGCGTTGTGCGGTCCAACGGTGGCCCGCGCACACGGTCCGACCCCTGAACTGCCCTTCGTCCCCAGCCATGCCCACGCCCGGGCGAACAGGAGTACCTCGATGACGAGCACCCCGACAACACACCGACACGGGTTGGGCATGCGCCTGGCCGCGATCATTCTCGGCCTCCTGCTGGCCGCGATGCTCGTCTTCCACCTGGTCACGACCTCGGCGGTCGCGGCCGGGGCGGCCAAGCTCAATGACGGCGCCGATCAGGCGAATGACGGTTCGCAGAGTCTCGCGGACGGCGCCGGCACGCTCTCCGGGGGCGCGGATGACCTCGCGGCGGGAGCGGCGAAGCTGCGGACCGGGGCGGCTTCCGCCGCGGCCGGTGCCGGCAAGCTGTCCACGGGCGCGAGCTCCGCGGCCGGTGGCGCACGCGCGCTGTCCGAGGGTGCCACGTCCCTCGCCGACGGAGCGGCATCGGCGGCGGCCGGTGCCGCTGAGCTCTCGGACGGAGCCGGGACGCTCGACGCCGGAGCCGCCAGCGCAGCCACCGGCGCCGCAGCCCTGAGTGCCGGGGCGGGTTCTCTGCGGGACGGCGCCGCGAGCGCGTCCTCCGGGGCCGCAGCGCTGAGCGCGGGTGCCGGTGCTCTCAAGGACGGCGCTGCGAGCGCCGCCTCCGGTGCCGCAGCCCTCAGCACAGGTGCCGGGACGCTGAAGGATGGCGCCGGGACGCTCGACGCCGGGGCCACGGCCCTGAGCACGGGTGCCGGCGCTCTCAAGGACGGCGCTGCGAGCGCCGCCTCCGGTGCCGCAACCCTCAGCGCGGGCGCCGGTTCGCTCAAGGACGGCGCTGCCACCGCAGCGAACGGTGCCGCCTCGGTGGCGGCCGGTGCGGGCGCTCTCAAGGACGGCGCGGCCACCGCGGCGAACGGTGCAGCCTCAGTGGCGGCCGGAGCCGGACGGATCGACGCCGGTGCGCGGAACGCCTCGTCCGGTGGGCAGCAGCTCGCAGCGGGTGCGAAGAACGCCGCGGCCGGTGCCGCGTCGGTCGCCGACGGTGCCGCTTCGCTGGCCGCGGGTGTCGCGGGCGCACACCAGGTGTCCGGCATGGTCAAGGACGGTGCCGACTCGCTCGCGGGGTCGCTCGCTTCGAGCGTCACCGACCAGGTCCACCTGCTCGCCGACCCGGGCACGGCGTCGCAGATCGCGGCGGTCGCGGACGCGGCTCCGGGACACGCTGCGTCGCTGGTGCAGATCGCCGACGGCCTCGTCGCCGCCGACCCGAGCAATGCCACGTACGCCCAGCTCCAGGCGCTCGCGCACGGCCTCAGCCAGGAGGTCGACGGTCTCACGGCCCCGGCGGTGGCGTCGTCCGCGCTGGCCGGTGGACTGATCGCAGCCGCGGATGGTGCGGCGCAGGTCGCCGGCGGTGCGGACGCGCTCGTCAACGGTGACGGAGCCTCGTGGCCGGGGACCTCCGCGCTCGCTGCCGGCGCCCCGGCACTGGCTTCCGGCGCCGCGGGCCTGCGTGAGGGGACGGCCGAGCTCAGTGCGGGCGCTGACGCGCTCGCGTCCGGACTGACCGACCTCGCGGACGGCACGTCGTCGCTCGCCGGGGGCGCGTCGACGCTCGCCGACGGCACGTCCGCTCTGGCGGATGGCACGTCCACCCTCGCCGGGGGCGCGTCCTCCCTCGCCGACGGAGCCGCCGCGCTGAGCAGCGGAGCTTCCACCCTCGCCGGTGGCGCGTCCTCCCTCGCCGACGGAACGGCCGCGGTGAGCAGCGGAGCTTCCACCCTCGCCGGGGGCGCGTCCGCGCTGGCCGACGGCGCGACCAAGCTGAGCAAGGGCGCGTTCACGCTGAGCGGTGGCGCGTCCGCGCTCGCCGACGGAACCAAGAAACTGAGCACGGGTGCCTCCACGCTGAGCGGCGGCGCGTCCGCCCTCGCGGACGGCAACGCGAAGCTCAGCGATGGTGCGTCGAGCCTGGCGGACGGTGCGTCCTCTCTCGCGGACGGCACGGCGACGCTGAGCGGCGGCGCTTCGCGTCTCGCCTCCGGCGCGTTCTCGCTGGCGTCCGGTACGTCGACGCTGAGCAGCGGGGCCGCGAGCCTCGACGCCGGTGCGCAGTCGCTGTCGGAGGGCACGAAGACGCTGGCCAGTGGCGCTTCGGATCTCTCCGGGGGCCTGACGACGCTGAACGAGGGCGCCGGTTCGCTTGCGGACGGATCGCAGACCCTGGCTTCGGGCGCGTCGGACCTGTCCGCCGGCGCCACCAAGCTCGCGGACGGCAACGGCCAGGTGTCGGCGGGTTCGGGTGAGCTCGCGTCCGCGACCGGCGGTCTCATCCCGACGCTGCTGCCGTGGCTCGGCGGGATCGCGCTGCTCGGGCTCATCGCGGCCGGGTTCTGGATCGGACACCGGGTCAACCACGCCCGCGCTGCGCGCTCGGCCTGATCCAGCAGTGAGGCCCGCCCGGACGTCCGGGCGGGCCTCACACATGTCCGCCGCTCCTCGCACGTGCGAACGGGGAGGCAGGGGTGATGGCGCTCCTGGCTCCGGTCCCGTGGTCGGCGCCAGGCATCGTCGGCCGTCGCACTGTCGCGGGCAACGCGGCCGGTCGCCACCCCGGTGGTTGAGCGAGCGCCGGCCTGACGAAGCGTCGCAACGTGTGTGGGGAGGGTGCTCGTGTCTCGTTCCAGCATGGCCGCGGACCCCGTCGTTGATCGAGCGCCAGAGAGACGAACGTCGCAACGTGTGTGGGGAGGGTGCTCGTGTCTCGTTCCAGCATGGTTGCGTTCTTCTGGCTTAAGACGACACGGGTTGTCGGGGTGGGGCTGTTCACGTGTCGGCGCGCGGATGTCGAGGTGGTTGCGTCGGGTGCGCTTGAGGTGCCGCGGGTGCGCTGCGTTCGGCGCTGCGGGTTCCGGCGGGGTTGTGTTTTCGGCTTAAGACCGCCCGTCACGGATCGGCTCTCGTCGCCGACTTGCGTCGCTGAGATGGACGTGGCCTCGCCGGCCGCCACCCCGTCACCGATTTCCGCCACACCACGGGTCGGCGCGCCGTCACGTGTCGCCGCGCCGAGCGCCGCGCCGATACGGTTCGTCACGTCGGTGGCGACCCCCTTCTCGGTCGTTGGACGATCGTCGGCGAGGCGGAACGTCACACGGTGCGGGGTGGGCATGGTATGGGCGGAGTTCTCCCCGGACATCACGCACCCCGCTTCGGCCGGCCCGGGACCCGTGGGCCGGTGGCTTGCCAGGATTTCGTGGGGTCTATCCAGTCGGGCGGTCGCACTTCGGGGACGCCGTCGGTCATCCGGATATCCCAGTCCATGCGGTCGACGAAGCGGTGGTGGTGCCAGCAGATCAGCACCCCGTTATCGACATCCGTCTGACCGCCGTTGGACCATTCCTTCACGTGGTGGATCTCGCACCACCGGGCCGGGGTGTGGCATCCCGGGATCACGCAGGACCGGTCCCGGACGGCGATCGCTCGCCGCTGGTCAGTGCTGAACACCCGCTTGTCGATGGTGAGCTTCACGATCCGCCCGTTCTTCGCGGACGTGAGGTGCTGGACCGTGCCACAGCATCCGACATGCTTCGCCGCGGCGAACGGCACCGGAACATCCGTGCCGGTCGCGTCGGCCCCAGGGATCGTGGCCCACCCTTCACCGGCACGAACAGTGTCTTCGGTCGCGTGGATGATCAGGACGGGTGCGCCGCCGCCGTTCGTCGGCATGTCGGGAGCGTTGGGGACCGCGGCGAGGATCGTGCCGAGGGCGTCGTGGTTGCGCTGAGCCATGCTCCGCACATCCGCGTTCTCGTCGGACTCGTCCGACGGTCGGAACTTCACGCCCGCGGGCTGACCGTGCGGGTTGTTGATCGAATCCAACAGGACCGACAGTGCACCGGCCACATCCGGGACGAGTTGACCGGTGATCGGGACGAGCCCGTTGCGCTTGACGCCGAGCCGCAGTGCCCGGCCCCGGAAAGCCTTCTCTTCTTCATCCTCGGCACCCGTGATGTTCAGGTCGGTGGCCAAACGGAGGGAAGCATCCCGGAGCGTGTCGCACATCACCGGAGCACCGGTCGTCGTCGTCATCGCCGCGAGAACCTCATCGACCTCCGCGAAATCAGTCGCGTCCACGCGGTCCTTGATCTCCCGCAGGGGCCGGGTGGCGGCCTCGAGACCGTCCGCCCCGATCGCTCCTGTGGTGAGTGCTTCGCGCAGGGCCGGGAACTCTGCCGGCTTCTCCTCGCCAGAGGGCAACACCCGTGCGGGCTTGATGGTCGCGGCCAGGCGGCTCCATCGCTTGACGGTGGTGGGTGCGGCACCGGTGGTGCGCTGCATCACTTCGTTGGCGGAGCGGCAGTCGGCGGAAACGTCGAAGCGCTCCGCAGATGCGGAGCGCTTCTCGATGACACCGGTGCCGATCACGAGCGTGGCTTCGACCTGCCGGTAGAGGTCTCCGACCCCGATCAGGAACCCGAGAACATCGTCCCGGTCGGCCGTGTCGAGGGTGCCGGAAGACAGGATGGAGCGGAGGTCGGCGACGGCGTAAGCCATCGCTTCCCGGGTCCGTTCCATCGTCGTGTTCATAAGCCATATTTTACGCTGGGCCTCCGACATTGGACGTTGAATATCCCAGGCTGTGGATGGATTTCAGCCTGTGGAGATGAGGCTTCTCTCACCCCGACCCCGCCCCGCACCTCACGCCGTTTCGTCTCGCCAACGCTCGCCCAACGACCGGGTGATGGGAGGGTCGGAAGGCACCCGACACGGGCCCCGCCCGACCGAGTTGAGGGGTGCCGACGCTGAACGCGAGACGGCCAGTGGGAAGGGCCCCGGGACAGAACGCGAGACGGCGTCCGGAACGCAACCGCCCACCGGGCAGTCTTAAGCCGAAACCCAGCCACCCCAGACCCCGAAGCGCGGCAACAAGCGAACGCGCCGGGACGAGCGCACCCGAGCCAACCACCCCCGGGTCCGCGCGCCGACGGAAGAACCCCACCACCCCGAGAACCCGTGTCGTCTTAAGCCAAGAAACCCCAGCACGCTGGAACGCGAGGTGACCACATCCCCCACGTCGTCGTCAACCGACGACCCAACCGAGCCGAATCCCGCAGCGTTCGGACACGCGAGCGCACCCGAGCCGGCGAGAGAGCCGCTCACGTGGATCGCGAGACGGCGTCCGGAACGCAACCATCCACCGGGCAGTCTTAAGCCGAAACCGAGCCACCCCAGCCCCCGAAGCGCGGCGACAGGCGAACCCGCAAAGACGAGCGCACCCGACCCAACCACCGCAGCCCCCGACCACACCGACGACAAAGCGCCCGCCCCGCGAACGGGACGGGCGCTGATGCCGAGGGAGAGTTCAGGACTTGGCGCGAGCCTTGGCGGCCTTGGCGCGGGCCTTCTCCTCGGCCTTGGCCTTCTTGTACATGACCTTCTCCTCGACCGGGGCGTTGCCGGAGGCGCGGAGTTCGGCGTAGTAGGCGCGCGCCTCGTCCTGGCGGGCGGCCTCGATGCCGGAGGCGATGGGAGCTCGCAGGTGCTCCGGCTCGTAGCCGAACGCGTCCACGAGGTCCTGCGCGTGCGGACGCAGGCGCTGGCAGAGGCGGTCGATGTAGCGCGAGACCGAGGCCGCACGCTGGGTGGACAGCCGACCGTTGATGATGTGCCAGGCGAGGTGCTTCTCGATCAGGGACAGGCCGAACAGGTCGCGCAGCCAGGTCAGCACCTCGCGGGTTCCGTCGTCCGGCGCGGTGCGGACGGCGTCGGTGAACGCCTCCCACTGCAGCAGCTCACCGTGAGCGCGCGCGGCTTCCATCAGCTCGGACTGGTTCTCGTTGAACGTCGCGAACGCCTCGTCCGGTGTCTGCTTCGCGGACGGGCGCATGCGCATTGCGATGTCCGCGACCATCTGCTGGACGCGGTCCGCGAGCAGCTCCTGCTGGTCCCGCTCGCGCAGGCCGAACTCCACGGACCGGGCCGTGGACCCCATGTCCGCGAACGCCTGCCCCAGGCGACGCAGCCCGGCGCCGTGGAAGACCTTGCCGGCCGCCTGGCCGACGGCGAAGGCCGCGAGCTGGCGCTGGTCCTTCTCCTTCAGCTGAGTGCCGTAGTCGGTCAGCAGCCGCTTGCCGACCAGCTGCAGCAGAATGTTGTTGTCGCCCTCGAAGGTCGTGTAGATGTCGAGGTCCGCACGCAGTCCGACAAAGCGGTTCTCGAACATGAAACCCGACCCGCCGCAGGCCTCGCGGCACTCCTGCAGCGTGTCCAGCGCGTGCCACGTCGACAGCGGCTTGAGCGCGGCGGCGAGCGTCTCGAGGTCCTCGCGATCGGTGTCGGACGCGGCCTTGCCGCTGAAGACGCCGTCGAACTTCTTCAGGAACTCGTCGTGCGCGAAGATCGACGCGTACGTCGTCGCCAGGCGCGGGAGCAGGCGACGCTGGTGCTTGCCGTAGTCCAGCAGCACCATCTCGTCCGTGCCGGACCCGGCATCGAACTGGCGGCGCTGACCGGCGTAGGTGATCGCGATGTCCAGGCCGAGCGCCGAGGCCCACGACGCGGCACCATCCAACGACACGCGGCCCTGAACGAGGGTGCCGAGCATCGTGAAGAAGCGACGACCCGGGCTCGCGATCGGGCTCGTGTACGAGCCGTCCACCGCGACGTCGCCGTACTTGTTCAACAGGTTCGTGCGCGGCACCCGGACGTGATCGAAGCTCAGCCGGCCGTTGTCGATGCCGTTCAAGCCACCCTTGAGGCCATCGTCCTCGCGGCCGATGCCGGGCAGATCGACGCCGTCCTCGCCACGCAGCGGGACATAGAAGCAGTGCACACCGTGGTTCACGCCGTCGGTGATCAGCTGGGCGAACACCGTCGCCGCGATCCCGTGCAGCGCCGCGTTGCCGAGGTACTCCTTGGTCGCCGCGCGGAACGGCGTGTTGATGACGAACTCCTCCGTCGCGGGGTCGTACGTCGCGGTGGTCCCGATGGCCGCGACGTCCGAGCCGTGTCCGATCTCCGTCATCGCGAACGCGCCGGGGATGGAGAGGTCCATGATGCCGGGCAGCCAGGTGTCATGGTGCTCTTCGGTGCCGAGGTGCAGCACGGCGGCACCGAAGAGTCCCCACTGCACACCGGCCTTGATCTGCAGGCTCGGGTCGGCGGTGACGAGCTCCTCGAAGCCGGCGATGTTGCCACCGTTGTCGTCCTGACCGCCCAGACGCGTCGGGAACGCACGGTGGATCGCCTTGCGCTCGACGAGGAGCTTCAGCTGCTCGAGCACTCGCTCGCGGTGAGCGTCCTTGCCGAGGTCACCGTCCCGCCAGAAGGCCGGGTCCTTGACCATCGCGCGCGCTTGGCGACGGACATCACTCCAGGTGCCCAGCAGCATGTCGGTGACGCCGTCGATGTCGATGCGCGGCGTGGTGGTGGTGTGGGAGGCGTGTGCGGACACGTCGGATGAAAACATTGATGCCCCTCGGAAGATCGCACGGTGGGATGTCTACACGCTAGAACTTCGACACCTGGTCGCCAAGATGGGTGGCCGATGCCCACAATCGCGTGACACTGAGTCTCACCAAATCGTTGTGGGAGTCCCACAGCTTCGGAGCCAACGTCCAGCCTCAGAAGCCGTCACGGACGACGCCGACCGGCACGCGGCCGTCGGCGAACCGCGGGCGCACCACGAAGACAGGCGCCCGGCTCTCGCCACGGCGCCCGTCCCGGGCTGCGGAACCCCATCCCACGCCCCCCGGTGCGAGATGGGGTTCCATTGCAGCGAGTTCCGCACTCTGTTCGGACCGCGGCCGCTCTCATGCCCCCCAGCGCGAGAACGCGTCGATCACTGCATGACGTACGGCGACAGCCCCCCAGCGGTCGGCCGATGCATCATGCATGGTGCAGGATGGGTTCAGCGTGGCGTCCACGTGAGCTCCTCCCTGCAGTGCGGTACGGTGGTGCGCCCCCCGGCGCCCGACCGTTCGGCCACAGTACCCCGACCGTTTGGTAACATGCAACCGCGGTCCGACCCCTATTGAAGACAGGCATCCCGTGCCCTCACACGCTCGGACCCCCCGCGGACGGGCCAGTCGTACGCGAATCGTCGACGCGGCCATCGAGCTGTTCCTCGATCCGGGCTACCACGCGACCTCTTTGCGCGACATCGCCGCGCACAGCGGCATCACGCACGCGGGACTGCTGCGGCACTATCCGTCCAAGGCCGCGGTGCTCGAGGCGGTGCTGACGGTCCTGGACCAGCGGATGCCGGCCGGCCGCGAACGCGGCGCACCCACCATGGAGCCGCTGCAGGAGTACGCCCGCCAACTCTCCGCCGCGCCGGCGGCGCTCGCCCTGATCGCCACGGCGTATGGCGAGGCCAGCGCACCGGAACACCCCGCCCACGCGTACATGCTCGCGCGGCACCAGCGGCGCATGAAGGTGTCCGAAGGGCACTTCCTCGGCCGGTCCGACCTCGGTGCGAACCGAGACCCGCTGATCGACGCCCGGGTCTTCATCGCGACCTGGCACGGTCTGCAGGTCATGAGCCTGTTCGCTCCGGACGAGATCGACATCGTCGACCTCGTCGGCCAGTACTCCCGCGGCCTCGCTCGCTCGCACAATCGGGAGCCCGGCGCCACGCTGCCGCCGCAGCCCGAGCCCCCGGCGCCGACCGACCGCGAAGGCCGAGTGCTCGCCGCGGCCATCGATCTGTTCGCGCGGTCCGGATTCGGCGACACGGCGATGCGCGACATCGCTGCCGCGTCCGGCGTGGCGAAGTCGAGCATCTTCGAAGACTTCTCCTCGAAGGAAGCCCTGCTGGAAGCGGTACTCGCTTCGCGCGACGCCTCCAATGAGGTCGAGCTCGCCGAGGCCGCCGCGACGTCGGTCCGCGACGCCCTCGTCCTGGCCGCCCGCCGCTCCACGGCGACGCACTCCGCCCGGGTGTTCCACGACGCGACGGTGCTCATCTGCCACGAAGCGTCCGCGCCGTCGCATCCGGCACACCCGATCGTCGCGCTGCGGCTGGCCGCACTGCGCGCGCATTTCGGCGCGCTGCTGGACCTCGCCCGGACGCAGGGCTCACTCCCGCCGGAAGCGACGGACGGCGTCGATGCGACCATGCTCGCGGGACTCTGGCTGGGTCTGCGCGTCCAAGCGCTCTACGAACCGGACCTGGTCGACGCCGGGACGCTCTTCGCGGATTACGTCGCCGGCATGCTCGCGCCCGTCACCCCCGCGCGATGACCTCGAGGACGGCTTCGCCGTAGGCGTCCTTCTTCTTGGCACCGATGCCGCTGATGCCGTCCAGTTCTGCCGCGGACGACGGACGGTGCTCGGCGAGCGCCCGGAGCGTCGCATCGCCGAAGACGATGTAGGCGGGCACGCCCTGCTCCCGCGCGACACCGGCCCGCCAGACGCGCAGCTCCTCGAACAGCTCACGAGCGTCGTCGGGCAGGTCCGCGGCCGCGCTTGCCTTCTTCGCTCGCCCGGATCCTCCCCCGGTGCGACCCAGGACGTCCCGGCGCAGAGGCACGGGCGCATCGCCGCGCAGCACCGCGGCGGCCGGGTCACCGAGCGCCAGCGTGCCGTACTCCCCCGTGGCGACCAGGATGCCGCGGGCGAGGAGCTGCCGCACCACCGAGCGCCAGTCCGCATCGGACAGGTCCGCGCCGAGCCCGTACGTGGACAGCTCGTCGTGACGGTACTGCCGGATCCGGTCCGTGGACGCGCCGCGCAGGATGTCGATGAGGTGACCGGCCCCGAACGCCTGGTTCCGCTCGCGCTTGAGCCGCACGATCGTGGACAGCAGCTTCTGCGCGGCGACCAGACCGTCCCAGGTCTCCGGCGGCGTGAGGCAGGTGTCGCAGTTGCCGCACGGGGCGGACTGCTCACCGAAGTACCCCAGAAGGTTCTGGCGACGGCACTGCACGGTCTCGCACAGCGCGAGCATGGCGTCCAGGTGCCGCTGCTGGCGCATCTTGTGCGCCCGATCGCCGTCACCCTGGTCGATCAGGCGGCGCTGCTGGACGACATCGCCGAGCCCGTACGCCATCCACACGACGCTCGGCTCGCCGTCTCGACCCGCACGCCCGGTCTCCTGGTAATAGCCCTCGACGGATTTGGGCAGGTCGATGTGCGCGACGAAGCGGACGTCCGGCTTGTCGATGCCCATGCCGAACGCGATCGTCGCGACCATCACGACGCCGTCCTCGCGCAGGAACCGCGACTGGTTGCGCTGGCGCACCTCGGCAGGCAGGCCCGCGTGGTACGGCAGGGCGTCGATGCCCTGCTTGGCCAGGGCCTCCGCGGTCTGCTCGACGGCCTTGCGGCTGAGGGCGTAGACGATGCCCGCCGAGCCCTCCGGCTGCGAGCGGATGAAGTCCACCAGCTGCCGCCGCGGCTCTGCCTTCGCGTCGATGCGGTACTGGATGTTGGGTCGGTCGAAGCTGGAGACGAAGTGCCGGGCGTCGCCGAGACTCAGCCGCTCGGTGATCTCCTGGTGCGTGGCGCGGGTCGCGGTGGCGGTCAGCGCCATCCGCGGGACGCCGGGGAACACCTCGGCGAGATCGCCGAGGGCGAGGTAATCCGGCCGGAAGTCGTGGCCCCACTGCGCGACGCAGTGCGCCTCGTCGATCGCGATGACGCTGAGCGAGCCGCGCTGCAGCAGCGCGCGCGTGGCGGGGCTGGACAGCCGCTCCGGCGCGACGTAGATCAGGTCGAGCTCGCCGGCGACGTACGCCCGCTCCACGGCGCTGCGCTCGGAAGCGGACTGTGTGGAATTCAGGTACGCGGCCTGCACGCCGTTGGCGCGCAGGGCGTCCACCTGATCGTGCATGAGGGCGATCAATGGCGAGACGATGAGTCCGGTTCCGGGACGGACGAGCGCCGGCACCTGGTACGTGACGGACTTGCCGCCGCCCGTGGGCATCAGCACGATCGCGTCGCCGCCGTCGATGACCTGATTGACGATCGCGGCCTGGTCACCGCGGAACGCGTCGTAGCCGTACACGGTGCGCAGGGCCTCGGCCGCGGTGGCGTACTGCGACGCTCGCGCGCGCGGCGGAGCCGGTGCGTACCCCGCGTCCGGCGGCGGGGCACCGCCGGCGAAGTCGAGGTCCATCGGCGGCTCGTCATCGAACGGGACGTCCTCGTACGGGTCGTACGGCGGGACGTCATCGAACGGCACGTCGTCAAAGGGCACGTCGGCGTAGGGATCGTGCGACGCCGACCGTCCCGGAGCTGCGGATTCGCGGGGGAAGGAGGCGGGAGGCGTCACCCCGTCGAGTGTAGTCGGGGGCACGGACACTGAGCTCTGTCGATGGTGGCCCGTAGGCTCCGGAAACGCACGCACGAGGGGGATGTCATGGTGGAGAAGACGGCGGAAAAGCGCGCTCGGGAGGAGTTCGTCACCCGCCTGACCGGGGACGGTCACCTGGATGATCCGCGCGTCCGGTCGGCCGTCGCATCGCTGGATCGCTCCGCGTTCGCTCCGGACGCCGCGCTCGAAGCGGTGTACAGCGACGACGCCATCCGCATCATCGCTCATGAGGACGGCCGGTGGCTGAGCACCGTGTCAGCGGGGTGGTTGCAGGCCGCCATGGCGACGGCGCTCGCCGTCGAGCCCGGCGACCGGATCATCGAGGTCGGTTCCGGCGGCTACAACGCCGCGCTCCTCGCGCAGCTCGCCGGACCCACGGGTTCGGTGCTGAGCGTCGACATCGACCCGTCCGTGATCGATCGCGCCCGTGTCGGCATCGCGGCGCAGGATGTGGATCTGTCCGGCATCGAGGTCCGGGTCGCCGACGCTTGGCGAGGCCTCGGCGAGGAAGAGGCGGACCGCATCATGCTCACGGTTGACGTCGCACATGTCCCGTGGCCACTCGTCTCGGCCCTCAGGGACGGCGGGACGTTCCTGGCGCCGATGCGCCTCGGTGGGCTCGGCACGTGCGTGCTCACCCGCCGCCGGGGCGACGCACTGATCGGCGGCATTCCCCTCACCGGGGGTTTCGTCGGAGCGCAGGGCGAGGGAGAAGCCGGCGAGCGTCCCGCGGTGGTGAACACGGACGAGAACAGCTGGCTGACCGGCACAGCACCCGGTTCCGTGTCCACGGAGGCGTTCGACGCGATGATCGCCGAGTCGTCTCGCGTGCACGAGACCGGCGTCCAGATCGGCCCGATCCTCTGGCTCAACCTCTTCCTCTGGATCGGCGCCGCACCCTTCCCCACTGCCACCTGGTCCGCGACGACGCCACGTCCGGAGGGCTTCACCGCGGGCAGTCCGTTCGGCACCCCGGTCGCGATCGACACCGACGGCGGGCTGTCCCTCGCGGCTCCTGCCGCCCGTTGGATCGACGACGAGCATCTCGACCTGATCGTCCACGCCTACGGCCCGCGTGGTGATGAGCTCGCCGAGCGGCTCGCCGCACACATCCGGGCATGGGACGCGATCGGTGGCGACGATGCGAAGCCCGAGATCCTCATCCGCCCGCACTCCGCAGACCCCACTCCGGACGGCTGGCTCCCCGCCGCCCGGCTCGACCGCGACGACACCTTCCTCCGCTGGACTCCCCTCAACGAGCCACACCCGTCCTCGCGCTGACCCTTTCCCGGGACGCGGGGCCGATGTCGGTGCTCCCGGATAGCGTCGCGGACGTGACCGAGAACGATCCCCTCGCCGGGCTGGACGGGCCCCAGCTGACCGCCGTGATGCACGGCGACGGACCCCTGGTGATCGCGGCGGGTGCCGGGACCGGGAAGACGCGCGTGCTCACCTCACGCGTCGCGCGACTGCTCGAGTCCGGGTCCGCACCGGAGCGCATTCTGCTGCTGACGTTCACCCGCCGTGCGGCCGCGGCGATGATCGCGCGGGCCGCCGCGCTGTGCGGCGACACCCAGGCCGCGCAGCGGATCAACGGCGGCACCTTCCACGCGGTCGCGCACCGCATCGTCGCCGAGCACGCCCAGCACCTCGGGCTGGCTGACGTCACGGTCCTCGACCCCGATGACGTCACCGACCTCATCGATCTGCTCCGCAGCGAGCACGGGCTGACCGGCACGGACGTTCGGCTGCCCACCACCCGCACGATCGCGGACATCGCCTCCCGCGCGATCAACACCGGGACGCCGGCGCGCAAGGTCATCGAGGCGCAGTTCCCGTGGGCGCTCGAGCACACCGAGGCCATCACCGCGCTGCTGCGCGCCTACGCAGCCCGCAAGCGCGAGCGCGGACTGCTCGATCTCGATGACCTGCTCGTCGCGTGGCGCGCGCTCGTCGCCGACCCGGACGTGGGTGCGCGCCTGCGCGCCCGGTGGGACTGGGTGCTGGTGGATGAGTACCAGGACGTGAACAGCCTGCAGGTCGACATCGTGCGCGGCCTCTGCCCGGACGGGAAGGGTCTGTGCGTGGTCGGCGACGACGCCCAGGCCGTCTACGGCTTCCGCGGGGCGAACGCCGGGCACCTGCTCGAACTCGCGAAGGCGTTCCAGGACTCCACGGTGGTCCGGTTGGAGCGCAATTTCCGCTCCACGCAGCAGATCCTCGATGTGGCCAACGTCGTCCGTCCCGGTGAGCTGCAGCTGACGCTGCACGCTGATCGCGCCGTCACCGGACCGCGCCCCGCCCTCGTGGTGTGCGACAACGCCGACGACGAGGCACGGACGATCGCCGACCGCATCCTCACCGCCCACACCAACGGTCGGCCGTTGCGCGAACAGGCTGTCCTGATGCGCACCGGAACGCACAGCGCCCTGCTCGAGGTGGAGCTCAAGGTCCGGGACATTCCGTTCCACAAGTTCGGTGGCATCGGGTACCTGGAGACCGCGCACGTCCGGGATCTCCTGGCGACGTTCCGCGTCGTGCTGAACCCGGCGGACGAGGTCGCCTGGTACCGCGTCCTGACCCGTCACCGAGCGATCGGCAAGGCCACCGCCCGAACCCTCGCCGCGATGCTGGCCGACGGCGGCATCGATCGGGCCGCAGAGGTGGTGGCCGCCGCCCCGGCGCGGGCGCGCACCGGGCTGTCCTCGACGCTGTCCCTCCTCGGCGCCGTCGACGCGACCACCGCCGTGACCGAACTCGTCGAGGCGTGCCACGGTGCGATCGACCCGCTGCTGCGCGCGCACTACCCGGACTGGCAGCGCCGCGTCACCGACGTCGACGGCATCGCGCAAGCGGCCGCTCGGCAGCGTGACCTGCGCACGTTCGTCAGCGAGCAGGCGATCGACCCGGTGAACGTGTCCGGCGACTGGGCACACAAGCCGCACCTCGATGAAGACTGGGTGACGCTGTCCACGATCCACTCCGCGAAGGGTCTGGAGTGGGACAACGTGCACGTGCTGCGGGCCTGCGACGGCGCGATGCCCTCGGACATGGCGCTCACGAGCGACGACGGGCTCGCCGAGGAGCAGCGGCTGTTCTACGTCGCGCTCACCCGGGCGCGCGATTCGCTGGACGTGTACGCCCCGGCGCGTCTGCCGACGCACCCGACGTCGTTCCTGGCCCGGCACGTGATGGCCAAGCCCAGTCGTTTCCTCACCGACGCCGCCCGCGAGCGCATGGAGGTGGTGGACACCGGCGTCTCGACCCCCATCGCGCCCGCGCGTCCGGCCGCTGCGCGCGTCCGCGTCGACGCGTTCGACGACCTGTTCGCGTGAGGTTGAGCTGTTCGCTGATGCTCAGGTCCACTTCGCTGCGAGGGTCGCGATGACGTTCGCGTTGCGGCTGGTGGTGACCCCGAGGAGCCGGCCGGCGCGCAGCGGGTCCGTCTCCCCCGGCGTGTACTCCGGACCGAGGAGCGCGTGGACGGCGCGGTCCCGAACGACCATCCGCCCCTTCGCCGGATCGGTCAACGCCTCCACCGCCGCGGTGGTCTCGGCGTCGAGGGGCGTCTGCAGCAGGTTGACGTAGTGGCGCGCCAGGCCCGGTTCCGCGAGCGCGGCCGTCTCCGCAGCGAGGTCCCGGAACTCGGGCACGGTGAATGACACCACGGGCACGTCGAATCCCCGGTCGTCCGCGAACGCCGCCTCCAGCGTGGCGTCGAGGTCCGCGGGGGCGATGTCGGATCGGAGGAAGACGTTGCCGGACGCCGCATGTGTGGCGACGTCGGTGCCCCCGACCACGCCGAGCACACGGCGGATGTCCGCAGCCGGGAACGGATGGCGTCCGCCGACGTTGATCGCCCGCAGGAAAACGATCGACTCGATCATGCCGAAACGCTATCCGAGCCGACGACGGTGCTCACCACCCGCCTCGCGTCGGCGTGTGGCCTTCCCGGGCGCCGTCGGGCATCGCCATGTCGGCCCGGACGCCCAGCAGACGAATCGCGCGTTCGGGCTCGATCCGCTCGACGAGTGCCATGATCTCGGCGGTCACCACCGCACGGTCCGTCGTCGCGGCGACCTTGTGGACGAACGTCTTCGTGGTGAACGGCGCGTAGCGCACCTTCAGGCCGACGCCCACCACGGGGCGTCCCTCCGCGGCGATGTCGTCCAGAACGGGGGCGATCATGTCCCGTGCCGCCTGTTCGATCGCGGTGCGCTCGGTGAGGTCCTGCTGGAAGGTGGTCTCCCGGCTGTGTCCCCGCGCGACCCACGGAGTGTCATCGACCACGGCGGCCCCGTCCCCGCGACCGAGCGATCCGTACCAGGGGCCCATCTTGGGCCCGAACTCGGCCGCGAGCACCTGATCCTCGGCGGCAGCGAGTTCCGCGACCGTGCGGATGCCGAGCGTCGCGAGCCGCTGCGAGATCTTCGGGCCGATCCCCCACAGGTCGCGCGTCGGCCGATCGCCGAGCACGTCGAGCCAGTTCTCGCGGGTGAGCCGGAAGACGCCGCGCGGCTTGCCGAGATCGGTGGCGTTCTTCGCCCGGACGAGCGTGTCGCCGATCCCGACGCTGCAGTGCAGACGCGTGCGCTTAAGCACCGCCGCACGGATCTCGTTGGCCGTCGCTTCGGGATCCACGGTCCGCACTCCGACGAACGCCTCGTCCCAGCCGAGCACCTGCACGGTGGCGCCGGGGAAGGCCCGCAGGGTCGCCATGACCTCTTCGGAGGCCGCCGTGTAGGCGGGCGCGTCGACGGGCAGGAAGACGGCGTCGGGGATCTTCCGCGCGGCGATGCGCAGCGGCATCCCCGACCCGACGCCGAACGCTCGTGCCTCATATGACGCCGTCGACACGACAGCGCGTTTCGTCGGGTCGCCACGGCCTCCGACGACCACCGGCTTCCCGACGAGCTCGGGATGCCGGAGCACCTCGACAGCGGCGATGAACTGGTCGAGGTCGACGTGCAGAACCCACGCCGTTGCGGAGTCAGCCATGACCCCATTGTGACCTCCGACCCTCCGGTCCGAAACACAGAGCGGCCCGCCGGAACGGATTCCGGCGGGCCGATGTCAGTGATGCGCGCGGCTCATTCCGTGCAGGTCACCTCGGTGCGGTAGAAACTGCATGTCGCCACCGGCGGCGTGCGGCTTCATGCACGGCGTGTGGGCGATGTACATGACCTGCTCGTACAGCGGCTGGATCACCTGGTCAGCGAGGATCTTGTCCTCGGCGGACTGCCACAGCTTGTTCGCCGCAGCCTCATCCTTCGAGCCCCAGGCGGCGACGATGTCGGCCTGTGCGGAGTCGTTGGTGTACTTGAGGTGGTAGTTCGCGTCGACGGTGATCGAGGCGATCCACTCCGAGGCGGCCGGGAACGACGATCCCCACAGCGACGTCGACGGGCCGTCCAGCTTGTAGTCGTTGATCTTCTCGGACAGGTTCGCCGCCGGCGTCGGACGCGGCTCGACGTTCAGGCCGATCTCCTTCGCCGCGTTGGACACCGCGAGCGCCAGAGCGGCGTCGGTGGTGTTGTCCGCGGAGTAGTTGAACGGGATCGTGCCGGTGAAGTTCGCCTTCGCCAGCAGCTCCTTCGCCTTCGTCGGGTTGTACTCGCAGTACTCGCCGCAGGCGCCCTCACGGTAGGCGGAGACCGAGTTCGGCATCAGCGAGGTCGCCGGAGCGACGGCGCCCTTGAACAGGTCCTTCGCGATGGAGGCGCGGTTGATGATCATCGAGAACGCCTGGCGCACCTCGATCGGGAATTCCTTGTCCAGGTACGTCGGCCACAGCACGTAGGTCTCCAGCGTGTTGCGGTCGATCGCGGTCAGACCCTTGTCGCCGAGCGAGTTGCGCGCCTGGGCGATGAGTCCCGGCGGCAGGCTCCGCAGCACGTCGGCGTTGCCGGCCGCGACATCCTGGTACGCGGTGTTCGTGTCCGTGTACACGCGGAAGGTGATCTTGTCCGCGGCACCGTCCGGTACCCAGCCCTTGTACTTCGGGTCCTTGGTGAGGACGGCCTCGACCTGCGGGTCCAGCGAGTCGAGCGTGTAGACGCCGTTGCCGATCGGCTTCTTGTCGTACGCCGTCATGTCCTTCAGGCCGCTGGCCGGCACGGGGCAGAACGGCAGGGTGGAGAGCATGTACGGCACATCGTTGTTCGGCGTCTTCATGTCGATCGTGAACGTGTTCGCGTCCACGACCTTCAGGCCGGACAGCGTGTCCCCGCCGGAGGTGTCGTCGGGCTTATTGATCTCGTCGTAGCCCGCGATCTGCCCGTAGGCGTAGTTCGAGGGCATCGCGTTCTTGCCGGTCGCGATGAAGTTGAACGTGTCGACATAGGTCTGCGCGTCGATCTTGGTGCCGTCGGAGAACGTGTGGTCCGGTGCGACGACGACGGTCCAGTGCTTCTGGTCGTCACTCTCCACGGACTTCGCACCACGCATGAACACGGAGCCGTCCTCCTTGATGCCGGTCAGCGGTTCGCAGATCGCCATGGCGATCTGCGAGCCCGGGTTCTGCGCACCGGTCACGCGCTTGATCTCGCCGTTGTTGACGGCGATGAAGCTCGTCTGCTTGCCACCGTCCGCTCCGGCGGTGCCACCCGATCCGGAATCAGAGCCGTTGAGTGAGCCGAAGCAGCCGGTCAGGGTGAGCGCGCTCAGTCCGGCGATCATGAGCCCCGCGACGATGCGGGGTGCCTTGCGTGTCATGGGTTGTTCCTTTCGAGATCCGCCGCGGAACCGTGCGGCTCGCGCTGCGGGACGGATGGTGTGGGAAGGGCTGTGGTGGTGACGCGTCCGATGTCGGACACGCTCACCTCGGCGGCGAGGAAGCACGCCGATCGATGGTCGGGCCCGTCCCCGGGCACGCTGTCAAGGACCGGCACGTCGGTCCGGCACTTGTCCACAGCGGTGTAGCACCGCGTGTGGAACGGGCATCCGGGCGGCGGCGCGATCGGCGAGGGCGGGTCACCCTGCAACACGATGCGTTCCAGCGACTCCCCCGGAGCGAGCTTGCGCGGGATCGCGGACAGCAGCGCCCGCGTGTACGGGTGGGCGGTGCGGTCATAGACCTCCGCGTCCGACCCGGACTCCACGATCTTGCCGAGGTACATCGTCACGATGCGATCGGACATGTGCTGGACCACGTCGAGGTCGTGCGCGATGAAGATGATCGCCAACCCCAGCTCGCGCTTCAGGCGGTTCAACAGATTCAGCACCTGCGCGCGCACGGACAGATCCAGCGCCGAGACCGGCTCATCGCAGACCAGCAGCTTCGGCTCCACCGCGAGCGCACGCGCGATACCGACCCGCTGCAGCTGTCCGCCGGAGAACTGGTGCGGGTAGCGGTCCGCGTTCTCCGGATTCAACCCGACCTGCTCGAGCAGTTCGGCCACCCGATCGGGGATCGCCGCCTTCGGCAGCAGCTTGTGGGTGCGGATCCCCTCGGCGATCGACTCGCCGACCGAGCGTCGCGGGTCCAACGAGGCGTGCGGGTCCTGGAACACCATCTGCACGTTCCGGTGCAGTCCGGCGCGGGCGACGGGATCCATGGCGGTGAGGTCCTCACCCTGCCACCGGACCACGCCCTCGCTCGGTTCCTCCAGGCCGCAGATGATGCGGGCCAGGGTCGATTTGCCGCAGCCGGACTCGCCGACCAGGCCCAGCGTCTCGCCGTCCTCGATCGCGAGGTCGACGCCATCGACGGCGCGCACCGGAGCGTGCGCGTTCTCGTCCTTGTTCCCGGCGAACAGCGTCCGGTTCTGGCGGTAGTGGCGACGGATGCCCTCAAGCTCCAACAACGGCATCGGCCATCACCTCCTTCGCGTGATGGCACGCCGAGCGGCGTTCGGCCGCGACGAGCTCGTAGGCGGGAGTCTGCTCGCGGCAGATGTCGGTGGCGAACGGGCACCGCGGGTGGAAGCTGCACCCGGCGGGGCGGTGAGCGATGTCCGGCGGCAGGCCGGGGATCGTGGGCAGATCCTTCCCCGCGTGGCGGGCATCCGGGATGGATCCGAGCAGACCCACGGTGTACGGGTGCGCGGGGCGGTCGAACAGCTCGTCGATCGGAGCCGTCTCCGCGGGCCGGCCGGCGTACATCACGAGAGCCCGGTCGGCGAGCTGGCCGGCGACGCCGAGGTCGTGCGTGATGATCATCATCGCCATCCCGCGCGCCTCCTGCTGCTCGGCCAGCAGATCCAGGATCTGGGCCTGCACCGTGGCATCCAGAGCCGTGGTCGGCTCATCCGCGATGAGCAGGTCCGGATCCAGCGCGAGAGCCATCGCCATCATGATGCGCTGGCGCATGCCGCCGGAGAACTGGAACGGGTAGTCGTCGGCCCGCCGGGCGGCGTCCGGGATCCGGACCGCACGCATCATCTCGATCGCAGCTTCGTGCGCCTCCTTGCGGCTGAATCCACGGTGCACGCGGTACAGCTCACCGATCTGCGTCGCCACCGTCTGGACCGGGTTCAGCGCGGAAAGCGCGTCCTGGAACACCATGCTGATCCGGGACCCCTGCACGGTGCGCAGCTGCTTCGGACTGAGTGTGAGCAGGTCGGTGCCGTCGAAGCGGATGCTGCCCTTCATGACCCGCGACTGATCCTTCGGGAGCAGACCCATCACGGCCTTCGCCGTCACGGACTTGCCGGAACCGGACTCGCCGAGCAGGGCGAGGGTCTCGCCGGGATTGATCGTGAGGTCGACGCCATCCAGGACCCGGACGGCACCTCCCCGACGGGGACCGAAATCGACGGTGAGGTCTCGGACCTCCAACAGGGGCTTCATCGGCGGGCCTTCGGATCGAGCGCGTCGCGTAGACTTTCACCCAGCACCACGAACGCGAGCGTGGTCAGGCCGAGCATGGCGGCGGGGAACAGCATCAGCAGGGGGGCGATCTGCCAGTTGCCGTCCTGTCCGGCCAGGGCGATCTGGATTCCCCAGGAGATCGCGGGCAGGCGCAGACCGACGCCGAGGATCGAGAAGCCGGACTCCGCGGCCATACCGGCGCCGATGGACAGCGTCGACATCACCACCAGCGGCGTGACGGAGTTCGGGATGACGTGTCTCAGCAAGATCGTCCACTTGCCCACTCCGAGACCACGAGCGGCCTGGATGTACTCCAGGTTCTTCACCTGCAGCACCGAACTGCGCATGTAGCGCATCGTGCCCGCCCAGCCGAAGAGCACGAGGACGAGGACGATCGTCCACACCGTCCGGTCGCGGAACTGGTACAGGATGACCAGACTCGCGATCATGCTCGGAATGCCGAGGATCATGTTCGACAGCCAGGAGATCGCGGTGTCCACGATGCCGCCGAAGTAGCCGGCGAGCGACCCGGCGATGAGGGCGACGATGAAGGTGAGCAGGGCGGTGAGCACGCCCACTTCCAGCGACGTGCGGGCGCCGTGGACGATGTTGGACCAGTAGTCGCAGCCCTGGATGTCGAATCCCATGAGGTGCCCGGGCTCCGGCCCGACGCGCGACTTGGTCAGATCGCACGAGCGGGGATCGATCTGGGTGAACAGCCCCGGGAAGATCGCCATCAGCACGACCACGGTGATGATGGCGATCGCGATCAGGAAGATCGGACTGCGCCACAGAGCCCGCAGTCCCCCGCCGCGGCGACGGCGACGCGGCGCGACGCGCTTCAGCGCGATGCTCGTCGTCGACTCAGACATGACGCACCCTCGGGTCGATGATCGGATACAGGAGGTCCACCACGAGGGCGGCCACGAGGTAGAACAGCAGCAGGAACACGGAGACGCCGACGACGACCGGGCCGTTCATCCCGTCGATGGCACGCGCAAGGGTGCCGCCGAGGCCGGGCAGGTTGAAGATCGTCTCGATCAGGACGGACCCGCCCAGCAGGCTGGCCAGGCTCAGACCGAGATATGTCACCACCGGCATGAGCGCGTTGCGCAGGGCGTGCACCCACATGATCCGGCCGGGTGCCAGCCCCTTGGCCCGCGCGGTGACGATGTAATCGCTGCGCAGGACGTCCACGAGGCTCGTGCGCGTGAGACGTGCCAGCGGCGATGCCGTCTCCAGAGCCAGCACCAGCGCGGGCATGATGAACGCCATCGGGAAGCCGGTTCGCACGCCCGAGATCGGCAGCAGGTGCAGCTTGATCCCGAAGATGTACTGCGCGAAGTACGCGATGATGAAGCCCGGCACGGCGAGGAAGAAGATCGTGAAGATCAGGTTGAACTTGTCCGGGAACTTGCCCTGGTTCATGCCCGCCCAGACGCCGAGGCACACGCCGATGACGATCTTCAGCACGAACGCGGACAGCGCCAGCACCACCGTGTACGGCAACGCGGTGCCGATCAACGTGGACACCGCGTTGCCGTTGAAGTCCCGACCGAAATCGCCGTGCAGCACGTTGCCGAGGTACTTGATGTACTGGACGAAGAACGGATCATCCAGGTTGTACTGAGCCCGGATCGAAGCGATCGTCGAGGCTGACAGGCGCTTGTCACCGGCCAGCGCCAGGACCGGGTCGCCCGGGATCAGGAAGACCAGCAGGTAGACCAGCAGAGTGGACCCGATCAGTGTCGGGATCATCAGCAGGATCCGGCGGATCGCGTACCTCAGCACGGGCGGTCCTCAGTCCGCCGTACGAGCGGGTTGTCCGGCACGGAAATAGTCGACGACCTCGGCCGGCAGCGGCGGAATCGTCTGCGGTTCCGAGCCGCCCCGGATGGAGGCTGCACCGGCGACACCGGCGGCCACCGCATCGCGCGCGTCCAGCGGGTTGGTGGCGGTCGGCGCCCCCTCGCGGACGAGACCGATGAACTCCGCCACCGTGCGCGGGTCGGCGCCGTCGTGGCCGCCCTCACCGCTGTCCTCGATCGGGAAGCGCTCGTGGCCCCGCTCCAGGTAGTCGCTGCGACGGTTCCAGAGGCGGATCTCGCCGCCCGCACCGTCGTCGAAGTTCTCGATGCGTCCCTCCGTGCCGATGACGGTGTAGTTGCGCCAGTAGTCGGGCGTGAAGTGGCATTGTTGGTAGCTCATCAGCACGCCACTGTCGGTGCGCATCATGATCATCGAGATGTCCTCGACGTCGATGACCGGGTTGAGGTCGGTCTGGGCCAGCGGCGGCCAGTTGTCCATCGAGAACCAGTCGCCCATGCGGCGGTCGCTGTTGTCGCGACGGGACTGGACCTGCCCGTACACGGCGAGGTCGCCGATGCCGACCACGGTGCGGGAGCTCGTGCCGGCGAGCCAGTGCATCACGTCGATGTCGTGCGCGCCCTTCTGCAGCAGCAGGCTCGTGCCCTTGCTGCGTTCGGCGTGCCAGTCCTTGAAGTAGTAGTCACCGCCGTGGCCGACGAAGTGGCGCGTCCAGATCGCCTTGACCTCGCCGATGTCGCCGCGGTCGATGATCTCCTTCATCATCGTGACCACGCGCATGTGCCGCATGTTGTGGCCGACGTAGAGCTTCGTGCCGGTGCGGTGGGCGGTGACCAGGATGCGGTCGGCGTCCTCGATCGTGATCGCCAGCGGCTTTTCCACATAGGCCGGAATGCCGGCCTCGAGCAGCTCGATCGTGATCTCGGCGTGCGTGAAGTCTGGGGACGTCACGAACGCCGCGTCGATCTCCTCGCCCGAGTCCACGAGGTCGCGGACCGAGGCGAAGACGGGGACATCGCCGAACAGCCGGTGGGCTCGCTCATGCGTCTGCTCGGCGGGGTCGACGGCCGCCACCACGCGCCCGTTCACCGCCTCGACGTTCAGAGCCAGTCCGGATCGCGCCCCCACGCCGATCACGGCCACCCGCACCGGGGTGTTCGTCTGATCTGAATCCTGCATGTGCGATTCCTCCTCGCTGTCGGCGATGGTCGGTGACGGGATGTCGTCCACCCCGTAGAGGGACGAGGCGAAGCCCTCGAAGGCCAGGCACAGCGCGCCGATGACGCCCGCCCGTCCGCCGAGGTCGCCGGCCCGGACGAGCCCGGTGCCACCCTCGAGTCCTGCCACGTAGTCGCGCAGCTGCGCGGAGATCGCCGGCGCGAGCGCGGCCGACTCCGCCGCGAGCGCGCCGCCCAGGACGATGACGTCCGGGTCCAGCGTGAGTGTGAGTGCCGCCAGCGCGGGAACCATCCCGGCCACGAGTTCGTCGCGGACCTTCAGGCTGGCGGCGTCGGCGGGATCGTCGCGGAGTCGGCGGAGCGCGGCGGCGACCTCCGGCACGGTGTTCAGCAGCTCGCCCTGGGGCCCGCCGGACGGTCCGAGTGCTCGCAGCATGCCGACCTCACCGGCGCGACCCCGGCGACCGCGGATCACGGAGCCGTGGTTCGTCAGGCGAGCGGAGACGTGGTGCCACGTCAGCGCGTAGACACCGGTGTCAACGCCGGCGAGTGCACCGAAACGTGACTCCGCATCGGCGCACAGGGTGAGATCGTTATCCACGGTGACCGGCACGCCCATCGCGGCGGAGAGATGATCGGCGACGTGCAGACCGCGCCACGTGGTCACCTGCGGCGCCGAGGTCATCAGGCCGCGTTCGTCGATGAGGCCGGCGACGGCGAAGCCGATTCCGGCGACATCCTGCAGCGTGAGCGTCAGACTCTCCAGGGTGGCGACGAGCAGGGCTCGGACGGGCTCGAGGTCCGGGTTCGCGGTGGTCGGGGGACGGACGTCGTAGGCGGCGTTCGCCCGGACGCGTCCGCGTCGATCGGCGACCACGAGCTGCACCGGGTCGACGCTCAGGTCGATCCCCACCACGACGCGGCGACCCTTCACGAACGTGTAGGTGCGGGCGGGGCGGCCGGTGGCCACGCGAGCCGCGTCGCGAGAGGCCAGCCCGAGCGATTCGAGCTCATCCAGCGCAGCGGTGACGGTGGGCCGGGACAGACCGCTCGAGGACGCCAGGTCGCTGATCGTGGCGTGCTCGACCTCGCGCAGCGCGATCAGGCACTGAGCGAGCGGGCTGAGCTCCGGCGTCATCATCGACCTTTCCTAAGTCACTTTCGTAATGACTTACGAAAGAGGTTTCTAGCATTGATCGCTGCGTCGTGTCAACGACGCCTCCGCACCCGACAGGAGAGAATGGATGCATGGACGCACGTTTCTCGGTCCGGCCGACCACCGCCGATGATGCCGAGGAACTGACGGAGCTGCTCCACCTCGCCTACGGTGAGCACCTGGTCGAAGGCCTGAACTTCACCGCCGCGACGCAGTCCGTCCAGACCACACGACACCGGTGCGCGGGCGGCGGATCGTGGGTGGTCGTCGCGCCGGGCGGCATCCGCGCCACGGCCACGATGTCCCTGCCGCCGTCGTCGTCGCTGCAGAAGCTCACCGCCGCCGCCCGCGAACCCCGACGCGCATGGCTGAACCAGGTCGCCGTCCACCCGGAACTGCGCGGCACGGGGCTGGCGTCGGTGCTGTTCCACGGCGCGCTCGAGTGGGCGCGGGACGCGGGCGCGCGCAGTGTCGGCGTCGACACGGCGGAGCCCGCGACGGCACTCGTGGGGCTCTACGAGCACTGGGGATTCACGCGCGCGGACACCGTGCACTGGCACGGCAAGACCTATGACTCGACCGTCCTGATCCGATCCCTCTGAGCTCAGACCTCCGGTTGATGCAACCGCGCGACGTACCGCGCGCTGCGGGGGTGCGGGCCGCGCGGATCGATCAGCGACACCACGACCACCGCGGCGGTGGCCAACGGAATCGTCCATGCCGCCGGCTGCGCGAGCAGGGGCGTCCACCAGCCGGGCGCGGTGATGACCGCGGACGCGATCAGCGCCCCACCGCACAGCGCCGCCCCCACGGCCATCCCCGCGATCGCCCCGCGCGCGGTGAGGCGACGCCACCACACCGACAGCACGATCACCGGCGACAGCGAGGACGCGGCGAAGACGAACACCAGCCCGACCGAGGAGACGAGTCCGTCCGGCACGGTCAGGAACGAGAACGCGAGCGGGACCAGTGCGCAGAGCATGGCCGCGAGCCGGAATGAGCGAACGGTGCCTCCGAACAGGTCCTGGCTGACCACGCCGGCGAGGGAGACGACCAGTCCCGAGGAGGTCGCCAGAAATGCGGCGAACGCCCCCGCGACGACGAGCGCGGTGACGAGATCGCCCCAGATCCCGGGCAGCAGGCGTGAGGGGAGGGTCAGCACGACGGTGTCGGCGGTTCCCGACTCGGCGAGATCGGGGGCGGCCACGCGGGCGATGAGGCCCATCGTGGACGAGACGGCGTAGAACGCGCTGATCAGGACGATCACGAGGACTGTCGCACGCCGTGCCGAGCCGCCGTCCGGGCTCGTGTAGAAGCGCACCAGGACGTGCGGCAGGCCGATCGTGCCGAGCAGCAGCGCGAGCATGAGCGAGAGCGTCGTGTACAGGCCGGTGCCGGCCGGACCCCGCTCGGGCGGGAAGACCAGCTGCGGGTCCACGCGGACGTCGTCGCCGATCAACACGATGATCAGCAGCACCACCGGGACGAGCAGAGCGGTGAGTTTGACCCAGTACTGGAACGCCTGCACGGCGGTGATCGCGCGCATGCCTCCGGCTGCGACCGCACCGCCGACGACGAGAGCGACGACGATCGCTCCGACCCACAGCGGAAGCCCGGCGACGACGTTCATCGTGATCGCCGCGCCGTGCAGCTGCGGCACGATGTAGAGCCAGCCGATGACCACCACGACGACGGAGGTCAGATGACGAGCCGTCCGCGATCCCACGCGCGCCTGGATGAAATCGGGAATGGTGTACGCGCCGGACCGTCGCAAGGGCGCCCCGACGAACAGCAGCACGAGCAGGTACCCCGCCGCGTACCCGATCGGGAACCAGAACCCGTCCGCACCGACCAGCAGCACCGCGCCCGCCAGGCCCAGGAAGGTTCCCGCGGAGAGGTACTCGCCACTGATCGCGGCCGCGTTCCCGAGCGGCGGCACGCTGCGGGAGGCGACGAAGAAGTCACTGGTCGTGCGCGAGATCCGTGACCCTCGGTAGCCGAGCACGAGGGTGACCAGAATGAGCAGTCCGACGGCCGCGATGTTCAGCACGCCGTTCATTCGCCTCCGCTCCGCAGCAACCGGTACCGGCGTTCGTTGCGTCGCGCCGAGCGGGCGTAGAGCAGCGCGAAGACGAAGATGATCGGGTAGTAGCCGTAGGCGTGCAGGAGCCACGGCAGCGGCGTACCCAGGATCACGACGGCGTTCAGCGCCGGGACCGCCACCAGCAGCACCGTGAGCGCACCCGCCGCGACGAGAAAACCGAGCAGACAGCCGAGCGCGAGCCGCAGCTGAGCGCGGATCAGACCGCGCAGGTAGATCTCCTCCGCCTCGTCCGCGGCACGCGGCTCGGTCCGGGCGCTGGGGTAACGCAGCGGCGCGGAGAGCGAGCCGGCGTCGACCGTGACGCGAACGCGGCGACGCTCGCTCACGACCGCAGCAACCTCTCCCGCACCTCCGCGACCATCCGTCGGCTCACCGGCAGCTCGATCTCGGCGAGCGAGACCGTGGGCGCGGAGCCACTGAGATGCACGGCGGTGACGGCGTCGGCACGCACGAGGTACGACCGGTGCAGACGCACGAAGCCGACCGGCTCCCACCGTTCGGCGAGGTCCGAGATCGGTGTGCGCACGAGGTGGTCGCCCTGCGCGGTGAACAGCCGCGAGTAGTCCCCCTGGGCCTGCACCCAGCGCACGTCGCTGCGGCGCACCAGGCGCGTCTCCGCACCCACGGTCACCGGGATCTTCTCGTCCGTCACGGCGGGCTGCTGTGGCGCGGACGCTTCGATCGCGCGACCCAGTGCCTGCGCGAGGCGGGCCGGACGGACCGGCTTGAGCAGGTAGTCCACCGCTGCGACGTCGAACGCCTCGACCGCTCGGGCGTCATCCGCGGTGACGAAGACGACCGCCGGACGCACCTGGAACTGCTGCAGAGCGCGGGCGAGGTCCAGCCCACCGAGCCCGGGCATGTGGATGTCGAGGAAGCAGACGGACACCGTCGTCTCGGTCAGGATGCGCAGGGCGTCGGCGCCGGTGCGAGCACGGTGGATCTCACCGACGCGCTCGTCGGCTCGCAGCAGGGCGGCCAGTTCCTCGAGCACGGGCGCTTCGTCATCGGCGACGAGCACGTCGACCGTCATCTCACCCCGTCTCGTGTCCGGGCTGGCTCTTCGGGACCCGGATTCGCACCATGGTACCGGCGTCCTCCGCCGTCTCCACGACCAGTCCCCCGCCCGGCCCGTACATCTGTCGCAGGCGCCGATCGACGTTGCGCAGGCCGACGTGCTCGCCGCCGTCGGGGGACTCCAGCAGGGTCTTCGCGCGCTGCGGTGCCATCCCGGCGCCGTCGTCCTCAACGGTGATCTCGGTGTGGCTGCCGAGGTCCACGCTGCCGATCGTGAGGCGGCCGCCGCGCTCCCCGGGCTCCAGTCCGTGCTTGACGGCGTTCTCCACGAGCGGCTGCACCGCGAGGTACGGGATCACGGTGCTCAGGGTCTCCGGAGAGATCCGCAACCGGACCTCCAGCCGCTCGCCGAAGCGCGCGCGTTCGATCTCCAGGTAGCTGTGGATGGACCGCAGTTCCTCGGCGAGCGTGGTGAACTCCCCGTGCCGACGGAACGAGTACCGCGTGAAGTCGGCGAACTCCAGCACCAGCTCGCGGGCGCGGGCCGGGTCCGTGGTGATGAAGGAGGCGATCGCGGTCAGGGCGTTGTAGATGAAGTGCGGGCTGATCTGCGCGCGCAGAGCGGTCAGTTCCGCCTCCGCGAGCGCGGCCCGCGACGAGTCCAGGCGGCCGAGCTCGAGCTGTCCGGACACCCAGGCCGCGACCTCGCCGGTGGCACGCACGAGCGGTGCGCGCACGGCGGTCCCGAACGCGATGACCACGCCCCACACCTCGCCGTCGACTTCGATCGGTGCGCCGACGGCGGCGGAGCCGGTGACGCCGTCCACCCGCGGGAAGACCTGACGTCGCCGGGCCGAGGCGACCTGATCAGCGATGCGCTCGGCGACCTCGGCGAGGCCGGCGTGCGGACCGTCGAAGACGACCTCCCCGTCGGGCCCCGCGATCGCGACGGCGTGCGCACCGAGGAGTGCCCGGACGTGCTTGACCGCCCGCGCGGTGTCCGTGGCCCCGGACGAACGCAGGTCCGCCGCCGCCCGGCGCGCGGTGTGCAGGGTGCGGTACGTGGCGCGGTCTTCGTCCGAGCCGAGCTCGCGGGCCCCGAACGCGAGGCGCCGCGCACCCCACAGCAGCAGCACGAGCCCGGCACCGATCACGGCGCCGAGGACGAGCAGCACGGCATCGGGCATACGTCCCAGACTATTCATCCCCGGTCGCTCCCACCCTCGACAGGTGTAGGCCCCCAGACCTGCCTCACTCGAGAGCAACCTCAGGTCGCTCCCGTGTCCGGCAGGAACCCGGACCCGGACGTGCCGAAGGCGAGAGCGACGCCGGCGCTCGCGATCCCGATACGATCGCGACGTGACGGAGAACCCACGGACCTCGCCCGCCCGGCCCGTGATCGCCGGCATCGTCACCGCGCTCGTGGGCTTCACTTCCTCATTCGCGGTGGTGCTGACCGGACTGCACGCCGTCGGCGCGACCGACGGTCAGGCGGCGTCGGGACTCCTCGCCGCGAGCGTCGCGATGGGTCTCGCCTGCATCGTGCTGAGCCTGTGGACGCGGATGCCGCTCACCTCCGCCTGGTCCACGCCCGGCGCCGCGCTGCTCGCCGGCGCGGGCACGATCGAGGGCGGGTGGCCGGCGGCGGTCGGTGCGTTCCTCATCGTCGGCGCACTCATCGTGCTGACCGGGGTCTTCCCAGTGATCGGCGCGCTGATCCGGCGCATCCCGACGCCGCTGGCCCAGGCGATGCTCGCCGGGGTCCTCCTGCCGCTGTGCGTGGCACCGGTGACCGGCATCGCGCAGAACCCGTGGGGCGTGCTCCCGGTCGTGCTGGTCTGGCTGGTCGGACTGCGATTCTTCGCACGCTGGGCGGTGCCGGCCGCGTTCGCGACCGCGGCGATCGTCGTGATCGCCTCCGTCGTGACCGCCGACGCGGCCGTCCCGGTGGCATCGCTGCTGCCGCACGTGGAGTTCACGATGCCGACCTTCACCCCCGGCGCGATCATCGGCGTCGCGCTGCCGCTGTTCATCGTGACGATGGCCTCGCAGAACATCCCCGGGGTCGCGGTCATGCGCGGTTACGGCTACGAGGTGCCGTGGCGCCTGTCGATGGTGACCACCGGCGTCGGCACGATGCTCGGTGCGCCGGCCGGCAGCCACGCCATCAACCTGGCCGCGATCAGCGCCGCCCTCGCCGCGAGCGAGGAGGCTGATCCTGATCCGAAGCGCCGGTGGATCGCGGGCGTCTCCACCGGGGTGTCCTACCTCGTGCTCGGCGTCGCCTCCGCCCTGTTCGCCGCGCTCGTGGTGCTGGCCCCCGCGGGCGTCATCCCGGCGGTGGCGGGGCTCGCGCTCATCGCGTCCTTCGTCGGGGCCGCGCAGCAGGCGTTCGCGGACCCGGACCTGCGCATCGCCGCCGCCGTGACGTTCCTCGTGGCGGCGTCCGGAATCTCGCCGTTGGGTGTGGCGGCGGCGTTCTGGGCCCTGCTCGCCGGCCTCCTCGTGCACCTGGCCCTGCACCGGCGTTGATTGATCCGCCCGTGCGAGAATGCCGTTTTCGCGAGGGGGACGAATGTCGCACGATCTGATCATCTTCGACTGCGATGGCGTGCTCGTGGACAGCGAGGTGATCGCCGTCGAGATCGACCGCCGCATCCTCGCCGAGTTCGGCTGGCACCTCAGCATCGATGAGATCGTGGACCGCTTCCTCGGCGGGACGGAGGAGGCGTTCGTCGCGCAGCTCGGGGCGCATCTCGGCCGCCCGCTGCCGCCGGACTGGGACGCCCCATACGTCGCCTGGTACCGGGAGGCGTTCGAGGCCGAGCTACAACCGGTGCTCGGAATCGAGTCCGTGCTGTCCGGAATCGACGCCCCGTTCTGCGTCGCCTCGAACGGTTCGCACGCGAAGATCCGCCACTCCCTCGGGCTCACCGGGCTCCTCGAACACTTCCCGGACGAGCACATCTTCAGCGCGCAGGACGTGGCGCACGGCAAGCCCGCTCCGGACCTGTTCCGGCACGCCGCGCGCTCGCTCGGCGCTGCACCGGAGGATTGCGTCGTGATCGAGGACAGCCGCAGCGGCGTCCGCGCCGCGCGAGCCGCAGGCATGCGCGTGCTTGGCTACGCGGGCGGCCTCACCCCCGCCGCCTGGCTCGCCGATGAGGGCGCCACGGTGTTCACGGACATGACGGAGGTGCCCGCACTCCTGGCATGACGAGTTCCCTCTACTGACACAGCGAACGCCCTCTCCTGACCCAGCGAGTTCCCTCTGCCGACACAGCGAACGCCCGAGCTCGGTGAGCTCGGGCGTTCGTGTGTTCAGCAGCAGCGGGAGCCGGGGTTCGCATCCTGGTCGGCGTAGTGCTTGCGCCAGAAATCCCGCTCCGACATCACCGCGGCGTCCGGGTGCGTGCGGCGCTGGTGCTCCACATACGTCCGGTAGGCGGTGTCGCCCATCAGGTTGGTGAGGTACCACCACACCTGACGCGCCGCGGTCCCCGCTCGGGACGCGATCGCTCGCGTTCCGAGCGGGCTGTCCACGGTCATCTCAGTGTCCGCCTCGCGCCGGCTGCAGGTCGTCCGGAACAGACTCCCACTCCTTCTCGATCTCGCGCTCGGCCCTGGTGGCGATGAAGCCGTCCGGAGCGAAGCGACGCGAGGGCACCGCGGGATCCTCGTGGTCCTCGCCGCCCCCGTCGCGAATGGACTTCAGCGTCGACAGGATCGACACGATCACCACGACGATGGTCAGCGCCACGAAGATGATCGACAGCGTGCCCTGGACCGCGGTGTTGCGGATGACCGCGTCCACGGTCGCCGCATCGCCGAGAGCGCCGTCACCGGCGGCCTTCGCGGCGGCGTACTTGGCGTTGTTGGCCCAGTATCCGACCGCCGGAACCGGCGAGAAGATCTTGTACATGGACGCCGTGATCGTGATGATCGCGGTGAACACCATCGGGACCGCGATGATCCACAGCCACTTGATGTAGCTGCGTCCGCGCTTGGCGACGATCGCCATCACCACCGCGAGGGCGATCGCGGCGAGCAGCTGGTTGGCGATACCGAACAGCGGGAAGAAGGTGTTGATGCCACCGAGCGGGTCGGTGACGCCGAGGATGAGGATCGCTCCCCAGCCGACCACCATGATCGCCGTGCAGACCCAGACGCCCGGACGCCAGGTGACGTCCTTGAACTTCGGGATGAACGTGCCGATCGAGTCCTGCAGCATGAAGCGCGCCACGCGGGTTCCGGCGTCCACGGCGGTGAGGATGAACAGCGCCTCGAACATGATCGCGAAGTGGTACCAGAAGCCCATCATCGCGGTGCCTCCGATGAACTGATGTATGATGTGCGCCAGCCCCAGCGCCAGCGTCGGAGCGCCACCGGTGCGCGAGACGATGCTGGATTCACCGACGTTCGCCGCCGTGGTGTTCAGGGTGTCCGCGGTGAGGTGAACGCCGGTGATGCCGAGCGAGTTCACCCAGGCGACGGCCCCCTCCACGGTGCCGCCGGTGGCGGCGGGCGAGGAGTTCATCGCGAAGTAGATGCCCTGATCGATCGAGATCGCGGCGACGAGGGCCATGATCGCGACGAACGACTCCATCAGCATGCCGCCGTACCCGATGAAGCGCGTCTGGCGCTCCTTCTCGACGAGCTTCGGGGTGGTTCCGGACGAGATCAGCGCATGGAATCCGGACAGCGCGCCACACGCGATGGTGACGAACAGGAACGGGAAGATCGGTCCGGCGAACACCGGTCCGAGCTCGCCGCCGGCGAACTGCGAGAACGCCGGGACGCTGATCTCCGGGCGGACGATGATGATCGCGCCGGCGAGAACGACGATGACGCCGATCTTCATGAACGTGGACAGGTAGTCACGCGGGGCCAGCAGCAGCCAGACCGGGAGGATCGCGGCGACGAAGCCGTAGATGATGATGCCCCACGCGATGACCTCACGCGGGAGGTGGAACATCGCGGCACCCCAGTCGGTGCCGGCGACCCAGCCACCGGCGACGATCGCGAGGATCAGCAGCACGAAGCCGATGATCGAGACCTCGGTGATCCTGCCCGGGCGGAGGTAGCGCAGGTACAGGCCCATGAACAGGGCGATCGGGATCGTCATCGCGACGGAGAAGACACCCCACGGGCTCTCCCCGAGGGCGTTGACGACGACCAGGGCGAGGATCGCCACGATGATGATCATGATCAGCAGCGAGGCGATGATGGCAGCCGTGCCACCGATCTTGCCGAGCTCCTGGCGCGCCATCTGACCGATGGTGCGGCCGCCGCGGCGCATCGAGAAGAACAGCACGACGTAGTCCTGGACCGCACCGGCGAAGACGACGCCGAGAATGATCCAGAGGGTGCCGGGCAGATAACCCATCTGCGCGGCGAGGACCGGGCCGACCAGCGGTCCGGCGCCGGCGATGGCGGCGAAGTGGTGGCCGAAGAGCACGCGACGGTCGGTCGGAACGTAGTCCTTGCCGTCGTTCTTGTACTCGGCGGGCGTCGCACGACGGTCGTCCGGCCGGGTGATGTACTTCTGGATCACCTTCGAGTAGAACCGGTACCCGATCAGGTAGGTGCACACCGCGGCGAACACGAACCAGATGGCGTTCACCGTCTCCCCGCGCACGAGCGCGAGCATGACCCAGGCGACGCCGCCGAGGAGAGCGATGGCAGCCCAGAGGAGGATCTTCGGCAGCGTCCAGCGGGCGGCGTCCGCACGGACCTCCTCCGGGACAGCGGTCGGGGGCAGCGCGGGATCCTGAGTGATCAGCGACCCGTCGTCGGCTTCGGTGCCGGAGCGTACGGCCATGGGGGTTCCTTCCTTCATCGCGTCATTGCGGAAGCGCCAGCCTAGAAGTCCCGTTCAGCGTTCTCCCAGCCTCTCCGATGAGGTGTCAGGTCGCGCGACCAGCGGTGTCATCCCTGCGACGAACGGCGGACGAGGGGCACGCGCACCCTGGCGGAATGCCCTCTCACGCGGCATCGTTGTCGGTGACGAACGTCGACGAGAAGGAGCAGGTCATGGCCGAGCCCACCGAGGAGATCGCGGTCCGTCGCGACGACACCGCCGGACGCTACGAGATCACGGTGGACGGTGCGGTGGCCGGCTTCACCGAGTTCGTCCGCACGCCGCACGGACGCCTGCTCTTCCCGCACACCTCGATCGATCCGGCGTACGGCGGACGGGGCCTCGGCGGACGCCTCGTCGAACAGGCGATGAAGGACGCCGCCGCGAACGGCGACGAGGTCATCCCGGCGTGCCCGTTCGTGAACAAATGGGTCCGGACGCACGACGTCCCGGGTCTGAAGGTCGATTTCCGGGACGCGTGATGTCGCGCTTCGACGTCGGGGTCGAGACCGAGGAGCTGCCCCGACGGTGCACGAGTCCTCGTGCCGAACTGTACGACGCCCGAGACGTGCCGCTCGGCGGAATCCGCGGCATGCAGGTGCATCGCGCGCTGCCGCAGCGTCCGTTGCCCACCGTCGGAGCCTGGTGCTTCCTGGACCGATTCGGTCCGCAGGAGGCCGTCATGCGCGTCGAGCCGCACCCGCACATCGGGTTGCAGACGGTGACGTGGCCGTTCGTCGGCGAAGTCCGCCATCGGGACACTCTCGGCAACGACGTCGTGGTGCGCCGCGGCGTGCTGAACCTCATGACCAGCGGTGCCGGCATCGCGCACTCCGAGTACTCGGTCGGGGACAGTCCCGTCGCTCTGGACGCGCTGCAGCTCTGGGTCGCGCTTCCGGAGTCGCGCCGGCACGGGGCACCCGATTTCGAACGCGTCGAGGACCTCCCGGTCGTGCGTCTGGACGCCGCAGACCACGCGACCGGCGATGCCGCCACCGCGGAGGTGACCGTGGTGCTCGGCGAGTTCGCCGGAGTGTCCTCCCCCGCTCGGTCGTACACGCCGATCGTCGGCGCGGAGATCCGGTTGCCGGCCGGTCGTCGCGTACGCGTGCCGCTGCGTCCGGAGTGGGAGCACGCACTGGTCGCGATCACCGGTGAGATCGTCGTCGAGGCGGACCCCACCACCGTGGTCGGGCCGGAACAGCTGCTCTACCTCGGCATCCAGCGGGATCACGTCGAGGTCGCAGCGGAGAGCGACACCACGCTGTTCCTCCTCGGCGGAGAGCCGTTCGAGGCGGACCTGGTGATGTGGTGGAACTTCGTGGGCCGCTCGCACGAGGAGATCGCGGAGGCCCAGCGTGATTGGGCGGAGGACTCCGACCGCTTCGGCCATGTGCTCGGGCACGGCGACGAGCGGATCCCGGCGCCGCCCATGCCGACGGTGCGGCTGACTCCCCGGCGCCGCCGACGCTGATTTTCCCCGGCCGGCCCTAGGCCCGCGATCACTAGAATCGTCCTGTGGCTTCCTCCCAGCGTCTGTCGACGCGCACGCTCCTGATCTGCGCGGCTCTCGCCGTCGTCACCGGGGTCGTCTCGGCCATCGCCGGCTGGGTCAGCGGACCGACGATCGCCGCGGTCCCGGTGCTGTACGGCCTGGTGCTGACCGCCCACGCGCTGCCCGGCATTCTCGCTCAGGTGGTGCTGCGCCAGCCGTGGGTCGCTCTCATCACGCACCTGCTGGCCGCGCTGGTTGCATCCGCGGTGAACCCGCTGTTCGTGCTGAGCTACCTGTCCGCCGTCGTGCTGATGGGTGGCATCCAGGAAGGGTGGGCGGCAATCGGCCGCTACCAGCGGTGGAGCATCGGCTGGCTCGCGATCGGCGGCGCGATTCTCGGTGCCGTCCTCGGCCTCACGGCCGGCCTCATCATCGGGCTGAAGTACCTGCCGTGGTGGGGAGCGATGCTGTCGGTCCTGCTCACGGTCGTCGGCGGGGTGCTGTGGACCCTGGTCGCCGAGGCGATCGGTCGCGCGCTGCACCGCGCCGGACTCACCCGCACCTACCGTGCCTGACGAGATCCTGCTGCGATTCGCCGGGCCGGATGACGCGTCCGCGATCGAGGACGTCGAGACCCGGGCCGACGCACTGCTGATCGAGGCGCTGAGGCCGGAGTCCTGGCCGGACGTCGAGCCCGGCACGGCCCGACTGGCGGCGCACGGCTTCGTGCTGCTGGCGGACTCCGGGACCGAGGTGGTCGGCTTCGCGCACGTGCTCGAGATCGACGGCCACGCGCACCTGGAGCAGCTCGCCGTGCTGCCCGAGTACGGCCGCCGCGGCATCGGGCGCGCGCTCGTGGACGCGGCGATCGAGACCGCACGCGGGCGCGGACACACCCGCATGACGCTCCGGACCTTCGCGGACGTGCCGTGGAACGCGCCGTTCTACCGCTCGTGCGGATTCGTCGAGGAAGAACCGGACAGCGACTTCCTGCGCGAGCTCGTGGACGTCGAGCGCCGCCTCGGGCTGCTCGAGATCGCTCCGCGCGTCCAGCTGTCCCGCACGCTCTGACCCTTTCTGACGGTCCGGCGCCGGTCCCGGCGGCGATATCGGCGGGTAGTTTGAGAACACAACCCGTCCCCTCTGATCCGGAAGCCCGTGCCCGCTGAGAATTCGTCCGCCCCGCTGCTGCGGGTGAGCGACCTGACGATCACCCACGACGGGAACTCGGCGGCTTCGCCAGACCGGGTGTCGTTCACGGTTTCGCCCGGCGAGGTGGTCCTGCTGCTCGGTCCGTCCGGGTCCGGGAAGTCGACGCTGACGCTGGCGCTGAACGGACTGATCCCGCACGATGTCCCGGCGACGGTGACCGGAAACGTCACCGTCGCGGGGCTGGACACCGCGACCGCGACGCCTGCCGAGCTGAGTCCGCACGTCGCGATGGTGTTCCAGGACCCGGATGCCCAACTGGTCACCGGCAGCCTGCTGGACGAGGTGTGCTTCGGCCCGGAGAACCTGCTGCTCCCGGTTCCCGACGTGCTGCGCCGTGCCGAGTGGGCGCTGCGGCGCGTGCACCTCTGGGACCGCCGTCACGACAACCCCGACGCCCTGTCCGGGGGTGGCCGCCAGCGGCTCGCTATCGCATGCGCCCTGGCGATGGGCGCTCCGCTGCTGGTGCTCGATGAACCGACGGCGAACCTCGACCCGGCCGGGGTCGAGGAGGTCTACTCGACGCTCGGTGAGATCGTGCACGAGCAGGACCGTGCGGTGGTGCTCGTGGAGCACGACCTCGACGAGGCGATCGGCATCGCGACGCGCATCATCGCGCTCGACGCGGACGGACGCCTGGCCGTCGACGGCCCCGCCGCGGAGGTCCTCCGCGATCGGGCCGATGAGCTCGCAGCGCTCGGCGTCTGGTTGCCGACGGCGACGCTCGCGGCCCTCCACCTCCGTGACGCGGGGGTGTTGTCCGCGCCCCTGCCGATCACGGTCACCGAGCTGCGCGACCGTCTCCCGGAGGCCGTACCCGCGGGGGTTCGGAGCGGACCGGAGGCGGCTCCGGAACCGATCATCCGGGTCCGGGATCTGACGGTCCGGCGCGGGGCACGACCGGTGCTCGACCGTGTTTCCCTGGATGTGCCGCGCGGTTCGTTCACGGCCATCGTGGGTGGCAACGGTGCCGGCAAGACGACCCTGCTGCAGGCGATCGCGGGCGTCGTCCGGCCGCCGAAACGCGCGATCGACCTCGACGGGGTGGACCCCGGCCGAGTGGCGGCCCGCTCGCTCGCCTCGCGCATCGGATTCGTGTTCCAGAATCCGGAGCATCAGTTCATCGCGCCGACCGTCCGGGACGAACTGGCCGTCGGACTGCGCGCGCAGCGCCTGCCTGAGGACGAGGTGCGGGCTCGGGTGGACGAGGTGCTGGAGCGGTTCGGTCTCACCGATCGCGCGGACTCGCACCCGTTCCTGCTGTCGGGCGGGCAGAAGCGTCGTCTTTCGGTCGGCACCGCGCTGATGACCGGCGCACCGATCCTCGCGCTCGATGAGCCGACGTTCGGCCAGGACCGGGCGCGCGCTGCCGAGCTGCTGTCACTGCTGCACGACCTCAATGACGCCGGGACGACGATCGTCATCGTGACGCACGACATGCAGCTGGTCGCCGACAGCACGACCCACGTCGTCGCGTTCTCCGGGGGACGAGTGGCTCTGGCCGGCACGCCGCGGTCGGTCTTCGCGGAGGTCGATCGCGTGAACGAGATCGGGCTGCGGCTGCCGGCATTGCCGCGGATGGTGCGAGGTGTGCCGGGGTACGAGGCCGTGTGGACGTTGGATGATCTCGTCCGCACGGCGACGAAAGGGTCGCGATGACGGCCGCACCGATCACCGGGGCCGTCGCGGCCGACCCGTACCTGGCCGCCGTTCCCGCTCCGGCGTGGCGATGGTTGCACCACGTCAATCCGCTGGCAAAGCTGGCCGCACCGGTTCCCGCCATCGTCGGCGTGCTGTTCACGCGTGACATCGCGACGCCGCTCGCGCTGATCGCCGTGGCCTACGTCATCCTGCTGCTCGGTGCGCGCATGTCGCGTTCGCTCGCGCTGGTGCTGTTCGTCGTCGTTCCGCTCGCCGTGGCTGCGATCGCGCTCGGTCTGACGCTGTGGACGGACCCGGCCACGCTCGCCGACCCCGGCGGGGTGCTGTGGCGGATCGGTGGCTGGGTGGTCCAGGAGGGCGCGCTGGCGTCCGGATTGTCCGCCGCACTGCGGATCACGGCGATGTTCGTGTTGGCGTTCGTCGCGGGTGCGACGATCACCGGACCGGACCTGATCCGTTCCGCCGTGGAGCATCTGCACCTGCCGTACCGAATCGGCTACACGGCGTTGGCTGCTTACCGGTTCATCCCGCGGTTCCAGCACGAGCTGGGCGTGATCCGCGCCGCACATCGGGTGCGGGGACGAAACGGCGGGCGTGGCCCGTTCGCGGCGTTCGCCCGCGGTTGGGGATACGTGCTGCCGCTGTTCGCGGGGGCGATCCGGCACGCGGAGCGGGTTGCGCTGGCGATGGACTCGCGGGCGTTCGGTGCACATCCCACGCGGACCGAGCGGCACAGCGTCCCGTGGCGGTGGACGGATTGGCTCTTCCTCGCGCTCTTCGTCGTCACCACCGGGGTGGTCTTCGCCCTCACCGTCTGAGCCGCCTCCGCCGCCCGGCCCGGCTAAGCTGACCCGGATGTTGACGCCACGACGACGCCTGCTGCTCGGCGGCGGAATCCTCACCCTGCTCATGCTCGGGTGGCAGACGCTGGTGTTCCTTCTGGGTCAGAGCGGAGGCAGCCTCAGCACGCTCGCGTTCGCGCTGCCCGGCGCCACCCCGACGGGCCGGTTCGGATCGAACGCGGACAACTGGTCCTCCGTCGCCGTCGCCGTCGCCGCCGGTTTCACGTTCGTCGCGATCACCGCGCTGCTCGCACGACGCCGCGAGGCCACCGTCACGACCGGGTGGCTCGCGGCCGCTCTGACGAGTCTGCTGGTGAGCGCGATACTCGCCGGTTTCGCCATCGCCCCGAATGCGCTCTGGGGCCCCGGTTCGGTGTTGCGGAGCCTCTCGTCCTACCCGACGAGTGTCGTCTGGGGCCTGGCCACCGGCTGGATACCCGCGCTGGCGTTCCTCCGCCCTCGCGGTGAGGATCGGGCCGGCGAGCCGGTGGCGGGTATCGGCGGCACATGGACGGGCGTCCTCAGCGGCGTCGCCGTCCTCGCTCTCGTGGGTGCGGGTCTCACCGTGCAGGGCGCGCACGACGTGGCGCAGGCGGAGGCCCGGGCGGCGGCGAACGCCCCGACCACCGACGAGAACGGCATCGATCTGCCGGATCCGAACGCCGTCGGCGACCCGGTGCCGACCGTCGCACCGGAGACCGATCCCATCCCGGACGACGCGTGCACCGGAGAGAATTCCATGCTGCTGAAGACCGAGCCGGACGCCGCAACCGGCCACCGCAGTCTGACCATCCGGCTGATGAACTTCTCCGACGCGCCGTGCGTCGTCGACGGCTACCCGGACCTGGCCTTCGCCGATCAGAACGGACACGTGATGTCGGTCACCATCGAGCACGGGAGCTCGTTCATGGCGACCGATGCCGGCGCTCAGCGCGTCGAGGTCCCGGCGAAGGGCTACGCGGCGGCGACGATCGGCTGGGACGCGAACAGCACCCACGGCACGCTCGTCGCGAGCACGGTCTACGCGGCCGCGCGGGCGGGCGCCGATCGCGGATCGTGGCCGATCGTCCTGGACATCGTCCCCGACACCACCGTCAGCGTCACCGCCTGGCGCATCGCATCTCCCGCCGTCGAGTGATCGGTCATTGAGCAGAGTGCCTCTGCCCGGACGCCACGGTGACGATGCAGGCGCTCTCGTCGCGGACGAGCCCACGTGAGATGACACGGACACTTCGGTCGCCTTCCGGCGCGAGGCGCAAAGGACAGGCGGGAGGGACGGGTGACCCACAGGCAGATCGACGACGGTGTCATGGGTCAGAAGGGGCATGGGCCCTCGGGGGTGGTGAAGACGACGGTGCGGGGTGGTTTGTCGATGTAGGTGACGCCGAGGGGGCTGGTCCAGCGGATGAGACCGCCGGGGAGGTTGTCGGCCTTCCACCTCGTATGGTGCTTGAGCGTGTGGTGTCTACGGCAGAAGTGGCCGAGGTTGCTGATCGCCGTCGGCCCACCGAGCGCGGCGTCGATGGTGTGGTCAGCGTCCGAGCGGGTGGCGGGGTACCGGCATCCGGGGAATCGGCAGTGCTCGTCCCGAACCCGCAGGATCCGTCGTTGGTCGGCGGAGGGCTGATACCGGTCGATCTCCAACACATGCCCCGTCGTCGGGTTCACGAACAACCGGTCCCATCCGGGAGCATTCCCCGCCAGGGCACGGGCTGTGTCGGTGTCGATCGGGCCGTGCCCGACCAACTCCGCCACACCAGGAAGACCACCCGTGGGAGGAGAACCCCCACCCTCTGCCCCAGTCCCGGCCCCGGTCCCGGTGGCGGTGCTGGTGGTGGTGAGGATGCTGACGGGGATATTCACCTGCACGTGCGCGCGGATGCCGGTGAGCCCGTCGCCGGCGGCGGTGGGGTCGGCGGTCAGCAGGAGGTCGGCGAACACGTCGGCTTGGATCTGCGCCAACGTCCGCTCATCGCGCTCGAGGTTCCTGTCCGTGCCGTCACCACTGTCCGTGCCGTCACCGCTGTCCGTGCCGTCAGGGGCGACGGTCACGGTGGCGGTGGCCTCGCGACCACCGGTCTTGCGGCGGTTTTTGATGCGGCGGGCGGTGGCGTGCAAGCGGTCGGCGATGCCGTGGGCTTCCACGGTGGGTAGGTGGGCGTACAGATCGCTCATCCCGTCCTCCCCGTCCCGCACTTCCACACACCGGGCCGCACGGGCGGCCTGGTGGCGTTCGTCGATGCTGTCGGTGCGGGCGGCGTCCGCGGTCATCGCGATCCGGCGCCGCAACCGTCCCGCCGACTCGTGTTCCGCAATCGTCACCGAGGAGGCCTCGAACCGTCCCCGCCGGGCTTCGTCCTCGATCGGACACCCCGCCTCGATGATGGCCCGGGCATGAGCCAGACTGATCCGCCCGCCCGCGAGAGCCGCGTGGGTGAGGGGGAACCGGTGCACCAGGGTGAACGCGTCCGACAGCTGGCTTTGGATGACCCGGTCACTGACCCGCAGGGCGGTGCCGAGCTCGGCGGACACGTCCCGGACGGTGAGGTCATGTTCCCGCCCCGACCCGCCGGCCCCCTCGGCCCGCGCCTGCGCGACATCCAGCACCGCGGCGCACTGGGACGCGTCCCGCGCCTGCAACCGGGCGATCTCCGCCCGAACCCGCACGACGTCCGCGACCAGGACCCGCAACCGCGCGTCCGAGCCCCGCCCCGGGGTGCCTGTCTCTGATGTCATGCCCCCATTCTCCCACCACAGGGGAACATAGTTACGAGACTCAGTGCGTTTTCCGTAGTATCTCGTCGACACTACGCACACCCGACACCCGACCCCTCACAGCCCCAGCCACCCCTCACCCAAAGCCACTCCGCGCCGCCAGCTCACGCCACACGTCAACACAACGACCCGACACCGTTCCGCGGAATCGCAACCGTAAACGTGAGCCGCTGTCGGAATCCAAACCACCCCGCGGACTCCACCCTCCCCAGCGTATTAAACCGGACCACCCTCGAAACGCGAGCCGATCATCCACGAATCAATCGAATAAATCTTCGACATTCAAGTCCCGCACCGGCGCCCCCGCGACAACCGGCCTCAGAGCCGCGCGAGCCACGGATGCCCCGGCTCCGTGCGCTCCAAGGCCTCCGTCAACCACCCTCGTGACGCCGGAGACAGCAGTGGCAGCGCGGCGACGAAGTCCGCCTCGTCCTGGGCCCGCCCCGCGCGAGCCTTGTACAGCAACTGGATCTCCGCGCGCAGGTATCGCACTCCGTCGTGCACGACGATCGCATCGGACATGGGCATCGTCAGCGTCGGGTCGCGCTTGTAGACCCAGGTGCGCTCATCCCCCGGCGAGAGCAGGACGTCGTACTCCCACAGCGAGGTCGCATCTCGACGCAGCCAAAGATTGCCGGTGTCCGGCGGAAGGGTGGCACCGGTGATCAGCGGCTTGAGCGCACCGCTGAACGCCGCCCAGATGTCCAGGGTCCCGGACAGATGGGTGCGCAACGCCGGCAGATCGTGACGCAGGACGCCGAGGTCGATGTCGTGGTGCGATCGGTGCCCACCCGTGAGCACGTCGATCGCCCAGCCGCCCGCGATCCACCACAGGCCGTCGTAGCCCGCCATCAGCGCGGCCGCATCCGACGGCGTCCGCGGCGCCCACGCCCCGTAGACGCGGAAGAACTCGACGTCCTCGGCGCTGAGGCCCTCAGACATCGGCGCGCAGCAGCTCGGCGAGGCTGATCGGGGGACGACCGGTGACCGCGCGCACGTCGTCCGTCGCGGGCTGCAGCTCCCCGGAGCGGATGGCGGTGTACGTCGACACCCACGCGTCCACCTGCCAGTCCGGGGCGCCGTATCCCGCGCGCGAGGCGTACGCCTCCTCCGTCGTCTCGTTCACGAACCGGACCTCGCGTCCGGTCACCTCCGTGATGATCGCCGCGACCTCGGTCAGCGTGAGTGCCTGCGGGCCGGTGAGGTCGTACGTCCGCCCCGCGTGAGCGGCCGGGTCCTGCAGAACGGTCGCGGCGACCCGGGCCACGTCCGCCCGGGCCACCGCCGCCACGCGGCCGTCGCCGGCCGGACCGCGCAGGGCGCCGTCCTCCCCGACGAAGTGCGGCAGCACGTCGAGGTAGAAGTCATCGCGCAGGAAGGTCGTCGCCATTCCGGAACGGAGCAGGTACTGCTCGGTGTGCCAGTGGTCCCGCGCGAACGTGAATGTGGCATCCGGCGCGGCCCCGTAGAACGAGGTGTACACGACGTGCGCTACCCCGGCCGCGGCAGCCGCATCGATGATCGCACGGTGCTGTTCGAGGCGCTCGAGGCTCTCGGTGCCGGACACCAGGAACAGCGTGCGAACACCCGCGAGCGATGCCCGCGTCTCGGCGTCGTCGGCGTATCGACTGAGGACCGGGACGGCGCCGGGGAGTTGGGGCGCACGCGCCGGGTCGCGAGTCAGGAGACGCTGGGGCACCCCGGCGTCCGCGAGCAGTCGCGCGACCGCGCCGCCCACGTTGCCCGTGGAACCGGTCACCGCCAGCGTCGGCAGCTCAGCAGGTTCGTGCGTGGAAGTGGTCATTCCTCCATCATCCCCACTCCCACCTCCCGCCGTCACGACTCCGGCCGCGTTCCCGGCGGGGGGACCTGCCCGATATCGGTCCACACCTCGGTCAGCTCACGGATGCGTCCGCCCTCAACCGTGGCGAAGCTCGCGCATCCGAACTGCAGCAACGCGTCGCCGTCCCGCCCGGTGACGTGCGATCGACAGGCCGCGGTCTTCTCATCGCCGGTCAGTTCCTCGATGCGCAACCGGTCGAAGCCCGGGTATTCGGCGTTCAGCCGGATCCCGCCGACACGGTCGTAGACCTCACCGGTGTGCACGAGAGTGACCCGAAGGTCCTGGTGCAGCAGCGGTTCGAGCTCATCCCACCGCCGCTCGTCGATCCGCTCCATGAGCGTGCGCAGCACCGTCCTCGCGTCCATGCCGTCACGGTAGACCCGGCCCCGGACATGCGGAACGGCCCGGGAGCGTCGCTCCCGGGCCGCCGTCGCGCTGTCCGTTACTTGACGAGCTTGCGGCTCACGAGATCGCGCATGATCTCGTTGGTGCCGCCGTAGATGCGGTGCACGCGGGCGTCCAGGAACGCGCGTGCGATCGGGTACTCGGTGATGTAGCCGTAGCCACCGTGCAGCTGCACGCCGGTGTCCAGGAGTTCCCACTCGCGATCGGTGGCCCAGAACTTGACCTTCGCGGCCTCCTCGGCCGACAGCTCGCCGTCCTTGTAGAGCATCATCGCGCGGTCGACGTACGCCCACATGACGTCGACGGTGGTGTCCATGTCGGCGAGGCGGAAGCGCGTGTTCTGGAAGTCGGCGACCGGCTGGCCGAAGGCCTCACGGGACTTCGTGTACTCCAGCGTCCACTTCAGGGCCGCTTCGCCGGCGGCGGCCGCAGCCACACCGATCGAGAGGCGCTCGAGGGGCAGGTTCATCATGAGCTGGATGAAGCCGAGGCCCTCCTTGCCGCCGATGAGGTTCTCCTCCGGGACGAAAACGTCGGTGAAGGACATCTCCGCCGTGTCCCAACCGTGGAAGCCCATCTTCTGCAGCTTCTTGCTGTGGTCGAAGCCCTCCATGCCGTCCTCGAGGATCAGCAGGCTGAACGCGTCGGGACGGTTGCCCTCACCCGTCTTGACGAACGTGACGACGATGTCCGCCGTCGCGCCGGACGAGATGAACGTCTTCGCGCCGTTGACGATGTAGCCGCCGTCGACCTTCTTCGCGGTGGTCTTGATGCCGCGGAGGTCAGAACCGGCCCCGGGCTCGGTCATCGCCAGGGCGCCGAGGATCTCACCGGTCGCCATGCCGGGCAGCCACTTCTGCTTCTGCTCCTGCGTGCCCATGTGCACGATGTAGGGCACGGCCAGGTCGTCCTGGATGCCGAGCGCCCCGGCGAGCGAGCCGAGGCCCGCACCGATGGTCTCCTCCAGCACGACCGAGCGGAAGCGGTAGTCCTGGAGCATGCCGGCGCCGCCGAACTCCTCGGGCACGGACAGGCCGATGATGCCGGCGTCTCCCGCCGCACGCATGGTGGCGCGATCGACCTGACCGTCGGCCTCCCACTTCTCGCGCGCCTCGTTGGTGCCGTAGCGCTTCACGAACTCCTTGACCACATCGCGGAACGCCTCGTGGTCCTCGTCGTAGATCTTCCGGTCCATGCCGGTCCCTTCTGCTCACGGTGGCGGACGGATCGCGCCCGCTCAACGCTTGCGATCCTACGACCGCCCGACTCGCGGCGACAGACCTTCGTGAGATTAGGTGTCAGTTTCCAAGAAACTTAGTACCAGGTTTGTGGGAAGGCTCCAGGTGTCGCTCCAGGTGGGTCACCCGGGATAGTCCGGCGCCGCCGGGAGACCGAAGAAGTCCTCGAGCGTGTGGAAACCGCCATCGTGATAGGCGCGCGCCAGATCCACCCCGATGTACCGCACGTGCCACGGTTCACCCGCGTACCCCGTGACCGGCGTCTCGGCACCCTCGTACCGGATGACGAAACCGTACTCCCAGCCATGTTCGGCCACCCACCGGCCCTGTGCGGACGCGCCGAAATCGTCCATGGTGCTGCACCCACCGTTGCACGCGACGATGTCCGCGGTCATTCCGGTCTGATGCTCGCTGTACCCCGCCCGCGCACTCGACTGATCCGCAGCGTCGCCCTGCGTGGCGACCTGATCATCGTGATTGGCGACCTGCGTCTGGAACGAACGGTATCCGCTGAGCAGGGCGATCTCGCCCACGCCGGCATCCCGCGCACCGTCGGCCATGCGATCCAGCGCCGCAGCGGTGCTCCGCCGCAGCTCCGACGAGTTCAGCGCAGGCAACGACGTGACGGGCGTCAGGTCTCCCGGCGCCCAGTCCAGCTGCGGGAACGGCCGCGCCTTGTTCACCACGAACCACACCGCGTTCTCGTCGGACAGCGACACGCACGGCAGGCGATCGGCGAGCAGCGCCGCACGGAACGCCGCTCCACCACCGACCGCGGCCACCGCTCCTTCGCCATCGCCTGCCGCGAGGGCCTCGGTCACCGTCGGCAGGTCGCACGGCTGGGTGGTCTGAACTGCTGCGGACACCTCCGGCACCGGCAGCGCCGACACGGGCTCCGGACGCGGCAGAGTTATCACCGCCGGCGCGTCCGCCACCGGAGTCGATGAGCGACCCGCCGCGCCGACGGCGAGTCCGGCCAGCGCTGCCGCGAGCACGGCGATCGTCCCGAACATCACCGCGCGACGCGGTGCACGCGCACGATGGCGCGCGAGAGTCGTCGGGAGGTCCATAGCTCCATTGTCCCTCGATCGGCGGCGTGGTGCATCGCCCCGTCCGCGGGTGCGACGATGGGGGGCATGGCGGATCAGCGTGCAGTGCAGTACGACCAGACCGGTGGACCCGAAGTCCTCCGCCTCGCCGATGTCCCTGTGCCCACGCCCGGCGAGGGGCGGGCCCTGCTGGAGGTGCGCGCGGTCGGCATCAACCCGTACGACGCCAAGGTTCTCTCCGGCCGGGTGCCTGGCACGACACCCTTCCCCCGGGGCATCGGGTCCGACGTCGCGGGCGTCGTCACCGCCGTCGGCCCGGACGCGACGTATGCGGACGGCACGCCCGTCACCGTCGGCGACACCGTCTTCGGGTGGGGGATGAACACGTTGCGCGAGCGCCTCGTGGTCCGCACGAGTTCCGTGGCTCCGGTGCCGGCCGGACTCCCCCTCTCGATCGCCGGCGCCCTGGCCACACCCGGGCTCGCGGCCGCAGCCTGCTGGGACGCCGTGCCGGTCTCAGCGGAGGACGTCGTGCTGGTCTCTCCGGCCAGTGGAACCGTCGGCTTCCTTCTGTCGCAGTGGGCCGTGCGCGCCGGCGCCCAGGTCATCGGCACGACGTCGCGCGCCAATTCCGAACGCGTCCGCGACGCAGGAATCACTCCCGTCGCGTACGGCCCGGGGCTCGCCGAACGTGTCACCGCGGCCGCCGGGCGCCCCCTCACGGCGGTCTTCGACTCGGTCGGTCGAGAGACGCTCGATGCCGCGGCCGAGCTCGGGGTCCCGCCGCAGCGTGTGGTCACCCTCGCCGATGACGACGTGGCCGCGGAGTTCGGCGTCCGCACCACGGCCGCCGCGACCCGCTCGACGGCGCGCCTGGTCGAGGTCGCGGCGACGATCGCGTCCGGCGAGGTGATGTTCCCGGTCGCCGCGGTCTTCGGACTCGACCGGGTCGCCGAGGCCTTCGCCCTGCTGGAGACCGGACACCCCGGCGGGAAGATCGTCGTCGCTCCGGCCGGCAGCTGATCGAATTCTTCTTCGATTCCGGGTTGACTTCAGTGTCGAAGTTCTGTTCCATGTACTCATGCGGTGGCAGGGTCAGGAGTTGGGCGTCGCGGACGAGTCCGCGCTGCCGGGGATGGAACAGCTGAACGGACTCGTCCGATCGGTCACCACGCCCGAGTTCGCGGGCATCACGTTCCACGAGGTGATGGCGCGCTCCGCCCTCAACCGCGTTCCGCTGGGGTCCCGAATGACGTTCGACTGGACCGTGAATCCCTATCGGGGGTGCTCGCACGCGTGCGTGTACTGCTTCGCACGCGGCACGCACACCTACCTCGACCTGGACGGCGGGCGCGATTTCGACTCGCAGGTCGTGGTCAAGCTCAACGTCGCCGACGTCCTGCGCCGCGAACTGGCCAAGGGCTCCTGGCAGCACGAACAGGTCACCCTCGGCACGAACACCGATCCGTATCAGCGCGCAGAGGGTCGCTATCGGCTGATGCCCGGCATCATCGACGCGCTCGCCGCCAGCGGCACACCCCTTGCGATCCTCACCAAGGGCACGCTCCTGCGGCGCGATCTCCCGCTGCTCCGGGACGCCGCCGAGCACATCGATGTGGAGCTGGCGATGTCGATCGCGATCTTCGATGACCGTCTGCAGCAGTCCATCGAACCGGGCACGCCCTCGACGGCGGCACGCCTGGCGACCGTGCGCGCCGCGGCCGAGGCGGGGTTCCGGGTCCGGGTGTTCCTCATGCCGATCCTGCCGCACCTGACGGACTCATTGGAGAGTCTGGATGACGCTCTCACCCGAATCCAGGAGGCCGGGGCGCACAGCGTCATCTGGGGCCCCCTGCATCTGCGCGCCGGCGTGAAACCGTGGTTCTTCGCGTGGCTGGAGCGCGAGCACCCGGAGCTGGTCTCGTCGTACCGCGGGCTGTTCCCGGGGGCGGCGACGTACGCGCCGAAGGCCTACCGCCAGTGGCTGGCGAAGCGGATGCGGCCGCTCGTGACCGCCCACGGCCTGCGTGCCCGCGCCGAGGACGAACTCCCGCCGCGGCCGCGCGCGTCGGCTCCACTGGTCCCCCGTCCGGTACCGCAGCCGGCGATGCTGTTCTGACAAGATCGCTCCCACCCGCGGCAGGTTTCGCGAGGAATTCCTGCCACGGATGGGAGCGATGCGGCGCTTGTGCTCAGTTCCGGCAGAAATGATCGGGGAGACCTGCCGGACGTGAGAGCAAGCGGCTCAGGCGTCCTTGATGAGGGAGACGTCCAGCGTGATCTTGATCTTGTCCGAGACGAGGAAGCCACCGGCCTCCAGGCCGACGTTCCAGGTCAGGCCCCAGTCCTTGCGGCTGATGGTGACGCCACCCTCGAAGCCGGCACGAAGGTTGCCGTAGGCGTCGGTCTGCACGCCACCGACTTCGACCTGAACGTCGACGGACTTGGTGACGTCCTTGATCGTGAGGTCGCCGGTGAGGACGAACTCCTCGTCGTCCTTGATCCGGATCCCGGTGGAGCGGAAGGTCATCTCCGGGAAGTTGTCCGCGTCGAAGAAGTCGGCCGAGCGCAGGTGCTGGTCGCGACCCTCCTGGCGGGTGTCGATGCTCGCGGTCTGGATCGTCACGTTCACATCGGCGTCATCCGCGCCGTTGACGGTCACCGTGCCGGCGAAGTCGTCGAACGTCCCGCGCACCTTGGTCACCATCGCGTGGGTCGCCGAGAAGCCGATCACGGAGTGGTCCTTGTCGATGGTCCAGGTGCCGCGCACGGTTTCGATGTCGTAGCTCATGAGGTCTCCTTGAGGTCGAAGCGTCCGCCGCTGTCGACGCACGAGTGATGAAACCGAGATTACGTCCGATCTATTCCGATGAATAGATCCCCCAGCAGATCTTCAGGTCCGTTCACCCGCTGAGCGAGCACCACAGACCGGCCGGCACCGGGACGCTATGCCGCGGAGTCGGTGCGGAGCAGACGGAATTCGCGGCGGCGGAGCGCCCACAGGACCCACGAGGCCGGCGGACCGAAGGCACGACGGCCGGCGTCAGTCGGGTACGGCTCGACGCCGACGACCTCGTGCACCTCGCCCCGAACCACGACCGTCGCATGCCCTGCGGCGACGAGGTTGCGGTACCAGTTCACCGACGGTCCGTAGGTCAGTTCTGCGATGAACCCCTCGGGGACGGCGGCGAGGATCAGCGGCGTCTCGAAGGTCTGCCCCGAGCGTCTCCCGACGTGTCGGATCAGGCTGAAAGGACCTCGACCGCGCCGGGCCGCGCGGACCGTGACGCGGTTCAGGGTGTTCTTCAGCACCCAGAGGAACCCGCGCTTCAGCGACCCGGCCATGTCGCCATCATGGCACGACGACGAACGCCCTCCCGCGAGAGCGAGAGGGCGTTCGGACGGCGAGATCAGGCGGTGATCTCGTCCAGCGTCAGGCTGCGGCCGGCGAGCTCCTCGAGAACCTCGTCGCCCGGACGTGCCTCGTCGAACGGCGCGTCGATCTCGGCACGCGCGAGCAGCTCCTGCACGCGGCGGGTGCGACCACGGGAGACGAGCGTCACCACGGTGCCCGCGCGACCGGCGCGACCGGTACGGCCGGCGCGGTGCAGGTACGTCTTGTACTCCATGGGCGGGTCGGCCTGGATGACCAGGTCGATGTCGTCCACGTGGATGCCGCGCGCGGCAACGTCCGTGGCGACCAGCACGTTGGCGCGGCCGGAGGACATCTTCTGCAGGTTGCGCGTGCGCTTGGCCTGGTTGAGGTCACCGTGCAGCGCGACGGCCGAGACTCCGGCGTCCTCGAACTGCTCGGCGAGCATCTCGGCGTACGCGCGAGTGCGGGTGAAGACGAGCGTCTTGCCCTCGCGGGAGACGAGCTCCTCGAGCACGTCCGCCTTCTCGCGGTGGTCGACCACGAGCACGCGGTGGTCGATCGTGCCGGAGTCCTGGTCCTCACCGGAGACCTCGTAGACGGCCGGGGTGACGAGGAACTCCTTCACGAGCGCCTCCACCTCGGTGTCCAGGGTGGCGGAGAACAGCAACTTCTGGCTGTCCGCGGCGGTGTGACGGAGGATCCGCTGCACCGGCTCGAGGAAACCGAGCTCGCACATGTGGTCGGCCTCGTCGAGCACCGCGATGGACACCTGCGAGAGGTCGAGCTTGCCCTGCTCCACCAGGTCTTCGATGCGGCCGGGCGTGCCGATGATGATGTCAACGCCCTTCTTCAGCGCGCCCACCTGACGACCCTGCGGCACGCCTCCGTAGATCTGCGTGGTGAACAGGCCGACCGAGCGCGCGATGGGCTGGACGGTGCGGTCGATCTGCAACGCCAGCTCACGGGTCGGGGCGAGGATCAGCGCGGCCGGAGCACGTCCGAATTCGCGCTTGACGCCGGCCTTCGAGCGCAGGATGCGCTCCACGAGCGGGGCGCCGAAGGCGATCGTCTTGCCGGAACCGGTCCGACCGCGGCCCAGGGTGTCGCGGCCGTCGAGGATCACCGGGATGGTCGCGGCCTGGATCGGGAAGGGCTTCTCGGCGCCGAGCTCAGCGAGCACGCGCACGATGTTCTGGCCGAGACCGAGCTCGTCGAACGAGGTGTCCGCGGTGTCATCGGCGGAGATGGACTGCGCCTGCAGGCGCTCCAGCACGACGTCCTCGGACTCCTGGAACGCCGGCTTGCTCTCGCCCTTCCAGTCCGACCGGGAGGCATGGGACCGCTCATCGCGGACGCGGCGGTTACGGTCTGAGAAGCGGTCGTCGCGGCGCGGACGGTCGAAGGTGCGCTCCTGACGCGGTCCGCGGTCATCCCGACGGAAGTCACCGCGGTCATCACGACGCGGACGGTCGAACGTGCGCTCCTGACGCGGTCCGCGGTCGTCCCGACGGAAGTCGCCGCGGTCGTCGCGACGCGGACGGTCGAACGACCGATCCTCGCGCGGTCCGCGGTCGTCCCGACGGAAGTCACCGCGGTCATCACGACGCGGAGCACGGTCGTCCCGACGGAAACCCCCGCGGTCGTCGCGGTTCTGGCCACGGTCATCCCGACGGAAACCGCCGCGGTCATCACGCTGACCACCGCGGTCATCGCGGCGCGGACGGTCGGAGAAGCGGTCGTCGCGAGCCGGTCGGTCATCGCGCTTGGGACGGTCGACGAACCGGTCGTGGCGTGCCGGGCGGGCGTCGTCCCCGCGCAGGTCGCCGCGCACCGAACGGTCGCGCTGGCCCTGGCTGATGCCGCGGGCCTGGTCGCGGCCGGCGCGGTCCTCGGCGCTCCAGCGGCGCTTCGCGGGCGCCTCGGTCTCGGAGGCGTCGCGGTAGCCGCGGTGGGTACGGCCGATGCCGCTCTTCTTGGCCTTGGCGCGGTCCCCGTAGCGGGGGTCGTAATTCTTGGGCGCGCGTCCGCCCTGTCGCTGCTTGGGCATGCGTGTGGATCCTTCGTATGAAGTTCGTCAGTGGGGATTGCTACGCCAACGGGCGCTCACCATCGGCCACCGAAGCTCACACATTTCCCGCGCAGACGGACGCACGGGGCTCGAAGCCGACACTCCAGGGTACCGGCTGCGTCTGGGATATACCTGGTCACGCCTGCGAGCGCGGCGGCCCGGCCTGGATCCGACGCAGCAGAGAGGTCGCGTCGTCCGCTTCATCCCAGCGGCTCTCGATGAACCACGTCGCCCCGGCGGCGGCGTAGGCATCCGGTCGTTCCGCGTCATCCGGACCGTCGGTTCGTCCCTCCATGACCACCTCGAACGGCCGTCCACCGCGGCGAGCGGCCATGTCGTCGACCACTTCGCGCAGCACCGCCGGCGACAGGGGGTCGAAAGGATCGCGCCCCGGGCGCAGGTCGGTCGGAATGATGCCGTCCCATCGCGCGGCTCGGCGCAAGGACCGTTCGTGCGGCCACGCTCCGACGGCCCAGACCGGGATGCGCTCCTGCACCGGACGCGGAGCGAGTTGCAGGTCGTCGGCCCGATAGTGCTCTCCGTTCCAGGAGAAGGGTTCCCCGGACTGCGCCAAGGCGAGGATCTCCAACGTCTCATCCAGTCGCTGCGCACGCGTGCGTCGGTCGACGGTGTCCGTGGAGACCCGGCTGAACCCGCCGTCATCCGGGCTACCGAGTCCGACCGGAAGCACCAGGCGTCCGTCACTGAAGTGGTCGATCGTCACCGCCTGTTTGACGACGTTCCACGGCCGGCGGCGGGCCAGCGGGAAGACCATCGCCCCGAGCGTGACACGTTCGGTGACCAGCGCCATCCCGGCCAGGACGGACCACGGGTCATACACCGGGGTGCCCCCGAGAGAGACACCGTCCCACGTGAAGACGCCGTCCCAACCGGCCTCCTCCGCGACGCGCGCGTACTCGACGGCCTGCTTCGGCCCCACCCAGCTCAACACGAACCCGAACTTCATGGCGCTCCTTCCCGCTCCGCACATGATGTCACCGGCCACGGACACGGCGATCGTCGCCCCGCGCGGGCCCTAGCATGGGGTGGTGAGTCTCGATCCCACCGGTACCCAGATCCAGCTTCGCCTCGAGCGCGACGGGCACGTCGTCACCGCCGACATCGCACAGGTGGGCGCTTCCCTGCGCGGCCTCACCGTCGATGGCGTGGACCGCATCGCCCGGTATCCGGAGGGCACGCCCTCGCCGAGCTGCTCCGGTGTCGTGCTGGTCCCGTGGCCGAATCGCGTTCGCGACGGTCAGTGGACGCATGAGGGCGAGGCCCAGCAGCTCTGGATCACCGAGCCGAAGCTCGACAACGCGATCCACGGGCTGCTCCGCTACACGCCGTACACGGTGGGTCCGTCGGACAGTTCGGTGACCCTGCGTGCCACGGTTCCGCCGCAGGCGGGTTACCCGTTCCTGCTGGAGACCTCGGTGACCTACGCTCTCACCGTCGACGGCATCACCGTCACGCACAGCATCCGGAACTCGGGCGCGACCGCCGCACCCGTCGCCGTCGGCGTGCACCCGTTCATCGCGGTCGGCGATGCTCCCGCGGACCAGCTGACGATCACCTCGCCCGGTGCCACCTACCTCACGGTCGACGACCGCCTGCTCCCGACCGGGGCCGCACCGGTCACGCCCGAGAACGACCTGCGCGACGGTCGGCGCCTGTCCGACCTCACGCTGGACACCGCGTACACGGATCTCGCCCGCGATGCGGACGGCCGCGTGCGCCACACGCTCACCGACGCCGACGGACGCAGCACCACGGTGTGGCAGGACGAGCACTGCGACTTCGTGCAGTTCTACACCGGTCGCGACTACCCGGGCCGGGACGTCGCGCTGGCCTGCGAGCCGATGACCGCTCCGGCCGAAGCCCTGAACAGCGGCACGGGCCTGCACTGGGTCGACCCCGACGACACCTTCGTCGTCACCTGGGGCATCACCGCCGCCTGACCAAACATCGCGAAGCCCGCACGACACGGGTGCTTCGCGCGCTCGACGGTGTCTCGGGCGATGATCCGGACGTCAGCGGCCGTGGATGAAGCGGATCAGCGCGGGCCACGCGGCGGCGCCCAGGCGTGCGTCGGCCTCCGGTGTTCCCCCGCGCGCGATCGTCATCCCGCCGCTGACGGCCTCCTCGCCGGGCAGGACGACGCGATGACCGGCCTCCACATCGATGATCGTGGTCGTCGCGAGGCGGTGCTGGGCACGGCGCGCCACGATCGCGTCCACGGCATCATGCGAGGCCCAGACGCGGTCGTCGCCGCCGGCGACCAGCAGCACGTCCGGAATCCGTTCGACCGGCAGGGTCGCGGCAACCACGTCGTCCGGGAAGCGATCCCGGGAGGAGCGGTACAGGTCGACGAACGCCGGCGGGTCCGCGTCGCTGTGCCAGTCCGGATCGAACGACACGAACGGCACCGGCTCGCCGCCGATCGTCCAGTGGCTCGTCCACCGGGAACCGTCCCAGCCGGCCCACACCACGTCCGTAGGGGCGAACGCGGCGACGCCATCGATCCCGCCGATCAGCGACGCGGTCGCGAGCGCCGCCTCGGCACCGAACGAAGTGCCGAGCACGGTGACCCGATCACTGTCCCGCCGCAGGTCATCGATCCGCGCCGCGAAGGTCTCCAGCGGGATCTCCCACGGCCCCTCGTGCTGGCCGTCTCCCCCGAACCACCGGATGGACTCGGCGATCGCGCCGGTCTGCGCGAGCACGGCCGCACGCGCCGAGTCCACACGTCCGCTCGATCCGGCGAGCACGAGCACGGCGGCCCCGCGGTGCTCGTCCGGGATGAACCGGACCCGATCCCGCTCGCGGATCGCTCGCATGAGCCTCAGACTCCGTCGCGGTGGCGGAGCTCGCGTCGCGTCAGCTGCCCGGCACCGGCCGACGCTTCGCCGGAGACGACGGCCACCTCGCCGGACACGACGGCCACCTCGCCGGTGCGCAGCGGTCCGCTGCCCCGCTCGGCGTCCACGCGCGCCGCGCGCCGGGCGGCCCGACGCTCCTTGGCACCCTCGACGAGGTTGTACAGCGTGGGCAGCACGAGCAGCGTGAGCACCGTGGACGAGACCAGACCACCGATCACGACGATCGCCAGCGGCTGGGAGATGAATCCGCCGTGGCCGGTGATCCCGAGCGCCATCGGGGTCAGTGCGAAGATCGTCGCCAGCGCTGTCATCAGAATCGGACGCAGTCGCATGGAGGACCCCGCGACCGTGGCGTCGTGGGCGGACAGCCCCTTCTTCCGGTACTGATTGACGAGGTCGACGAGCACGATCGCGTTCGTGACCACGATGCCGATCAGCATCAGCACGCCGATCAGCGACGCGACACCGAGCGGCACGCCGGTGATGATCTGCAGCAGGATCGCACCGGTCGCCGCGAACGGGATCGAGATCAGCAGCAGCAGGGGCTGGCGCAGGGACTTGAACGTCGCGACCATCACCACGTAGACGATCAGGATGGCCGCGAGCATCGCGATCCCGAGCTGACGGAACGCGTCCGTCTGCTGCGAGACGACACCACCGAGGGAGGTGTTCGCCCCCTGCGGGAGTTTGACGGCGTCCAGCGCCTTGGTGACCGTGGCCGAGGCGCTGGCCAGGTCATCGCCGGAGGGCGTCACGGTGACCGTCGCGGTGCGCTGTCCGCGATCGGTCGTGATCGAGGACGGGCCGTCCGCCTGCTTCACCGAGGCGACATCGGTGAGCTTGACGGGGCCGGCGAGCGTCGGGATCTGCAGGTCCTGCAGAGCCTGCAGCGTCATCGGCGGATTCTCCGTCTGGACGTAGACCTTGACGGTGCTGTCATCGATCTCGATCGTGCCGGCCTCCTGCGGCTGCATTGTCGCGTTCACGATGCCACCGACCGCGACCTCACTGAGCCCGGCGGCCGCGGCCTTCGCACGGTCCACGACGACCGCGATGTACGGCGTCGACGCGGACAGGTTCGAGGCGACCTGGCTGATCCCGGATGCGCCCGTGAGCTTCGCCGCGACGGCGTCGGTGGCCTTCTGCAGCGTTGCGGTGTCGGGCGCGGTGACCTGCACCTCGATGTCGCTGGAGCTGAGCCCCGCGGCCTGCGCGATCGTCACATCCCCGACGTCGGAGAGCTTGTCGACCGCCTTCTGCACGCGTGCGCGTACGGCCTCCTGGTCCGCGTCCGGATCGGTGGTGATCGAGTAGGTGACCCCCGAGGATCCCCCGCTGAACGCGTCCCGCACGGCGGAGCCGGAGGACCCGATCGACACCTGGACGGTCTTCACGCCGTTGAGGTCGATGATCGCCTTCTCGACCTTCTGAGCGGCCACGTCCTGACTCTCCAGGCTCGCCGCCGGACCCAGGTTCTGCGACATCGTGAACGTGTTCTGCCCGGAGTCGCCGAGGAAGTTCTGCTTCATGTGCGGAGCCAGGGCGACGCTGCCGCCGAGCACCAGAACGGCGATGAGAAGCGTGAGCCAGGAGTGCTTCAGGGTCCAGCGGAGGATCGGCAGGTACCCCCGCTGCAGCCGCGACGGCGGCGCGTCGGGGTGCTCCGGATCGATCGGCTCGCCCTCCGCGTCCCGCAGCGGCTTGCCCGGACGCATGAACCAGTAGGCCAGCACCGGCACGATCGTCAGTGCGACCAGCAGCGAGGAGACCATCGCGATCGTGACGGTGAGGGCGAACGGTCGGAACAGCTCGCCGGTCATGTCGCCGACGAACGCGATCGGGAGGAACACGGCGACCGTCGTGATCGTGGACGCGGTGATGGCACCGGCCACCTCGCGCACGGCGAGGATGATCGACGGGAGCTTCTCGGCGCCGGTGACGTAGTGCCGTTTGATGTTCTCGATCACCACGATGGAGTCGTCCACGACGCGACCGATCGCCATCGTCAACGCCCCGAGGGTCAGGATGTTCAGCGAGTACCCGAACGCCTGGATTCCGATGAAGGTGATCAGCACGCTGGTCGGGATCGAGATCGCCGTGACGAGCGTGGAACGCACCGACATCAGGAAGATCAGAATGATGATCACCGCGAACAGCAGGCCGAGCAGCCCCTCCTGCGCCAGCGACTCGATGGACTGCTGGATGTAGGGCGCCTGGTCGAAGATGACGGTGATCTTCGCTCCGTCGAGCTGCTTCTCCAGATCCGGGATCGCGTCCGTGACGACCTTGGAGACGTCCACGGTATTGGCGGCGGGGAGTTTGGTGACGGCGATCGTCAGCGCATCCTTGCCGTCCACGCGCGACAGCGAGGTGGTCGGATCGCGCTCCAGCTTCACGGAAGCCACATCTCCGACGGTCTTCGCGCCGGCCTGCACCTGCTGGGCCGAGGTCGGGACCAGCGGCAGCGCGGCGATGTCGTCAGCCGAGTCGAGCTTCGCGCCCGTCTGCACGGTGAGGGTCTTGTCCCCCTCCGTGATCTGACCGCCCGGGAACAGGATGCCGTTCTGCTTGAGCGCGTCGGTGATCGCCGACTGACTGAACCCGGCCGCGCCGAGCTTCGCCGGATCCGGGACGATCGTCACCCGCGCGTTGGTACCACCGACGATCTGCGCCGCGTTGACCCCGTCGAGGTGCTCCAGCTTCGGCACGACGACGGACTCGAGGCGTGCCTGCAGGTCGTCGGCGTTGCCGCTCGCCGCGGTCACGGCGAGCTGGATCGCCGGGAGGTCGTCGATCGAGATCGACAGCACCTGGGGTTCCACGCCGCTCGGCAACTGCGAGGAGATGCGGTTGATCGCCTGCGTCACCTTCTGCTCGGCGGTGGCCAGGTTCGTGCCGTACTGGAAGGACAGCTGCACGATGGAGGCGTTGGTGGTGCTCGTGGCGGTACTGGATTCCAGGTCCGGTACGCCCTGCACGGCGGTCTCGATCGGTCCGGAGACGTCGGTGTTGACGACTTCGGGTGCGGCGCCGGGGTACGTCGTGATGACGGCGAGACCCGGGAACTCGATCGACGGGATGAGCTCCTGCTTGAGGTTCACCAGAGCCAACGCGCCGAAGACGGCGACCACGACCGTGACGAGCGCGATCAGAGCACGGTTACGGAGGCTGAGCACAGCGAGCTTGAACACGGAATCCCCTCGAACGGCGGCGCGGACACGCCCGGCCAGTATCCCACGCGCGCCTGGAGCGGAATTGCGCGGCGGCTCAGCGCAGCGCGGTGCCGAGTGCGACGCCGAGGATCGCCGTGAGCACACACAGAACGAGGGATCCGAGGGCGTTGAACAGGGCCGCCGCCACCAGCCGCCGTTGCAGCATGAGCGCCGTCATGGCGGCCACCGAGCTGAACGTCGTGTAGCCGCCGAGCAGTCCGGTACCGAGCACCGTCGCGAGCTCGGATGATCCGAGGGCACCGCTCACCACGCCGAGTGCGAAGGACCCCGTGACGTTGACCAACAGGATCCCCCACGGAAAGCCCGGCCCGGCCCACCGCGTGACGGCCAGCTCCAGGCCCCACCGGAGCACCGCACCGACACCGCCGGCGAGGGCGACCGCGAGGAGCAGAGAAGGAGTCATCGCGCTCCCCCGCCCCAGCGCAGACCGAGCCACGCCGCCGCCGTGCCGACGACCACGGTGGCGAGCGCTGCGAGCACCCACCAACCGTCCGTCGCCTGGACCGCGAGCGCGCTGTAGGTGGTGAACCCCCCGAGCACACCGGTGCCGACCAGGAGTCGCACCGCGCGCGTGCGCTCGGTCTCCTCGCGCCGCGCGAGGAGTCCGTTGACGAGCCCGAGCAGGAAGGCTCCCACCACGTTGACCGTCGGCACGCCGATCTGATGCCAGATCACCGTGTCGGGCAGCAGCACGACCGCGCGCAGGGCCGTTCCGACCGCTCCGCCGACGAACACCAGGAGGAGATCACGCAGCACGGCGCCGCCTCGGGTCGTCGGTGTGGCGCTGGACACACGGCAACGCTACCCCGCGTTGACCCTTTGTCAGCGAGGGGGCTTGTCGCATGCACGGTGCGTCGCTATTTTGAGCCCAACCGGCCGGGGAGCCGGAAAAGGAGATGCACGAATGAACATTCTGCTTGTCGTCATCATCGTGATCGCGATCATTCTCGCGATCACCGGCGGGCTGAACGCCTCGCTGGGGTGGCTGCTGTGGGTCGCGATCGTGGTGGGCATCATCGCCCTGATCGTGTTCCTGTTCCGGGTCATCACCGGCACCCGCAAATAATCACCCCGACTGCGGCTCCTCGCGGGGGAGTCGAGCCGCAGCCCACGAATGAAGGAGGAAGCCATGGTGACGCTCGCCGTCATCCTCGGTATCGTCGGACTCGTGCTGCTGTTCGTCGGCGTCTTCGTCGGAGCCGCCAAGTTCCTGCTCTGGGTCGGAATCGTCATTCTCGTCATCGCCGTCATCGTCGGCCTGATGAGGTTCATCCGCCGCGAAACCTGACGCGCACGTCCAGAGGCCTCCGTCCACGCCCGTGGAGCCGGAGGCCTCTGTCGTTCTCGCCTGACGCCTCGCGGAAGCGCCCGGCGGCGAGGTCAGTCCAGCATGTGGTCCGCCCAGATCGCGAGCGCGTCCCGGACGAACGCGGCACCGCTCTCACCGCCGTAATTCACCGCGAAACGCGGATCGGCGACGTACATCTGACCGAGACCGAGCAGGTACCCGCGCAACCGCGTCGTGTCCGCCGCGGGGGTGCCGGGGGTCGCGCGCAGCCACGCGACGTGCCGGGCCGCGAGCGCCTGCGCCCGCTCGCCGGACGGGTTCTCGCCGGCCTCCGCCGCCGCGATCCAGTCCGCATTGAGCTGGGCGACGGCGGCTCTCCAATCCGCCTGAGCCGCGTCGCCGAGACCGCGCCACCACTGGTCCGACGCGCGGTACGCCTCCGCGCCCCAGCGTCGTTCGACCTCTTCGCGGTACTGCGTGTGGTCGAATCCGTCCAATGCCTTCTCCGCCATGAGCGGTTCTCCTTCCTTCCGGGCGCGAATCGTCTCGCGCACCGCCGTGATCTGTCGGTCCAGCCGGTCGCGCTCGTCATTCAGCAGATCCAGGTGGGTGGACAGCGCGTCCGCCTCCGTGACCTCGTGATCGAGGACGTCCGCGATCTGCGTCAGTCCGAGACCGAGCTGGCGCAGCAGCAGAATGCGCTGCAGGCGCACGAGCGCGTCCTCGTCGTAGTACCGATAGCCGTTGCCGGCGATGCGGCTCGGCGTCAGCAGTCCGACATCGTCGTAGTGCCGCAGCGTGCGGCTCGTGGTGCCGGCGAGACGCGCGACCTCCTGAATCGACCAATCCATGAGGTCCACGCTAGAGATTGACGCCACGTCAAGGTCAACGGGCGGAATCAAACTCTCAGGAAAGGCGGCGATCCGCACCGTGATGCGGCTCAGCGGTGATCCTCGACCCTGCGCGCCGGAATCCACTGTTCCTGAACGCGATATATCGTGTTAGCTTCTCATTACGCGATATATCGCGTTCATTCCGACAAGGGAGAAACGACATGGCCAACGAGAAGTGGCTCATCCACCCGGGCGAGACGCGCGTCATCGACGTCGACTCCGTCCCCCAGCTCAAGATCGGTCTGGTCGGCGGCCAGATCGACGTCGTCGCCCACGACGAGGACACCATCCGCATCGAGGTCCACTCGGTGTCCGTGAAGGACCTCCGCATCGAGCTCACGCACGACCTGCTCGAGATCGACCACCCCCAGTTGCGGTGGGACAACTTCCTCGAAGTGTTCCGCAACTTCGGCGCCGGCGGTCCGCAGGCGGAGATCTCCGTCGCCGTGCCGCGCGGGGTCGCCCTCACGCTCGGCGTCGTCAGCGCTCACGCACTGGTCACCGGGCTGGAGACCGACGCCAAGCTCAACACCGTCTCCGGCGACATCACCGTCGACGGTCTCCGGGGCGACCTGACCGCGAACGCCGTCTCCGGCGAGGTCCAGATCCGAGACCTGTTCGGCAAGCTGTCCGCCAACTCCGTCTCCGGATCGCTCGCCGCGACCGGAGAGATCACCAGTGCGGTCGTGGACACCGTCTCCGGCGACATCCTGATCGACAGCGCCGGAAACGTGCACGCGATCAGCGCCAACACGGTCTCCGGCGATGTGACGGTGCGCCTGGATCAGAACCTCGCCGCGAACTACGTCGTGCGCACGGTGAGCGGCAAGATCCAGCTGGACGGCGTCATGCGCTCCAAGTCCGGCCCGTCCAACATCACCGACTCGGTCGGTGAGCTCAGCGGCAGCTTCGTGGATCTGCGCGTGAACGGCGTCTCGGGCGACGTGACCGTCCTGCGCCGCGCCGAGACGGGAGCCTGAAATGCCCCCCGTCTTCTCCCACGGCGACCTCCGGCTGTACCTGTTGCAGCTGCTGGATGAGGAACCGCGGCACGGTTACGACATCATGCAGGCGCTGTCGGATCGCACCGGCGGGACCTACACGCCGAGCGCCGGCACCATCTACCCGCGCCTGGCCAAGCTCGAGGAGGAGGGCCTGGTCACCAAGACCGTCGACGGCCGCAAGACGATCTACGCCATCACGGACGCGGGACGCGCCGAGGTGCGTGAGCGGGCCGAGGATCTCGTCGGTATCGAGGCCGGCCTCGCCGACTCGGTCCGCCTGATCGCCGACGGTGTTCGCGCGAGCGTCAAGGAAGCCATGCGCTCCCTGAACGCCGACCTCGCCGCCGCGTCGCGGACCGCACGCGAGACCACCCCGCAGGACGAGCGTCAGCCGGACGACCGCGTCCGCAGCCGAATCGAGCTGCAGCGCGCAGACCGCGCGATCACGGAGTTCCGCGCTCGCGTCCGGACAGACCTGCGCACGTACGTCGCCAAGGGCGGCGCGCTCGACGCCGCCGTCGTCGATCAACTGCAGTCGGCTCTGGACGAGGCCTCCCGCACGGTGACCGCCGCCCTCCACCGCTGACCTCCCCGGCGACAAGTCCGAAACACCCAGGCACGTCTGAGACACCACGCATTGCGCAGGGTCCCGGACGTGCCTAGGTGTTCGGCGGATGTGTGTCAGCCTTCGGGGACGATCGGGTGATCGGCCGGCACCGGCTTCTCCGTCGGCACCACCAGGACGCTGCGGGACTGCCGGTGCGCCAGCCGAGCGGCCACCGATCCGTTGAAGAACTCTCGCAGCGTCTCGCCGAGGCCGGGACGACGGGTGCCCACGACGATGAGCGACGCGTCCACCGCCTTCGCGACATCGGAGATCGCGATCGCCGGATCCCCCGCCGCCGTCCGCATCGTCCAGCGCACGTCGTGGCCGACGAGCGCGTTCGCGGTCTCCAGTTCGATGGCCTCGACCTCGGCACCGACGGCCTCCTTGGCCAGCTCCACGCTGGCGTTGGGGATCATCCCGGTCGGATCGTCGAAGCTGAGGTAGCGCCCCTGATCGACGGTCACCACCACAAGGGATGTCGCGAAGAGCGTCGCGAACCGCGCCGCCTCCTGCACGACGTGCGGGCTCTGTCCGGCGACGAGCCCGACGACGACGGCACCGCGCAGTTCCTCATCCGAGCGGATCGCACGGGGGTCGTTCTGCGACATCGTGGTCATTCCTTCCGTTGCGGACGTGTTGGTTCCATGGTGCACGCTCGCGCGCTTGGCCGGGAGAGGCGGGGGCCGTGATATTCTGGTATTTACTCTTATCCGGTCGTGCAACCGGTCTTGTGAATCCGTCGGGCTCATGCATCAAAGCCCGCAGTCGAACTCGTGAGGGGGTCTCGCATGGGTCGTGGCCGTCAGAAGGCGAAGCACACGAAGCTCGCCCGCGAACTCAAGTCGTACAGCCCGTCGCTGAACGTCTCTGCGCTCGAACGTGAGCTCGGGTCAGAACATGACTCCGAGCCCGAGTACGTGGACAAGTGGGCTGACCAGTACGACGACGAAGAGGAGGACGAGCTCGAGCGAGCCTGATCGCTCGAGTCGTCATTCCAGACTCGTTCCGCCGGGCCGGACACCAGCGTCCGCCCGGCTTTCGTCGTCCCCTGTGAGCGAACCCGGGCCGGCAGCACCGGCCCGGGTTCGGATCAGCTGGTCTTGGCGACCTCGACCCAGGACAGGTACTCGTCGGTGACGTCGCCGGTGACGTACTCGCCGGTGAAGCAGCTCATGTCGAGCTCGGTGATGTCGGTGCCGTCCACGATCGCGTCGTGCAGGTCCTCGACCTCCTGGTAGACCAGGTGGTCGCAGCCGAGTTCCTCGGCGATCTCCGGGATGGTGCGTCCGTAGGCGACCAGTTCCTGGCGCGACGGGATGTTGATGCCGTAGACGTTGGGGTGACGCACCGGCGGCGCCGCGGAGGCGAAGGTGACCGAGGTGGCGCCGGCGTCGCGGGCCATCTGGATGATCTCCTTGCTCGTCGTGCCGCGCACGATGGAGTCGTCGATCAGCAGCACGTTCTTGCCGGCGAACTCGCTCGGCATCGCGTTGAGCTTCTGCCGGACGCTCTTCTTGCGCACCGCCTGGCCGGGCATGATGAAGGTCCGACCGACGTACCGGTTCTTGTAGAAGCCCTCGCGGTACTCGATCCCGAGCTTGCGAGCGACCTCCATCGCGGACGGACGCGACGAGTCCGGAATCGGCATCACCACATCGATCGTGCCGGCCGGGACGTGCTTGGCGATCGTGTCGGCGAGCTTCTCCCCCATCCGCAGGCGGGATTCGTACACGGCGATGCCGTTCATCACGGAGTCCGGACGGGCGAGGTAGACGTACTCGAACGCACACGGCGTGAGGTGCGTCTCGGTCGCGCACTGCTGTGCGGACATGACGCCATCGGTGTCGATGAAGATGGCCTCACCGGGCGCGACCTCGCGGACGACCTCGTAGTCGCCGTTGTCCAGGGCCAGCGATTCGCTGGCGACGATCCACTCGTCCTGGTCACCGGCACGGCGGCGACCGAGTACGAGCGGACGAATGCCCCACGGGTCGCGGAAGGCGAGCAGGCCGTAGCCGGCGATCACGGCGATGGCGGCGTAGGAGCCGCGCACCCGCTCGTGCACCTTGCTGACGGCCTCGAAGATCTGCGCGGTGTCCAACTCGGGGCCGGATTTGGTGTTCTGCAGCTCACTGGCGAGCACGTTCACGAGCATCTCGGTGTCGCTGGAGGTGTTCAGGTGCCGACGGTCACTGGCGAAGATCTCGGCGGACAGCTCACGCGTGTTGGTGAGATTGCCATTGTGCACCAGGACGATGCCGTACGGCGCGTTCACGTAGAACGGCTGGGCCTCCTCCTCGTTGCTCGCGGCGCCCATCGTGGCGTAGCGGACGTGGCCGAGACCGACGTTGCCGAGCAGTCCCCGCATGTCCCGGGTCCGGAACGCCTCGCGCACCATGCCCTTGGCCTTGTGGACGTGGACGTGGCCCCCGACCTCAGCGGTCGCGATACCGGTCGAGTCCTGACCGCGGTGCTGCAGCAGCAGCAGCGAGTCGTAGATGTCCTGATTGACCGGGCCGGCCCCGACCACTCCGACGATGCCGCACATGGGGTGTCTGTCGCTTTCGTTGTCTGTCAGTTGGCGTAGGCGCCGATGAGGCGCACCGCGCCGCCGTCGACGCCCTTGGCGCCCTGTTCGAATTCGCCGTCGGGGCGCGTGGAGGTGCGGACGGTGCCGACCTGCCATGCGGGGATGCCCGCGGCCTCGATCGCCGCGATGGCCTCGGCCACCTGCGCGCCGTCGACGACCGCGAAGAAGCCGATGCCGAGATTCCAGGTCCCCTCGGCGGACTCCAGCGAGGAGCCGGCGAGGTCACTCAGCACACGGAAGACGGGGGCCGGCGACCACGTCGAGCGGTCGACCTCAGTCCAGGAACCGGCGGGCAGCACGCGCGCGAGGTTCGCCGCGATGCCACCCCCGGTGACGTGGCTGAGGGAGTGCACGGCATCGCCGAGACGGTCGATGACCGCCAGCAGCGGCAGCGTGTACAGCCACGTGGGCTCAAGGAGTGCCTCGCCCCACGTCGTGCCGAGGTCCGCGGCCTGGTGTCCGTAGGCGATGCCGGCATTGGTGATGATGTGGCGGACGAGCGAGTACCCGTTGGAGTGCAGTCCGCTGGAGCCGAGCGCGATGACCGCGTCGCCGTCGCGCACGCGGTCGGCGCCGAGGATGCGGTCGGCTTCGACCACCCCGGTCGCGGCGCCGGCCATGTCGTAGTCGTCCGGCCCCAGCAGACCCGGGTGCTCCGCGGTCTCGCCACCGACGAGGGCGGTGCCGGTGGCGCTGCAGGCCTCGGCGACGCCGCGGACGATGTCCGCGATGCGCTCCGGGACCACCTTGCCGCAGGCGATGTAGTCCGTCATGAACAGCGGCTTGGCGCCGACCACGACGATGTCGTCGACGACCATGCCGACGAGGTCCTGGCCGACCGTGTCGTGCTTGTCGATGGCCTGCGCGATCGCGACCTTCGTGCCGACGCCGTCCGTGGACGACGCCAGCAGGGGCCGGCGGTAGCCGAGTAGGGCGGACGCATCGAACATGCCGGCGAAGCCACCCACGCCACCGAGCACTTCGGGGCCGTGCGTGGCCGAGACGGCCGACTTCATCAGCTCGACGGCGAGATCGCCGGCAGCGGTGTCAACGCCGGCTGCTGCGTAGGAATTTCGGGGAGCGGAGGCAAGATCTTCGGCCACGCCCTCAGCCTACTGGCTGGAACCTGGGCGCTCGCCCGCGAACGCGCGCGCTGTTGCGCGACCACCGCTCGCCTGCGCATCGCGGGCGGCCTGACCGGACGGCGGACACCGACGCGGCTGGAGCACCGGACGACGATCGTGCGAGCGCGACGACGCGTCAGTCCTGCGTGATGATCGTCTCGCGCTCGACCGTGACCTTCCGGGTCCGCTTGGCCATCGCACGGTCGAAGATCAGCGCCACGATGGCGCCGACGGCGATGCCGAGAACGATGCAGAACAGCGCCAGGAAACCGAACACCTGTCCGCTGGAGTAGGTCACGCCGATGACGCTCTGGTTACCGGCGTTATCGAACGCGAAGGTCAGGATGAGCGCGGCGACGACGCCCAGCGCGCCGCCGAGAACCAGGAACACCCCATACTTCGGAACCCGCCGGACGCGGGCCGAGGACACGGTGGGGTGAACACTCTCGTCGGCCATGGCTCCATTCTGGCACTCCTGACCTGAGCGTTCGCCCCGACGAAACGCGTCCGACAGGCCGCGGAACGCCGGAAAGACGCAGGTTGGGCCGGGTAGACTCAGCGGCGGCTTCCCCTGCCCGATCGGCAGCGGCGATGCCCGAAGAGCACCGATGGGATGTCATGGAAACCACCACTTCTGACCGCACCACCGCGACCGTCACGATCGACCCGGACGGCCGGGTGGAGATCGTCGTTGGCGACCGCACCGAGGTGATCCGGGAGTCCTCAGTGGAGGGCGCCCGCGCTGCCGCGATCAGCCTGGTCGCCGCGCACGCCACGCTGCTGGACACCCCGATCGCGATGACCTGCACGGATCCGTCCGGCGTGACCAAGCTGCTGGTCAACAAGGACGGCAGCGTGCACGAAGCGCCCCGCACCACGGCCAACGATGTCGTTCTCGAGGGTTCCATCTCCCCGTCCGACCGTGAAGCCGCCTGGGCCGCCGCGACCGCGCGCGCCGAGGCCGCCGAAGAGGCGCTGCGAGCTTCCCGCGGCGAGTGGAGCCCGCGCGGAGCGTCCGAGGCGCCCGCCCCGCGATCGGCTGCGACCACTCCCTCGGCCGGCGTCACCGAGGCCCCCGCCCCCGTCGAGACTCCCGCGCCCTCTCCCGTCGCCGAGGCGCCCCGCGTCACTCCCACGACGCGTGCCGCGGCAGCGGAGGAGGCCCGCCCGATGCGGGCTGCGACCACTCCCTCGGCCGGCGTCACCGAGGCCCCCGCCCCCGTCGAGACTCCCGCGCCCTCTCCCGTCGCCGAGGCGCCCCGCGTCACTCCCACGACGCGTGCCGCGGCAGCGGAGGAGGCCCGCCCGATGCGGGAGACCGCTGCACAGACGACCGAGCGCCCCGGCACGCCGCGCCGCTCGTTCATCGAGGAGGACGCGCCGCAGGCCCGCGCCGAGCAGGGCTTCCGCGGAGTGCTGGCCAAGATGGGCTTCAACGTCGCACCCTCGGCTGCGGAGGCCGCCGAGCGGGAAGACGTCGCTCGCGTCAGCCGCCACTGGGCCGGCCCGCGCACGATCGCGATCGTGAACGGCAAGGGTGGGGCGTCCAAGACGCCGACGACCGCGATGCTCTCCGCTGTCTTCGCCCGCAACGGCGGGTCCGGCGTCCTGGCGTGGGACAACAACGAGACTCGAGGCACGCTGGGCTGGCGCACCGAGCAGGCGCAGCATGACGCGACGGTGCAGAACCTCCTGCCCTACGCCGAGACGCTGATGTCGGCCGAAGCACAGGCCAGTGACCTGACGAACTTCCTGCACCACCAGCTCGCCGACAAGTACGACGTGCTGCGCTCGAACCCGAACATCCTCGCCGAGGACCAGCGCCTGACGATGGAGGAGTTCGACGCCATCCACGCGGTGGCGGCGAAATACTTCCGCCTCATGTTCATCGACTCCGGCAACGACGAGTCGGCGGATCGCTGGCGGCGGATGATCGACCGTGCCGACCAGATCGTCATCGCCACCACCGCCCGCGGTGAGCACGCCGAGGCCGGCGCCCTGCTGCTGGAGGCGCTGCGCGACCGTGGCGAGCACGCCGCGGACCTCGCGCGCAACGCCGTCGTGGTGGTCTCCCAGGCCGACCACAAGGGTGGCGTCGCGGCCGCCCAGCGCGTGGCCGACGGCTTCCGTCCGATGGCGCGCGCGACCGCGGTGATCCCGTTCGACCGCTCGATGCGGGCCGGGCGTCTGACCTTCGACGCCCTCGAGCCGGACACGCAGCGCGCCTGGCTCGCCGCCGCCTCCGCCGTCGCCGCCGGGCTGTAACCCGCCGGCCCCCTTTTCGTCGCTCCCACCACCGGCACTTCCCCGCGAAGATTCCTGCCGCGGGTGGGAGCGACGCGTGCATTGCTCCCACCCGCGGCAGATCCACGCGCCGGGAACTGCTGAGCGTGAGAGCGATCGGCATCAGGGTTTGGGCCAGGTGTCCGGAATCGCGCCGTCCGGGCCGAGAACGATCACCTGCCGGCCCGGGGCCAGGCCGATCAGCGCACCGCTGTCGTCCCTTACTGCGAACACGGCGACGGTGAGACCCTCCGCCGCGGCGTCTGCGAAGTACTCGCCCGAAAGATACGGCGCATCGGCGCATCCCGGGGGCGACGACACGATGGTCACGGAGTTCGCACCGGAGCGGACGATCCACTCGTCAACGCGGACGCGGTACTCACGCAGATCCGTGAAACCGGCGGCGTCCGTGGTTCCGACCTGCTCCTGGATGCGTCCGAGCACCACGATGTCCGCCGCTACGCCACCCAGTCCGGACAACCGAGCGCTGTCGTCACGGCGCCGGCACAGCCGGTGAGGGAGAGCGCGACGAGCGTCGGCACCACGAGCGCCCACCGACGAAGACCCATGCCGTGATCATCGCTCGCGCCGACGCACGCGGGAACTCCGGTGTCCGAATCGTTGTGCGGGACCACCCCGCGTCGCTCTGCCTTTCGACACTTCCGCGCGCCGCATTCTGTCGAGTTCGAGAGCGAACCGTGCTCGCTCTCGAACTCCGCAGGTTCAGGTGCGGGAAAGTGCGGAAGGTGGGAGCGATCAGGGCATGGGGGCGCCGATGCCGGCGGCCCAGGCCCGGACGGCCTGGCGCTCCTTCTCGTTGCACACGTAGCCGTAACCGCTGATGATGCCGCCACCCTCCAGCGTCCACCCGTTCGTGTAGGTGAGGGCGTAGCAGTCGGCGAACTTCTCCGAGCTGCCCTCGAACATTCCCTGCTGGACGAGCTGTGTGGCCTGACCGTACTGGCTCGGTGGCAGCGCATCGTTCTCGGCGCGGACGTACAGGTGCGCGAGCTCGTGGAGCACGGTCAGGCGGACACCCCAGTCACCGCCGCCGAGCGTCCCGGCCGGGAGAATGTGGACCACGATCGGGTCGTCGGACACACAACCGGCCGTGGTGTGTCCGGGCTTCGTCGCCTTTGCGCACTGCGTGGATGCGTCCCAGTCGATCCCGATGAACCCCTGGCCGGCCGCGTCAACCAGGGACTCGGCGAGGGTGCCCGAGGCGTTCGCCTTGCGCCCCTCGGCCTCCTGGATCCGTTGCTCGAGCTCCTGCCGGTACTCGGTGGCCTTCTGCGCCAGGTCAGCGGCGACGGGCTCGTAGGTGATTTCATCCGCGACGCTCTCCTCCAGCCACGCGAATCGCGCGGGCTTGGTCACGAGCGCGGCGACCGGGTTGCCGTCGAGCTGGGCGGCGAGCCGGTGGTATTCCGCGGCCTCGGTGGCGATGGTGTCGAGATGCGTCTGGATGTCCGGCGCGGTGGCGGGCGGATCCTGCCGTCCACTGCCCGATGTGACGGCTCCGACCCCACCGACCAGCACGGCGAGGACGAGGAAGACGCCGATCACCCCGAGACAGCCGCAGCCGCCGAGCACCCAGCCGAGCCCGCTGCGTCGCGGGGGCGGGACGGCGACCGGGGCACCGACGGGCCGTGGTGCCATCGGCTGCACCGCCGCAGCGGGCGTCGCCTGCGCGCGATGCACGTCCGCCATCCACTTCCGCAGTCCCGGATACGCACGCGGGTTGGCGTCGATGATCCCGTGCAGATCCCAGCGCCGGGCGGCGATGTCGGCCAGGCGTCGCGGATCGATCGACGGATCCCCCGCGGCCATCCGATCGAGATCGTGCACCGGCCCCGTCATGACTCGATGGTAGGTCAGGACCGATATCCGGCGGAGTAGCGTGAACGGGTGCCCCTCCCCAAGATCGACACCGTCACCGGACGCCGCGCGCTGAACGCCGTCCTGGACGGGTCCACCGCGCGGCCGGACCGCGCCACCGCCGTCCGGTACCTGCTGCAGCTGCTGGCCGAGAAGGCTCCGGGCAACTCGGTCGAGGTCCGGGTGCCGCCGTTCGGTGCGGTGCAGGTGATCGAGGGTCCGCGGCACACGCGCGGCACGCCGCCGAACGTGGTCGAGACGGACGCGGACACGTGGATCGCGCTCGCCACCGGCGCGCAGACGTGGAACGAGCTGCGCGACGCCGGACTCATCTCGGCGTCCGGCGTGCGCGCCGACATCTCGCCGCTGCTGCCGGTGCGCCCGTGACCGGCTTCACCGGAACCCTCGTCACCGACCTCGACGGCACCATCTGCTTCGACGGCGTGTCCATCGCGCCGGACATCGTGGACGCGCTGGTCGACGTGCGCCGACGCGGACGCCTCGTGATCGCGTCCGCCCGACCGCTGCGCGATCTCGTCCCGGCGCTGCCGGATGCGCTCGCCGACGTCGACCTGATCGGAGGAAACGGCGCTTTCACGCGCGCCGCGGAGGGTGAATCGTTCGCAACCACGTTTCCGGACGAGGTGCGTGCGAGCCTGGACCGCATCATCGCCGACTTCGGCGTCGGTGCCCTGCGCGACGGCGCCACGAACGGCGACTACTGCTGGAGCGGGAACCCGGATCATCCGATGCGTGCCGGCGTCGACCCGCTCCGGACAGCGCGGGATCGGCCGTTCGACGAGCTGGACGGCTACGCGAAAGTGCTGATCCTGTCCGCCGCGCCGGAAGTGGTCGCCGCCGTCCGCGTCCTCCCGGTGACGATGAGCGTGCACCCGGATGAGGACGCGATCGACGTCTCACCGTTCGGCATCACCAAGGCGTCGGCGCTGGCAGCGGTCCGCGTGGCTTCGGATGGCTACGCCGCGTTGGGCAATGACGCGAACGACGTCGCCCTGCTGCGCGGCGCACGGCCGTCCATCCGCGTCGGAGTGCATCCACAGCTCCGCTTCGCGACGCGCACCGTGATGCCGGACGGCGCGGCCGCCGCCATCCGCGAGCTCTGAAACGGCCGGATAGGCTGGGCGCGTGAAGATCCTCGTCCTCGGTTCCGGTGCCCGCGAGCACGCCATCATCCTCGCCCTCCGTGCCGAGGAGGCCGATCACGAGCTGTTCGCGGCACCCGGCAACGCCGGCATCGCCCAGGACGCGACCGTGGTCTCCCTAGATGCGAACGACCCCGCATCGGTGACCTCCTACGCGCTGGAGTACGGCATCGACCTCGTCGTCGTCGGACCGGAGGCGCCGCTGATCGCCGGCGTCGCCGATCGGCTTCGCGAGTCCGGTGTGCCCGTGTTCGGTCCGGGTAAGGCCGCCGCCGCACTGGAGGGCTCGAAGGCCTTCGCGAAGCGGATCATGGACGCGGCGGGCGTCCCCACCGGGCGTGCCGTGCGCGCCGGCAGTGTCACCGAGGTCACCGCTGCTCTGGACGAGTTCGGCGCACCGTACGTCGTGAAGGCCGATGGTCTGGCCGCCGGCAAGGGCGTCATCGTCACGAGCGACCGTGACGAGGCCGTCGCGCACGCCGAGGCGTATCTGCCGTCCGGCCCGGTGCTCATCGAGGAGTTCCTCGCCGGGCCCGAGGTGTCCCTGTTCTTCCTCGCCGACGGTGACACGGTTCGTCCGCTCAGCCCCGCACAGGACTTCAAGCGCGCCGGCGACGGCGACGAGGGTCCGAACACCGGCGGCATGGGCGCGTACTCGCCGCTGCCGTGGCTGGCCGAGCAGTTCGGCAGCGAGGCCGCGTTCGTGGACGAAGTCACCGAGCGTATCGCGCTGCCCGTGATCCGCGAGTTGGACCGCAACGGCACGCCCTTCATCGGGCTGCTCTACGCCGGACTGATCCTCACCGAGGACGGCATCAAGGTCATCGAGTTCAACGCGCGCTTCGGGGACCCGGAGACGCAGGTGGTCCTGCCGCGCCTGGTCACGCCGTTGTCCGAGCTGCTGCTCGCCGCCGCGGTCGGCACCCTTGAGGACGAGCCGTGTCCGGAGTTCTCGGACGCGAAGGCCGTCACCGTCGTCCTCGCGAGCGAGGGATATCCGACGAACCCGGTCACCGGACGCGAGATCCACGGTCTCGCGTCGGCGGCCGAGGTTCCCGGAGTTCACATCGCACACGCCGCCACGAGTGACCAGGGTGCCCTCGTCGCCACCGGCGGCCGTGTGCTGAACGTCGTCGCGACCGGTGACACGTTCACGGCCGCTCGCGACGCCGCGTACGCCGCGATCGAGCGCATCGAGCTCGCCGGCTCGCACTACCGTCACGACATCGCCGCCCGCGTCGCCACCGACTGAGCGCCCTCGCGAAACACCCAGGCACGGCCGAGACCTCGCGCAATGCGGGGTGTCTCGGACGTGCCTGGGTGTTTGGGCGTCAGGGAGTGGAAGGGGAGGTCGCGAGGTTCGTCGGACGCTGCATGAACATGACCGCGACGACGCCGACCAGCAGCGCGGCGGCGGGCAGCAGCATGGACTGGCCCATGGCGGCGGAGAACTGCGGCACGATCTGCTCCGGGAGCTGGCCGGACCCGAATCCTCCGGAGTGCGTGGACGCCCCGGGCAGCTCCGCCGTCAGGCGCGACTGCATCAGCGCGGCGATCGCGGCGGAACCGACGACCGATCCGACGGTCCGCGTGGTGTTGTAGATGCCGGACCCGGCACCCGCCAGCCGCGGCGGGAGGTTGCGGTTCGCCGTCGTCGCGAGCGGCCCCCACATGCCGGCCTGGCCGATGCCCATGATGCCGGAGATGATCAGGTAGACCCACATCGGGGTGTCCGCGTTCATGGTCCAGGCGAACAGGAAGATCGACACCGACACCAGCAGCAGTCCCGGGACCAGCAGGAACCGTGGATCCGTGCGGTCCAGCAGCCTGCCGGCGAACGGCGAGAGCACGCCGGAGAGCACCGCCATCGGGATCATGAGCAGGGCGGCGTGCGTGGGGTCAAGGCCGCGGGCGAGCTGGAGGAAGAACATCAGCGGCACCGTCATGCTCGTGATCGAGAAACCCACGGTCGCGATCCCGATGTTCGCGACCGAGAAGTTCCGGTCCCGGAACAGCGACAGCGGCACGAGCGGTTCCTTCGTCCGCCGCTGCAGCAGCACGAAGACCACGAGCAGCACGACTCCCGCGACGATCATCAGCCAGATCCAGCCGTCCCAGTCGAAGTGGTCGCCCTCCTGGAGGCCGAACACGATCAGGAACAGCGCCGCGGCCGAGACGATCACGCCGGGGATGTCGAACGAATGCTTGTGAGTGGGGAACTTCGGCACGAGCACGACGGCCGCGATGAACGCGATGATGCCGACCGGCACGTTGACGAAGAAGATCCACGCCCATCCCGGGCCGTCGACCAGCAGGCCACCGGCCAGCGGGCCGACGAGCGTCGCGACGCCGGCGGTCGCTCCCCACAGCCCCATCGCCGCTCCGCGGTTCTGCGGCGGGAAGAGCCGGGTGATCACGGACATGGTCTGCGGCGTCATCAGCGCCGCACCGAGGCCCTGCACGGCGCGGGCCGCGATGAGCATGCCGAGGGAGTCGGACAGTCCGCACCAGAGCGAGGCCCCGGTGAAGATCACGAGGCCGACGAGGTAGACGTTCTTCGGACCGAAGCGGTCACCGAGGCGCCCCGTCACGAGGAGCGGAACGGCGTACGTCAGCAGGTAGGCGCTGGTGACCCACACCACGTTGTCGAGATTGTTCGTGGTCGGATCCAGCGCCGCTTTGATCGCCGGGTTGGCGACGGACACGATGGTCGTGTCGACGAGGATCATGAAGAAGCCGATGACCAGCGCCCACAGCGCGGGCCAGGGGCTCTTCACCCGGAGGGATCCGGTGGTGACTGACGCGCTCATGCGTCGTCCTTTCTGGTGATGTCCGCGGGTCGGCCCCAGGGGAAGGACCCGTCCGCGAGGTCGGAGCGCAGGTTCGCGCTCCAGGTGATGTCCGCCGTCATGAGGGCGATGGCTCGATGCACCTCGACGAGGTACTGCCGCTCGACGCCGCGATCGAGTGCCGCGGCCAGGCCCTCGTGATATTCGTCGAGCCGTGCCTGCAGGGTGTGGTCACGCTGCGTCAGCAGGTCGATCACCTCGGTGGCGGACAGGTTGTGCGCCTCGGCGATGGCGACCGGGAACTCGGCGGGTCGATCGATCCGCGGCAGCCGGTTCCGGACCCAGGCCGACACGGCATCGTGGCCGGCGTCGGTCACGGTGTAGCTCGTGCGCTCGGGCCGGTTCCCGTCGCGGTCGATGCCGACCTCGGCGACGAATCCGTCCCGCTCGAGCGCACTCACCTGGTGGTAGAAGGTGCCGTTGCGGATCGTGACGAGGCGGTCCTCCCGACGCTCGCGCAGGAGCCGCATCATCTCGTACGGATGCATGTCCCCCTCACGCAGCAGCGCGAGGATCATGATCCCGAGGGGGCGGATCGCGAGGGGGTCCATGATGCTCCGTTCCGATTAGTCCAGATGGACTATACAACAGGATCAATCGATGCGCGAGTGGAATCTCGAGAACTTAGGGTGACCTAAGGTGGACGTATGACCGACCCCACGCCTCGCTTCCACCGCCCGCTCGTGCGCCATGAGCTCGCCAGCCGTGCCCTCATCGTCAGCGCCGTGGAGCGCGTGGCCCCGGAGATGATCCGCGTCACCGTGGCCGGCGACGAGCTCGCCGGGTTCACCAGCACGGGACCGGCCGACCACGTCAAGCTCTTCCTGCCCGATCCGGAGACCGGCGTCATCCACACGCGCCTGCCGGGCACCGAGCCGACCGGACCGGTCCTGGTCCGCGACTTCACGCCCCTCCCCCGCGAGGACGGTTCGCTGGACCTCGACTTCTACACGCACGAGAACCCGGGCCCGGCGGCGTCCTGGGCCCTGTCGGTGCAGCCCGGTGACGCGGCGCGCGTGGCGGGCCCCCGCGGCTCGCGCGGTGTGCCGTCCGGTGTCGGCCGACTCATCCTGATCGCGGACGAGACCGCGCTGCCGTCCGTCCGCCGCTGGCGCGAACTCGCCGCCGGTGTGCCCGCCACGATCATCGCGATGGTCGGCGACGACGGTGCGTGGGTGTCGGACTACCTCGGCGCCCCGGAGGATCTGCGGGTGCTCGGCCGGTCCGCCGACGAGGTCATCGCGGTGCTGACGGAGCTCGGCGTCGCGGAGGACACGTTCGTCTGGGCGGCCGGTGAGGCGACCGAGCTGATCCCGGTGCGCCGCTACCTGCGCCGCGAGCTCGGTCTGCCCAAGGAGCAGGTGTCCGTGGACGGCTACTGGCGCCGTGGTGCCGCCGACTTCGACCACCACGCCCCCCTGGACCCGTCCGAACCCGACGCCGACTGACCGCCGCCCGCTGCTGCCCGACGCACGGCGGCGGGGCTGAGGCGCGCCACGCCGCGCCGAAGGACCGCCCCGACGGCGCTTCGGTTCCGGGACCCGCCCGTGTGCATGAGAGGCCGGACGCACCCCTACCCCGCACGGCGGTCGGGGCGTACTGTTCGGCCATGGTTCACGAGCGCGCACATCACCTCTTCGACGGGTTGGCCCCCGAGTTCGAGGCGTTGCCGGACGTCGCGCTCGGGCGCATGTTCGGCACGGTGGGCCTCGGCGTCCGGGGCAAGATCTTCGCCTTCATCGGCAACACCGGTGACCTCGTCGTGAAGGTCGGCGCGGACCGCGTGGCCAGCGCCTCCGCGGACGGTGTCGGTGAGGCGAAGGTGATGCGGGGCCGTCCGATGTCCGAGTGGCTGTCGGTCCAGATCGAGCACCACGACCTGTGGCGCGACCTCATGCGTGAGGCGTGTGATCACGTCGACACCATCACGCCCCGCTGACCCCGAGTCAGAGCACGCGTTCCAGGACGAACCTCTCCAGCACGACGAGTTCGTCATCCGTGACGCGGAAGTCCGGGTCCCCGAGTTCGGCGCGGAACTCGGCCGAGTGCCAGAACGACTCGTGTCCGGCCCGCCACTCGGCGACGGACGTGTAGCCCTCCCCCTCCGTGATCGCGTGCGCGAGCGGGACGTCACCGCAGCGCACCACGACAGCGTCGGAGTAGCGGAGGATTGCGACCGGGCGGCCGTCCGAGTCGATCAGGACCCCGCGATGCGGCTCCGGCAGCGGCTCACCCTCGTGCTCGTACTCGCGCACCAGCGAACTCGTGGACGTCTTGGCGCCGGAGAGGATCGCAGCGACGAGGGTGTCGCGCAGCGGTCCGGGGAAGGCGAACTCCTCCCGGGGCAGGTCTGCGACGGCGCTCACCTGGCAACTGTAGACGGCGCGCGTCAGTGCGTGGCGCGCGGCCCGCGAGTGAGCAGGCCGATCCACAGCGCGACCACCGCGATCCCGGTCGTCACCAACCATGCCGTCATCGACGTCGGAATTCCGACGGCCGAGGTCGTGAGGGTTTCGCAGCTGCCGCTCGTGGCGCCGTCGGTGCAGTTGCCCACCTGCATGAGCGGGAACATGAGCACCGCGACGAGAACGATCACCACCAGCGTCCAGCCGATCGCGATGATTCGCCGCCGCGCGGGTGAGGAGGTCTGAGAGGAGTCGGCCATGTCCCCATTATCGCGTCCGCGCGCGAGCCGGGATAATGGGGGGCGTGAGCAACCCCGCAGAGGTCCCCGGTTGGAACCACGTCTACTCCGGAAAGGTCCGGGACCTCTACGAGCCCGCGGACGGCCCGGCCGATCGCATGCTGGTGGTCGCGTCCGACCGGGTCAGCGCGTTCGACGTCGTTCTCTCCCCCGGGATCCCCGAGAAGGGCGCACTGCTGACCGCCCTGAGCGACTGGTGGTTCGACCAGCTCTCCGGCGCCGACGGCGGCGAGCCCGTCGCCAACCACCTCACCGGTGCGACGGTCCCGGACGTCGTCGCCGGACGCGCCACGATCGCCCGCAAGCTCACCATGATCCCGATCGAGTGCGTCGTGCGCGGATACCTGACCGGGTCGGGGTGGAAGGAGTACCGGGCCACCGGTGCGGTCTGCGGCGTCGAGCTCCCGGACGGACTGCACGACGGCGACCGCCTGCCCGAACCCATCTTCACCCCGGCGTACAAGGCCCCGATGGGCGAGCACGACGAGAACATCACGTTCGAGCGGGCCACCGAGCTCGTGGGCGAGGAGCTCGCGTCGGACCTCCGCGACATCTCGCTGGCGATCTACCGTCGCGCGGCGGCCACCGCCGAGGCGCACGGCCTCATCCTCGCCGATACGAAGTTCGAGTTCGGCCGTGACGAGGACGGCGTGCTGACCCTCGGCGACGAAGTCCTCACCAGCGATTCCTCGCGGTACTGGGACAAGGTCGCGTGGGAGTCAGAAACCGACCCGGCCGACCGCATGGCCAGCTTCGACAAGCAGATCGTGCGCAACTGGCTGGCGGCGAACTGGGACCAGACCGGCACGCCCCCGGAGCTTCCGGCGGAGATCGTCACGCGGACCGCGGACCGCTACCGCGAGCTGCTCACCCGCCTGCGCGGCTGACGCCCCGGAACGCCGGCGGTCTGCGTCAGCCGCAGTTGGCGCAGACACCCGTGGCGGGAAGCGCCAGGAAGCACGTCGGGCAGAACTTCTCCTCACGCTCCACGACGGGTTTGCGGACCGCGCGAGGCGCGGCGGGCGTGCGCGTCCGGGCCGCCGGCTGCTCGCGGATCGGCAGCAACGGGGCGATCGGTCGCACCGTGCGCACGGGGAGCTCGATGCCGCGGACGCGGCCGTCCTCCTCGGTGTAGGAGATGTAGCCGCGTCCGATCAGGTGTGCGGGCTTGCCCGAGCGCGGCTTCGCACCGACGTAGGCCTTGCTGGCCGGCACGAAGAACTCGCGGTAGTTCCGGACGCTGAGGAAGTCGCGGATGATGGGCAGGTTCTCGATCGGGAAGTCAATGCGTCCGAGCGCCTCCTCGAAGGTGTCGAAACGCTGCGCGTCGGCCTGATCACCGGCACCGACCACGACGAAGCCGAGCGCGGCGAGCGCGCCGGCTGCACCGTTCATGCCGCCGGCGACCTGGCGCTGGGACAGCGGTTCCTCGTCCGGATGCTCGTTGGCGTAGGCGGCGGCGAATACGGCGCGAACGTCATAACGTCCGGTGCCGAAGCGCACGAAGGCCTCGTTCACGGGCTTGAAACCATGCTTGAGGAGGAAGAGCTCGCGGCCGAGCTTGTCGAAGTCGGCGAATGCGGCCTCCACGGCCGCATGGTCTGTGAGGGATGCGTAGGAAACCACCTCTTCACGTTACGCCTCGTTTCTGTGCTCGCTCACCCGCGCAGGAAACGGAATCACACGTGCGCGAATGCATTCAGGCAACGCACAGGATCGGTATCGTGTCCTCCGGCGGTCCTCGCCGCCCCCACACCCCTCTGAGGAGTTCCGCCATGCCCCTGTGGAAGATCCACGGCAACGGACGCACGGTCGCCCCCGGCGATGTCGTCAAGCCGGACGAGCGCCTGAACTGGCCCGCCACCATCGCGATGGGCGCCCAGCACGTCATCGCCATGTTCGGCGCGACGTTCCTGGTGCCGTTCCTGACCGGATTCCCGATCCCCACGACGCTGCTGTTCAGCGGTGTCGGGACGATCCTGTTCCTGATCATCACGCGCAACCGCCTGCCCAGCTACCTCGGCTCGTCGTTCGCCTTCATCGCCCCCGTCACCGCCGCGATGGCGATCGGCGGCTTCGGCTCCGCTCTGGCGGGCATCGTCGCCGTCGGTGTGCTGCTGGCGATCGTCGGACTCATCGTGAACATCGTCGGTCTGGGCTGGATCAACAGGCTCATGCCGCCCGTCGTCGCCGGCACGATCGTCGCCCTCATCGGCTTCAACCTCGCCCCGCTGGTGTGGAACAACGGTGGCAACGGCGGACGCTTCCAGGACTTCCCGGTCACCGCAACGGTCACCCTCGCCGCGGTCGTGCTGTTCAGTGTCGTGTTCCGCGGATTCCTCGGCCGCATCTCGATCTTCCTGGCCGTCGTGCTGGGCTACCTCGTCGCCCTCATCCGCGGTGAGATCGACTTCAGCGCCGTGGGCGAGGCGGCGTGGATCGGCCTGCCCGACTTCCACTTCCCGGATTTCGTCTCGGCATCGAGCTGGGCGGGCATCCTGATGTTCCTGCCGGTGGTCCTCGTGCTGATCGCGGAGAACGTCGGGCACGTCCGCGGCGTCGCCGCGATGACGAACGATGACTCGGTGAATGACACCACCGGTCGCGCCCTGCTCGCCGACGGCATCTCGACGACCGTCGCCGGCTTCTTCGGCGGTTCCGGAACCACGACGTACGGCGAGAACATCGGCGTCATGGCCGCGACCCGCGTGTATTCCACCGCGGTCTACTGGGTGGCCGCGATCTTCGCGATCCTGCTCAGCCTGTCGCCGAAGATCGGCGCGGTGATCAACTCGATCCCGGGCGGCGTTCTCGCCGGCGTCACGACGGCGCTGTACGGCCTGATCGGCGTGATCGGTATCAAGATCTGGGTGGACAACCGCATCGACCTGTCCCGTCCGGTCAACCAGCTCACCGCCGCGGTCGGTCTGGTCATCGCGATCGCGGGCTTCTCCATCACCGGTCCCGGTGGCTTCGAGCTCGGAGCGATCGTGATCGCGACCATCGCCGTGCTGGTGATCTACCACGTGGGCAATCTCATCGCCCGCCTGCGCCACACCGGTGCCGATGACGGCGGTCCGCTGCCGGTCGTCGGTCCTCTCGGCGGCGACCCGGAGGACTGAGTCCCACGTCGGCCCTGGTGCTCCGGCACCGGGGCCGACGGTTATGCTCGGCTCCGTGGTGGACCTGATGACCCTGCGCGCGATCTACGACGATCAGCTGCGCACCGACGCCGAAGTGCGATCCGCTGTGCACGTGGACCGGATCGGAGCGCTGCTGCTGGCGGAGATGACCGGCACACGCGGTTTCATCACGTATCGCGACCTCGGTCCGGAACCGACGGCGCAGTCCGTGCGTGAGCTGGTCGCGCACGCGTCCGCGTGGATCGCCGCGCACCCCGACCTGACCGAGGTCGAGTAGAAGACGCGCGCGCACGATGACGCTCCCGGCCTCGAGGACGCACTGCGCGCGGCCGGCTTCGCGCCGGCGGAGCCCGAGTCCGTGATGATCGGCGAGGCCGCCGGCCTGATGGGCGTGCGCGCCCCGGACGGCGTTCTGATCCGCCGGTTGACCGACGAGGCCGACATGCTGGCGGCCGCGCGGATGGCGGACGAGGTCTTCGGCGGACCGGGAATCGCGGAGACCCTGGCCCACGACCTGGCGCGCCGCATCGCCGCCGGCGATCCGCTCGAGATGTGGGCGGCAGAGGCGGACGGACACATCGTCAGCGCCGGTCGGATCGACCCGATCCCCGGCACGGACGTCGCCGGGATCCGGGGCGGCGCGACCCGGCCGGAGTACCGCGGTCGTGGGATCTACCGCGCCCTCACGTCCGCTCGCGTCGAATCCGTGATGCGCCACGGCGTGCGGTACATCCACTCCGACTCGACGGAGGACTCCCGGCCGATCCTGGAGCGCTCCGGCCTGGTGAAGGTGTCCGAGACCACCCCCTGGACCTGGACCCGCTGACCCCGGGCGCGATCACCGGACCGCGTCAGTGGCGGACGGGTCGGATCCGGATGGTGCAGGCGACGATCAGGCCGATCAGTGTGACCACACCGGCGACCGCGAAAGCCACCCGCGAACCCGCCACCACGCCCGCCGAGGCCGGCACCACACCCGCCGCGCCGATGCTCAGTCCGGCCACCAGCAGGGCGGTGCCGGCAGCACCGGCGAGTTGCTGCACGGTGCTGACGATCGCCGATCCGTGCCCGTAGAGCTGCGGCGGGAGCGCCCCGAGAGATCCGGTCATCAGCGAGGTCATGACCCCGCCCAGCCCGAGCATGAACACGAGCTGGAAGACCACGACCAGCGCGAGCGGGGTGGCCACGTCGGTGGACGCCAGCAGCCACGCGCCGGCCGTCATCAGCACCGCGCCCGGGATCAGCAACGGCGCGGCACCGTACTTGTCGAACACCGCGCCGAACAGGGGCGAGACGATGGCCTGCAGCACTCCGGACGGAAGCAGCAGGAGTCCGGCGACCAGCACATCGAGCTCGCGACCGTCCTGCAGGTAGATCGGCAGCACGACGACCATGCCGAGCATCGTGCCGAACGAGAACGCGATGACCCAGACCGAACGGCGGAAGACCGGCACGGTGAACGGCTGCAGGTTCAGCAGCGGCTCACGGCCGGACGCCGCGAGCTTCCGCTGGCGCCACGCGAACGCGACCAGCGCGATCGCGCCGACAACGGCGGCGAGGATCGTGACGAGGTCCCCCGCGACGATCGCCTGGATGCCGGCGAGGGCGTACACCAGGCCTCCGAAGCCGAGCGCACTGAGGACGACGGAGAGCATGTCCAGCGCACCGGCGCCGGATCCGCCCGGAACGCGGACGACGATCGCGCCGAAGATCAGGATGGCAAGACCCAGCGGCAGCATCAGGAGGGAGATCCACTGCCAGCTGAGCGCGTGCATCACGACGCCCGCCAGGGTCGGGCCGAGCGCCGGTCCGACGGCGATGACGACCTGATTCATGCCGAGCATCACGCCACGACGCTCCGTGGCGACGAGCATCAGCGTGGTGCTCATCAGCAGCGGGAGAATGATCGCGGTTCCGATCGCCTGCACCACCCGAGCGACGAGCATCATCGCGAATCCGGTGGCGACGGCTGCCAGGGCGGTCCCCATCAGGAACGTCACGACCGCCACGATGAACAGGGTCCGCCGGCTCAATCGCTGCAGGAGGAACCCGGTGGTCGGGATGACGACCGCCATCGTCAGCAGGAACCCGGTCGTGAACCACTGCGCGGTGGCGGCGGTGATCGAGAAGTCCACCATGAGCTGCGGCAGGGCAATGCTCAGCACCGTCTCATTGAGGATCGCAAGGAACGCCGCGAGCATGAGGGCGGTCAGGACGAGACCGGTGCGGGGACGCGGTGCGGACAGGGTGGTCGAGGCGGGGGAAGTGGACAGATCAGTCGACAAGCGAAGACACCATTCGAAAACGAGAGCGGGTTCCGTCGAAGGGAACGCATCATTATGGCACGCCATGCCATTTTGGCGCAAAACGCCATGTTGGCATGGGTAGGATGAAGCCATGACCGAGCACCCTGAGGGTCTGCGCGAGCGCCGGCGCCGCGAGACGACCGCCGCCATCCAGCGCGCGGCCCTGGACCTGTTCGAGGAGCGCGGCTTCGAGGCCACCACGATCCCGGAGATCGCGGCCCGCGCAGGTGTGGGAACGCGGACCTTCTTCCGCTACCTCGACTCCAAGGAGGCCGCCGCCCTCCCGGCCCAGCGACGCCTGCAGGAGGCGGTGGACGCCTACACCCCGGCGGCGACCGACCTGGCCGGCGTCTGCGCCGAGATCCTGGGCCTGATGGAGCGCGCCGCTGTCGGAGAGGACGACGTCCAGGACGACCATCGTCGCATCGCCAAGCTGATCCACGACGCGCCGCACCTGCACGCCATTGCCGCGACCCGCGAGGCCGTGCTGGCCCAGACCCTGCACGACGCGGTGGCGGCGGCGCTGCCGGATGAGTCGCCCGTCCGCGTGCGCGCGCTCATCGAGATGCTGAACGCCGTCTGGCGCACCTCCTGGTGGAACTGGGGCACGGAGCTGGAACGCGATGACGACGCCTCACCGCTGACGAGCTTCGCCGCGTCACGCGACGCGTTCCTCGCGATCGTCCCTTTCCTCGCCGCCGACGATTGACCCGGGCCACGGGCTCCGGGGTCAGTAACCGGTGACGGCCCCCAGCCCGCGGAGAAGGGAGACCCCGTAGAGCGCGAGCACCGGGACCAGGGGGATCAGCACGCCGACACCCATCATGCGGGTGCGGGGCAGGACGAGCAGTCCGACCACGAGCACCACGAACGCGACGAACGCGACGATCACCGGCAGATTGCTGCCCAACGCCAACGACAGATAGAGGCCGCCGAGACCGAGGAACAGCAGAGCCCCGACGCCGACCGCGATGCCGATACCGATCGCCGCACCCACGGGCAGCCGTCCGCCGGGACGCGCCGTGCCAGGGGAGGTCGCCTGGGGTGCGTACCCCGGCTGCATCGGGTAGCCCGGCTGCGGATAGCCCTGGTACTGCGGATAGCCCGGCTGCTGCGGATAGCCCGGTTGCTGAACGGAACCCTGGTACTGCGGGTAACCCGGCTGCTGCGGGTAGCCGGACTGCGGATAGCCCGCCGGTTGTTGCGGGTGACCCTGCGAAAAAGGATGCTGCTGCGGCGGATATCCCGGTTGCTGCCCATAAGCGGGTTGCTGCGGGAAGCCGGGCTGCTGCACATAACCCGGCTGCTGCGCGGCGTCCGGCGACGGCGAGTGCGCGGACGGCAGCGGTCCGTTGCCGTCCCCCTGTCCTGGTGCGTCCATGCCCCGATGGTAGCGGCGTGGCCCCCGCCGCGTCCGGAACTTCCTGCCGGACGCTTCGCGAGACGGCGAAGGAGCGGAAGTTCTGCGAACGGCAGAAGAACGTGTGGATTTCTCGCGGCCGGGCGCCGGTTCCACCGATTCCGCCGGCGCGGCCTCGTTACAGTGAGGGACCCGACGACCGGAGACGACATGACCCGCACGCACATCCGTGAGTTCCACGGTGATGACCTCGACCAGCTCGTCCGGCTCTGGGGGCACGTCACCCGGGACGCCGACACTCCGATCTACTCGCTCGCCGAGGTGATCGCGTCCTGCCAGGCCGATCACGCCGTCGTCGCCGTCCGCGGGACCGAGATCGTGGGCGCCGCCGTCGGTCGCGCGGCGCACGCACAGGGGTGGATCGTGTTCTTCGGGGTGGACGTGCCGGACGAGGACGGTGCGCTGCACGCCGCACTGCTGGACGCCCTGGAGCGACGGATGGCGTCCCTCGGGCTGTCCAAGTTGTCCGTCCTGCTCCCCGAGGACGGCGTGATCGACCGCTTCACCGACAACTCGTTCGCCGTGCATCACGCGGTCCGGTACCTGGAGCGGGACATGCCCGTGCAGCGCCGCGAGCTCGAGGCGTTGAAGGAGGTCGGCGGACGCATCCTGCCGCGCAACCTCTGGCGCAAGGTCGCCGGAATGACGCGCGAGAAGACGCTGCTCGAGGAGCGGCTGGTCACTCCCCTGTCCCGCCCGGACCTCGCCGAGCGCTTCGGCGTGGTGCCACCGCGCGCGGTGATGCTGTTCGGTCCGCCCGGCACCGGCAAGACGACGTTCGCGCGTGCGGTGGCGTCCCGGTTGGATTGGCCGTTCGTCGAGCTGTTCCCCTCCCGCCTGGCGGACGGTGGTGGGCTCGCGGGCGCACTGCGGTCCAGCTTCGAGGCGATCGGCGAGCTGGAGCACGCCGTGGTGTTCATCGACGAGGTGGAGGAGATCGCGGCGCAGCGCGGCGGCACCCCGCCCTCGCCGACCCAGGGTGTGACGAACGAGCTGCTCAAGCAGGTGGCCGAGTTCCGCGAGAGCGAGGGCAAGCTGCTGATCTGCGCGACCAACTTCGTGCGGGCCCTGGACGCGGCCTTCCTGCGCCACGGCCGCTTCGACTACGTCCTGCCGATCGGACTGCCCAACGCCGACGCTCGCCGGGCGATCTGGGGTCGCTACATCCCCTCCGACGACGCCGCCGGCATCGACCTGGACCTCCTGGTCGGCGAGAGCGACGGCCTCACTCCCGCGGACATCGAGTACGCCGCCCGGCGCGCCTCCCAGGAAGCGCTGGCGCGTTCGCTGCGCGACGAGACGGACGCCGGCACCGGGCTGTCCACCGCCGACTACGTCCGCGCACTGGATAACACTCGCGCCACCGTCTCCCCGGACGCCATCGCGGAGTTCACCGACGACATCGCCACCCTCGCCCGTCTGTAGCCCCGCACCGCCGAGCTGCGCGAGTCAGGCGAGAGCGGCGTCCACGGCGGCGGTGACGTGCAGGGCCGTGGTCGGGAAGATCGGCACGGGGCTGTCCTCGGGCCGGACGAGCAGCTCGATCTCGGTGCAGCCGAGGATCACACCGCGAGCGCCGGATGCGACCAGGCGTGCGATGACGCCGCGGTAGTGCGTGCGAGACGCCTCCGTGACGACACCGTGCACGAGTTCGTCGTAGATGATCCGGTGCACGGTCGCGCGATCGGCGGCGTCCGGGACGAGAACCGTCAGCCCGTGCGACTCCAGCCGTTCGCGGTAGAACGGCTCCTCCATCGTGAACGCCGTGCCGAGCAGCCCCACGGCATCCACTCCCGCGTCGCGGACCGCATCCGCGGTCACGTCGGCGAGGTGCAGGAACGGGATCGTGATCGCCGCCTCGATCTGGGGCGCGACCAGGTGCATGGTGTTCGTGCAGAGGACGATCAGGTCCGCGCCCGCGCCCTCGAGCGCCGCCGCGTGCCGCGCCAGCACCACTCCGGCCGTGTCCCAATCACCGGCGGCCTGCAGCGCTTCGATCTCGGCGAAATCCAGCGAGTCCAGCAGGATCCGGGCGGAGTGAAATCCGCCGAGCCGGTCGCGCACGAGTTCGTTCGCACGCCGGTACCACTCCAGCGACGACTCCCAGCTCATCCCGCCGAGCAACCCGATGGTCTTCATGTCGGCCAGCCTAGAAGTCTCCGACGGCCGATCCGCGTCCGGGCTCGAGCAGCTCGCTGACCCCGAGGCGCTCGAATCCGGGCAGCAGCGCATCCTCCGCGGCGGTCACGCCGTCGGAACCAGACGCAGGGTGACCTCGGCGGCATCCGGACCCACCACAGCGCCGACGATCGCGGGCCCGTAGCGGTCGTACTTCGCGTGGTACGCCGCGTCGAGCTCGGCGTGGCGCGCGTCGCCCGCCGGCAGGTGCTCGACGGTCACGTCCGCGCCGGCGCCGCGCGCCGCCACCACGGCCTCGCCGGATGCCAGCACATGGCGGTACCAGCCACCCTCGGGACCGCGCGCGGACCGGACGTAGAGGCCGTCACCGAGACGCACCGCCCAGATGATGACGGGTGCTCGCAACGTGCCGTCCGTCCGCCGTGGCGTGATGTCGATCTCGTCGCCGCCATCCAGCGCCGCCAGCGTGTCCTGTTCCCAGAAAGCCATGTCATCCCCTCGCTCGCGACCGACGATAGCGGCCGGTCGCCGCCGGCGGAACCGCCCTCAGTCCAGAAGCAGCGCGGGCTCCTCCAGGATCGAGGCCACATCCGCGATGAAGCGGCTCATGCCGTCGCCGTCCACGACGCGGTGATCGAACGAGCCCGCCACGGTGGTGACGTAGCGCGGACGGACCTCGCCGTCGACGACCCACGGGCGCTGACTGATCGTGCCGAACGCGATGATCCCGGCCTCACCCGGGTTGAGGATCGGCGTCCCGGCATCCATTCCGAACACCCCGATGTTGGTGATCGTGATGGTGCCGCGCTGCTGGTCCGCGGGCGTCGTCTTCCCCTCGCGAGCGGTCAGGGTGAGGTTCTCCAGCGCCCGAGCGAGTTCGCGCATGGACAGGTCCTGCGCGTCCTTGATGTTCGGCACGATCAGTCCCCGCGGGGTCGCCGCGGCGATGCCGAGGTTGACGTAGTTGCGCACCACGATCGACGCGCCGTCGGGGCCCTCGACCCACGCGGCGTTCACCATCGGTGTGCGCCGAGCGGCCCAGATCACCGCACGAGCCACGATCAGCAGCGGCGAAACGCGGACATCGGCGAAGTCGGGGGACGCCTTCATCCGCTTGACGAGCTCCATCGTGCGCGTGGCGTCGACGTCCTTCCAGACCGTGACGTGCGGGGCGGTGTAGGCCGACTGCACCATCGCGGCGCTGGTGACCTTCCGCACGCCGCGCACCGGAATGGCCTCCTCGCGGTCACCCACCTCGATCGGGTCGGGCGAGGCGGGCGGCGTGACCGGGATGGTCTCCTCCCGCACCGCGGACCACTCCGGCGTCTCGATGTTGCGGAAGACGCTGGCCTGCTCGGCGTGCTTGATGACGTCCTCCCGCAGAACCTCGCCCGCCTCGCCGGACGGATTCACGTCAGCGAGATTCACGCCGAGGTCGCGAGCGAGCTTGCGAATCGGGGGCTTCGCCACCACGCCGACGGCCTTCACCACGGGCGCTGCGACCTTGCGGCGACGCGAGCGCACCTCGCCGCCGGTGCCGTAACCGACGAGGACCGAGCCCCCGGGTTCCTCAACCGGAGGCGCCGCGGCAGGTGCCGGGGCGGGGACGGAGCCGTCGTCCACTGTGATGATCGGGGCGCCGACCACGACGGTCCGCCCCTCTTCGACGAGGAGTTCACCGACGGTTCCGGCGAACGGCGAGGGCAGCTCCACGAGCGACTTCGCCGTCTCGATCTCGCACAGCACGTCGTTCACGGCGACCGTGTCACCGGGTGCGACGCGCCACTGCACGATCTCGGCCTCGGTGAGGCCTTCACCGACATCGGGGAGATTGAACGTCTGCATGGCGCCTCGTTTCAGTAGGCCAGGGACCGGTCGACGGCGTCGAGGACGCGATCGGCATCGGGAAGATAGACGCCCTCGAGCTTCGCGGGTGGGAACGGGGTGTCGAACCCGGACACCCGCAGCACGGGGGCCTCGAGGGAGTAGAAGGCACGTTCCATGACGGTCGCGGCGACCTCACTGCCCACGCTGACATGGCCCGGTGCCTCCTGGCCGTAGACCATGCGTCCGGTCTTGCGAACGGATTCCAGCACCGGCTCGTAGTCGATCGGCGACAGCGAACGCAGGTCGATGACCTCACAGCTGATGCCCTCGGACTCCGCCTGCGCGGCCGCCTGCAGCAGCACCGTCACCATGGCACCGTGGCCGACGAGGGTGACATCGGTTCCGGAGCGCGCGACCCGGGACCGGTACGGCGTCGGGAGCGCGGGAGCCTCCGTGTCGACCTCACCCTTGGGCCAGTACCGACTCTTGGGTTCCAGGAAGATCACCGGGTCATTGCCGGCGATCGCCTGCTGGATCATCCAGTACGCGTCGTTCGGCGTGGACGGCGAGATCACGCGCAGACCCGGCGTGTGCGCGAAGTACGTCTCCGGGCTCTCCTGGTGGTGTTCCACCGCGCCGATGTGTCCGCCGTACGGGATGCGGATGACGACGGGGAAGGAGCGCGCACCGCCCAGGCGATTGGTCAGTTTGGCCAGCTGGCTGGTGATCTGGTCGAACGCCGGGAAGACGAAGCCGTCGAACTGGATCTCCACGACCGGACGGAAACCCGCCATCGCCAGACCTATCGCGGTGCCGACGATGCCCGACTCGGCCAGCGGGGTATCCAGCACCCGGCTCTCACCGAACTCGTCCTGCAGCCCCTCGGTGATGCGGAAGACACCGCCGAGCGGTCCGATGTCCTCGCCCATCAGGAGGACGTGGTCGTCCTCCGCCATCGCGCGACGCAGCCCGGCGTTCAGGGCCTTGCCGAAGGTCATCAGCTCGGTCATGCTCGGCCCTCCTCGAAGCTCGCCTCGTAGTCCGCGAGCCACTGGCGCTGCTCCGCCATCAGCGGATGGTCGTCGGTGTAGACGTGGGTGAACATGGACGGCGCGTCCGGAGCCTCCAGCTGCGTGGTGCGGGTGCGGAGGTCGTCGGCGACGCTCCGGCCCTCCTCCTCGACGTCCTCGAAGAACGCCTCCGAGGCCCCGCGAGCCTGAAGGAACGCCCGCATCCGGGTGATCGGATCGCGCTCGGCCCACGCCTCTTCCTCTTCCGAGGTGCGGTACTTCGTGGGGTCATCGCTCGTGGTGTGCGCACCGCGGCGGTAGGTGACCGCCTCGATCGCGCGCGGACCGTCGCCGGCGCGCGCCTCGTCCAGCGCCTGACGCGTGACGGCGAAGCTGGCCAGCACGTCGTTGCCGTCCACCTGGTAGGAGGGCATGCCATAGCCGGCGGCACGCTGGTACAGCGGGCTCCGGGACTGACGCCGCACCGGCACCGAGATGGCCCACTGGTTGTTCTGCAGGAAGAAGACCTCCGGCGTCCGGTAACTGGCGGCGAACACCATCGCCTCGTGCACGTCGCCCTGGCTGGAAGCGCCATCGCCGTAGTAGACGATGACGGCCTCATCACGTTCGAGGTCGCCGGTTCCGGCACGGCCGCCGAGGGTCAGACCCATCGCGAAACCGGTGGCGTGCAGGGTCTGGCTGCCGAGCACGAGCGTGTAGATGTTCGTGTTGCCGTTCTTCGGATCCGTCGGATCCCACCCGCCGTGGGAGAGACCCCGCATCAGGCGGATGATGTCCACCGGGTCCACGCCGCGGATCTTCGTGACGATGTGCTCACGGTAGGACGGGAACAGGTGGTCCTGCGCCCGGGCCGCGTGCGCGGACCCGACCTGCGCGGCCTCCTGCCCGAACGAGGGCGGCCACAGGGCGAGCTGACCCTGCCGCTGCAGGTTGGTGGCCTGCACGTCGAGGGCGCGGCTCACCACCATGTCGCGATAGAACTCCTCCAGGTCGAAGTCGCTCAGCGCTTCGATCAGCGACAGGAAGGCCTCGCCCGCGGGGGTGGGCGCCAGCGTGCCGTCCGTGTTCAGGATCCGCACCAGGTCGGCGGTGTCCTCCGGTACTGCTCCCGTCCGATCCGACGGGTCCAGGATGTCAGTCACCCCGTCAGCCTACGGTCGCCCGCATGCACCATCCCGCATCACTCGCACGCCCGCGAAAGTGCTTGCACGTCCACGTATCCCCCGGAGTGCCCCCCGGGGAATCAGGCGGAGGTGAGCAGCGGCAGGGCTCGGGCGGCCAGAGCGGTCACCACGTCGAGGGACTCGTCCTCGCCCACGGAGATGCGAATGCCGTCGCCGGCGAACGGGCGGACCACCACGCCGCCGTCCTCGAAGACCTGCGCGACCGCGAGGGTCGCCTCCCCGGCGGGCAGCCAGACGAAATTGGCCTCGGTGTCCGGGATCGTCCACCCAGTCTCGCGGAGGGCGGCGACCAGGCGACCACGACGCTCGACGAGGTGGCCGACGCGCTCGAGCAGCTCGTCCTCGGCGTCGAGGCTCGCCAGCGCGGCGGACTCGGCCTGCGCGGTGACCGACAGGGGGATGGCGGTGGAGCGCGCGGCGTCGAGGATCCGCGGGTGTCCGACCGCATAGCCGACGCGGAGTCCGGCGAGGCCGTAGGCCTTGGAGAACGTGCGCAGCATGACGACGTTCGGATGCGCGGCGAGGAAGCCCGGCGCGCGACCGTCCACGGCGTCCGGGACCGTGACGAACTCGGCGTACGCCTCATCCAGGATCACCAGGACATCGGACGGCACGGCGGCCAGGAACTCCTCGACCTCGGCGCGCGTGAGGACGCCTCCGGTCGGGTTGTTCGGGGTGCAGAGGATGATCGCGCGCGTCCGGTCGGTGACGGCCGCGGCCATCGCGGGCAGGTCGTGGCGGAAATCAGCGGTCAACGGCACCTGCACGCTGCGGGCACCGGCGACCAGCGCGAGTCCCGGATAGGCCTCGAAGGAGCGCCACGCGTAGACGACCTCGTCGCCGGGCGCGGTCACGGCGAGCAGCAGCTGCGCGATGATCGCGACGGAACCGGACGCGATGTGCACGCCGTCCGGCGTGGTGTCGAACCGCTCCGCGATGCGCTCGCGCAGTCGGGCGGCCGTGGCGTCCGGGTAGCGGTTGATCGTGATCTCCCGCTGCAGCGCCTCAACCACCGACGGCAGCGGGTCGAACGGGTTCTCATTGCTCGACAGCTTGAACGCGTCGGCACCCGCCTGCTTGCCCTGCTTGTATGGCGGCAGCGAGGCGATCTCCGGACGGATGCGGACGGGAGCGGGAGCGGTGTCGGTCACAGGCTCAACTGTACGGCCGGGTCGTGCCGGATGGCACCGTCCACCGGCCCGTCCGGCCCTACCCTCGGGTCATGGACGTCTACGTCACGAATGCACGACGCGACCCGCAGCAGGCCTGGCCCCATCGCCTCGCCGGACCGGGCTCCGTCGCAGCCATCGATCTGACCGCACCGGCGACCGATGCGGCCACCGTGATCGCGGATCACCTCACCGCGGACACCACGATCTTCGCGCATTCCTACACGGCGGTCCCGGCGCTGCTCGCCGCGGGCCGGCGTCCGGTCGCAGCGCTGGTCCTCGTGGAACCGGCGTTCTACGACCTCGCTCGGGACGACGCGTCCGTCGCCCAGCACATCGACACCGTCACCGCAGCCCGCCGGCATCTCGCCGGCGGTGACATCCGCGGGTACTGGGAGGTGCTGCGTCCGCTGATGTTCGGCGGCCCGCTGGAAGCCGCCAGGTGGGCGGAGGAGGAGCCCGCCGCCCGGGCGTTCGCCGCCCGTACGCTCCCGTGGGGTCACGATCTGCCCACTGCCGTGATCGGCCGTGTGCCGACGCTCGTCATCACCGGTGGCTGGAACCCGGAGTACGAGGCGATCGCGGAACGTCTCGTCGGTCTCGGAGCGCACCACCGGACCCTGCCGGGACACGATCACCGCGCGCAGGACCACCCGGACTTCGCCGACATGGTCACGGCGTTCCGCGGCACCTGACACGCAGGCTCCGACGCACCACCCGGACCGCGCATTCGGGTGCCCACGTCATCCGCTCGGCTGATGCTTCCGCGGCGGCCCGCGTGGGACACTGATCGGACCATGCGTTTCATCATCCGTGTCGTCGTCAACGCGTTCGCGATCTGGGTCGTGACGCTCATCCCGCTGCTCACGGTGAAGGTGACCGCGTACGCCGAGGGCAGCGTGCCGCTCGTGATCACGCTGCTCGCGATCGCCGCCGTCTTCGCGCTGGTCAACACGATCATCGGCACGGTGATCAAGATCATCGCACTGCCGCTGTACATCCTCACGCTCGGCCTCGTCAGCCTGCTGATCAACGGCCTGCTGCTGTACATCACAGCCTGGATCACCGGTTTCTGGGGCTGGGGTCTGTCGATCGGCGACTTCTGGTGGGGGGTCGTGGCCGCGCTCGTGATCACGGTGATCAACTGGATCTTCGGCATCATCCTGCGCCCGCAGCGCAAGAAGGCGCGGCGCTGACTCGCTCACGGCTCGGTCTGCACGCTGTACGCGGTCGCGACGCCCTCACCGAGCGCGCCGAGATCCCGCAGCTGCTGTTTCATCTCGCCCAGGCGCGGATCCCGGCTCGCATCGGTCATCGCCGCCGTCTCGGTGTAGTGGTCGGCCCGGTGGGTGTCGATACCCGATGAGTCGGGCACCGCGCGCTCGATGATCACACTGCCGTGGCCGCCGTTCTGACCGGCGAGACCGGGGCCCTGCAGCTGCGGAACCAGGTCATCGGAGTGCTGCACCATGACGTGCACGACCCCTTTGCCGAGCGCGGCGGCGACCGGCGAACCCATCGCGTACTCCCCGACCACGTGGTACGGACTGACCTGAGCGATGTTCTCGGTGACCATCGCGCCCTGGGAGTAGCCCGCGAGGATCAGGTCGTCGCCCGGCTTGATCCCGGCCGAGCGCAACGCCTCCAGCGTTCCCGCGTAGGACGCGGTGGGTCGTCCCTCGTAGAGATCGACATCGGCGGCTCCGCTGAACGCCTCCCGCGGGCCGCTGCCGAGCACCGTCCCGGACACGTACGCGACGAACGCGGGGCGCTGGCCCGGGCGTTCGTACCGCTCCACGACCACGCGCGCGTCGCCTGCGCCCCCGGGGATGCGGACCTGCAGTTGCTCGAGCGTGGACGGCGCGGTCACTTTCGTCCGGGAGACCTCCGCGACGGCCGCGCCGGGCAGCGCTCCGGCCAGCGCAGGACCGGTGGGAAGGTGCCCCTGCCGGTTGATGACACCCAGCATGGCCAGCACGGCACCGCCGACGCCTGCGCCGAGCGCCAACCCTCCGGCGAGCAGAGGAATCTGCTCCCACGCGTTGCCGGGCAGACCCGGGTCGCCCATCGCGGTGGTCGCGGCCAGGGTCAGAAATCCCGGAGGATACTTCTGAGCAAGTCGATGCATCGCAGCGCGGAGTGCGGCATCGTCGGCACCCGCGGTGCCGATCCTGAGCCGCAGTTCGACGGTCGCGTAGATGTCCGCGACGGTCGCCAGATCGCGCGCGGTGGCGTCGATCTGCTCGGCCAGCTGATCGAGCCGCGCCACCAGTTCCTCTCCCCCGAGCGGGCGCACCATGAGGCACACGCCGCGCACCTGGGCCAACGCACGGTGGACTTCGCTCCGCGCGTGCCGGACCTGCCCGCGGCAGGCGAGCGCCTGCTGATGGGCGAGCAGGATGGACTCGCTGTCGACCGCCAGCCGCCCGCCGGAGCTGATCGTGAGATCTTCGCCCATCAGGCGCACCCCTCCGCGACGAGGTCGATCGCACCGGTCAGAGTGCGTGCGTAGTCCCCCGCCTGGCGCGCGGCCGCACCGGCGGACCGCGCGAGGTCGAACGCCCGGCCCTCGAACGTCAGGGCCGTCGGGGACTGCCAGGCCGTCGCGTCCGCCAGCCCGCCGAGACTGCGCATCGCGCCCTCCAGAAGCTCCGCCGCCCAGGCCGCCGCATGTGCCGCGTCGCGCACCATCGCCTCATCCATCGTCGTCGTCATGTCCATCACTGTGCGCCGGCATCGCCGACGCCGCGGGGCGAGAGGTCGGAGAGGACGGTCTCACCGCGTCGACCACCGCTGGGGAGGAACCACAGCGGCCCCGAGTGTGCAGAATGGACCCATGGCCACGAGTGACGACCCGTTCCGCGTCGTCTTCGTGTGCACCGGAAACATCTGTCGCTCACCCATGGCCGATGTCGTCTTCCGCGCACAGGTCGCGGCGGCCGGATACGGCGATCGCGTCGCGTCGCGCAGCGCGGGCACCGGGGACTGGCACGTGGGTGAACGCGCGGACCGCCGGACGCTGGACAGCCTCGCCCGGCGCGGGTACGACGGGTCTTCCCACCGCGCGCGGCAGTTCACCACTGAGGACTTCGAGCGCAGCGACCTCATCGTGGCCCTGGATCGCAGCCATGAGCGCATCCTGCAGAACTGGGCATCGACCCCCGCGGAGCATGACGCGGTCGTCCTGCTGACCTCGTTCGACCCGCAGGCGGCCGGGACCCCCGACGTCCCGGACCCCTACTACGCCGGTCCGGAGATGTTCGACGAGGTGCTCACCATGATCGAGAGCGCGACGGCGGCCCTGTTCCGGCAGGTGCGCCCGGGTCTCAGCTCCGGACGCTGAGCGGCCGCGTCCGGCACTGACTCGCCGGAACCGGGCTCCGGATGCGGTCGCCGGTCAGTCCGGCGCTCATCCTGCGCGGCCGAAGGTCAGCGACGTCCGGTCGGTATGATCGAGGGGTCGACGTCCGCGCTCTGGCGCGTGTTCCGACCGATTCCTGGCACACGATCTGGAGTAAGCCGTGACCTCTCTGCCTCCTCAGCCGCTCAGCCCCCTCGATGGGCGTTACCGCGCCGCCGTCGCAGATCTCGGCGAATTCCTCTCCGAAGCGGGTCTGAACCGCGCTCGCGTCGAGGTCGAGGTGGAGTGGATCATCGCCCTCACCGACCGCGGTCTGTTCGGCACGCAGGCGCTGTCGGACGAGCAGAAGGAGGCGCTGCGCGGCGCCTACCGTGACTTCGGCCAGGCTGAGATCGACTGGCTCGGCGAGCGCGAGGCGGTCACCCGCCACGACGTGAAGGCCGTGGAGTACTTCGTCCGGGACCGCCTCTCCCAGCTGGGTCTGGACGCGATCGCGGAGCTCACGCACTTCGGCTGCACGAGTGAGGACGTCAACTCGCTCTCCTACGCCCTGGTCGTCAAGCGCGCCGCCCTGGATGTCTGGCTGCCCGCCCTGCGGACGGTGATCGAGCGTCTGCGTGAGCTCGCGCACGAGCACGCCGACGCGGCGATGCTCTCGCACACGCACGGTCAGCCGGCTACGCCGTCGACCATGGGCAAGGAGCTCGGCGTGTTCGCCTGGCGTCTGGACCGCGTCGCGCGCCAGGTCGAGGCGAACGAGTTCCTCGGCAAGTTCTCCGGCGCGACCGGCACCTGGTCCGCGCACGTGGTGGCGGACCCGGACGTGGACTGGCCGACCGTCGCGCGCGAGTTCGTGGAGGGTCTGGGGCTCGGCTTCAACCTGATCACCACGCAGATCGAGTCGCACGACTGGCAGGTCGAGCTGTACGACAAGGTCCGTCACGCCGGCGGCATCCTGCACAACCTCGCCACGGACATGTGGACGTACATCTCGATGGCGTACTTCGCCCAGATTCCGGTCGCGGGCGCCACCGGCTCGTCGACCATGCCGCACAAGATCAACCCGATCCGGTTCGAGAACGCCGAGGCGAACCTCGAGATCTCCGGCGCGCTGCTGAACTCGCTGTCCACCACGCTGGTCACCAGCCGCATGCAGCGCGACCTCACCGACTCGTCCACCCAGCGCAACATCGGCGTCGCATTCGGCCACTCGATGCTCGCGATCGACAACCTCCGCCGCGGCCTCGGCGAGGTCTCCCTCAGCCGCGACGTGCTCCTGGCGGACCTGGACCACAACTGGGAGGTGCTCGGCGAGGCGATCCAGACCGTCGTGCGCGCCGAGGTCGTCGCGGGCCGGTCCACCATTTCGGACCCGTACGCGCTGCTGAAGGAACTGACCCGCGGCCACAAGGTGGGCGCCGCGGAGATGCGCGCGTTCGTGCAGGGACTGGAGATCGGCGACGAGGCCAAGGCCCGTCTGCTCGCGCTGACCCCGCAGACCTACACCGGCGTCGCGGAGACACTCGCGCACGGCATCTGAGTCACGGCGATGGGGACGGACCGGCCGGTTCGTCCCCATCGTCATTCCCGGTAGTGTCGGACCTCATGACCCTGCCCCGCCTCTCCCCTGCGCAGGCCGAGGCCGTCCGGTCGTGGCTGCCGGACGCGGAACTCGTCGCGGACATGTCCTGGCCCGGGATCGACACCACCGTGCTGCACGTTCGAACGCCGGCAGGCGAGGTCGTGGTGAAGGCCGGCGGGCAGGGAAACCACCACATCCGACGAGAGCTCACCGCGCACGAGTCGGCGACCGGACCCCTGCTCGCGCGGGACGCGGCCGCCCGCCTGCGGCACGCGGATCGGGACGCCAACGTGCTGGTGTTCGACTTCCAACCGGGCGTGCTCGTCGAAGGGACCGAGGCGGAGCTGTCGCCGGAGGTCCACCGGCAGGCCGGTGCGCTGCTGCACGCCCTGCACGACCAGCCCGAACGCGTGGACGCCGAGTACGACCGCGCCGCCGACGCGAAGGCGCTGGCCTGGCTCGCCGGTGAGCACCGGGTCCCGTCCGCCGACGCGGCTCGGGTGCGGCGCCTGCTCACGAATCGCCGTGCCGAGCCGGCGACCCTGGTGCCGACGCACGGGGACTGGCAGCCGCGCAACTGGCTGATCGACGGTGACCGGGTGCGGGTGATCGACTTCGGCCGCTTCGCGTTCCGTCCGGCCGCCACGGACTTCGTTCGCCTCGCCGCACAGCAGTGGCGTGAACGTCCGGACCTCGAGGCGGCGTTCCTGGCGGGATACGGCTCCGATCCTCGCGAGGGTGAGATGTGGCGCTATGCGCAGCTGCACGAGGCGGTCGGCACGGCCGTCTGGGCGCACCAGGTGGGCGACGAGCCCTTCGAGGCCCAGGGACTGCGCATGCTCACCGAGGCCCTCGCCCGCTTCTGACGCTCCCGTCGCCCCACCCTCGCACCTGGTCAGAGCCATCCCGTTGTTCCGCTGAGTGACATTCGTGTTCGCGGATCCGAAAAGTGGTGCCATGATGTCCCTGTACACACAACGTGCTCCGGGGTCGGTGAAAGTCCGAACCGGCGGTGATAGTCCGCGACCCGAGGTCCTTGCGATCGAGGTTGATCTGGTGGAATTCCAGAACCGACAGTCAAAGTCTGGATGGGAGAAGCACGGATGTGGAGTGACGCTTTCGCAAACGCATGAGCGCACCCCATGTTCCCCCCGGAGCCGCCGCAAACGGAAAGGGAGAGCATGGATATCCTGCGGTGGCTCATCGACATCTTCAATTCGCACATCGAACTCGGCAACGGTCAGACGTTGCAGGTGCGAGAAGTGGTCGGAAACATCTTCGGTCTGGCATCCGCCCTCGGCGGCATGCGGCGCAAGGTCTGGGCATGGCCGGTCGGCATCATCGGCAACCTGCTGCTGCTGAGCGTCTTCCTCGGCACGATCATCGACCCGAGCTCGTCTCTGCCGCATCTGCTCGGCCAGGCGGGTCGACAGGTGATGTTCATCGCGGTGTCGATCTACGGCTGGGTGCGCTGGCGTCAGACCAAGGAGCAGACCGGCGCAGCGGTGGAACCGCGCTGGGCCAGCTGGCCGACGCGCATCGTGCTGATCGTGGTCCTGTTCGGTGGGACGGCCGCGCTCACGCCGCTGTTCGCCGCCCTCGGTTCCTACGCTCCGGTGTGGGCGGACGCCTGGACGTTCGTCGGCTCGTTGCTGGCCACCTGGGGCATGGCGAAGGGGTGGACGGAGTTCTGGCTGATCTGGGTGGCGGTGGACATCGTCGGCGTGCCGCTGCTGTTCAGCGCCGGCTATTACGCGACCGGGCTGATGTACGTGTTCTACGGCGTCTTCACCCTCATCGGCTTCGTGGTGTGGTCACGGCAGACCATTCGGCGATCGCGGGAGAGCGACCCGGCCGTTCAGAACGTCTGAGCTGACCGACGGAGCCCCGCGGACGCGTCCGCGGGGCTCCGTTGATTCGGCGTGTCAGATCACGGCGCTGACGCGCCGGACCCACCGTTCTGCTTGTCGTGCTTGTCGTGCTTGTCGTGCTTGTGGTCGGAGTCGTAGAGCACCGGATGGTCGACGGTCTTGGTCACGTCGGCCGGCTTGATCGCCAGCAGCAGCATCGAGATGCCGAGCAGTACGACGATGAACACGATGCCCGCCATGATGCCGCCGACGATGAGCGCGTGCGCCACGGTCTGCGCGTTCTGACTCGCGTTTCCCCGGCCCTGGAACAGACCGAGGGAGACCGCGGTGACGACCCCCGCGAATACGGCCGCGATGAACGCCAGGCCCAGCAGCTGAGCCGGACGCATCAGTTCGCGACGCGTCGTCGGCTTCTTCTCGTCAGTCATTGTCCGCCTTCCCGGAAAGCGCGGCGGAGTGGGTCGCGCTGATGTCCGCCGCCGTGACGCCGTCGGCTGCGGGGACCGCGGCCGGACGCTGGGGCGAGAAACCACTGATCGCCTCGTACACGGCGATGACGGCGGCATAGCCACCGAAGATGCCCACCGCGATGATGATGCCGGTGAGCGAGAACTCCTGATCGGCGTCCTTGACGTAGTACGGCAGGTCGTACCCCACCGGGACCACGGCCGTCGCGGCGGTCAGGACGAGCGTGATCACACCGAGCGTCACGGCATCGCGAGCCTGCGGGCGAAGCGCATCGATGCGGCGCTCGCGCAGCCCCCAGATCAGCTCGACGAGGCCACTCAGAGCCGCCCACGAGATCACCACGACGAAGAACGTCACATCGTGCCGCAGCAGCGGTGCACTGGCGACCATGCCGGCGACGAAGGAGATCAGGGCCAGCAGGATCGGCGCGGTCCGGCGGCCGGCCGGATAGACCAGCCAGACCGCGAGCCCCCAGACCAGCGCCGTGGCGATGGCGAAACCGCCGAACACCGACAGCCCGACGGCGGCGGAATGGTCCGACGTGAAGGTGATCATGATCGCGGCGATGGCCGCGAACAGAGCACGAGCGAGCGCGACATGACGGACGGTGTACGTCGGGGTCGAGGCGGCAGGCATGGCTCTCCTCAGAACGGCAGGCGCGGACCCACTCAGTCTATCGTCCGGTGCGCTGGGGGGCGGATGGGAGAACGTCGTGCACGCGCGAGCACCCACAGCGCTCCGAAGCGGAGCAAGATGGGTACGTCTGAAAGGGGACAGGATGCAGATCGGAATGGTCGGCCTCGGCCGGATGGGTGCCAACATCGTGCGCCGCCTGATGCGCGGCGGTCACGAGTGCGTCGTCTACGACGTGAACGCGGACTCCGTGGACGCACTGGCGGCGGAAGGCGCCACCGGCACGAAGACGCCCGAGGAGTTCGTCGCGGCACTGCGGACGCCGCGGGTGAGCTGGTTCATGATCCCGGCCGGACTCACCGGCCAGGTCGTCGAGCAGTTCGCCGCACTGATGTCGCCCGGCGACATCATCATCGACGGCGGCAACTCGAACTACCGCGACGATGTCCGCCGAGGCGCGAAGTACGCCAAGGACGGATTGAGCTACATCGACATCGGCACCTCGGGTGGCGTGTTCGGCCTGGACCGCGGCTACTGCCTGATGATCGGTGGACCGGACGACGCCGTCGCGCACATCGACCCGATCCTGCGGACGATCGCACCGGGAGCCGGCGACCTGGAGCGCACACCCGGCCGTTCCGGACCCCTCAGCCCCGAGGAGATGGGCTACCTGCACTGCGGACCGACCGGGGCGGGTCACTTCGTGAAGATGGTCCACAACGGCATCGAATACGGCATCATGGCGGCGTTCGCGGAGGGACTGAACATCCTCGAGCACGCCGATGCGGGAAAGGACGAGACCGAGCACTCCGCCGAGGTCGCCCCGCTGGAGGAGCCGCAGTACTACCAGTTCGACATTCCCGTGCCGAAGGTCGCCGAACTCTGGCGTCGCGGTTCGGTCGTCTCGTCCTGGCTGCTGGATCTCACCGCCGCGGCGCTGGAGCAGAATCCGGAGCTGGACGGCCTCGCCGGACGAGTGTCCGATTCGGGTGAGGGACGGTGGACGGTGAAGGCCGCCGTCGATGTGGGCGTTCCCGCTCCGGTGCTGGCGGCGGCGCTGTTCGAGCGCTTCGCCTCCCGCGGCGAGGACCACTTCGCCAACCAGCTGCTCTCCGCCATGCGCCAGCAGTTCGGTGGCCACCAGGAGCTTCCCGCAGGTGACGTGCTGGAAGCCGGTGGCAAGAAGGCCGACAAACCGGAGAGCTGACGCACCACGACGAGGGGGCGCCGGACTCGGTCCGGCGCCCCCTCGTCAGTGCGAGGTCACTGCACGGACCAGCCGCCGTCCGACGCGAGGATGGCGCCGTTGATGTTGACGGAGTCGTCCGAGAGCAGGAACGTGATCGACGCGGCGAGCTCCTCCGCGGTCGCGATCGTGGGGATCGCGCCCTGGAACGGCGCCAGGCGAGCGGAGCCGGCCTGCGACATGTTCGGCGGCATCGGGATGCCGGTGGCGACTCCGCCCGGGGCGACGGCGTTCACGCGGATGCCCTGCGGGCCGTACATGAACGCCGCGGACTTGGTCATACCCACCACGCCGTGCTTGGAGGACGTGTACGCGTTGCCGGATGCGTTGCCCCGCAGGCCCGCCTCGCTCGTGACGTTCAGGATCGAGCCGCGGCCGGCCGCGGTCATCGCCGGAAGCACCGCGCGCATGAGCTTGAACGGCGCGGTCAGGTTGATCGCGATGACGCGGTCCCAGGTGGCGTCGCTGGTCTCGCCCGCGGGCGAGAAGTCGTCGTTGATGCCGGCGACGTTCGCGAGACCGTCGATGCGCTCGCCCGCGGCGGCCACGACGGCGTCCACGGACTCCTGCTCGGTGAGGTCGCCGGCAACGGTGACGATGTCGGCGTCCGGCAGTGCGTTCTTGAAGGCGTCGAGCTTGTCAGCGGCGATGTCGACGGCCACGACACGGCCGCCCTCACGAGCGATGCGCGACGCGGTCGCGCGCCCGATGCCGGACGCGGCGCCGGTGACGATCACGGTCTTGCCTGCGAAGCGGCCCGCGGTGACCTGCTCGTTCCACCCGGCGGACGCGTCGTCCTCCGGAATCTCGCCGCCGTTGGCGGCGCGGACGAGGTCATCCACGACGGACTGCGGCATCGCGCCCTGGCTCATCACGACGAGCTGCTGCAGGGGCAGGTTGCGAACGGGCGCGAGCTGGTCCGGATTCGCTCCGGTCTGCGCCAGCAGTCCGCGGATGAGCTCACCTCCGGTGGGGTCATCGAGCCAGTCGCCGATGCTGGATTGTGCGGTCAGTGCCATCTGAATCTCCTTCGGACAGGGGCGGGGGTACCCGCCGAGAAGTTACGCAACGTTGCGTCCACTTATCTTCGAGTGTACAGGACTACCCTGGAGCAATGGCCCGTCCACGCAGTGAAAAAGCCCGTCAGGCCGTGCTCGGCGCGATGCGGACGATGCTGGCGCGCGACGGATACGACGCGATCACCGTGGAGGGGATCGCCGCGAGCGCCGGGGTGTCGAAGCAGACGATCTATCGCTGGTGGCCGTCGAAGGCCGAGATCCTCGGCGAAGCACTGCTCGAGGGCGAACTGCCGGGTTTCACGGATGCCCTCGCGACGACCGATGATCTCTCAGCGGACCTGCGCAATTGGCTCTCGATGTCCACGGATCACCTGGCCATGACCGCCAACACGCAACTGGCCCGTGCCCTCATCGCGGTGACGGCGACCAACCCCACGGTTGGTGAGTCACTGAACCGCCGCTTCGCCGGACCGATCGTCGCCGCCGTCGCGCGACGCATCGAAGCGGCGAAGGCGGTCGGCGAGGTGCGTTCCGACACGGACGCCACGGCCCTGGCGGACGTCCTGCTCGCCATCACGTCCTATTCAGCGCTGCAGGGCCGCCCGCTCACCACAGCCCACATCGACGCCATCGTGGGATCCCTGCTGCACGGCATCACCACCGACTGACCTCGCTCCCACCTCCGACACTTTCCGGGGTCCGGAACTGCCTCCAGCGAGAGCGAGCGCAGGGTCGCTCCCACGATCGGCAGATCCCGGCGTGTGGAAGTGCAGATCGCGGGAGCGACACGGGTCAGGCGGCGACGGCTTCCGGTGCCGCACTCGCCGTGACGGCGACACGGGCGGCCCGGTGCTCGCGAATACCGGCGAGCACGGTGAGCACGAGACCCGCGACGGTCCAGATCACGAGAACCGTCCACGGACCGGAGGTGTCCGCGTCCGGGAAGTAGGACAGATCACGCAGCAGCGTACCGGCCGCTCCGGGCGGGAACGCCTGACCGATCGCACCCCACGGCCGAAGCAAGAACTCCACCGGCACGGTCGCCGCGGACAGGGGGTTCGCGAACAGCATCATGACAACGGCGCCGAGCGGGATGCCCACCTTGCCGATCAGACCGTACAGTCCCGTCACCGTGGCCGAGATCGCGCCGACCGCGAGCGCCAGGGCGAGCGCGTTGACGAGGTACGAGCCCTGCAGCGCACCGAACCAGCCTTGCAGCACACCGGCGAGGAGGAATCCGGCGACCGCCGAATACACGACGACGCCGAAGAGCCGACGCCACGCGCCCTTGACCAGCAGCGACAGCAGGACGCCGCCGAGGAGTCCACCCAGGACGAGCGGGAATGCGGCGACGGCGAGACCGGTGCCCCGCTCGTCGGTGTCCGCGAGCGGGACCACGTCCGTGACCTTCACCGTGACCGTCGGAATCGTGAACGGGGTGCCGGCGGCTCCGGTGTCCGGGATCGTCGGCTGCCGCCCGGCGGCCGCGGCCGCGAGCGCCTGCTGCAGCACCGTCTTCATCTGCTCGGCGGCTTTCTCCTGCGCCTGCGCGACACCCGCCTCGACCTGCGTTCGGATCTGTGCGTCGATGCCCGCCTGCAGTTGCGTGGCGATGCCCTGCAGCATCTGCGCGATCGAGGAGTTCGCGGCGGTCGCGATCAGGACCTCCGGGGCGTCGGTCGCCTCGGTGCCGAGCACGATAGCCCCGTACACGTCCCGCTTCTCGATCGCCGTCACGGCCGCTGCGCGGTCATCGTATTCGGTGAGCTTGACGGCACCGTCAGCCTTGTCGGCGACCTGCTTCTTCACGGTGTCGAGCTGTGCGGCGGGACCGACCACGCCGACCGGGATGTCCTTCGGTGAGGCGGTGACGCTCGGCCACGCGAAGGCGAGCAGGACGACCCCCACCACGACAGAGAGGGCGACAGCGATGGCGAGCACGCGCGCCAGGGGAGTGTGGAAACGCGTATCGGACGCGGAGCCGGACGACGACATGGACACCTTCTTTAGAAAAACGAATATTCGTTCTGTATTGTGCGCGGGGCGGTTAGAGTTGTCAACACGGGGAGGTCGACATGCCGAAGGTGACGGACGAGCACCGAGCCGCGCGACGCGGAGAGATCATCGAAGCCGCGCTGCGGGCGTTCGCGCGCAACGGCTACGCGCGAACCTCCATGGCGGACGTCATCGCCGAGTCCGGACTGTCCGCCGGGGCGATCTACGGCTACTTCAGCGGCAAACAGGATCTCCTGCGCGCGGCGGCCGAGCGCGTGCTCGGCGAGCGGGGTCGCGCGCTGCGCGAGGCGGCGGAGGGCCAGGCCCCGCGCCCGTCCGAGGTGATCCGCTCCTTCTTCACCGCCGTGTCGAAGGAGGTTCCACCGAAGATCCTCGTGCAGCTGTGGGCGGAGGCGACGATGGACCCGAGCATCCGCAGCACCGTGCACGAGGTCTTCGAGCGCCTCCGCGGCACGATCCGCGAGGCGCTCGAGATGTGGGGCGCGCAGAATCCGGGCCGCGTGCCGGATTCCGCGGACTGGTCCGCCCGCGTCGCCCTCGCGATCGCGAGCTTCGGTCCCGGCTTCATCCTGTTCAGCGCGATGCTGGACGACTTCGACCAGGACGCCTACTTCGACGGCATCGATCTGGCGCTCGGCATCGACCCTCGCTCCTGACCCGACGCCCTCCTGTTCCCGGCGGGAGTGACGCTGCAGAGGTGAGGGAAGCGGAAGCGACTCAGACGGTGATGCGAGCCACCAGTCGATCGATGTCGGCGTCGGAGAGCCCGCCGCCGTCGCGCAGGTAGCCGCGCATGTCACCGTACTGCTCGGCGACCGCGGCTCGCGCGGCGTCGAGGAAGCGCGGTGCGACCCCGAGAAGGCCCGCGAACGCGGCGGCCTTCTCCGGCCCGACCGCCGCCTCGATCTGCTCGCGCAGCCGCGCGATGACCCGTGCCAACCGCTCATTGCTGAGCAGGTAGTCCCGCATCACGTCCTCGTCCGAAACGCCGGCCACGGTCTGCACGACCGCAGCCAACCAACCGGTGCGGTCCTTCCCGGCGGTGCAGTGCATGACGACCGGACCCGGAGCGTCCGCGATCATGCGCGCCGCTCGACCGAACGCACGCGCGGCCCCGGGGTCGGTGACGAAGGTCCGGTACATCAGGAGCCCGACATCGTGCTCCTCCGCCAGCCCGACGGCGCCGAGTCCGCCCGCTCGGGACGCATCCAGCAGGCGCGAGTCCTCCGCCTCGCCGATGATGTCGACGCGCGCCGTCACCGCGCCGCGGACGTCGACGTCCGGGGCTTGCGCGATCTCGGCCGCGGAGCGCAGGTCGATCACGAGTGCCGGTTCGAGCGCCTCGAGGGCCGCCTGATCGGCGTCATCGAGCGTGAGCGCGGACGAGCGCCAGACCACTCCCGGCCGCAGACGCGTGGCGCCCGCCGTGTACGGCGGGTCTCCGGCGACGTCGCGGAAGTTGTCGATCGAATCCAGCTGCAGTGTCATGACGCCACGCTATCGATCGCGGGCGCGCTCGCGCATCGCTTGACCGCATCGCGTGCCCGCTTCGTGTGGGGCGGGACAGCGTATACATTGTGCATGTACTTACCCCCGAAAGTCGGTACTCGACCCTGTCGATACCGCCTGTATGGATACACAGCGCCGAGGGGTGTGCTTGAATCGCCCCACGTTTCACGTCGAGATCGAGGGTGATGGAGATGAACACGACCGCTCAGACCGGCGCGCGCTATGCCGCGGCGTTCGAACGCAGCATGACCGACCCGGAAGGCTTCTGGCTCGAGGCCGCTCAGGGAATCGACTGGTACCGCGAACCGACGCAGGCGTTCGACCCGGACTCCGGCCCCTACGGCCGCTGGTTCCCGGACGGCGAACTCAACACCAGCTACAACGCGCTGGACCGCCACGTGCTGGCCGGCCACGGTGACCGGGTCGCGCTGATCTACGACTCCCCCGTCGTCGGCAAGGTGCGCGAGTACACCTACGAGAACCTGCTCAGCCGTGTCGCGCGCTTCTCGCACGTGCTCGCCGACGCCGGCGTCGCCAAGGGTGACCGCGTGCTGATCTACATGCCGATGATCCCGCAGGCCGTCGTGGCCATGCTCGCCTGCGCCCGTCTCGGCGCCGTGCACTCGGTGGTCTTCGGCGGCTTCGCGGCCAAGGAGCTGAAGGTTCGCATCGATGACGCACGGCCGAAGGTGATCATCACCGCGTCCGGCGGAATCGAGCCGAACCGCGTCATCGAGTATCTGCCCACCGTGCGCGAGGCGATCGAGACCGCCGAGCACCGCGTCGAGACCGTCGTGGTCAAGGACCGCCCGGAGATCCCCGGAACGGCGGCGGAGTTCGAGGGCACGACCCCCGGCACGCAGTGGTGGGACTGGGCGAGCCGGTCGATCCCCACGACGCCCTACCCCGCGATCCCGGTCCGCGCCACGGACCCGCTGTACATCCTCTACACCTCCGGAACCACCGGCACCCCGAAGGGCGTCGTCCGGGACAACGGCGGACACGCTGTCGCGCTGCAGTGGTCGATGAAGAACATCTACGACATCGATCCGGGCGATGTCTGGTTCACGGCCAGCGACATCGGCTGGGTCGTCGGCCACAGCTACATCGTCTACGCCCCCCTGCTCGCCGGCGCGACGACGATCATGTACGAGGGCAAGCCGGTCGGCACGCCGGACGCCGGTGCGTTCTGGCGCGTGGCCGAGCAGCATCGCGTGAACGCCCTGTTCACCGCCCCCACGGCGCTGCGCGCGATCCGCCGCGTCGACGCGGACGGCGAGTTCGCCGCCGGACGCGACCTGTCCGCGCTGCGCAGCTTCTTCCTCGCCGGCGAGCGACTGGACCCGGAGACCTGGAGCTGGGCCGGGGACCTTCTCGGCAAGCCGGTGATCGATCACTGGTGGCAGACCGAGACGGGGTGGGCGATCTGTGCCAACCTGCGCGGGCTCGACCCGATGCCGCTGAAGGCCGGCTCCCCGTCCGTTCCGGTGCCCGGCTACCGGGTGGAGGTGCTGGACGGGAACGGCAAGCCGGTTCCGGCCGGCACCGAGGGCAACATCGCGATCCGACTGCCGCTGCCGCCGGGCGCGCTGCCGACCCTGTGGGGCGGCGACGAGCGCTTCGAGAGCTCGTACACGAACGCGATCCCGGGCTACTACGCCACCGGTGATTCCGGTTACGTCGACGAGGACGGCTACGTCTTCGTGATGGGGCGGGCGGATGACGTCATCAACGTCGCCGGGCATCGTCTGTCCACCGGCTCCATGGAGCAGTCGCTGCTCGAGCACCCGGCCCTCGCCGAGGCGGCCGTGGTCGGCGCCAAGGACGAGCTGAAGGGGCAGGTCCCGGTCGGCTTCGTGGTGCTCAAGGCCGGCGTGGACATCCCCGAGGACCAGCTCGTCAACGAACTCGTGGCCCAGGTGCGCGGCGATATCGGTGCCGTGGCGGCGTTCCGGCACGCGGTGGTCGTCCCCCGCCTGCCGAAGACCCGCTCGGGGAAGGTTCTGCGCAAGACGATCCGACAGATCGTGGACGGTGATCCGGACGTGCGGATCCCGGCCACCATCGAGGAACCGGCCGTGATCGACGACATCCGCGAGGCGTCCGAGCGCCTGCGCGCCTCGATGAGCTGACCCGCGGAGCACGGCGGACCCGCACGCATCCTCGGATGGTGCGGGTCCGCCGCGTCCGGGCCGAGGGGTCTCCACGCGAGGAGTCCCGAACCCACGATTGCGGCCCCTCGCGTCGACCGGCCCGGTCCAGGGTGGCCTCAGGCGGACGCCGCCGACGTCTCGCGCGCCGCCCCGTCCGCCGCGTCCCGTGCCGCCAACGCCGCGCGGCCCGAGAACGGTCCACGGAACAGCAGCGCGAGTGGACACACGTTGAGCGCCCCGACGGTGGCGAAGAGTGCGCCCACGGCGACCAGGATGATCCCGACCACCGCGGTACCGCCCGTGGCGACCGTGATGATGCCGGCCCCGATCAGGATGATCCCCGCCACGATGCGGATGCCGCGTCCGAACGGCGTCGCCATGAACTGTGCGAATCGCATGATGTCCTCCTTCTTTCGGAGTCCACCCGTTACGACGAGCGCTGCGCCGACCCCTCGCGGGTACGGCACACCGCGCACACACCGCGCACGACGACTCCGGCGTCTGCGAGGTGGGTGCCGAGCTGCTGCTGGATGGCGTTGATCGCCGAGTCCGGAATCTCGATGTCGACGACGCCGCCGCACTTCGTGCACACGAAGTGGTCGTGCGTCTCGGGACGGGCATCGAGCACGACCGTGCGTGCGTCGGTGGCGACCGTTCCGATCTCGCCTCTCTCGATCAGGCGGGCGGTGATGCGGTGCATCGACGTCAGCGACAGCTCGGGCAGGTCCGCGGCCAAGGCCTCGTGGAGCTCGAGATTCGTCGCGTGGCCGAGGCGCTGCAGCGCCATGAGCACAGCCCTCGTCTGGACGGTCGACATGACCTCCATGATAGGTGAACTGTTCATGATTCATCACTGTAAATCATTCACCGTTGTAAGTCATTAACCTCTTTCGCGGCGTGTCGGCACGAATTGCCGGATCGCGTCGAACAATTCCCTCAGGTGCGCGCGTCCAGCGCCTGGTCCAGGTCGGCGATGAGGTCCTCGACGGCCTCGAGCCCGATCGACAGGCGCAGCACGTCGGCGGACGGACGGGCCTCCGGCGCGACCGGCCGATGGGTGAGCGCGGCCGGATGCTGGATCAGTGAATCCACCCCGCCGAGGGACACCGCGTGCGTGAAGAGACGAACGCGCTCCACCGCTGTTGCCGCGGCGTCGTACCCGCCCGCGAGGCGGACCGCGAGCATGGCGCCGGGTCCGCGCTGCTGCCGCTGCAGGAGGCCGGCCGGGTCCGGATCGAGGCCCGGGAAGTGGACCGCCGCGACGGCGGGATGATCGGCCAGGTGCGCGGCGATGATCCGCGCGCTCTCCTGCTGGGCCCGCAACCGCAGGGGCAGCGTCTGCAGTCCGCGATGCAGCAGGTAGGCCGACAGCGGGTGCATCAGCGCCCCGGTGATCGCGCGCACCTGACGCAACCGGACGGCCATCGGCTCCGCGCACGCGATGACACCACCGATGACGTCGCCGTGGCCGCCGAGGTACTTCGTCGCGCTGTGCAGCGACATCGCGGCCCCGAGATCCAGCGGATTCTGCAGGACGGGGGTCGCGAACGTGTTGTCGACGACGACCGGCACCTCTCCGGCCGCGGCGACCACCGCGGCGATGTCGACGAGCTCAAGGGTCGGATTTCCCGGCGTCTCGATCACGATCAGTCCGGTGCCCGGCCCGACCGCGTCCGCGACACCGCTCGGTTCGACGAAGACGGTGTCGGTGCCGAGGAGCCCCGAGTCCAGCAGATGGTCGGTCCCGCCGTACAGCGGCCGGACCGCCACGACGCCGGGGCGCCCGTCGGCACGGGCGGCGAGGATGGCGGCCGTCATCGCCGCCATGCCCGAGGCGAACGCCACGGCCGCCTCGGCATGCTCCAGCGCGGCGAGCGCGTCCTCGAAGCGCGCCACGGTCGGATTCCACAGGCGCTGGTAGACCAGACCGCCGTCGGCGAGCGGACGCCCGCCGGTCGCGAGGGCCTCGTAGGCGTCTCCGCCGGCGAGCAGGGATGGCAGCGGATTCGTGGTGGACAGGTCGATCGGCGGAGCGTGCACACCCTGCGCGGCGAGGTCAGCACGACCGGCGTGCACGGCGAGGGTGTCCAACTGCATGTCGTCCGGAATCATCCCCCGATCATGCCCCACCGACCGGCTGCGGCGTCAGGGCTCCCGAACCTTGTAGTAGACCGTCTGGTGCGAGGTGGCGACCAGTCGTCCGTCCGGAGCGAACAGTCGCGCGTGCTGATCGAACATCCCCTCCGAGAACCGCGACGCGGCGGCCTGCAGCAGCAGCTGCTCCGGAGTGCCGGCCAGCACCTCCGCGTCGTCGTGGAAGTAGGTCGTCATCGACACGGTCCCGGTCGCGGCTCGCATCCCGGTGTGCAGGAAGATCCGCGGGAAGGACGCATCGGCCGCGGCGGCGATCGCGGCGTGGTCCCACGGGCGGAGCTCGGTCTGGGACAGCCAGCAGATGCTCTCCGCGTCGCCGGTCGGCGTCGGTCCCGGCAGTCCCCCACTGACGAAGCGCATCCGGTAGCGGTTCAGCCACTCCGACGTTCGTTCGATCTCCGCCACCGGATAGGCCTCCGGGGCGTCCACGACCGGCATCACCGCATCCTGTGCCTCCCAGCCGCGGTGCGGGAGGGCGAGCAGTGCCGTTCCGGTGAGCACCGTCTGCCCGTCCTGTTCACCGAGGATCAACCAGTGCTGGTTGGAGCGGTTCGTCCGCACCGGTCGAACCCGCAGGCGCCACGGACCCTCGGTGAGCGGCCCGGCGAAGTTCACGGTGAGCGCCGCCGGCTCCCCGATCGCGTCGGGGTGCGCCTGCACCGCCGCGAGCGCGGTCGCGGCGGTGATGCCGCCGAACGGACCGACCATGTTCCCCCAGGCCGGATGGGTGTGCGCGGTGACGGCGTTCTCGCCGTCCGGCGTGAGGGCGATGGCGTCGTCGAAAAGCGTCATGACCTGATTCTGCCCGACGCGCCGACCCGTGGGACTGAGTGTCATCGATGGCGACTCAGAGTGCACAATGGGGAGGTCGAACAAGGAGCACCATGCCGAACACTCGCGACGTCATCGCCGGATCGACCGTTCTGATCACCGGAGCCGCACGCGGCATGGGCGAGCTGTACGCACGCCGTGCCGTCGCAGCGGGCGCCGCACGCATCGCCCTGTGGGACGTGGATGAGGCGACCGCCACGGCACTGGCGGCCGAGCTCTCCCGCTCCGGGACGGATGCGCGCGCGTACCGCGTCGACGTCTCGCGATCGGAGGACGTCCGCGACGGCGTCGCCCGGACGCTGGCCGACTTCGATCGCGTCGACGTCCTGATCAACAACGCCGGCATCGTGCGCGGCTCGCTGTTCTGGGAGCACGACCCGGAGCGCGACATCGAACTCACGATGCGGATCAACACCCTCGCGGCGATGTGGCTGACCCGCGAGCTCCTGCCCGGCATGATCGCCGACACGTCCCGGCCGAAGCGGATCCTCAACGTCGCCTCCGCCGCCGGAACCCTCGCGAACCCGCACATGAGCGTGTACGCCGCCAGCAAGTGGGCGATGATCGGCTGGAGCGACTCCGTCCGCCTGGAGCTCGGTCGTGAAGGTCACCGCCACGTGAAGGTCACCACGTTCTGCCCCAGCTACGTCTCCACGGGCATGTTCGCCGGCGCCCGCGGACCGCTGCTGACCCCGATCATGACCCCGCGTCAGGCCACACGTGCGGCGTGGGACGGGATGATCGCGGGTCGCGCGATGGTCACCAAGCCCTGGACGGTGAAGCTCGCGATGGCTCTGCGCGGCGTCCTGCCGACCCCGCTGTGGGACGTCATCGCAGACCGGGTGTTCCACGTCTACTCGTCGATGGATCACTTCACCGGGCGCCCCGGAGCCTGAGGCCGAACGCCTCGAGTCAGAACACCGGAGTCAGAAGGCGGACACGCGGTCGGAAACCCGCACCCGCGCGGCCTGCTCGATCAGCGGCAGCGCGCGGTTCACGGCCTCGTCGACGCGTTCGCGCACCGGGCCCTCGCGTAGGACGTAACCGTCGAAATCGTTCGTGCTGGCGTAGACGCCGAGCGGAAGGGTGAGCGCTTGGAAGAAGCTGAACAGCGGCCGCAGTTGGTGATCGAGGATCAGGGCGTGGCGTTCGCCGCCTCCGGTCGCCGCCAGGAGAACGGGCGCTCCGATCAGCGCGTATTGGCCGACGAAGTCGAACAGGTGCTTGAACAGTCCGGTGAACGAGGCGCGGTAGACCGGGCTCGCCACGACGAGCAGATCGGCCCCTTCGATGGCCTGCAGGATCTCCTCGACCTCGGCGGGCAGCTGATCACGCGAGAGCGTTCCGGCGAACAGCGGTCCGACACGGGAGAGTTCGATCAGCCGCGTTTCGACGTTCGCCCGGCTGCTGACCGCGTCCAGGATCGAGGACACCAGCGCCGTCGTCTTGCTCGGCTCATGCAGGGAACCGGACACCGCGACGACGCGCAGCGGCGTGGGCGCCTCGGTGCCGGAGGCGGCCGCGGCGGGCGGAGCGATCGTGTCGGACATGCGACGACGGTATGCCCGACGGCGTCCGGACACCATCTGCGTGCGTCACGCGGCGACACACGTCCCCTCCGTCCGCCGCGCATTCCCGGGGTGGCGGCATGACCGAGAGCTCCGCGCGAAAGCGGCCTCTCACCAGCCCTGACTCGCTCCGGAGGGCCGTGTCCGAAGCGTGATCCGATGGTCATCGGATCGTGATCGGAAGCCCTTCTGCTGCGCACGGGAGCCTCATAGGTTGGCGCCATGACAGCGAAGTCACGAACGATCGCGTGGGCCACGACTCTCCTCGCCGCCGCACTCCTGCTCGCCGGGTGCTCGGCCGCCGGCGGCGCGGGCGGTTCCGCCGCGCAGCCGCAGCACGTCGCAGAGGCGCAGGGCAGCGCGGACGGCACAGCTCAGTCCGCGGCGGACGGAACCGCGGAATCACCGGGTGACGCCGTCGTGATCACAGGCGAGATCTGGCTCTCCGGGAAGGACCCGATCGCCATCGCCGAGCGTGCGACGAAGCTCGTCGGCGACGCCGGTGGCCGCATCGATGGGCGCGATGAGTACGCCGACGACGGGCACGGCACCGGACGCGCGGCCCTCGTGGCGCGGATTCCCGCGAAGAAGCTGGACGCCGTGCGCGCCGAGCTCGCGAAGATCGCCTCGATCGATCAGACCTCGCTGCACAGCGCGGCGGTCGGGGGCACGCAGCGAGACCTCGAGGCGCGCGCCGGCACCCTCCGCGCGTCGCTCGCGCGATACACGGCGTGGCTGCAGGCCGCCACGAAGCCGGCCGACCTGGTCTCGCTCGAGGAATCGCTGAGCGACCGCCAGACGAAGCTGGAGGAGATCGAGGCGCAGCTGCGCGAACTCAAGGACCAGGTGTCGATGTCCACCATCACGCTGACGATCTCGACGACGCCCGCAGCTCCGGAGGAGGACAAGCCCGACACGGTCCTCACCGCTCTCGCGATGGGGTGGAACGGGTTCGCCGCGTTCTGGAACGCCGTGCTGCTGGGGTTGAGCGTGGCGCTGCCGTGGCTCATCCTGCTCGCGCTGCTCGCGGTCGTGGCCCTCTGGTTCATGCGCCGTTATCGGCGTCGGACACCGGCCGTCGCCGGAGTCCCGGCCGCCGGGATGCGACCGACCGTCGCTCCCGTCGTCCCGGCACCCACCGCTGCACCGACAACGACACCGACACCGACACCGACACCGACACCCGCTGCCGCGCCGGCAGCTGCGCCACGAGTGACGCCTCCGCCTTCGCAGAGTCCGACCGCGGCACCCGGCTCAGCGCCGCGGAGCGCGCCTCCGGCACCCGATGCCCCGCGCGGTGAGACCCGTCCGCCGGGGTGAGCCGGGTCAGCGCGGACGGACGGTGAGGCTCTGCGACGACGTCCCGAACGGCCCGTGCTCGTCGTGCAGCACCGTGTGCGTCAGTCCGCGTCCGTCCGGCCCGAAGGACACGGCGGTGTCATAGCCGATCCACGCGCCCGACGGTTCGCGGAACAGGTGCGCGGTGAGGTCCACGTTCGGGTAGTGCGCGTCCTCGGGTCGCAGGCGCGGCGAGATGCCGTTCGCGATGTCGAGGAAGCCCAGCGTGCGCGCCGTCGCGCTGACCGGCTCGTCCGCCAGCAGCGGCACGGTCGGATGCACCCGGAAGCGCGCGCGCCCGGGCTCGTCCGGAATCCAGTCCACCTGCGCCTCGCCGATGAACGCACCCGGCCACACCGTGCTGCCATCCCACGGCTGGAATCCGTCGGCGGGAAACGGCGGCAACGCGGATCCGGCGATCTGCGTGGTGTCACCGGCGGCGAGGAACCAGGCGCGGGCCAGCACGGCCGGACGGCCGTCATGACTGAGCGTCGCCTCGACGAGTTCGATCGTGCGTCCCGGACGCAGCACGCGGACCGCGATCTCGACCTCGGCGATCGGCAGCACCCCGAGGATGTCATACGAGATGCGCGAGAGTCGCAGGCCGTCGCCCGCTCGCGCGATGCGGTCCCGCTCGATCACATGGGCGATGAGCCCGAGGACGGGTGCGATGTGCTGCTCGTCAGTGTTCCAGGCCCCTTGCACGGCCTCCGTCGCGATGAAGCGCTGCTCGTCGATCCGCTCGAAGTAGGTCGTCATCCCTCGATCGTATGCGCCCCGGGTGGGCTCCCCCACTCGCCGCGGCCTCCGGTCCCGCCGGCCGGGCGCGGAACCGCATCGCCCAGGCCGCGGCGCCCGCGATGAGCCCGAGCAGTCCGGCGACCGTGACCGGCTCTCCCAGGACGAGCCCGGCGATCAGCGCGGTGGCGGCCGGAATGACGGCGAAGACGACCGAGGCCGACCGTGCCCCGACGGATCGCACGAGGGAGGCGTAGCCGACGGTGCCCACCACTCCGATCGCGGCCACCGCCACGACGAGGAACCACGTGGGTCCCTCCGGCATGATCACGTGCTCGAACGGGATCAGGGCGGCCGAGACCGGCAGCGACGCCGTCACCCCGATCGCGGTGAACGAGATCGGATCCACCGATCCGAGCCGCTGCGCCTGCCACAGGGAACCCACCGCCAGGCCGAGCATCGCCGCGACGACCGCGATGATCGCAGGGCCCAGGCGTGCGTCGCCGATGATGCGCGGTACGCAGGCGATGATCACCGCCGCAGCCCCGACGATCACCGAACCGACGCCGAGCGCGGAGTCCGGTCGCCGCAGCACCAGCGCGGTGAGCACGGCCGTGACCACCGGATTCATGGCGATCACCAGCGCGGTGAACCCCGCGCCGACGCCTGCGTGAACCGCCCAGTAGGTTCCGACGAACTGCGCACCCTGGACGAGCAGTCCGGCGCCGATCGCGTGCCCGAGCACGCGTCCCACGGGGAGGCGACGGCGGGTCAGCAGCGCCATCGGCCAGAGGATCGCTGCGGAGAGGGCGAAGCGGATCGTGAGCATGAGGAAGGGGGAGACCTGGTGCAGGCACAGCGTGGTCAGGACGTAGTTGGCCGCGTAGGCCGCGACCACGGTGACGGCGACGGGGGATCGAGAGCTCCGTGACATTCCGCCACGATGCGCTGTTCTCGCCATCGTCGCACGCACCCATCACGATCTCTGATGAATCACGTCACGCGCGCGGCCGACGATGGGATCATCGGGAGATGAGAACGCTGGGGATCACCGAGCTCCGCTCGCTCATCGCGGTTGCGGCGTTCGCGGGCGTGGGCCGCGCCGCCGAGGCGTTGCACCTGGCGCAGCCGACCGTGAGCGCGCACCTGCGTCAGCTCGAGTCGGAGACGGGCGTCGCTCTGGTCCGCCGGCACGGCCGCAGCATCGCCTTCACGGCCGCCGGCGAGGAGCTCGTCCGCGACGCGTACCGCCTCATCGCGCTGCACGACGAGGCGATCGACCATCTCGCGGCGTCCGAGCCGGACGCGTTCCGCGTGGCGTCCACGGACATGGCATCCGCCGCCACCCTGCACACCGTGTCCCGCGTGCTGCGGACGCTGCACCCGGACCAGCCGTCCCGATTTCGCTTCCACCGCACGGACAAGCTGCGCGAGTTCGCGCAGTCCCACGAGATGGACATCATCATCGGGCTGGGACCGCTCGGCCCGGACACGATCGCGCTCGGCGACGTGCCGGTGGCGTGGTTCGCGTCCTCCACGGTGGCCTCCGGACCCGGACTCGTCCTGTTCACCGCGCCGTGCCTGCTGCGCGAGGCGATCGTGGACTCCGCCATCGGTCGGCAGCGCGCGGTGGTGCGCGAGTGCCTGGACCTCACGAGCGTCCTCACCGCAGTGCGCAGTGGCGTCGGCATCACCGCACTCCCGGTGACGCATCGCGGCGAAAGCGGTCTGCGCGAACTGACCGACCTGCCCGCACCGCGTGATCTGCACCTGTCGATGGTGGTGTCCTCGCGCGTCCCCCGCGAGACCACCCGCACGCTCGCTCGCGAGCTGCGGGGCGAACCCGTCCGAGTCGCGGCCGGGTGAATCAGCGCTTCGCGCGCGGACGACGCCGCGGGGACGGCGGCGTCAGCATGATCGCGCCGGTGACCGGCTGCGGCAGCATGGTGCCGACCACGGCCTCGTTGTCCGGAACCAGTCCGATCGAGATCGGCATGGTGTCGGTGATCACACCGTCCGCCGGGGTGACCGGCAACTCGGCGAGCGCGCGCCGGGCGCCGATGTACGTCGGGATGAGCACGATGACCGCACCGATCCACGCGAGCGGGTTGCCGAACACGACGCCGACGTAGCCGAACAGGCCGCCCGCGATCACCGCGGCGCCGACGCGCATGATCAGCTCGATGAATCCGGTCACGGTCGGGACGAGGGTTCGTCCGAGACCCTGCAGCGCACCGCGCAGCACGAACAGCACCGCCAGGATCACGTACGTCGCGCCGTTCACGATCAGGAGCAGGTGCGCCATCTCGACGACCTCGTCCGACCCGTCGCCGACGAACAGCCGAACCATGAACGAGCCGAACGCGATCAGCAGCGCGCCGAGGACGACCGCGCCGATGACGCCCATGATGAGCGCCTGGACGACGCCGCGACGGATGCGGTCCGGGCGACCGGCGCCGTAGTTCTGCGCGACGTACATCGACACCGCGAGCCCCAGCGATTGCAGCAGGGCGACGGCGAGACCGTCCACGCGCGATCCGGTCGTGTAGGCGGCGACCGCGTCCGCACCGAGTCCGTTCAGCGCGGCCTGCACCGCCAGGGCGCCGATCGCGATGATCGAAGCCTGGAATCCCATGGGCAGACCGAGGCGCAGGTGCAGCAGGAGCTCACCGCGCGTGACCTTCCAGTCCTCGCGGCGCACGTGCAGGACCGGCAGTCGGCGACGGACGTAGACCAGGCAGAGGATCACGGACACGGCCTGCGAGATCACGGTGGCGAGGGCCGCACCGCCGACACCGCCATTCCAGATCGCGACGATCAGCAGCACGAGCACGACGTTCAGCGCGCAGGAGATCGTGAGGAACACCAGCGGCGTGCGGGAGTCGCCGATCGCGCGGATCACCGCGGAGAGGAAGTTGAACAGCATCAGCGCGGCGGTGCCGAGGAAACTGACCTGCGCGAACACGGTCGCGCCGTCCAGCAGCTCCGGCGGGGTGCCGAGGAGCTCGAGGCCGGGCCGGGCCAACAGCGGTGCCGCGATCGTGAGGACCACGCTGGTGATCAGCGAGAGGATGGCGCCGGACGCGACCGAGCGGCGCACCGCCGTCATGTCGCCGGCGCCGTACGCCTGGGCCGTCGGGATCGCGAAGCCGCTGGTCATGCCCCACGCGAATCCGAGCAGCAGGAACAGCAGGGACCCGGTCGCGCCGACCGAGCCGAGCGCGTCCACCCCGAGGGTCCGTCCCACCACGACGGCGTCGACGAACTGGTACAGCTGCTGGACCACGTTGCCGATGAGCAGCGGGACCGAGAAACGCAGGATGACGCGCCAGGCACTGCCGGTGGTCAGGGTGGTGGACATGGTGGGGGCTCCGGGACGAGGACGGCAATGACAGCGCCCCGCACATCGGCGGGGCGGGGATTCGATGTCGAGGGATGTTCGAATCGATTCGAGATTACACCGTGGTGGCTGGACATCCACCGTCCGCGCCGGGATCCGTAGACTCATCGCGACGACGCCGCGACGAAGGGACAGCCATGCGAATCGCCGTGATCGATGACACGGAGGCGCTGGCCGCCGACAGTGCGGATTGGGCCGCCCTCGATGCGGAGACCGTCTTCTTCCCGGATGCTCCCCTGCCGGCTCTGGCGGACTTCGACGTGGTCGTCGCGATGCGGGAACGAACGCGCTTCACCGCGGATGTCTTCGCCGCCCTGCCGCACCTCCGGTTGCTCGTCTCGACCGGCCTGGGCACCGCGCACATCGACATGGCCGCGGCGCGGGAGCACGGTGTGGTGGTGTGCGGCACCCCGGGCGCATCCCAACCCGCGGCGGAGATCACGATCGCACTGCTGATGGAAATGGCGCGTGGCGCCGGCGCCGAGGACGCCGCCGTGCGCGCGGGTCGGTGGGGGCATTCCGCGGGCGTGACATTGGCCGGGCGGACGCTCGGGATCATCGGGCTCGGCTCGATCGGTCGCACCGTGGCGGCGGTGGCCGAGGCCCTCGGCATGCGCGTGATCGCGTTCAGTCCTCGCCGGGGTGATGACGCACCGGCGCCGTATGTCCCTCGTGCCGAGTTCTTCGCCGCAGCCGACGTCGTCTCGGTGCACTTGAAGCTCACCCCCGAGACGCAGGGCGTCGTCACCGCCGCCGACCTCGGCCGCATGCGCCCGTCCGCGTGGTTCATCAACACCGCTCGGGCCGCGCTGGTGGAGCCGGGGGCACTCGAGTCGGCGCTCACGCAGGGACGGATCGCTCGCGCCGCGGTGGACGTGTTCCCCGAGGAGCCGCTCCCGCCTGATTCCCCGTGGCTCGCGGTGCCGAATCTGCTGCTGAGCGGCCACCGCGGCTACGTGACCGTCGACGCGTTCCGCGCGTTCTACGCCGGTGCGACGGAGGCGATCCGCGCCTTCCGGGCCGGCGCGCCGATCCGTCGCCTGGACACCTGAGCCCGCCGGTCAGGGGACGGTGACCCGCTCCGGGTCGGCGTCGGGTTCGGGCGTGCGGGGGCGCCGGATCGTGCCGCTGACGAGTGCGGCCACCACGCAGAGCACGGCCGCGGTGAACCAGGCCACCGTGTACTGCCCGGTCTGGTCGCGCACGATGCCCGCGAGCGTGGCCGCGAGCGCCGCACCGACCTGGTGGGCGGCGAACACCCACCCGAACACCAGGGGCCCGCGGTCGCCGAACAGCTCGCGACACAGCGCGATCGTCGGGGGCACCGTGGCGACCCAGTCGAGACCGTAGATCACGATGAAGACGACGAGACTGGGCTGGATCGCGGCGGAGAGCAGGCTCGGCAGCAGCATCAGGCTCACCCCGCGCAGGCCGTAGTATGCCGCGAGCAGAATACGAGGGTTGACCCGGTCCGTGAGCCACCCGGACAGGACGGTCCCGGCGATGTCGAAGATGCCCACGACCGCCAGGAGACCGGCCGCGGTGGTCTGCGGCATGCCGTGGTCGTGCGCGCTCGGGATGAAGTGAGTGCCGACGAGTCCGTTGGTCGTGGCCCCGCAGATGGCGAAGCCGATCGCGAGCGCCCAGAACGCCCGGCTGCGGCTGGCCTCGCGCAGCGCGGTCAGGGCGGTACGAGCGGCGTTGGTCTTCGGAGCCGGCGTAGTCGGCGGCTGCGCCGGGTCGGCACCGTAGGGCAGCACGCCGATGTCCGACGGGCGGTCGCGAAGCAGGAACACGACGACGGGCACGACGACGAGGGCACCCCCGGCGATGATGAGGGACGCCCACCGCCACCCCGTGGTCTCCGCGGCGGTCGCGATGATCGGGAGGAAGACGAGCTGTCCGGCGGCGCTGCCGGCGGTGAGCACGCCCGAAACCAGACCACGTCGCTTCACGAACCACGTGTCCGTGATCGTGGCGGCGAACACGAGCGCCATGGAGCCCGTCCCGAGACCGATGAGCAGGCCCCACGTGAACAGCAGCTGCCAGGCGGAACCGACCAGGACGGTCAGGGCGGACCCGGCGGCGATCAGCAGCAGCGCCGCCGTCGTGACGCGGCGCACGCCGAAGCGCTGCATCAGCGCCGCGGCGAACGGCGCGGTCAGGCCGTAGAGCAGGAGATTGACCGTGATGGCGATGCTCATCTCGGTCATCGACCAGCCGAATTCCTCGTGCAACGGGATCATCAGCACACCGGGCGCGGCCCGGAAGCCGGCCGCTCCGATCAGCGCGATGAGCGCGGCGGCCGCGACGAACCAGGCCGGGTGGATGCGCCGCGGACTCATGCGGCCACCTCGGCGACGAGCCGGAACGGTTCTCCGCCCATGCTGGGCCGGGACCAGGTGGTCGTCTCCGCGGTCAACGGCGCCGCGCAGGCCGGGCACCAGTCCGCCGTGACGGCCTCGGAACCGCACAGCGCGCACGCGATGCGCAGGCCCCACGGCCCGTCCGGGTCGGTGGCGGCGGTGAAGCGCGCGTACGCGTGCAGGATGGGCAGAGTCGCCCGCCCCGCCTCGGTCAGGTCGTAGCCACCGCCCACGCGGCGCACGACGAGCCCGTGCTCGGCGAGGGTCCGCAGCCGCCGCGCGAGCACGCTGTCCGCGGCCCCGGTGGCGTCCCGGATCTCATCGAACCCGGTGCGATGGGAGAACAACTCGCGCAGGACGAGCAGCACCCACGGGTCGGCGAGCACGTCGGCGGCGTGCGCGATGGAGCAGGTCGAGTGCGACCAGTCAGAGCGAAGTGGCATGAGCACTACTTTCTTGAAGAAAGTAGCTCCCGTCAAGTCGACATCCGGCCATCGTTCGCCGCGATCCGGCCACGTGGCTCGCTCACGCCGGACGAAGCGCGGCAGAAGCCGGCGTCCGCGTGCCGAGCGGCGCGAATGCGGCAGATGCCGCGAAGCCGATCCGGCACAACGCGCTCTGTGCCTCCGGATCCGCCACCTCGTCCGGACGTCCGGCGATGACGAGCGCGACGAAGGCCGGCCCGCGCGGCACCGCGACGGCGACGGCCGCCGATGCCAGACCACGTCGCGGATCATGCACGAAGGCGACCCAGCGCGCCCGGATGGCGGCGAAGAGCGCGTGATCGGTACCCGCCTGTGCGTCGGGTGGCCCACGGAGTTCCGTCCGGCCCGAAGCCACGCCCGCAGCCCTGACTACGGACGTCCGTGTCCACCACCTGAGCGGATTGCTGCTTCTTCCGCAATGTCCTGTTGTCAACGGTGGAGTTTCTCGCCCGCCGTGGCGGGAGCACGGCGGTGGGGTGTCTCTTTGTCGTTGAACTGTCGGCGGTATGCCGTTGGAGTCGTCGAGTAGGTTCCGATGAAGTTCTGGCGGAGGGTGACGGGGCTGACGAATCCGCATGCTTCGGCGATGCGGCTGATCGGCTGCTCCGTGGTTTCCAGTAGACGTCGTGCTTCGTCGAGCCGACGGGTGAGTAGCCACCGTGCCGGGCTTGTTCCTGTGGCCTTACGGAAACGGCGCGTGAAGTTGCGGGGGCTCATCTGTGCCCGTTGCGCGAGGTCTTCCACGGAGAGCGGCTGATCGAGACGGGTCAATGCCCAATCCGTGACAGCGCCGATGATCCCGCCTGTCGCGGTGGGAACCGGGCGTTCGATGTACTGGGCCTGCCCGCCTTCGCGATGCGGTGCGATGACCAGTCGCCGCGCCACCGTAGCGGCTGCGCTCGAACCGAGGCGGGCACGCACGAGATGCACGCAGGCATCGAGTGCCGATGCGGCGCCTGCCGAAGTGAGTACATCGCCGTGATCGATGTACAGCGCCGATGGCTCGACGTTGAGGCCTGGATACTGGATGGCAAGGTCTGCCGTGCGCACCCAGTGCGTGACCGCGCTCCGCCCATCCAGGAGCCCGGCTTGAGCGACCGCGAAGGCTCCGAGGCACAACCCGACGACCGCCGCCCCGCGATCATGGGTCCGTCGGATGAGCTCGAGGAGTTGATCATTTGCCTCCGGCAACTCGGACGGCCACGAAGGTATCACCAGCACATCGGCGCTACTGACCGACTCGCTGCCGCTCAGGGCCGCGATCTCCAGCCCGCCCTCCGTCCGAACGGGCTTGCCATCCTCACTCCACACGCACGTCTCCCAGTCAGCCAGGCCGAGGCGGGCGACCTCTCCGAAGACAGCCAACGGTATCGAGAGATGGAACATCGTGATGCCGTCGAAGGCGTAAATCGCAATCCGCACTTTGTCCTAATCTCATCGAAAGTAGTCATTAGGGCCACTCACGATCCTACTGCCCGACTCGAAAGGATCGATGACGACAGACAATCCGCACGTTTCGCAAGGAGCCGTCTCATGCCTTCACCCCGTCGCGCGCTGGTGATTATCGACGTCCAACAGGAATACTTCCACGGTCCGTTGACGATCCAGTACCCACCCCGTGAAGAGTCACTCGAGCGCATCCTTGACGCACTCGGGATTGCCGAGGAGCGCGATATTCCTGTCGTTGTCGTCCAGCACGAGAACCCTGCTGAGGCCGCCGCGTTCGCCTCTGGCTCCGCCCGTCAAGAGCTCCATCCGAAGCTGGCTGAACGACTGCGCTCTGAGCACACGCGCATCGTCAAGCGGTTCGCCAGCGCTTTCGACGGCACGACGCTGGCGAACTGGTGTCAGGAGCGTGAGGCCGACACGCTCACTCTCGTCGGATATATGACCAACAACTGCATCCTCGCCACCGCCGCAGCAGGCGGACCGCACGATCTCGCCATCGAAGTGCTCTCCGACGCGACCGGTGCGATCAACCTGAGCAACGAGATCGGCACCGCACCTGCCCGGCAGGTGCACGAGACCCTCATGACGCTGCTGCACTCCAACCTCGCGGCTGTGACCACCACCACGGCGTGGGCGAAAAACGTGCGCAACGGGATTCCTTGCGCCAAGAGCAACCTCATTTCCTCCGCCAGCTACGGGGAAAATGCAGACGCTCGGGGCTCCACAGACTGAAAGGAGCGACGCTCGCACGCGGCACATGAGCCTCATAGACCTATCGCGGTCCCGCGACGGTCAATGCACCATCGCCTCATGGTCAGCGTTGGCGCCCTCTACGGTGCGGCCAGCATCGGCCAGACGGGGGTCGTTCTCGGCTCGTCGTGCCGTTGCGTGGGCTGCCCATCCGGGGAGCGCCTCGATGGTGTGGGGCGGTTCAGCATCTCAACTGTCGCGTACCTGCGCCCCCACGGCGCGGGTACGCTCGGTCGCGGCGCGCTGCTCGGCGCGGGCCTTGCATCCCCAGAACCGCCCACCAGTGGCGAGCTGTGCGCTGGGACGCGTGCGCTCGTCATCTTGGGGGGTCGCGGAGTTCAGCGGACGCCCGCACCTTGCGCCGTTGGTCGAAACCCTGATCGCCGCCCGACGCGCCACGGAGCTGGGCAACCGCCTGGCGGAGTGCTATTCGTTCTGCGTTTCTGGTTTCTTCGTCTTGAGTGCGTCGACCAGTGCTTCGAGGCCTCGACGCATATCGCCCCAGGGCGCGGAGGGAACTAGCTCACCGATCTCGCGAATCCAGTCGTCGTGGACGTCTGCCAGCCGGCCCAGGACGTCATCACCTGCTGGTGTCGTCAGGAGCCGCTTTGACCTCCGGTGGCGGGGGTTGTCCTGGTAGCAGGCGAACCCTTCCTCGACGAGCTGGTCTGCTACCCGCTGAACGCTCTGGCGTTGCAAGCGTAATCGACGGGCGATGTCGGGAACGGTGGCGCCCGACCCGGCTGTCTGAAGAACCATCCGGCGTGCATGGGTCTGCCCCACCGATGCTGCCATGCGTTCGCCTTCGTCGCGGAGTAGACGATTGGCCTCCCATATGGCGTGCAGCGTTGCGTCGATGTCCTGCTCCATGCTCCTCCGATTGACAGGATACTGTCATGCTGCGTTAGTCTCTAGATATGACAGCATGCTACCAATCCCTGTCGGGCGTTCTGCCCGATCTCGACTGGGCGGCAGGCGAGTTGCGCACTCGGCTGCGCGCGTCGCGGCTTCCCGCCACCGCGTCCCTGGTCGACGGCGACTACGGTCCGAGCCACCTCGTCGTTGCTGAGGCAGTGACGCGATGGATTGACTGGCTCGAACCAACGGAGCGCGCCGCGGGAGTCGAGTCGCACGCGATGGTACAAGTCGACGGTATTGACCTGCATGTCTTGCGCATTTCGGGTGAGGGTGTTCTCCCGCTGCTGCTTGTTCATGGCTGGCCGACATCGTTTCTGATGTTCCATCGCGTCATCGGCGGGCTGCGCGCGGTGTGTTCTGAGCTGGTACTGGTCTCGATGCCGGGCTTCGGCACATCCCCGTTGCCGCGAGCCTCCTGGTCTGCTTTGGACTCTTCCAAGCTGCTGCTGAAGATGATGGAAGCGCTCGAATTCGACCTCTTTGCGGTGCACGGCGAGGACTGGGGCTCCGTGGTCGCCCGCGCCATGGGCACCCTCGCCCCGGATCGAGTCGCTGGTGTACATGTCAGCGCCGGGCTCCACGGGTTTCTCGCGGATGGCACGGATGAGGACCAAGCATGGCGCGACTTACAGCGCTATGCGATGAACGGTAGCGCCTACCTCCGTCTCCAGGCAGAGCGGCCGGACTCGCTAGCATTCGCTCTCGCTGACTCACCGGTAGGAATTCTCGCGTGGCAACTCGACAAGTACAGCCTGTGGCAGGCCGCGCTCGGAACCGATTTCGGCATAGAAGACGACTTCATCTTCGCCAATGCCACCCTGTACTGGCTCACCAACAGCGCGGCCACCAGTATGCGGCTGTTCGCGACGAGCAGGCCGGACGCAACTCCTGTCTTCTCGCCGGTGCCTACTGCCGTGAGCAGGTTCGGCGTGACCGACTTCGCTTCGCACGCCGTCTCGGAACGGTACAACAACCTCGTCGGGTGGTATGAGCACGGCACCGGCGGACACATGGCCGCACTCGACTCGCCGACAGAACTGGTCAACGACCTCAGCGTTTTCATGCAGCGGATAACGCAGTTAGGAGCACACTCGTGAATACCCCCGGCTCTATCGTTCTTGTCGGTGGCGGCGGACTCGGACCCTGGGCATGGAGCCGGGTCACTCCGCTGCTCCAGCAACGTGGGCTGACCGTTGTCACGCCGCAACTGCGTGCTACCGGCGACGACGAGACTCCTCCTGCCTCCGTCACGCTCTCCGACTGGATTGATGACCTCGCCATCGAGGTGAGCTGTCTGGATGACGCCACCCTCGTGGCGCACTCCTTCGCCGGATATGTTGCGGCCGGAGCGCTGAGCCGGATCGCCCAGCATCTGCGCTCGGTGATCTTTCTCGACGCGGTGCTCCCGCAGCCCGGCGCATCTTGGTTCGATGTCATGGGTGCGCAAACCGAGAGCTTCATGCGCAGCATCGCTCGCGACGGCACAACGCCCTGGTTCACGCGCGATCAGCTCGACCAGATGTACCCACGCAACGGAATCACCGATCGGGATCTCGCGTGGCTCGATGAGCATGTGACCCCGCAACCGATCGGCACCTACGCCGAGCCCGCGATCGAGCAGCCCATCCAGACCCTCGCAACAGGCGTGCGCCTGCACTACGTGAAGTGCCTGCGTACGCGTCCTCCCGTCGCACCGGACACGAGCAGCAGCACCGGGTGGACGATGAGCACGATCGATAGCTCCCACTGGCCAATGATCACCGCACCCGAGGACGTGGCGCGACAGATCATCGAGGTGGTCGAGAACCCATGAACTACGTCGCACTGTTCCGAAACCTCAGCCTCGGGCACCAAGGGAGTCGCACCACGACGGCGCTCGTAGACGCTTTCGGCGGCCCTTCTGCCGCGAACTGCTCCCAGCCTTACGGATCGCAGGAGTTCTTCCGCTCCTACGTCTTCCCGAACACCGGCTACGGCCAGCCCACCCGCACGGCTCCGACGGGGATCAGGCGCAGTACTCCTGCGTCGGGAACCGCACTGTCAACGAGTCTCTCGAGGCGCAGTCGCACGACATCCGTGACGCGATCTGGAACACGGGCGGCAAAAAGAAGTGACCCCGGGGTGCGCGTCCGAAGGTCGGACGCCCACCCGCACGTTCAGCCCGATGTCCCGCGCAGGCGGGCGGCCTGCCGGGCGAGGTGGTCCTGCTCCGCGAGGTTCGTCGCGCGGGCGGCGGCATCGGCGTACTCCTCGGCCGCGAGCGCGGTCTCGCCGGTGCGTTCATGGAAGTACGCCGCGACGGCCGTGCGGCGCGGGACATCCGTCGCAACGGTCGCGAGGGCGGCGAGTCCGGCCTGCGGACCGTCGGCCCGACCGACCGCCACCGCGCGGTTCAGGTGCGCGACGGGCGTCGGCGCGAGAGCCAGGAGGTCGTCGTACCAGGCCACGATCTGAGGCCAGTCCGTCTCGGCGGCCGTGGCGGCGTCGGCATGCAGGGCGGCGATCGCCGCTTCCACCTGGAACGGGCCCCGTCGCTGCCGGCCGAGCGCCCGCTGCAGCAGGTGCACCCCCTCAGCGATGAGGGCCCGGTCCCACCGCGAGCGATCCTGCTCGTCCAGGGGAATCAGCCGGCCGTGCTCGTCGGAGCGGGCGCGGCGGCGGGCGTGGTGCAGGAGCATGAGCGCGAGCAGCCCGGAGACCTCGGGCTCGTTCAGCAGCGTGCGCAACTGTCGCGTGATGCGGATCGCCTCCTGCGCCAGGTCCACCGATCCGGAATGCCCGACGGTGAACATCAGGTAGAGCACGCGCAGCACGGTAGCCACATCGCCCGGTTCGTCCAGCCGGACACCGGCGATCCGCTGCTTCGCCCGGCTGATGCGCTGAGCCATCGTCGATTCCGGCACGAGGTACGCGTCGGCGATCTCGCGCGTGGTGAGTCCGGCGACGGTCCGCAGCGTGAGGGCCACCGCGGAGGTCGACGTCAGTGTCGGATGCGCGCACAGGAAGTAGAGCCACAGGGTGTCGTCCCGCTCGGACACCTCCCCCGCCGCGGGCGCGTCCGCGTCCCGTGCTTCGCGAGCCCCGCGGGCGGTGGCGCTGCGGACCTCGTCGAGGAACTTCCGCCAGGCGGCGGTCACCAGCCAGGCCCGCAGGTCTCGCGGCACTGTGGGGCTCTCGAGAGCGGCGACGAGGGCGGATTGCACGGCGTCCTCGGCCGACGCGAAATCGGCGCCGCGCCGGACGAGGATCGCCACGACGACCGGGATCTGCGCACGCAGGGTCCGGAGGTCGTCGGCGTCGAGGGTCACAGGTCGGCCGGCGGGGCGTCCATCACCTCGCGCAGCTCCAGCCATTCGCCGAGCGGACGTCCGCCGGCGGCGGGGGCGGCGGACAGCTCCCCGGCGAGTTCGAGGGCCCGCTCGTACGATTCCACGTCCACCAGCATCCAGCCGGCGATGAGGTCCTTCGTCTCCGCGAACGGCCCGTCCGTGATCGGCGGCTTGCCTTCGCCGTCGTAGCGGACCCACACTCCGTCCATCGCCAGGCCCTCGCTGGAGACGAGCTCTCCGGTGCTGAGCAGGCGACGCTCCATGTCCTGCATGTACGCCACGTGCGCGGCGAACTCCGCCGGCGACCACTGCGTCATGGGCACGTCGTTCAGGGGCGCGCGACCTCCGCGGTAGTGCTTGAGCATCAGGTACTTCGGCATGGTGACTCCTTCTGTCCGACGCGGCCGTTCTCGCCGCGTTCCTCAGGGTGACGGAGCCGATCCCGCATTCTCGACATCGGCCCCAGAAATTCTTCCGGACGTTCTCACTCGCCGGGGGAATGCGTGTGAATCCGCTCCCCGGACACGCTGAAGATGCTGATGGTCGCGATGGGCGCGGGGTCGATGGCCGGTGGAGCGGTGAACGCGTTCTTGGTCCGGAGCATATGCCCACGCAACACCGCGCCGGGTGAAGTGGAGGGATGACGTCCACCTCACGCAACACCTCACCCGTCGCGGTGCGGCTCTGGGTCGCGATCGTCGCGGCCATCGCCGTCCTCGCACTCACCCTCTCTCCGTGGTGGATCGTCACGCCGGCACGCGAAGCGTTCATGGAACTGCTCCACGCTGCCCCGGGTTCGGTCGCCGCGCCCCTGAGCTACGCCGAAGTGGAGAGCGGCCTCAACGCCCTGATGTTCGTCCCGCTGGGCGTCGCGTTGGCCGTGCTCGTGGGTCGGCGCTGGTGGATCCTCGCGCCGGTCCTGGCGTTCGCGCTGTCGTTCACGGTGGAGAATCTGCAGGCCCGGATTCCGGGCCGCGTACCGGATGTTCAGGACATCCTCTGGAACACGGTGGGCGGCACGGTCGGGGCGCTCGTGGTCATGCTCGTCAGAGGACTGCGGCAGCGTCGCGCGACTCAGCGCGCGGGGTGAGCCGGCAGGGTCACCCGGACCTGCAACCCGCCGGCGGCCGGCGCCGCCAAGTCGAGAACGCCGCCGTGCGCGCGGACGATCGACGCCACGATCGCGAGCCCGAGTCCGGCCCCGTCCATGCCGCCGCGTCGCACCCTGCCGCCGCCGCGAACGAAGGGCTCGGTGAGTGTCGCCAGGTGCGCCGGGGCCAGGATCGGACCGCTGTTCGTCACGGACAGTTCGCCACCCCCCGACGTCATGCGGGTGGACACCCGGACCACGCCGCCCTCGTGGTTGTGCGTGACGGCGTTGCGGGCGAGGTTGCCGACGAGGCGCTCCACCAGCCGGCGATCGCCCGCGATCACGGCCGACTCCCCCGAACGATCGAGGCTGATGCCGCGCGCGTCCGCGTCCACGTGGATGTCATCGAACGCGTCCGCGGCGACGGCGGCAAGGTCCACGGGCGCGAAGGACAGCGCCACACCGTGCTCCACCCGGGACAGGACCAGGAGTGATTCGATGATGTCCGCGGCGCGGTCATTCGTCGCGCCGATGCGCGCGAGCACCGTGTCGATATCGCGGTGGTCCGGGTCGGCCTGCGCGACCTCCACCATCGTGCGGATGATCGCGGTCGGCGTGCGCAGTTCATGCGAGGCGTTCGCAGCGAAGCGGCGCTCGGTGTCGATCACACGCTGTACGCGCGTCACCATCTCATCGAACACGTCGGCGAGTTCGGTGAATTCGTCGCGCGGACCGGGCAGAGCGATCCGCTCGTCGAGCATTCCGTCCCGAACGCGGCGGGTGACCTCCGTGATCCGACCGAGCGGGCGCAGCACGACGCCGGCGAGCACCCACCCGCCGACGAGTCCGAAGACGACCAGTCCCGCGGTCGCCCACCACGCGTATCGCACGAACACGTCCATGAGGTTCGACCGGTTCGGCGCCCAGGCACCGCTGTCGGCGAAGATGGCCCCTTCGGGCACGAAACGCAGGAGCAGCAGCCCGACCGCGAACATCGCGATCCCCGCGACGACGACGAGCCCGGCATAGCTCAGGGTCAGTTTGAGGCGGACGGACAGCCGCCCATGCCGAGGCGCCGGCGCCGGGCGCGTCACGGGGACTCCGCATCGGTCGGCTCGGCGATCCGGTACCCCACACCGGGGACGGTCGCGATCACCCACGGTTCCCCGAGGCGCTTGCGCAGCGTCGAGATGGTGATCCGCACGGCGTTCGTGAACGGGTCCGCGTTCTCATCCCATGCCCGCTCGAGGAGGTCCTCGGCGCTGACGATTCCGCCGCGGCTGCCCAGCAGGACTGCCAGCACGGCGAACTGCTTCCGGGTCAGCTCGATGTCCCGACCGTCGCGGGAGACCTCGCGACGGAACGGATCCAGCCGGATGCCCGCGAATTCGAGGACCGGGGGCGCGCTCACCGCGGAGCGCCGCTCAAGCGCCCGTAACCGCAGCACGAGCTCGCGCAGCGCGAACGGTTTGGTGAGGTAGTCGTCGGCTCCGCTGGCGAATCCGGATTCCTTGTCATCCAGTCGATCCGCAGCGGTGAGCATGAGAACTCGGGGACTCTGCGAAGCGCTTGCGAGTCGCCGCGCGATCTCATCGCCGTTGGGCCCCGGAATATCGCGATCCAGGATGACGACGTCGTAGCGATTGACCGCCAGCTGGAACAGGGCCGTGTCCCCGTCGCCGGCGATGTCGGCCGCGATCGACTCCAGTCTCAGCCCGTCCCGGACGGCCTCGGCCAGGAAGAGCTCGTCCTCGACGATCAGCACGCGCATACGTGTCAGCGTACGGCCGCGTGCGTATCGCCGACGTATCGGGCGATCGTCACCCGCTGAGCCCGGCGACCTGAGCGTAGAGCGCTCGCGCGGCGGCGTACCGGGAGTCATCGTCGGTCTGACCCAGCACCACCACGAACGCGCGCCGGGGCGTGCCGTCGGCGCCGGTCAGATCGCGAGCGGAGAGCAGGTTGTAGCCGTCGAGCGTGCCCGTTTTGATGCCGAGGGCCCCGGGGTCAGCGAGCAGGTCGTTCGTGTTCTCCACCTGTCCGGCGCCGGGCAGATCAACGGACTGCTTCACGACGATCTCCGCCACGACCGGGTTCGCCAGGGCCAGACGTCCGACCTCGATCAGGGCGGCCGGTGTCGCGGTGTTGCGCGGATCGAAACCCGTCGGCTCGACCATCGTCACGCCGGACACGTCGTGCCGGTCGAGGAAGTCCGCCGCAGCGGCGACGAACGCGTCGTCGGACCCCCAGATGTCCTGCACCAGCAGGTCGGCGTAGTTGCAGGCCGAACCGATCAGCATGCCCTCCAGCAATTCATACTGCGTCAGGCTGCCGCCCACCGGGACCGGGAGCGCCGACTTCCCGCTGTCCATCGCCGCTTCATAGTTCCGCTCGTCGTCCTGGGTGATCCGGAACGAGTCCCCCGACTCTCCGAGTTCGAGCGGTCGGGCCTCCAGGATCATCAGCGCAGTGATGACCTTGGAGATGCTGGCCATCGGCAGCGGTTCATCGCTGCTGGTGAGGATCGGACCGTCCTCGATCGCGACCGCGGCCTCTCCCTGCGCCGGCCAGGTGATCGTGTCGAGTTCCACGGACACCGGCGCGGTACCCCCACTGGACCCACGACCGGTGCCCGCCTCGGCCGTGCCGATCGCCGTCGTCCACATCGCCAGCAGCCCGATCGTGGCGAGCAGTGCCACGAAGGTCATGACGAGAAACGCGAGTCGCGATCGCTCCGTCCGATGTTGGATCCCCATGGAAGCCAGTGTGCCGACGTCCCCGTATCGCGGGCGTATCGTCCGCCACCGCCCCAGGGGTGCGACTTACCCCTTCACTCCCCCGCTGCCGAGCCCCGTCTGCCAGTACCGCTGCAGGAACAGGAACGCGATGATCAGCGGCAGGATCGACACCATCGACCCGGTGATCACGGTCGAGAACAGCACCTCGGCTCCACCGCCGGCGGTCGCCGACGCCTGCCAGGACGCCAACCCCACCGTGACCGGGAAGAGCTCAGGGCTGTTGAGCATGATCAGCGGCAGGAAGTAGTTGTTCCAGGTCGACACGAGAGTGAACAGCAGCACGGTGACGATTCCGGGCGCGAGCAGACGCAACGCGACCGTGAAGAACACCCGGAACTCGCTCGCACCATCGATCCGCGCCGCCTCCAGCAGGCTGTCATCGACCGCGTCAGCGGCGTACACGCGCATCAGGTAGACGCCGAACGGACTCACGAGCGACGGCAGCACGATGGCCCACGGGGTATCGGCGAGGTTCCACGCGCTGAACAGCAGGAACGTCGGAATGGCGAGCGCCGTCAGCGGCACCATCACCGCACCGAGGATCACGCTGAACACGAGCGCGCGTCCGCGGAAGGTGTACTTCGCCAGCGCATAGCCGCACGCCGTCGCCAGGGCCGCAGCCCCCACGGCCGCACCCACGGAGTACAGCAGAGTGTTCAGCAACCAGATGCCGTAGGCGCCGTTGTTCTGCGTGAACACGCGGGCGATGTTGTCGAAGAGAGCGAACGACTTCCCGGGAGCGAATCCGAACGTCGTGAAGAGATCGGCGTTCGTCTTGGTCGAGGCCACGGCCAGCCACACCAGCGGCAACAGGAAGTAGGCGAGCGACGCCCACACCGCCACGGTCAGCACGGTGCTGCGCCGCTGAGCGCGCTCGATCACCTTCCGCCGCGGCGGAGTGCGAGGCGACACTGGGGACGTGTTGACGGATTCCACGATGGCGGTCATCGGACCCTCTCCTTCCGCGCACCGACGGTCTGCACCACGTACGACGCGATCATGACGATGAACCCGAGCAGGAACGCGATAGCGGCCGCGTAACTGACGTCCTGCTGTGTGAACGCCACGTTGTAGGCATAGAGGTTGGGGGTGAAGTCGTTGCCGATGGCCGTCGGGGCGACCTTCGCCAGCAGCGCGGGCTCGTTGAACAGCTGGAACGATCCGATCACGGAGAACACCACCGTGAGCAGGATCGCGTTGCGGATGGCGGGGATCTTGATGCTCCACGCGATGCGCAGCTGCCCCGCGCCGTCGATCTCGGCGGCGTCGTACAGGTCGGTCGGCACGGCCTTGAGCGCCGAGTACATGATGATCATGTTGTAGCCGATGAACTCCCACGCGACGATGTTCATCATCGCGCCGAGGATGTTCTGCGACGACAGCAGGTCGGGGGACGGCAGTGACAGCGCGTGGGCGAGCTGGGCGAGTGGTCCGAAATCCTTGCCGTACAGATAGCCCCACATGAGAGTCGCGACCACGCTCGGCACCGCGTACGGGACGAAGACCGCGATGCGGACGAATCGCGCACCGCGCAGCCGTCCGCTGTCCAGCGCCAGGGCCAGCAGCAGGGCGACCGCGATCATGATCGGCACCTGCACGCAGAGGAAGATCACCGATCGTCCGACGCCGGCCCAGAAACTCGGATCGCCCATCGCTCGGAGGTAGTTCGCGATGCCGGCGAAACTCGTGCCGCCGACGAGGGTGGTGGTGAACAGGCTCTGCCACAACGCGTAGCCGAGCGGCACGATCAGCATCGCGATGAACACGACGATGAACGGCGCGGACAGCATCCACGCGGCCCGGGTCTGCGGGCGGTGCAGTGAGGACTTCCGCACGGCGACCACGGGGGATGGCGCCTTGAGAACGGTCATGGATGACTCTCTCGTCAGATCGGTGGATGGGATGCCGGTGGCGGGCTGGGTCATCTGGGGAGATACCCGCCACCGGCGGTCGGGGGGGTGTGACGGTCACTTCACGGTGAAGCCCTGCTGCTTGGCGTAGGTCTCGACGGCCTGGTCCCACTTCGTCAGGGCACCCACCATGTCGCCACCGTTGACGATCGCGTCGCCGACGGTCTCGGTGTAGCTCGATGCGACGTACTCCATGAACGGCGGCCAGGTGAAGTCGGGGTCCACGGTCGCGGAGATGTCAGCGAAGACCTTGTTGACCTGCTGCCCGCCGAAGAAGTCCACCTTCTGGTCGGCGAACGCGGGCGCCGTCAGTGCGTGCGTCGTCGTCGGGAACAGCGACTGCTTGCTGGTGAGCATGGCCGTGGACTCGCTGTCGGTGTTGAGGAACTTCGCCAGTTCGTACGCGGCGATCTTGTGCTCGCTCGTCGCGATCACCGCCGTCGATGACCCACCCCAGTTGCCCGAGGCGTGCTCCCCCGCCTTCCACTGCGGAAGCTCCGCGGCTCGCCACTTCCCTGCGGTGTCCTTCACGGTGCCGGAGAGGAAGACCGGCGCCCAGGCAGCCGTGAGCCAGGTGCCGTACTTGCCCTTGGCCAGACCCTGGTACCAGTTGTCATTCCAGCCGGCGTCGGTCGAGACGGCGCCCGACTTGATCAGGTCCTGCCAGTAGCCCATGACCTTCTTCGCGGCGGCGGAGTCGAGGTCGATCGACACGGTCTTGTCGCCGTCAAAGGTGAAGGGCTTCGCCCCGGCCTGCCAGAACAGGCCCAGCATCTGATCCGACGCGTCGCCGGGGATGTTCGTCAGGTACTGACCGGTCTTCTCGTGGTAGGTCTTGGCGGTGGTGGCGAACTCATCCCAGGTGGCGGGCACGTCCTTGATGCCCGCCGCGGTGAAGAGGTCCTCGCGGTAGAGCGTGCCCATGGGTCCGGAGTCCTGCGGAACCGCCCAGATTCCGTCCTTCGTGCTGACCTGCCCCCACACCCACGGCACGAACTGGTCCTTGAGGTCGGCGGCGCCGTACGGGGTGAGATCGGCCAGACCACCGGTCTGGCGGAACCCAGGCAGGAAGGCGTACTCGATGTGAGCGACGTCCGGGGCGCCCTTGCCCGCCGTGAGGGCGCTGCGCAGCTTCGGATACTGGGTGGTGCCGTTGGAGGTGTTGACGAGCTTCACCTTGATCGCCGGATATTTCGCCTCGAACAGGTCGATCTCGTCCTGCAGGTCGGGGAGCCAGGACCACATGGTGAGGGTGGTCGGGGTCTTCATCGCCTTGTCGATGTCCGCCTGCGAGACGGGACCGTCTTTGGTCGCCGGCGTGGTGGTGCCGGACGTCGCGCAACCGCTGAACGCGAGTGCCGCGGTCACGCAGACCGAGGTCAGGACGAGCAGTCGTCGTGCTGTGGTGTTCATTCTTTCTCCTGGTGTGGACGAGGTGTTGCCACTTCGGGGTCGACGCTCGCGAAGAGGATGACAGATCGCGGGCCGAGGGGGAAGGTGAATCCGGCGGCGACAGCGTCGCCGGATTCGAGGTGCCGCACGTCGTGCGGCAGGGTGAGCGTGGCGGCTTCGCCCGACCAGTTATGGACGAAGAAGATGCGCTCGGACCCGCGGGATCCCGACATCACCGACACAGCGTCGGACACCGACCACCGACCGGCGATCGGGTCCGGCACCAGCCAGCGAGCGAGGCTGCGGGCCAGGGGGGCATTGGGGACGGTGGCGACGTAGGTGATGCGTCCTGCGCCGTGGGCGCACGTGGTCACGGCCGAGTGGGCTCCGAGCTCGTTCCGAGCGAAGGCGACGAGTGTCTCGGCGTCGTCGACGTTCAGCACGTCGGCCCACAGCTCGCCCGCCGAGCCGGCTTCGAGGTCGATGGTTCCCGACACCGGCCACGGAGCGTCGAGGTTGGTGTACTCGTCGTACCAGACGCCCGCGGCGGCGGCGAGCCGCGCGGGAGCGACCTCGGCACGCGAGCGGGCGAGGCCGTCCGCGTATCCGGTGCGCACCCCGAGTACGAGGTGGCCGCCGGCGTGGGCGTACGCGCGAAGTGCGTCGAGCTCGCCATCGCAGGCGACGTATTCGGCCACGGCGACGAGCACCGGATAGCGGCGTGCCGTCGCGACCGGGTCGGCGTCCACGAATTGGCGGGCGTGCTGGAAGCGCACCTGCGCACCGGTCTCGACGAGCCCGCGGTAGAACGGGTCGACCGCGCGGCGGTAGCTCGTCGGGTCGGCCTCACCTCGGGCATCCGCGAACGGGGGATACTCCTCCCACAGCCACGCGGTTTCAGTGGAGTGAAGCATCAGCACGTCGGCGTCGGGCTCGAGGGCGTCCAGTCGGTCACCGAGCGAGCGCAGTTCGGCACCGAGGTGCGCGATCTCGTAGTAGACCCGTCCCGGGCGACGGCTGTGCGGCAGCACCCCACCCCAGTGGGCCTCCAGACCGTGGTGCGTCGTCTGCCAGTGCCAGTACTCGATCATCCGAGCGCCGCGCGCGATGAGCGCGAACGCGGCCTGACGCAGTTGGCCGGGGTACGGCGGGTGGTTCTGCCAGGCCTGGCCGATGCTCTGCGCGTTGGTCTCGGTCACGAGGAATCGTTGCTGGGCGGACGAGTAGGCCCGGTCACCCCACTTGAACAGGGCCCACGGCCCCGTGTGCCACCACTCCTCGGTGCGGGGCAGCTCGCGCTCGGCGGTGAGTCCCTCCTGCATGAGGTAGTAGGGGTTGCCCGCCGTGATGTCGAGGTCGGCGACGAGCAGGTCATCGGCGATCTGCGGACGCGGGTAGGAGATGCACGTGGTGACGAACTGATCGTCGCGGGCGTACTCACGCACGATCTCCGCCAGCCAGCTCACCAGGTCGGTGGCGAGTGCGGCTTGGAACCGACGCCATTCGATGGTGTACTGCGGCATCTTGTTGCCGTCCGGTCGCCACAGCTGCGTCCATTCGGTGATGCGGTGCGACCAGTACACCAACCCCCAGTCATCGTTGAGGGCCTGGACCGAGCCGTAGCGGTCGCGCAGCCAGTCGATGAACCTGGCGAAGGTGCTGTCGTTGTGGACGAGCTGGTCGCCCGGCTCGTTGTCGACCTGGAAGCCGATCACGGCCGGGTGATCGGCGTAGCGACCCACGACCTGGCGCGTGACGCGTTCGGCGAACCAGCGGTATGCGGGGTGCGACTGGTCGGCCTCCTGTCGCGAGCCCCACCCGACGGCTGACCCGTCGCGCCGGCGCAGCGCGATCTCGGGGTGCAGCACCTGAAGCCACGGCGGGACCGCGTAGGTCGGCGTCCCGAGGATCACCGCGATACCGCGTTCGTGCGCCGCGTCGAGCACCGGAGCCAGCCACTCGAGGTCGAAGACGCCATTGCGCGGCTCCCACGTCGACCACACCGACTCGCCCACGCGGATCACCGAGAACCCCGCCTGGACCATGAGGTCGAGGTCTTCGACGTACGAGCGCGTCGGCTGGTACTCGGGGTAATAGGCGGCACCGAACTTGATGTCGGTGAACCCGGGATTGCGTGTCATCGGTGACCTCTGGGTTGCGGGCGTCGGAATGTTCATCGGCAAATGTTGTCGACAACATTCTGCGATGAAGGAAAAGTAGCCCAGATCCCTCCAGGGGACAAGACTTCATTTTCAGATCAGGCGGCGCGGACCTTCGTCGACTTGCGGGCGACCAGCTCCGCGGGCAGGAATCCGACCCCGGAATCGGCGTCCCTCTCCTCGATTCGCGCGATGAGGTCTTCCATCAGTCGCGCGCCCTCGCCTTCGAAGTCGAGTCGGATGGTGGTCAGGGACGGGAGGTAGAACCGGGAGTCCGGCGCGTCATCGACGCCCACGACGCTGACGTCATCGGGAACACGGACGCCCTGCTCGTGCAGACCCGCGATGAATCCGATCGCCATGCTGTCGTTGGACGCGGCGACCGCCGTGATGCCCCTGTCGCCGACGGGCGCATCGAACGCCGCCGTCCATCCGGAAGCGGATGTCCAGTCGCCGCGCGATGACCAGCGCACGGTCAGTCCGCGCTCGGCGGCGACCTCTCGGAAGCCTCGCTCACGCTCCCGCGAGGCGATCCAGCTCGACGGGCCGGCGATGTACCCGACGTCGCGGTGGCCGAGATCGGCCAGGTGCGCGGCGGCGAGCCGACCGGGTTCGGAGAGCTGTCGGCGTTCGACCCGGTCCGTGCCGTTGTCGATCGCGACCGGCACCGCGATGGAGCGCGCCTCGACGGCGGTGCGAACCTCGTCCGACTGCGCGGCCACCAGCACGCCGGCGATCTGATGCTCGAACAGGATGTCGAGAGCCTCCGCCACGGAGCGCGTGTCGGCAGCATCGACCGAGACGATGTCCAGCACATACCCGTGGTCGCGTGCGGCTCGGGTGGATCCGGCGATGTTTCGCGCCGGTCCCGGCTGGTCGAGTTGATGCGCCAGCACGCCGATGCGGTTGGTGCGCTGCCCGCGCAGGAAGCGGGCGGCGCTGTTGGGCCGGTAGTCGAGCTCGGTCAACGCCTTCTGCACGCGCTCGCGCGTGGCGGGGCGAATGCCTTCGAATCCGTTCAGGAATCGGGTGACGGTCTGGTGCGAGACCCCCGCGGCCGCAGCCACGTCGTAGATGGTCGCCGGCTTCACGCCCTCAGCCTCTCATACGGGTGACCGCCGCCACGGTCCGCGTCGGCGGTGGGCGGCGGGACGACGACAAGTCGTCCCGCCGCCCACCGAGTGTCAGTACGCATCGAAGCGGTCGATGCTCACATAGGAGTCGGTCGCCGCCGCGTTCTTCTTCCCCAGCACGGTCACCGTGATGGTGTGTTTTCCGGAGGGCAACCAGGGCGTCGAGATGAGCTGCTGCCCGTCTATGCGCTCCGCGCTGTAGAGGTCGACGATCTTCTCCGGTCCGTCGTCGACGGAGATCGACGCCAGGCCCGCGTTCGGCCCCGTGGCCGCGAACAGCCGCGCCTGATTCGCGAACCGGAAGACCATGCTCGCGCCCTCGGTCTTGCTGTAGTGATTGTCCTTCCGGAAGGCGCCGTTCTCACGCCACCAGGAGCTCCAGTCCCCCCGGTACTCGACCTGCTTCAGGCCGGTGCCGGTCGCGGTGTCATTCACGATGGTCGGCCCTTGCGTCGTGACCACGGCTCGATCCGCCGTGACCCACGTGTCCGACGAGGACGCGTTCTTGGTCCCCGTCACGCGCACCCGGACGGAGTGCTGGCCGAGGGGCAGATCACCGGTGGAGAAGATGGGCACGTCGTCCGTGCGGGACGTCGCATAGAGATCGACCAGTGTCTCCGGCCCGCCGTCGACCGACACCGCCGCGATGCCCGCGCTCGGCGCGTTGACGCCGTGGATCACCGCCTTGGTGCCGACGAAGGTCACTCGGTACGACTTTCCGGCGACCTTCGAATAGGTGTCGCCCCCGTTGTAGGCGGCCGGCTGATTGGCGTTCCGCGACCACCCGCCGGAGAAGGAGTACTGTGCGTTGCCGCCGCGGGTGTCGGTGTCATCGGCGATCAGCGTGCCCTGCCCCGAGGATGCGGGCGCGCCCGATCCGGTGAAGGTCGTCACGCTGCGCGGGGCGAGGGTGACCGTGGCGGTGCCACCGGCGACCGGAATGTCGGGCAGCTGGGCCAGCGACTCGGTCGCCGAGGTCCGGTACGGAGTGAGGGCCGTGGTGCCACCGCCGAGGGCGAGGTCGAACGTGACCGGAACGTTGGAGGAGTTGATCGCCACCTGGGCGAACTCGCCGGTGCCCGGACTGCGAAACGCCGTCAGCTTCACCTGCGCGTTCGTCACCGCCGCCGGAACCGTCGCTGCGACGCGCACCCAACCGGGGCGGACGAAGCGGGACCAGTTGCCCATCGTGAACAGCCGCTTCGTCGGGGTGAAGGTGTTCGTCGCGGGGTGCAGCGTGATGAGCCCTTCGCCGCCCTGCTGCTTCACGGTCGCCAGCCACCAGTAGTTGACCGCGTTGACGTTGGTCGAGAGGAAGTCGTACATACGTCCGGCCCAGTCCAGTCCGGCGTTGATCGACGCGTCGGTCACATTCATGTACGACGTCTCGGTCAGCCACAGGCGCTTGTTCGCGAGGCGTGACGGCTCCTGCCCCACCGGGCCCGAGGCGTAGCCGTGGAAGCCGGTGATGTCCAGTTCGGCGCGAGCGGCGGGGTCCTCGAGGGTCTTGGCCACGAGCGCGTCGCTCGCGCTGGCCTCCTCCGCGGCGATGATGTCGGCCGACACCCCGGCGGTGGTCAGCGTCGGCCCGAGCACCTTGACGAAGTCGCGGACGTTCTCGGCCGTCCAGTCCGACGACGAGTAGGAGAAGGAGTGGTTCGGTTCGTTCGTGAAGGACACCGCCGAGATCGTCAGCCCGTGCTGCTCGCGGTAGCCCTTGATGTAGGCGGCGAGGTAGTCGGCGTAGGCCTGGTACTTGTCGGCGCGCAGGGCTCCACCGTTCTCGACGCTGTTGTTCGTCTTCATCCACGCCGGCGGGCTCCAGGCTGTGGAGAAGAACGTCTGCACCCCTCGCTTCTGCGCCTCTTTCATCAGCCAGACCTGGTCGTCGTCCTTCGTCCAGTCATAGACCGGAGTTCCGGTGCCGGGGTCGGACGGAAGGATCGTTCCGTGCGGGCCGCCGGCGGCGTCGCTCCACGTACCGCCGTCGCCGATGTCGTTGCGCACGATGCTGAGACCGGCTCCCGCGGTGCGCGAGAAGAGCAGCTCAAGGATCTGCGAACGCTGGGGCTCCGGCATCGCCTGGATTCCGGCGGCCTGCTGGAAAGCGCCGGAAGCCCCGAAGCCGTCGATCGCCTGCTGCGTGCTGGACCAGTCGATCGTGACGACCGGATCGGCCGCGGACGCGGGCGCAGCGGGGATCAGGCTCGCGGCCAGGACGGCGACACCGATCGACGCGGTGATCGCCCGAGCACGGGTCGGTCGCGGGGTGGTCGGTTGTCGATGAGGACGAGTCGGCCGAATGGGCATGCGGAACTCCTTCGTTCACAGTGCTTCTTGCCCACCCCGACGAATCGGAGCCTCCCGCCAGAGATGTTATCGACAACATTGCGAAAGGGGAAGAGCTTCGACTGCGAACGTTGGCCACTGCGGGCCTTAGATTGACGCCATGCTCCTTCGCCTGCGCGGGCAATTGCGGGGCAATCAACTACTGTTCGATGATCTCTCCCGTTGCTCGACCGATCATCTGGATGGCATGGGTCGACGCCGTTCCTTTTGCTAAGGCCAGGCCAGATCCTTCGTTATCCCGACAGACCCAGTTCCGGAGGCGAATGCGGGAAGCCCAGAAGCTGGCGGTGGCGGCGGGCGCAGGCGGGGTCCAGTTGGTGGTCGGGATGCAGAGTGAGGTCACCGATAGTTTGGCCGTCCCGATCGATCACGAGCCACTCGTCGGTGATGGCGAGGGCGCCGTGGTCGAGCATCACGTGGTGGTTGGGGCACAAGCAGAGCACGTTTGCGTCGGTGTCGGGGCCGTCAGTGCCGCCGCCCAGCGGCACCAGGTGGGCGCCTTCGCTGTAGGCGCCCGCGAGGGTCTGGATCCGGATTCCGCAGATTTGGCAACGATGGTCGTAGAGGGCTTTCACTCGGGCGGGAACCGCGGGGTCGCGGACCAGCCGGTAGTGGGTGGCGAGGGCGCGCTGGGCTTGGGCGGGCGGCACCGACCGGTCTGGAGCGGCGACGGGCCGCATCTGCCGCAGCCGGAACTGGCAAATGGCGTGCCCGTCGACACCGCTCCGTAGGTAGGCATCCTCGACGAGGAATAGCCCGTCGTAGGCGAACTCCCCTGCGGTCTCGCGGATCAGGCGTACCGGCTGCCCGGAGTCGATGTTGTCGGCGAGGATGCGGTTCAAACCGGTGAGGACTTGGTCGGAGACCACCCGGCCGGCGCGGGTGTTGCCGGAGCCGGTGAGGTAGAGGATGCCGCCGAGGTCGTGGTCGTCGGGACGACCAGCGGGGACCAGAACGCTCTCGGCGCCGACGGCGGGGTCGGGTCCTCCGCAGATGATCTGGCGGATGTCGTGGTGCACGCGCCGGTCGTAAAGGGCGCGGCGGGTGCGGAAGCGGGCGCCGGTAGGTACTCCGGGAACCGGCCCGTATGTCATGTCCGGTCCTGGCGTAGGTAACCGTGGTCGCCGAACAGCATCTTCCTATCTAAGAACCGGTTGTAGTACGAGCAGGAGGGTTCCCCGATGTGCAGGCACGCCAGGCAGGCTCCGGATGCGCGGTCGCAGCCGGGGTCGAGAGGGCAACGGGTCTCCGCTTCTAGTTGCAGATCGAGCACCCGGTCCAGCTCGGTCTCGAACACCGATTGCAATCCGCCGAGGACGAAGTCGCCACGGTTGGAGGCGTAGATGAACACGCCGAGGTGTTCGGGGACGAGATATTCCGCGAGCGACTCGCGATCGAGTCCCGCCAGCACAGCGAGCTGCCGAATGAAGCGGTGCGCGTAGGAGTGCAGGAGGGTCAGCACGGCGCTCCCAGCGGTGCGTTGGCGGTCGTCATCGCCGCGGGCCGGGATGGTGGCCGCGTTCAGGACCGCCAGCCGGGCGGCGGGCAGGTCGGCGGGCGCGGCGGGTAGCAGCCCGCGCTGGTGCAGCCAGGCTGCGACCCGAACTGGGTCCAGGCGCAGGTACAGCGCTTCGGTCTCGTTCGCTTCGCCGTGCAGCCGGACGGTGCGGCCGCGGCCGGTGAACGCAACCAGCCGAGTCTCGCCGGCGGGTTTACCGCCTCGGGTGTACCCATACACGGCGCGCAACACCGGGAACCGGTCGACGTGATCGACGCCTAACAGTCCGGCCGCGTCGATCGCGGGCGGGTAGCGGTGCTGGTAGAGAGTACGCAGGTCGTCGCCGACCGGGTCGGAGGGCAGGTCGCTGGCGCGGCGGCGGCCTTCGTACATGGCGAGCGCGATCTCCAGTGCCCCCGTCTCGGCGGTGTCCCGTACGGCCGGTTGCAGCGGCAGCGGGGATGGCGCGTCGGCCAGTCCCCCTCCGGCGGCGGCGGAGTCGGCAGCGAGCTGCGCGACGGCGGGGTCGAGGCCCTGGCCGATGAGGGTATCCAGCAGTGATTGGCGGGTGGGCGCCTGGCTCGCCGGCCGGTCAGTGGGCATGTCCGCGAGTACCCAGCGCAGGCATTTGTCCTTGCCGCCGTCGGCCAGCAACGCCCGCAGTTGCTCGGGTCGGGCGGGGTTGACCATGGTAAACGAGTGCGCGGTGTAGACGGATGCGGCACGGTGCACGTTGACCACCACGGACGGCTGGTGGCAGGCGGGGCAAGGGCGTCCGCCGCCGAGTCCGGAGGGCAGCGACCTGTTGCAGACCGGGCAGTGGAAGTCGAGCTCGCGGACGCTGCTGCTTGAGGAATGGCGGACAGCGACCTGGCCGTGGGTGGGGCAGCGGGGCACGAACGGGGCGTCGACCCATCCGCAGTCGTGGAACGCGACGAAATGCATCTGCCGCCAGCTGCTGCTGCCGCATTCGCAGCGGCCGCGCTGATTGCGGATGCGCCGGCAGGTGCCGCAGCGCCACACGCTGGGGAAGGCGTCGACCTTGACGCCCTGGTCCGGGTTGACGCCGATGACCTCGACGGGACGACCGGCGTGCAGGTCGGCGGAGAGGTTGTTGTCGGTGTTCTGGGTGCGCCAGATGTCGATCGCAGACAGCAGCCGGCGGCGGATGGCGTCGGTGTCGACGGGGACAGTGACGGGGTTGGTCCAGGCATCGACCTTCCAGATGCGGCCCTGGATGTCGACGGTCTGCGCGGGCAGGTGGGAGAACAGGATCTGGCTGGAGCTGCGCAGTTCTTTCATGGTCAGTCGTCTCCGTACACGGGAATCCCCGCTTCCACGTCTCGTAGCGAGCGCATCACAGGGCCGCTGGGGGAGAGCTGGTTGGGCCATTGCGCCTGGGTGGCGGTGTCGCTGAGGTTGTCGAAGAACCCTGTCTCCCATTCGGTGATGTCGCGGCGTAGCAGTTCTTCGAGCGGCCCGTCCATGCCGAGCGCGTCGGTGAGGGCGACGGTTTCGGTGGCGGCGGTGATTCCGGCGGCGGTGTAATAGTCGCGCACGGCGCGGACGGTGGTAAGCGGCTTCGGGGAGCGGTATTCGTGGATCGCGAGGCGGCGGGCTTCGGCGGCGCCGGCGGCGGTGAGTGCGAGCACGTGTCGGCTGGCGCGTGTAATGGGGATGGGTTCGACGAATCGGTCGCCTTGCACGATGAATTTCTCGAACTGGGCGTAGGTAGCGACCTCCCGTTCCCGGGTAGTGCGGTGCAGCACATACACCACGCCGGGCCAGCGGCGGCCGACCCGCGCGGAGGTCTGGATGAACTCAGCTGTGGTGAGCGGCAACCCTTTCATCACCATAACGTTGAGCCGGTCGATGTCCACGCCGTGGGAGATCATGCTGGACGCGGCGATCAGGTGGATACGGTCGGTGAAGTCCGGTTCGGGGCGGTCCAGCCGCTCAAGTACGTCGCGGACCTGATCGAACCCGGTTCCACCGGTGAGGGATTCGGCGTTCACCGGGAATGGGAACTCGGTCTCCGCGGAGCGACGGGCCGCTTCGACGTCCTTTACGGTATTGCCGTAGACGAGGTTCACGCCGTACTGGCTGACGAGGTGGTCGGCGTGGGCGACGGGGATGTCGAGCGGGTCGCAGACGGCGCCGGGGTCGGCGATCAGGTCGCGGATGCACTGCTGCAATGTGGTCAGTGCCCGGTCTGACACGAATTCCAGGGTGACGCCGCGGGGCGCGACCGCGACGTAGAGCCGGGCGGGCACGGCCGTAGGTTCGGACCAGAACGATTCGTCGATGCTGGGTCCGGGTTGTGGGAACACCCGCGCCTTTCGCCGGTAGAGGACGTCGATCTGCCGGCGGAAGCCGCTGAGGGTCGCAGAGGAGGCGACGATCTTGGCGCGGGTGCCAGTGAGGGAGTGCTGGAGGTGGTCGAACAGCGATTCGTAGTGGGAGTCAACTGCACCGAGGGAGTCGCGCAATAGGTGCAGCTCGTCCTGTAGCCGGTACCGGGGCGCGTATCGCTCGGCAGGCATCGGCAGGGGGCCGCGGGGGCCCGTGCAGCCGGGCACCAGGCAGCCGGCGGGGGTCTTGCTGCGCGCGGCGTAGCAGTAGCCGTGGCCGGGGCGATTGCACTTGGCGGCTGGGGCGCCGACGAAGCCCCGCATCGCGCCCTGCATGGCGATGGAGGCGGCCTTATCCAGGGTGCCGACGATCACGGTGGGCAGGAATCGGTATATCTCCTGGTCGACGACCCGGAACGGCAGCGGCCCGTCCTGCCACGGGCACTGCGGGTTCGGACAGGTGTGGTCCAGGGTCCACAGCGCCCGGTTGAACCGCATCTGCAGTTCAGGGTGCCGGCAGAACGGGCAACGTAGCAGCACCTGGTAGCGGCTTGCGGCGTCCCGGTTGTGGGCGACGTCATCTTCGGGGTCGATCTTGTTGGGAACGGAGCTTGCGCCGACGAAGAAGCCCAGCGAGATCGGCGCCCCGCCGATGCGGTGGGCGCGGCGCTGCAGTTCAGCGCCGGCCAGCGCGTCGGCGAACCGCTGCGTCTGTTGCAGCGACAGGCTGCGCAGCGGGAACCGGGTCCACGCGGTGATCCCGTCGGTCTTTCCCGTGAGCCGGTCGTAGATGATCGCGGTGACCAAGAGCCCCAGGTAGGTCTCGGTCTTGCCGCCGCCGGTGGCGAACCAGACCGTGTCGACGTAGTCAGCGTCGGCGGGATCGATGACGCCGGGCAGCGCGGCGACGAGGAACCCGATCTGGAACGGCCGCCAGGTGTCGTAGTTCTTACCGGTGGCGGAGTGATTCAGCGCGGCGGAGGCGATGCGGAACGCGGTGAGTAGGTGCGGGTCGTCCTGCAGCGCCCGGTATCCCTGTTCGAGACGGTCCAGTTCGACCCGAAACTCGTCCCGAGCTGCGGCTGCCTCGTCCCGCATCGGCTGGGACCAGTCCGCGGAGCGGGGTTGCAGCGCTTGTTCAGACCAGTGCGCGTCGCCCCATTCGCGAGCGGCGTCGATGAGCGCGCGGACCGGTGGCAGCGGATCGGCGGCCAGGGTGTCGAAGCGGAGATCGGGGTGCGGGCGGGGCGAGTTCCAGTAGGACGGGCGGTGCTTGTCGACGCTGATCACGTCGGAGGTGTTGAAGGTTCCTTCCGCGGTGTTCACGCCGCAGTTGATCCCGATTGCCGGGATACTGCGGTCGTAGCGGAAGGAGTCCGGCAGCGCCTCTAGCTGGAAGTCGGTGCAAGGAAGGCCTGCCACGGACAGGGTGGTCTCGTACAGGTGGGTCTCGGGGTGCCGCTTGTCGGGGGCATCGCTGGTGTTGACGAGGGAGAAGACCAGTTCGATGTGATCCCGCCACGTCTCCACGTCCACCCGTAGTTCCGCGTGCCGGGCGTCCATGCCCAGTGCGTGGAGTTGCCGCTCGAAGGCGGCGACGCCGTTGTCGGAGAGGTGCCCGTCGGCGGCGACGGTCGCCTCGATATCGACGACGATCGGGTCGGATTTGGTGAAGCCGCCGTCCGGCTGCTTCTGCCAGCACCGGAACCCGGCGTGTAGCTTCACCTGCCACGGGCCGTCGATGGCCGGTCGCACCCGGATGCCGATCGCGCACGGGTCCAGCTTCTCAGCGCGGGGCCCCAGCGGGCTGGTCATTACCACAGCCTCGGGGGCGAGCCTGCCCAGCCAGAACCGGTTGCGGGGTGCGGTGTCCAGGCGCTGTTTGTGGTCGCCGCGGGCCTCGGTGACCAGGCGGTCGTGCATCCATTGCAGGAATCGCCACGACGAGGCATAGAGGGCGTCGGGGTCCAGGGGTGTGCGCATGTGCGGGTCCGTGTCATTCGGTTTCGGTCAGCGGGCTGAGCGAGGCGCGCAGCCGGGGCGAGGCGAGGATCTTATTGAGGATCTGGCGGGCCCGCTCCCGGGTGACGCCGAACGCGTCGCCGATCTCCTCGAGGGTGCGTTCGCGGTCGTCGTCCAGCCCGTACCGCAGCTTCAGCATTTGCACGGCGTGTGCGTTGGCGCCTTTGGCGGACGCAGTGTGCGCCTCGTCGATCTCGTCCAGGACGCGCCGGATCTGGTCGCGGACGATGGTGCGGATCACTTCGTCGGCGACGTCCTCGGCGTACAGGTTCAGCAGATCCCCGAGGTCGGTGTCCTCGTCCTCCCCGATCCGCTGGTCGATGCTGACCGGTTCCCGGGCGGCGTCCAGCAGTCCGCGCACATCGCCGGGGTCCATGCCGAGGTCGGTGGCGATCTCCTCGGGGGTGGGGTCGCGGTCCAGGGCGGACTGCAGCCGTTCGCGGGCCGCGGTGACGCGGGCCAGTTTCTCGTTGACGTGCACCGGCAGCCGGACCAGCCGGCCCCGGTCGGCCAGTCCCCGCTGGATGGCCTGCCGGATCCACCAGGTCGCGTAGGTGGAGAACTTGTAGCCGAGCGTGTGGTCGAACTTGTCCGCTGCGCGCATCAGCCCGAGGGTTCCCTCCTGGATGAGGTCGGCCAGGTCCATGCCGTGCGGCCGGTAGCGGCGGGCGATAGAGACCACCAGCCGCAGATTAGCGAGCACAAGCTGGTCGTGGGCGCGGCGAGCGTCTTCTACCTGACGGGCTTCGTCGCTGCCCGGGGTTGGGCGCGGGTCGGCGGTGAGGATCCGCTGTCCGATGCTGATCCGCCGTCCGAGCAACACTTCTTCGTCCGCGGTGAGCAGTTTCATCCGTCCCGCCGAGCGCAGCATCAGTCCGACGGTGTCTCGCCCGGTGCTGGTTCCGGTGGGCGAGACGGCGGTGGGCAGGTCGACCTCGTTGTCGTCGTCGGCGAGGACGCCGAGGTTCCGCAGCGCGGTGAACACGGCGGCGGTTTGCTGGCCGTCCAACCGGTGCTGGTCGATGAGGCGCTGCAGGTCAGACAGGTGCAGGAAGCCCTGTCGTTCCCGGTCGGCGACGGCGTCCTCCACGCACTCGTCGACTGATTTTGCCCCCACGTCTTCACTCTAGGGGTCGCGGCCGACATGGGTGCGCAGCGGCGCCTGCGGCCCCGTGAGTATTGCCCCGAACGGTCAGGCGGGAACGAGCCCTCGCGCCCGCGCCGCTGCTGCGGGGGCAGCGGGAACCGCTGGCGCGAGGACGACTGGCTCGGCCGCAGCGCCGGCGGCAGCAGCGAGTACGGGTAGCAGCAGTGCGCCCAGTTCGCGCATCAGCGCTGGGGGGACGGCGTTGCCGATCATGGTGGCAAGCGCACCGCGGCCGGTGACGGCGGTGAAGCTGAAGTAGTCGGGGAACCCCTGGATGCGGGCCGCTTCGTGGGCGGTGAGCGCGCGGGTCTGGTCGGGGTGCATGTACCGCCCCTGCCCGATGCTGCCGAACCCGCTGGTGATGGTCTGCGCCGGTAGCTCCCAGTTCAGCCGCCCGTACATGGATTTGTAGGAATGCGCGGACTGGTGGCACAGCGGTCGCAGGTGCGGGGGCAGGTCGTACTCGTCGTTGTCGAGCAGGTATTGCATGCGGGTGAGGTTGGTGTCGTTGGGGACCGGGGCGCGATCGTAGCCGGTAGGGGCGGCGAGGTCGGCGAGGTCTTCGATCGCCCAGCGTAGGGTGCGCCCGGTCGCGGCGGTGTTACCGAGCAAGCTGTTCAGCAGGGTCGGCGCGGGCGCGGCAGGGTCGGCGGAGGCGAACAGGATGTGTCGGCGCCGGCTCTGCGCGACGCCGAGGTCGTGGAGACTGACGATGCCCGTGGCGACGGTGTAGTCCAGGCCCTCCAAGTGCTCGATAGTGCGCTGCACGACCTGATCGGTGTCGCGGCGTACTGAGGGCACGTTCTCGATGATCACGAATGCGGGCTGGAGGATCTCGGCCGCGCGCGCCATTCGTGCGTACAGCACGTTCTTCGGGTCGCGTCGACGGGTGATGTTGTTGAGGTTGCTGTGCCCTTGGCAGGGCGGGCCGCCCATCAGTATCGCTGTGCCGGGGTGGGCTAGAGCGGTCGCCTGCTCGATCGGGGTGGCCGGGGCACCGAGGTCGCCGTCGAAGTAGGACTCCACGGCGGCAGTCACAGCGTTGGCATCGGGAAAGTTGTCCGTGAACACGGCGGTGGCGGCAGCTTCGAAGTCGACGGCGAGGGTGATGCCGAGGCGGCAGCCAGCGGCGGGGGGGGGCCGTTCGGGGCCCGGGCGGGGCCCCCCCCTCCCCCGGACAGGGCCCCCCCCGTCAGGACTGTCTCCTTTAAACCACTCCCAGGCCCCCAGACCCCGCGGCGACGGCCACAGCGTGGGCATGGGGAAAGTTGCCCGTGACCGCGGCGGTGGCGGCAGCTTCGAAGGCGAGGGCGAGGGTGATCCGGGGCGGCAGCCAGCGGCGGTGGCGGCCTGTTCGAGGCCGAGGCTGAGCCCGCCGCATCCGCTGAACAGGTCCACCACGTTCAGGACTGGTCCTTCTTCGGGCAGCGGCGGCCGGACTGGGGTGCGGAGGGTGGAGTGGTCGGCGGGCACTCTCGTACGTTACGCCGATCGGCGACCCACCTTGAGACGATCGTGGGCGCGCCGCGCCACAACCCCCGGATGCGAGCGGCGCAACCGGGGCGGGATCAGAAGCTCTGGTAGTCCCCCGGGTCGACGACACGCAGCCTCGGCTGGGCCTCGCTGATCTCGTCCGGTGCGGGCGTTTCCATAATGGATGGCAGCCGGGGCACAGGGCCCCACGCTCTCCATTGCGTGCGGAGGCGTTGAAGGGCGGGGTACCCGTCGGCCGACCACGGGTCGGCCGGCCGGGCCGTGTCGATCCATTGCTGCAGCTGCTGCACGGACTGGTGGACGCTGCTCAAACGGGTTGTGCCTTCCGGGATGATCCGCCGGGTGTTCTCGATGGCGGTGGTGATTACCTGCAGCCGGACGCCGAGCAGTCGGCGGATGTCAGAGTCCCAAGTCGGCGGGCTGCCGTCGATCACTCCGACGGCGTCATCGGCGGCGATCCAGGCGACGGCGCGAGTGGCCGTCGCGGCCGATTCCTGCTGCCGCCTTGCTGAGTAGTTGGCAGGAAGGAAGGCGCCGAGCGGCATCTGGTCCAGGTGGGAGACGGCGTACTCCCAGGCCGGCATCGCCGCGTCCAGCGCCACGGCGTCCACGGTCACCTGCGGGTCGTCGGAGTCGACGCTGCTCACCGCAAACGATTCGGTGCGCGGCAACAGCCGGCGGGCGAGCAGCAGCGCCTGAAAGCATGGGTTGATGTCGGTCATGCCGAGCCGCTGCACCCGGAACCGGGCGTGCGGTGTGTTCAGGCGTGCTTCCACCAGTAGCAGCCGGTTCGTGCCAAAGAACCCGCGAACGCGGTCCGCGGTCGGCATTCGGCCGTCGTCCTCGGAGGAGGGCAGCTCCGTGGAGGGGCGCGGGGCGTGCAGCACCCGGAGGGCGGCTAGGCCGGCGTGGGCGCCCTGGGTGAAGGAGAACCCGACGATCAGCGCTGTGAGCACGTCGTCGTACGGGACGGGTCCATCCGGGGTGAGGAATTGTTCGGCGAACCCGTCCCAGGCCAGCGACTCGTGGGTTTCGCTATTGCGCATAGCGGGCAGGATGATGATGCCCACCAACTGCGCCAGCGTCCCGCCGTCAGCGATGAGGCGCTCCCGCAACGGTCCGAGGGTGGGCGGCCGGCTGCACCGGCTGTCGCGGAGGCAATGCAACGCCCAAGCGAACCGGCGGAACGGACCCTCCGCGGTCCGTTTGTACGCGCTCGCGACCGCGGTCGCGCGGGTCTCCATGTCGTCGCGGGCGGTTTCGGCGGTGTGCAGGGCGCGGCGGATTCCTTCCTCAGTGTGCTGCAGGGCTGGTTCGCTGGCCCGCAGCTGCTGGTAGACCTGATCTGCCAGGGAGGGGTCGGCAGCGAGGTGGCTGCGGGTGAGCATGTCCACCGCGAGGTACGCGAACACCGGGTCCTCGCAGTCCAGCACCCGCCCGACGATTGAGATCCCAGCGAGCACGTCGGTGACGTGCGGGACGCCGAGCGCGAACAGATGTGGAATGAGTCGGCGCAGCAGCGGCTCAGCCCGGTGCGCGTAATGCTGCAGTACCTGTTCCGGGCGAAACACGCCACGAGGGTCGACCGGGTCATGCGGCATATCGAATGCTGTGCGCAGTGCGCCGCCAGACGGGCAGCGGGTGTCGCGAGCGGCCCACCAGGAGGACGCGTCGTCCAGGGCACGCAGGCTGTCGGCGGGCACAGCGTCGCCGGTCTCCACAACGGCCGCGACCTGTTCAGGAAGGCGGTCGAGGAGGTCGAGAAGCTCGTCGGCACGGGTCGAGTCGTACGGGTCGAACGGTTCCAGCGACAGCAGAATGTTTGCCGCGCGGGAGCGTTCGCTCAGCAGGGTGTCGATCCGCTCCCGCATCCCATGGAAGCTTCGATCGGGGATGTCGCTTGCGACCCGTAGGGCGGTGATGCAGCGGGCGAGCGCCTGGACGTGCACCTGCCAGGGCCGGTCTTCGATCGGCAGGGTGTGCTGGTCCCGGGCCGAGCGGGGAAGCGCAGCGGCGCTGCGCAGCGGGTGAACCAGTCGGGCCAGAGCTGCGGGAGGAAGAGTCATGCGCGGGACCTCCAGACGATCGGAGTGCTCGCGAGCAACAGTAGCGTCCAACGACAAAAGCATCCGATCGGCGAGTTCTGGGGCGCGGGCTCGCCCACCCTCGCCGGCAGCTATTTGCTGCTTGGTGACGGCGCTGGAATGCCGTGGGCCGGTGACGAGGGTGCACGGCGGTCCGTGCCCGGGAACCGTCCCAAGGACATCGCACCAAAGGTGGCAGCGCGGTGGCAGTTGCGCACCGCTGGGTCGCGATACCGCGTCGATTTCGCCCCGATTGGCGGGCGTCGGCGGGAGGACACCGTGTTTCGCCGACCGAAGGACACCGTGTTCATCGACGGATGCTTCTGGCCCACCACTGGGGCCTGGGCTGTCTCGCAGTTGGCTGGCGTGCTCTCCGGTCTCGGGAGCACGAAGATCCGGCGGCGATCACCTAGTCATCGCCGCCACCTATCGCCGCGTTCCGGACTGTCCACCGAAGCTCCGAGTAGTTCGTGTCGAGCCCAAGCCGAGGTTCACCGATCCTGAGGTCTTCACGAGGCCATTTCCTCCGTCAGTTGTGCCGGGGAGTCCCCAGTACGGCCAACTCGCATTTGGAGCCCAGCTGGTCGGCAGGTCGAACGGCTGCATCACCCCGCACAGGACGGATGAGCGTCATGGGCTTCGAGGATCGTGATGCGAGCCCCACATCACGAACGGCTCGGCTCGCGAGACCGAGGGCGGTCGTCCTCTCCACCGCTTGCCACCGCCCGCGTGGTGACTGACGTGTTGGACCCAGGCTCCGGTGACGTCAGTCGAAGCCGCCGCCTCCGCCGGGGAGGCCGGGGGGCATGTCGCCGGGGGCCATGTCCACGAAACGGGAGTAGTGGCCCTGGAAGGCGACGGTGATCGTGTCGGTCGGGCCGTTGCGGTGCTTGGCGACGATGAGGTCGGCCTCGCCCGGACGGTTCTCCTTGTCGTAGGCCGACTCGCGGTGCAGCAGGATCACCATGTCGGCGTCCTGCTCGATCGAGCCGGACTCACGCAGGTCGCTGATCGCCGGCTTCTTGTCGGGGCGACCCTCGGCACCACGGTTCAACTGTGACAGGGCGATGACCGGAACCTGGAGCTCCTTCGCGAGCAGCTTCAGCGCACGCGAGAACTCCGACACCTCCTGCTGACGCGACTCGACGCGCTTGCCGGAGGACATCAGCTGCAGGTAGTCGATCACGACCATCTTGAGCCCGGCGCGCTGCTTCAGGCGGCGGCACTTGGCGCGGATCTCGACGAGCGTCATGTTCGGGCTGTCGTCGATGTACAGCGGGGCGTCGTTGATGCGCCCGCGGGTGGATGCGACGGCGGTCCAGTCGCGGGAGTCCAGCGTGCCCTTGCGGAGGCTCTGCAGATACAGGCCGCCCTCGGCGGACAGCAGGCGCATCGCGATCTCGGCGCGGCCCATCTCGAGGGAGAAGAAGATGGTGGGCATGTCGTTGCCGATGGCGGCGGACCGCGCGAAGTCCAGCGCCAGCGTCGACTTACCCATGGCGGGACGGGCGGCGACGACGATCATCTGGCCGCCGTGCAGGCCGTTGGTCAGCTCATCGAGCTTCGCGAAGCCGGTCGGCACACCGGTCATCGACCCGTCGCGACCGCGCGCCGCCTCGATCTCCTCGAGGGCCGCATCCACCGCGATCGTCAGCGGGACGTAGTCCTCTGCCGCCTGCTGACCGGTGACGCCATAGATCTCGGACTGCGCGGTGTTGACCAACTCGGTGACATCACCTTCACCGGCGTAGCCCATCTGGACGATGCGCGTGCCGGCGTCCACCAGGCGACGCAGCAGGGCACGTTCGGCGACGATGCCGGCGTAGTACCCGGCGTTGGCCGCGGTCGGGACGATCGAGGTGAGCGTGTGCAGGTAGTCCGCGCCGCCGGCGCGCTGGAGGTCGCCGGTCTTGATCAGCTCGTCCGTGACCGCGACGACGTCCGTGGGCTCACCGTGCGAGTAGAGCGAGAGGATCGCCTCGTAGATCACCTCGTGCTTGGGGACGTAGAAGTCCGTGCCGCGCAGCGACTCGATGACGTCCGCCACGGCGTCCTTCGACAGCAGCATGCCGCCGAGAGTGGACTGCTCCGCCAGCAGGTCGTGGGGCGGTACACGATCGGGCTCGCGAGAACCTCCGTAGCGATCCTCGGAGATGTCGGCGATCGACACGTGCACTCCTCCCCCTGCCCGCAGCGCGGGCGTGACCTTCGGACGGGCGGGAACCCGTCGCTGATGACCCGGGATGCTCCTGCGCTGATGGCATCACGAGCCACCGACATCCGCCGGTCAGGCGGGTCGCGCGGGGGCGCTTCGCGGGTCGCCAGCAACGTTAGGAGCCGGGTTCCCGCAGGTCAATCCAGCCTGTGGATAACCATGTGGAGAGATTGCGAGAAACGCCGCCGCACCTGTGGACAGGACCTGTGGAAAACTGGGGAGAACGTCTTCGACGCCAACTTTTTTATTGCCTCTGACCTGGTGATAAACACCCCTCACACGGTGTGAGCGAATATTCTTGAAGTGTGTGTTGAGGGTTCGGGCGTGTCACCGGGGGCCTGTGAACAATTCGGGGGAAAACTATTTTCCCCGCCTGCTCGAATGAGCATCCCGTAGCCCCGTCGTGGACCTCACCGAGCGTCCCACTCGGACCACTGCCCGGGGCGGACCGAGTGGGCCCGAACCTACGTCGCGGACGGCGACGGAGCCGGGGATGCGGACGTGGGTGGCGTCGGGTCCGGGGACGCGCCCGGTGTCTTATACACATCTGACGCTGCCGACGAATGGCGAGGGGATGATGGNGACCTGCTGAACAAGGCCATCTGGAACAGTTACCCGCTGCCTGTCGCCCCGATGACGACGAACGGCGAGGCTAAGGCGTCCCAGGTGGAGGCTCCGAAGCCGCCGTTCCTCCGCGTGCCCAGCCAGGCCACCGGCTCGGATCCGACCAACGCGCCAGAGCCCTCCGCGACGCCGACATCGACCCCGGACCCCAGCGCGTCCCCGCACCCCAGCGCGTCCCCGGACCCGACGCCACCCACGTCCGCATCCCCGGCTCCGTCGCCGTCCGCGACGTAGGTTCGGGCCCACTCGGACCACTGCCCGGGGCGGACCGAGTGGGCCCGAACCTACGTCGCGGACGGCGACGGAGCCGGGGATGCGGACGTGGGTGGCGTCGGGTCCGGGGACGCGCTGGGGTGCGGGGACGCGCTGGGGTCCGGGGTCGATGTCGGCGTCGCGGAGGGCTCTGGCGCGTTGGTCGGATCCGAGCCGGTGGCCTGGCTGGGCACGCGGAGGAACGGCGGCTTCGGAGCCTCCACCTGGGACGCCTTAGCCTCGCCGTTCGTCGTCATCGGGGCGACAGGCAGCGGGTAACTGTTCCAGATGGCCTTGTTCAGCAGGTCCCGCGTCGGGACGATGATGCCCTCATCGTTGGGCTGTATCCGCGTCTTCTCGTCGGCGCTGTGTTTGCCGTAGAGGTTCAGCGGCTTGCCGCGATCGGTGTACAGGAGGACGTGGTCGATGAGCGCGCCGTTCTCGTCGTAGGCGAAGATGTTCCCGATCTGGTCGCCGTCGTAGAGCAGGCCATCGGTCGAGCTCCCACTGTCGACGTACACCGTCTCGGGCGACGCCCAGATGCTGAGCGCCGGGATGAGTGCGAGAACACCCACGACGTTGGCCGCCGTGCGGAGGTGGCGCCAGCCGTTCTTCGGGAGCCACCGGCCGCGTCCCCACTGCATGCTCACCAGCAGGATGACGGCGAGCACCAGGAACCGCACGAGCGAGAACCCCCGGAGGTCATACGGCCAGATCAGGGTGGTCACCAGGAAGTAGATCACCAGTGCGCGCACCACCCACCAGATCGGTCGCAGCGCGATCCCGGCGTCGATCAGCCAGGCACCGAACCGGGACCGGCGGAAATCCGCGATCAGGTCCGCCTCCCAGGCGTTCATCCGCTCCATGGCACCAGGCCCCTTCGGCGGGGTCGTGCGCTCCGGGAGTCCGGCTGCCGTCCGCAGTTCGCGGGCGTAGTGGACCGGATCCCCCGGATCGAAGGAAGCGCCGTCGTCGTGCGCCTGGTCGGTGAGGTCCGCGACGAGACCGCCGACGAGGTCTTCGACCTCGTCCTCGGGAAGGTCGGAGAGCTCGGCGCGGACCGCGGTGTCGAACGCCGCGATCAGCGCGGTCGGGAAGGTGGAGGTGTCGTTCATCGCTGCGCTCCCACATCGGATCGAGGCTGGGCTGAAGCGGACGCGTGAGGGTGGAGGAGGCCGGACATCGCCTCGGCGAACCGTCCCCAGGTGTCGGTCTGCGCGTCCAGCATCCGACGTCCTTCCGGGTTGATCGCGTAGTACTTCCGGTGCGGTCCACCGTCGGAGGGCACCACGTAGCTGGACAGCGCACCGCCGGCATAGAGCCGTCGCAGCGTGCCGTAGACGGAGGCGTCGCCGACCTCGCCGAGGCCCGCGTCCCGGAGCCTCCGGACGATGTCGTACCCGTAGCCGTCCTCGGTGCGCAGCACTGCCAGAACGGCGACGTCGAGGACGCCCTTGAGCAGTTGCGTCGTATCCATCGCGCCCCTTCGTCCGCTGTCTTGCACTGGACGCTACCACGCGGTGCACAGTAGTACGACAAGCGCGCATGCGCGTGTCGTCGCCAAGAACCCGCGAAACACCCAAGCACGTCCGGGACGCCGCGCAACGCGGGGTTTCTCGGACGTGCTTGGGTGTTTCGCGGAGGGGGAGGGACTGGGGGGTGACGTAGGCGGCGAGGCCCTCGATGCCGTACTCCAGGCCGAGGCCGGAGTCGTGGCGGCCGCCGAAGGGGGCGACGTGGTTGGACGCGAAGAAGTTCACGCCCACCGAGCCGGTGTCGATGCGGCGGGCGACGGCGAACGCGGCGTCCTCATCCGTGCCGAACACGATGCCGCCGAGGCCGAACTCCGTGCCGTTGGCGATCGCGACGGCGTGGTCGACATCGTCGGCGCGCAGGACGGTGATGACCGGCCCGAAGATCTCCTCGCGAGCGATCGCCATCTCGGGCGTCACGTCGGCGAACACCGTCGGCGCGACGTAGGAGCCGCCGGGGATCGGTGGCTCGGGGGTACCACCGAGCACGGCACGCGCGCCCTCGGCCACACCGGAGCGGAGGTAGCCGACCACCGACGCACGCTGCGCCTCGGTCGCGACCGGACCGAACACCGTGTCCGGGTCCAACGGGTCACCGACGCGGCCGGCGCCGATGGTCTCGGTGATCATCGCCACGACCTCGTCGTAGTTGGCCGGGGTCGCGATGATGCGCGTGGAGATGTAGCAGGTCTGCCCGGTGTTGCGCATGCTGCTGCGGATCAGGCCCGGCGCGATGGCGGCCACGTCGGCGTCCGGCAGCACGATCGCGGCGGACTTGCCGCCGAGCTCCAGGGTGACCGGACGCAGCAGCTCACCGCACGCGGCGGCGATCTTCCGGCCGACCGGGGTGGAACCGGTGAAGGCGACCTTGTCGACGTCCGGGTGACGAACCATCAGGTCGCCCACCGCACCGTCACCGGTGATGAGGTTGATCACACCGGCGGGGATCCCCGCCTCGTCGGCGGCATCCAGCAGGAACCGGATGGACAGCGGCGTCGGGCTCGCCGGCTTGATCACGACCGTGCAGCCGGCCACCAGCGCGGGCGCGAGCTTGATCACGACGAGGTTGATCGGGAAGTTCCACGGCGCGATCAGCGCGCACACGCCGATCGGGTCCTTGGCCACCACGGTCTCCTGAGCAGCACCACCGCGGAACGGACGGACGTCGTCCGCCTCGAGCCACGAGGACAGGTCCGCGAACGTCCGGAGGATCCCGGCGGCGTTCGCGGCCGCGCCGGCGGTCTCGGCGACCGGGGAGCCGTTCTCCAGCGTGTTCGTGACGGACAGCTCGCCGGACCGACGCTCGATCGCGTCCGCCATGCGGCGCAGGGCGTCGGCGCGGTCGGACGGCGTCCACGCGGACCACTCCGGCAGCGCGGCGCGGGCGGCGCCGACGGCGGCATCCACCTCGGCGGGGGTGGCGACGGGCGTCGAGCCCCACTCCTCCCCCGTCGCCGGGTCGACGACCGCGATGCGACGGTCGCCGGACGCCGGGACGGACGCGCCGCCGATGCGGAAGTCCGTCACGTGCGTGTACGGCAGGGTCGCCGCAGCGTCCCGGTGCCGGGACCGCATCACCTCGACGTCCACGACCGCAAGCTCGGCGACGGTCACGACAGCAGCTCCGTCTTCAGCAGCGCCTCAGAGCGCTCCAGGTCCGCGAGCGCCATCGCGACGGCGGCCTCGGTGAGCAGCTCGGGCACGATCTCCGCGCGCAGCCGCGCGGTGTACTCGGCCGGGGTCAGCTTGAACCACCCGGACGCGAGCGCGATGCCGGTGGGCGTGAAGCGCCACAGGCGATCGGCGTCCCGGACCAGGCTGTCCTCGATGGAGTACGACTCCGGACGGGTGTCGTGGCCGTCGATGATGCGGGTGACCCGCTCGATGAACGCGTCGTCGTAGCCGAGACCGGGCAGCACCTCGCGGGCGATCTCGCAGCCGTGCCGCTCGTGCTCGAAGCGGACGTCGGCCTTGCGCCAGTCGCCACTGAAGCCCTCGTCCAGGATGCGGTTCTCGTCCACGCGCGCCCAGCCGGTGTCGTGCAGCAGGATCGCGACGCGCACCACGAGGGCGTCCGCCTCCGGGTAGGCGTCACACAGGCGCTCGGCGAACGCGAACGAGATGGGCAGGTGGATGTCGTTGGACCGAGCGCGGGACTCGGTGACGATCGAACGCCAGAGCGGATCGAGGTCCGACGCGGCGCCATCGGCGTGGATCGGCGTGGTGTCCACGGCGATCGTGGTGGGAACGGTCATGGGGTCACTCCTCAGACGGCGACGGCGACGGCGATGTCGACGACGGACTTCTTCAGGGGCACGGACGTGTCCGCGGCAGCCGCGGCCGGGATCGTCTGGCCGCGCGAGATCGCGTGCCGGATCGCCAGGAACTCGGCGGGGTGGTTGACGCAGTCGGCGGCGATGAGCAGTCCGTCGCGGTAGTAGAGCACCGTGAACTTCTCGTTCGCGGGCTCGCCGCGCAGCACGATCTCGTCGTACCCGGTGGACAGGCCGGCGATCTGCAGCTTCACGTCGGCCTGGTCGCTCCAGAACCACGGCACCGAGCGGTACGGCGCCGGACGACCGAGCAGCGTCGCGGCGGCGACCTTCGCCTGCTCGACGGCGTTGTTCACGCTCTCGATGCGGACGGTCGGCAGCGAACCGCGCTCATACGGGTTCGGCATGATCGTGCAGTCGCCCGCCGCGACGGTGAGGCCGTCGCTGGTGAGGGCGTGCTCGTTCACGACGATGCCGCCGTCCACGTTCAGCCCGAGCTGCTCGGCGAGCTCGACGCGCGGCAGCACACCGACGCCGATCACGACGATGTCGGCGGGGATGACGGTGCCGTCCTCCAGCTCGACACCGGTGACGCGGCCGTCGTCGCCGACGATGCCCGCGATCCGGGCGTCCAGCACCACGTTCACGCCACGGCGGCGGTGCGCGTCGAGGTAGAACGCGGACGTGTCCTCGGACACCACGCGGCCGACCAGGCGCGGCGCGTGCTCCAGCACGGTCACGGCCTTGCCGACGACGCGGCTGCTGGCCGCGGTCTCCAGGCCGATGAACCCGCCGCCGATGACGACGACGTGCTCGGCCTCGCGCAGGTGGGGCTCGAGCGTCAGCGCGTCATCCGCGTCGCGGAGGTAGTAGATGCCGTACAGGTCGGAACCGGGCAGGGTCAGCTTGCGCGGCGAAGCGCCGGTCGCGAGGGCCAGACGCGTGAAGGTGATCAGGCGTCCACCCGCCGTGCGGGCGGTGCCGCCGAGACCGTCGCGCTCGATGTGCACGATGGAGTCGCCGCTGATCAGCTCGATGTTCCGGTCCGCGAACCACTGCCGCGAGCGGAGGATGACGTCTTCCGGCGTCAGTTCGCCCTTCAGCCAGCCCTTGGACAGCGGCGGACGCTGGTACGGGCGGTGATTCTCCTCGCCGACGAGGACGATCGGGGCGGTGTCGCCGAGGTCGCGGAGAGAGGTGGCCAGCTGCACGCCGGCCTGCGACGCTCCGATGATGAGGGTCAGGTCCCCGGACATGTCACACCTGCTCTTCCGGCGTGGTCACCCGGTAGACGGTGTCCTCGGCCAGCTTGATCTGGCAGGACAGGCGCGAGTTGTCCTCGCGGTCGCAGGCGGTGCCGTCGAGCATCTCGTCCTCGAGGTCACCGGGACCGCCGACGAGGGCGAAGGTCTCGTCCGAGACGAAGACGTGGCACGTGGCGCAGCTCAGGCTGCCGCCGCACTCGCCGACGATGCCGGGCACGCCGTTGCGCACGGCGGTCTCCATGATCGAGTCGCCGACGCGACCGTCCTGCTCGGTGACGGTGCCGTCCGCGGCGGTGTAGATGACGGTGCTGGTCATGAGAATCTCCTGGGTTCTGCCGGTCAGATGAACTGCCGGCCGCCGTCGACGACGACGGTCTGTCCGGTCACGAACGCCCCCGCGGGGGAGGCGAGGTACAGCACGGTGCCGACGATGTCGTCCGGCTGAATGGGGCGGCGGATGGAGCCGCGGTCGACGCCGTAGTTCTCGGCGTCGTCGATCAGGCCGTGGCTGGCCTCGGTGAGGGTGAAGCCGGGGGCGACCGCGTTCACGGTGATGCCGCGCGGGCCGAGCTCCTTGGCCAGGACTCGCGTGAGTCCGATCACGCCGGCCTTGCTGGCGACGTAGTGCGCCCACTGGGCAGACCCGCTGAACACCGTCGCGGAGGCGATGTTGACGATGCGGCCGTTCTCGCTCAGCAGCGGCGAGACAGCGCGCGCCACCTGCCACGGGCCCTTGAGGTTGACCGCCATCACGCGGTCCCACTCGCGCTCGTCGAGTTCCTCGAACGGGGCGCGGGTGAGGGTGGCGTAGATCGCGGCGTTGTTGATGACGACGTCGATCCGGCCGTCCCCGGCGGCCGCGGCGGCTGCCGCGAGCGCGTCGGTGGAGGCGCGATCGGTGACGTCCACGGTGACGGCGATGGCGGGCACCGCCGCGGAGAGGGAGATCTCCGCGGCGGTGCGCTCGGCACCGGGTCCGTCGATGTCGGCGACCACCACGCGGTCGCCCTGCGCGGCGAACGCCTTCGCGAAGGCGGCGCCGAGTCCCTGCGCGCCGCCCGTGACGAGGACGGTGCGCACGCGCGTCGGGTTCTCTGTGATGGTCACGGCGGGCCTCAGTCCTCGAGGATGGTGACGGTTCCGGTGCCGCCGTCGACGCGCAGGCGCTGGCCCGTGCGGATCTCGACGGAGGCGGTTCCGGTGCCGGTCACGGCGGGCATGTTGTACTCGCGGCAGACGATGGCGGCGTGGCTCATCATGCCGCCGATGTCGGTGACGGTCGCGCGGATCTTGCCGAAGATCGGACCCCAGCTGGGCGCGGTGACCGGAGCGACGAGGATGTCGCCGTCCTGGACCTCGCTGAGCTGATCGGCGGACGAGATCACGCGGGCGATGCCCTCCGCGACGCCCGGCGAGGCGGCCATGCCCTTCAGCGTGCCCTCGGGAACGTCGCCGGCGCCGAGCCAGTTGGCGATCTGGTCGTCGGTGATGCCCCACAGCATGAGCGTGAAGGGCTCGGTGATGACCTCCGGCGGCGTGTTCAGCGCGGGCTGCGGACGCTCGGTCTGCAGTGCCGCGACGATCGCGCGGCGACGCTCGACCTCGGCCGGCCAGTAGTCCGGGCCGATCGCCGGGGCACCGACCATCCAGCCGTTGACGTAGTCGAACAGCGCCTCGCGGACCTCGTCGCGACGGAGGTAGAACATGTCGTTCTTCTCGGTCCAGAATCCGGCGTCGTGCAGCACGGCGGACAGCTGCCGGGCCTTGCGCCAGAACACGCCCATCGTCCAGTGCTCGATGTGGAAGTTGTGGTTCTCCACGTACGGGTAGACCGTGCGGGCGAGGCCCAGCTTGCCGCGGAACTGCGCAAGCTGGTCGCCGGACAGGAGGTCGGCGTACTCCTCGGTGATCCGGTCGCGCTCGGCGACCAGCTCGTCCACGTGGCGATCGATGTCCGCGCCGTTCAGCAGCAGCTCGATGTAGTTCTTGATGAACCCGAGCGGCAGCGTCGGCACGTCGCGCCAGTACTCGTCGTGGGCGTAGAAGCCGTTGCCGGTGGTGAAGTTGAACCACGGGTCCTGCGCGCCGTTCCACGCCTCGATGAACGCGGCGCCCTGCGGGTGCGCGTCGATCTCGGCAAGCGTCACGTCGGCATCGCTGACGTCGGCGAACAGGCTCACCAGGCCGTCGCGCACGGCGATCTTGGCGAGGTTCTTCAGCTCGTCATCCGGACGGAACAGCTCCATGTCCACGCCCTGCACCATCGTGGCGATGGCGAGGTCGGAGATGCGCGGGAAGACCTCCTTGCAGAACATGAACAGGTCGAGGTACGCGACGTAGCCGAGGTTCAGGAACTCGAAGTGGTACTGCCAGGCACGGTAGGTCAGCGCGATCAGGCGGTCGTAGTCGGCGAGCAGGTCGGTACCCGGACCGACGCCGCGACCCTCCAGGACGGACTCGATCGCGATCGCGTCCGGCAGCGCCGTGAACTCGATGGTCTCGAGCTCGTCGATGACCTCCTTGAGCTTGCGGTGCCAGTTCTCCAGCAGCGAGTCCCAGTTCTCGAAGTAGTGCCCGGCGCGCTGCATGAACTGCGGCACGCGGGCCTCGATCTCGGCCGGGTTCACCGCGACCGGGGACATGAAGACGTACCCGTTGTGGATGCGGTACTCGATGCCGTTGGCGGTCGGGATGAGCAGCTGACGGGCGTTGTACTGCCCGAGGCAGCCGACCGCGTACTCGAAGCCGATCGTCTCGAACGGCTTGGTGACGGTGGGCCAGTGCTGGCTGTCACAGAACCAGAACTTGCCCTCCTCCACCTCGCGGCGGTTGTCCTGGAACACCAGGTTGTAGGCGTAGAGGTCCTTCCAGCCCTCGGCACCCGCGGGAACGGCCTGCTCGTAGGGACTCGGGAATGACTTGCGCACGGTCGTGGCGACGGTCGGCTCTGACACGTTGCGTCCTTTCTTCGGTTTCTGTGTGGCGGTCGCTCAGCGACCGATCTGGGCCATCAGGGACTGGGTGATGCTGCTGATGCCGAAACCGCTGGTGCTGGTCGTGGCGGCCTTCGTCGACCAGACGGTCTCCGGACGGGACTGCAGCAGCAGCAGGCGTTCGGTCTCCGGCAGCGAGCGGTCGATCGCCCACTCGATGTCCTGCGGAGCGCCGAAGTGCTTCTCGGCGCGCTTGGCCATCGCGGCGATCGCCATGACCTCGCCGTCGGACAGGCAGCGCACCTCGCGCCGCTCCGGCTCGACCTCGCGCTCGACGACGGTACGGGCACCGGCGTCCGGCACCAGCTCGATGTGCTTGGCACCGATGTGCTCGCTCGCGATCGTGAGCATCACCTTGTCCACGTGCAGGTTGTCCGGAGTGACCTCGCCGGAGACGACGGTCTCGCCGAGGCCCCAGGCGGCGTCGATGACGATCATCGAGCGGTCGCCGGTGGACGGATCCAGCGTCATGGCGACACCGGCGGTGAGCGCGTCGACCATCTTCTGCACGGCGACCGCCATGGACAGACCCTCGTCCGGGATATCGTTCTTCAGGCGGTAGACGATGGCGCGGGACGTGTACAGCGACGCCCAGCAGCGGCGCACGTGCGCGGCGACCTCGTCGCGACCGAGCAGCCAGAGGTAGGTGTCCTGCTGGCCGGCGAAGCTCGCGTCCGGCAGGTCCTCGGCGGTGGCGGAGGAGCGCACCGCGACGGGCGTCTCGACCTCGAACCGGGCCTGCAGGGCGGCGAACGCGTCGCCGAACGCCGCGTGGATGTCGGCGGGGATCTCGCGACCCTCGATCTCGGCGCGGATGCGGGCGGACACCGCGTCGACGCTGGCGACGTCGTCCGCGTCGATGTCCGCGAGCAGCTTCGCGATCTCGGCGTCGAGGCCGGTCTCGCGGATGAACGCGGTGAACGCCGCGGTGGTCACCGCGAACCCGGGGGGCACCGGCATGCCGGCTTCGGTGAGCTGGCACAGCGACATGCACTTGCCGCCGAGGTCGTCCAGGCGCGCCTCACCGGGCTCGTCGAAGAAGCGGATGTAGGTGGACGTGGACATCTCAGGCCTCCCAGGTGACCGGAACAGTGGTGGGGACGCGGAAGGAGAGGTTCTCGCGGAACCCGATCTCTCCCTCGGCGAGGCGCAGCGACGGGACGAGCGCGGTGGTCTCCTCCAGCACGATGCGGTTCTGCAGCTTGGCGAGCATGTTGCCCAGGCAGTAGTGGATGCCGAAGCCGAACGAGATGTGGTTGCGGGCGTCGTCGCGATCGATGTCGAACGCGTCCGGGTTCGCGAACACGTTCTCGTCGCGGTTCGCCGACCCCATCACCAGCAGCACGCCGTCGCCCTCGGCGATCGGTACGCCGGCGATCTCGGCGTCTCGCGTGGCCTTCCGGCGCCACGCCACGATCGAGCCGCTGTAGCGCAGCACCTCGTCGGTGGCGGACGGAATGCGCTTGGGGTCCGCGACGATGGCGTCCCACGCCTCACGGTGACCGAGCAGCACGCGCACCGAGTTGGCGATCAGCGTCGTGGTGGTCTCGTGTCCGGCGAACAGCAGCGAGTAGCAGAGCGAGGCGATCTCGTGATCGGTGATCTCCGCACCGGCCTTCTGCGCCTCGACGAGGTCGGCGACGAGGTTGTCACCGCCGGACTCATGGGCGACCGCGACGAGGCGCTGGCACTCGTTCCAGTAGTCGACGAGGTTGTGCGCGTGCGGCACCTGCTGCTCGTCGTCCAGGTCTCCCCAGGTCATCGCGGCGCGGGAGTCGGACCACTTCTTGTAGGTCGGGACCATCGCCGGGTCCACCCCCAGGAGCGTGAGGATCGTCACGGTCGGGATGTCGTAGGCGATCTCGGCGAGGAAGTCGCCGGTGCGCTCCGGGTTGGCGAGCATCGCGGCCAGCGCGGCCCGCGTGTTCTCCCGGATCGTCGGCTCCAGCGCCTTGTAGCGGCGCGGCGTGAAGGCGCGCTGGGCGATGGCGCGCAGGCGGGTGTGGTCCGGCGGGATGCGGGCGGAGAGCCCCGAGTACGCGGTGAAGCCGCCGTCTTTCATGATCCGGCTCGCGGCCTCGCCGCGGGGCCGGACCGGAGCCTGAGCGTTCTCGCTGGAGAACGTCTCCCAGTCTTCGAAGACGGCGCGGACGTCGGCCCAGCGCGTCACGACCCAGAGGTCCGTCCGGTCATCGAAGTACACCGGAGCGTCGCGGCGCAGGTTCTCGTACGCGGGGAACGGGTCGGTCATCTGGAACGGCTCGTAGCCGTGGTGTCCCCCGGCGAAGGCGGTGTGGCCCACGGGGCAGGTGCCGGCCGCGGATGCCGTCGGTGCGGTCGATGAGGCCATGACGACTCCTTTGTGTCCAGGCCGCTGATGCGGCACGAATCATTGAACGATCCGAGATGTTCCGGTCGAAGTCGCCTTCCATTCAGTGGAAGCGGCTTCCGGGTGGGCGTCGTTTCTTCGGTGATCGGACGCGACCGGTGCATTCAGTGTTCGCGGCACGCCTGGATCGGTCGCCGGATGGCCGGATCCGTCAGGCCGACGGCCGGATCCGTCAGGAGCGGGCGGCCTCGCGGGCAGCCGTGGGCGTCAGGTGGAAGTGCGCCCGGAAGGCGCGGGAGAAGTGCTCCGGTGCCGCGTAGCCGACGGCCGCGGCGATGTCCGCGATGGGTCGGTCCGGACGCAGCGGATCGGTCAGCAGCTCGAGCGCGCGCTCCAGACGCTGCCGCGTGACGAATCCGGCCACGGTCAGCTCGGCATCCGCGAAAACACGACGCAGGTGTCGCTCACTGATGCCACTGGCGGCCGCGATCCGGCCGGCGGACAGGTCGTGGTCGCCGAGGTGTCCGCGAATGAACTCCTGCGCGGCCAGCACATAGCCGTCCGCCCCCGCGGCGCGCGGGTCGACCAGCCAGGTCTGCAGGTCCAGCAGTCGCTGCTCGAGGTCCTCATGCGATGCGTCCGGGTGGCGGAGCGCGTCCAGCATGAGACGTGCGGAGGTGCCGCTCCAGCGCCGCGTCTCGGCCGCATCCCGCAGCCGCAGCACGCGGGGAACCGGCACGCCCTCCTCCGCGATGCGACCCTGGAACACGGTACGCGGGACCTCCAGGATGACCTGGTGGTTGTCACCGCTGAAGCCGTACATGAACGGCGTGTCGGAGTCGTACACGACCGCGTCCCCGGCCCGGATCGGCTCGGCCCCGCGAGCGTGGTAGACGAACGCGTCGCCACGCAGCATCAGGCACATCATCACGGTGTCCACGGGTTTGCGGGCGATCGCGTCCGGCGTGCGCTCGATCACGTGCGTGTTGCCGACGATCTCGGTCAGGTGCGAGCGGCCCACGATGAGGTTGCGCTGCTCGGCCAGCAGTCCCTCCGCCGCGAGCGTGGAGGCGCGCAACCCGAACAGGGCCTGCTCGTTGTACTCCTCCCAGGCCCGCAGCCGAGCATCGGCTGGCATTGCCCGCGTCGCGAAACCGCGGGATGCCGGCGCGTTCTCCTCCGGCTCCGCTGCGGCGTTCGCAGGCACTGACGGCATCGGCACACCTCGGGTCTCGGTGCCGGGATTCTACCTGTCCACCCTGGAAATCGCGCTCAGTCGGCGGCAGGAGCGGCGACCCCTCCCGGCCGCATGGACCGCAGCGGATAGCGCCCCACGCGCTTGGTGATCTGGGCCGCGATACCGCGCATGGCGGGCAGGTGTCCGGCCAGTGTCCCGGCAAGATCGGTCGTGACGACGAGTCCGAGCGCGGCGCCCACGCCGCCACCGGACTGCATCACCGGCACCGCGATCGAGGCCGATCCGAGCGTCACCTCGTCCACCGTCAGCGAGTAGCCGGCGTGACGGATCTGCTCCAGTTCCGCGCGCAGCGCAGCGGGGTCGGTGACCGTCCGCGGAGTGCGCGCGGACAACGGCTGGGCGATCAGCGCGTCGCGAACCCAGTCCTCCTCGAATGCCAGCAGCACCTTGCCGACGGCGGTGGCGTGCAGCGGCAGACGTCCGCCCACGCGCGAGGTCTTCGGCACGCGTCGGGTGCCGTAGACCCGGTCGATGTAGAGCACCTCGCCACCGTCACGGATCGCCAAGTGGACGGTCTCCCGCGTCAGCGTGTAGAGGTCCTGGAGCAGCGGACGGGACAGCTCACGCACCTGCGAACCGGCGTGCTGGCCCAGCTCCCACAGGCGCAGTCCGATCTGGTAGCGGCCGTTGTCGTCGCGCTGGACCGCACCCCATTCCTCCAGCTCGGCCAGGAGCCGATGCGCAGTGCTGAGCGCGAGCCCCGTCTCCGCGCTGACCTCGGTCAGGCTCCGCGGCGCGAGGGAGCCCTCGAAGACCGCGAGGATCGACAGCACCCGCCCGGTCACGCTCTTCACCGGCGTCTTCTCGCTCACGCATCCCACTTCCGCTCATCGGAAGCGTAGTCGTCGGTGACGACGACACGTCCGAGAATCTGCGGATGACCATCTCACCTCGCCTGGACCGCGACGTCCGGGAGCACCTGCCCCAGCCGGACGCGCTCACCGACGTGGTGACGCTGAGCCCCGAGGACGACGCGGTGTGGCGCCACGCGGTGCCGTACCTCCAGGTGCGCGACAACGACTCCCATACGGTCCACGCCTACGGCATCGCGCGGGCCCTGCTCGCGGACGTCCCCTCCGCGGATCCCGCCGTGGTGCTGCCGGCCATCCTGCTGCACGACATCGGCTGGTCCACGGTGCCGGACGCCGAGGTGCTGGAGGCGATCGCGCCCGGCGGCGGTCGGCCCGACCTGGTCCGCCGTCACGAGGTGGAGGGCGCCCGCATCGCGACACAGATCCTCCTCGAACTCGGCTTCGCGCACGAGCGCATCGAGGCGATCACGGCCATCATCGACGGACACGACTCCCGCCTGCACGCGCTGAATCCGAGCGACGCCGTCGTGAAGGACGCGGACAAGCTCTGGCGAGTCACGCCCCACGGACGGTGGATCGTGCGCGGCTGGTTCGACCTGTCCGCTGAGGAGTCACTGCACCTGACCGCCGTGCGCGTGCAGGACAGCCTGTTCACCGAGCCCGGCCGCACGATGGCGCGCGTCCTCACCGCCCTCGGCTCCATCGAGGTCTCCCCCCAGCTCCGCGCCCTCGGCTGATCAGAACGGCGCGATCAGCGACCGACGCCGCGCGGTGGAGCGGTGGACGCCCGCACCACCAACTCGGTGGGCAGGGTGATGTCCGCGGTCGGATCACCGTTCAGCAGCGCGAGGAGGGACGCCGCCGCGGCCTCACCCTTCGCGTCGATGTCCTGGCGCACGGTGGTCAGCGGCGGTGTCACGCGCGCGGCCAGCGGGCTGTCATCGAAGCCGATGACGGAGAGGTCCTCCGGGACGCGCAGGTCGTGGTCTCGCGCCTGGTCGATGATCTCCAGCGCCGCGCGGTCGGAGAAGGCGAGGACGGCCGTCGGCGGCTGATCCAGCAACGCGTCGATCCGATCGCGGAGGATGTCATCCACGTCGTGTCCCGGCGTGCCGATGACCCGCGGACGAACTCCCGCGGCGGACAGCGCCGCGCCCCAACCGGCCAGTCGGCGGCCGATCGCGTCGTCGACGGCGTCCCGACCGTGCGCCTCGGACAGCGGTTCGCCGGCGGCGTTGACGGAGGTCACCACGAGAGCGATGTCACGGTGACCGAGATCCAGAAGGTGCTGCGCCGCCTCGCGCGCGCCCAGTGCGTCATCGAGGTTCACGCGCGGCTCGTCCGCGATCGGCGTGCTCTCCACGGTCACCAGAGGCAGGTGCCGCTCGCGCAGTGCCGTCACGCCGCTCGCACGAGGCACACACGAGTAGACGATGGCGCCGTCCATCGCGACGTCCCGCGCGGGGTTGCGTCCGTCCGCGGTGGAACCGTGCAGCAGCACGAGCGAGTAATTCGCATCGGCGAGCTTCCCGGCGACGGCGCGAACGAAGCCGACGGCGACGTCATCGGTGAAGGCGTCGCGCGGCGAGTCGGTCAGGACCATTCCGATCACCCCGGTGCGTCCGCGTGCGAGCGCTCGTCCGGCGGGATCGGGTCCGGCGTAGCCGACGCGCTCCGCGACGGCGAGAATCCGCTCGCGCAGCTCGGCGGAGAGCTGGTCGGGGCGCGAGAACGCATTCGAGACCGTCATGCGACTCACGCCGACCTCGTCGGCGATCGTCTGCAGCGTCGCGCGTGCCATCCCGCTCCCTCCGTCCTCCCCATCCTCTCCCATGGCGAAGATGACGGCGGACCGCGGCGCGGGCCTCAGCCGATCGTTCGGGACGGCACGCATGCCGGCGTCGGCTCGACGGCGGCGGCCATGCGCCGCAGCAGTCCGGCGAGTCGGAACCGACGGCGTCGGCGACGCTCGATCCGCGCCAGTCGGCGATAGCGCGCGTCGTTCGTCACGAGCGCCGCGCGGCGTGCGTCCTCGTGCGGACCACGTGCGGCCGCGCTCTTCTCGGCGGCCATCAGGGCCGGGATTCCACTGGGATCAATCGTCACGTCAGCCTCCTTCTATATCGGTACAGATGAAACTACTGTGCCGATATAGAAGACGTCAAGCGCGGGCGTCCACAGGCGGAGTGCGTCGACGGAATCAGCCCGCGGACAGTCGCGCCTGGAGGTCCTCGTGCCAGCGCTCGATGCGTTGCTGCGCGAAGGTCGTGCTCAGCTCGTCACGCAGGTCCGGGCGATCCCACCAGAACCGCACCACGCAGTAGAAGAGCAACGGGTGGACGTCCTTGAACGACAACTCGAGCAGCACCTCTTCACCGTTGCGCAGGGTCAGGCGGATGTCCGGTGTGACATCGTCACTGTCGCGGTCTGTGACGATGGTGGTCGGCGTGATGTCCGCGATCTCCTCCCACGGCCACGCGGAGATGCCCTCCAGAAGGTGACGAGACACGCCGTTCCGACCGACGGCGATGCCCACATCGTGCTTGCCGAACGTTCGACTGTTCCGTCGGATCAGAGCGCTCTTCACTCCGGCGTTCACGAAGACCGCGGCCACCGCGACGTTCACCGCGACCAGGACGAGCGCCCACAGCGTGGAACCGCCGGCCGCGATCGCGAGGACAGCACCCCACCCGGCGAGCCCGATCGCCGGAACACCGGTGATGAGGAGACAGATCGCATACCAAGCGCTGTGCCTCATTTCCGGCACGTAGTGCACCCAGCTGTCAACGGGGCGATCGGCCCCGACGGACATCGCCATCGCGTTCACGAAGCGCGGAACACCCTGTTCACCGCCGCTGCGCAGGAACACGACGGAGAGGCAGAGTCCCAGCAGCAGGAACGCAAAGGTCCACCACAGCCCGGGCCAGGTGCTGCCGTCGGCCAAGCTCGTGACCGTCAGACCGAGAACGACGACCCACGCGATCACGAAGACGGCGACCGTGAGGATCCGCGGCCCACGGCCGCGCCGCAGCGGCCAGTCTGGCGGCAGCGGGTACGGAAGGGACTCGGACACGGGATCAATTCCACCACAGGTATTAACCGGATTCACCCGCTCGATCAGGGGATGAGGGCGCGCGCAGCCTCCGCCGCGACATCCAGCACACGTTCCTCACCGAGCAGGCCCCAGGTCGAGATCCCACCCCCGAGCACGGAGTCGAAATGGAGTGCCGCGGCGAAGGGGTCCCGCACCCCGGCGCGAGCGAAGTGGTGCGCGAGGAAGTCCAGCCACTCGCGTTTGAACGCCCGCACCCGATCCGCGACGACGCCGTTCTGGCCCGCGTACTCCACACCCGTAGTGACGAGGAAACACCCGCCTGGGAACACATGCCGCTTCGCGTATGAAAGCCACGCATCCACCACAGCGTGCAGCCGAGCGGCTCCGGCCGGGCTGCCCGCGGTCGGTCCCAGCACCTCCGTGAGGTAGATCTCGCGGGCCGCCGCGACCGTCGCCTCGAGAACTCCTTCGCGAGACCCGAAGGCGGTGAGGATGCCGCTCTTACTCACACCGGTGCGTGCGGCGAGCTCGCCGAGTGTTGTTCTCTCCAATCCCCAGAGCGTGGCGTCCATCGCGGCCCGCGTCGCCACGAGTCGACGCGTCGCCTCGCCTCGAGCCCGGCGCCCATCAGCCTTCTCCACGCCCTGATTTTATCCGCACGATCGGTCGCATATGCCCGTGCGCCGGGGCAAACTACCGGCACGATCGGACGGAAAGATGACGTAATGCCAGATCAACAGTGTTTTGCATACTGTGGCGTCTCGTCGATCCCCTGCTGGCCCCGGAATGACGAACGCCCCTCCTCCCGAAGGAGAAGGGGCGTTCGGTGCGTGTCGCGATTACTTCGCGGCGACGACCTGCAGCGTGATCGTGGCGGTCACGTCGTCGGTCAGACGAACGGTGGCGGTGCGCTCACCCGTCGACTTGATCGGCGAGGCGATGACGATCTTGCGCTTGTCCAGCTCACCGAGACCGGCGGCCTTGACGGCGTCGGCGACATCGGCGGTCTTGACCGAACCGAACAGGCGTCCCTCGGCGCCGGCCTTGACGGCCAGACGAACCTTGGCGCCCTCGATCGCGGTCTTCAGAGCCACAGCGTCCTCGTGGACGTGGATCGCGCGAGCCTGACGTGCGGCCTGGATCGAAGCGACCTGCTTCTCTCCACCACGCGTCCAGTTCACGGCGAAGCCCTGCGGAACGAGGTAGTTACGGGCGTACCCGTTCTTGACCTCGACAACGTCACCGGCGCTACCCAGCCCGGCGACCTCATTCGTGAGAATCAGCTTTGCCATCGGGTGCTCCTTAGCGGCCAGCGCCGGCGTAGGGCAGGAGCGCCATTTCGCGGGCGTTCTTGATCGCCTTGGCGATCAGACGCTGCTCCTGCACCGAGACACCGGTGATACGACGGGCGCGGATCTTGCCACGCTCCGAGATGAACTTGCGAAGCGTCGCGACGTCCTTGTAGTCGATGACGCCGACGCGGATGGACTTCGCGGGAGCGGCGTTCTTAGCGCCCTTCCGCGGCTTGCGGCGATCGCCGCTCGACTTTCCAGCCATGTTGGTTTCCTTAAAAGTGAGTGATCGATCCGTCGGTCAGACGGATCAGAACGGGGTGTCGTCGCCGTAGGACCCGGGGGTCGCCCATGCGTCGGCGCCGGAGGACGAACCGGGCGTGGACCACGGCTCCTCCGAGGCGACGGCCTGCTGCTGACGCGGCTGGCCTCCGCCGTAGTTGCCTCCGCCGCCGCCGGAAGAGGCGGCACGGGTGACCTGGGCGGTCGCATAGCGCAGCGAGGGGCCGATCTCGTCGACCTCCAGCTCGATCGCGGTGCGGTTGTTGCCCTCGCGGTCCTGGTAGGAGCGCTGCTTCAGGCGACCCGACGCGATCACGCGCGAGCCCTTCGTCAGCGATCCGGCGACGTGCTCGGCGAACTCCCGCCACACCGACGCGCGAAGGAACAGCGCTTCGCCGTCCTTCCACTCGTTCGCCTGACGGTCGAACGTGCGCGGGGTCGACGCGATCGTGAAGTTCGCCACCGGCAGGCCGTTCTGCGTGTAACGCAGCTCGGGGTCAGCGGTGAGATTGCCCACGACGGTGATGATGGTTTCGCCGGCCATCGTCGTTACGCGTCCTTCTTCGCAGCCTTGGGCTTGCGAGCGGCCTTCTCCTCGGCGCGCTTGGCCTCGGCAGCCACCTGAGCGATGGCCTCCTCGGCACGCAGCACCTTGGTGCGCATGATGAGCTCGCTCAGCTTGAGCTGGCGGTCGAGCTCCTGCGTGGCCTCGCTGGTCGCGGTGAAGTCGACGACGGCGTAGATGCCCTCGTTCTTCTTCTGGATCTCATATGCGAGCCGGCGCTTGCCCCAGACGTCGACCTTGTCAATCGAGCCACCATCGTTGGTGATGACCTTCAGGAACTTGTCGAGGTTGGGGGCGACCTGGCGCTCGTCGATCTCAGGGTGAAGGATCACCATCAGTTCGTACTGGTGCGTCACGGACCCACCTCCTTCGGACTATCGGCGACCGGGCATCTCCCGGCCGCAGGAGGGTGTGTTGCACGTGCCAGGGCACAGATGTGCCCGGGCAACCGGAACAGTCTAGCGCATGCGGCCGAGTGCCGCCCGTTCCGGACCCGGACGGACCCCGACGGTATCGCGGCAGGCTCTGCGCACGCGCAGTGGGTGTCCTGCATGAGCCCGTGCCGACATGACACATCACCGCAGGGATCCTTTGGAAGTCCTGAGAGCGATGGCGCGACCCCCGGTCCTGTTCCAGGATGCGAGCGGGGACACTTCCGATCGGAGGTCCAGGACCGCGACGACGATGTTGGCGGTCCGAGGAAGGAGGCCATCGTGTGCATCGACTACGCCACGGACGGCCCGATCGCCTTGATCACCGTGGGGCACACGACGCCCCGTCCGGTGAGCGCGATCCAGGAGCTGCTGACGCACTTCCAGCACGACTCCGCGGTGGGAGCTGCCGTCATCTCCGGGAACTTCGCCTTCGACGATCCCGCCATGCCGCCGGACCTCGACCGCGCCGTCCCGGGCGGCAAGCCGGTCATCGCGGCGATCGAGGGTGTGTGCGCCGCCGACGGACTGGCTCTCGCGCTCGGCTGCGACCTCCGCCTCTGCGCGCCGGATGCGACCTTCGTCATGCCGGTGCTGGAAGCGGCACCGGTGGGAGCGGCCGCGAATGCGGCCACGCACCTGGTCGGTGTCGGACACGCGCTGGAGCTGCTGCTCAGCGGCGAGTCCTTCGACGCGGAGTGGGCGGTCAGCACCGGGCTGGTGGATGCGATGGCCGGAAGTGGTGCGGTCACGCACGACGCGCGCGTACTGGCGGAGCGCGCCGCGCTGTCCGGGATGCGTCCCGGCCTCGATCGCACCGTTCCGCACCGCTACAGCCGCATGCGCACGCTCATCGCGGCGTGAGGAGAGCGGACCCGCCCGCGGTCACGATCACCCGTCTGCCACGCGCTCGAGGACGAAGTGGTAGAACCGGCCGTCCGGTCCCGCGGCACGCCGGCCCGTCATCACGCCGAGCACGCGGTCGGCGTCCAAGCGCGCGAACAGGTCGATGATCGGGCGGCTGTCATAGGCCATTGCCGCGGTGGTGAGACCGTCGTGCACGGCGGTGAACAACCGGGCGGTATCCGCCTCGTCAGAGAGCGAGCCGTCCGGGCGTCGGCACACCAGGGGGATGACGTGGTCGTCATCGATGAAGCGCTTGCCGTACCAGCGGGTCCCCTCCAGCAGGCGGTGAGCGGGGTGATCCGGGCTGAGTCCGCGTCCGCGCCAGAGCCCGCGCAGCTCACGGGGAGCCACGGCCGGCAGGGAGCGCCACAGCCGCGCGAGATCGTCCTGGGACAGCGCCTCCGGTGCCACCGGAGCGACCGGTTCCCGTGCGCCGTCCTCACCCAGGAGCAGGACCGGTTTGATCACGCGGCCGGCACGCAGGTCCTCCACGGCCCGATCGACGTCGGTGAAGTCGTAGGTGGTGATGAAGCGCTGCACCGGGAGACGGCCGGCGCGCCAGAGGGCGGCGAGCAGCGGCACATCGCGGCGGGTGTCCGCGTCACCCTCGATCACGCCGGTGATCGCCCGGCCCCGGAGGAGGCGCGATTGCGACAGGAGCATGTCGTTCGCTCCGGGCCGCAGCGCGACGGTGGCCACGACGCCACCCGGACCGATCGCGCCGAGGGCCGCGGAGATCGCCTCCTGACTGCCGACGGTGTCGATCGCGTGCGTCACATCGGACATCCCGGACAGCTCCGCGGGATCCCACGCCCCCGTCGCGCCGAGCTCGCGCGCCAGGTCGCGCCGCTCCGCCAGCGGCTCGACCACCACGATCCGGCGGACCCCGCGATGTGCGGCGGCCAGGATGGCCGACAGACCGGTCGTGCCCGCGCCGATGACCAGCAGCGCGTCGTCCGGGTCCGGTCGCAGCACATTCAGCACGGTCCCCGCACCGGTGAGCACGCCGCAGCCGAAGGTGGCGGCGACGGCCCACGGGATGTCGTCGTCGATCACCACCGCGCTGGAGGCCGGCACGACCACGTGCGTGGCCCAGGACGACTGCGACATCCACCCGGTGACCAGTGGACCCGACGCCGCCTCGGCGTCGGAGCGGTGCGCATGATTGAGCTGCGCGAAGCACCGACAGGACGCCGGGTGCCCGTTCCGGCACGCCGGGCACGTGCCGCATGAAGCGAAGCTGAGCACCACGCGGTCGCCGGCGGCGAGGTCCGTCACGTCCGCACCCACGCGCTCGATGGTGCCCGCCCCCTCGTGCCCGAAGACGCCGGGGAAGCGCTCGCCCGCCCCACCGGCGATTCCGAACAGGTCGGTGGGGCACACCCCGCTCGCGGCGATGCGGACCAGCACCTCGCCGGGGCCGGGCGGGCGCACCCGCACGGCGGCGACGGTGACGGATCCGCCGCGCTCGCTGACGAGCGCGGCCCGACCCTGAACCACGCCTATGCCGGCGCCAGCGCGCGATCACTCGTGCGCAGGGCGACCTTGTTGACCTTGCCGGCGGCGTTGCGCGGCAGCGCGGGGACGACGGCGAGGTCCGTCGGCTGCTTGAAGCGCGCCAGCTTGTCCCCGAGCCACTCCTGCAGCTGCGCGATCGTGAGCGTCTGCCCCGGCACGAGGGCGATCGCCGCCACGGGAACCTCACCCCACTTCTCGTCCGCGCGACCGTAGACCGCGGCTTCGAGGATCGCCGGATGCGCCGCCAGGACGTTCTCGACTTCCGCGCAGTACACGTTCTCGCCGCCGGAGATGATCATGTCCTTCTTCCGGTCCACCACCCAGACGAAGCCCTCCTCGTCCTGACGCACGAGGTCACCGGAGTGGAACCACCCGCCCTCGAACGCCGCGGCGGTCTCCTCCGGCTTGCGCCAGTAGCCCTTCATCAGGTTCGGGCCTCGGTAGACGATCTCACCGACCGTGCCCCGGGGGACGTCCTGCAGATCCTCATCGACCACGCGGTACTGCAGCGTCGGGATCGGACGACCGACGCTGCCGAGCTTGCGCAACGAATCCTCGCCGCCGAGCGCACACGTGATCGGCGTCATCTCGGTCTGGCCGAACACCGCGACGTTCGTGGCGTGCGGGAAGCAGTCGGCCATCTGCCGCAGCAGCGTCTCGGACGCCGGGGCCGCGCCCCAGCTGATGATCCGCAGGTGCAGGTCGCGTTCCGCGATCGTCGGGTCCGCGCAGATGACCTGCCACTGCTGGGGAACGTTGAACACGATGGTCGCCCGCTCCTTCTCCCAGGTGTCCAGCAGATCGGTCGGGTTGAACGCCCCGAGCGGGTGGATGACGGTCGGGATGCCGATGACGAAGTTCGGGGCGATCGAACCGAGGCCGGCGATGTGGAACAGCGGCGCGGTCAGGAATGAGATGTCCTCCTCGTCGAAGACCTGGTTCACGCGGACCAGGGTCAGCGACTGCGCGAACAGGTTGATGTGGTCGAGCATCGCCCCCTTCGGTCGCCCGGTCGTGCCGGAGGTGTACATGATCAGGCAGGTCGTGTCCTCCGCGACGTCCGGAGCCTGGAAGCCGTCGAGGTCCTCCGCGACGAGGTCCGCCCACGCCTCCTGCCCCTCGCCGGCCCCACCGATCACGATGACGCGACGGATCCGATCGGTCAGCTGCGCCACGGCCCCGACGAGCGGGGCCAGGGGCTGCTCGACGATGAGCACGCTCGCGTCGGCGTCATCGACGATGTAGGCGATCTCGGCGGGGGTGAGTCGAATGTTGATCGGCACCGCGATGGCGCCGAGTCGGTTGACGGCGAAGACCGACAGCACCACTTCGGGTCGGTTCAGCGTGAGCAGCAGCACCCGATCTCCGGCCCTGACCCCGCGACGCGCGAGCGCCGCGGCGAGGGCGTCCATCCGTTCGCTCGCCTGCGCCCACGTGGTGGTCTCGCCCAGGTAGCGGAAGGCGGGAGCGTCCGGCTTGTTCTGCGCGTGGGTCGCGACCTGGTTCATCCAGTGATTGCGGCGGACGGTTGCGGGGATGCTGCTCGGCTCGGTCATGGCGGGTCCCTCTCATACGTCTTCGTAGCGATGCCGCATCGTCGCGGTATCCGGGCTCGCGGTCGAGTATGCCAGCGATCGTGACGGAAGTCACGCATTTTGTTAATGACGATTCACATGTCGACCAGCGTTCGAAGTGAACCGCCGCTCACCACGCGGAAGGTAGGCTGGCGGCATGTCGACCACCGTGGATCCCGCCGCGCCGCGCGTCCGGCCGCGGGACCGCAAGCAGCGGATCGAGGAGGCGGCGGCCCTCGCGTTCGCACGCCAGGGCTATCACGCCGTCGGCATGCAGGACATCGCGGCGGCGGTCGGCATCTCCGCGCCGGCGCTCTACCGCCACTTCCCGAACAAGTACGCGCTGTTCGCCCGCACGGCCTTCGTGCTCGCACATCGACTCATCGAGGACTCCGATGCGGCGGCCGCGCTCCCGATCGGGACGCCGGCGCAGGCGCGTGCGGCGCTGGAGGCCCTGCTGGACGCCGCGATCAGCACCACGATCGAACTCCGCGCGACGGGCGGCATCTATCGCTGGGAGGCGCGCTACCTGAACCCGCAGGACCGTCGGCGCATGCGCGGCGAGTTCGACGCGCTCCGGGAGCGGTTCGCGCGGGCGCACCGCGTGGCGCGTCCGGAGGTGAGCGAGGCGGACCGTCGATTTCTCGTGCTCGGCGCGCTGAGCGTCGCCGCCGGCATCACGTCCCACCGCACCGTGCTCGCGGTTCGCCCGCTGCGGACCCTCCTGCGCGAGGCGGCGTGGCGGGTCCTCGACAGCGAACCGGCGGTCACTGACACCACGGCGCCCGTGCCCGCTCCCGCAGATCAGCCCGTGGATGCGGGACGCCGCGTGCGGCTGGCGGAGGCCGCCGTCCGCCTCTTCGCGAAGCGGGGGTACAACGAGGTCACGATCGAGGACCTCGCGCTCGAAGTCGACCTCACGCCGTCCGGGGTCTACCGGCACTACGACGGCAAGGCCGCTCTGCTGCTGGCCGCATGCGAACGCGCTGCGGCCGAGCTGGACGGTTCCGTCCGTGCGGCCCGAGCGACCGCCCCGGACCCGGTGACGGAGCTGCGGGCACTGTGCCGCGCGTACATCGACTACACGTTCGCGCACCTCGGGCTCATGCGGGTCTACTTCTCCGAGATCGGAAACCTCGGCCCGGACGAGCAGCGTCGACTGCGCGCCGTGCAGCGCGCGCATGTGGACGAGTGGGTGGAACTGCTGCGAGCGGTGCGGCCGGAGCTCCCCGAGCGGGAGGCAACCGTGCTCGTGCACGCCGGCCTCAACGTCGTGTCCGACCAGGCTCCGCTGCTCGCGGATCGGGATGCCGCCGCGGCCTCCCGACTCGCGCGGCTCGTGGAGACGGTGCTCGGTATCCGCTGACGCGGCCGGTTCAGCGCCCCTTGCCGTGCAGCATCGGGATCATCCGCTCGGCGAGGTGCATGTCGCGCGGTGTCCGCTCCAGAGTGAGCAGATTCAGCACGGCCTTGCTCGCCTGCCGAGCGACCGACTTGGGCGTGCTGAACTCCCGCAGACCGTCGGCGCCGTGGATGCGGCCGAAGCCGGATCCGCGGCGTCCGCCGAACGGGAGCGCACCGATCGCCGCGAAACCGAGGACCGAGTTGATCGTGACGACGCCGGACACGAGCCGGCTCGCGATCCGTTCGCCGGTGCGGCGATCCTTCGTGAACACCGCTGCGCCGAGACCGTAGTCCGTCGCGTTCGCCCGAGTGACCGCGTCGTCGAGATCCGCCACCGTGTTGATCACCACGGTGGGCCCGAACGTCTCCAGCCGGACGGCGTCGGCGTCCTCGGGCACGTCCACGAGCACGACCGGATCCACCGTGCGCCCGTGCACGGCATCCGGACCACCCAGGACGGCGGTCCCGCCACGAGCGAGCGCGTCCGCGATGTGCGCGGCGACGACCTCCGACTGGGATTCGAGCGTCATCGGGCCGTATGTCGCATCGTCACCGGCCGTGCGGATGCGCTCGGCGCGCTCACGCACCTTCGCGATCAGCTGATCCCGGACGGGCGCCTCGACGTACACGCGCTCGACACCGACGCACGTCTGTCCGGCGTTGCCGAACGCCCCGAACGCGATGAAGTCCGCCGCCTGGTCCAGGTCGGCGTCCGCAGCCACGATCAGCGCGTCCTTTCCGCCGCACTCGGCGACCAGCGGGGTGAGCGTCTGCGCACACGCGGCCATCACGCGCTTCGCGCTGCTCGTCGATCCGGTGAACGCGATCTTGTCGACGCCGGCGGAGACCAGGTGCGCACCCGTGCTCCGATCCCCCGTCACGACCTGCAGGACGGGCGTCGCGCAGACCTCGCGCCACTTCTCGGCGACCCAGACCGCCGTGCCGGGGGTCAGTTCGCTCGGCTTGAACACGATCGCGTTGCCGGCCGCGAGCGCGTACGAAATCGACCCCATGGGTGTGTAGAAGGGATAGTTCCAGGGTCCGATCACGCCGACCACACCGTACGGCTCGTACCCTACGGATGCGCGCTGGTTGTAGCTGGCCAGGCCGGACGGGACGCGTCGCCGACGCAGCACCTTCGCCGCGTGCTTGGCCGCCCAGTCCAGGTGCCCGAGCGTCAGCATGACCTCGAGCAGCGCGTCGCCGCTGGGCTTGCCGGTCTCCCGTGCGATCACGGCGGCGAGCTCGCCCGCGTCGCGGGCGATCGCCCCCGTGAACGCCAGCAGCAGCTTCCGGCGGCCCGCGAAGCCCTGATCTCGCCACCAGCGCGCGGCGTCGCGGCCGGCGCTGACCGCGGCGCGCACGGCGGCCTCGTCGGCGAGCGGATGGACGGCGATCACGGAACCGTCGCGCGGGTCCGTCGTGGTCAGTCCGTCGGTGGGGTCGGCCGTGAGCGTCATGTGCTCCTCCATCTCGATCGAGATCTCGTCCTTGAGTGAGAAGTTAACGGTCATTCACACTAGCGCGCGGCATCCGAGCGGCACAAGAGGATTTCGAATCTCCGTTAGAATGAGCGACGGAGGCCGCCCGGTCCTCCGGGGAGGCAGCCGTGGCACAGGGCGAGGACGGCGCGACGCAGAAGTCGCAGCGCACACGACAGCGGATCCTCGATGCCGCGGCGCAGGTTCTCAGCCGCAAGGGATACGCCGGGATGCGACTGACCGACGTCGCCGAGGTCGCCGGGCTGCAGGCGCCGGCGATCTACTACTACTACGCCTCCCGCGACGACCTCGTCGAGGAGGTCATGTGGGCCGGCGCGCACCGGGTCCGCGAGCATGTCGAGGCGGTCGTCGGCGACATGTCCGACGCGACGGCGCTGGAGCGCATCCTCGCAGCCGTCGATGCGCACCTGCGCTACGAGCTGCAGATCTCCGACTACACCACCGCGTCCATCCGCAACGCCGGCCAGGTGCCGGAGCACCTCCGTGTGCGACCCGCGGCCGAGGAAGCGGCGTACAGCCGCATCTGGCGCGATCTGTTCCACACCGCGCAGGACGCCGGTGAACTGCGAGCGGACCTGGACATCAACATCTTCCGGCTCCTGCTGCTCGGCTCGATGAACTGGGCCGTGGAGTGGTGGAATCCGCGCACGCGGAGTCTCGACGAACTCGTCCGCTCGACGCAGGACATGGTCCGCTTCGGCGCCGGAGCCTGACGCCCGCTCAGCACCCGGGGCGCGATCGGGTCAGGAGAACTGGGCCAGACGCGCGGCGAGGACCGCGTGAGCGTCCGCGACGGTGCGGCGAACGACCTCACCGGCGGCCGGGATGTCGTGGATGAGCCCCTGCACGAGCCCGACGGTCCAGATGCCGGCCTCGATGTCGCCGTCCTCGAACACCTTCCGTCCGCGCACTCCCGCGACGAGCGGCTGCACGTCCGGGAACTGTCCGCCGGCGGCGAGGATCTGCACGACCTCGTCGGAAACGGTGTTCTTCGCCACCCGGGCGGTGTTGCGCAGCGACCGGAAGATGAGGTTCGTGTCCAGCTCGCTCGCCGCGACGATGCGCTCCTTCACCGCCTGCGCGATCGGCGACTCCACGGTGCACATGAAGCGCGTGCCCATGTTCACGCCGTCGGCCCCGAGCGCGAGCGCGGCCGCCAATCCGCGCCCGTCCGCGAACCCCCCGGACGCGATGAACGGGATGGACAGCGCGTCGGCGGCGGCGGGGATGAGCACGAGCCCCGGCACATCGTCCTCGCCCGGATGACCGGCGCACTCGAAGCCGTCGGTGGACACCGCCGTCACACCGACCTTCTCCGCTTTCAGCGCATGCCGCACACTGGTGCACTTGTGGATCACGCGGATGCCGGCGTCGCGGAACATGTCCATGTGCGGTTCCGGGTTCGCACCGGCGGTCTCCACGATCGTGATGCCGGCATCGATGATCGCCCGCCGGTACTCGTCGTACGGCGGCGGAGTGATCGACGGCAGGATCGTGAGATTCACACCGAACGGCTTGTCGGTGAGGGTCCGCGCCCGCTCGATCTCGCGGACGAGGTCGGCGGGCGTGGGCTGCGTGAGGGCGGTGATCATCCCGAGACCCCCGGCGTCGGACACCGCCGCCGCCAGTTCCGCGCGGCCGACCCACATCATGCCGCCCTGCACCACCGGATGATCGATGCCGAGCGCCTCGGTGAAGCGCGTCCGCAGGCGCGGGCTGGTCGAGGTCGCAGCGTCCATGTCGTTGGTCTCCTTCTGCTCGGTCATGCGTAGATCTCGCCGGCGTCGGCCTTCGCGACCAGCGAGGCCGGCGGCAGGAAGTGGTCGCCGTAGCGCTCCGCGAGCTCGCGGGCGCGAACCACGAAGCCCGCCGGACCCCCGTCGTACTGGTTGATGTACTGCAGCACGCCGCCGGTCCAGGCCGGGAACCCGATGCCGTAGATGGAGCCGATGTTGGCGTCCGCGACGGAGGTGAGCACGCCCTCGTCCAGGCACCGGACCGTGTCCAGCGCCTCGGCGAACAGCATGCGCTCCTGCAGGTCGCGCAGCGGCAGCACGGTGCGTCCGGAGCCGTAGTGCTCGCGCAGCCCCGGCCAGATCCCGGTTCGGCGCCCGGACTCGTCGTACTCGAAGAACCCGCCGCCGGCCCGTCGTCCGGGACGCTCGGCGTCCTCGACCATCCAGTCCATGACGGCCTCGGACGGATGCTCGATCCACGTGCCGCCGTCGGCCTCGGTGGCGGCCCGTGTCTCCACGCGGATCTTCCGCGAGAGTGAGATCGTGAGCTCGTCCAGCAGCTGGAGGGCTCCGGCCGGATAGCCCGCCTGCAGCGCGGCCTGCTCCACGGACACCGGCTCGACGCCCTCACCGACGGCGGCGACCGCCTCGGCGACGAACCGCCCGATGACCCGCGACGTGAAGAATCCCCGTCGATCGTTGACGACGATCGGCGTCTTGCGGATCTGCAGCACGTAATCGAACGTCCTCGCCAGGACCTCGTCGGAGGTGTTCGCACCCCGGACGATCTCCACCAACGGCATCTTGTCCACCGGAGAGAAGAAGTGGATGCCGATGACGTCCTCGTGGCGCGTGACGCCCTCGGCCAGCTCCGTGATCGGCAGGGTCGACGTGTTCGACCCGAGCACCGCGTCCGGGCGGACGATGCTCTCGACCTCGGCCAGCACCCGCTGCTTCAGGGGCACGGACTCGAACACCGCCTCGATCACGAAGTCCACCCCGACGAAAGCGCTCGCCTCCGCCGTCGCAGTGATGCGCGCGAGCAGTGCGGCGCTGCGCTCCGGTGTGGTCCGCCCGCGCTGCAGCGCCTTCTCCTCCAGCCCGCGCGCGTAGTCCTTGCCCTTCTCGGCGGCCTCGATGGTGACGTCCTTGAGGACGACCTCGATCCCGGCCTTGGCCGAGACGTAGGCGATCGCGGCGCCCATCATGCCGGCACCGATCACGCCGACCTTCGTCACCGCGCGCTTCGGGATCCCGGTGGGACGACTGCTGCCGGAGGTGATCTGCTGCAGGTCGAAGAAGAACGCTCCGATCATGTTCTTGGCGACCTGACCGTGCGTGAGCTCGACGAGGTAGCGCGTCTCCACCTGGGAGGCGGTGTCGAAGTCGACGTACGCCCCCTCGACGGCCGCGGCCATCGCCGCCCGGGGAGCCGGCATCGGCGCGCCCTTGAGCTGCTTGCGCAGCGTCGCCGGGAACGCGGGCAGCAGCGCGGCCAGTGCGGGCGAGGTGGGGGCGCCCCCGGGCAGCCGGAAGCCCTTCTCGTCCCACGGCTTCACCGGTGCGGGATTCTGAGCGATCCACGCCTTCGCGCGCGGGACGAGGTCCGCGGCATCGTCCACGAGCTCGTCCACGATGCCCGCCGCGAGGGCGTCCCCGGGTGCGAACTTCGTCGCCGGCAGGATCACCTCCGTCAGCGCCCGCTGCAGGCCGAGCATGCGGACCAGACGGGTGACGCCACCGCCGCCGGGCAGCAGGCCCAGCGAGACCTCGGGAACACCGAAGCGGGCGCGGGGGTCGTCGACGATGATCCGGTGGTGGGCCGCGAGCGCGACCTCGAGCCCGCCGCCGAGAGCGGTTCCGTTCATCGCCGCGACGACCGGCTTCCCGAGCCTTTCGAGGCGGCGGAGGTCTGCCTTGACGGCGTTGATGTGGGCCGTCTCCTCGGTCGCTCGGGACGGATCCGCGGCGCGCAGCAGGTTCAGGTCTCCCCCGGCGAACCAGCTCTTCTTCGCCGAGACGAGGATGACGCCCCGAATGCTCTCCCGTTCCGCCTCGAGCCGGTCGGCGGTCGCGTGCAGCGCTGCCGTGAAGTGCTCGTTCATGGTGTTGACCGCGCTGTTCGGGTCATCGAGCGTGATGATGACGTCGCCGTCGGCGTCCTGCTCCCACGCGTAGCCGGTGTCCGTGGTGGTGTCCATCGGTGCTCCTCTCAGATCCGCTCGATGATGGTCGCGATGCCCATGCCCGCACCGACGCACAGCGTCGCCAGTCCTCGGCGCAGGTCCCGGCGTTCCAGCTCGTCGAGCAGGGTGCCGAGGATCATCGCCCCGGTGGCGCCGAGCGGATGGCCGAGCGCGATCGCTCCGCCGTTGACGTTGACCTTCTCGTGCGGGATGTCCAGGTCCTTCATCCACTTCATCACCACCGCGGCGAACGCCTCGTTCAACTCGAACAGGTCGATGTCGACGACCTCGAGTCCGGCCTTCGCGAGCACTTTCCGCGTCGCCGGCGTCGGTCCGGTCAGCATGATCGTGGGCTCGGATCCGGTGACCGCGGTCGCCACGATCCGCGCGCGGGGCGTGAGGCCGAACCGCTCCCCGATCTCGGCACTTCCGATGACGACCAGGGCCGCGCCGTCCACGATGCCGGACGAGTTACCGGCCGTGTGGACGTGGTCGATGCGCTCCACGGCGTGGTACTTCTGCAGCGCGACCGCGTCGAACCCGCCCTGGTCACCGAGCGCGGCGAAGGCGGCCGGGAGCCCCGCCAGCGCGGCTTCATCGGATTCCGGACGGCGATGCTCGTCCGTGTCCAGCAGGATCACGCCGTTCTGGTCCCGGACCGGGATGACCGAGTCGGCGAAGCGCCCCTCGCGCCAAGCCGCCTCCGCCCGTCGCTGGGATTCCGCGGCGTACGCGTCCACGTCGGCGCGTGTGAAGCCCTCGAGCGTTGCGATGAGGTCGGCGCCGATGCCCTGCGGGACGAATGAGAGGTCGTAGTTCGTCGTCGGGTCCTGCGCGTAAGCGCCGCCGTCGGACCCGATCGGCACGCGCGACATGGATTCGACACCGCCGGCGAGCACGAGGTCCTCGAAGCCGGACGCGACCTTCTGCGCGGCCGTGTTGACCGCCTCGAGTCCGGACGCGCAGAAGCGGTTCAACTGCACCCCCGCAACCGTCTCGGGCAGTCCCGCGACCAGGGCGGCGGTCCGGGCGATGTCCCCGCCCTGCTCGCCGACGGGCGAAACCACCCCGAGCACGATGTCGTCGATGGCGGCCGGATCCAGTCCCGGACTGCGCTCGAGGGCGGCGTGGATCAGACCGACGACGAGGTCGACCGGCTTCGTGCCGTGCAGGGAACCGCCGCGATTGCGCCCGCGCGGGGTGCGGATCGCGTCGTAGATGTAGGCCTCGGCCATGGTGTCTCCGCTCAGAGTCCGAGAGAGCGACCGACGATCTCCTTCATGATCTCGGTCGTCCCGCCGTAGATGGTGGTGATGCGTGCGTCCTCGTAGTCACGCGCGATCCGGTACTCGCGCATGTACCCGTACCCGCCGTGCAGCTGCAGGCACCGGTTGACGGTCCCCACGAGCTGCTCGGTGGTCCAGAACTTCGCCGCCGCCGCGTCCTCCGCGCTGAGCGCGCCCGCAACGTGCGCACGGATCGCCTGGTCGATGTACGCGCGGCTGACGCCGGTCGCGGTCGTCATCTCGGCCAGTTCGAACCGGGTGTTCTGGAACGACCCGACCGGTCGGCCGAACGCGGTGCGGTCGGTGACGTAGGCGATGGTGCGCTCCAGCACCCCCTCCGCGGAGGCCACCGCGGCGGCCGCGATCGAGAGCCGCTCCTGCGGCAGATTCCGCATCAGGCCCGCGAACCCGTCACCCTCCGCCCCGAGCAGGTTGGCCGCCGGCACGCGGACGTCCTGGAACACCAGCTCCGAGGTGTCCTGCGCGTGCAGACCGATCTTGTCCAGGTTCCGCCCGCGCGAGAACCCCGCGCTGTCGGCCTCGATCACGAGCAGACTCAGTCCCCGGTGCGGATCGGGTCCGGTGCGCACCGCGGTGACGATCAGGTCGGCGTTCTGCCCGTTGGAGATGAAGATCTTCGATCCGTTGACCAGATAGGCGTTCCCGTCGCGCACCGCAGAGGTGCGGATGCCGGACAGGTCACTGCCGGTGCCGGGTTCGGTCATCGCGACGGCGACGATCAGCTCCCCCGCGGCGATGCCCGGAAGCCACCGCGCCTGCTGCTCGGGGGTGGTCAGGTCGGCGAAGTAGGGGATGACGATGTCATTGGACAGCGCGATACCGGCCATCCCGTCCGACACCGGATGACGCGCGAGTTCCTCGCCCATGATCGCGTTGAAGCGGAAGTCGTGCAGACCGGCACCGCCGTACTCCTCCGCGATCGCATAGCCGAGGATCCCCGCGTCGGCCGCGTGGCGGAAGAGCTCACGATCCACGCGCCCGGCGGCCTCCCATCGGTCCGCGTTCGGACGGGCGTGCTGCTCCACGAACGCGCGCACGACACCCTGGAACTGCCGGTGGTCGTCATCGTAGAGGTCCCGTGTCAGCGCCATCGTCGTGCCTTCCGATCCGCTCTCGCTGCCTCGCGAGGAGCACGTTTTTATTATGCATTAGAATCTGCGGAGCACAACCGAGGATTCCGGCGGGGGTTGCGCGCCACGGATTTCTTATCCACGATTCGAATGAGGACGCGGCGATGAGGCCGCCCGGAAAGCGAGATCCCGATGACGGAACGGCCTGCGACGGTGGCGATCGTGACCGGCGCCAGTCGAGGAATCGGGCTGGCCATCGCCCGCCGACTCGTCGATGACGGTGCGCGTGTCTGTCTCACGGCACGCCACGCCGAGGAGCTGGACGCGGCGGTCGCGAGCTTTCCGTCCGGCACCGCGATCGGCGTCGCGGGTGCGGCCGATGACCCGGACGCGCGCACGGAGACCGTGCGACGGACGGTCTCCGAACTCGGTCCGATCGACGCCCTCGTGAACAACGCCGGCATCAACCCCGTTTACGGCCCGCTCGCGGACCTCGACCTGGACGCCGCGCGCAAGGTCTTCGAGGTCAACGTGCTCGGCACGCTCGCCTGGACTCAGGAGGTGGTGCGCTCCGGCATGGGCGAACGTGGGGGCAGCATCGTGAACCTGTCCTCGGTCACCGGCGAGGTCGTGTCGCCGGGCATCGGCTGGTACGGCATCACGAAGGCCGCGGTGTCCCACCTCACCGCCACGCTCGCGGTCGAACTCGCCCCGCGGATCCGGGTGAACGCCGTCGCCCCCGCCGTGGTGAAGACCCGCTTCGCGCGAGCGCTGTACGAGGGACGCGAAGAGGAGGTGTCGGCGGCCTATCCACTGCGTCGGCTGGGCACCCCAGAGGACGTCGCCGGTGCGGTCGCGTTCCTGCTCTCCGCGGACGCGGCGTGGATCACCGGCGAGGTGCTGACGCTCGATGGCGGACTGCTGCGCGCGGGAGGGACGGCGTGAGCGGGTCCGAGAACCTGCGCGATCGCACCCGCGCCTTCATCCGCGATGTCGTGCTGCCGGCCGAGCCGCCGCACGGCGTGACACTGTCGGACGACCGCCTCGCCGATCTGCGCGGTCAGGCCCGGGACGCCGGAGTGTTCGCCCCCCTGGCACCGACGGAGTTCGGGGGGCACGGACTGCCCCTGGCGCAGTGGTCGCCGGTTCTGCAGGAGGCCGGCTACTCGCTCATCGGACCGGCGGTGCTGAATGCGATGGCGCCGGATGAGGGCAACATGCACCTGCTGAATCTGGTCGCCTCCCCGGCGCAGCGCGAACGGTGGCTCGCTCCGCTCGCCCGCGGCGAGGTCCGCTCCAGCTTCGCGATGACCGAGCCCCACCCCGGGGCCGGGTCGGACCCGCGCGCACTGACCACGCGAGCCGTGCGCGTCGACGGCGGTTGGCGCATCACCGGACGCAAACGTTTCATCAGCGGGGCGCGCGGGGCCGCGTTCGCGATCGTCATGGCCCGGACGTCCGAGGACGAACGCGACGGCGCGACCATGTTCCTGACCGGATTGGATGCGCCGGGCATCACGATCGGGCCGGACATCCACACCATCGAGAGCGCGATCTCCGGAGGCCACCCGTACGTCACGTTCACGGACTGCTTCGTACCGGACGCGGAAGTGCTGGGCGAGCCGGGCGCGGGATTCCGGTACGCCCAGATGCGCCTGGGTCCGGCTCGCCTGACCCACTGCATGCGCTGGCTCGGCCTCGCCCGCCGCGCGCAGGACACCGCCCTGGACCGCGCGGCGGCCCGGTCGTTGTTCGGCTCACCGCTGCGAGAGTTGGGGGTCGCGCAGGCTCTGCTCGCGGACAGCGAGATCGACCTCGCGACCTCGGACGCCATGATCGAGCGCACCGCGGCGCTGCTGGAGACGGATGCGCGGGCCGGCGAGGCGCTGTCCTCCATCGCGAAGGTGCACTGCTCGGAGGCGATCTTCCGCATCATCGATCGCGCCGTCCAACTCTGCGGAGGGGACGGCGTCACCGACGGACTCGGACTGATCCAGTACCTCAACGAGGTCAGGCCGTTCCGCATCTACGACGGCTCGAGCGAGACCCACCGCTGGGCGATCGCCCGCCGCGCCTCGTCCGCGCGCACGCGCGAGGTCGCCGCCGGTGCACACCGCCTGGACGTCGTCGACCCGGATCCGGCCGAATGATCGACCGTCCGGACGGCGTGGAGGTCGTCGCCACGGCCACCGATGCCGCCGCGCTGCAGCGGCCCCCGCTGCTCGTGCTCGATGCCGTCGCCGAGTTCCTCGCGTCCGCCGGGATCGGGACCGGTCCCCTCTCCTGGGAGCGCATCGGCGACGGGCAGTCGAACATCACGTACGCGCTCCGCGTCGGTGACCGCGATGTCGTGCTGCGTCGGGGGCCCCGACCGCCGCTGCCCCCGTCGGCGCACGACATGGTGCGCGAGGCGCGCGTGCAACGGCAGCTCGCCGCCGCGGGCATTCGAGTGCCGCAGATCCTCGCCGTCTGCGCGGATGACACCGTGCTCGGCGTTCCGTTCTACGTGATGGAGCACATCACGGGCGAGGTCGTCACCGACGCGATTCCGACCGCGCTGGACACCGCGGCCGGGCGCGCGGGGATCGCATTCGCCGCCATCGACACCCTTGCCGAGCTGCACGCGGTGACGGTCGACCAGGGCGAGCTGGCCCGCCTCGGACGTCCGGACGGGTACCTCGAGCGTCAGGTCTCCCGGTTCGCCGGTCTGTGGGCGATGGTGTCCCGTCGCGATGGGACGGTCGTGGCGGATCTCGCATCACGCCTGCGCGCCACGATGCCCCGCACCCAGCGTCACGCCGTCGTGCACGGGGACTTCCGGATCGGGAACCTCATGTACGCCCCCGGGGCTCCCGCCCGAGTCGCGGCGATCCTGGACTGGGAGATGGCGACGCTCGGCGATCCGCTCGCTGACCTCGGCTACTTCACCGCGACCTACGCTCGACCGGGAGTGACCGCGACGCCGCTGGAGCTGACGCCGGTCACGCGGCTGGACGGCTTCCCGGAGCGCGACGAGCTCGTCTCGCGGTACGCGGCACGACACGGCGATGACGTCACGCGGCTGGACTGGTACGAGGCGCTCGCGCTGTTCAAGGCCGCGGTGTTCTGCGAGGCGATCTACACGCGCTGGGTCGACGGTGAGCGTCCGGGCGACACGTTCGGTCCGGCTCTCGCCGACGGCGTCCCGCTTCTGCTGGAGGCGGCCCGCCTGCGGCTGTGACCAGCCGCTACCCTGACGGCATGGAGTGGGACAGCGACACCGGGGCCGGGGACTGGATCAAGAAGGCGTTGGAGGCCGACGGGGAACGATTGCACAGCATCGCACCGCGCGGTTTCGCGGCGTACGCGCGCGTTCTGCACCCCGCCGGGGTGCGGAGCATTCCGGGCGGACATGTACCCACGGAGGCCGAGGAGCGGCGGCTGTCCGACCGCGAGCGCGACGCCCTGCTGTCGCGGATCGTGGACACGCACGCCACCTGGGCGGAGACGGCCCACGCGTTCGGAACCACCCGTCACCCGTCCGCGCAGTGGCACACCCTGGTCCGCGACGCCGTGCCGGCGATGAGCCCGGACGGCCGGGAGTTCTTCGCCCCGCCTCCCGGAGAGCTCTTCCCGGAGCCGCTGGCGGCGATCGTCGCGACCGCCACCGGCGGGAAGCCCACCCCCGGATACGCCACCCTCTGGGACGGCTGGAGCGGACTGCTCGGTGGGTACGACGACCACGGGCGCGGCTACCGCACGTTCCTCCCGGCGGACGGGGTCGCGGACGACGAGGTCGCCGAGCGCCACGCCCGGATGCTCGGTGCGAGCATCCACGATCCGTTCAACAGCCCCTACCGCGAGCCCGAGTGGCAGGACGGGATCCTGTCCGCGGAGGTCGCCGCCGGTCCTCGCCTCACGGTCAGCGAGAGGGAGCACGTGCTGTTCTCCGGCGATCTCACGCTGTTCACCGACCCGGACTGGAGCGATCACGTCCCGTGGCGCGAGCCGGACACGCCGCTCGGAACCGCGACCATCTCCCCCAACCTGCTGTGGCCGGCGGATCGCTCGTGGATCCTCGTCACGGACATCGACCTGGACTCGACCGTCGTGGGAGGGTCGGTCGCGCTGATCGACGCGCTGATCACGGACCCGCATCTGGAGGCGCTGGCCCTGCCCGCCGACGCCGACCTCGGCTGGGACGCCGACACCGTCAACGCGTGACGCGCCGATCTGACCCCGACGCCGGGGTCAGCGGGCGACGATGAGCACCAGGGAGCCGCGGAACTCCGGCCGGGTGCGCAGGTGTCCGTGACGGGCGTCCCATGCGCCGGAGGCGAGGTCGGCGGACAGCGCGCTGACGAATCTCTCGGCGACCTCGGGCGCGACGAAGCTCCACGCCGAGTTCGCCTGCCGTGCGCCGGGGTCCAGCAGCGCCTCGGGACGGCCGTAGTACGCCTCACTGAACCCGTCGGTGCAGTCCAGCGGAATCGGCACCTCGGTCACGGTGACGGCCCCGCCGAGCAGGTCCGCGATGACCTCCGGCGCCGGGTAGCGCCGGGCTTCCGTGGCGATGACCTCCGGCGCGTACTCGTTCAGCCAGAACCGCGTCAGCGTGGCCGGGTCACACGTCAGGACGACGACCGGGCCGGTGGTGACTCGCCGCAGTTCGCGCAGGCCGCCGGCCAGGTCGGCCCACTGGTGCACGGTGAAGGACGCCAGCGCCGCATCGAATGCGTCGTCGGCGAACGGCAGGTCCTCGGCGGACGCGTCGATCGCCGAGGAGAGGCGGCCCGGACGTTGCGCGCGCATCGCCGCGCTCGGTTCCACGGCGGTGACCTCGCGGTCCGCCGGTTCGTACGAGCCCGCCCCCGCGCCCACGTTGATGACCGTGCGGGCGTCGCCGAAGGCGTCCGTGATCGCGGCGAGGAAGCGAGGCTCCGGCTGCCGGTAGTTCGTATAGCCCGACCCGATGGCGCCGTAGTCGGCGTCGCCGGCGCTGCCGTCTCCGCGCGCGGTGGGCTCGCGGACGAGGATCTCGTCGATCTCATGGACGGACTCCAGCACGAACCCCTCCCGCTCGTAGAGCGTTCGCGCGCGGGAACCGGACAGCACGTCCAGGCGGATGCGCTCGTGACCGTGATCGGCGAGGATCCGGCGCAGCACGGCGGTCCCCGCCCCGCGGCCGCGCAGCCCCGGCTCCAGATAGAACAGCTCCAGCCACAGTGCATCCGGCGCCCGGCGCAGCGACACGGTGCCGGCGAGGTGGCCGTCCAGGTGGATCAGTCGGGTCCACTCGGGCGCGAAGCTGCGCGCGACCCACTCCCGCGAGCGGTCCGGGTGCCAGCGTCCGTGCCGCTCGAGATCCTCGCGGATGGATCGTGCTTTGAGTTCCACGACGTAATCGAGGTCATCAGCGGTGGTGGGACGGAACTCGATCTGCACACCGCGAGTCTGTCAGAGGTCACTGCCCGGAGAGCGCTCGCACGACCGTGACCGCGTCACGCCAGTAGGGCTCGTAGTGCTCGGGCTCCTCATTGCGCTGCGTGCGATGGGCGATGAGCGTCGGCGAGACCGACCCGCGCTCGGCGTCCGGGACCGCGCGCCGCATCGCCCGGTAGAACAGGAGCGCGGCCTGTCGGGGATCCATCCGCTCCGCTCGCGTGCCCCACCAGTCCTGCTGCTGGAACAGCCCGAGCGAAGTGGTGCGCGTGCCGTCCGGGTTCTTCACCCCGCTGGTCTCCCAGTCCCCGTGATCGAGGTTGCGCAGCGAGGACTCCCCCATCGCCGTCATCACCGCGATCGTCTGATCACGTTCGCCGAGACCGAGCTCGTTGCCCGCGTCGAGGATCGCTTTCGCGTTCGCCAGCTGCTCCGCATCCCATCCGTCGACGGCCGGATGATCCGCGGACACCGCGGCCGCCGTCACGCCGGGTGCGGCCGGATCGACGTCCCACTGCCGATTTCCGACCACTCCGATCATCGCCGCCGTCGTCACTCCCAGCACGACGAAGGCGGAGACGATGACGGCGCGGAACCGGCGCTCGCGGAGGGCACGTCGACGCGCCGCAGAGAGACGTGGACGCTTGCGCGAGCGCTTCTTCCGCCGTTTCCCCGGGGTGGTGCGTGTTGCCATGACGAACGGATTCTATGCGGCACGGACCAGCCGCCCGCGCGAGCACGCCCTTCCCAGGGAGGTTCGTCAGAGTGATCGCACCGGACGAAACGGAGCATCGTCGCTACGCGATGGCGCGGAGGCTTCACGCTCCGCGCGAGGCGGCGCGAGCGGCCTTCCACTCCTCACGCCGGGCGTGCTGCGCGATCGGGTCCGGTACCGGCAGCGAGGCCAGCAGCTCCCGCGTGTACGGGTCCTGCGGGTTGCCGAGCACCTGGGCGGTCGTGCCCTGCTCCTGAATGCGGCCCTGCCGCAGCACGACGATCCGGTCCGAGACCTCGTCGATGACGGCGAGGTCGTGACTGATGAACAGGCTCGCGAAACCCAGGTCCCGCTGCAGTTGCACGAACAGCTCGAGCACCTTCGCTTGCACCGACACGTCCAGCGCGCTGGTCGGCTCGTCGGCGATCAGCAGCTTCGGATCGAGCGCCAGGGCACGGGCCAGCGACGCACGCTGACGCTGACCGCCGGACAGCTCGTGCGGATACCGGTTCGCGAAGTTCTCCGGCAACCGGACGGCATCCAGCAACTCGAGGACCCGCGCGCGGCGATCCCGATCGCTCATGTCCGGACGGTGCACCACCAGCGGCTCCGCGACGCACTCCCCGATGCTGAGCAGCGGGTTGAAGCTCGTCGCCGGGTCCTGGAACACGAATCCGACATCGGCGCGGTTCGCGGTGAGCTGGCGCGACTTCACGCCGCGCATCTCCTGCCCGAGCACCCGCAGCGACCCGCCGACGACGGACGTGAGCCCGACCATCGCCCGGCCGATCGTGGTCTTGCCCGATCCGGACTCGCCGACGAGGCCGAGCACCTCGCCCGGCCCGATCCAGAAGTCCACGCCGTGCACGGCGATCACCCCGGTGCGACCGAAGCGACCCGGGTAGCCGATCTCCACCTTCTCGGCGACGACGAGGCTGCCCTCCGGCGGCGCGGTGGGCGCCGCCGCGTTCGGGTCCTGGCGCGCTGACTTGCCGCGACCGACGTGCGGGACGGCGGCCAGCAGCTCCTTCGTGTAGTCCTCGCGCGGCTCCGCGAACAGCTGCTGCGCGGGCGCCTCCTCGACGATGTCGCCGCGGAACATCACCACGACACGGTCAGCGAGGTCCGCGACCACGCCCATGTTGTGCGTGATCAGCACGATCGTCGCGCCGAACTCATCGCGGCACTGCCGCAGCAGCTCCAGGATCTCCGCCTGCACGGTCACATCGAGCGCCGTGGTGGGCTCATCGGCGATGATCAGACCGGCGTTCAGGACGAGGGCCATCGCGATCACGACGCGCTGCTTCTGTCCTCCGGAGAACTGGTGCGGGAAGTCGTCGACGCGCTTGTCCGGGTCGGGAATGCCGACCCTGCGCATGACGTCGATCGCCTGCGCCCGTGCCTCCTTGCGGGACATCTTCGTGTGCGCGCGCAGGCCCTCCGCGATCTGCCACCCCACCGTGTAGACGGGATTCAGCGCCGTGGACGGCTCCTGGAAGACCATGGCGGCGTCCCGGCCGCGCATCGCGCGCAACTGCTTGTGGGTGGCGTGCACGACGTCGGTCTCGCCGCCGTCCCGGCCCCGGATGATGACCGCACCGGAGGCGGTCGCCGTCTCCGGCAGCAGCCCGAGCAGCGTGTTCGCCGTCACGGTCTTGCCGGACCCGGACTCACCGACGATCGCCAGAACCTCACCGGCGTGCGCGGCCAACGAGATGCCGTTGATCGCCTGGACCGGCTCGCCGTCCGTCGCGAACGCGATCTTCAGGTCGTGGATCTCCGCGACATCACTCATGCCACACCTCCCGCGCGACGGCGCGTGCGCAGTCGCGGATCACTCAGATCGTTCAGGCTCTCCCCGAGGAGGGTGATGCCGAGCACCACCAGCACGATCGCGACACCGGGGAACACGCTCGTCCACCAGATGCCACTGGTGACGTCGGCCACGGAACGGTTCAGGTCGTACCCCCACTCACCGGCCTTCGTCGCCTCGATGCCGAAGCCCAGGAAGCCGAGGCCCGCGAGGGTCAGGAGCGCTTCGGAGGCGTTCAGGGTGATGACCACGGGCAGCGAGCGCGTCGAGTTGCGCAGCACGTGGCGCAGCAGGATGCGGCCCGTCGGGACGCCGATGACCTTCGCCGATTCCACGAAGGGCTCCTGCCGCACGCGCACCACTTCGGCGCGGATCACGCGGAAGTACTGGGGCACGAACACGACGGTGATCGAGATCGCGGTCGCCATGATCCCGCCCCACAGCGTGGACTGGCCACGACTGATCACGATCGACATGACGATCGCCAGCAGCAGCGACGGGAAGGCGTAGATCGCATCGCAGACGACGACGAGGATGCGGTCCAGCCACCCGCCGAAGTAGCCGGAGAGCAGGCCGAGCGCGATGCCGACGAAGATCGAGCACGCGATCGCGGCCAGGATCACCAGCAGCGCGGTCTGGGCTCCCCAGATCACGCGGGAGAGGACGTCGAATCCGGACACCGTGGTGCCGAGGAGATTGGTCGCGTTCGGCGGCTGCTGGGTGCCGAAGGTCACGCCGTCCGCCTTCTGTTGCGCCCACGAGTAGGGCGCCAGCAGCGGGGCGAAGATCGCGACGAGAACGAAGACCACGACGATGACGAGGCCGATGATGAGCATCGCGCGCTGCAGGCCGACGCTCTGCCGCAGCTGAGCGATCACCGGCAGACGGTCGACGAGCTTCTTGCGCGGCGGCGGTTGCACCGCGAGCGCGGCGGTGGACGGGGTGGGCAGGTCTCGAGCCGGCTGGGTCATCTCAGTACCTCACCCGCGGGTCGATCATGGCCGCGACGATGTCGACGATGAAGTTGGTCAGCGCGACGATCACGGCGATCATCACGACGATGCCCTGGACTGCCACGAAATCGCGCGCCTTCAGGTACTCGGAGAGCATGAAGCCGAGACCTTTCCACTCGAAGGTCGTCTCCGTCAGGATCGCACCGGCGAGCAGCATCGCGATCTGCATGCCCATCACCGTGATGATCGGGATCAGGGCGGGGCGGAAGGCGTGCTTGGTGACCAGGCGGTATTCCGCGACACCACGGGACCGGCCGGAGGTCACGTACTGCTGGCCCAGGGTGCCGATCATGTTGGTGCGCACCAGGCGCAGGAAGACGCCGGCAGTGAGCAGTCCAAGAGCGAGTGCGGGCAGCACGGCGTGCCACAGAACGTCCAGGATCGCGTCGCCGTTGCCGAGGCGGATCGCATCCAGCAGGTAGATGCCAGTCGGGGTGTTCACACCGCTCATCAGCAGTTCGGTACGAGTGCCGGCGCGCCCGGACACCGGGAGGATGTTGAGCCACACGGCGAAGATCAGCTTCAGCAGCAGGCCGACGAAGAAGATGGGCGTGGCGTAGGCGAGGATCGCCAGGATGCGGGCGACCGCGTCCGGCCACTTGTCGCGCTTGTAGGCGGCGATCATGCCGAACGGGATGCCGATCACGAGCGCGACGATGACGGCGTAGATCGCGAGCTCCAACGTGGCCGAGCCGTACTGCAGCAGGATCTCGATCACCGGACGACCGTCCGTGAGGGTCGTGCCGAAGTCACCGACCAGCAGATGCCCGAGGTACTCGAAGTACTGCGTGATCAGGGGCCGGTCATACCCGGCGTGGTGGATGCGCTCGGCGAGCTGGTCGGGCGTCAGACGCCCACCGAGAGCCGCGGTGATGGGGTCACCGGTGATGCGCATCAGGAAGAAGACCGTCGTGACCAGGATGAAGACGGTCGGGATGATGAGGAGGAGGCGGACGACGATGTACCGCCACAGTCCGCCGCCCTGCGCCTTGACGGGCTTGGCGGCGGCGACGGAGATCGGGTCGTCGACGGCTGTGACCATGCGTGAACCTTACTGGGAACGCCATGAGCCGAGGATCCGCCACGCGTGGCGAGATCCCCGGCTCATGATCGACTTACTTGGTCAGCGGTGCGTACCGGAACTTGAACGACGCGTCCAGCGTCGCGCCCTTCACGTCCTTGCCGACGATCGCGACCTGCTTGCCCTGGAGCAGCGGGATCGTGGACAGGTCCGCGGCGACGAGGTCCTGGATCTTGCCGATCTCCTCGGTGCGCTTGGCGGCGTCCGTCTCGGTCGCCTCCTGACCGATGAGCTTCTCCACCTCGGCGTTGGAGTAGTGGTTCTTCAGGAAGCTGTTGGCGGTGAAGAACGGGGTGAGGTAGTTGTCCGCGTCGGAGTAGTCCGGGAACCAACCGAGCTGGTACATCGGGTAGACGTCAGCGGTGCGGTCCTTGGAGTACTGCACCCACTCGGTCTGCTGCAGGTTGACGGTGAACAGACCACCCTCCTCCAGCTGCGACTTGTACGCCGCGTACTCGTCGCCCGAGGACGGACCGTAGTGGTCGCCGTTGTACTGCAGGTTCAGCGTGACCGGAGTCGTGACGCCGGCCTTGGTCAGGATCTCCTTGGCCTTGTCCACGGAGGGTCCACCGTTGCCATCGCCGTACAGACCCTTCAGCGCCTCGTTCGCGCCGGTCATCCCCTCGGCGACGAAGGAGTACAGCGGGCTGTAGGTGTCCTTGTAGACGTCCTTCGCGACCGCGGCGCGGTCGATCAGCGATGCCATCGCCTGGCGGACGGCGAGCGCCTTGGCCGGGTCGGCGTCGGCAGCCTTGGCGCCGAACGGCATGGTGTCGAAGTTGAAGACGATGTAGCGGATCTCACCACCGGGACCGTCGACGACCTTGACCTTGTCGTTCTTGGACAGATCCTCGACGTCGGTCGCGGAGAGGCTGCGGAACGCCACGTCGATGTCGCCGTTGCCGATCGCGAGCTTCAGGTTCGATGCGTCGGCGTAGTACTTCACCGTGACGGAGTCGTTCTCGGCCGCACCCAGCTCACCCTTGTAGTCCGCGAACGGGACGTAGTTGATGAGCTCGTTGAACTTGTAGGAGGAGATCTCGTACTGGCCGGCGAACGCCTTGCCCTTGACGATGTCGTCATCGCTGGTCACGGCGTCCGCGGAGAAGACCTCCTCGTCGACGATGGGACCGGCCGGCGAGGAGAGGATCTGGGGCCAGATCTGGTCATTCGCGGTCTTCAGCTTGAAGACGACCGTGGTGTCATCCGGAGTCTCGACGCTGTCCAGGTTCGACAGCAGCGATGCCGGACCGTTCGCGTCATTGATCTTGATCTGGCGGTCGAAGCTGAACTTGACATCCGACGAGGTCAGCTTGTGGCCGTTGGCGAAGGTCAGACCCGACTTCAGCTTCACCGTGTACTCGGTGGGGCTGGTGAACTTGGCCGACTCGGCGATGTCCGGAGTGACCTCCGCCGTGCCGTACTTGCTGTTCATCAGGAACGGGTAGATCTGGTTCATCACGGCGAAGGAGCCGTTGTCGTACGAACCGGCCGGGTCGAGCTTGGTGATCTTGTCCGTGGTGCCGACGACGACGTCGCCGCCCTTGGCGGCGCCGCCGGTTCCGCCGGTCGACTCTCCGCCGCCCGTCGAGCTCGTGGCGCAACCGGCGAGAACGATCGCCGCGGCGCTGAGTGCGCCGACGGCCAGAGCCAGACGGCTCCGCTTGCTGTGCAGTGACATAGTGCTACCTCTGTGTACGGGTGCTGATCCGCGTCGGGGACACGGACGAATGTCGATATCTTCGCGGTGCGACCCGTTCACGCAGAAGACGACAGGACGCATCGTGACGAGACTGATATCGGCACCCGGGCATGCTAACGATCCACGGTGATGGCAGCGGACGGATTCCACACCCCCGGCTACCATCGGTCGAGCGGACGGGTTCGGTCCGCGAGGGGGGAATCATGAGCACGATGGTGCCGTTTGACGCACGACCGCTGACCGATCCGATCGACCCGGCGGCGCTGAAGGCGTTCCGCGCGAATCCACCCTTCGCGCGGAGCTCACCGTCCGGGGCGAAGATCGTCAGCATCGTGGTCCCCGTCGTCACGGTCGTCGTCGTCCTCGCGGGTCTGATTCCGACCATGATCGCCTTCTTCTCGGGACGCAGCGGACGCAATCCGATACCCGTCGTGGTGCTGCTGGTCATCGTCGCCGCCGCCGTGTTCTTCTTCGTGAGCCGCGGTCGCCGCACCCGCCGGGACTACCGGCTCTCGCGCTTCGCGACGGCCAACGCGATGGAGTACCTCCCGAGCCTGGCGGACCCGGCACTGCCCGGCATGGTCTTCGGACAGGGCTCCGCCCGCAGCGCCTCCGTCCTGCTCCGCGCAACCGCCCCCCGGTTCGTCGAGTACGCCGACTACCAGTACACGACCGGGTCCGGAAAGGAGCGGCAGACGCACCGATGGCACTATGCGGCGGTGCGGCTGAACAACCGCCTGCCGAACATCGTCCTGGACGCCCAGGCGAACAACTCCTTCCTCGGGTCGAACCTGCCCGCGCACTTCCACCGGGACCAGCACCTTTCCCTGGAAGGCGACTTCGACCGACACTTCCGGCTGTACTGCCCCACCGGGTACGAGGCCGACGCCCTGTATCTGTTCACTCCGGACGTGATGGCGAACTTCATCGACGCTGTGGGGGCGTTCGACGTCGAGATCGTCGACGACTGGGTCTTCCTCTACACGCAGGCGCGGCCGAATCCGCTGGATGCGGCGTCCTGGGCCTGGCAGTTCCAGGCCGTGCACGCACTGGTGACGAAGGTCGAGCAGTGGGAGCGGTGGCGGGACGACCGGATGTCCACCCCGGCCACCCCGACGGCGCCGCAGGCGTTCGCGGCCGTCGCGCCTGCGGCCGTCGGCGCCGGGAACGTCCTGCCGCCGATCCCCTCCGGGCGGCCGATGGGCGTGGCGCCGCAGGGCCAGCGTCTGCGCCGCGGCGTCAACTGGGGCACCTGGGTGTTCGCCGGAGCGGTCGCGGCGTTCTTCCTGCTGCGCGAATTCCTGCCCGCCATCCTGCGCGTCTTCGCTCCCTGAACCGTCGCCGCCTCCCGAGACACCCAGGCACGTCCCAAACGCCCCGCGTTGCGGGGTTTCTCGGACGTGCCTGGGTGTCTCGCGGTCAGACCTCGGGCATCAGGCCGAAGTGCGCCAGCTCCGGATCGGTCAGCATGCGCGAACGGATGAGGAAGCGCTTGCCGGTCGGGCCCTCGACGCTGAACCCGGCCCCACGTCCGTCCACGACGTCGATCGTGAGGTGGGTGTACTTCCAGTACTCGAACTGCGACTCCGACATGTAGACCTCGATCGGATCGATGCCGTCCACCGTGAGGGTGCCGAGATGGACATCGCTCGGCCCGGTGAGGAACATGCCGACCGGATAGCACATGGGCGAGCTGCCGTCGCAGCACCCACCGGACTGGTGGAACATCAGGGGACCGTGTTTCGCGGCGAGCTCCCGCAGCAGGTCCGAGGCCGCGTCCGACACTTCTACACGGGCGAACTGTTCACTCATGACCGCTCCTCTCGCGGGAGAATTCCGGGCACGTCCGGGACGGGAGATGAGCGTCGCGGACGTGCCCGGGCGTGGGGATCAGAAGAAGCCCATGGGCCCCTCGGCGTAGGAGACCAGGAGGTTCTTGGTCTGCTGGTAGTGCTCGAGCATCTTGAGGTGGTTCTCGCGTCCGATACCGGACTGCTTGTACCCACCGAACGCCGCGTGCGCCGGGTACTGGTGGTACGTGTTCGTCCAGACACGGCCCGCCTCGATCGCACGGCCGGCCCGGTACGCGGTGTCGCCGGAGCGGCTCCACACGCCGGCGCCAAGACCGTACAGCGTGTCGTTGGCGATCGAAATGGCGTCGTCGAAGTCCGAGAAGGACGTCACCGACAGCACCGGACCGAAGATCTCCTCCTGGAAGATCCGCATGTCATTGGTGCCCTCGAACACCGTGGGGGCGACGTAGTAGCCCTCGGAGAGGTCCCCGCCGAGATCGACGCGCTCGCCGCCGGTGAGCAGCTTCGCGCCGCCCGCCTTGCCGATGTCGATGTAGGACAGGATCTTCTCGAGCTGGTCGTTGGAGGCCTGCGCGCCGATCATCGTGCGCGGGTCGAGCGGGTTGCCCTGGACCACCTTGCTGACGCGCTCCAGTCCGTCGGAGAGGAACGTGTCGTAGATACCGCGCTGGATGAGCGCGCGCGACGGGCAGGTGCAGACCTCGCCCTGGTTCAGCGCGAACATCGTGAAGCCCTCGAGCGACTTGTCGTAGAACGCGTCGTTCTGCGCGGCGATGTCATCGAAGAACACGTTCGGCGACTTGCCTCCGAGCTCCAGCGTGACCGGGATGAGGTTCTGCGAGGCGTACTGCATGATCAGGCGACCGGTGGTGGTCTCACCCGTGAAGGCCACCTTGCGGATGCGCTTGTGCTGCGCGAGCGGGGCGCCCGCCTCGATGCCGAAACCGTTGACGATGTTCACGACGCCGGCCGGGAGGAGGTCTCCGATGATGTCGAACAGGTACAGGATCGACGCCGGCGTCTGCTCGGCGGGCTTGAGGACGATGCAGTTTCCGGCCGCGAGTGCGGGGGCGAGCTTCCACGTCGCCATCAGGATCGGGAAGTTCCACGGGATGATCTGACCGACGACGCCGAGCGGCTCGTGGAAGTGGTAGGCGACGGTGTTCTCGTCGAGCTGGCTGAGCGAACCCTCCTGTGCCCGCAGGACACCGGCGAAGTAGCGGAAGTGGTCCACCGCAAGCGGGATGTCCGCGGCGAGCGTCTCGCGGACGGGCTTGCCGTTCTCCCACGTCTCGGCGACGGCGATCTCCTCGAGGTGCGCCTCGATGCGGTCCGCGATCTTGTTCAGGATGTTGGCGCGCTCGGTCGGGCTGGTCTTGCGCCAGTCCGCGAACGCCTTCCAGGCGGCGTCGACGGCACGGTCGATGTCGTCGGCGTTTCCGCGAGCGACCTCGGTGAACGGCTTGCCGTTGACCGGCGAGACGTTCTCGAAGTACTCACCGGAGGCGGGCTCGACCCACTCACCGCCGATGTACTGGCCGTACCGCGGCTTGTAGTTCGCGACGGCGCCGGGCTGACCGGGGGCGGCGTACGCGTGGACTTCTTCTTCGACGATGGTCATGGGGTCTCCTTCGACGTCATGCGTGGACAGCGTCGCCGCGAACCTTCTCCGTCCTCAGCGACCGCTTGCGATGAAGGTAGTCCGCGCCACGTTGCACCCGGTTGCGCGTGCGTGCAGCAGGCTTCGCTGAGGTCTGCGGTGGCGGGTCGGCGCCGCGCCGGAGCGCTCGGAGGGTCGGCCGATCACGCAGCGCGGCGAGCCGCCAGGACGGCGCTGCGGCGCGCGCGCCGGGCCAGCATGCGCGGTAGGAACAGGCCGATCAGCGGCCCCACGCCGAAGGCGAACGCCACCGTTCCCACTCCGACCGGCCCGCCGAGGAGGAAGCCGATCAGCAGCACGCTGCCCTCGATGATGGTGCGGACGATCCACACTTTCCACCCCGTGACCCGGACGAGTCCTGTCATCAGACCATCGCGCGGACCCGGACCGAAGTCCGCGGCGATGTAGACGCCGGTGGCGAAGGCCAGGATGAGCATGCCGGCGGCGAACAGCGCGGCCCCGGCGATCCAATTGGGCATGTCGGGGATGAACGACAACCCGAGATCGGCGCTCGGCCCGACGGCGAGCGCGTTGGCCAGAGTACCGAGGCCCAGCCGTTGTCGCAGCGGAATCCAGAGCAGCAGGACCACGATCGACACCAGCACCGTCACGGTTCCGAACCCGAGCGGGAGGTGGCGAGTGATGCCGACGCTCAGAACGTCCCACGGGGACAGTCCGATGCCCCCGCGGATCATCATCGCGATCGCGATGCCGTACGCGAACAGTCCGGCCGCCAGCTGGATCAGGCGCTCGACGACGTCCCGCGCTGAAACGGCCGTGATCGGCAGGAAGGGCGAGCGGAGAGCCATGTTCCCATCGTGGCGGCGTTTTCGACCGCGAGGGCGGTCCACTGTCACAGAAGTGGCCCGGTTCTGCCAGTCCACTCTGTGTCACAGTGGCCGAATGGGTTCTCGTCTGGTGCAGTTGCTCGGTCCGGCGCGCGCGAATTCTCCCGTGGCCGCCGGTCTCGCCGACGGCGTCCGGTCCCTTGTGCTGGACGGGCGGCTGAGCGTCGGGGAACGGCTGCCGAGTGAGCGGGCCCTGGCGAGCGAACTCGGTCGGTCCCGCGCCACCGTCACTGCCGCGTACGACCGCCTCGAGGCAGCCGGCTACGTGTCCCGCGTGCACGGAGCCGGGACGCGCGTCGCGCTGCCCCACGCATCGCGTCCCGTCGCCTCGTCCGCCTCGACGGAGGTCGACTTCACGATCTCGTCCACCGGGTCCACGCCGGGACTGCACGAGGCGACCCTCCGCGCGCTGCCGCGGCTGGCGAGCCTGCGCGGAGGCAGCGGATACTCGCTGCCCGGCCTCTCGGAGCTGCGCGAACGGGTCGCCGCCCGCTATCGGGAGCGTGGAGTCCCGACGAGTGCGGACGAGATCATCATCACGTCCGGCGCCATGCACGGGTTCGCGCTCGTGCTGGCGACACTCGCCCGGCCGGGACGGATCGCCCTGGTGGAGCAGCCGACGTTCCCGCATGCGATCGACGCCCTGCGTCGAGCCGGGCAGCGCCTGGTGACGACACCGGTCTCCCCCGACGGGTGGGACGCGCGCCATCTCTCGACGACGCTGCTGGAGTCACGGCCACACCTGGCCTATCTGGTGCCCGATTTCCACAACCCGACCGGCGCGACGTTCCCCGAAGCGGAACGGGACCGTCTGGTGGCCACCGCACGCGCCGCGGGGACCACGCTGGTCGTGGACGAGACCTGCGCGGAATTGAACATCGATCGCCCGGACACCCCGTCACCGATGGCGGCGTTCGGGGATGTCATCACGCTCGGCTCGATGTCCAAGGTGGCGTGGGGTGGCCTGCGCGTGGGTTGGATCCGCGCGTCCCGCGAACTCGTCGACCGGATTCTCGCCGTCCGCCCCACGATCGATCTCGGCACGGCCCCTCTCGAGCAGTGCATCACGATGGAGCTGTTCGAGGACGTGCCGGCGCTGCAGCGGGCCATGGCGGCGCGACTGGCCGCCGGACGCGACGCCGTCGAGTCGGGCCTGACCCACCTCCCGCCCCTGCTCATGCCATCCACCCCGGGCGGACTCGCCGTGTGGATCGACCTCCAGGAGCCGGTGTCCACGGCGCTGTCGCTGGCCGCCCACGAGCACGGTCTGCGGATTCCCCCGGGGCCGCGCTTCTCCGCGTCCGGGGTGCTGGAGCGCTATCTGCGGATCCCCATCACGCTCGAACCGGAGGTCACCGCGGACGGAATGCGCCGCCTCGCCGGCGCCTGGCGCGACCTTCATGAGACCGGACCGCTGCGGGGCGCTGTGCGACACCTCACGGTCGTCTGAGCTCCGCCGGCCCTCCGGCGTCAGCCGAGGCGTTCGATGCGGGCGACCAGCGCCGTGCGCTTGGGTGAGCGCGGCGGCAGCAGCTCCAGCGCAAGGCGCAGAACCTCGAGGTCGTCGGCGCCGACCGCCGTATCGGCGTAGGCCAGCAGCACGTCCGCGTTCGCCTCGGCGAGCAGCGCGTCCCGCAGGGTGGTCCGGACGAGATCGCGGAACTCCTCGACGCCCGGTGCGACGGAGTCCGTCAGCACATCCCCGGTGAATGCCGCGAGCGCCACCCGGTGTGCGCCGCGGTCCACGAGGGACAGCACACGGTGCGCGTCCGATTCCATCCCCGGCTCAAGCCGGTAGGGACGGGAAGCGAGCGTCACCGCCGAGCCGGCCTTGGTCAGCGCCTTGCGCAGCCGCACCATCTCCGGCCGCAGGGTGTCGACCGCTGCCGGGTCGCCGTAGACCAGTTCGGCGAGACGCTCCGCCGACAGCCCGGACCGGTGCTGCGTCAGCATCAGCAGGATCTCGGCGTGCCGTTGACCGAGCGCAACGGTGGAGGCACCCGCCGGACCCTCGACGTCGAGGGCGGCGCGCTCGAGTCCCAGCACCCGCAGGGTCGTCCGGGCCGGCGCGGTCGGCGGCGTCGAGCGGCGCCCGGAGCGCTTGCGTTCCTGGCGTTCGCGCAAGCGCGTGACCAGCAGCTCACCCTCCACGGCGCGGGCCGTCGCGTCCACGAGCAGCTGCGCCTGCGGGGTGATCACCTCGGTGCCACCGGTGACGTCGATGACGCCGACGATCCGCCCCGTCTCGGGATCGCGGACCGGGGCGGCCGTGCACGACCACGGCTGCACGAAGCGGTTGAAGTGCTCTGCGCCCACGATCTGGACGCTGTGTTCGAGTGCGAGCGCCGTCCCGGGTGCACTCGTGCCGACGGACCCCTCCGACCAGTCCGCGCCCGCCACGAACCCCATTTCGCCCGTGAGGCTGCGGATCTGCCGATCACCGTCCACCCAGAGCAGGCGGCCGGATGCGTCGCCGACGGCCACGACGACCCCGGCGTCCTCAACGGTTCCGGGCAGGAGGAGTGAGCGGATCATGTCCCGGACACCGGCGAGCGGGTGCGCCCGGCGATACTCCTCCAGCTCTTCTCCGGTCAGCGCCAGCAGTGGCAGCGCTTCGGCACCGACCTGTTGGGAGAGCGAGCGCCCCCACGAGTCGCGCACGAGTGCACGTACGTCCGCGAGCCGGCGGTCCTGCGGGTTCCCGCCCACGAACTCCTCGTGTGCGCGCGCGACGAGCAGACGCGAGGTCTCCGGTGAGACATCACGGCGGTGTGACCACATCGAGGACATGCGGACCCTTGCGTCGACGGTGTCCGGACAGTGTAAGCGGAACGCGGCGCCCGCGGTCCGGGATCCGGGCGCCGGCTGCTACATCCAGCCCTTGCGTTTGAACGCGACCCAGATGCCCACGCCGAGCGCCACCATCGCGCCCACGGCGATCGGATATCCGAAGGCCCAGTGCAGCTCCGGCATCTGATCGAAGTTCATGCCGTAGATCGCGCCGATGAGGGTCGGCGCGAAGAGGATGGCCGCCCAGCCGGAGATCTTCTTCATGTCATCGTTCTGGCGTTCGGTGACCAGGGTCGAGTTGACGGAGAGGATCTGATTCAGCGCGTATCGGACATCGGACACACGCTGGCCGACACCACCGAGGTGATCTCCGACGTCCTGCAGGTGCGTCTGCAGTTCGTCCGGGACTCGGTACTTGTCAAAGCCACGGCGCAGTCCGGTGAGCACCTGGCTGAGCGGGCTCGCCGCATGCTGCAGATCGATGACCTCGCGACTCAGGCGGTAGATGCGCTGGGTGACGTTGCGGTCGCCGGTGAACACCTGACGTTCGATCTGCTCGGTGTCCACGTCCAGGCCGTCGAGGGCGCTCGCGTACCCGTCGACGACGCTGTCCAGGATGGTGTAGATCACGGCCTCGGTTCCGAGCCCCAGCATCTCCGGCACACCGCCGAACTGCTCCAGGCTCCACTCGAGGTCCTTCGGGCGGTCCTGACACATCACCACGACGACGTTCCCGCGCGCGATGACGTGGAACTCGGAGAATTCGACCTCCTCCGTGAGGTCCCGGTACAGCGCGGATCGGACCACGAGGAAGAGCACGTCACCGTAGCGCTCCAGCTTCGGACGCTGGTCGGCGTTGACGAGGTCCTCGACCAGCAGCGGATGCAGGTCCCACAGCTCGCTCAGCTCATCGATCTGCCCGGGTGTCGGGAGGTCGTAGCCGAGAACGGCGAGATGACCAGGTTCATCGGCGTACCGCAGTGCGCGGGTCAGCGACGCCGACTCCTCCTCCGGCACCCGCGCGCCCGCGGAGAACAGGTGGATCACTCGGCGGCCGCGCGTGCGGACCGGCACGGAGGGATTACGGCGGACGACGGGTACCCGACGATGGGTTCCCGGACGGGTGCGGTCGCTCATGGGTGCCTCCGTTCGTCGCGCAGGAACCACGGTACGCGCCCGCCGCGCCCGGCGCCGCCGCGTGACACGCCCCGGCGCCTCAGATCAGACCGAGGGTCCGGACCGCGTCCCGCTCCTCCGAGAGCTCGGTGACGGAGGCGTCGATGCGGGCACGGGAGAAGTCATCGACCTCCAGCCCTTCGACGATCCGCCAATCACCATCGGCCGTGGTCACGGGGAAGCTGGATACGAGTCCTTCGGGGACGCCGTACGAACCGTCCGAGGGCACCGCCATCGACACCCAGTCATCCGCAGCCGACCGGGTCAGCCAATCCCGGGCCGCGTCGATCGTGGCCGATGCCGCCGAGGCGGCCGATGACGATCCGCGGGCGGCGATGATCGCCGCGCCGCGCTGGGCGACGGTCGGGATGAAGTCGTCGGCGATCCAGTTCCGAGGCACCAGGTCCGTCGCGGGGCGGCCGCCGACGGTCGCATGGCTGAGGTCGGGGTACTGCGTCGCGGAGTGATTCCCCCAGATCGTCATCCGTGCGATGTCCGTCACGGCGGCACCGGTCTTCGCGGCGAGCTGCGCGATCGCCCGGTTGTGGTCCAGGCGAGTGAGAGCACTGAACCGCTCCCGCGGGATGTCCGGGGCGTTCGTGGCGGCGATCAGGGCGTTCGTGTTCGCCGGGTTGCCCGTTACGCCCACGCGGATGTCGGATGCGGCCACCTCATTCAGCGCGGCGCCCTGCGCGGTGAAGATCGCGCCATTGGCCTCCAGCAGATCACCGCGCTCCATCCCCGCGGTGCGCGGTCGGGCCCCCACCAGCAGGGCCAGGTTCGCGCCGTCGAAGACCGTCCGCGGGTCCGCGCCGATCTCAACGCCGTGCAGGTGCGGGAACGCACCGTCCATCAGCTCCATGACCACACCCTCCAGCGCGGGCAGAGCCGGCTCGATCTCCAGCAGACGCAGCTCGACGGGTCGGTCCCCGAGCAGATCCCCGGCGGCGATGCGGAAGAGCAGGCTGTAGCCGATCTGCCCGGCGGCTCCGGTGACGGCGATGCGAACGGGCGTGGGTGCGGTCATGCCGCCCACGCTACTCCGCGGGTCTCAGGACCGCGCCGACCACCAGTCGCGCAGCCGCTGCTCCGCGTCGGCCTCGTCGATCATGCCCTCGTCCAGGCGGACCTCCATCAGGAAGCGGTACGCCTCACCGATCTCCCGACCGGGTCCGATGCCGAGGATCTCCTGGATCCGGTTGCCGTCCAGGGCCGGGCGCAGGGAGTCGAGGGCCTCCTGCTCGGCGAGCTCGTCGATGCGACGCTCGATGTCGTCGTACGCGCCGGCGAGCCGGGCGGCCTTGCGCTTGTTGCGCGTGGTGACGTCGGCCCGGGTGAGGATGTGCAGTCGCGCCAGCTGGTCTCCCGCGTCACGCACGTACCGGCGCACGGCCGAGTCCGTCCAGGCCCCCTCGGCGTACCCGAAGAAGCGCAGGTGCAGCTCGATCAGCTTGCTGACGGCGGCGACGGTGTCGTTGTCGAACCGCAGAGCCTGCAGGCGCTTGCGGGCCATGCGCGCCCCGACGATGTCGTGGTGGTGGAAGCTCACCGCGCCGCCGGCCTCCAGTTTGCGGGTCCGGGGCTTGCCGATGTCGTGCAGCAGCGCGGCGAGGCGGAGCGCGATGTCCGGCGACGCGGTGCCGAACCGCGCCTTCTCCAGGGCGATCGCCTGCGCCAGCACGGTCAGCGAGTGCTCGTAGACGTCCTTGTGGTGGTGGTGCTCGTCGGTCTCCAGCTTCAGCGCCGGGATCTCGGGCAGGAACTGCTCGATCAGTCCGGTGTCGACGAGGATGCGCAGGCCACGGGACGGGTCATCCGTCTCGAGCAGCCGGACCAGCTCGGACTGCACGCGCTCCGGCGAGACGATCGCCAGCGTCTCGCGCAGTTCGGCGATGGCGGCGAGGGTGTCCGGGGCCACCTCGAACTCCAGTTGCGAAGCGAACCGGGCGCCGCGGAGCATCCGCAGCGGGTCGTCGCCGAAGCTGATCTTCGGGTCGATCGGGGTACGCAGGATTCCGGCGACCAGGTCTTCGACACCACCGGTCGGATCGACCAGCTGCACCTGCGGCACGCGCAGCGCCATGGCGTTCACGGTGAAGTCGCGGCGGGTGAGATCCGCTTCGAGCGAGTCGCCGAACGCCACGACCGGCTTCCGGGTCGCGCCGTCGTACTCGTCCGCCCGGTACGTGGTGATCTCGACGTTCTCGCCCTGCACCCGCGCACCGATCGTGCCGAACGCGCGGCCGATGTCCCACTGCGTCGAGGAGATCGGCTCCACGATCGCGAGAATCTCGTCCGGCGTCGCGTCCGTGGTGAAGTCGAAGTCGTGCACCGGACGACCGAGCAGTGCATCGCGCACCGGGCCGCCGACCAGCGAGAGGTCGTGACCGGCGTCCTGGAAGGCCTTCGCGACACGGGCGACGACCGGGGATGCTGCGATGGCGCTCAGGCGAGCGACACCTTCCGCCATGTTCAGCATGTTCCCCAGTTTACCGGGGGTCTCCCGCGCTCCCTTCGCGAGGCGGCGCTACAGGCCGAGGAAAGAGCGGGCGGCGGCGACACCGGAGGTGTCCAGGCGCCAGGGCGGACGCACGAAGGCATCCGCCGTCAGGCGGACGCGCTGGTGCATCGTGACCTCGCCGGCGCGGGCCTCCACGGGCTGTATGCCGTCATCGACATATCCCAGGGCGCGGGAGACGCCGAGTGAGGACGCGTTCCATTCCGCCGCGGCGGAGACCGCCTGAGTCGCGCCGAGATGATCGAACGCGAAGGAGAGCACCGCCGCCCGCATCTCCTTGCCCAGCCCCCGACCGTGCACCGAACGCGTCAGCCAGGAACCACTCGAGACCTCGCGGATGACCGGGAAGTTCTTCGCGCTGACGTCCTGCGCGCCGATGGGCACGCCGTCCCGGAGGACGGTGAAGATGATCGTCCAGTCCTCCGGTCGCGTACCGGCGCGGTGACTCCAGTGCCAACGCGCCAGTTCCCGCGCCAGCGTCTGCGGGTCCTGGTCGGTCCACGGGGCGGAGAACGGCATGACCGCCGGATCGTGCACCCCGGCGACCGCGGCGTCCACCAGTCCCGGGAAGTCGTCGTCGCGCGTCGGGCGCAGCACGAGGCGCGGCGTGCGCAGTTCGAGTCCGAACAGAGGCCAGATCGTCGTCAGGTCCATCGCGCCATCCTGCCATCGCCAGCCGTCCGACGCGGGACGGCGGGTCAGGCCCAGCGCTGGCGGAGGAGCTCGAGGGCCGCGATGGCCTCGACGCGCTGGAACTCGCGCAGGTGGGTGAGTCCGGCAGGCGGGGGCGTGCGCGCACGGTCGAACCACATGCCCCCGAGCGCCGACAGCAGCGCGTCCACGTCGTCCACGCTCGCCGCTGCGAACACCGGATGCCGGAGCAGCTCGAGGGGGTCGGAACTCGGTTCGGTCCGCTGCAGATCGACCAGGTAGGTGAGGGCGTCGACCCAGGGCGCGCCGACGCCGGCCCACGGCCAGTCGACCAGCCGGGCCGCACCGGAGGTGTCGATCAGGATGTTGTCGGCACGGCAGTCCAGATGCACGAGTGCCGTGCCCGCAACCGCGGCCGGCATGCGCAGTGAGGTCGCACGCAGGCGCTCCAGATTGTCGCCGACCCAGGGCGCGTGCTCGCGAGGAACGGTCGACAGCGCGCGATCTCGCACCAGGTGCTCCCACCCGAACGAGTCCGGCGCGAGTTCGTCCGAAGCGGAGGGCAGCCCCGCCGGCGGGGTGATCGCGGACATCTCCGCGAGTGCATCCAGGACACGCGTCGCGTCGAGGGCGACGGGATGACGTCCCTGGATGTCACCGAGGATCAGCCCCGTCCAGCGCTCCAGCACGGCGTCCTCCGTGGCCGCGTCACCGGTGTACAGAGCGGCGGGCCGGCCGCCGTCCGCCGGGACGACCGCCAGATCGAAGGCGGCGATGAAGGGCGCCGCCGGCACCGCCACCGGGAGGGTGCGCATCACCGCGGCCTCGCGACGGTGCATCCGGTGCGCCCCCGGATTGCGGTGCTCCGGAATCGCCTTCACGAACGCCCGCGCTCCGTCAGCGAATCGCACGCGGTCGGCGGTGCCGCCGGTGAAGCCGCCGGGCTGGCTCACCGCGTCCACCACGTGCGATCCCACCGCCGCTTCCACCCGCTGGCGCACCGGAAGCGGCAACTCGTGCCAGGTCAGTCGGTCCGTCCAGGTCGTCATCACCTCATGCTGTCAGAGCGCGAGACCTCACACGAACGGCAGCTCGTAGGGGTAGCGCTCGGCCAGACCCGGAGAGATCGACTCCACGACCGCGTCCAGGCGGGCGATGTCATCGTCGGTGGGATCGCCCAGGCGCTCGAAGGCGCGCAGGGCGTGACCGAGGATCAGCCACTCCGTCACGTCGATGCGCAGCGGTTCGAACAGGTGCGTGGCCAACTCGCCGTGGTTGTGATCGAACAGCCAGATTCCGCCGTCCGGACCCAACAACCACCGATCACCCTGACCGTTCTCACCGACGAACCACCAGCGCGTGTCAACCTCGAGCGACTCCCAGTAGCGGGGATGGCGATACTCGTCGGTGATCGTCCGGGCGTGCTCGGGCGAGAACGCGATGATGTCGGTCGAGATCTCCATCGTGACCTCAGGCAGGAACTCCAGGCTCCGCGGCGTCGTCATGCCTGCTCCGGGAATCGCAGGAAGCCGTCGATCAACAGCTCGCGGACCCGCGGCAGCAGGTCGGTGCGCAGCGCGGTGGGGTCGACCTCCAGCAGCTGTGCGATCGCGTCGCTGAGCGAGCCCACCGGAAGGTCGCCGTCACACGCTCCGACGAGTCCGGCGAGTGCGGGGTCGACCGACAGTGCCCGCCCGAATCCGGTTCCCTGCCGCAGCTCGATCACGGTCGGTTCCTCCTGCCCCGGCAGATGGTGTCGCGCCTCGGTCACATCGGGCGCGACCAGCAGGCGAGCGGCCGCGAGATCCGCGTCCGACATCGTCGCGAGCCGGTCGTGAGCCGCGAGCACCTGGACAAGGTGCGACCCGAGGGACCCTTCCGCGGGGATCGGTGTCCCGACACGTTCGTAGCGGTGCAGCGTGGGCTCGCCGACGGCTCGGCGCAGCAGCACGTAGCCGAAGCCGATGCGCGTGACGTCACGGTGCGCGAAGTCGTCCAGCCAGGCGTCCAGCAGACGTTCATGCGCACCGGACCCCGCCACCGTGCCACCGTCGCGGATCCACAGGGCCGCGTACTCCGCCGGATCCAGCTGTTCCCGCTCCACGATCCACGCGTCCAGGGGCACCGGCGACGCCTCGATCCACGCCCGCACCCGATCCAGTCCGTCCCCGTCGCCGACGTACTCCCAGTTGCCCAGGAACTGCGCGATTCCGCCGGGCGAGAGATGTTCGCCGACACCGGCGATCACCGCCGAGACCAGGTCATCTCCCTGCATCCCCCCGTCGCGGTAGTCGTAGGCGGGAACATCGTCGCGGCGCGGCGTGATGACGAACGGCGGGTTCGAGACGATGCGATCGAACGTCTCCCCCACGACGGGTTCGAACAGGCTGCCCATCCGGGTCTCGATCCCGTCGATGCCGTTCAGCAGCGCGTTGAAGTCGGCGTACGCGAGCGCCGACGCGGAGATGTCCGTGGCCACGACGGCGTCGGCGTAACGCCGCGCGCGGAGGGCCTGGATGCCGCACCCGGTGCCCAGATCCAGCACCCGCGAGGCCGGCGACGTGAGTTGCAGCCCCGCCAACGTGAGGGATGCGCCCCCGACCCCGAGGACGTGGTCATCGGGCAACGGACCCCCCAGGGCGGTCTCGTCCAGATCACTCGCCACCCACCATCCGCCGACACCGCTGTCGTCGACGTACGACTGCGGACGGATCAGCGCGAGCGGACGGATCTCATCACCGGACACCTCCCCGAGACCGAGCGCGACGAGTCCGTCGGTCGTGAGGGTCGGCACGGCGTCCGCGACCTCGGTCGTCGGCTGGGCGACACCGAGGACGAGAAGCCGGGCGAGCACGGCGAGCGGATCGCGTCGGTCCCCCAGTTCGCGCAGCGCGGGCACCCGCGTGCCACGTCCGAACGCGTCGTCGGCGGACTCGCCCCACGCCGCACGGATGCGCGCGGAGTGGAAGTCAGCGGAACGGAGATCGGCGGCCAGCCGGGAGATGAGAGCGGCATCGGGATGAACCATCACCCGTCCATTCAAGCGCGCCCCCAGGGGACGCGCGGACGGCGCACCTAGAATCGGGCGAGGGTGAGCGGTCCGTTTCCGTGCAGCCCACAGCCGCCATGACCGTGAACACCCCTCAGCCCGCTGCGCCGCGGACCCCGCGCCGACGCCGTCCATGGCGTGCGATCGCGACGACGGCGATCATGCTCGGGGCGTTGCTGACGGGCCTGCCGATCCCGGCTCATGCCGCCGCCACGCCGTCACCCTCACCGACGGTGAGCGCGCAGCCGAGCCTGCACGCGTCGCCGTCCGCGTCGGGCGTCCTTCGGTCGGCGGACGTGCTCCGGGTCACGGTCCGTGTCGACAACCCCACGAACCAGGCGCTGCCCGCGACCGAAGCGACGCTGGGCCTCGGGCCTCAGCCGCTGCGGACCGCCGACGAGATCCTCGACTGGCTCGACGGTTCCACGACTCCGGAACTGACCCAGGTCGCGACCTCCGTCCTCACGACGGTCCCGGCGCAGGGTTCGCTCGAGGGCGCCCTCGCCGTCCAGCCCACCGCGGCCGCGCTGAAGTCCCGAGCACCCGGGGTCTACCCGTTCGAGGTCACGTATTCGACCGCGGACGGTGAGCTGACCTCGACGGGCGTCATCACGGTCCTCGGCAAGACCGCACCGACGGTCTCCGTCGTGGTGCCGGTCACCGCGGGCCCGACGGCGGACGGAATGATCTCGGCCGATCGTCTGGCGCAGCTCACGGCCCCGGACGGTGCCCTGACCGCCCTGCTCGCCGGCATCAGCTCCCCGGAGGTCGTGCTCGCGATCGATCCGGCGATCGTCGCCACGGTCCGCGCGCTCGGCCGCACCGCTCCGACGTCGGCGACCGACTGGCTGACGCGGTTGGAGAACATGCCGAACCCGCGCGTCGCGCTCCAATACGGCGATGCGGACGTCGCGCTGCAGTTCGCGGCCGGACTGACATCTCCGCTGAAGCCGACGAACCTGACCGCCTACGTCGACCTCACCGACTCCGGTGAGAACAATGCCACCCCGGATCCGACGGACACCGGCCCCGGGGTCGCTCCCACCACCGAGCAGCTCCTGGACATCGGCTCGACCATCGGCGAGATCTGGTGGCCATCGACCGTCACCGCCGCTGTGATGGACGCATCGGCGAACGCCACGGTCATGATCCCGTCGGCGCAGGTCGGCACCACGGCCGCGCACGTCTCGGTGTCCGGACGCACCGCCCTGGTCTACGACCGTCGGCTCGGCGACGTTCTGGCTGAGGCCGTCGGTGAGACGGACTCAGCGGTCCGGGGACGGTCGCTCGCGACCGCGAGCGCCCTGCTGTCCCTGGACACGGCGACGGCATCGGGTCATCCGGTCCTGGTGGCGATGTCGCGGACCACCACCGTCGACGAGTCGGCCCTGAGCGCGACGCTCGCGACCGTCACCACGATTCCGGGCGCGACGACCGTTTCCGGTGGCGATCTGCTGACGGGGGAACCCGTGACCGCCACCCTGTCCGCCGCATCCGTCGACCAGAACCGGGTACCGCTCGTCGAACAGATGTTGGACGACGCGGACGCCGTCTCCCGGTTCGCCCGTCTCCTGGTCGAGCCCGATCTGCTCACCGGTCGCGAGCGAGCGCGTGAGCAGCAGCTGCTCGCGGTGGGGTGGCGGGACGAGACAGCGTGGGCGACGGCCATGGACGCCCAGCACGCGCGGGCGATTGATCTGCGCAATTCCATCCGCATCGTCCAACCGCCGAAGGTCACCCTCGTTTCCCAGGGGTCGAAGATTCCGGTGTTCGTGCGCAACGACCTCCCGTTCCCGGCGCAGGTGGACGTCGTCGCCCAGCCGCTGGATCTCCGGGTCCGCGTCGAACCCGTCACCAGCGTGCGGGCGGCTGCCGATGCCAACACCTCGGTTCCCATCCCCGTCACGGCGGGCGTGAGCAACGGTGACGTCGAGATCAGCATGCAGATGCGCGCATCCGATGGCACCATGCTCGGGGCCGTGCAGTACGCGGAGCTGTCCGTGCGCGCCGACTGGGAGCGCATCGGCCTCATCGTCATCGGTACGCTCGCCGTGCTGTTCATCGGCATCGGACTGTTCCGGACCATTCGCCGGCGGCGCCGCGGGGACGAGTCCCGGCCCTCACGACGGCAGTCCCGCGCCGACTATCGCACGACCACCCCGGCGGAAGACGCCGAGAAGGAGACGCATGGCTAGCATCGGCCGCTCCAGCGCCCTGATCGCGGCGGGCACGATGGCCTCCCGGGTCCTCGGACTCGTGCGCACGATGCTGTTGGTCACCGTTCTCGGCGAGCACCTCGTCGGCGACGCGTTCGCCGTCGCCAACAACATCCCGAACACGATCTACAACCTCATCTCGGCGGGCCTGCTCACCGCCGTGTTCGTTCCGCAGATCGTCAAGTCCGCGCGCCATCGAGATGGCGGCAACGCCTTCGTCAGCAAGCTCTTCACCCTGTCCGCCGTCGTGCTGGTCATCGTGACGGTGATCGCGACGATCGGTGCACCGTTCCTCGTCCAGCTCTACGCATCGAAGTTCTCCGCCGGTCAGATCGCCCTCGCCGTCGCGTTCGCGTACTGGTGCATCCCGCAGGTGCTCTTCTACGGTCTGTTCGCGCTCGTCGGCGAGACGCTCAACGCGAAGAACGTGTACGGCCCGTACACCTGGGCGCCGATCGTGAACAACATCGTCTCCATCGGTGGTCTGGTCGCGTTCCTCGTACTGTTCAAGACACCGCTCACGGACCTCGTGGACTGGGACGCGGGACGCATCGCTCTGCTCGGAGCCACCGCCACCGCCGGCATCGTCGCGCAGTTCCTCGTGCTGCTGCTGTTCTGGCGGCGGTCCGGGCTCTCACTGCGACCGGACTTCCGGTGGCGCGGTGTCGGGCTCGGCAATGTCGTCAAGCTCGCCGGGTGGACATTCCTGATGGTGATCGTCGCTCAAGTGGCCGGCCTCGTGCAGTCCCAGATCGTCTCTAAGGCCTCGGGCGCCGGTGAGAACTTCCCCGCCCAGACGATCATGAACAACGCCTGGCTCGTTTACGTATTGCCGTACTCGATCATCGTCCTCTCCATCGGAACGCCGTACTTCACACGCATCAGCGAGCATGCCGCGGCTGGCCGCAAGGAAGAACTGCTGAAAGACATCGACAGCTCGATCCGCACCCTGGGCGTCTTCATCGTGTTGGCCACCGCCGTCGTCGCCGCTGCGGCCGTTCCGGCGAGCCGCATCTTCACGTCGTCGCCGTCGAGCGCGGAGGCCGCGTCGCTCGTGCTGCTGGCGTACCTCGCCAACCTCATCCCGGTGGCGATCCTGTTCATCATCCAGCGCACGTTCTACGTGTACGGCGACACCCGCACGCCGTTCTGGTTCACCGTCCTGCAGGGGTCCGTGATCATCATCACCGCCCTGGCGGCGAGCTGGTTCGTTCCGCTGGAGTACCTCGCGCTGGCGGTGGCGGCCGGACAGACCCTCGCGACGATCATCCAGACCGTGGTGGCGATCATCCTGCTGCGGCGCCGTATCGGCACCCTCCACTCCCGCAGTTGGCTCACCGCGTACGGCCGCTTCGCTCTCGCCGGAATCCCGGCGGGGCTGGCCGGATGGGGCGTGTATCTGCTGATGGGCGGGGCGGGCAGCTGGATCGTCTCGAGTGGAACCGGCCTCGGCGCCCAGTTCTCCGGCGTCGCGGGCGTTCTGATCATCGGCGCGGTGTGCGCCGTGGTGTACGTCGCGGTGCTGGCGCTGCTGCGCGCCCCCGAACTGACATTCGGCATCAACGCGGTGCGCAAGCTCGTGCGCCGCTGAGCGCCCTCCCGGCGGACGGGAATGCCGCCGGATTACCATGTGTTGAGACATCAGATCCCAGGAGGAAACGTGCGTCAGGTCATCATCATCGGCTCGGGCCCCGCCGGCTACACGGCCGCCATCTACACGGCTCGCGCCGGGCTCGCCCCGCTCGTCATCGCAAGCGCCGTCGAGGCCGGTGGTGAACTGATGAAGACCACCGAGGTCGAGAACTTCCCCGGCTTCCCCGAGGGCATCATGGGTCCGGACCTCATGGACCTGATGCAGAAGCAGGCCGAGCGCTTCGGTGCTGAGGTCGTCTACGACGACGTCGAGGACCTGCAGCTGGACGGCCCGGTCAAGAAGGTCGTGCTCGGCGACGGCACCGAGCACGAGGCCGAGACGATCATCTACGCGACCGGCTCCGCCTACCGCCGTCTCGGGCTCGAGGCGGAGGACCGCCTCAGCGGCTACGGCGTGTCCTGGTGCGCCACGTGCGACGGCTTCTTCTTCCGGGAGCGCACGATCGCCGTCGTCGGTGGTGGTGACTCCGCGATGGAGGAGGCGACCTTCCTCACCCGCTTCGCGGACAAGGTCCACGTGATCGTCCGTCGGGACAGCCTGCGTGCCTCCAAGATCATGCAGGAGCGCGCCCAGGAGAATCCGAAGATCGAGTTCATCTGGAACGCCGAGGTCGCCGACATCCACGGTGACGGCGAAGTCACCGGCGTCACCCTGCGCGACACCACGGACGGCACGCTGCGTGAGCTCGACATCCAGGGCCTTTTCGTCGCGATCGGCAACGACCCGCGCACGCACCTGGTTCACTCCAAGCTGGCCCTGACCGACGAAGGCACCATCGCCGTCGACGGCCGCTCCTCGCGCACGTCGATCCCGGGCGTCTTCGCCGCGGGTGACGTCGTCGACCCGTTCTACCGTCAGGCCGTCACCGCTGCCGCATCCGGCACCGTGGCGGCCCTCGACGCCGAGCACTACCTCGCGGCGAAGGCCGCCGGTGCCGCGGACCTCGTCGGCGCCGCGGAATAACAACGATCTATTCGCGGTTGACATCCCCGAGCACTTCGCTCGAACTCGTAGAAGGAGTATCCGAATGACTGCACAGGCGACCAGCTCGCAGACGTGGGACCAGGACGTCCTGCAGGCGGACGGCCCCGTTCTGGTGGACTTCTGGGCGGCGTGGTGCGGCCCCTGCCGCGCGGTCTCCCCGATCCTTGACCAGATCGCGGCCGAGCACCAGGGCAAGCTCACGATCGTCAAGCTCAACGTTGACGAGAACCCCGATCTGGCGATGAAGTACCAGATCACGTCGATTCCGGCGATGAAGGTCTTCGTGAACGGCGCGGTGGAGACCAGCATCATCGGCGCCAAGCCGAAGCACGCGCTCGAGGCAGATCTCGCCGCGTACATCGGCTGACCTCACCGTGTTCGAAGGCCCCGGAGCGTTCGCTCCGGGGCCTTCGTCGATTCCGCCGTCAGGCGATCCCGGCGCTCTCGATGATCACGCCGTGGAAGTCCTCCAGCGCCCGTGTCCGGTGCTCGTCCCCGGCACTCCACCGGATCCGTTCCCCAGCGTTCAGGACGGCGCTGTCGCCGTTCGTGCTGACGTGTGCGCGCCCGACGAGAGCGACGAGGATCTGATCCGTCGGCGCGACGTGCTCACCGAGCTCTCCTCCGGTCGTGATGTGGATGGCGTGCACGTGAGCGGTCGTCGTCGTGCGCGCGATCGCGCTCACCGTCGCGTCATGACTTCCGTAGTCGCTGACGATCGAGCGCCTCGGCGTCGTGATGTCCATGACATGCTCCTGCCCGTCGACCCGATGACTTCAGCTGCGGACCGATGGGTCCCAGCGACGGTAGGTCGTGCTCTCGTCCAGAAGCTTCCACACCGCCGAGGTGAGCGGCGGGTAGTCCAGGGCGATCTGGCGCAGCACCCGATAATTGCGGGCGGCCGTTGGTCGTTCGCCGTTGTTCGCCGCGATGTTCTCCGCCCGCAGCAGCAGGATCACGAGCTCATCGACCGTCGGCAGTTCCTCCATGAACTCCCACGGATCCTCGCCGGCCCGAATGCGCTCCGTGATCAGCACGCTGAGCTCGTCCAGCGCCTCGGCGCGCAGCAGCTCGAGGCTGGCGCGTCGACGCGGAGAATCATCCGTGGTGGTCACGGTTCCAGGTTACGCGCACGCTTGCCCGCCCCCGCGCGGCCGTCAATGGGAGCCGAACTCTGACTCACCGATCTCGGACAGAATGCGATTCAAGTCCTGGATGCTGGCGAATTCAATGCTGACCTGGCCTTTTCTTGCGCCGAGGTTCACCTTGACCCGGGTGTTCAGGCGGTCCCCCAGGCGTGAGGCCACATCGTCGAGGTAAGCCCGGCGCGCACCCGGGTGGGCCTGGGGTGCACGGGACGTGGAACCGTCGATGGTCTTCGCGGCCGCCTCGGCCGCGCGGACCGACAGATCCTCGTTGATGATCTTGTCAGCCAGGCGCGACATCGCCTCCGGCGTCCCGAGCGACAAGATCGCGCGCGCATGCCCGGCCGAAAGGACACCCGCCGCGACGCGCTGCTGCACCGTCACGGGCAGTTTCAGCAGGCGCAGAGTGTTGCTCACCTGAGGCCGCGAGCGACCGATGCGCGTAGCGAGCTCTTCGTGCGTGATCCCGAAGTCATCGAGAAGCTGCTGGTAAGCGGACGCCTCTTCCAGCGGATTGAGCTCAGACCGGTGCAGGTTCTCGAGCAACGCGTCCCGCAGCAGGTTCTCATCGTCCGTCTCACGGACGATCGCCGGAATGGTGTCCAGACCGGCCTCACGAGCGGCACGCGTGCGCCGCTCCCCCATGATCAGTTCGTATGTGCCGTTCTTCGCGGTCCGTACGACGACCGGCTGAAGAACACCGAACTCGCGGACCGAATGAACGAGCTCGCCGAGCTCTTCTTCGTCGAAGACGCTGCGCGGCTGGCGCGGATTGGGGACGACCTTCTTCGGATCGACCTGGATGAGCGTGAGCCCGGGAACGGAGACCAGCTCCTCCGCGGAACTCTCCTTGCGCGATGCCGCGGACTTGGCGCGCGCCGCCGGCTTCTTCTCCGCGGTGCCGGCCACGTCCGACTCGGACTTCGCCTTGTCCTTGCTCGTGTCCGGGAAGAACACGTCCACTGGGCGAGACGCCGAGGGCTCCACCGTGGGGATCAGGGCCCCGATCCCACGTCCCAGTCCCGTACGCTTCGCCATCAGCGCGTTCCTTCCTCGTTCGACCGCTCCGAGCGGTTGATGATTTCGACCGCTGCTTCGCGGTATGCGATCGCTCCGGCTGACTGGGGGTCGTACTCGACCACCGTCTGTCCGAAACTGGGGGCTTCCGAGACGCGGACGGACCGCGGAATCACGGTGTTGAGCACCTGGCCCGCGAAGTGCGTGCGCACCTCCTCGGCAACCTGCTGCGCGAGACGCGTCCGTCCATCGAACATCGTGAGCAGGATCGTGGAAACGTGCAGTTGCGGATTCAGATGCTTCTGGATCATCTGCACGCTCCCGAGCAGCTGGCTCAGCCCCTCCAGCGCGTAGTACTCGCACTGGATGGGGATGAAGACCTCAGACGCAGCCGTGAAGGCGTTGATCGTCAGGAGGCCCAGCGATGGTGGGCAGTCAATGATCACGAAGTCCACGGGCGCCTCAGCGCGTTCCAGATAGGCGTTCAACGCAGTGCGCAGGCGGTGCTCGCGCGCGACCTGTGAGACGAGCTCGATCTCGGCACCGGCGAGGTGGATCGTGCTCGGCACGCAGAGCAGATTCGGCGACTCAGCGCTCTGCTGCACGACCTTCTCGATCGGATACTCATTGATCAGAACGTCATAGATGGACTTCACGTCGGAGCTGTGCGGGATACCCAGCGCGGTGGACGCGTTGCCCTGCGGGTCGAGGTCGACGACGAGCACACGCCCGCCCACCGCGGCGATCGCCGCCGCGACGTTGACAGCGGTCGTGGTCTTGCCCACGCCGCCCTTCTGATTCGAGACCGTCAGGATGCGCGTCTCACCGGAGAAGGAAACGTCAGCTGCCTCCAGCGAGCGGCGGCGGGAACTCAGATCAGCCAATTCCCGCGCCAGTGGGGTGTCTTCCCCGAATGCATCCGGACTTCCGGTCATCGGGGACTGTTTCACGTGAAACACACTCCTTGGATGCGCGGGACGGACCCCTCTACTCTAGGCGATTCCCGACGCCTTCGGGGTGTCCGACACCAGATTCGATCCACCGAGTCGGTCGTCCGCCGGAGCCCGGGCGCGTCGCTATCCACAGGCTCGCCAGCGTCTCCAGACACCGCGACTTCCGCGTTATTCCGTGGTTTTTGGTGTGCACAGGACAATTCTCCCCACCAGTCATCCACAGGCTGCCTGTGGATGACTTCGGTCGCCGGGAGAGTGTCATTCCGGCTCTCCGCGAACGCCTCCCACCCACCCGCTCCCTCGCGGGCACGGACAAACAGGGCGGGCATCCGGCGCCGACGCCGAGGCGCGACACATCCCCGTCGACGGCCTGTTTCACGTGAAACAATCCCGCTCGCTGCGCCACCAGTCGCCCTCACTGCCACCGGCAGGCGGCACGCCATGATCGCGGAAGCCGCAAAGGGTGGCCACAAATTCTGTCCCGCCGCGCGCGGCTGTTGGCGGCGAACGTCATCGGGCGCGCCCCGCTGGTGCACGCCGCCACGACACGGGTGGTTGTTTCACGTGAAACAACCGACCCAAGCCGACCCCCCTCGAGCGGCGGCCGAACCCCGCAGCACATTACCGTGACGTGTTGGATGAATGCCTGCATGTCGTCCCGTCGGCTGACAGCCCATCGCGTGGCGCAACTTGTTGACAGCAAGTCAATACGGTCACATCTCTAGCAGTCTCGCCTACTCCACTCACTCACGTCGGACCGCCTCCTGGGCATTCGGATCTGTTTCACGTGAAACATGGCGGTACCCACAACACGGCGATCCGGCGGTTCACCTTGCTCGCTCCTCGTTCAACGAACACAGATCGCAGCGGCTGCTCGTTAGGGCAACCCGAACCGGCGCTTGATTGCCGGACCGTCTCCTCCGATACTCTCAGCTGGCATCATTCTGTTTCACGTGAAACAAGAGCGTCCATCCCGCCCTACGCTCTCAGATCACGCCGCACACACGTCGCAGACACAAGTCGAGCCGGACAGACCTCCGCCACCTTGTATGGGCGGCCGGCGAGCCGACTATTCCGCAAGCGATAATGCGCACCAATCCGTGCGGAGGGGCTCACAACCCGGTCTACATGCGCCAAGGTCCGCGACAATCATCACGTTTCACGTGAAACAACTCAACCGGCACCGCCGACCCGCGACAGCGGCGGCATGCACCGCTCGCAGGTGGCACCAATCTCACGCGTTTCTGAGGCGTCCAAAACAGGGCACTCCGCCTGGACACGCCGTCGTGAATACGGTTCTAGCCAGTTCACATTGGATGACCTTCGAGAAATCGTCTCCGTGTGCACCACAGCGCCTCGCCTCGCCTGCAGACCAGTCCTTGCGGGACGCCGCCGAAGACGAATTTGTTCTCAGAAACAGGTTTCACGTGAAACATCCACCGGAAACGGTCGCTGGAACTGACACCAGGCGTCGACTCACCCGAAATGGGACGAAGGAGCGTCCCACCGAAGGACTCTTGATCGCGCAGAGCCGACGGGACCCGCAATAGCACGCACGACACTGTTCCACGTGAAACACAGGCGGCGTATTCATCCCGGCCTGTTCATGACGAGCTCCGCGACATACCCGAGACCGCAATGATCAATCTCACCGCCTTCAGTGGAACGAACCCGCACCCGCCGACACAGTGACGCCCCACCGCATTCGACTGGCCTACTGGGCCCAGGACGCCGCCGGCCAGATCCACCGAAGCAGTCTGAGCGCTGCGTCAGCGGGAGCGTCGATTCGCACCACGTCCGGGCGGCGCACCCGCGCGGCGAAGCCTATTCGCGTGACCTCGTCCGTCTCACGATCAATCTCTCGGCGGCGGACGGCAACTTCCCGGATCGCGGGGGACACCGATTCCATGAACGATCGAAAGTCAGCAAGCGTGGCCCGCCAGCACGTCCGCTGCCGATCGAGGGAACGCCATCGTTCAGCGGACACGCCTCCTGCTCTGAAGTCGCGTCGGTGCGCATGGACGTCCGTCCGCAACACCCGTTGTGCCGACAAATACAAGAGCGCCGACCAGATAAACCCCAGGTCAGACTTAGTTTTAACGCACCTTGGCTCGAATGACCCGCGTCGACTCCGCCAGAAGGCCTTCGCCGAGCACCTCGACCCGTACGTCCCTGAGCCGGTACTTCCGGATCGCCTTCTCGGCGGCCGTGATCTCGTTCGGCGCGGACATGCCCTTCAGCAGAATGAGCTCGCCGCCCTCGCGGACCATCGGAGCGGTGATCGGGATGAGCGTGCGCAGCGCACTGACCGCTCGCGCCGTCACGGCATCAAGCACGGGACCCTCGGACCACTCTTCGGCACGAGCGCGCAGGATCGTGACGTTCTCCAGCCGGAGAGCATCCCGCTGCTCCGTCAGCCAGGCGATGCGACGCTCCATCGGCTCGATGAGAACCCAGTCGACGTCGGGACGCGCGATCGCGAGGACAAGTCCGGGAAGGCCTGATCCGGACCCCACGTCGCCCACGCGAGAACCGGACGTGAACAGCGGAGCCGCGATCGCGCTGTTGAGGACGTGCCGCGTCCACAACCGCGGAAGCTCCAGCGGGCCGATCAGCCCACGCTCTTCACCCTGCTCGGCAAGGGCCGTCGTGAACGCCCGCGCGGTTCCCAGAGCGTCACCGAACAGCGTGGCGGCGGCCGCCGGCTCGATCTCGAGCTCGCTCATCTCAGGCGCGACGGATCACGGTGTGACGGTCCGCACCGTCACCGTACGACTCCGACACGAGCCCACGCTCGGCGACGATATCGTGGACCAGCTTGCGCTCGTAGGACGACATCGATGGCAGAGACGCCTGCGTAGCGCCCTCGTCGAGCCGCGCCACCGCGCGGTCCACCAGCTGCGAGAGCTCCTGCTGACGCGTGTCCCGCGAGCCACCGACGTCGAGGATCAGGCGAGAGAATCGACCCGTGCGATTCTGCACCGCCAGGCGCGTCAGCTCCTGCAGTGCCTGAACCGTGTCCGGGTCGGACAGCACGCGCAGCGACGGGTCCGAGGACTCGACGGACACGTACGCACGTCCCTGGCGGACGTCCAGCTCGAGGTCCCCCTCGATGTCGGCGATGTCCAGCAGACCCTCGATGTAGTCGGCAGCGACGTCACCCTCCTGCTCGAGTTCCGCCACGGTCACCGGGATGCGCTCGTCGTGCGTGGTGCCAGTCATGCGTTGTCCTTGTCGGATCCGTTGGCGGTTCCCGGATTCGGGCTTCCCTTTTGGGACTGCTTCTTCGCGCGCGACTTGCCCATCGGCTGCTCGCGCTTGGGTGCGGCGGCCTTCTTCTTCTGCGCCTCATCGAGGAGGCGGTCCTGCTCCGCGCGGTAGACGGCCATCGGCACGACCTTGCCCTTGGAATCGATCGCCTTGCCCTTTCGCGCGAGACGCTCCTCACGGGCCTTCGCGGCCTCGGAACCGGGCGTGGGCATCTCACGGATGACGACGAACTGCTGACCCATCGTCCACAGGTTCGACACGAACCAGTAGATGACGACACCGAGCGGGAAGAAAACGCCGGAGAAGACGAAGGCGAACGGCAGAATGTAGAGCATGATCTTCTGCATCTGATACGCCTGGCCGGTCTTGGCCTCGGGCGACAGGTTCTTCGAGATGATCTGCAACTGGGTGAAGAACTGCGACGAGATCATGAGGACGACGAGGATCACGAGGATCGTCACCGTGGTCTGCCAACCGTCGGTGTGCTGCGTCCACGCCGTGACCAGGTCATCGTGCAGGGAGGCGACACCGAAGAGCTTGGCGTCGTAGAACTCGGCGGTCAGATGCGCGTTGAGCAGACCGACACCACCGACACCGCTCTCGGCGTGAGCCTTCACGTCGCGAAGCACCGAGAAGAGGGAGAAGAACACGGGCATCTGCACGAGGATCGGCAGACAGCCCGATACGGGCGAAGTGCCGTTCTTCTTGTACAGGGCCATCGTCTCGCGGCTCATCGCCTCACGAGAGAGCTGATCGCGCTTGCCCCGGTACTTGTCCTGGATCTTCTTCATCTGCGGCGCGATCTCCATCATGCGCCGCTGGCTCTTGATCTGCTTGACCATGAGCGGGATCATCGCGGCGCGGACCACGACGACCAGGCCGATGATGGAGAGCACCCAGGTCAGACCCGACGCGGGATCGAGCCCGACGGCCGTGAGCAACCAGTGCCAGGCCACGAGGATCATCTCGACGAGCCACTTCAGCGGCCACAGGATGGTGCTCAAGAGATCGAACCCGCCCGACGAAGACGACGTCGGCGAGGGCGAGGTGGTCGCGGCGATCAGCAGACTCGTCACGAATCCGTCCTTTCTGAGGGGGACGGTACGACGAACCCGCGGGGGGTCAATGCGTACCGGAAGTTCTTGTGCGGCGGGACATCATCCACACCGCCGGCCGCCCACGGGTGGCAACGGAGGATCCGTGCCAGCGCAAGAGCCGAGCCTTTCACGGCACCGTGCTGCTGTACCGCGCCCACACCGTAGGCGGAGCACGACGGGTAGTACCGACAGACATCACCGTACAGGGGCGAGATCACCGCCCGATATGCGGTGAGGAGGCCGATCGCGACATTGCGCGGCCACAGCGGCAGAGACGCCGGAATCTGGTGCGATCGCAGATGCGCCGTCCCGACCGATGCGGCGGGGAGCGTGGTGCTCATGATGCGCGCTTCTCCAGACACCGGACGACCTGCGACCGCAGGTCGGCGAACTCGGCGGTCGCAGACGACGGAAGGGCGCGGATGACGATATCCGCGCCCGAGCGCACAGAGGGCAGCGCCTCCGCGCAGATGGCCTTCAGTCGGCGCCGCACGGTATTACGAACCACCGCGCCGCCCACCTGCTTGCTCACGATGAAGCCGAAGCGCGCCTCACGGTGCTCACCGGAGTGAACGACGTAGGTCACGATCGACCCGCCCGCGCATCGACCTCCCCCGCGGACGACGGACTTGTAGTCGCCACCGCGGGTGAGTCGATGCGGACGCGCGAGCACCGCGGGTGTTACGCCGAGAGCTCGGTGCGGCCCTTGCCGCGGCGAGCCGAAAGAATGGCGCGGCCGGCGCGGGTGCGCATGCGGGCGCGGAAGCCGTGCTTCTTGGCGCGACGGCGGTTGTTCGGCTGGAAAGTGCGCTTAGTCATGATGTACTCCGGAAATGCTGTCACCGGGATCGCTGCGGCCGGAGACGTGCGGACAGGGGCTTGCGCCGGAACAGGCACAAGTCAACCGATTTAGGCTACGACCCCGGGGTGGGTCAACGCAAACCGAGAGTGCCGAACGGAACATTATCCCCAGGCGATGCTCAGACCGTGCCGCGACGCGCCCGCCGTGTCCACAGTGGGGTTTGCGCGTTAATCGCGCACTCGTCTAGCGTGTCTGATACGCGAGTTATCCACAACCACGGGTTTCCCGATCCGAGGCGGCTGAGCTCGCTTCTTTCGTCGTACCGAGGGGACCCCATGTCACAGGCCGAACTGCCGGATGTACCCGTCTGGAGGGCCGTCCTGGAACGCCTCGAGACGGATCAGAACGTCTCGCCGCAGGTTCAGGGCTTTCTGAACCTCGCCATCGCGCAGGGCGTGATGAACGGTGTTCTCTTCCTCGACGTGCCCAACGACCTCACCGCCGCGCAGATCAAACGGGTGCGAACGTCGATCCTGGAATCTCTCGCCGGTGCCGGCGCGGAGTTGCCGGAGGATCAGCAGGCGAATTCGTTCCGCATCGTGGTGAATCCCGACCTCGAGACCTTCCCCGTGCCGGTCACGATCAGCGCACCCGAGCCGGAACGAACGGTCGTGGAACCCACGACGACAGCTGGTCCGGCACCGTCGTTCACGTCGCGCAGCGACACTCGGCTGAACCCCAAGTACACGTTCGACAACTTCGTGATCGGCCAGTCCAACCGTTTCGCGCACGCCGCCGCGGTCGCGGTCGCCGAGGCGCCCGCCAAGGCGTACAACCCGCTGTTCATCTACGGCGACTCCGGCCTCGGCAAGACCCACCTCCTGCACGCCATCGGCGACTACGCGATCAGCATGTACGCGGGAGTTCGCGTCCGTTACGTATCCAGCGAAGAGTTCACGAACGACTTCATCAACTCGATCGCCAACAACCGCGGTGCCGCGTTCCAGGCTCGGTACCGTGACGTCGACATCCTGCTCATCGATGACATCCAGTTCCTCCAGGGCAGGGCAGAGACCCAGGAAGCCTTCTTCCACACGTTCAACACCCTGCACGATCACGACAAGCAGGTCGTCATCACCTCCGACGTCGCGCCGAAGCTGCTCACCGGGTTCGAGGACCGCATGCGCAGCCGGTTCGAATGGGGCCTGATCACCGACGTGCAGGCGCCGGACCTGGAGACGCGCATCGCGATCCTGCGCAAGAAGGCCCAGAGCGAGCGATTGCTCATCCCGGACGAGGTGATGGAGTACATCGCGACGGTCGTCTCCGCGAACATCCGTGAGCTCGAGGGCGCCCTCATCCGCGTCTCCGCGTTCGCCAGCCTCAACCGCTCGAACCTCGACATCACCCTCGCCCAGACCGTCCTGCGCGACATCATCGACCAGTCCGACACGAACGCGGTGTCGCCGACGGACATCATCAACGCCACCGCGCAGTACTTCAACCTCACGGTCGACGACTTCTACGGTTCCAGCCGGTCGCAGGCGATCGCCACGGCCCGTCAGATCGCGATGTACCTGTGCCGTGAGCGGACGAACCTGTCCTTGCCGAAGATCGGGCAGCTGTTCGGCGGCCGCGACCACACGACGGTCATGTACGCGTACAAGAAGATCAGCGACCTCATGAAGGAGCGTCGCTCGATCTACAACCAGGTCACCGAGATCACGACTCAGCTCGGTCGGCGCTGAACCGACGACCTCCACGCGGTTAACACGCGACCCGCAGGGTTGTTAACAGCCCCGCGCCCCGCGGTCGAAGCTCCCGGGACGGCACTGCGTCCCGCTCCACGACCGTGCCGTCAGCGACCTCGAAAATCCCCTCGGACCCGCCGTTCGGCGCCTCAGCGCGTTCTCGCGAACGCTCCGACACGCCGCAGGATCGCGCCACAATCCCCATGTGGATAAGTTGTGGATAACGCCACTCAGAGCGTGGATGGATGTGAGGGAAATCGATCCGGCTGTGGACAACTCCGCGGTTAACCGAATTTCGACTCACCCCGTTCTTCCGCGTAATCCCAAGGGTCTCCACAAGTCACACACCTGTAGTTCCCTTGCGCCCCTTGGGTTCCACAGGGTTATCCACAGTCTCCACAGGCGTTAACACCGTTAACCAGATCTCTCTCTGAAATGGGCCAATCCATCACCTTCTGGATGAGAGCCCGTTTGAGCGACCTCGGCGGGACTCAGACATGGACAGGACGGACGTGGGCACTACGATGGTCAGTCCGGGCCAGGTTCGACGGTCTCGGGCACGAATCCAAAGGGAGCGGCCGTGAAGTTCCACGTCAATCGCGATGTCTTCAGCGACGCGGTTTCATTCGTCGTCAAGCTGCTGCCGCAGCGGAACCCCCAGCCGATCCTGGCCGGCGTGCTCATCGAAGCCGGCGACGCAGGTCTGTCCCTGTCCGCCTTCGATTACGAGGCGTCGGCCCGCACCACGATCGAAGCGACCGTCGACGAGCCCGGCACGATTCTGGTGCACGGGCGTCTGCTGTCCGACATCGCCAGCCGCCTGCCGAACGCTCCGATCCAGATCGCCGTCGAGGATGACGGCGCGATCGTCCTGACGTGCGGATCGGCACGCTTCACCCTCGCATCCATGCCGGTAGCGGAATATCCCGCAATCCCGGAGGTGACGGGGCAGTCGGGGCTCGTGCCGGCGGATGAGTTCGCGACGGCCATCGCCCAGGTCGCCTTCGCCGCATCGCGCGATGATGTGACTCCCGTGCTGACCGGCGTGCTGCTCGAGGTGTCCGGCACGGAGCTGAGCCTCGTGGCCACCGACCGCTACCGCGTCGCGCTGCGCGACATCAACTGGGACGGGGAGGCGACGGACACCAGCGCGCTGGTCCCTGCTCGCACCCTGCAGGAGGTCGGCAAGACCTTCGCTCACGACGAGAACATCTCCGTGGCCTTCTCCGGATCCTCGGACCGCGAGATCATCGCCTTCACCGCCGGCAACAAGACCGTCACCTCGCTGCTGATCAAGGGCAACTTCCCGCCCGTGCGGCGGCTGTTCCCGGAGCAGACGGAGCACTACGCCGTGGTCAACACGGCGGATCTGGCCGAAGCCGTGCGCCGTGTGGCCCTGGTGCTTGACCGCTCGGCACCCCTGCGCTTCACGTTCACCGGCGAAGCCGTCACGATGGACGCGTCGGGCAACGAGCAGGCGCGCGCCTCGGAGTCCGTCGACGCCACGCTGACCGGTGGGGACGACGTCACGATCGGCCTGAACCCCCAGTACCTCCTGGAGGCGCTCGGCGCAGTGCGCAGCGAGTTCGCGCGCATCACGTTCACGTCGACGGACAACGCGAACAAGCTGAGCCCGATCCTCGTCACGGCTCAGACCTCGGTCGATGGCGCCGGCGACAACTTCAAGTACCTGCTGCAGCCCAACCTGCTGCTGCGCTGACCGGATGTCGGCGCGTCGAGATGGTTTCGGCGGCGTGACGGACGAGGGCTCACGCCGCGGCACGCGTGCGTGCATCGTGGGGGAGTGAGGATGTTCGTCGAGCACCTCAGCCTCACGGATTTCCGCAACTACGCCGCGGCGGATGTGCCGCTCGGGCCCGGACCGAACGTCTTCGTCGGCCGTAACGGTCAGGGCAAGACGAATCTGGCCGAGTCGATCGCGTACCTCGCGACGCTCGGATCACACCGGGTGTCAACGGACGCGCCGATGGTCCGCGAGGGGGAGGATGCGGCGTTCGTCCGCGCACGCCTCGCTCACGGGGACCGTCGAGTCCAGCTTGAGTTGCAGCTGAACAAGCAGGGTTCGAACAAGGCGCGCATCAACGGATCCCCGGTGAAGCCGGCGGAGCTGCCGCGATACGCCCACGTGGTCCTGTTCGCCCCGGAAGACCTGCAGATCGTCCGAGGGGATCCGTCCTCGCGTCGCCGGTTCGTCGATCAGCTGCTGGTGCAGCGGCGCCCGCGCCTGGCGTCGGTCATCGCTGACTACGACCGCGTTCTGCGCCAGCGCAACGCACTGCTGAAATCCGCGCGCGCACGCGGCATCCGCAGGGAAGGGTTGTCCACACTGGAGGTGTGGGACGAAAAGCTGGTCGGCCTCGGTTCGCAGCTGATCGACGCACGGGTGGCTCTCGCCGCGGAGTTGGCGGCGCCGCTCTCCACCGCGTACGCCGCGATCGCGGGCGCGGACCACGCCCCGGAACTGGCCTGGGCGCTGTCCGTGCACGGTGTCGACCCGGAGGACGGCGAAGACGACCGCGCGGACACCGGAGACCTCTCCACCGCGGATCTCTTCCGGACCGCTTTGGCGAACCGGCGATCCGCCGAACTGGACCGGGGACTGACTCTCGTCGGACCGCATCGCGATGACCTGCTTCTGCGGGTGCGGGGACTGCCGGTGAAGGGATACGCCTCGCACGGGGAGTCCTGGTCGGTCGCGTTGGCGCTGCGGTTGAGTTCTGCGGAACTGCTGCGCGAGGAGACCGGGGTGGGCGATCCCGTCCTCATCCTCGACGACGTCTTCGCAGAACTGGACGCGGATCGACGGGCGCGTCTGTCCGCGATCGCCGCCGACTACGAGCAGGTCATCGTCACGTCGGCGGTCGAGGAGGATGTGCCCGCCGCGCTGCGAGCGCGGACGGTACGCGTGGAGCACGGCACGATCGTGGGCGTTGATGAGTGACGAGATCCCGGAGTCTCTCGCGACCTATCTGCGCTTGCGTGGATTGAAGGCTCCGCAGCGGCGCCGGCGCACCCGTCGAACCGATGACGATGAGAACGCACCGTTCACATCCGGTCGTGACCCCCGCGGGCTCGGCGACGCCCTCGCCGAGGTGACCAAGCAGGCGGGCTGGGATTCGCAGCTCGCGCAGGAGGACCTCCTCCTGCAGTGGGCGGAGGTGGCCGGCCCGGAGACCGCGGCGCACACCACGCCGGTCTCATTGGTGGACGGCACGCTCACGATCCGGTGCGATTCGACGGCCTGGACCAAGCAGCTGCAGTTCATGCGCGCGCAGATCATGACCCAGATCGCCACACGTCACCCGCAGGCGGGCGTGGACGCGGTGCGTTTTGTGGGGCCGGACGTCCCCTCCTGGAAATGGGGCCCCAGAACGGCTCCAGGGCGGGGCCCGCGCGATACCTACGGGTGAGACATCTCCGAGAACCTGTCGAGCTGTTTCAGCGTCGCACAGGGCCGTTCACGGCGTTTCCTCCACCGTTGTTTGATAGGGTGGAGGTTGCCTTTGGAAGATCTGGAGCACGCTGAGCGATGACGTCGAACACCCCTGACAACGGGCCCACGAAGAGCACCGACGACCAGGGGAACAGCGGTACCCCGGAGAGTCACTACGGCGCTGATGACATCCAGATCCTCGAGGGTCTGGAAGCCGTCCGCAAACGCCCCGGCATGTACATCGGTTCCACCGGTCCGCGCGGTCTGCACCACCTCGTGCAGGAGATTGTCGACAACTCCGTCGATGAGGCGCTGGCCGGCTACGCCAGCCGCATCGATGTGACGATCCTCGCCGATGGCGGTGTCCGGGTCGTCGACGACGGTCGAGGCATTCCGGTGGACCCGCACTCGTCCGACCCGACGAAGTCGACCGTCGAGGTCGTTCTCACGATCCTGCACGCCGGCGGCAAGTTCGGTGGCGGGGCGTACGCGGTCTCCGGTGGTCTGCACGGCGTCGGTTCGTCCGTCGTGAACGCGCTGTCCACGCGCTTCGAAGTGAACGTCAGCCAGAAGGGGCGCGTCTGGAGCCAGACCTTCGCTGACGGCGGTGAGCCGCAGGGCTCGCTGACGCCGGGGGAGAGCACCGACCGCACCGGCACGGACATCACCTTCTGGCCGGACCCGACGATCTTCACCGAGACGGTCGAGTTCGACTACGACACGCTCCGCACGCGCTTCCAGCAGATGGCCTTCCTGAATAAGGGCCTGCGCATCGCGCTGCGGGATGAGCGCGCGTCCGCCGTGATGGAGCACACCAAGGAGGACGGCAGCACCGAGATGGTGCAGCGCTCCGACGAGTTCTACTACGAGCGCGGTCTCGTCGACTACGTCGAGTACCTGAACCGCGTCCGCAAGGCCGAGGTCGTCAACGACGAGATCATCGACTTCGAATCCGAGGACAGCGTCCGCAAGATCTCGCTCGAGGTCGCCATGCAGTGGACCAACTCCTACACGGAGAACGTCTTCACCTACGCCAACGTGATCAACACCCACGAGGGCGGGACGCACGAAGAGGGTTTCCGCGCCGCGCTGACCACGCTGGTCAACCGCTACGCCCGGGCCAACAACCTCCTCAAGGAGAAGGACGACAACCTCACCGGTGAGGACATCCGTGAAGGTCTGACGGCCGTCGTCTCGGTCAAGCTCTCCGAGCCGCAGTTCGAAGGCCAGACCAAGACCAAGCTCGGCAACACTGAGGCGAAGGCGTTTGTGCAGCGCATCGTCGGTGAGGAGCTGGGGGACTGGTTCGAGCGCAACCCCGTGCAGGCCAAGAACGTCATCCGCAAGGCGATTGACGCCGCGACCGCCCGCATGGCGGCGCGAAAGGCGCGCGAGACCGCGCGTCGCAAGAGCGTGTTCGAGTCCGCAGCGATGCCGGACAAGCTCAAGGACTGCACCAGCAAGGACCCGTCCATCTCGGAGATCTTCCTGGTGGAGGGTGACTCCGCCGGTGGTTCCGCAGTGCAGGGACGTGACCCGCACACCCAGGCGATCCTGTCCCTGCGCGGGAAGATCCTCAACGTCGAGCGCGCGCGCCTGGACAAGGCTCTGGCCAACAAGGAAGTCCAGGCGATGATCCAGGCCTTCGGCACGGGCATCGGCGAGGACTTCAACATCGACAAGGCGCGGTACCACAAGATCGTGCTGATGGCCGACGCGGACGTCGACGGCCAGCACATCACCACGCTGCTGCTGACCATGCTGTTCCGATTCATGCGCGGGCTCATCGAGGCCGGATTCGTCTACCTCGCCATGCCCCCGCTGTATCGCCTCAAGTGGACCCAGGGCGAGCACGAGTACGTCTTCAGCGACGAGGAGCGCGACGCGCGCCTGGCCGCCGGACAGGCCGCCGGTCGCAAGCTCCCGAAGGACGCCGGCATCCAGCGCTACAAGGGTCTCGGCGAGATGAACCCGAAGGAGCTGTGGGAGACCACGATGGACCACACGACGCGCACCCTGCGTCAGGTGACCATCGACGACGCGGCCGCCGCGGACGAGATCTTCTCGGTCCTGATGGGCGAGGACGTCGAGTCCCGCCGCGACTTCATCCAGCGCAACGCCAAGGACGTCCGGTTCCTGGACATCTGATCCACGGAACCGACACGAATCGAAGACTGAGAAGCGAACATGACTGACGACAACGGCGAAGAGATCACCACCAACGAGGGTGTGCAGGATATCTCGGACGCGCACGAGCACGGCAAGATCGACCAGGTCGATCTGCAGCTGGAGATGCAGCGCAGCTACCTCGACTACGCGATGGCGGTCATCATCGGCCGCGCGCTCCCGGACGTCCGCGATGGACTGAAGCCGGTGCACCGCCGGGTGATCTACGGCATGTACGACGGCGGCTACCGCCCGGACAAGTCGTTCTCGAAGTGCGCGCGCGTCGTCGGCGAGGTGATGGGTCAGTACCACCCGCACGGTGACTCGGCGATCTACGACACCCTCGTTCGCCTCGTGCAGCCGTGGTCGCTGCGTTACCCGTTGGCGCTCGGTCAGGGCAACTTCGGTTCGCCCGGCAACATGGGTGCCGCCGCCCCGCGGTACACCGAGACCAAGATGGCCCCGCTCGCCCTGGAGATGGTGCGGGACATCGAAGAGGGCACCGTCGACTTCCAGGACAACTACGACGGACAGACCCAGGAGCCCACGGTCCTGCCGGCGCGGTTCCCGAACCTGCTGGTCAACGGTTCGGTCGGCATCGCCGTCGGCATGGCGACGAACATCCCGCCGCACAACCTGCGCGAGGTCTCGGCCGGCGCGCTGTGGGCGCTGGAGCACCCCGACGCGTCCCGCGAGGAGCTTCTCGAGGCGCTCATGCAGCGCATCCCCGGTCCGGACTTCCCGACCGGCGCGCAGATCCTCGGTACCAAGGGCATTCGCGAGGCGTACCGCACCGGCCGCGGCTCGATCACGATGCGCGCCGTCGTCGACATCGAGGAGATCCAAGGTCGCACGTGCCTGGTCATCACCGAGCTGCCGTACCAGGTGAACCCGGACAACCTCGCCGTCAAGATCGGCGACCTCACCCGCGAGGGCAAGATCACCGGCATCGCGGACATCCGCGACGAGTCCAGTGACCGTACCGGTCAGCGCCTCGTCGTCGTGCTCAAGCGCGACGCCGTCGCGAAGGTCGTGCTGAACAACCTCTACAAGCACACCTCGCTGCAGGAGAACTTCGGCGCGAACATGCTCGCGATCGTGGACGGCGTGCCGCGCACGCTGCCGCTGGACGCGTTCATCTCGCTCTGGGTCGCGCATCAGATCGAGGTCATCGTCCGGCGCACGATCTTCCGTCTGCGCAAGGCCGAAGAGCGCATGCACATCCTCGAGGGCTACCTCAAGGCGCTCGACGCGCTCGATGAGGTGATCGCCCTGATCCGTCGATCCGCCACCACTGCGGAGGCGAACGAGGGTCTGCAGAACCTCCTCGACATCGACTGGGACCAGGCCGACGCCATCCTCGCGTTGCAGCTGCGACGCTTGGCCGCCATGGAGCGCCAGAAGATCGTTGACGAGGCGGCCGAGCTCGAGATCCGGATCGCGGACTACAAGGACATCATCGCCAAGCCCGAACGGCAGCGCGCGATCGTTTCCGAGGAGCTCACCGGCATCGTCGACAAGTTCGGTGACGAGCGTCGCACGCACATCCTGCCCGGCTACGACGGCGACATGAGCATCGAGGACCTCATCCCCGAGGAGGAGATGGTCGTCACCGTCACCCGCGGCGGATACGTCAAGCGCACGCGCAGCGACAACTACCGTCAGCAGCACCGCGGCGGCAAGGGCGTCAAGGGCGCCCAGCTGCGCGCCGACGATGTCGTGGAGCACTTCTTCGTGACGACGACGCACCACTGGCTGCTGTTCTTCACCGACAAGGGTCGGGTCTACCGGACCAAGACCTACGAGATCCCGGAGGCCGGCCGCGACGCGAAGGGCAACCACGTCGCCAACCTGCTGGCGCTGCAGCCGGACGAGCAGATCGCCCAGATCCTCGACCTGCGCGACTACGCGGGTGCCGAGTACCTGGTCCTGGCCACGCGCGAGGGTCGGATCAAGAAGACCGCGCTGAGCGACTACGACACCAACCGCCAGGCCGGCGTCATCGCCATCCGCCTGCGCGAGGGCGATGAGGTCGTGTCGGCGTTCGCGGTGAACAGCGACGACGACATCATGCTGATCAGCCGGCACGGCATGTCCGTTCGGTTCACGGCGAACGACGAGACGCTCCGCCCGATGGGTCGGACCACGGAAGGCGTCGGTGGCATGAAGTTCCGTGGCGACGACAGCCTGCTGTCGGCGTCGGTCGTGACGCCGGGGAGCTTCGTGTTCGTCGTCACCGAGGGCGGCTTCGCCAAGCGCACCGAGGTCAGCGAGTACCGCGTCCAGGGCCGCAACGGACTCGGCATCAAGGTGGCCAAGTTGAGCGATGACCGTGGCGACCTGGCGGGCGGCCTGATCGTGGACGAGGACGACGAGGTTCTCGTGGTTCTTGCCAGCGGCAAGGTGGTACGCTCTGCCGTGGCTGAGGTCCCGGCGAAGGGACGCGACACCATGGGCGTCGTCTTCGCACGATTGGGCAAGGATGACAGGATCCTCGCGATCGCCCGCAATTCCGAGCGTGGGCTCGGGGACGAGAACGATGAGTCGGAAGGCTCGACCGAGAACACCGGGGAGGCCACGGAGTGATGAGCACGGTAGCTGACAAGCTCGCCAAGAAATCCAGCAGCAAGCGCAGCGCCAAGCAGGTTCGGCTGCGGCTGGTCTACATCGACTTCTGGTCGGCACTGAAGCTGTCGTTCCTGGCGGCGGTGGCGCTGGCCATCGTCACCGTGGTGTCGTTCTTCCTGATCTACATGGTCGTCTCGACGACCGGTGTGGTCGGGCAGGTGTCCGACCTCGTGAAGGCGATCTCGCCCGAGGTCAACCTCGAGGAGATCATCGGGCTGCCTCAGGTCATGGCGTTCGCGGCTGTGGTCGCGATCCTGAACCTCATCGTCGGCACGGTCCTGGGTGCGGTCGCCGCGGCGATCTACAACCTGGCCGTGAAGATCACCGGCGGTCTGCTGGTCGGATTCACCTCCAACTGACAATCGTCGAAGCCCCGGACCGATCGGTCCGGGGCTTCGTCGTTCTCAGAAGACGCCGGTCGCACCGAGCAGTGTCCCGAGCAGCCACGTCACCAGGAGCGCGAGCCCACCGCCGACGATCAGGCGGGTGACGGCCCGACCGACGCGACTGGAACCGACCTTCGCGGAGATCGTCCCGGTGACGGCGAGCGCCAGGAGAACGACGGCGAACGTCACCGGCACTCGGACCTCCGCCGGCGTGAGCAGAATGGCGAGGAGCGGGAGGAGCGCACCGATCGTGAACGACAGCGCGGACGACAGCGCCGCGTGCCACGGATTGACGAGGTCGTTCGGGTCGATGTGCAGTTCCACCTCGAGGTGGGCGGCGAGAGCGTCATGGGCGGTGAGCTCTTCGGCGACGCGCGAGGCCGTCTCGGCGCTCAGCCCGCGCGCTCGGTACAGCTGAGTGAGCTCAGCGAGTTCCTCCTCCGGCATCTCGGTCAGTTCGTGCCGCTCCTTCGCGATGAGTGCTTTCTCGCTGTCGCGCTGGCTGGACACGGAGACGTACTCGCCGAGAGCCATCGAGATCGCTCCGCCGACGAGACCCGCGACGCCCGCGGTGGCCAGCGCACCGACGCTTGCGGTCGCTCCGGCGACGCCGACGACGAGCGTGGCGATGGAGACGATGCCGTCATTCGCGCCCAGGACGCCGGCCCGTAGCCAGTTCAGGCGCGCTCCGATGCCCATCCCGTGTGACTCTCCCGCATGCGGTGTGAATGTCATGGCGCCAGTCTCGCGTGGGACGACGCGCCCGGCAACGATGGTGAGGCAGGCCGAATTTCACATTGCGCGGTCCCGTCGGGTAAGCTCTACAAGGTTGACGGGTGATAGCCCGCAGCGGGGGTATAGCTCAGGCGGTTAGAGCGCTTCACTGATAATGAAGAGGTCCCAGGTTCAAGTCCTGGTACCCCCACTCCTGAATCTCGGGGCCTTAGCTCAGTTGGTAGAGCGCCTGCTTTGCAAGCAGGATGTCAGGAGTTCGAATCTCCTAGGCTCCACAGTCACAACCCCCGGCCCTCGGCCGGGGGTTTCCTCGTTTCCGGGCACCGGTGAGCGCGACCGGCCACCCGAAGGTGACCGGTCCGACCGCTCAGTAGCGGATGTCCTCCAGTGACCGCAGCGGATAATGCTCCGGATACGGACGACGTGCGACGCCGGAATCGACGGCCGCGCGGGCGACGGCGGCCGCCACCGTGCCGAGCAGGCGCGGGTCCACCGGCTTCGGGATGATGTAATCACGTCCGAACGCGAACTCGACACCCTCGTACGCATCCGTCACGCTGGCCGGGACGCTCGCTCGCGCGAGATCACGCAGAGCGTAGACGGCGGCGGCCTTCATCTCGTCGTTGATGACGGTGGCACGCACGTCCAGTGCCCCGCGGAAGATGAACGGGAAACCGAGGACGTTGTTGACCTGGTTCGGGAAGTCGCTGCGTCCGGTGGCCATCACGAGGTCGGATCGGATCGCGTGCGCCGTCTCAGGCAGGATCTCCGGGTCGGGGTTGGCCATGGCGAAGATGATCGGCCGCTCGGCCATCGCGCGCACCATGTCCTCGGTGAGGATGCCCGGGCCCGAGACGCCGAGGAAGACGTCTGCGTCGTGCATCGCGTCGGACAGCGTCCGCGCTTCGGTCGCACGGGCGAAGTCCCGCTTGTACGCGGGCAGGTCGTCGCGGTCGGTGTGGACGACACCACGGCTGTCCACGAGGGTGATCTGCTCGTCGCGGACGCCCACCGTGCGGAGCATGAGCAACGTGGCGATACCGGCTGCCCCGGCGCCCGCGCAGACGATTCGGACATCCTCGATCGCCTTGCCCTGGATCTCCAGCGCGTTCAAAAGCGCGGCGGTGGCGATCACGGCGGTGCCGTGCTGGTCATCGTGGAAGATCGGGATGTCACACCGCTCGATGAGCTTGCGCTCGATCTCGAAGCAGGCCGGGGCCGAGATGTCCTCGAGGTTGATCCCCCCGAACGTCGGGGCGATCGCGGCGACCACGTCGACGAACGCGTCCACGTCGGTGACGTCGGTTTCGATGTCGAACACGTCCACACCCGCGAAGTGGCGGAACAGCAGTCCTTTGCCCTCCATCACCGGCTTGCTGGCGAGCGCGCCGAGGTCGCCGAGGCCGAGGATAGCGGTGCCGTTGCTGATCACCGCGACCAGGTTGCCCTTGTTCGTGAAGCGGTACGCGGTTTCGGCGTCCGCTGCGATCTCGCGGACGGGTGCCGCGACGCCCGGGCTGTACGCCAGAGTGAGGTCGTGCGCCGTGTCCGCCGGCTTCGTCAGCGTGACCGCGAGCTTTCCGGGGCGTGGCTGCTCGTGGTAGTCGAGAGCGGCCTGGTGGAGGGAAGTCCCGGTGGACGTCGTCATGGTGGAGACCTTTCTCACCGCGCGACAGTGCACGGTGAATCCTGCACGGTCGAGCGCCGCCCGACCGCGTGTACGGCTGAGCACATCGGGGCGCACGGGCCGGCCGATGTGTGAACGACTCCCGCCTGAGAATGCCCGAGCCGGTGATACCGGGCTCTGCGGGTCTGCACGGGTGGTGCGAGCCCTCGGCCGGGGAGCGTCTCCGTGAACGATGCGGTCGCATCAAGAACACAAGAGAGTTCACAACCTACCGTACGGTCGCCGTCGACGCGAGAACCCACTCGGAGGGTGAACCGGCGGCGGGCGGCGTCAGCGCTGCGGGGCGGGCGCCGAGATGTCGGCGACCGTGGCATCGAGCGCCGCGATCAGGGCGTCCGCGTCGACGAACAGACTGTAGCCGTGGGCGCCGGCCCCCATCGCGATGCGGCGTCCGAGGATCGATTCATCCGCGAAGACCGGCCAGGCGGTGCTGGAACCGAGTGGAACGATGGTGCCGCGGTCGTACCCGGTCGCGGCGAGGGCCACGTCCGGGGCCGGCATCTGCAGCTTGTTGACGCCGACGACGGCGCGGAGCTTCGGCCAGGAGATGGCCTTGTCGCCTGGAATGAGGGCGAACAGGAAAGTGTCATCGCTGCGCTTGACGACCAGCGTCTTGACGATGTCCTCGGGTCGGAGCCCGAGCAGCTCGGCCGCCTCCGTCAGCGAGCGAGCCTCCGGGCGCTCCCGGACGACGACATCGAGTCCGAGGGCGGAAGCCGCCGCTCGGACTCGATCAGTGTCGGTGGTGCTCACGCCTCCGGCGCGGACAGCGGGTCATCCGCGACCCAGAGCTCGTCGTCGGCGCGGAGCGTCTGCCACGCGGCGTAGAGCACGCCGATGGCGGCGGCCGCACCGAGAATGATGGCGATGACGCCGCCGGCGCCGATGCCCTTCTTCTTCGGCTCAGCGACCTCGACCAGGTGCTGGACGTACTTTCCTGCGGGGCCGGACAGGCGCGTGCGCGTGTCGGTGGCGTGGTCCCAAGCGGACAGCGCCGTGCCGACGACGCCACCGACGGCCGGAACCACGGTGCCCTCGACGAACTTCTTGGACGCCTTCACCCCGCGGTCGACGACCGGGACGACGTTCGACTCGTATGCGTTCTGAACGGTCGGCACCAGAGTCTCGCGGTTGAAGTTCCCGATCTGTCGCCCGGCTTCGCGGGCGATGACGGCGGCGTTCTCCGCCAGGTGCTGCTGATCGTGCCAGAGCTGGTTGGCCGACTTCTGCAGCTGGTGCAGTTCCTTACGGCGCTTTCGGCTGAGGTTCATCCGTGGCCTCCCTCTCGTGCGAACACGCACCATCTTGCCAGAACTCGTCAGAAAACAACCTGGTCCGGTTGGTGCGAGGGACGCCTTCACGGCGAACTCTGCGAGAATCTGAACATGCCTCTTCACTCCGCAGTCGCGACCATCCACACCAACCACGGCGACATCGTCGTCAACCTCTTCGGCGACCAGGCGCCGCAGACCGTCAAGAACTTCATCGGCCTCTCCGACGGATCGGGGGAGTGGACCGACCCGCGAACGGGCGCGAAGGGCGACGGACCGCTCTACAAGGACGTCATCTTCCACCGCATCATCCCGAACTTCATGATCCAGGGCGGGGACCCGCTCGGTCAGGGCGTCGGCGGCCCCGGCTACAACTTCAACGATGAGATCCACCCGGAGCTCGACTTCTCCAAGCCGTACCTGCTCGCGATGGCCAACGCCGGACTGCGCCGCAACGCCATCACCGGGCAGCCGGAGGGAACCAACGGCTCCCAGTTCTTCATCACCACGGACCCGACCCCGTGGCTGACCGGCAAGCACACCATCTTCGGTGAGGTCGCCGACGACGCATCCCGCGCCGTGGTGGACGAGATCGGCGCCGTCCGGACCGGTGCCGGCGACCGCCCGGTCGAGCCGGTGGTCATCTCGTCGATCGACATCGCCGCCGCCTGAGCCGCGCGTGAGCTCCGCCGACTTCTCGCGAAACAGCGACAACTACTGCTACCGCCACCCGGACCGGGTGAGCTTCGTGCTGTGCCAGCGGTGTCTGCGCACGATCTGCCACGAATGCCAGACCCCGGGTCCGGTGGGCGTCGTGTGCCCCGAGTGCATGAAGGAGCAGAAGCAGTCGCGCACCCCCGCGCAGAAGAAGGCGGAGCGTCGGTGGACTCGTGGACCGGACGCCGTCGCGGCGTCCGGGTTCCGCGGGCTACCGGTGACGTACACGATCATCGCGGTCACGGTCGTCATCTCACTGCTGCAGATGATCCCGGGCGGGTTCGGCGACACGATCACGAGTTTCCTCGCGTTCCAGGGCTGGCGCATCGACCCCGGTCTGCCCTCGATCCTCGAACCCTGGCGCGCGCTGACCGTTCTGCTGGTGCACGGCGGGATCATCCACCTCGGTCTGAACATGCTGAGCCTGTGGATGATCGGACGAATCCTCGAGCCGATGCTGGGGCGCGGGCGGTTCCTGACGCTCTACCTCATCGCGGGCCTTTCCGGATCCGTCGTCACGGCGCTGATCGATCCGAACCAAGTCGTGGTCGGAGCCTCCGGTGCCATCTTCGGAACGCTCGGTGCCATCATCGTCATCACGCGGCGCCTGGGTGGTGACATCCGCGGCATCCTGATCGTGGTCGGCCTGAACCTCGTGATCGGCTTCTTCCCGGGCTTGAGCATCGCGTGGCAGGCGCACGTCGGTGGGCTCATCGGTGGCCTCGTGGTGGGTGCGATCTACGCCGCGACGCGGCAGCGCAGCAAGCGGGGTCTGCAGATCGGACTTCTCGCGGGCTTCGTCGTCGTCCTGATTCTCGCCACGTTCCTCATCCCGGTCCTGCACCCCTTCGCCCTGAACTGACCTGTGGACAGATGTGGAGAGTTATCCACAGAGTTGTGCACAACTGGGGATGGATTACACGCATGTAATTCCCCAGCGGCGGCCGGGTAGCGCATCTCGGATCGCCGATCCGGCGTCGGCTCGGTAGGATGGCTGACATGGCACGCCCTGAGAAGTCGGACGAGCGCGAGACCGCGAATCTCGATCCGAGCCCGAACCCCGTCTGGTTCAAGCCGGTCATGGTCGCATTCATGCTGATCGGACTCGCGTGGGTCATCACCTACTACCTGAGCTCTGAGGCGTGGCCGATCCCGGGCATCGGTGCCTGGAATCTCGTCATCGGCTTCGGCATCGCGTTCATCGGCTTCCTGATGACGATGCGGTGGCGCTGAGCGCACCGACCCTGAACGCGTCCCTGGTCGGGGGCGCGTTCTCAGCATGCGCGGATAGGCTCCCCTTGTGACCTCCGCCACAGTCTCCCGCCGTTCCGCGCGCCGTGCTCGTCAGCGCTCGCGCGTCACGTTCACCGGAGTTCTGGGCGAGCTGCTGATCACCGTCGGCCTGGTCGTCCTGCTGTACGTCGTCTGGCAGATGTGGGTCGGCGACTGGATCATGGGCGCGCAGGCCTCGGCCGCCGGCAATGAGAAGTCGCAGCAGTGGAGCCAGGAGGCATCCCGGAACGGGGACCTGCCGAAATCCAGCCCCGAGTCGCCGTACAACACGCTGACCGCAGACCCACCCGCCATGGTCGAGCCGGGACGCGGCGAGTACATCGCGAACATCATCATTCCGCGACTGGGGATCGACAAGTTCCCGATCGCGGAGGGCACGGCGACGTACGAGAGCCTGGACCGCGAGATGGTCGGTCACTACGTCGATAACGCCATGCCCGGTCAAGAGGGCAACTTCGCGCTCGCCGGCCACCGCGGCAGCCACGGCGCGCCGTTCGAGAATCTCCCGCAGCTGCACGCCGGCGACGCGATCGTGATCGAGACCCAGGCCGGCTGGTACACCTACCGTTTCCGCAGCCTGGAGTACGTCACCCCGGACTCGGTCGACGTCCTTCTCCCGACGCCGCAGGACGCCGCCGCCGGCGTTTCCGGACGGTACCTGACGATGACCACGTGCTCGCCCCGGTACGGGTTCAGCGAGCGGCTCATCGCTTACGGCGTGTTCGAATCATTCACGCCGCGGGAAGCGGACGGCAAGGTTCCGGCGTCCACCGTGCTGGCGAAGGGGGCCTGATGTACGGCGCACTCTGGCGGCTGCTGCCCGGACCGTGGTTCGTGCGGCTGCTGATCGTTCTGATCGTGGTCGCGGCGATCCTGTACGGCCTGTTCTGGTACGTCTTCCCGTGGGCGAGCACGTTCATCTCGCCGCAGGATGTCACCGTCGAGTAGCGGACGACACGTCCTCGTCGTCGACAACCACGACAGTTTCGTCCACACCCTCGTCGGCTATCTTCGTGAGCTCGACGCGCACGTGCGCGTCGTGGAATCCGACGAGATCGCCGACCCGGAGGAGAGTCTTGCCGGCGTGGACGGCGTGATGCTCTCGCCCGGCCCCGGGGCCCCGCAGGAGGCCGGCGCGTCGGTCGCCCTCGTCCTCGCGGCGGAGCGGTCCGGCACTCCGCTCCTCGGCGTGTGTCTGGGGCATCAGGCGATCGCGGTGACGTTCCGCGCGATCGTGCGCACCGCGCCGGAACCCATGCACGGGCGATGCTCGATGATCCGCCATGACCGACGCGGGCTCTTCCACGGCCTCCCCGGTGACCTGATGGTCGGGCGATACCATTCTCTGGCGGTGGACGAGCGGACGCTGCCGTCCACGCTGCACGTCACCGCCCGCGCGGAGGACGGGGTCGTGATGGGGATCAGTCATCGCACCGCGCCGATTCACGGCGTGCAGTTCCACCCGGAGAGCGTGCTCACCGAGGGCGGCTACCGCCTGCTCGGTAACTGGCTGGCGATGCTCGGGGACACCGCGGCACCGGAGCGCGGCGCACTCCTGCGACCGCACGTGGTCTGAACGGAACTCAGCCGGCCGGGCACACGGTCAGCTCGACCGTGGAATGGATCGGCACGTCACCGATCTTGTCCTGACCGGTGACGGTGCCCTTGCTGCAGTCCGGGTTGGTGTCGTTCTTCGTGGTGACCGTCAGGCCCATCGTCTCCGGATCGGTGAGCTTCGTGGTCGCGGCCTCGACCGTGAAGCCGCCGACGTTCTCGACCGTGACCTTTCCACTGGCGACGACGAGGTTGATCGTGGCACCCGCGAGCAGCTCCTCGCCTTCGGAGACGCTCGAACCGTCGTCCTCACTGGCCTCCAGGACGATGTTCGCCGCCGTGTTGGGGTCGTTGCGGTTGTCGATGCGGCCCAGCGCGAGTCCGGCCTTCGCCAGAGCCGCCGTGGCGTCGGCGGAGGCGAGTCCGACCAACTTGGGCGCGACCGCCTTCTGCACGCCGGTGGAGACGACGACGTTCACGCTCTCGCCGTCCTCGACAGTGGTGCCGGCGACCGGGTCGGTGCGGACGACGTTACCCTCCTTGATGGTCGGGCTGGCTTCATCGACGCGTACCGGCACCAGACCGGCTGCCTCGAGATCCTTCGCGGCCTTGTCGTAGTCGACGTTGACGATGTCGGGCATCGCGGCGGCGGTCGAGGTGGGATCCGGGACGCGGCTGATCGTCACGACCCAGAACACGACCGCGACGATGAGCGTCGCGATGATCGCGACACCGAGCCAGATCCAGGCGACGGGGGGACCCTGCTGGGTCCGCGTCATCGTGTTGTCCGTGCTCAGCTGTCGCAGCGACCGTGCCGTTTCCGCCGCGGCGCGAGGGTTCGCGCCGTAGAGCTCGTTCGTGAGCGAGTCCAGCTGTCGTTTGGTGGGGGTCCGACCCTCCTGAGCACCGGCGATCGCGGCGCGGAAGGTGGCCGCGTCCGGGAACCGGCTGTACGGATCCTTGGCCAGCGCGCGCAGCACGACCGCATCCAGCTGGCGCGGCACGGTCGTCACGACCTCGCTGGGCGCGACCGGGGTCTCACTGACGTGCTGGTACGCGACGGCGACGGGACTGTCGCCGCGGAAGGGCTGGCGCCCGGCGAGCAACTCGTAGAGCACGACTCCGGTGGAGTACAGGTCGGTGCGTGCGTCCACCGGATCGCCCTTGGCCTGCTCCGGGGAGAAGTACGCGGCGGTGCCGATGATCGAGGTGGTCTCGGCGACCGTCGACGAGGAATCCGACACGGCGCGGGCGATGCCGAAGTCCATCACCTTGACGCGGCCGTCGTCCGTGATCATGACGTTGCCCGGCTTGATGTCGCGGTGCACGACGCCGGCCCGGTGGGAGTACTCGAGCGCTTCCAGAATCCCGTCGACGTAGTGCAGCGCATCGGTGACGGGAACCGCACCGTCGGCGATGACCTGCTTCAGGGTGCGTCCGGAGACGAGCTCCATCACGATGTACGGTGTGGGGGCGGCGCCCGGTGTCGAGGCGTCCTCGCCGGCGTCGTAGACACGAACGATCGTGGGGTTCGCCATCCGGGACGCTGCCTGCGCCTCCATGCGGAACCGCGTCCGGAAGACATTGTCTCGCGCGAGATCGGCGTTCAGGATCTTGATCGCCACGGTACGGCCGAGGGTGACGTCATACCCGCGGTAAACGGTCGCCATCCCGCCGCGACCGATCATCTCATCGATGCGGTAGCGGTCTGACAGCACTCGCGATTGCTCGGACACGGACATGAACCCCCTGCGTTTCAGCGCAGTTCAGCCTATCTGCTCTCAGCTGATCACTGACCGTCACCGTTGTCGCCGCCGCCCTGGGTGGGAGTGGGCGTGGGCTGGGTCGGCGCCGGCTGCACCGTGGCGGTGGCGGCTTCAGAGGATCCGGACGTTCGGTTCGAGCACGTCACGGTGTAGGTCATCTCCACCTGTCCGCTGCCGTCGTCCGCGATGCGGATGTCGGCGGAGTTGCCCGACACCTGCAACTGCGAGCCCCCACCGTCGACGAAGGTCGCCGGGCCCGAGAGAGTGATGTTGTACGCGTTCGGGGTGCCGAGGCCCGCCGGGCAGGAGTAGGCCGGCCACGTGACCTGGGTCTGGCTGCCCGCCGTGACGGGATTCTCGCTGAACTGGCCGGCACTCGGTGCCGGCATCTCGGTCATCGGGCCGTAGACCTTGAGAGTGACCTCGGTGCCGGGCTTGAGGTTTGCGGTCGGCGAGAAGCTGATCACCCTGCCGACCTGGTCCTCACTGGTGGCGGCTTCGCCGTCGACGCAGGTTCCGGTGAGGCCGGCATCCGTGAGCTTCTGCTTCGCCTCGTCACACGAGATGCCCTCCAGGCCCAGCGTGGAGGGGTCGACCGTCGTCTCCTCGGTCTTCGTCGGAAGGGGGGACGGAGTGCTCGGCTTGGGCGCCGGCTGCGAGGTCGTGGCGGCCGCGCTCGGCGACTTCCCCGCATCGCCCTTGGCCCCGAACAGAGCCCACAGGGATCCGGCGACCGCCAGGATGAGGACGGCGATCAGGGCGATCAGCGGCCACGTCCACGGGCTCTTCTTGCCCTTCTTGGCGCTTTCCTCGGCCGCAGCGGTGTCGAGGGACTGCGTGTCACTGGCACCGAGCAGGCGCGTCGTGGCATCGTCGCTCTGTCCGAACAGGAGCTGGGTGGAGTCGTCGGAGCCGACCGCACCGGTGGCGACCGCCGGGACGGCACGGGCGGCGGCGGCGAGGTCGCCGCGGCGCAGAGCCGTGGCGGCACGGGCGACGGCGGCCGAGGAACCGGGTCGGTCCTCAGGCTTCTTCGCGATCATCGCCATCACGAGACGATCCACCGGCTCGGGAACCGAGTCCGGCAGCGGCGGCGGGGCGTCATTGATCTGCGCCATCGCGATGGCGACCTGCGACTCGCCGGTGAACGGTCGCTTACCCGCCAGGCACTCGTACGCGACGATGCCGAGTGAGTAGATGTCGGTCGCGGGCGATGCCGGATGACCGGACGCCTGCTCGGGGGAGAGGTACTGCACCGTGCCCATCACCTGACCGGTCGCGGTCAGCGGAACCTGGTCGGCGATCCGAGCGATACCGAAATCGGTGATCTTCACCCGACCATCGGGCGTGATCAGGAGGTTGCCGGGCTTGATGTCGCGGTGCACGAGGCCCGCCGCGTGGGCGGCTTGCAGGGCGGACGCGGTCTGCGCGACGATGTCGAGCGTACGGTCGGCGCTGAGCGCACCTTCTCGTTCCAGGATCGTGGACAGGGCCTCGCCGGGCACGAGCTCCATCACGAGGAAGGCTGAGCCGTTCTCCTCGCCGTAGTCGTACACGCTCGCGATGCCCTCGTGGTTGACGAGGGCGGCGTGGCGAGCCTCAGCGCGGAAGCGCTCCAGGAAGCCCGGGTCGCCCATGTACTCGTCCTTGAGGATCTTGATGGCGACCGTCCGTCCGATGACGTGGTCGGTCGCCTCCCAGACCTCTCCCATGCCGCCGATCGCGATCCGGGAAAGCAGTTCGTATCGTCCGCCGAAGGTGACGCCTTGTGTGGGCCTCATTTGTTCAGCACCGCCTCCATGACTTGTTTCGCGATGGGAGCCGCGATCGCATCTCCCGAGCCTGTCTGCCCTTCACCGCCGCCGTTCTCGACGACGACCGCGACGGCGACCTTCGGATCGGACGCGGGAGCGAATCCCGTGAACCACAGCGAGTACGGATTATCGTCGTTCTGCGCCGTTCCGGTCTTACCCGCCACGTCAATCCCGTCTATTCTTGCACCGCTCGCGACACCGTTGCTGACGTTGGCGACCATCATCTGCACGAGGGCCTTGGCCGTCTCGGGGGAGATCGCGTCGTCGATCTTCTGCCCGGAGGGGAACGGATTCTCCTGCGGGCTGAGGTCCGGAGCGAGGATGTCATCGATCATGGTCGGCTTCATCAGCGCGCCGCCGTTCGCGATCGCTGCGGACACCATGGCCATCTGCAGTGGGGTGGCTCGGACGTCCGTCTGACCGAATCCGCTGAGGCCGGTGGTGGCTTCGTCGGAGATCGATCGGGGATAGACCGACGCAGTGGATTCCAGCGGCGTCGTGACGGTCGAGTTGAACCCGAACTTCTCCGCGGTGGCGCGAATGGCGTCATCGCCGAGCTTCATGGCGAGCTCGGCCATCGGCACGTTGCAGCTCAGGCGCAGGGCGTCCGCGATCGTCACGGTCTTGCCCGTGCCACAGGTGGTGCCGCTGGCGTTGCTGACGACGCTGTTGGACTGGGGGAGCGTGATCGTGGCGGGGTTGGGCAGCGTGGAGGACGCGGTGTAGTCGCCGGACTCCAGTGCGGCCGCGGCCACGACGAGCTTGAACGTCGAGCCGGGCGGGTTCAGATCTCCGCCGATCGCGCGGTTGAACAGCGGCTTGTTCGGGTCGGCCACGAGCTGGTCGTAGAACGCGTTCGCCGCGTTGGTGTCGTGCGTGGCGAGCTGGTTGGTGTCGAAGCTCGGTGTGGAGACCATCGCGAGGATGCGACCGGTCTTCGGTTCGATGGCCACGACCGCACCCTGCAGGTCGCCGAGGGCTTCGTACGCGGCCTTCTGCACCGAGGCGTCCAGCGTCAGCTCGACCGATGAGCCACGGGGCGACTGGCCGGACAGGAGCTGGTCGAGCCGCTGGAAGAACTGCGATCCGGATGTGCCGGCGAGGGTGGAGTTGAGCTCCTTCTCGATCCCGGTGGAGGCGCCCAGAGCCGCGTTAAAGTAGCCGGTCACGGGCGCCCAGATCTTCGCGTCGACGTACTGGCGATTGAAGGAGTAGACGTCGTTGGACGGCACCGACGACGCGATCGCGGTGCCGCTGGCGATGATCGAGCCGCGCTGGATCTCGTAGCTGTCGTAGCGGGCGCGGGTGTTCGCGGGGTTCTCGGCGAGGTTGTCGGTCTGCACGCCCTGGATGACGGTGACCGAGCCGAACAGCGCCAGGAACATCACCAGCACCAGCAGAGACAGTCGCTTGAGTTCCTTGGTCATCCGATCACCACCCGGGGGACGCGGCGGACGGCGTCCGAGATGCGCAGCAGCACCCCGACGATCAGCCAGTTGGCGATGAGGGAGGATCCACCGGCCGCGAGGAACGGCGTGGTCAGGCCGGTCAGCGGGATGATCCGCGTGACCCCGCCGACCATGATGAACACCTGCAGCGCGATCGTGAACGCCAGGCCCGTCGCCAGGAGCTTGCCGAAATCGTCCTGCCCGGTGAGGCCGATCCGCAGTCCGCGGCTCACGAAGACCATGTACAGCGCGAGGATCGCGAAGACTCCGACGAGCCCGAGCTCCTCACCGAGGCTCGGCAGGATGTAGTCGCTCTGCGCCAGGGGGGTGATGTACGGCCGACCCTGCCCGAGTCCGGTACCGATCAGGCCGCCCTGACCGAGGCCGAAGATGCCCTGCACCAGCTGATAGCTGCCGTTGGGCTGGTTGATGACCTGGGGGTCGAAGGCGTTCAGCCAGTTGTTGAAGCGGTGTCCGACGTAGGGCAGCACGCGGGAGGCGAGGAACGCGCCACCGCCGGCGAGCACGAGACCGATGACGACCCAGCTGGTCTTTCCCGTGGCGACGTAGAGCATCGCGACGAACATGCCGAAGATGAGCAGTCCGGTGCCGAGGTCGCGCTGGAGCACGATGATGCCGAGGGAGAGCAACCACAGCACGAGGAGGGGTCCGAGTTCGCGCGCGCGGGGCCACGTCATCCCGAGGAAGCGGTGCCCCGCCGAGACCAGGCTCTCGCGCGTGCGGACGAGGTATCCGGCGAAGAAGATCGCCAGGCAGATCTTGGCGAGCTCACCCGGCTGGAAGGAGAAGATGCCCGCGATCGAGACCCAGACGTCGGCGTTCGCATCCGAACCCAGGCCCGGGACGAACGGCAGCAGCAGGAGCAGGAGACCGGCGAGGCCGAAGATGTACGTGTACCGGAACAGCACGCGGTAGTTGCGCAGGGCGATGACCAGGACGATCGTCGCGACCAGCGAGATCGCGGCCCATGCCACCTGGCGCATGGACGTCTCACCCCAGCCGGCGGTGACCTCGCCCACGTCCACCCAGTGGATGTCGATGCGGTAGATCTCGGCGATGCCGAGCCCGGTCAGCAGCGTGGCGATCGGGACCACGAACGGGTCCGCGTCCGGAGCACGGAACCGGAGCACGATGTGGAGGGCGATCGTGAGTGCGGCGAGCACCCCGGCGAGCACGAGGAACGTGGGCTGCACGGAGCCCTTGGTGGCCAGCTGCACGAGCACGATGGACGCGCCCGCGACGACCAGAGCGAACAGCAGCAGGACGAGTTCACGGTTGCGCTGCTTCTGCGGCATGCGGATCTTCCGCAGCGCCTTCAGCACTGCGGTGTCGCCGCTCACCTGAGCCGGAGCGGCGCTCACTTGTTCGCCTCCGCATGCGATCGCAGACGGTCCACGATCGCCTCCGCATCGGGCAGTGAGCGGGCGGGGATGGTGTCCTCGACCCGGCTGCGATCGTAATCGGGAAGATCAGCGAGCAGGATGCCGGTCTGCTCGTAGGCGTGCGAGAGCGAGATCGGACCGATGTTCTGCTGGATGCCCTGATAGATCACGACCGAGTCGTCGTTCGGACCGACGAAGTAGCGCGTCTGGGTCCACTGGTATGCCAGGAACAGTCCGCTCGCGATCAGGGCGAGGACCAGGATGAACCCGACGATCCAGGATGCGCGGCGGCGGCGGGCGCGGCGGCGGTCCTCCTCGATCAGCTCCTCCAGGAACTCCTGCGCGGGCTCGAAGTGGGTCGGCTCGTTGGCGGCCTGGCGGACCGGGTGCAGCCAGCTGCTGCGCGTCGCGCGCGCCGCGGGAACCTCGATGCCGACCGGGTTCGCCGCTGAGCCGACGATCGTGGCGGCGGCGGAGAAGGCCGGGTGCGCGCCGCCGACGTCGACGATCACCATGGTGACGTTGTCCGGTGCCCCGCCGTCGAGGGCCTGCTTGAGCAGCACATCGGCGGTGCGGCCTGGGGCATAACCGCCGGTCAGCACCTTCTTCATGTGCGGCTCGTCAACGACGCCGGACAAGCCGTCCGAGCACAGCAGCCAGCGATCGCCGGGCTGTGTCGCCATCACGAACGTGTCGATCTCGGGGTTCGGGTCCTGATCGCCGAGCACCCGCATGAGAACCGACCGGCGCGGGTGGTAGCGCGCCTCTTCCGGCGTGATTCGGCCGGAATCGACCAGACGCTGCACGAAGGAGTGGTCGGTGGTGATCTGCGTCAGTTCACCGTCGCGGAACAGGTAAATGCGCGAGTCGCCGATGTGGGCGATCACGGCGTAGTCGTCCACCATCAGGATCGCGTCGACGGTGGTACCCATGCCGGTCAGCTCGGGGCGCTTCTTGGACGTGTCGATCAGCGCGCCGGCGGTGTCGACCAGTGCCTCGACGAGGGCGTTCTCCGCCTCTCGCGGCGCCGAGAACGGGTGATCGAGCTCCTCGAGACGCTTGATCGCGATCGCCGAGGCGACGTCTCCGCCGGCGTGACCGCCCATTCCGTCGGCGACGGCGAACAGGTTGGAACCGGCGTAACCGGAGTCCTGATTGTTCGACCGCACCCTGCCGGTGTGGGAGATCGCGACTGCCGAGCCCTCGAATGCCACGGAGTTACTTCCTCAATTCGAACGTCGTCGCGCCCACCTTGACGGGGGCGCCGACGCGGATCGGGACGGGCGAGGCGACGCGTTCGCCGTCGTGCCAGGTTCCGTTCGTCGAATCGAGGTCCTGGATCATCCACTGCTCACCCCAGAGCACGAGACGGGCGTGGTGGGAGGAGGTGTAGTCGTCCCGAATCACCAGTCCGGACTCGCGAGAGCGGCCGATCGTGATCGGGTGATCGCCGAGGGGGATCTCCAGGCCCGCCTTCGGGCCGGAAGTGATCACGATGCGCGAAACCGCGTCGCGGACTGCCGCACCGCCGGCGGCCGGTGCCTCGCGCCGGGGACGGGCGACGGGTTCGGTCGGGGCAGAGGGTCCCGGTTCGCGCTTCAGCGCCGGCGTGGGCCGCGGCGTGTCGATGGTGCCGGAGTCCGGCAGCTTGCGAGCGCGAACGCCGAACAGATCCGACCGCAGGGAGTAGATGACGCCGAACACGAAGAACCACATCACGACCAGGAAGCCGATGCGGAGCAGGAGCAGCGTCAACTCACTCATCGGTCATACTCCTGGGCGTCGAAGATGCGGGTGGAGTCGTCGACCGGACGCCGCGCGGGGCGCGTCGCCTGCGCCACGATGCGGAAAGCGATCTTGGTGCGGCCGATCGTGATGACCGAGTCCGGCTCCAGCGGGCTCGAGGTGAAGGCGGCGCCGTTGAGCTTGGAACCGTTGGTCGAGCCGAGGTCACGAGCCATCGCGTGCTTGCCGTCCCAGACGATCTCGACGTGCTTGCGCGAGGTGTTGGCGTCGGAGATGGTGATGTCGGCGTCGGAACCGCGGCCGATGACCGTGCGCGCCTTGGTCAACGGGTGGCGCTTGCCCTCCACGTCGACCACCCCGATCCAGCGCACGTCTTCACCCTTCGCGGTGGACGATTCGACGCGGACCGTGCCGGTGGGCACGTTCGGGTCCGCGGTGATGCTGATCGAGACGGGCCCGGCGAACGCGTAGCCCTGCTTCTTCGCGTGCTTGCGCACCAGCTGGTCGAGCTCGGTGGTGAGGGCGGATCCCAGGGACGCCATGTTCGCCTCGTCGGCGGGGGAGAGCAGCACGCGGAGCGTGTTCGGCGCGAGGATGCGGTCGCGGCTGACGACGGCCGACTTCACGTCGATCTCGCGCCGCAGCGCGGAGGCGATCTCGACGGGCTGGATGCCGCTGCGGAAGGTCTTGGCGAACGCACCGTTCACGGCGCGCTCGAGACCTTTCTCGAAGCTGTCAAGCAGTCCCACATGGCTCCTCGGGCAGGGGTACGGCGGGCTCACCGTACTGGCCCATGCTAGACGAGGTCACTGCGCGGGGCTGGGAAATCCGTCAGGGCTGGTCATCGGCACCTCACCGTGCGTGTTAGGCTCGATGGGTTGAGTCCGGTTCACCGGATTCGCGCGAGTGGCGGAATAGGTAGACGCGCTGGCTTCAGGTGCCAGTGCCCGTAAGGGCGTGGGGGTTCAAGTCCCCCCTCGCGCACAGACACCCCCGGTCCTTTTGGGCCGGGGGTTCTTCGTTTCCCTGTCTACCGCTGGGCTCTGGGGTTCCTCGGCCGCACGCGGGCCACGGCGATCGCCCCGGTTCCCTCGAACGTCACGGCGTCCGCCTCGTCGAGGAGGACGGCGTCGCCCGGACGCAGGCGCGCCACGCCGCAGCGGAGCGTCGAGCTCAGCACGACGGCGACCACCGTCTCGCCGGGGCCGCCGGGTTCGACCGAGAGGTGTCCGTCCACGTCGAGGCGAACGAGGCTCCCGGACGCGTGGCGCCGATCGACGATCACGCCCAGGTCCTCGCGGGGTTCGGAGAGATGTTCCACGGAGATCGAGCGCTCACCGGAGAAGTCCAGCACCGCGTACTGGGGCACGTGCACCGATTCGCCCTCGATCACCAGGTCCAGGCCCGCCGGATGCAACGGCATCAGCGCGCGATCGGCATCGTCGTACCGGGAGAACGCCACGTCACCGCTCACCGTTGCGATGCTGATGAGCCACGGCGCGTCCGCGCCCGTGTCCTGGGCCTCGCCGACGAGCACGTCGTGGCTGACGCCCAGACCGTTCTTCCACGGGCGGGGTGTTCGTTCGGATCGTCGCAGCAGTCGCATCGTGGTTCCAGCTTGTGCGATCCGGTGCCGTGTTCGCTAGATTTCGGACACGGGCGAGACGATGGGGCTCGCCGTACGCGCGTGCGCGGACCCGCATCCGGGGTGTCCCCTCGCCGGTCGGGTGTCCGGACCCAGGGGAGAGAGAACATGCCGCAGTCGACCCTGCGTGAGCGCCTGCGCTACCGCTTCGACGTCTGGATGTCCGGTGGCACCGTTGCGCTGATGGGGTTGCTCGGACTCGCGACGTTGGTGTTCGTCGTCGTGCTCGGGGTCATCACGTGGATCGTCCTCGCTCTGATTCGGGATGAGAATTCGCCCGATCCAGACGAAGGACCCTTCGATTTCATGTGGGGCGCGCTCATGCGCACTCTCGATCCCGGAACCATGGGCGGGGACCGGGGCTGGGCGTTCCGGGTGCTGATGCTGATCGTGACGATCGGCGGGCTGATCATCGTCGCGAGCCTCATCGGGATCGTGTCCGGCGCGTTCGACGGGCGCATCGAGCAACTGCGCAAGGGGCGCTCGCGGGTCCTGGAGCGCGATCACACCCTGATCCTCGGTTGGAACTCGAAGGTGTTCTCGATCATTCGGGAGCTGGCGATGGCGAACGAGTCACGTCGTCGCGCGCACATCGTGGTGCTCGCCGACCGCGACAAGGTGGCGATGGAGGACGAGATCCGCGCGCTCGTCCGCGACCTCCGCGGAACCACCGTGATCTGTCGCACGGGCGATCCGAAGTCGCTGATCGATCTCGAGATCGGAAACCCCGCCACGGCGCGCAGCATCATTCTGCTCGGGCCGGAGGGGACGGATGACCCCGACACGGACGTGATCAAGGCCGCCCTCGCGCTGACCAGCAGTCCGGTGCATTCGGAGCGGAAGTACCACGTCGTCGGCGAACTCACCGAGCCCGCCAACCTCGACATCGCACGTCTGGTCGGCGGTGATGAGGTCAAGTGGGTGGTCGGCCCGGACTTCATCGGGCGGATCACGGTGCAGACGTGCCGGCAGTCCGGGCTGTCCAACATCTACCAGGAGCTGCTCGACTTCGACCGCGACGAGATCTACATCACCGACCAGCCCACGCTGATCGGATCGACGTACTTCGACGCTCAGATGGCCTTCGATGACTCCACGGTGATCGGTGTGGTCCGTGACGGCGGGGTGCGTTTGAATCCCCCGGGAGACCTGGCACTGATCTCAGGAGATCGCCTCATCGTGATTGCCGAGGACGACAGCACGATCCACCTCGGCGAACGCCATCGCGTCGACGCCACCGGCATCGTCAAGCGCGAACGGCCCCCGCAGGCCGCGGAGCGCATCCTGGTGCTCGGCGAGAGCAGCACGCTGCCCACCATGCTGGCGGAGCTCGATCAGTACGTCGCGGCCGGATCCAGGGCGACGATCGTGACCCGTCGCCCGCTTCCGGAGCTTCCGGAGCTGGAGCGACTGTCCGTCACGAGCTGGGTGGGGGACGCGACACAACGACGCCTGCTCGAGACGCTGGACGCGACGTCGTACGACCATGTGATCGTGCTGGCCGACCCGACCGTCGGCACGCAGCAGGCGGACAGTCGGACCCTCGTCACCCTCCTCCAGTTGCGTGACATCGCCCGCCGGGCGGGCCGTGACCTGAACATCGTCAGCGAGATGCTCGACGACGCGAACCGGGAACTCGCTGAGGTCACGGAAGCAGACGACTTCATCGTCACGGACAAGCTCGTCGCTCTCGCCCTGGCGCAGATCTCGGAGGACGCGCTTGTGGCCGACGTATACGACGTTCTCTTCTCCAGCACGGACTGCGAGATCTACCTGCATCCGGCGCAGGAGTATGTCGAGCTCGGCGCCGAGGTGGAGATGACCGGGATCATCGAAGCCGCGCGACGTCACGGCGAGACGGCCATCGGTTACCGGCAGGCGGCGTCCGCCCGGGATCGCGCGAGCGCCTATGGCGTGCACCTGAACCCGGCGAAGTCGAGCCGCGTCGTCTTCGCCCCGGGGGATCAGATCATCGTTCTCGGCGAGCACTGATCCCGCCACGTCGGCGGACCGCGATCGAGCCGTCGGTCAGCCGAGGGCGGCGCGGGCGGGGGCGATGACCTCGTCGCCGAAGCGCTGGATGACGTCGGCGGTGATCGCGCCGGTCTCGTCGGTGAGCGAGGTGTTGAAGCCGGTCGCGCCGTGTTCCCGGACGGCCGTGGTGATCTCCTCCACCCACTGGCGGGACGACCCACCCATGAAGAGTCCGTTCGGACCGCGGGTCTGGGCCAGATCGAACGGGGTCAGTGCTCCGCCGAGCTTGTAGATCGTGCCGACGTCGGAGGGATCGCGGCCCGCGTCGACTGCGGCGGCGTCGATGATGGCCCGGCCGTTGCGCACGATGTCCGTCGTCCAGTCGGCGCCGTTCGGCGGCACCCAGCCGTCGGCCAGGCGTCCGGTGACGCGGAGGCTCTTGGGACCCTGAGACCCGGTCCAGATCGGCGGGGTGGCAACGGGGGCGGGCTGGATGCCCTGGACGAGGTCGTTGGTGACGCTCGGTCCACCACCGGTGAGGTCCCGGACGAGCTGAATGCTCTTCTCGAAGCTCTCCACGGCTTCCCCCGGGGTCAGGCGCGGGACGCCCATGCGGACGATCGCGTCCCAGAATCCGCCGGCTCCGATGCCGAGCACGAAGCGGTCGTTGGAGATGTCTGACAGCGTCGCCACCGTGCGGGCCAGCATCGGGGCCGGACGCAGCGGCGAGTTGGTCACGCTGACGTAGGCACCGATGTTGTCGGTCGCGCCGAGGAGGTAAGCGAGGCCCGCGTACGCGTCATACATGCCGGGGTTGTAGGGGTGATCGGTCAGGGAGAACATGTCGAATCCGGCCCGATCGGCCAGGCGCACCACCGCGCGCAGGGCGTCGCCGCTGCCGTAGTCGGCGGGCAGTGCGATGTCGAACAGTGGTCTTGCGTGAATGCCCATGGTGTCCTCTCGGTCGGCGTCAGAGAGAATAACTGTTATTACAGGTATTTCATTCCCGCCGCCCAAGAGTGGGGTAAAGTGACGATTCGACAACAGCTTGGAAATAACTTGCAGAAGTCTTGGAATCTGTGGAGAATTCTTTCAAAGGCGGCGCGCTGGGGCGACCGCAGGAGAGGACGACCAATGAAGAAGAAGCGTTTCCTGCCGATCATCGGCCTGAGCGTGGCCGCACTCGCGCTGACCTCGTGCAGCGGTGGCTCCGGCTCTGCGAGTGGCTCGGATGACAAGGCCGACAACAGCGGCGAGACCCTGAAGGTCTGGATCATGGAGGGCACGAACCCGGACTCGTCCGCGTTCTTCGACGAGGTCTCGGATGCCTTCACCGAGAAGACCGGCGCCAAGCTGGACGTCGAGTTCGTGCAGTGGGCGGACGCGCACGACCGGTTCGTCACCTCGATCGCCGGTGGCACGACCCCGGACGTCGCCGAGACGGGCAACACCTGGACCGCCGAGTTCGCCGACGCCGGCGGACTGCTGCCGATCACCGACTACATCAAGAAGTCCGGCCTCGAGGACGATCTCGTTGAGGGCCTGAAGGCCTCCGGCGAGCTGGACGGCGAGCAGTACGGCATGCCGTGGTACGCCGGCGTCCGCGCCCTGATCTACCGCGCCGACATCTTCAAGGAGCTCGGCCTGGAAGCTCCGCAGAACTGGGACGACATCGTCACCGCGGGCGAGGCCATCAAGAAGGCCCACCCCGAGATGATCCCGTTCGCCGTTCCCGGTGACGCCGAGATGAGCGTCTACCCCTGGGTCTGGGGCGCCGGTGGCGAGGTCGCCACGGAGAAGGACGGCACCTGGACGAGCGAGCTCGACAGCGCGAAGTCCGTCGAGGGCCTCGAGTTCATCACCGGTCTCGCCACGGAGAAGGGCTTCTCCAGCGCGGGCGCGACCACGTGGAAGGAGACCGACGTTCTGGACAACTTCTCCCAGGGCAAGGTCGCCATGGCCCTGCAGGGTTCGTGGACCCCGGCCACGATCAAGGCCAACGCGCCGGAGATGGCCGACAAGCTGGCCGCGACGACCATCCCCGCGAAGGACGGCGGCATCGCCAAGTCCGTCCTCGGTGGCTCGCACCTGAGCATCTTCGCCAACACGAAGAAGGCCGACCTCGCGTGGGACTTCGTCGAGCTCATGTCCACGGGTGAGTTCGCCGAGAAGTGGGCGGAGCAGTCCGGCTACTTCTCCGGCCAGAAGTCGCTCGTCGAGAAGACGATCCAGTCCACCGACCCGCTGGTCGCCCCGTTCGCGAAGCAGTTCGTCGAGGGTGGCGCGGCCCTTCCGGTCACCCCGCAGTTCGGCGCGGTGCAGGCGAAGAAGACCACGCCCGCGATGATGCAGTCGATCCTGTCCGGTCAGAAGGACGTCAAGACGGCCGCGAAGGACGCCGCCGCGGAGATGACCGACCTGCTCAACAAGAAGTGACTCGATGAGCACCGACGTCCAGGCCGCACCCGCCCCCGCGCCCACGCGCGCGGGGGCGGGTGCCCCGCGTCCCCGCAGGAAGCCGCTGATCCTCCGGATCCGTCCGTGGTTGCTGCTGACGCCCGCACTCATCGTGCTCGCGGTCCTGATGCTCTGGCCGTTGGTGCGCGTCTTCCTCTTCTCGCTGCAGGACTACGGTCTCCGCCAGATCGTCAGCGGCGACACCAATTTCATCGGACTCGGCAACTACGCCGAAATCCTCTCCGACCCCACCCTCTGGACGGTCGCCCTGCCGAACACGGTCGTGTTCGCGATCCTCTCGGTCACCTGCACCGTGGCCTTCGGCACGCTCGTCGCGCTGCTGATGTCCAGCCTCGGCACGTTCTGGCGCAGCGTCGTCGGCACCGTGATCATGGTGGCGTGGGCTATGCCGGCCGTCACCGGAACGTACGTCTGGACGTGGATCTTCGACGCCGACAGCGGCATCGTGAACCGCGTGCTGATGGACCTCGGCATCATGAGCGAGCCGTTCAACTGGTTCACCAACCCGATCAGCTTCTACGCCATCGTGCTGCTGAACATCGTCCACCACGGCTTCCCGTTCGTCGCGATCACCGTGCTCGCCGGGCTCCTCGGCGTGTCCAAGGAGATGCTCGAAGCCGCAGCGCTGGACGGCGCCGGCGCGATTCGTCGCTTCTTCAGCATCATCGTCCCGTCACTGAAGCAGGTGTTCACGATCGTGATCATCCTGTCCACGATCTGGGACTTCAAGATCTTCGCCCAGGTGTACCTGATGCCCGGCGGCTCCGGCTCGAACCGCTCGGTGCTCAACCTCGGCGTCTGGTCGTACGTCGAGTCCTTCGGCCAGAACCGCTACGGCTTCGGCTCCGCGATCGCCGTGCTGCTGACCCTCGTGCTGCTGGGCATCACGATCGTCTACGTCCGCACCATGCTCAAGGAGGAAGAGCTGTGAAGACCCGTACCGGCGGCAAGATCGTCCGCGGCGTCCTGGTCGCCCTCCTCATCCTGTTCACGATCTTCCCGGTCTACTGGATGGTCAAGAGCGCGTTCGACGGCCGCGCGTCCTCCGGCGGGCAGAGCTTCCTGCCGCAGGAGTTCACCTTCGACAACTTCATCTTCGTCATCCAGGACGGCGGCTTCGGCGTCTTCCTGCGCAACTCGCTGATCGTCGCCCTGTGCGTCGTGGTGGCCTCCGCCGTGATCGCGCTGCTGGCGTCCGTCGCCGTCGCCCGATTCCGCTTCAAGTTCCGCACCGCCATCCTGCTGATGATCCTCGCGGTGCAGATGGTGCCGCTGGAAGCCCTGGTCATCCCGCTGTTCGTGCAGGTCCGCGATCTGCAGCTGCTGAACACCCTGCTCGGCCTGATCATCGTCTACATCGCCCTGTCCCTGCCGTTCGGCATCTGGATGCTGCGCGGCTTCGTCGCCGCGGTCCCGGTCGAACTGGAGGAGGCCGCGTACATCGACGGCGCGTCGTGGTGGCGGATGTTCCGCTCGGTCATGCTGCCGCTGGTGATGCCGGGCCTGGTGGCCACGAGCGTGTTCAGCTTCATCACGGCGTGGAACGAGTTCATCTTCGCGATGACGATGCTGCAGGGCGCGACGGAGAACTACACCGTGGCGATCGGCCTGAAGCAGTTCTTCGGTGAGCACTCGAATGACTGGGGCTCCGTCATGGCGGCGTCGACGATCATCACCCTCCCGGTCATGATCTTCTTCATCCTGGTGCAGCGCCGGCTCAGCGAAGGGCTGGTGTCCGGGGCGGTCAAGGGATGAGCGCCGACCCGCAGCTGACGCGTCTGGCCAACAGTGTGCTGTGGCCCGGCTTCCTCGGCACGACGGCGCCGGACTGGCTGCTGCGCGCCTTGGATGAGGGCCTCGCCGGCGCGGTGTACTTCGGCCAGAATGTCGACACCGCAGACCCCCACGGCACGGCGGCGCTGTCCCGCAGCCTGCGCGAGCACGCCCCCCACGCGCTCATCGGCGCCGACGAGGAGGGTGGCAACGTCACCCGCCTCGAAGCGATCGGTGGTTCCTCCTATCCGGGAGCCGCGCAGCTCGGGCGGCTCGATGACCTCGACGCGACCGTCGCCGTGCACGCCGCGATCGGTCGCCGCGCGCGTCGTGGCGGCATCACCGCCGTTCTCGGTCCGGACGCGGACGTGAACACGAACCCGCGCAACCCGATCATCGGCGTGCGATCGTTCGGCAGCTCGGCGGCGGACGTCTCCCGCCACGTCGCCGCCGCGGTGACCGGACTGCACGCCGGCGGTGCGCTCGCGTGCGCCAAGCACTTCCCGGGGCACGGCGACACCGTCACCGACTCGCACACCGGCCTCCCGCGCGTGCAGTTGTCCCGCGCGGTGATGGAACGCGACCACCTGCCCCCGTTCCAGGCGGCGATCGAGGCCGGCGTCGACGCGATCATGACCGCGCACGTCGTCTTCGAGGAATTCGGCGAGCTGCCCGCGACGGTGAACCCGGACGCGCTGACATGGCTGCGATCCCTCGGCTTCACCGGCGCGATCGTCACCGACGCCCTGGACATGGACGCCATCCGTCGCACGTACGGCGCCGGGGAGGGCGCGGTGCTCTCCCTCGCCGCCGGCGCGGACCTGCTCTGCATCGGCAACCCGGCCAACTGGGGCGCCCGCGGTGAGGTCGATGACGAACAGGACTACCTCCGAGTGCGCGATGCCGTCGTCGCGGCGCTCGCTGAGGGACGACTCGACCCCGCGCGGGTCGAAGAAGCAGCCGCACGCGTGGCGACCCTGGTGGGGTCCGTGCCGGAACCGCAGCAGGACACTGCGGACCCGGACGCGCTCGCCGTCGTGCGGCCCGTCATCGAGGTGCGGGAGGGCGATTCCACACACACGACCCGCCCGCACCTCGTGATCGACGCCCGTCGCGGCGCCACCGGTGCCGTCGCGGCCCGGAACGAGCCGTTCGCTCCGGCCCTGAACGCGCGGCGCGTGGTCGTCGGCATCGACGCCCCGGACGCCCCGTCCTCCGCTGCGGCGATCGCCGCGGACGCGGCGCATGAGACCGTGTTCGTGCTCGCGGACGCGCTGTCCCTGCATGCGGGACAGCGCGCCGTGGTCGAAGCCGTGCGTGCGGCGCGTCCGGACGCCGTCGTGCTCGACATCGGCGTGCCCGGTGAGGTCGCGGCGCCGGTGATCCGCACGTGGGGCTCCAACCGCCCCACCGCGCTGGCCGTCGCGCAGTCCTGGAGCGCTCGATGAGGATCCTCGCGATGCAGTCCGGGACCAGTGCCGATGCGATCGACGTCGCCGTGGTCGAGTTCGCCGCCGAGGGTGACCGCCTGCGGCTCCGGATCGTCGACTACCGCGAGGTCGCTTGGTCCGCCCCGCTGCGGGCGCGCCTGCTGGACGCGATCGCTTCCCGGCCCACGGATGCGGGGGAGTGGACGCGGCTGAACACCGAGGCCGGGCAGGCGTTCGCGCAGGCCGCTGCCGATGTCGTGGCCGACGCCGGTCCGGTTGACGCCGTCGTCTCCCACGGGCAGACGCTGCACCACTGGGCCGACGCATCCGCAACGCACGGCTCGCTGCAGATCGGCCAGCCCGCGTGGATCGCCGAGCGCCTCGGGGTTCCGGTGCTGAGCGACGTCCGTGCCGCCGACATCGCCGCGGGCGGTCACGGCGCCCCGCTGATGGGCTTCTTCGACGCCCTGTGGCTCGGCGACGTGGCGCGCTCCCGCGGTGTACCGGTCGTCGGCGTGAATCTCGGCGGGATCGCGAACGTCCAGATCGTGCGGCCGGACGGCACCGTTCTCGCCGGTGACACCGGTCCCGCCAACGGCCTGCTGGACGCGGCGATCCAGCGCGCCACCGACGGCCGACACAGCTTCGACGCCGACGGTGCGCATGCGGCCGCCGGCACCGTCGATGACGCACTGCTGGACCTGCTGCTGGCGGACGAGTACTTCGTCGCACCGCTGCCGAAGAGCACCGGGCGGGAGACCTTCTCCCTCGCCCTCGTGGACGCCGCGCTGACGCGGCTCGAGCGGGACGTCGCCCTGCCGGACCTGCTCGCCACCCTCACCGCCCTCACCGCCCGAACCCTCGTCGCGGCGATCAGCGACGCGGCACCGGACGCCGGCGAGCTGGTCCTCTCCGGCGGCGGGGTGCGCAACCTCACGCTGATGCGGCTGATCCGGGACGCCCTCCCCGAGGTGCGCGTGGTCGCGAGCGACGAGCGCGGCATCCCGTCCGCCGCCCGCGAGGCCGTCATGTTCGCAACGCTCGGGTGGTTCTCGCTGCACGGGATCCCCGTGACCGTCGGATCCACGACGAGGATCGCCGGCACGCTCACCCTGTCCGCCGGTCTGCCCCGCTGGGACACCGCGGAGAAGATCACCGCCATCGACGTGGACGGAGGCCGCTCATGACCGTGCGCATCGGCATCGACCTGGGCAAGACGTCCTGTCGGGCACGCCTCTGGGCCGCTGACGGGACACGGGATGCCACCACCGCCGGCGCTCCCGGGTTGAGCGAGCAGGGTGGGGTCGACGCTGCGCTGCGCGCGGTCACGACCGTCCTCGACGAGCTGGCTGAGGACGCTGTCGACGCGATCGGCATCGGTGCCGCCGGCGCTCTCGCGGATCCGGCCGCTGCCCAGCGCCTCGCCGAGAGCGTGCGGGCGCGCACCGGGGCGACCACCGTCGTCACCAGCGACGCGATCGCGGCCCACGCCGGCGCGTTCGCCGGGGCGGACGGAGTCCTGCTCATCGTCGGGACCGGGGCGGTGGCCATCGCGCTCGCCGACGGAGCCCTCCGGCGCGTCGACGGCTGGGGTCCGTGGCTCGGCGATGAGGGGTCCGGACAGTGGATCGGACGTGCCGGCCTCCGCGCCGCACTGCATGCCTTCGACGGACGCGGCCCGCGCACAGCACTGACCGATCGGGTTCTCGAGCTCGTGGCGAGCCCCGACCTCCTGCCCGCCTGGCTCGGGCAGGGCACCGCACCCGCGGCTCGGGTGGCCGAGTTCGCTCCCGCCGTGCTGGCCGCTGCGGCGGAGGACGTCGTGGCCGGTGGCATCGTGGACGAAGCGGCTGCCGCCCTCGCCACGACCGCGGCGGCGGCCGGAGCGAGGGAGGTGGTGCTGCACGGCGGCATCACCGCACACCCACTCATGCGCGAGCGGCTGCAGTCCGCTTTCGCGCTTCACGGGCTGCGCATCGTCGCGGCCCGAGCCGACGCGTGCGCCGGGGCAGCCGCCCTCGCCGCGCCCGGCATCCCGCAGTACGACGAGGGGATCACCCGTGCCTGACCGGACACTTGACGCACTTCGCGACACGCTCGCGACGCTCGACACCGAGGCGGTGTCGGACGCCGGGGACCTCGACGTGATGACCACGGCCGAGCTCGTCGCGGCGATGAACCGCGAGAACGCGCGGGTTCCCGCTGCGGTCGAGGCGGAGTCCGCCCAGATCGCCGCCGCGGTCGACATGGTCGCCGAGCGGATGCCCCGCGGCGGGCGACTGCTCTACGTCGGCGCCGGCACGGCCGGTCGCATCGGCGTGCTGGACGCCAGTGAGATCCCGCCCACGTTCGGCACGGCTCCGGGGCTCGTCGTCGGCGTGATGGCGGGAGGCGATGTCGCGATCCGCACCGCGGTCGAGAACGCCGAGGATGACGCCGAGGCGGGTGCGGCGACCGTCGCAGCGCACGGTGTGGGTCCGGATGACGTGCTGGTCGGCATCTCCGCCTCCGGCCGCACTCCGTACGTGCGCGGCGCCCTCGCGGCGGCGAACGCGGTCGGCGCGGGCACCGTCGCCATCGCGAACAACCGCGGTTCGGAGATCGGCGCGGTCGCGCAGATCGCGATCGAGGTCGTCGTCGGTCCGGAACTGGTGTCCGGGTCCACCCGCCTGAAGGCCGGCACGGCGCAGAAGCTCGTGGTCAACGCGATCTCCACGCTGGCGATGATCAAGCTCGGCAAGGTCTACGGTTCGCTCATGGTCGACCTGCGCGCGACGAACGAGAAGCTGCGCGCCCGATCCCAGCGCACGGTGATGACGGCGACCGGTGCGACCGCGGCCGAGGCCACCGACGCGCTCGATGCCGCACACGGATGGATCAAGGCCGCGATCCTGGTACGGCAGAGTGGTCTCAGCGCCACGGAGGCGTTGCTGCTGCTCGACGATCACGGTGGGCGGTTGCGGGCCGCGCTGGACTCAACGAAGGAGTGAGCCATGGTGACAGGTGATGTGCTGGGACGGGTCCGCGACGCGGTCCCGGACCTCAGCGCCGCGGAGAACCGCGTCGCGCAGTTCATCATCCGTGAGCCGCAGCATGTGGTGGAACTCACGATCACCGACCTGGCCACCGCCACGGGCGTCTCGCAGGCCACCATCGCTCGATTCGCGCAGGGCCTCGGCTACACCGGCTATCGCGAGTTCCGCCTCGCTCTGGCCGGTGCCACCAGCCGAGAAGAGGCCGCGCGCGCTCGTTTCGCGTTGAGCGAGAGCGAGATCGACGACGCCGATCCGGCCCGTGAGGTCGCGACCAAGATCGCGTACCAGGAGTCGATGGCGATCGAGCAGACCGCTCGGGAGCTGGACCTCGACGCCGTTGATCGCGTCGCCGCGGCCGTCGTCGCGGCGGACCGCATCGAGGTGTTCGGCGTCGGCGCGAGCGCCCTCACCGCGCAGGATCTGCAGCAGAAGCTGGTCCGGATCGGACTGCGGGCGTCCTTCAGCCTGGACGGACACCTGGCGTTGACCTCCGCGGCCCTGATGGGGGAGCGCAGCGTCGCGATCGCGGTGTCGCACACCGGCGAGACGGACGAGACGATCCGTCCGTTCGAGATCGCCGCGGCGGCCGGCTCGGCCCTGGTCGCGGTGACGAACGTTCCGACCTCATCCCTGGCCCGGGTGGCGGATGAGGTGCTGCTGACACGGGCGCGGGAGAGTCCGTACCGCACCGGCGCGATGTCCAGCCGCATCGCGCAGCTGACCCTCGTAGACATCCTCTTCGTCCGCGTGGCCCAGCGGATGCCGGCGGAGATGTCCGTCGCCCTCGAGCGCACCTACGACGCCACCCGCTCCCGACGCCGTCGCCCCACCGCCGGCTGAGCACGTCAGGCGGGGGCGGGCACGGGGCGCTGGTCGAAGAAGGCGCGCTCGTGCTCACTCGCAGTGCGGAAGGCGGTGAGCATGCGCTCGCGGGTTCGAGCTCAGGCCAGGGGCCAGCCGGTGTAGGCCTCGGCGAGGTAGGTCTGGCCGGCGCGGGACTCCACGACGGTGCGCAGCTCGCCGCGCTGGCGGAGGCGGTCGAAGTCGTCCGCCGTCGGGGCGACGTGCAGCATCGAGGTCATCCAGTACGAGAACTGCTGCCCCTTCCAGATGCGCTTCAGGGCGGTCTCGGCGTACGCATCGACGCCGGACTCGTCGTTCTCCAGCAGCAGGGACCGCAGTGCCTTGTGCAGCACGGAGACGTCCGCGGCGGCGAGGTTCATGCCCTTCGCGCCGGTGGGCGGAACCGTGTGAGCGGCGTCACCGACGAGGGCGACGCGACCCTTGCGCAGCTCGCTCGCCACGAAGCTGCGGAACCGCAGCACGTCGCGCTGGAAGATCGGGCCGCGCTTGAGCTCGTGACCCGGAACGCGAACCTGCAGTTCGTCCCACAACTGCTCCTCGCTGAACGAGTTCGGGTCGACATCGGGGTCGCACTGGAAGTACATCCGCTGCACATCGGGGCTGCGCTGGCTGATCAGCGCGAAGCCGTCCGGGGAGTTGGAGTAGATGAGCTCATCGGCGCTCGGGGGCGCGTCGCAGAGGATGCCGAACCAGGCGAACGGGTACTCGCGGAAGTGTCCCGTCCGGCGTCCGGACACGACCTCGCGGGCGACCGAGCGGGAACCGTCCGCGCCGACGACGAAGTCCGCCTCGATGATCAGCTGCTCGCCGTCGGCCGTCGTGGCGTGCACGGACGGACGGTCCGTCGTCTCGCCCTCGACGTGGTCCGCGGTGACCTCGAACCGAAGGTCCTGGCCACCGGCCAGACGTGCGGCGATGAGGTCCTTCAGCACCTCGTGCTGCGGGTAGAGCCAGACGCCGCGGCCGACGAGGTCGGCGAAGTCGATGCGGTGTCCCTCACCCTCGAAGCGCAACTCGATGCCGTCGTGGCGCTGGCCGACGGTCCGGGCACGGCTGTGTTCGCCGAGTCCGTCGAGCAGTTCGACGGTGCCCTGCTCGAGGATGCCGGCGCGGATGGTGTGCTCGATGTCCTCGCGGGTGCGCTGGTCGATGACGATCGACTCGATGCCGGACTCGGCGAGGAGATGGGACAGCAGCAGGCCGGCGGGACCGGCGCCGATGATCGCGACGCGAGTGCGGACGGTGGTGGGTGAGCTCATGGGGGTCTCCATTGACGAGGCGGGTTCCCACAGTCTCACCGGAACGACGGCGGTCCCGACTCCGACTCCCGTTGAACGGGCATCATTCTGGGCGCCGGTATCCGGCCGATCGCTCGATGTCGTGTGCTGCGCGGTGCAGCTCGGCCAGCGCGGGGTCCGGCTTGGCCTCCCGCGGCAGGATCACCGACAGCGCGGCGACCACGTGGTCGGTCTCGTCCCGGATCGGCACCGCGACGCCGGTGGAGACGTCCTCGATGTATCCGGGTGCGACGGCATGGCCGGCGAGCCGGATCTCCGCCAGCTTGCGGCGCACGGCCACCGGGTCCACGAGGGTCTCGCGGGTGAGCGGCCGCAGTGGTCCGGCCAGAACGCGGTCCTGGAGTTCGGCACCGCCGTAGGCGAGCAGCAGCAACCCGGACGAGGACGCGTGCAGCGGCAGGCGTCCGGCGATCTGGGTGATGTTCGCACCGGAGGTGGGCGAGCTCAGGCGCTCCAGGAACAGCGCCTCATCCTGCTCCAGGATCGCGAGCTGCGTGTGCTCCCGGACCCGCGCCTGCACGCGTTCCATGAACGGCATCGCCGCCTGCCGCAGACGCAGCGCGGTCGAGGAGCGGGTCGCCAGCTCCCACAGCCGCATGCCGATGCGGACCCGCCGCTCATCGTCGCGTTCGAGGAGTCCCGCCGCGACGAGTTCGGCCACGATGCGATGCGCGGACGAGCTCGGCAGCCCCGCGCGGCGCCCGATCTCGGAGGTGGTCTGCACCGTCCGCGCCGGGGTGAACGTCTCGAGCACGCGCACGAGGCGATCCGTGACGGAGTCGCCGGACGCGGAATTGGCCATGCCTCAGTGTGCCACCTTCCCGTTGAACGGGCGTCGCGGTCGCTCCCGATCTCTGCAGCCCTGCGCCACGCGACGTGTCAGACATGGGAGCGACGCGGTGAACGCTCTCGACATCGGCAGCTTCCGGCGGGCGGAAGGTGGGAGCGTCGGCGGGCCGGAGGGCGGGGGCTACAGGAGGTCGTCGCCGAACTCGACGCGCTCGGACGCGGTGCGCAGCATGCCCACCAGCCACTGCAGCGCCGGGTCGTCGTTCTTGGACGGGTGCCAGTACGCCGCCTCGACGAGGACACTCGGCGCGATGGGCGTCCGGGCGATCACCAGTCCCAACTCCGCGGCGTAGCGCTCGGCGGTCCGCTCGGGCACCCATCCGACCCACGGCGTGCCGGGCAGCGCGAACGGCACCGGCAGGAAGCCCTGCACCGTCGCCGCCACCGGCGGGATGAGATCGGCCGCCGCGAGCATGTCATCGATCGGGGTCGCGGCGTGGGGACCGAACACGGCTCGCACCTGTCGCAGCCGTCCCAGGGCGTCGGTGGACAGTCCGCCGTCCACCAGCTCGGGATTGGCGGCGTCGACCAGACAGACGAACCGATCTGAGAACAGGGACGCATGCTTGCCCGGGATGCCGCGGCCGCTCGCGGCGATCGTGACGTCGCTGCGCAGAAGGTCGACGGGCGAGATCATCTCGTCCACGGGCAATCCCACGAATTCGACCCGGGTGTGCGGCGCTTCGCGGTCGAACAGCCCGAGGAGGGCCCCGGTGATCTCGGACAGCACGTAGTCGCTGCCGGAGACGAGGAAGGTCCGGGTGCTGGTCTCCGGGTGGAACTCGGGCAGCACGTCGAACGTCCGATGCACCTCCACCATGCACTCCGTGACCACGGGGATCAGACTCTCCGCGCGGGAGGTCAGGACGAAACCGCGGCCCTCGCGCTCGAGCAGGGCGTCATCGAACAGTTCCCGCAGGCGAGACAGGGCGCTGCTCACGGCCGGCTGCGTCATGCCGACCCGCTCGCCCGCCCGCGTCAGGTTGCGCTCGATCAGGAGCGCGTCGAGCACGACGATGAGGTTCAGGTCGAGCTTGCGGACGTCGGTCACGGCGATCCATCCTTCACGAGGACTCGGACGCGCTCGCGCCCGCTTGGGGGGAGACCATCCTAGGGCGCGAGCCTATGTCCGTGCGGGGCCGCTCAGCCCTGTTTCTTGCGCCGTCCGAGGTAGGTGGACAGACCGACCGCGGCCAGCAGGGCGATGCCGTTGAACACGTTCGTGGTCCACCCGGCGTAGCCCATGAAGGTCAGGCCGGTGACGGACACGGACAGCAGGATGCCGGCGATCACCACGCCCCACACGTTGAAGAAGCCGGGGGTGATCGCCGTGGCGGACAGGAAGATGAACGTGATGCCCTTGAACAGGAGCGATCCGCCGTCGCTCGCGGTCGCACTGCCGACCTGGGCGAGCTGCAGAATGCCGGCCAGCGACGCCAGGAACGAGGCGATCGCGAAGCTCCACCACAGATTGCGGTCCACGCGGATGCCGACCAGACGCGCGGACGGGGTGGACGAGCCCATGCCGTACAGCGTGCGGCCGAACGGGGTGTGGGTGAGGATGTACCAGACCACGATCGCGATCACGAGGACGAAGTACACCGGCACGGGCAGACCGAGCCATTTGGTGGAGGCGAATGTCGAGACGATCGACCCGGACGGCGCGGACAGGCGCTGACCCCCGGTCCACAGCATCGAGATGCCGTACAGCAGCAGCGACATGCCGAGCGTCGTGACGAACGGGTTCATCTTCAGGCGCGTGACGAAGAAGCCGTTCGCGATGCCGATGAGGGGCGACAGCGCGACGGGCACCAGGATCGCGAGCCAGACCGGCCAGCCGAAGCCGTTCACGGTGACATCCATCATGCGGGCAGCGAACACGCAGGTGATCGCCGCCGTCGCACCGACGGAGAAGTCCATGTATCCCGCGACGAAGGGGAACAGCGCCGCGAGGGCGACCATGAGCGCGCAGAGCATGTTCGTCAGCACCGTGTTCAGGCTCACCACGGTGAGGAACTGGGCGCTCGTGCCCGGGTAGAAGGAGAAGAATGCGATCACGGCGAGCGTGATGATGATCAGCGTGTACTTCTCGAAGAAGGCGCTGAGCGAGGACGGGCGCCGGGTCACGGCGACCGTGTCGGTCGGGGTGTCCGTGATGGTGTAGGTCATGACGTCGTCGTCCTTTCGGAGAGTTCTTCGGGTTCGTAGACCGTGCGACGGGTGCCGGGTTCACGCAGCACGAGCGAGACGAGTCCGTCCACGTCGGTCTCACCGGCGAGCACTTGGCCGGTCAGTCGTCCGCGCGCCAGGATGACCACGCGGTCGCACAGGGCGTGCAGCTCGGCCATGTCGCTGGAGGCGACCACGACCGTGCAACCGTCGGCTGCCGCGGCGCGGATCGTGTCGTAGATGTCGGCGCGGCTCATCACGTCCACGCCCTGTGTCGGCTCGTCCAGCAGCAGGAGTCGCGGCGCTCGCTGGAGCCAGCGGGCGATGATCACCTTCTGCTGGTTTCCGCCGGACATGGAACTGAACAGGGCGTCCGGACCGTCCACCTTCACGTCGAACCGGTCGATGAGTTCCGCCGCGGCGGTGCGCTCGCGCTCGCGAGGCATGCGACCGCCGGTGAAGTACTCATCCAGCATCGCCAGGGCGAGGTTGTCGCTGACGGAGAGGTCCATGAACGCGGCCTCGCGGACGCGGTTCTCCGGCACCATCCCGACCCCGTCGGCCATCGCCTCGTGCACATCGCGCGGCGCGTACGGCTTCCCGCCCAGGGTGATCGTTCCCCCGGAGGGGTGGTGGACGCCGAACAGGGCCTGCAGCAGTGAGCTGCGGCCGGACCCCTGCAGGCCCGCGATGCCGACGATCTCGCCGCGGTGGGCCGTCAGGGTGACATCGCGCAGGGGGCCCGACTCCAGGTGACTGACCTCCAGAATGGCCTCGCCGTGCGTGTTCGCTCGCTCGCCGGTGGGCGAGAGGGCAACGGCCAACCCGCCCGCCATCAGCGCGATGAGTTCGTCCTCGGTGGGATGCGCGTCCACGAGTGCGCCGACGACGCGGCCGTCCCGGAACACCGTGAAGTCATCCGCGACATCCAGCACCTCCTGCAGACGGTGGCTCACCATGACCACGGTCTGACCGCGGTCGGCGAGGCGGCGGACGTTCTCCAGCAGCAGTTTGGACTCCGCGGCGGCGAGGGACGCGGTCGGCTCGTCCAGGATCAGGATGCGCCGGGCGCCGTCGCTGCTGCCGCGCAGCGCGCGGGCGATGGCGACCATCGTGCGATCGGACGGACGCAGCTCGGCCACGGCACGAGTGGGGGAGACGTCGAGGCCGTACTCCAGCAGGACGCGGCCGACCTCCGTCTCCAACCGGGACCACTGGATATTGCCGAACGCGCTCGTGGGGAAGCCGGTGTCCAGCCCGAAGTTCTCAGCGATGGACAGCTCTTCGAACAGGCCGAGATCCTGGTGCACGAAGCGCAGGCCGGCCTCGTGCGCATCCTGTGCGCTCCAGCGCTTGAGATCGTGTCGCTCGCCACCGATCTCGAGCTCGCCGTCATCGGCGGTGTACACGCCGGCGAGGATCTTGATCGAGGTGCTCTTGCCCGAGCCGTTGCCACCGAGCAGTGCGTGCACGGTCCCGGGCCGGACGGCCAGGGACGCCTTGCGCAGCGCCTGGGTGCCACCGAAGTGCTTGTCGACGTCGTGGAGGTGCAGCACGTGCTCGGGTGCGGGGGCCTCGGCTGTCACGATCGCGACTCCTTCGTCGATGGGATGGACGGTGCGGCGCCGTCCGCGGACCCCGCGATCATCATGCAATCAGTGCGGTGGTTCCAGCGGAATGCCGCGGGGGTGATGGTTGTCATCGGAACCTGGGCTCCGAACGGGGGAAGGCCCCCGGACCGGAGTCCGAGGGCCTTCCCACCATGCCGCATGTGCGGGTCAGTCCACGCCCCACGCGGCCTTGAACGCCTTCTTGAAGTCGACGCTTCCGACGTAGTCGCCCGAGGCGGGCATGTTGTTGTCCGCGTCGATCGCCTGGATCTCCTCGCCGATGTAGGCCGGCTTCTGTCCGGCCAGGATGCGGATCGCGGTGTCGACCGAGCCCCACGCGCCCCACTCCGAGGCGTAGCCGATGGTGGCGTCGAAGCCGCTGTTGCCGGCCTTGATCAGCTGCAGCGCGGACTCGTCACCCGAGCGACCGATGATCAGCAGCTGCTTGTCCAGGCCCGCCGTGACGATCGCCTGCGACAGTCCGCCCGTGAGGTAACCGTCCACGGGGATGATCAGCACGTTGGCCTCGGGGTGCGCGAGCAGTTCCGTCTGCACCTTCTGGACGTACGAGCCGTCGCCGTTCTCCTCGTCGCTGACGTCGACCACGTCGACGACGGCCTTGTCGGCGTCCACGCCGAGGTCGGTCAGTCGCGTCTTGAATCCGTCGACCAGGAACTGGCCCCACGGGCCACCGGTGGCGTTGACCACGACGGCCTTGATGTCATCGCCGACCTTGCCGTACGCGTAGTCCGCCTGCAGGGCGGCCTGGGCGTGCCAGATGCCGGTCTCGGGGTCCTGACCGTCGATCCACAGGCGGATTGAGGCCCACTCCTGCGGGTTGCAGTTGTCCACGCCGCCCCCGCCGACGATCGTGACGCCGGCGGCCTTGGCCGCGGTGAACGCCGTCTGCGCGGCGACGCAGGGGAAGCCGATCGGCGAGATCACGGTCGCCCCGGCCGCGACCGCCTGGTTCACGGCGTCGGCGAAGCCGGTGCCGCCGGAGTTGAGGTTGCCGTCCGCGATCTTCGCCTTCCAGCCGGCCGCCTCCGCCGCGGCGACCATGGCCGCGGCGGGGAGGTGGCAGCTCGGAACGGCTTCACCGCAGGAGATGACGTAGAACGTCTGGTCGGGCTTGACCTTCACGCTCTCGAGCCCGGACAGGTCTGAACCCATGCCCTTGAACGCGGTCGCCAGAGCCTCCTGCTGCGCCGCGCTGCCCTCGGATCCGGTGGTGGCGTTGGCACTGCCGGTCGCCGCGGCGCCGTCCGCGTCATCGCTGGAACACGCACCCAGGCTCAGGATGAGCAGCACGGCGCCGGCCGCGATGCTCAGTTTGCTGATCTTCTTCACGAGACACTCCTGCGTCGGGGCGAGGAGTACGGTTCCGGCATCCTCGCCGAGGTGGGGGCTGGCGTCAACGCCAGTGGGGCAACTTCAGCACCGGATCATGTCACGTCGGAAGGCGGCTGCGGTGATGGGTGTCATCGTCCGCTGCGATACTCACCCTCGCGCGGGCGTCCGCGAAATAGCAGGTATCGCGGTCTGCGGCTGGTGCGCGCACGACCGGGGCGATCATCCTGGGTGGACACCGGGCGGTGGGGGAGCGTCTCCTCGGCTCGTGCTGAAGGAGACCCGTCATGACCGCACCGGCACGCCGTTCCCGGACCGCCGCCGCGGTGGCCGCTCCGGCCGATCGCGCTCGCGGTCTGCTCGCGGTGCTCGGAACCCACGCGCAGAATGCCGATCGGAGCGGACGACTCACCGCGCCGATCCTGTCCGCACTGTCCGCCGCGGGTCTGTTCCGCCTGGGGGCACCGGAGCATGCCGGCGGGTCTGCGGCGGACAGCACGACCATCGCCGAGACCGTGGCCGTGCTCGCCGAAGAGCACGCGTCCACCGCCTGGGTCGTGGGTTCGTTCGCGCAGGCCGCCGCCCGCCTTGCGGCCGAGACGACGCCGTCCACGCCGTCGCTGATCGACGGTGCGTCCGCGCCGCTGGTCTGCGAGAGCCCGGTCGTCGGGGGCGAGGCGGAGAAGGCGTCCGGGGGCTACCGGATTCACGGCCAGTGGCACAGCGTGCCCGGAAGCGCCCACGCCGACCTGTTCATCGGTTCGGTGGCGCTGCCTGCCGGGGAAGCCGGGGAGGTGGCGCGCGTCCTGCTGCCGATGTCGGCCGTGGTCCGTCACGAGACGTGGGGCGCCTCCGGACTGCGCGGAGCCAGCGCCGACACGATCGCGGCGGAGGGCGTCTTCGTCGCGGAGGGGGACCTCCGTCGCGACGGCCCGCGCCGCGGCTACGATCCGGGCCAGGCCCTCGTCCCCGCCGCGACCGTCGTCGGAGCCGCCGCCGGCGCGCTCGATCACGCGCTCGCCGTGGTGCGCTCGCGGCCCTGGTTCGGCACGACCTATGAGACCGCGGCCGAGTCGCCGACCATTCAAGGTCTGCTCTCGGACGCCGCGATGCACCTGTCCGGTGCCCGACTGCACCTGCGCCGCGCGGCCGCCACCATGGATCGGGCCCGCGTGGTGGGCACCCCCCTGAGCCCGGCTGCGCGCGCCCGCTGCCGACTGGACCTCGCCGGCGCCACGTCGTCCTCGGTCGCCGCGATGGCGGCCCTGATGTCCACGGTCGGCGCGGAGGCGGTGGCCGAATCGGCGCCGTTCGAACGGGCCGAGCGCGACATCCGCACCCTCTCCCGCCACGGTGCCGTGGACCCGCTCACCGCGCGTGAGGCGTTCGGTCGGTTCCTGCTCGCGGACGACGGCCCGCTCCACGACATCGCGCTGTGACCGGAACCGGCACGGCCGGAGCGCTTCAGCGGACCGGGGTGCCGGAGCGCTCCCAGTGGTTCTCGTTCAGGCGCTCCGGGTCAGCGGCGAGGTAGCGGTGGAAGCGGCCGTCCGGGTCGCGATCGGCGATGACGCGCTGCAGCCGTGCCCAGTTCTCCGGGGCCATGAACTTCAGCTGCCGGTTCGTCATGTCCGAATCGCCCAGGTACTGTCCCGCGGTGACCGGCTCCGCGTGGGCGAAGACCTCGTCGACCCAGCTCCGGTTGCGCGCGAAGTCGGCGGGGTTCTCGTACACGGTGTACGCGGCGACGTAGGCATCGCTGTGCAACGAGAACGCCATGTCCGGCAGCGCGCGCCGCGGTGCGTTGCTCATCCAGATCGCGAACCCGCGTTCGGTCGGGTTCGTCGTGAACAGCGGACGGATCCCCTCCACCATCGTCGCGACGCCGTCCGCCGTGTTCTCACCGTCGATCCAGGCGTTGTCGCAGATGTACTGCCAGTGCTCCGGGTTCTGCAGCTCCTGCTGCGCGCGGTGCTCAGCCAGGGAGGACTCGGCGGCGTCCTGCACGAAGACGGCGCGGTCGATCACCGGGCACGCGTTGAACGCCGCCAGCGACGCCCGCGCGTGCGCTTCGTCATCGCCGAATGCGAGCCCGGTGACGAGGAAGAGGCGCCGTTCGGTGCCGTCCGGCAGCGGTGTCGGGCTGGAGACGCAGACGATCTCGACGTTGTCCGGGATGTCGTGGTGGGCGGCGTAGAGCCACGTCATCACCGCGGTGAAATCCTCCAGCTCGTAGCCGTGCACGGTGTGGGCGAGCCATCCGAAGATCGGACGGGTCGCCAGATGGAACCGGACGACGACGCCCGGGAAGGTCGGACCGGCACCGCGGGCCGCCCAGTACAGATCCGTGTTCTGCGTGCCGTCGGCGCGGACGAGCTCGCCGTCGGCGGTGACCACGTCGACCGCGACGACGGATTCCGCCGCCCAGCCCCATCCGCGCTGGTTCCAGCCCTGTCCGCCCTGCAGGAGAAAGCCGCCGATGCCCACCGACGGGCAGTGGCCGCCGTTGAAGAACCGGCCGCGCTCCTCCAGATACGGCGACAGCTCATCGCCGCCCTTGGTCGCCGGACCGGCCGTGACGATTCCGGTCTCCGCGTCGAAGGAGATTTCGCGCAGGGCGCCGACGTCGATCAGCAGGCCACCGTCGCGAACGCTCCATCCTGCCCAGGCGTGACCTCCGGAGCGGACCGCGACCGTCCAGCCGCGCTGGGCGGCCAGCCGCACACCGGCCTGCACGTCCGCGATGCCGGCCGCGATCAGCACGGCCTCGGGCTGGCGGTCCGGCCGGCGGCCGTTGAAGATCCGGCCCACCCGCGCCTCATCCCACTCCGCGTCGCTCGGCAGCACGAGTCGGCCGTCGAAGGCCGTGGTGTCGGGGTCCGGGGTCATCGTCGAGCTCCTCCTGCGTCCGGGCGCGCGGTGGCGCCTTCGACGAGAGTAGGGAGAACGTGCCGGGGTCTGAACGTCATCTCACGGATGCCTGCCATCAGCGCGCGCTCGCGGCCGGCGGGCCAGGCTGGGAGCGTCGCGAGGAGAATCATGCCGCTGCCCACCTTCACGAACCCGTCCGGACTGCTCACCCCGCCCGGACCCTACTCGCAGGTGGCGCGCGTCGGGGATCTCGTCTTCGTGTCCGGTCAGGTCGGCGCGGATGCGGAGAACGTGCTCGTGGGGGAGTCCGTGTCCGCGCAGGCCGATCAGGCGTTCCGCAACGTCGCCGTCGCCCTCGCGGGCGTGGGGCTGGGGCTCGAGCACATCGCGAAGGTGACGATCTTCGTGCCGTACCCGGACGACCTGCCGGAGCTCGTCGCGCACATGGACGACGTGTTCCCCGCCCTGTTCCCACGCGGCTACCCGGCCTCGTCGCTGGTGGTCGTGCAGCGTCTCGTCGATCCCCGCCTTCGTATCGAGATCGAGGCGGTCGCCCACGCGTGAGTCGCCCCGGACCCGCGTCCGGGTGACTACGCTCGACCGGATGGCGTACACGGGGGATGACTTCTACTGCGACGTGGCGATTCCTCGGCGGGAGCCGCTGGTGGTCGTGCACGAGGACGACGACGTGCTGGCGTTCCACCACACCCGTCCGTTCTGGCCGGTGCACATCGTCGTGGTGCCGAAGGCACACGTCGATTCACTGCTGACGCTGCAGGAGCCGGTGCTCGCGGCGCGACTGCTCGCCGTCGTGCAGGACGTCGCGGCAACGGTCGTCGCCGAGCACGGCGAAGCGAGCGTGCTGACGAACCTCGGGGCGTACCAGGACTCGAAGCACCTGCACGTCCACGTGCGCGCGGGTGCTCCGCTGCGCGGCTGAGTCAGCCGAGGACGGAACCGCCGCCATCGACGACGACATTGATGCCGGTGATCCAGGACGCCTCGTCCGAGGCGAGGAACAGCGCCGCGTTCACGATGTCGTCCGGTTGCCCGACCCGGCCGAGCGGGATGCGCGCGATGTTGTCCTGGAACTCCTGCGGACCGGAGTCCACGAGCCAGGCCGTGGAGGGGGTGACGGTGAATCCGGGGCTCACGCAGACCGCGCGGATGCCGTGCGGACCGCCCTCCACCGCGAGCTGCTGCGTGAGGTTGATCACTCCGGCCTTCGCGGTGCCGTGCGCGTTCTGCGGCATGAACTCCACCCCGCGAGTGCCGGCGATCGAGCCGACGTTCACCACGACCCCACCGCCGCGCCGCTTCAGGTGCGGCCACGCCGCGCGGGTGGCGTAGAAGACGAGGTTGAGCTCGTTGTCGATGACGAAGTCCCAGTCCTCGACGCTGATCTCATCGATCGCACCGAATCGGGGTGAGGACGCGTTGTTGTAGAGGATGTCCATGCCGTCGTACACGTCCGCGGCGGCGTCCACCCACTGCGCGGCAGCGCCGGCGTCGGACAGCTCCACCGGGGCGAAGTTCGTGATCTCGCCGCCCGCGCCCTGCACCAGCCGGACCGTCTCCTCAGCGCCCTCCGGGAACAGATCGCACCCGACGATCTTCGCGCCCTCGGCGGCGAACCGCAGCGCCGCCGCTCGACCCATGCCGCCGCCGATCCCGGTGATCAGCGCGACCTTGTTCTCCAGGCGTCCCATGCGTCTCCCTCCGGCGTCGTTCCGAGCGGAAGGACGGTGTCGTTTCGTGATCGTATCCGGGCCGCCGTGCACCCACGATCGCGCCCGTCGGATAGGAGGTATCAGCACGCCGAGGTCTGCATCCCGCTCATAGAGTCGGATCGCTACGCTGAGCGCATGGCCAGCGGCGGATACGATCTCAACCTCCTGATCCCGTTGCGCGCACTGCTGGAGGAGGCCAATGTCACGCGCGCCGGACAGCGCGTGCAGCTCGGTCAGTCGTCCATGAGCTCCGCGCTCTCGCGGTTGCGCGCCGTCTTCAATGACGAGCTGCTCGTCCGGGTCGGCCGCGAGTACGAGCTCACCCCGTTCGCGCGGCTGCTGCTTCCGCAGGTGCAGGCGACGGTGCCGATGCTGGAGCGCGTGCTCAGCAACGAGCCGGGGGCTGATCCCGCGCAGGCGAAACGGACGCTGTCCGTCATGGTGACGGACTACGGGATTCTGCGGTTGCAAAGGGCGTTCGCGGGCGTGCTCGCCCAGGCGCCCGGGATCCAGCTCGACCTTCTGCCGCTGCCCGAGCGCCCGATGGAGAGCGAACGGGACCTCGTCACGAACGACTTCGTCATCGCGGTCGCCGGCATCGGGATCGATGGTTCCCACCACCCGCTGTTCGAGGACGAGTACGTCTGTCTGGTGGACGCGGACAACCCCGCGCTCGTGGACGGCGAGCTGTCCTTCGACGACTTCGTCGCGCTGCCGCAGGCGGTCGCCCAGTTCGGTCGACTGCACTTCACGCCGGCCGATCGCCGCCTCCGCGAACTCGGCATCGACCGCCGCGAGCCTCGGGTGACGACCTCGTCCTTCCTGCCACTGCCCTCCGTGGTCGCCGGTACGGACCTCGTCGCCGTCGTGCCCAAAGCGCTCGCGGACCGCCTGGGGCCCGTCACCGGGACCGTCGGCGTCACGGCACCGTTCGGATCCGTGAAGATCCCGCTGGAGCTGTGGTGGCACCCGAGCCACGACACCGACCCGATCCACACGTGGTTCCGGGAGCGCCTGATCGAAGCGTTCGTAGCCGAGTCAGCGCTCGCCTGAGCCGCTCCCGGACGGATGGGAACCATCGGTCCGTTGCCGTTCCGCGGGAATCGCGGCTCGCTTAGCTTCGGAGGCGTCGCCTGCGACCGAAGGAGCCACAAGCATGACCGAATCCTCGATCCTGATCGTCGGTGGGGGGATCACCGGCCGCACCACGGCGCGGAACCTCGCCGCTCGAGGCCTGGACGTCTCCCTGATCGATGCGGAACCCGCCGTCCCCGAGTCCCTTGCTGCGGAGGTGACGGAGCTGCGCGCCCTGGGTGTCGAGGTGCGCTCGGCGGTCGCACTCGTCGGCGTCATCGACCTCGGCTCGCATGTTGAGGCGGAGCTCGTGGACGGACGCGTGGAGAACCACGACGCCGTCATCGTGACTGACCCGGACGCGAATTCGCAGGTCACCACGGAATCGCCGCGGGTGATCCGAATCGACGCCGACGGCGACCCGGATCGCCTTTCCACGGCTCTTCGCGACATCGGTCTGATGCTCTGAGAATCGACCCTTCCCTTCCGCGAAGACCTGACGTACGCTGTCCGGAACCCACCAACGGAGGGAGTGCCTATGGATGTCTTTCATACCCAGACGGGCGACGCGACAGGCGAGTCCGCACCGGAAATTCCATAGCCGAAATCCGAAGAGGCGAAGCGATTGATCGCTCAATGAGGCAATGAGATCGCCCGCACTCCGAACAGGACGATCCGCCTCTCGCGCGAACGGATGGACGGCTCTTCAAACTCCGAAGGGGCACCGGATCCCGGTGCCCCTTCCTCTTGCCCTCGGGCCGGAGAAACGTGCGGGCCTTGACCGAGTCGGTCAAGGCCCGCACTGCCGTGGGGGTCAGAGGCGGTCGGCGCCGTACGTGCGTCGAGCCGGCGGGACGGTGTGGCCCGGGCTGGCCTGCTCCGTGATCCGGTTCGTGATCGAGCCGAGGCCCTGCACCGTCATGGTGACCTCGTCGCCGACCTGGAGCGGCGGGATGACGAGCTCACCTCCGGCCCGGGACCATCGCTCGCAGAGTGCGCCCTGCGAGGCGGTTCCGGTGGCGAGCACATCACCGCGTCCGACCCAGGCGTCGCGCGATGCGTGCACGAGCATCTCCTCGAACGACCAGGACATGTTGCGCAGGTTGTCGGTGCCGACCACCTCGCCGTTGACCGCGACGGACATCTCCAGCGCGTAGCGGTCGCCCTCTCGGTACGGCTCCAACTCGTCGGGGGTGGTGATCCAGGGCCCGAGCGTATTGGCGAAGTCCTTGCCCTTGGACGGCCCGAGGCCCACCCGCATCTCCTGACCCTGGATGTCGCGCGCACTCCAGTCATTCAGCAGGCAGAACCCGGCGATGTGCTCGGCGGCCTCCTCGATCGGCACATCGCGGACGGTGTCCTTGATGATCATCGCGACCTCGAGCTCGAAATCCAGCCGCTGTGTGAACGGCGGCATCGGGATGTCCGCTCCGGTCGGCAGCACGGACCAGGGGTTCATGAACAGGAACGCCGGGGCGCCGTACCACTGCTCCGGAACGGTGCCGTCGCCGGGTTCGTTATTCTTCATGCCGGCGATGTGCGCTTCGAACACGAGAAAGTCACGCATCGCCCGCGGTTGCACCGGAACGGCATAGACGGCGTCCTCGACCGGGAGCTTCTGCATCCGGCCACCGCGCAGCATCAGGTCGTCATATTCCGCCTTCGGCATATCAAGGAGGTCGAGGATCTCCGGATCCCCCGGAACGTCCTGAAGGCGGCCGTGCTGCACGCGACCGGTGTGAACGATGCCGTTCTCACCGACGTAGCGCGCGAACTGGGGCATGTCAGAAATCCAGCGTTTCGTAGAAGTCCCGCTGCCGCGTCTCGAGCGCTGGGATCGCCTGACCGAGCGCCCACTGCTCGAAGTGCGGGTAGGTGCCGTGGGCCTTGAAGGCGTCCTCGTCGGTGTAGACCTCGAAGATGCGGAAGATCGAGGGCTCCTCCGGGCTCTGGTAGGCCTGGTAGTAGAGGTTGCCGGGCTCCTCGCGCGACGCCGGCGACAGGTTCTCGAGAGCGTCACGGACGACGTCCTCCTGCCCGGGGTTGGCGGTCCAGGTCGCACTGCAGATGAAGGCCATGAGGGCTTTCCTTTCGAGGGTCGTCGGCGGAATGGCTCCGCTGCTGACCACGGTACGGACGCCTCCCGGTCCGCAGAACCGCGCGTCGACGATGGGTGGCATCGACCCGGATTCACTCCGGCAGGATCGCGACCGCGCGCGTCCACCCGGCGGATGCGCCGCGCACCTTCGTCGGGAAGCAGGCGACGGTGAAGCCGGTGGCCGGGATGTCCTCGAGATGCTGCAGCTTCTCGATCTGGCAGTAACCGACCTCCGCGCCGGCCTTGTGACCCTCCCAGACCGTGGACGCGTCGCCGGTCTCCTCGAACACGCGACGGCCGACGGACACCGGCAGGTCCCACCCCCAGGCGTCGGTGCCCACCACACGGACGCCCTGGGTGGTGAGGTGCAGCGTCGCCTCACGGCCGAAACCCACCCCGGTGTCGATGTAGTCCTCACGGCCGTACGCGGCGGATGCGACGGTGTGCGCCAGGACGATGTCCAGCGGCTGAAGTCGGTACCCGATGCTCTCCAGGGCGGCGTCGATGTCGTCGGCGGTGACGAGGTGTCCGGACGGCAGGTGGCGCAGGTCGAGCTTGACGCCGGGCCGGAAGAACCAGTCCAGCGGCACCTCGTCGATGGTCCAGGCGCGCTCACCGCCGTTCATCGTCGGGTGGTAGTGCCAGGGGGCGTCCACGTGGGTGCCCGCGTGAGTCGTGATGGTGACCGTCTCCGCCGCGAGCCCCTGGCCGTCTCGCAGCTGGTCCGGACGGATGCCGTACATCTTCTCCATGTCGGCCAGGCCCGCGACGTGGTCCTTGTACTCGATCCGTGGCCGCAGGAACGGCGGGTCCACCGGCACGACGTCATCGAGCGGCATGGACAGGTCGACGATGCGCATGGCTCTCCTTTGACGCCCTCATCCTGTCCGGGGCGTCCACGCGGCGGAAGGTCGTCGCACCCATGCCAGGCATCAGTCGACGTAACGCGGCGACCGAGGCGGTGATGCAGGAGGATGATGGAACAGCGACGTCGCGCCCCACGGCCGTCGCTCACCCACCACTCAGCGACAAGGGAGTCCCATGGCCATCGCGACGATCAACCCGGCGACGGGGAAGACCGAGCAGGAGTTCGAGGCGCACACGGATGCGGAGGTCGACGAGCGCATCGCCGCCGCCCATGCCGCGTACGGCGAACTGCGCCGGACGACCTTCGCTGAGCGAGCGGCCTGGATGAACGCGGCCGCGGACATCCTCGAGGCGGAGGTGGACGACCTCGGCCGCATGATCACGATCGAGATGGGTCGACCGATCGCGGGTGCGCGCGCCGAGGTGCTCAAGTGCGCGAAGGGCCTGCGGTACTACGCCGCGAACGCCGAGACGTTCCTCGCCCCCGAACAGCTCGCCGACCCGGCGTCGGTCAACGCCTCCACGGCCGGAACGCGCTACGACCCGATCGGTGTCGTCCTGGCCGTCATGCCGTGGAACTACCCGCTCTGGCAGGTGCTCCGTTTCGCCGGTCCCGCCCTCATGGCCGGCAACACCGGTCTGCTCAAGCACGCGTCCAATGTGCCGCAGGCGGCGATCTACCTGGACACGCTGTTCGAGCGCGCCGGCTTCCCGACCGGGGCCTTCCGCACCCTGCTGATTCCGGCGGCCCGTGTTGAACCGGTGATGCGCGACCCGCGCGTGAAGGCGGCGACCCTCACCGGGTCGGAGCCGGCCGGTCGCTCGCTGGCTTCGATCGCCGGTTCCGAGGTCAAGCACATCGTCCTCGAGCTCGGCGGCTCGGACCCCTTCATCGTGATGCCGTCGGCCGACATCGCGAAGGCGGTCGACGTGGCCGTCACCGCCCGCAACCAGAACAACGGTCAGTCCTGCATCGCCGCCAAGCGGTTCATCGTCCACGCCGACGTGTTCGACGAGTTCTCGACCCTGTTCGCCCAGAAGGTCGCCGCACTCGTCGTGGGTGACCCGCTCGATGAGGCCACCCAGATCGGACCGCTGGCCACGGAGTCCGGCCGGGACGAGCTGGAGGAGCAGGTCGCGAACGCCGTCGGCCAGGGCGCGACCGTGCTCACCGGCGGGACCGTGCCGGACCGCGACGGCTGGTTCTACACGCCGACCGTGCTCACCGGGATCACCCCGGACATGCGCCTGCACCTCGAGGAGGCGTTCGGCCCGGTCGCCACGGTGTACCGCGTCGCCGACCGGGACGAGGCACTGGCGATCGCCAACGGCACGACGTTCGGTCTCAGCTCGGCGGTATGGACGAATGACGCCGACGAGGAGGACTTCTTCGTTCGCGGCATCGACGCCGGCGGAGTGTTCGTCAACGGCATGACCGCGTCCTTCCCGGAGTTGCCGTTCGGTGGCGTGAAGGACTCCGGGGTGGGACGTGAGCTCGCCGCCGTCGGCATTCGTGAGTTCTGCAACCTCAAGACGGTCTGGAAGGCCTGACTCGCATCTGCTGCTCGCGTGATGACCGATCGGGTCGTCGCGCGAGCGGCGACGGGCGAAGGGGTGCGGGTCCGGCCGTCCCGTGGACAGTCCGGCCCGGGCGGCGCACACTGTCTCCATGGAAATCGGCGGTGTGGTGCCCCTCGATGCCCCCGACCCCGACGTCGGGATGGACGCGCGGATTCGCAGTCTGCCCTTCCCGGTCATGCAGCTGTTCCCCCAGCGCGCCCTGACGCGCGTACCCGGCGCGACCTTCATGGAGAGCCGCGGCAGCGTGCTGTCGGTGTCGCTGTCCTACGCGCTGTGGCGATACCCGGATGACCACAGCGATCCGCGCAACGAGCTCGAGCTGGACGAGTTCACGGCGCTCACGATGGAACTGGAGCCGCCGTGGGGACGCCCGGACTGGCTCGCCGATGATGCCCGGCTGTACCGGTATCCGGTTCTGAGTGAGGCCGTGCGGACGACCTGGCACGCCGACCCGGAGGCGGCCGGCGCCGGACTCGCCCAGCAGCTCATGGATCACGCAGACCACATCCTGATGAACGAGTTCCGCGAGGAGCTCGGGTTGCCGCTGCCGATCGGGGAGCCGCGCGAGGACGGCTGGCGGGTGTCCGCCGCGGCGGTCGTGCCGAGCACGGCTCGGGTGGACGGGCGCGAGCGGCCCGCCGTGCACGTCGACACCGATCCGTTCGTCTACGGTTTCGGGTTCCGGATCGACCCGCACCTGGTGTGCACGACGGTCGTCTCGCGCGACAGTCTGCCGTTGCTCGATCTCGCGATCACGACCCTGGTGTGAGGCTCAGGTGCGTGAGGTTTACGAACACGTCAAGTTCGACGTGCTCGGTCCCGAGCTGGACGCGGAAGAGCGCACTCGCGTCGGCGAGGTCATGAACGCAGCCCTCCCCCCTACGAACCTGGGCCACTGATACCTGGGAAGCGGCCGCCAACGGCCCTCGCCCTGACGTCGCCCGCTCCCGGATGCATCAGTGCTCTGCTGTGTTTCGAGTGATGATCTGCTGTGCGTTGAGTTCCGCGTTCGAGTGGGGCATCCAAGGGTCAAGAGGGTACGCGTCCACACTCCGGCGTTCGATACGTGCGAGTTCAATCTCTCCCCGCCACGCGACCGAGAGCGCCGCGCCCTCGCGTATGTATGCGACCGAGACATCGAAGAAATCTCCCCTCATGACAGCCACAGGCCTGCCGTCGAGTCGCAAAGAATCGTGATGCCACAACGATTCGTCAAGCGCGGTATTCACGAGCCACTCAGCATTCGAGATTCGTGACGTTCCATCCAGCACGTTTGCGGCCCAGATGGCGGAGATACGGGCGTCTTCGTCCGCTTCCCACGCCCCCGAGGTCACGAGCGCGCGGTGAGCGCCATCGATCACCCCCAGTGTCACATCAGCCGCAGGAACGCCGTACTGCCCGTTCCATCCGAATATCCACCGAGATTCGGATCCGTTCGGCCGATCGACGAATCGCCCCTCGAAGAGCGGAAATGCGGGGGGAACGTAGCCGTCGTGCTTACCTGATGTAGGTGCCGACACAGTAGGTTCGCGATTGATCGTCGCTTGACAGCACAACCCGAAATTGTTGCGCCCCGCTGGTGGTGGTGAACATCTGGAAATTGAACCCACCGTTACGGTCCGCACCGTAATTGAGGTAACCATTCCCGAACGAGTCCCACACACTTACCCGACCGGTGTTCACGCCTGGAGGCATGAATGCACCCAGATCAGAGCCGCTGATCCGAATGACAGTTCCCGAGCGCGACATGGACACATGGGCGCCACAGGAAGGCGGCGGCGCGAGCATCGACACTGGGGCGACTGTCGGCTCTGGAGCGACTGCATAAGCAGGGCTCGTGCCAAGTAGCCCGACCAAAGCCAGCGCCGCAATCCCGAGTGCAGCGACCAGCCTACGAGGCCGAACTGGATTTCTTAAAGTGTCCATCACTCCCCCTTTTCAATATGCCCCCAGGGGCTCACGGGTGGTGAGTGTGCCACCATCGGAAATGACATTCAAGGCATTACATTCCCCCATGTAATCTCACCGTGGAGGATTCGCTACACCAGCGACCAGGCGTCACAACATACCCCAACCGCGCACGGTGTTCGCCCCGCCGGCCGCCTACTGATTCACCCTCGCGGTCTCCCCGGATATCGCCCCGCGTCGCCCGGCGTCGCCGCCGGTCGTCCGGCGCCACCGCCCCGACCACCACCGCCAACAGAGCGCATCCGCACCTACCCAGAGCGCCGCCACCGCCAGAGCCCCGCGCACGGTGTTCGCCCCGCCGGCCGCCTACTGATTCACCCTCGCGGTCTCCCCGGATATCGCCCCGCGTCGCCCGGCGTCGCCGCCGGTCGTCCGGCGCCACCGCCCCGACCACCACCGCCAACAGAGCGCATCCGCACCTACCCAGAGCGCCGCCACCGCCAGAGCCCCGCCACCGGCGCACAGAACCAGTCCCGGCAAGACCGCGGCGACGTCGACCGGGAACGACACCACCGGCGCGAACCCCTCGACCCGCACCACCGCCGACCAATCCACCAAACCGACACCGACGAACATCACCCATGCCACCGCACCGAGCACGCTGCCCACGATCACGCTCAGCATGACCGCCAGATCCCGCCGCCCCACCGACGTCGACGCGCTCACGATGCACTCCGAGATCCGCGCTCGCGGTCCGCGACGACCAGCCACAACCGGCGGCGGAATCTTGCCGAAGAAATCGAGGTAGAGCATGTTGCCGGCGCTGAACATCCAGAACGCCAGGACCGCGCACCCGATCCACAAGCCCGACCGCCATAGAAACAGGTCCCCCTCCGACGCGAGAACCGACAGCCACCACCCGGAAGGAAGCGCCTGCAGAGCCACCAGACCCACCAACGACAGCAGCATCCCGCCCATGACCCAAATCAACCACGCTATCCGAGAATCTCGGGTCGGCAACCCACGCACCCAGACGAGCATCCACCGAGCGACTCGGCTGACGATGACGACGGCGGCCACGAGAACAACCACCTCCATCACCAGCATCCCCATGACCAGCATCAGAAGCGCCCGATAGTTCTCCTCACCGGCCACACCGGCCGCGAGAAACGCATGACCACCGACCGCCAGCACCAACACGACCAACGGGCCCGCCAACTCCCGCAACAGCCCACGGAACCACGCCCCACTCGCCGACTTCTCGCCCACGAACTCGCTCATCATCACCGGTGCCTCCGATCCTGAAAACCCCTCTACCTCCTAGGGGCAGGACCACCCGCACGACTACGACAAACCCACCACACATCCACCGATCACCGATCACTCAGTGAGCTGCACCTGACCGAGCCGCGGCGCTCGAAGACCGCGCACGGCCCATGCACGTCACGGGCCGGATCCTCCCGGAGGGCCGCTTCTGACCCCTCGGGGACATACCGTTTCAGCAGGGAGGGCTCGCCGAGCTCGCCGCGGACGGGATTCCCGTCGTGGTGTCGTGCCTGGTTCTGAAGCTTGCTCGCCAGCCGTATTACCGCTGGCGGCGTCGCCCCGGGAGTCAGCGGGACCTGGACGAGGCGTATCGGGCGAACGCATTGTTCGATGCCCACCGTGACGACCCCGAGTTCGGGAATCTGCTCCTCGCCGACGAAGCCCGCGACGAGGGTCAAGCGATGCCGGACCGGACGGTGTGGCGGATCGCATCGTCGAACGCCTGGTGGAGTGTGTTCAGGAAGAAGCGCTGCAAGAACGGCAAGAAGCCTGGCCCCGCGGCTTAACTGGAACTGCCACCTGTTCCTGCATCAGACCCGAACGTCCTGGCCTCCTACAGCTAGCATTCGGTGGGAGACACGCGTTCTACCGAACGCTCCATCACGACGACGAGAGGCATCGAGTGCCGGACCTCGTATGCATTCACGCTGCAGGAAGCTCACCGAGCACATGGGATCGTGTCGCTGCCACTCTGACAAGCGCCGGGTGGACTGTGCACACGTTGCATCTGCCCGGACACGGACCGCTCCCACACCGCAGGGCATCCACGCTTGAGCAGTTCTCCGCCGCCCTATCCTCGGAAATCTCGGCGCTGAACCTCGCCCCTGGTTTCGTGCTCGCCGGACATTCGTTCGGCGCATTCCTGGCGGTCCCGTTGGCCAGCGCCCTCGGTTCTGCTGTCGGAAGGCTCGTTCTTGAGGAGCTTCCGACACCCCCACAGCAGGCAGGCGAGCCAGGGCCCGCTCGGCGGCAGACGCCGATTGCCCTGACAGCCGCACTCGTCGCATCACGCGGCGCATGCAGCTACCACCAGATGCGGTCGGTGCTGCGGCTACTGCGCAATCCATCCCCCGGATGGTGGTCCGCTGCGGATACCCTCAAGATTCCCATGACTCTGCTGGCCGGCGGACCACGCAGCCACCTCGATCAACAACGGATGGCTGATTTCGTGACGAACCATGCATCATTCGCCATGCTCCGCACTATCGAGGTCGGTCACCACATCCATCGCGACGCACCGGACCGCTGGTTGGAGGAGATAGCGGGTTGGCCGACGCTCTGGCGGACCTGATTGTGGCATCGGTGGAGCGATCTATCAGGGGTATACGCCGCAAAGGACATGCCGTGGCCGCCCACCTTTGGCACGTGGGTTTCAGGCTGAATGCAGGAGGGTTGCGATGAGCAGCACGCAGGAGGACTTCGGTCACGTGCTCATCCTTCTCCGGGGGTAGACGCTGTCTACTTCTCCCTGGGAGAATCGCTGCATGACTTCGGACCTACGCCACCGCCTCATTGCTGCGGCGACGTCGTTGCTCAATGCCCACGGCGTCGAAGCTGTCACCATCCGCGACACCGCTCGCGAATGCGAGGTCTCCCACGGAGCTCCGCGACGCTACTTCGCGACACGCAAGGCCCTTCTCGGCGCAGTCGCCACCAACGTGCTCGACGACCTGAACCGGGCCGCCACCGGATCGGGCGTGACACCGCGGGAGTTGGCGGACGCCTATGTCCGTTTCGCTCAAGCACGACCGCACGCGTTCGGGCTGATCACACGACACGACCTCATTGAGGACTCCGGAGCGAACCTTCGTGCCATCACGCGTCGGTTGACGCACACCTGGGCACAGAGTTGGGCATCTGAGCATCCCGACGATCCGCAACTCTGGCTCGCGACGTTCGCCGCGGTCCATGGCATCGCCTCACTGGCGTCGCAGCGAGCCACAGACGCATTGGGTCTCGATCCCGACGCCATGCTCGACGCGGTTCTCACCCGGCCGGAGGCGAGGGATCCATTGCCAGAAAGGCACACACCATGACCGCACGATCTGACTTTGCCGCTGCCCGCGATGAGCGCTGGTTTGAGGACTACAGCACCGGCACCACCAGCTCGTGCGGCCCCCTGGAGGTTACACAGGACGACATCCTCGACTTCGCTGAGAAGTTCGACCCGCAACCGATCCATCTCGATTCCGAATCCGCCCAGAACGGCCCGTTCGGTGGCCTCATCGCCAGCGGATGGCACACCGCCTCGCTCATGATGCGGCTGTATGCCGACCACTACCTCTCCCATCCTGCAAGTCTCGGCGGCCCGGGAATCGACGCCCTGCGATGGGTAGCGCCCGTGCGCCCAGGCGATGAACTGACACTCCACACGACGGTGGCTGCGTCACGCCGAAGCAAGAAGCAGCCAGAAAAGGGCATCGTGCACACCAACGTCGAGCTAACGAATCAGCGGGATGAAGTTGTATTCACCTGCACCGTCATCAACATGATCAGGACCCGCCCGCAGAGGCAGGAGCATATCGAGGCGGCGTCGCGACGGCGCCGATGACGCCAGGCCGGTTCGCGAAACCTGCCGGACGACTCGCATTCGGCGGCCCCTCAGGGTTGACTGTCCACTGCCGCAGTCTCTACGCGAGGACGTGGACCCCAGAGCAGCAGCGCGAGAAAAGCGCGTTCGGGACCTGGAACCTGCACTACAACTACCACCGCCCCCACGGTGCGCACAACGGCAAACCGCCCGCACCCGCGACACCGTCACGCGTCAACAACGTCCTGGCCTCATACAACTAGACCGCCGGCTCCGGGCGCAACGGCGTCCGCGCGGTGGTCGGCAGCCGATACGTCATCACCACCGGAGCTTCCCCCCAGCTACCCACCATGGCGGTGCCGAGCCGATTTCCCCCGAAGCCGGACGCCGGCGCTTGAACCCCGAAGACGCTCTCGAACAGGCGGCGCGTGGGCGTGCCGACGATGACGGCGATGTTCGGCACCAGGTCGGTATCAGGACGAGGGCCCACTACGACCACGGTTCGACCAGCGGCCAGATCGCTGCGTACCTCAGAGTCGGTCCGCGCGCGGACATCCTGCCGGCCCGACCGATCGTAGACAACGAGGCGTCGATGATCGCCGCGATCATTGACTCCTCCTGCGGGGCTCAGGGCACGATGACGATCTTGCCCGCCGCGTGCGGTCCCTCCATCGTGGCGAACGCCTGCCGGACCTCGTCCAGCGGGAAGGTCGCGGCGATCGGCAGCACCAGATCGCCGGACGCGGCTCGGTCCGCGAGCTGGGCCAGGTTCGCCGGGGTGCGGGCTGCACGCTCGGCGTTGTGCACGCCGAGTTCAGCCTCTGCACCGTACGCGGCGATCGCGACCATCCGCTCGACCGGGACGCCCAACGCGATGCCCGCGTCCAGCGCGTCGCGCCCGTGGCAGTCGATCACGGCGGTGATCTCCCCGAGCGCGCGCACGCGATCGACGAGGCCGTCACCGTAGATGACCGGCTCGACGCCCACGGAACGCAGCAGGTCGTGGTTGCGCTCAGCGGCGGTGCCGATCGCACGGGCACCGGCGTCGCGGACGAGCTGGGCCGCGATGATGCCGACGGCCCCCGCTGCGCCACCGACGAGCACCGTGTCCGCCGCCGTGACCGGAACGGTGACGAGGCAGGAAACCGCGGTCAGCCCGGGGACGTTCAACGACGCGGCGACCTCCACCGGGAGCGCTTCGGGCCGCCGGCACAGGCCGTCCGGTCGAGTGACCACGCGCTCGGCCACGGCCCCGGCCGCGCGGCCCATCACCTCATCGCCGACGGACACGGGCGTGCCGTCCGCGTACACGGCGCCGCGGCCCACGGCGTCCACGGTTCCCGCGAGGTCCGACCCGATGCGTCGCGGGAACGGCGCTTCCATCGGGATGAATCCGGAGCGCACCTTGGCGTCGAACGGGTTCAATCCGACTGCGCGGACGCGGATCGCGACCTCACCGGCGCCGGGCTCCACGTCCGGAACGTCGGTCAGGTGCAGAACCTCGGGTCCGCCGGTGGTGTCGTACGTGGCGATGCGGCTCATGCGCTCTCCCGTCAGTCGTGGCGGACGGCGATCTGCTCGGGCTCGAGCTGAACCGCCCACCCCTCAATCGTGCCCGCATTCTCGAACTCCTCGATCTGCAGGATCTGGCGTCCGCGCTGGACGGTCTGCTCCATCGGCGACGTGGCGAACGCCCAGGCGGTGAGCCAGACCGATTCGGGGAAGGCGATCCCCTCGATGACCAGCACGTTCGCGTCCACCACACCGCGGGCGTTGACGGCCGCGCGAGGCGAGGACACGGTCACCGCGCGCGCCCCGTTGACCTTGTTGGCCGCGACGACCCCGGCGACGGCCTCCTCGACGACGAGGACGGCGAACGCGTCCACACCGTTGTCCTGGTCCGCGACGACGGCCTGACCGACCGCGATCGCATGGATCGGGTAGTCGTCACCGGCGTCGACCGTCTCGGCGCCGTGCCAGACGACGTCGAAACCGGCGGTGGTGGCGTGCTCGGCGAGTGCGCGCCCGAGCTCGTGTCCGCCGTGGTCGGCGGCGAAATGGATGCGAGTCATGGTTCCTCCGTACGAGCGAGTGGGCGGACGGTCACACCGGCGGGGCGACGAACAGGCCCTTGTCGATGTCGTTGAACGACTCCCGCGCGACGAGCTCGCTCATCTCCTGGGCGGTGCCCCACTGGTCCTGCGTGGACAGGTGCGTGACGTCGTGGCGGTGGGGCTGCCAGGTGTCGTCGTCGACCATCGCGAGCTCGGTGGTGTACTCGATCGTGTTGCCGGCCGGGTCCAGGAAATAGGCGAACGTGTTATCGCCCGCGTTGTGGCGTCCGGGGCCCCAGATCATCCGCGTCCCGGCGCGGAGGATCTTTCCCGCACCGCGCATCCACTCCTCGATGCCGCGCATCTCGAAGGACAGGTGATGCAACGAGTGGTGCGGCCCCATCGCGATGGCGATCGAGTGGTGGTTCGCGTTGCAGCGCAGGAAGTGCATCATCTCGGTGCCGTCCGGCCGCACCAGGGAATCGGAGATGGTGAAGTCGAGGTGGTCGATGTACCACTGCGCGGTGACGTTCAGGTCCTGTGAGTTGAACACCATGTGAGACAGCTTCGCCGGAATGGGCTCGCGCTCGCGGATCTTGCGGGCCTGCCGAGTGGCGTAGCCGGTCGCGAATTCCAGGACGCGCCCGTCGCCGTCGAAGACGCGGAAGCCGTAGCCGCCGCTGAAGCCGGTCAATTCCTGCGGTTCGTGGACGAACGTCACGTCCTCGGCGTGCAGCTTGGCGGCGAGCGCGTCCACGTCCGCACGGTTCGCGACGGCGAATCCGGCCAGGTCGATCCGCTTGTCGTCCTGGCGCAGGCGGAGGATGAACGGCTCGTTCGATCCCTCTGCGGCCAGGTACGACAGTCCGTCCTCAGCGTGCACCTCGGTGAGCCCCCAGTGCGTGACGAAGAAGTCGCGCTCCGCGGCGAAGTTCGGCACGGCCAGTGCGGCGTAGCGGAGGTGGGACACGAGTCGATCAGTCATCTTCGACCTTCCTTCGGGGGGACAGGAGGGCGCTCCGGCCCTTCCTGAATCTAGGTCCGCCCGCGCGAGCGGACCACGGCGCCGGGCGGATACCACCCATCACCGCGACAGCATCCGGGTCGTTCACCCTGAGCCGTGCTGAAGGCCCCGTCCGTGCTCGCCTCCCGGAGCTTCCTGCACAACCCGGGGGCGGAACCACCATCCACGCGGCGACAGCCCGGGCGCTGATAGGTGGCATCGCGCCCGGCCAGTGGTGCCGTCCGGGACCCCCGCCTAGCGTCGAACGAGGATGCGAACGGCGTCCGGAATCAGGAGACGTGGATGTCGATTCGATCCGTGCTCATCGTCGGCGGTGGCTTCACCGGGCTCACGGCGGCCATCGCGCTGGCGGAGCGTGACGTCGCGGTCACGCTGGTGGACAAGGCTCCGGCGTGGGCGCGTGTCGGCCACGGTCTCACCATTCAGGGAAACGCCCTGCGCGTCTTCCGGGAGATCGGGGTGATCGACCGCGTGCTCGCCGTCGGTCAGCCGGAGAGCTCCGTGACCCTCGCCCTCGCGGACGGGACCACTCTCGGCGTGATGCCGACGCCGGCCACGGGCGGCGATGATCTTCCCCCCACGATCGGGGCGCTGCGTCCGGACCTGCACGAGATCCTCGTCGATCGTGCGGAGGAGCTCGGCGTCGAGATCCGCCTCGGGTTGGAGCTGACCGACTACGTCAACAACGGCGAGACGGCGACATCAATCCTCTCCGACGGCCGTCGTGAGGAGTGGGACGTCATCATCATCGCCGAGGGCATCAAGTCCCAGACCCGACCCAAGCTCGGCATCACCGAGGACCGCGCGCCGAGCGGTCTCGGCATCTGGCGTGCCGTGACCACCCGCACCCCGGACATGCGCGGCAGCATCGCCTTTCCCGTCGCGGACGACGGCGGGGCGTTCAAGGTCGGGTACACCCCGGTCAGCGCCGACCAGTGCTACGTCTTCGTGCTGTGCCGTCCGGAGCGGACGGATAACGGACTGGAGGGGTACCAGGAGGTCCAGCGGCTGATGGCGAACTTCCACGGGGAGTTCGACTACCTGCGCGAGTCGCTGAACGCCGACACGTTCTTGAACTTCCAGGAGATCGAGTGGATCTTCGTGGACGGGCCGTGGCACGACGGCCGGGTCGTGGCGCTCGGCGAGGTGGTCCACGCCGTGCCGCCGCTGATCGCGCAGGGCGCGGCGCAGTGCGTGGAGGACGCCCTGCTGTTCGCGCAGCTGGTCACCGAGCCCGGACAGCTGTCCGACCAGCTCGACGCCTTCTACGCGCGACGGCTGCCGCGCCTGAAGGGTGTCGTGGACGCGTCACTGCAGCTGGCCGCCTGGGAGCAGAACCCGGGCACGCCGCACGCTGACCCGGGCCGGGTCATGGCCGAGGCGCTCGGCGCGCTGGTCCCCGCCCCGTGAGAGAGGAACCCGTGAACGAGCAGTTCCACGTCCCCCGTCGCATCGTCACCGGACATGACGCGAGTGGCGCGTCCGTGATCGTCAGCGACGGACCGGTCCCGGTCTCGCGCGAACTGCCGGAGGACGGGGTGGCGTTCCACGAGATCTGGGTCACCGCGGCCAGCCCCGCCGTGATCGGGGCGGGTGCAGAGGACCCCCCGACCGGCCCCCCCACCCTGCCGCCGCCGCGGCTCGGGGACCCCCCCCGCACCCACGCCGGCCCCCCCCGGCCTCCCGCGTGCCCCCCCCCGCCGCATCGCCCCGGGACATGGCGCGGGGGGCGCGCCGGTGAGCGTCGGCGACGGCCCGGCCCCGGTCTCGCGCGACCGGCGGGGGGCGGGGGGGGCGTCCCACGAGATCTGGGTCACCGCGGCCAGCCCCGCCGTGATCGGGGCGGGTGCAGAGGACCCCACGACGGGCTCCCTCACCGTGCCGCCGCCGCGGCTGGGCACCCGCATCCGCATCAACGAGTTCCTCCCCGGACATCTCGATGACCGGGGCCTGCAGTCGCCGGTGCATCGCACCGAGTCGATCGATTACGGCATCGTCCTGGACGGACAGATCACCTTGCTCCTGGACGATGAGGAGGTCACCGCGCACGCCGGCGACATCATCATCCAGCGTGGGACCGACCACGCCTGGGCCAACCGCGGTGACACCGTCGCTCGCGTCGCGTTCATCCTCGTCGGTGGCACGTTCGGTGATGATGTGCTGGAGGCGCTGCCCGCGGACGTCCGCGAGTCGCTGATGACCCACGGCCCGCGGGACGGCGCCGCCGCGAAGGGAGAACCCGCATGACCGCTCTCGACCACGTCGGTCTGTCCGTCGCCGACCTCGACGCACAGCGAGACTGGTACGCCGCCGCTCTCGGCCTCGTGCCCACGGAACCCGGCGGCATCCCGGCTCTCGGCCTGCAGGTGGTCTTCCTCGTGGACCCGGACGGCACCTGGGCGCTGGAACTGCTGCATCGTCCGGGATCGCAGCCCGGGCTGCAGGCCGCGAGCGCGCCGGAGGCGGTACTGACGCAGGGCTTCGGCCACATCTGCCTGCGAGTGGCGGACGTCGAGGAATTGTTCGGTCGCCTGACCGCCGCCGGGGCGACGCCGATCATGCCGCCGGGGCCGTCGCCGGTGTCGGGCGTGCGGATGGCGTTCGTCGCCGACCCGGAGGGTAACCTCATCGAGATGCTGGACCGTCCCGGCCCACCCGGAACGCCGGTGGACGCATGAGTGAGCTGAACCTTCCGGGCATCGCCGGTGGCCTTTTCGTGGTGACCGGCGCCGCCGGCGGGCAGGGTGCCGAGGAGGCGCTGCTGCTGGCCGGGCAGGGAGCCGACGTCGTCGCGATCGACGTGCGCGCGGCCGCGACGGACAGGCCCGCCGCCGCCGCGCCCCTGTCCGGAACCGTCATCTACCGGCCGATGGACGTCACGGACGAGGACGCCTGGGCGGAGTTCGCCGCGAGCCTGCGCGGCCGCACCGTGAGGGGCCTGGTCAACAACGCCGGCGTCACCCAGCGCACCCGCATCGGCCAGGTCGTCCGCGCCGAGTGGGACCGCGTGCTCGCGATCAACGTCACCGGCCCGATGCTCGCGATCCAGGCACTTTTGCCGCTGATGAGCTCCGGCTCCGCGATCGTCAACATCGGCTCGGCCGCTGCGGTGACCGGGCACTACACGGCCGCGTACACCGCCAGCAAGTGGGCGCTGCGCGGGCTGTCCCACTCGTGCGCCACCGAGCTCGGGCCGCGCGGCATCCGCGTGAATCTCGTGCACCCCGGCTACATCCACACCGAGATGACCGCGAGTGCGCCGGCCGCCTTCCTCGCCGCGAACGAGGCGGTCTCTCCGCTGCACCGCGGCGGACAGCCCGCCGAGGTCGCGAACGTCGTCGCGTTCCTGCTCTCGGACGCCGCGTCCTACGTCACCGGCGCCGAGGTCGGCGTCGACGGCGGGCAGCAGCTGTCCGGCGTGTCCACCTTCCTCTCCGACGCCGTTCGCGCGTCCACGTCCTGACTCGAGGAGCACCCCCGTGTTCATGTACTTCCCCACCAACTACGTGTGGAGCATGTCCGTCGTCGCCACGCTCAACAACGGCGGCTACATCGACGAGATCGACCGCGCCTGCAAGCCCGTCCTGGAGGCGTCCCAGAACGGCGATGACGCCGGAACCGCGCAGCTGTACGCGTCCTGGGCCGCGGTCGCCGATCGGCTGATCGCGAAGGCGCAGGACGACGAGGCCCGCGGTCGGCGCATCGGCGCGGGGGAGACGTACTACCGTGCGTCGCTGTACACCTCGCAGGCCGAGCGTCTGCAGTCCCCGGCGTGGGAGGGACGCAATGCGGCGTACCAGAAGTCCATCGACCTGCTGCTGAAGCACGTCGAGCTACTGGGCAAGCCGCTGACCACCGTGGAGATCCCGTACGAGGACGCGTCGCTGCCGGCGTACTTCTACCGCGCGCCCGGCGACGGACCGCACCCCGTGGTCATCCAGTGGAACGGCCTGGATTCCACGAAGGAGATGATGTACTACTCGCAGTTCCCGCAGATGCTGGCCGAGCGGGGCATCTCCACGCTGATGGTGGACACCCCCGGGTCCGGTGAGGCCCTGCGCCTTCGTGGTCTGCAGGCGCGGCACGACACCGAGGTGTGGGCGGGCGCGATCATCGACTGGATCGAGGCCAACGCGGATGACCTCGGCGCGGACGCCGACCGCATCGGCATCGTGGGTTGGTCGCTCGGCGGCTACTACGCTCCGCGTGCGCTGGCGTTCGAGAAGCGTCTGAAGCTCGGCGTGGCCTGGGGTGCGAACCACAACTGGGCCGAGGTGCAGGAGGCCCGTCGCAACCGCGAGGGCGAGAACCCGGTTCCGCACTACTGGGACCACGTGTTCTGGGTCTGGGGCGCGTCCGACATGGACGACTTCATCGCCAAGACGAAGGACATGCACCTGAACGGCGTGGCCGAGCAGATCACCGCACCACTGCTGATCACGCACGGCGTCGGCGACCGCCAGATCAACGTGAAGTACGCCCACCAGACGTACGAGCAGGCGGTGAATTCGCCGAAGCGCGAGCTGCGCCTCTTCGATGATCCCGAGGGCGGCACCGAGCACATCTCCATCGACAACATGCCCTACGTCGCCGGCATCATCGCCGACTGGGTGGCCGAGACCTTCGCCGACCTCCCCTGATCCGGATGACCGGAGGATCGGCGGGCCATTCCGTCGATCTCGTCAGTGATCCCGCGATCGGTCATGATGATGATCGTGTTCCTGGCTTATCGGGTGTTCGTCGCCTTCTTCTGCGGCGGTTGCATCCTGATGTCCTCCCCGGATTCAGCGCACCGCGTCATCCTCTCCGCCATGCCGTCGCTGTCGCCGAGCTTCGCCCGAAAGATCGAGGACCTTCCGGTGGCGAGGAGGGAGCGCAACATGCGGTTCGTCGGCCTGATATGGATCGCGATGTCCAGCTTCGTGGCTTTCCGGATGGTGTCGCTCCTGTTCACGGGGCGGGCGATCCCGCCCGCGTGCTGGGCCACCGTGCTTCTGCTGCTCGCCTCGGTCGTGGTCGCCTCGATGGTGGGCGCCGCGTTCCGGCGACGGGCCGCAGCGGAGGACACGGCGTCGGACGAGGCGGTGTCCCCGAGCATGCCCGACACCGCCGATCGTCGCGGTCCCGGGTGGGTTCGGGCGATCCTTCTCGCGCTGCTGCTCGCCGGCGCGATCACGCTGTTCGTGATCGCGTTCTCACTGCGGGACGCCTGAGTCAGCAACGGGCCAGGACGAAGGCCTGGGCCTCGCGTTCGCCGCCGCGGGCGGTGCGGGTGCCGTCGGCCGTCACCGTGAAGCCGGTGCGCTCCAGGCTCGCGCCGACCGTCGCGACGGTGTGGCGGAATGCGGTCAGGTCGAGCTCGTGCCCGTAGGCGCGGCTGATGTCGCGCGCTCCGCTGCCGGACTGGAAGGCCAGCAGCACGTGTCCGCCGGGTCGCAGCACGCGCGCGAGCTCGCCGGCGATCGCGTGCAGTCCGTCCGTCGGCGTGTGGATGATCGAATACCAGGCCAGCACCGCGTCGAAGGCAGCGTCCGCGAACGGCAACGCGTCCAACGAACCCGCCACCACCTCGGCGAACGGTGCGACCCGACGCGCTTCGGCCACCATCCCTATGGACATGTCCACGCCATCGAGTCGCCAGGACGGCGCCACCGCATGCAGGTGCGTCAGGAGCCGCCCGGCCCCGCACCCGGCGTCGAGCACGCGTGCGTCCGGACCGACGTCGGCGACGAACTGCGCCACCGCGCCGAGCTCGAACGGCGCCTCCACCGCGGTGTCCGGCAGCAGGCGCGCGTAGTCCGCGGCGACGAGGTCGTAGGCGGCGCGAACGCGATCGTCCGTCATCTCAGGGACGGACGCGGACGGCACGGTCGTCGAGTTCGACGATGTCACCGTCGTGCAGCTGACGGCCCCGGCGGAACTCCTGCTCGCCGTTGACCGAGACAAAGCCCTGGATGATGGCCTCTTTGGCCTCCCCGCCGGTGTCGATGAGGTCGGCGAGCTTGAGGAACTGACCCAGCCGGATCATGTCCGAGCCGATCGAGATCTCCGGGATGTCCGCTGCGTTCGTCACGTCCGCATCGTATCCCGCGTCAGAGCCCGAGCTCACGGACCCAGTGCCGCAGGAAGGCGGCACCCGCGTCGTCGTGGATGAGGTCTCCCTCGATCACGATCCGGTAGGGCCGCTCGAGCACGCCGTCGGAGGGACGGACGTCCACGTGCGCGACCTCGAACCCCTGCGCGTGCAGCTCGTCCGCCATCGTGTAGTCGGGGCGTGAGTCGCCCACCGAACGCCACCGCGTCGGCAGCGGACCGGACGCCGCGAAGTGCTCGAGGGCGCGCCGGGTGCCGCGGTCCTTGTCCAGCAGGACGGATTCGATGTCGGTGGAGATGACCGTCGGGTCGATCCGGAACGGCACGGCGCCGCCCGCATCCGCGTGACGGCGCTCGCGGTACGCCAGTCCGAGTCCGCGCGCGCTGAGCAGGTCGTACGCGGCGTCCTGGAACGCCGACTGCGCCGCGCGGTAGTCCGCGGGCGTGGCGTCGACGTTCTGCTCGACCGAGATCATCGCCCGCTTGGTGTCGTCGAAGAACATCGTGTCGGTGAAGCGCGACGCCACGAGGTCGCGGACCGCGGACACGTCCGCCGCGGGAAGCGCGACGGTTTCGTCGACGGTGAGCTCGCCGAGCCCGTCCGCGGTGATCGAGGCCCACGCGCCGCCCTTCTCGAACACCCCGAACATCCGCGTGCCGGGGCGCGACAACGCCTCGTCCAGCCCCATCTCACGCAGCGGCCCGACGACGTGGTCGCGGATGAACGCCTCGGAGCGCCCGGTGATGAACGCGATCGGCACGCCGGCGCCGACGAGCGTGACGAGGTCGGCGCCGATGCTCGGGATCCGCAGGGTGCGGGTGACGGGGCTGGCGATGGGCCCGTCCACATCGAGCAGGAGGCCGAGATCGGGAGTGGTCATCCTCCCAGGCTAGTCAGCGCTCGCGGCCCCGACGGCCGCGGGAACGGTTAGCCTCGGTACATGGCAACGCGAGACCTGACGACGGCCGACTTCGAGTCCACCGTCACGGACAACGACATCGTGCTCGTCGACTTCTGGGCGTCGTGGTGCGGCCCCTGCCGGAACTTCGCGCCCATCTACGAAAAGGCGTCCGAGACCCACCCGGACGTCGTGTTCGGCAAGGTGGACACCGAGGCGCAGCAGGAGCTCGCGGCCGGCTTCCAGATCACCTCGATCCCGACACTGATGGCCTTCCGCGACAACATCCTCGTCTTCGCTCAGCCCGGTGCGCTGCCCGAGCCCGCGCTGGAGCAGGTGATCACGGCCGTCAAGGGCCTGGACATGGACGACGTCCGCCGCCAGATCGCCGAGCAGCAGGCCGACTCCGCTTCCGCCGACGACGCCACCGTCTGACCGACGTCGGACGCCCCGACTACTCTGCGGGCATGCACACGACGAATTACGTGGGGGCCTTCATCGAGGTCTCTCCGGACACGAAGGCCGCGGCCGCGACCGAACCTCCGTCGCGGGGGTCCTCGCTCACGGTCGCGGAGGCGCAGTACCGGTTGCTGAGCGAGCACCCGTACGAGTTCACCTCCGATGACGTGCTGTTCACGGTCCACGCGGATCGCGCCGGCATCGCCGACGCGGACCGGCCGGCGGCTCGGGAGGCGTTCTTCGCGAAGGGGCAGGCGTGTCTGCGGGCCTCGCCGCTGAGCAAGACCTACGGCTGGGGCACGCACCATGATGCGGACGGTCGCGTCGCGCTCGTCCCGATGGAGTCCGAGGAGTACGCGCGCCTGGCCGCGGACCCTGCTCTGAAGCATCACGCGGCGATGCGGTCCGCCCGCGCCTGAGGTGGAGGAGACGGACGCGGACCGTCGCACGCCGTCACACGGTGTCGGACGTGGCAGCGCCGCCGCGTAGGGTCGTGGCATGACGCAGACGACGACGCTCGATGTCGGTCCCCTGGTCCTCGGAGGCAATGTCTTCGGGGCGACGGCCGACCGCGACACCTCCTTCCGCACCCTGGACGCCTTCGTGGCCGCCGGAGGCACCACGATCGACACCGCCGATTCGTACTCGATCTGGATCGAGGGAAACGTCGGTGGCGAGTCCGAGACGATCATCGGCGAGTGGTTCGCCGCTCGCCCCGGAGTCCGCGACCGCGTGCAGATCGCGACGAAGGTCTTCTCGTTGCCCGCTCGACCCGGCCTGTCCGCGGCCAACGTGGCCGCGGCGCTGGATGATTCGCTGCGCCGGCTGCAGACCGACCGGGTCGACATCTACTACGCGCATCGCGACGACGCGGACGTGGCGCAGGACGAGTCGTTCGGGGCGTTCGATGCGGCCGTGCGCGCCGGCAAGGTGCGCACGGTGGGAGTGTCCAACTTCTTGGCGGCGCGCGTCCGCAGCGCTGCGGAGCTGATCGCGGCGAACGACTTCGCCCCGATCTCGTTCTCCCAGGACCACTACAACCTGGTCGAGCGCGACCTGGAGCGCGAGGTGCTGCCCGAGTTGCGCGCGCTCGGGATCGCGGAGCTGCCGTACTTCGGGCTCGCGTCCGGATTCCTCACCGGCAAGTTCCGTCCGGGCGTCGAGCCGGACACCAAGCGACCGCACTCCGCGCACTACCTCGACGACGAGCGCAACGTCGCGCTGCTGGACGTGCTCGACGGCATCGCGAGCGCGCACGACGTCTCCGTCGCGGCGGTCAGCCTGGCCTGGTTGCGTGCGCAGCCCGGCGTCGCCGCGCCGATCGCATCGGCCCGCCTCCCGGAGCAGCTGCCCGCCCTGTGGGAGTCCACGACCCTGACTCTCACAGACGCCGAGCTCGCCTCTCTGACGGACGCTTCGGCACGCTGATCGCTCCCCGCGACCGACCCGTCGCTCACCGCGCCCGGTGGGCGCCGACGCGGCGAGCGACGGTCCGGACCCCGCACAATGTGCGCTCACCTGCCGAATTGCGGGTTCGGACTGCACAGAACTACTGCGCCGGACCGTGAGAATTCGGATGTGATCACGTTTCTGTCACCATCCTGTGGACGGCGCTGTGGCCGAACTGGGCGTTCCACTAGGTTTGAGCCACTAAACCCCCCAGGCGAGCTTCTCTGCACGCCCGAGAGAACGGCAAGAAATAGCAATGAGCACTACAGGCACCGTCAAGTGGTTCAACGCGGAGAAGGGCTTCGGCTTCATCTCCCCGGACGAGGGCGGCGCAGACGTCTTCGCCCACTACTCGGCGATCGAATCCAGCGGCTACCGCAGCCTCGAGGACAACCAGCGCGTCGAGTTCGACGTCGCCCAGGGCCCGAAGGGCCTGCAGGCGGAGAACATCCGCCCCCTCTGAGACTTCAGCCGTCGCCCGGTGCCCACACCCGGCGACGGCGGGCCTCGATGCACACCGATCCCATGATCGTGGGTGTCGAGTCCCTCCCTGCGCGTCCGGCGTCCGAGTGATCACTCGACGCCGGATGCGTGCGTTCGGGCCCCCGACGATGACGGGTCAGCGGCCGGCGTACCCGGCCAGCGCCGCGGCGTCCTCGGCATGCCGGATCGCGCGGCGCGCGACGTCCAGGGCCTCGATGGCATCCGAGGCGTTGCGTGCGGCGGCCAGCTCATCGCGTGCGGCGGCCAGGCGGATGCGCGCATCGGGTGCCGGGGACGCGGCCACCGCGCGCTCGGCGCGGCCGATGAGCAGTCGGGCCGTGGCGAAGGCGCCGGGCAGAGCCGCCTTCGCGCCGTCGATGCGCGCTCGACCGGCACGGGCATCGGACAACGCCAGCTCGACGCGATCGCGCACGCGGGTGAGCTCCGTCAGCGTCGCGGACGGACGCCGGGCCGCGTGCTGTTCAGCGTCGTCCAGGGCGACGAGCGCTGCCGAGAGCACCCCCGAGACCGCCTCCGGCGTCGCGTCCGGCCGCTCCGACAGTGCGGCCATTCCGGTTCGCACGCGCTCGCGTACCGCCGCGATCTCCGCGGTCACGACGCGTGCCGAGGTCTCCACCTGCTCGTAGGCCCGGTCCGCCTCGGCGGCCTCGTGCTCCGCGGTCCGCAGCGCCGCCTCGGCTTCGGTGAGGTCCTCCAGAATGCTGCTGGACGGATCGGACGCCAGTGCCTCGGCGCGATCGAGAGCGGCGTTCGCCGTCCGCAATGCCGTGTGGGCCGCCGTCGCGGCCGCCGCGACATCGGCGGACTCGGACGGGTCCAGCCGGCTCAGGCGCTGTTCGCGGGCACCCGGCTCGCCGAGGTCGGCGGCGACCGCGGCCGCGCGCGATCGGGCACTCGCGATGTGCTTGGGCGCGTCCGCGTTCTCCCGCAACCACGCGCGGTGGCCCGCATGCGCGGTGTCGAGGGCGCGCTGAGCTGCCGCGGACCGGGTGATCACCTGCTGCGCCGCCGAGCGCAGAGCCGGTGCCGGCAGCGAATCGTCCACCAGGGTCCGGTACCGCACGAAGCCCTCGTCTCGGACCTGGACGGCGGACAGGCGGGCCCGCGTCAGGGCCGCCGGCGGCTTCCCCCCGTAAACGGCCGCCGCGAGACCCAGCTCGACGTCGGCCGCGCCGATCGCGTCATCCAGAGCGGTCAGGGCGGCGCCGGCACGGTCACGGACGGCTTCGGCGCGGGTGCGCGCGCGTGGTCCGCGCCGCACCGCGCGCACGATCAGCGCGACCACGAGGGCCACGACGACGGCGCTGCCGAACACGATCAGCGACGGGTAGATCCACTCCCACATCTCACACCTCCCGCAGCAGCAGGGACCGCAGTTCCGCGGGGGTCGCGGCCACACCGGCGGCACCGTCGGATTCGGACGGGTCGCTGAAGCCCCACCGGACGAAGATCACCGGTACCCCGGTCTCCGCACCGCCGGCGATGTCATGGTGCCGGTCGCCGACGAGGACCGGACGGGACACGTCCACACCCGCGGCGTCGAGCTGGCGCAGCGCCTCGCGGATGACGTCGGTCTTCGTGGCCCGCGAACGCTCGTCCGGGGACGCTCCGACGATGGCGGTGAGGGAGGGGGTGAGCCCGAAGTGATCCATCAGGTCGATCACCTGGTTCTCCGGCTTCGAGCTCGCGGTCGCCTGCGGGACGCCGAGCGCGTGCAGTTCGGCGACGAGTTCCGTCATGCCGGGAAAGGTGCGAGCACCCCGCGCGGTGCCGTCCCGCTTGTTCAGCGAGCGGTAGTGGGTGACGGCCTCCCGCGCCTGCTCCGGCGTCATCCCGAAGCGGAGCTGGAACGTCTCGAACATCGGTGGTCCGATCCAGTGGATCAGGTCATCGCGGGTCGGGGGCGTGCGGCCGTAGTGCTCATGCACCTCGATGAGACGGCCGAGAATGCCTTCGGACGCATCCACGAGCGTCCCGTCGACATCCCAGAGGACACAGGTGAAGGGTGAGGCGAGCACGCTACGACCCTATCCGGACCTCTCCGGTGGCGTCAGAACAGCGTGGGGACGCCGCTGTCGACACCCTTCATCGCGTCGTAGTCCAGCACCAGGCAGTCGATGCCCCGGTCCACCGCGAGCGTTCGCGCCTGGGGAGCGAAGGACTGTGCGGCCAGGACCCCGCGCACCGGTGCCAGCACCGGATCGCGGTTGAGCAGTTCGAGGTACCGCGTGAGCTGCTCGACGGCGTCGATGTTCGCCTTGCGCTTGACCTCGACGGCGATGTGCGCACCGGCGGCGTCGCGAACCATGTGATCGACCGGACCGATCGCGGTGGGGTATTCGCGGCGCACGAGCTGGGCGCCCTCCTCGACCAGGTGCACCTGTTCGGCGAGCAGTCGTTGCAGGTCCGCCTCGACGCCGTCCTTCTGCAGTCCCGGGTCGATGCCGAGGTCGTGGGTGGAGTCGCTGATCATCTCGTAGATGCGCACGGTGAGCGCGTCGCCGGACTTCTTGTGCACGACCCGCCAGCGCTCGACGACGCCGTTCGCGGTGTCCGTCTCGTCCAGGTCCTCGACCGCGAGCGAGCAGGGCGGGCTCATCCAGTTCAGCGGCTTGTAGCTGCCGCCGTCGGAGTGCACCAGGAGCGATCCGTCCCCCTTGTGCACGAGCAGGCGCGTGGCCTCCGGGAGATGGGCGTTCAGCCGACCGGTGTAGTCCACGCTGCAGCGGGCAATGACAAGACGCACCGGAAAAGCCTACGTCACTCGCGCTCGAGAGCGGATTCGGTCAGCGGGCGTTGGCGCGCTCGCGGGAGCGGGCCTCGATGCGCGCTTGTTCCGAGCCCGGCAGCGGGCGAGCGGCCGGTGTCGCGAAGCCCGACATCAGGGCCAGCGCCGCGACGATCAGCAGTGTCGGCAGCAGTCCGATGTGGTCGGCGACGAAACCGAGCATCGGCGGACCGGCGAGGAAGGCGACGTAGCCGATCGTGGATGCCGCGCTGACTCGGGAGGCGGCGTGGGCGGGGTCATCCGCCGCCGCCGACATGCCGAGCGGGAAGCCGAGCGAGGCGCCGAGTCCCCACAGCACGATGCCGAGGAAGACGAGGGGGAGGTTCGGTGCGAAGACGAACAGCAGCAGGCCGGCCACCGCCATGGCGGCGAGCACGCGCAGCGAGGCGACGCGGCCGAAGCGGTCGACGATGGGGCCGCCCACCATGCGGGCGAAGGTCATGGAAGCGGCGAAGACGGCCAGTCCGATGGCGCCGAGCGACGTGCTGCCGTCATGACCTTCCACCACGCCCAGGGCGAGCCAGTCGTTCGCGCCGCCCTCGGCGAACGACATCCCGAGCATGACCAGGCCGAGGCCGTAGGTGCGCGGCTCGGTCCAGGCCGACAGGGCGACCTTCAGGCGCTGACGGAACGGCTGGCGTTCGCCCACGTCATCCGCGGCCTCCGCGTCCGTGCCGGTCGGAATGTTCGCGACGGCGACGAAGGCCACGACGACGATCACCACGCCGATCGCGGCGGTGTGGATGCTCACCGGGAGGTGGACGGCTTCGGCCACGGCACCGAGACCGGCCCCCACGAACGTGCCGAGGCTGAAGAACCCGTGCATCATCGGCAGCACGGTCTTGCCGCCGTGCGTCTCCACGGCCGCGCCCTCGACGTTCATGACCACATCGCAGCACCCGTTGCCGAAGCCGAACAGCACGAGCCCGCCGATCACGATGGGGAAGGAGTGGAAGACGTCCGCACCGACGCCGATCAGCACGATGCCGACGGCGGCGAGCAGCAGCAGTCCGAGCATGCTCCGCTTCGCGCCGAACCGCAGCATCACCACGGATGACACCGACAGGCCGATGATCGACGCCACTCCGCTGGTGACCAGGAGCAGGCCGATCTCGGTCTTGCTGATATCCAGCGCCTCCTTGATCGCGGGCACACGCGACGCCCAGGTCGCGAACCCGATGCCGCAGGCGGCGAAAATGGCGAAGATCGCCGCGCGCCAGCGGACGAACTGCGACCGGGAGATGTCGAGGTGCATGTGAGGGAGTCTACTCGAATCGATTCGATATACTGACGCGAGGAGGAACATGACTCGTCGACCGACACTCGCCGACGTCGCCAAGCGCGCGGGCGTCTCCCCGTCGACCGCCTCGGTGGTCTACAGCGGAACCGTCGCGGTCGCCGACGCAACGCGAGAGCGCGTCCTGGCGGCGGCAACGGAACTCGGATACGCCGGGCCGGACCCGCGCGCCGCGTCGCTGCGCCGCGGTCGCAGCGGCATCGTCGGGGTCGTCGTCGGTGGCGATGACCTCCGCTCCGCGTTCCTCGACCCGATTCTGACCGCGACCCTGGACGGGCTCGCCGACGCGATCGCCGCGTCCGGCTCAGCCATCCTGCTGCTGCGGGACGACCCCACCGCCGGCCCGGGGCTGACCGGCGCGCCGGTGGACGCCGTGGCGCTGTTCGGCTGTGACCCGGGCATGGCCGAGTCCCTGGATGCGATGCGGGCTCGCGAGGTCCCGATGGTCGCCATCGAGGGCGACGCCGGAGCCGACGTGCCGCAGATCACCATCGACTCCGCTGACGCCCAGCGTCAGCTGGCCAGCCACCTCCGATCGCTCGGCCACCGCGACGTCGCGATCGTCGCGCTGCCGTTGGATCGACGCACCGTGGTCGCTGAGGCCGGCGTCGCGAGCACGGTCACCGCCGCGGTGGATGTCACCCGGGAGCGTTTGGAGGGCGCCGCTGAGGTCTACCCGGACGCTCGCGTCGTCACCACCCGCCGCAGCTCGGTCGACGAGGGCATGGCCGCCGGTCGACTGCTCCTGTCCGGCCCGAATCGCCCCACCGCAGTCCTGGCGCAGAGTGACCTGCTGGCCGCGGGTGTGCTGCGCGCGGCGCTGGAAGTCGGAATGCGCGTGCCCGAGGACCTGTCGATCACCGGCTTCGACGGCGTGACCGTCGACGGCATCGCGCCGTACCACCTCACGACGATGGCGCAGCCCGCCTTCGACAAGGGGCGCGCCGCCGGTGCCGCCCTGCTCGCGCAATTGGGTGGCGAGAGCGCGGCGTCCTACCGCTTCACGTGCACCTTCGTGCCCGGCGACACCACGGGTCCCGTCCCCGCCTGAGACGCCGGCCGGACCGGTTCAGGGATAGTCCTTCATACGGTCGGTGAACTTGTCCACGTCGGCCTCTTTCAGCGCCGGGCCGGTCAGCAGCACCAGCTGCAGTCCTTCGGCCGGCTCGCCCGTGCGCTGGTGGGCGGCATCACGACTGGCGGTGAACTTCCCGGTGCTGTCCCGACTGAGGTCGTACAGATCCGCGTAGAAGTCGCCGTCCACCTCGTAGTCGTACGCGTACCACTCCCACTGCGCCTGTCGGTCGGGGTCCGTATCGCCGAAGAGCTTCTGCAGCAGACTCCGATCGAGGCTCGACTGCTGCGGATCGTTCAGCGGGTACAGCTGCGACAGGCCGCGGCGCGCCAGGATGTCCTGGATCGCCGCCATGACCGCGTGCTTCTGCGCCAGGTCGTGGATCGGCTCGTTCGTCGTCCACGTCTCTGATCTCATGTCCGAGAGCATCGATTCGCCGCCGTATCCGTTCCGCGTCGGCGTGAGGGCCTCCGGGACCGGGGCCGCCCACGTGAACCCGAATTTCGCACTCAGCTCGGTGCGGACCTCCGCCAGCAGCGACTTTCCCTCTGCGCGCAGCTCCTCCAGCGTCGGGCGGGCGAGAATGGCGCTCTCACTCATGCCCTTGATGCCGGGGTAGGCCAGCATGTGACGCTGCTCATCGGTCTTGGTGTCCGGATACGCCCCGGTCTGAGCGACGCGGACCGCGCCGATCGCACCCACCGTGCCGACATTGAACACCAGCGCCACCGCCAGCGCGATCGCGCCCACGGCTCGCGATCGTCGCACCAGCAGCGCCGCAACGACCAGGCCCAACACGAGCAGCTGCACGGCGAGCATGTCCACCGTGAAGAACGCCTCCCCGCCACCGACCGCGAGGAAGCCGAGCAGGACCAGGGCGAACACCGCGGTGATGATCAGCGCGGTCCAGCCCAGCCACGACCGGGAGCGGGGCGCACTCGCGTCCTCGGCCACGGCGGCCGGCGCCGGAGCGCCGCTGGGCAGCACGGGCCCGGAGCTGCGTCGTGCGCCCCGGTAGCCACCGGGTGGCGGCAGCGGTGGAGCGCCCTCCGTGCCGGAGACGTAGCGGCCGCTGCCGTGGGCTCGATCGACGTTCACCATGGCTTGTCCGTCCGCGGCTCGCCGCCATCGCCCTCATTGCGCTCGTCTCGCTCCTGCTGGCCCTCCTCGAGCTGATGGTCCAACTCATCCAGCTGCTTCTGCGACGGGCCGGAACTCTCCGACGGGGACGGAGTCGGCTGCTCGGTCTTCTCGCCCGTGCCCTTCGAATCGGACTGCGACTTCTCCTGCACCCGTTTGCGGGCCTGATCCGCCGAATCGCCCATGTCGCGGTTCGGGTCGGAGGAGTTCTGCTGCGCCGACTTGCTCGAGCACTCCTCGGGCATGTCCGCGAGCACGGTGAGCGCCTCCTGGTAGTACGGCTGCGCCGCGGCCGGATCGCCACCCTGGCGCAGTGCGTCCCCCTGGCGCTCCATGATGAGCGCGAGATTGATCCGCACCGGGCACACCTCGACGCCGGTGGCGAGACGGAGCGCCTCCTCGAACTCAGCGCGGGACTCGGGCAGCTTGTCCGAGAGCGCCAGGCCGTCGCCGGCGTTGAACGGTGCCTTGTACGGCTCGAAGATGTTCAGGGGACGCTGGCCGCCCGCCGCCCGCGTGGTTCCCTCACCGTCCCCGGCGAGGTATGACGTGATCGAACCGTGCGCGAAGACGTACATGCTGACGATCTTGGTGGCCAGCAGCGCTGCGATCACGAGCAACGGGATCGCGGCGATCGCCGTCCAGCGCCGGATCCGACGCCGCCCGCGGTTGATGCGCAGAAGTTCATCGGCGGCCGCCGCAGTGCGGTCATCGGCGCGGGTCTCGGTCCGGTCGGTCATGCGTCACCCCCGGGTCCTCGAGTGGCGGTGAGGCCGCGCATCCGAGTGACGAGCATGGTCGCGCGGGCCACCTCGAACGCCAGCAGCAGGATGATCGCGAGCACCGGAATCCAGTACAGCTCGATCACGGAACCGGTCTCCCCGGCCGCGGAGTAGCTCACCGTGGTGGTCGGCGGCCGGGGCAGGGACAGTGCCGCATCCGCGGTCCGGTGCTCGTATTCGACGCCGAGCTGCTCGGCGATGGTGCCGAGGTTCTTCTCATCGATGACGGAGCGGGCGTCCTTGCCCTCGTAGGTGATGTAGCCGGGGTTCGGGTCGGACTGCGCCCAGCTCGTGGTCATCCGCATTCGTCCTCCCGCCGCGGTTCCGTAGCCCAGCACCGCTCCGCCGTCGACGAACGTCTTCGATGACGCGAAGGACTCCGGTGAGGAGGAGACCGTCTGCTCGCCGTCGCCGAGGTAGAACACCATCCGCGACCGATCGTGCGAGGACGAAGCCGCGTTCTTCAGCGTCTCGGTGAGCAGGTTCGCGGCGATGCCGATCGAGCTGCCGCGCGAGGAATCCGTGACCTCCGGACGCAGGACGTCCATCGAGCTGATCACGGCGTTGGTGTCCGTCGTCAGCGGCAGGCGCAGTTGTGGCGACGCGTCGAAGGTGATCAGGGCGAAGCGGGCTCCCGGGTAGTGGTCGATGATCTTCTGCACGTCCGCACGAATGCCGTCCAGCCGCGGGTGTTCGCCGTCCCAGTCCTCGGCCACGGAGCTGGCGGTGGTGTCCACCATCAGCACGATGTCGGTGTCGGTCGCGAGCGTCTGGGTGGTGCCGCCGGGAAGGCCGGGTCGCAGCAGGGCGAGCACGCAGAGCACGACCAGCGCGACGCGTCCGGCCCACAGCGCGCGATCCGTCCCGCGGGCGCGCACCAGCGCCCACACGGCGGCGCCGATGACCAGGACGGCCAACGGGACCAGCAGCAGCGGGTGCAGGACGGGGGTGAAGATCACAGCCTCACCCGCCACATCAGCGCGACGAACGCGACCACGCCGGCCGCGAGCAGGAGCAGGATCAGGTCGGGCGCGTCGGACCACACGACGCGCACCTGGCCCTTCAGCTGGGTGGCCTGCTCCTTCTGCACCTCGGTGATGATGTCCGAGACGGAGGTGCTGTCGCGCAATTCGTACATGCGGCCGCCGGTGGACTCGGCGGCCTGCGCCAGTTCATTCGTCAGGGCCGCGTCCATCCCGGCGACGGGGTCGATCGCGAACACCCGGACCTTCTTGCTCGCCGCGTACTGCGCCGCCTCCGGCAGCGTCAGGATCGGTGAGCCGTTGAGTTCGTTGTCCGTGGCGAGCACGATCGTTCGGGATCGCTTCGTGTCCAGGTGATCGAAGCGCATGGCGCACGCGGCCAGGCCGTCACCGACGAGGGAGGCACCGTTGCCGTTCAGCGTGCCCGCCCAGTGCTCCGGGATCGAATCGGTGTAGTCGAAGGACTTCTTGATGTCCGCGAGACGCTCCTTGACGAAGGCGTAGTCGTCGGTGAGGGGGAAGACCTGCACCGGCGAACCGTTGAAGATCGTCAGACCGATCCGCTCGCCGTGGAAGCCGGCGAGGAGCTCGGTGAAGACGTCGATGACCTCGGTGTCCACGTCCGTCATGGATCCGGAGACGTCCAGGCACAGCATGATGTCCCGGCTGGAGGACACCGGCTGGATCGTCTGCGAGGTCATCGGCCGCGCCGCCGCCACGCCACCGACCAGGACGGCGACCGCGCCGATGGCGAGCACGCCGGACAGGGCGATCCGTCGGGCGCGGATCGCGTGGGCGAAGCTCGGCAGGGCTCGCACGCGTTCGGCGCGTGCGAGCGGTGCCCCGGCGTCGGCGGTGCCCGGGCGACGCCGCCGGCCCAGGAGCAGGCCGATCACCACGGCGAGGACGAGCACCGCCGCCGCGACGAAGAACAGCCACCCGTTCGCTAGTGCCACGCGTTCACCACCTGTCGGGCTGCGGCCGCACCGGCGACCGGATCGACGGCCGGTCCCCGTCGGAACACGCTGGGGTAGTAGTGACGCTGCACGGCGTCGATCAGCGCGGGATGCACGCCCAAGCGGACGAGATCGTCCAGTGCGAGCACCGGGGCCTCCAGCCCGCTGTACTCGTTCACGTAGCCGCGCGTGAGTCGGGACAGTTCCAGGTTCGCGTCGTGCGCGGTCATCCCGCCGGCGTGCCAGGCGCGCTCGACCGCATCGATCTGGGCGAGATACTCCGCGCGCATCCGGATGATCACGTCACCGGGTGCGAGAGGAACCTCCGGGTCGTCGAAGGACTCCAGCCGTCGCAGCGGCCGGGTGAGCAGGGCGATCACCAGCCAGGCGACGATCACCACGAGGATGATCGTGAACGCCACCGCCAGCCAGCCCGCACCGTACTGCGCCGGGGGATACAGCTCGTCAGGCCCCGACACGCGCCCTCCGATCCAGCATGTGCAGCAGCTCGCTGACCGCACCGTCCTGATCGTGCAGGGTCGCACGGCTGATCGCCCAGCGGTCCAGGAGTCCGTCCCGCGCGTCCGCGATGCGCGCCCGCTCGGCGGCCAGCTCCTCCCGCACGGCGGCGTCCCCGTGCACGAAGTCGGGCACCTCCCAGCCGGAGACGACATCGCTGCGATGGGCGCGGCCGCGCTGGGCCAGCACCGGATCCGCGTCCGCCACGGTGAGCCAGACCATGTCGTGCTGCATCCGCAGGCGCCGCACGAGGCGCTCGGTCTCCGCCGTCAGGGGAGCCTCGTCCGCGATCACCACGAGAATGACCCGGCGAGACACGGAGCGGGCCACGTACGCCAGCAGCGCGTCGATCGACCCGGGCGCCGTCGCGCTCGCCGTGGCCTTCTCGATCGTCCGGAGCTGGTGCTCCAGGGCGCCCTCACTCCGGCCTCCGGGCGTGCGCCGAACCCCGTCCGCATCGCCGTACACGAGCGCGACCTCGTCCCCGTGCATGACGGTGAGGTAGCCCAGCGCGCCGGCCGCCATGATCGCGGTCTGCGCCTTCGAGGCCTCATCCTCGGCGAGAGCGGCCATGGTTCGTCCGGTGTCGACCACGAACATCACGGTGTGCAGGCGCGTGGCGCGCGTGCGTTTGACCAGCATCTCGCCGAGGCGCGCCGACGCCCGCCAGTCGATGTCTCGCACCTGATCGCCGACCTCATACGGGCGGAGGTCTTCGAAGTCCATGCTCCGACCGCGCAGCAGCGACCGATACGCGCCGTCGAGCGGGTGCATCGACGCGCGCGACGAGGTGATGAAGAGCTTGCTCCTCACCTGCGTGATCAGGCTGGGCATGGCGGCGGCTCCGTCAGGGCGTCGGCACCGCGCCGAACACGTCGTCGATGAGGTCCTCGCTGCGGATGCCCTCGGCCTGCCCCTCGAACGTGAGCAGGACCCGGTGGCGCAGCACCACGTGCCGGAGCGAGCGGACGTCCTCGGGGATGACGTAGTTGCGTCCCTGCAGCAGGGCGAACGCGCGCGCTGCCTGCAGGAACGCGATGCTCGCGCGCGGGCTCGCGCCGTACTTGATGAAGCGCGCCTTGTCCTCGCCGATGTAGGGCCCCGGGTTCCGGGTGACGTAGACCAGGGACACGATGTAGTTGCGCACGGCCGGGTCGACGTGGATGCGTCCGGCGATCTGCTGCATCGCCAGCACGTCCTCCAGCGACGCGGTCGCGGCGACCGGACGATCCGGGTCCAGGACGCCGGCGTCGATGCGGTTCAGGACCTCGAGCTCTTCGGCCGGGCTCGGGTACTCCACGATCTCCTTCAGCAGGAAGCGGTCCATCTGGGCCTCGGGCAGCTCGTAGGTGCCCTCCTGCTCGATCGGGTTCTGCGTGGCGATGACCAGGAAGGGTTTGGGCAGGCGGTGCACCTCGCCGCCGATCGTGGTCTGGTGCTCCTGCATCGCCTCGAGCATCGCGGACTGCGTCTTCGCGCTGGAGCGGTTGATCTCATCCAGCAGCAGGAAGTTGGCGTGCACCGGACCGAGCACGGTGCGGAACGACCCGGTGGAGGCGTCATAGATCTGGCTGCCGGTGATGTCGCTCGGCAGCAGGTCCGGCGTGCACTGGATCCGCTTGAACTTCGCCTGGACGGTGGCGGCGAGGGTTGAGGCGGCCGTGGTCTTGGCCAGGCCCGGGACGCTCTCGAGCAGGATGTGACCGCCCGCGATGAGCGAGATCAGCAGGCTGGTGCGCAGGCGCTCTTGGCCGACCATGCGGCTGGAGTACGCGTCCGAGATCAGTCGGAGCACTCCGGAGGCTCGGGCCATCTCCGCATCGGTGGGTGGTGCCTGGCTCATCCCTCGCCTCTCTCGACACGGAGATCCGGGGTGCTCGTCGAACACCGTCCCCCGTGGGGCAGAAGCCTAACGGACGTGCCTGGGGGTCCGGCGGACTCATCCTCGGGCCGGACCACCCCGAACCCGTAGAATGGACAGGACCACCGCCCGCCCGGATCGTGCATCCCGCACGCCGACGAGCAAGGGGCCCGCATGCTGATTCTCCTCGCCGCCTTCATGGTGGTCCCGTGCGCCCTGCCCCTGCTGGTTCGGCGGATCGGAGCGAAGGCCTTCATCGTGGCGGCGCTGCTGCCGATCGCCGCGCTGGTCCACGCGATCCTGCAGTCCGGCGTCGTCTTCGCCGGCGGCGAGGTCACCGAGATCTACCACTGGATCCCGGCGCTGGAGATCTCGCTGTCCATGCGCATGGACGTGCTGGGCTGGTTGATGACGCTCGTGGTCTCCGGCGTCGGAGCCCTCGTGCTGATCTACTGCGCCTGGTACTTCGAGGGCAAGACCGAGGGCCTGGCGCTGTTCGCGTCCGTCCTGCTGGCGTTCGCCGGGGCCATGTACGGCCTCGTGCTGACCGACGACCTCGTCGTGCTCGTGATGTTCTGGGAGATCACGAGCATCCTGTCCTACTTGCTGATCGGGTACTACCACAACCGTTCCGCGAGCCGTCGTGCGGCGCTTCAGGCGCTGCTGGTGACCACGCTCGGCGGGCTGGTCATGTTCATCGGCATCGTGATGCTGATCATCCAGTCCGGGACCACGGTGATGAGCGACATGCTCGCGAACCCACCGCACGGGACGCCCACATCGATCGCGCTCGTGCTGATCCTCGTCGGCGTGCTGAGCAAGTCCGCGATCTTCCCGTTCCACTTCTGGCTTCCGGGCGCGATGGCCGCGCCGACGCCGGTGAGCGCCTACCTCCATGCCGCGGCGATGGTCAAGGCCGGCATCTATCTGCTGGCACGCTTCGCACCGACGTTCGCCGACGATCCGGTGTGGCGCCCGACGATCATCACGCTGGGGGTGCTGACGATGCTGCTCGGCGGCATCCAGTCGTTGCGCGAGACCGACCTCAAGCGCATCCTGGCGTTCGGCACGGTCAGCCAGCTCGGCATGCTCTCCGTGGTGCTCGGGTTCGGTACGCGGGACGCGCTGCTGGCCGGACTCGCGCTCCTGCTCGGCCACGCCCTGTTCAAATCGGCCCTCTTCCTCGTCGTCGGCATCATCGACCGCCAACTCGGTACCCGAGACGTCACCGAACTCAGCGGCCTCGGTCGTCAGGCCCCCGTGCTGGCGGTGTCCTCCTTCATCGCGGTCGCCTGCATGGTCGGTCTGCCACCGACGATCGGTTTCGTCGGCAAGGAAGGCATGCTCGGTGCGTTCCTGTACGAGGCGGAGGGCGGATCCGGCTGGGGCTGGGTCGCGCTGCTCGGTGTGTCCCTCGGGTCGATCGTCACCGCGGCGTACGGCGCCCGGTTCCTCTGGGGTGCGTTCTTCACCAAGCGCGACGCGGCCGGTGTGACGATCCCACCGACGCCGTGGCCGGACCCGCCGATCGGCTTCCTGTTCGCACCCGTCGTCCTTTCCGCGCTCTCCCTGATCGCGGGCCTGTGCGCGACACCGATCGATCATGTGCTGCAGCAGTACGCCCGCACCGCGCCGGCCGCGTCCGCCGGGGTCGCCGCCCCCGAGCACGCCGCGCACCTGGCGCTGTGGCACGGCTTGGAGCCCGCGCTGTTCATCTCCGCGGGCGCGATCGTGCTCGGCCTCGGGCTGTTCTGGCTCACTCGGCGCACGGGCTGGGACCGCGCCGGCCGGGTCCTGCCCTTCACCGCGAACGACGCGTACACGGCGGTGCAGCACGGCATCGACCGGGCGTCGGTGCTGGTCACCACGGTGTTCCAACGCGGTTCGCTGCCGATCTACGTCGGCACCATCTTCATCGTCTTCGTCGCCGCCGAAGTGCCTGCGCTGCTCGCGTCGCCGTCGTGGCGCGGTGACCTGTCCGCCTGGCATTCGCCGGTGCAGATCGTGGTCGCGCCGATCATGATCATCGCCGGACTCATCGCCGTGCGAGCGCGCAAGCGCTACTCCGGCGTCGTGCTCGTCTCGGTCACGGGTCTCGGCATGGTCGTGCTGTTCGCGACCATGGGGGCGCCGGACCTCGCGCTGACCCAGGTGCTCGTCGAGACGGTCACCCTGGTGGCCTTCTCCCTCGTCCTGCGCCGGATCCCGGCCCGGATGGGCGACCGGCACGCCAGCGTCTGGCGGGTGCCGCGGGCGGTCATCGGCGCGGCGGTCGGTCTCACGCTCGCGGCGATCGCGATCGTCGCCACCGACGCGCGGCAGTTCCGTCCGGTGTCGGACGACTTCGCCCGCCTCGCGTACGAGATCGGCCACGGCAAGAACGTCGTCAACGTCGCGCTCGTCGATCTTCGCGGCTGGGACACGATGGGCGAACTGTCCGTCCTCGTCCTCGCCGCCACCGGCGTCGCGTCCCTGGTGTTCGTCACCGACCGCACGGACCTCCTCTCGCGCCTGCGGGCGGTGCCCAAGGCTCCCTCACGTCGGGCGCGTCTGCGTCCGATGCAGGAGACGGACACCGGCTCGATCTCCATCGTCCGTCCGGGCGAGACGGCCGGTCCCCGGGCGTGGCTGGTCGGCGGCGGCACGCTCGACCCGCGCTCGCGGTCGATGATGCTCGAGGTGATCGTGCGGATCCTGTTCCACACGATCATCGTCGTGTCGATCTTCCTGCTGTTCGCCGGGCACAACATGCCCGGTGGTGGGTTCGCCGGCGGCCTGGTCGCCGGCATGGCGCTGGTGATGCGGTACATCGCCGGCGGCCCGTACGAGCTCGGCGCGGCGGCACCCACCGACGCCGGGCGCCTGCTCGGCTCAGGCATGCTGATCGCCGTCGGCACCGCGGTCGTCCCCCTGTTCTTCGGCCAGAGCCCCCTGACCAGCACCTTCTGGGAGGCCGAGATCCCGGTCATCGGTCACGTGGAGTTCGCGACCTCGACGATCTTCGACATCGGGGTCTACCTCGTCGTGATCGGACTGGTGCTGGACGTGCTGCGCAGCCTCGGCGCCGAGGTCGACCGACAGACGCACGAGCTCACCCGTCAGGGGGTGAGCGCGTCATGAACGTCTCCGCGATCCTCATCGTCGTGATGGCGGTGCTCGCCGCGTGCGGCGTGTACGCCATGCTCGAGCGCAGTCTGACTCGCGTGCTGATCGGCTTCCTGCTGCTCGGCAATGCGCTGAACCTGCTGCTGCTGGTCGTGATGGGCGCCCCCGGGACGTCGGCGTTCTTCGACCCGGAGGACCCGGGTGACCCGGCGGAGATGAGCGATCCCCTGCCGCAGGCGCTGACGTTGACGGCCATCGTGATCACGTTCGCGGTCAGCGCGTTCCTGCTCGCCCTGATCTACCGCTCCTGGCAGCTCGGCCAGCAGGACACCGTGCACGATGACGAAGAGGACCTCCGGTTGCGCGAGCGCGGCGAGGCGGAGGACGACGTGCTCGACGACGATGCCGACCTCAGTGCGGATGAGGCCACCACCGACTTCGTGGACGTCGACACCTCTCCGATCGTGATCCCCGTGCCCGGCTCCCGTGAGCCCGAGGTGGGCGATCGTGACCGCGGACGGCGTCCGAACCCGGACGGAGGCGAGCGATGAATCCCTCCGCCCTCGTCCCCCTCGTGGTGATCCTGCCCCTGCTGGGGGCGGCGCTCGCCCTGGTGTTCACGCGTCGTCGCCGACTGCAGATCATCGTCTCGATCGTCACGCTCGTGGCGGTGTTCGTCGTCGCCGCGCTGATGCTGTGGATCGTCGACGTCGGGGACATGCCGCTGGCGGTGTCGGTGGCCGACTGGCCGTTGCCGTTCGGCATCGTCCTGTACGTCGACCGGCTCTCCGCGCTGCTCGTGGCCGTGTCGAGCATCGTGCTGCTCGCGGTCCTGCTGTTCTCCGTCGGCCAGGGGGCCGCGGACGGGGACGATGACACGCCGGTGTCGATCTTCTTCCCGTCCTACCTGATCCTCGGTGCCGGCATCTTCGACGCGTTCATCGCCGGCGACCTGTTCAACATGTACGTCGGATTCGAGATCCTGCTCGTCGCCTCCTTCGTGCTGATCACCCTGGGCGGTACGGCGCCGCGCATTCGCACCGGTGTCGTCTACATCGTCGTCTCGCTGGTCTCCTCCGTCCTGTTCCTCGCCGCGATCGCGATGATCTACGGCGCGGTCGGCACCGTGAACATGGTCCAGATCGGCGAACGGATGGCGCTGATCCCGCAGGAGACGCAGCTCATCCTGCACCTGATGCTGCTGGTCGCGTTCGGCATCAAGGCCGCCGTCTTCCCGGTCTCGTTCTGGCTGCCGGACTCATACCCGACCGCTCCCGCCCCGGTCACCGCCGTCTTCGCCGGTTTGCTCACCAAGGTCGGCGTCTACGCCATGATCCGGACCGAGACGCAGCTGTTCGCGAACGACTCGATCAACCTCGTGCTCGGCATCGTCGCCGCGGCCACGCTGCTGGTCGGCATCCTCGGCGCCGTCGCGCAGGCGGAGTTGAAGCGCATCCTGTCCTTCACGCTGGTCAGCCATGTCGGGTACATGGTGTTCGGCCTGTCCATCGGGACGGCGGTCGGCTACGGCGCGACGGTGTACTACACGGTGCACCACATCGTCGTGCAGACCACACTGTTCCTCGCCGTGGGACTCATCGAGCGCCGCGCCGGGTCCACGTCCATCCTCAAGGTGAGCGGACTGATGAAGGCGGCGCCGCTGCTGGCGATCCTGTACTTCATCCCGGCCATCAACCTCGGCGGCCTGCCCCCGTTCTCCGGCTTCCTCGGGAAGTACGCGCTGTTCAGCGCGGCGGCGGAGGTGGGCACACCCATCATGTGGGTGCTGATCGTGATCGGCGTGATCACGTCGCTGCTGACGCTGTACGCCCTCATGCGCGCCTGGAACCTGGCGTTCTGGCGCGAGGACGCGGAGGCCCCGGACACCGAATCTCGGCTCGGTCACCTGGGTTCCGCGCCGGCCGCGGATGAGGAGTCCGAGCGCCGTGCGATCCCGCGCATCATGACGTGGGCGACGGGCGGCATGGTGGTCGTGACGCTGTGCCTGACCGCTTTCGCCGGACCCCTGTTCGCGCTCGCGGATCGCATCGGTGACAGCCTGGTGGAGCCCGTGCACCTCGAGCAGTTGGAGCGAGAGGTGGACGGATGAGCGCCGAGCCACGTTCCGCCTGGGCCGCCCTGTGGCGCCAGCTGCCGTTCTTCCTCTGGCTGGTGCTGGTGTGGATGCTGCTGTGGGGGCAGTTCACGGTGCTGTCCGCCCTCACCGGCGTGATCGTGGCGGTGTTCGTCACGCTGGTGTTCCGACTGCCTCCGGCCGAGCTGTCCGGCCGCATCAACTTCTGGTACCTGCTGGTGCTCGTGGTGACCTTCCTCGCCGAGGTGGTGTGGGGTTCGCTCGTGGTGGCCTGGCACGTGCTGAACCCGAAGCGCTATCCCGGCACCGCGGTGATCCGGGTGCCGCTGACCAGCGACGACGACCTGATCATGACCCACGTGGGCGTCACCGCCTCTCTGATTCCGGGATCCCTGGTGCTGGAGACCGACCGCGACCGCCGCGTCCTCTACCTGCACGTGCTGGGGCTGCGTGAGGGAGCGGACGTGCAGGCGCAGCTGGAGAAGCAGCGACAGTGGGTGCTGAAATGGGAGCGGCGGATCATCCGCGCGCTCGGCAGCCGCGAGCAGAACCGCGCGGTGCGGGAGGAGACGGCATGAACGTCCTGCTGCTGATCATCATCATCGTCTTCGGCGTCGCCGCGCTGCTGACGCTCGTGCGCATCGTCCGCGGTCCGTCGATCCTGGACCGCGCGGTCGCGAGCGACGTGCTGCTGACCGAGGTGATCTGCGTGCTCGGCGCCGAGATGGCCATCAACCATCACACCCGGACGCTCCCGGTGCTGCTCATCGTCGCGGCGATCGGCGTGTTCGGCTCGATCGCCGTCGCGCGGTTCGTGGCCAGAAGGGACCGGCAGCAGTCATGACCTTCGACGTCGATACCGTCGCCGACGTGGCCGCGCTCGTGCTGATCCTGGCCGGCGCGCTGCTGTGCCTGGTCGCCGCGATCGGCCTGCTGCGCTTCCGCGATGTGCCGACCCGCTTGCACGCGGCCACCAAGCCGCAGGTGCTCGGGCTGATCCTGATCTGCATCGCGATCGCTCTGTCCGCGCGGTCCTGGCCCGCGGTGGGGATGCTCGTCGCGATCGTGCTGATGCAGTTCGCGACGGCGCCCCTGTCCGCGCACATGGTCGGGCGCCAGGCCTACCGCAACGGCACCATCGACGAACGGTCCCTCGTGGCGGACGAGCTCCGCGACGACCGCGAGACCCCGCCCGCCTCCGGCGGCTGAACCCCTGGTCCGGAGCTTGCCGCGCGCGTAACCTGAGCCGCAGCAGCGCGGACGGAGGCGCCGTCCGGCGGAGGAGGTAGCACCGTGTCGAACGATGCCGTTCCGGACGCTCCGTCCGAACACGTGGTCGAGGCCCCCGACGGCGCGACCGCACAGCCCGTATCGGCGGAGCGTGTCGTGACGTCCACCGAGGAGATGCCGGACGGACACTCGCCGGAATCTGACCCGACGCCGATGCACGGGTCGGGCCATCCGTCGAACATCCACGAGCATGAGGTGACCACGACGCACGCCGCCTGGGGGGAGGGAGACCCCGCCCTGCTGGTGTCGAACGCGACGGATCGCTTCCGCTTCCCGCTGACGTCGGACGTGGTGCGAATCGGGTCCGGCGCCGACAACGAGTTGCAGCTGACCGGCGCGGACGCCTCGCACGCCCGCATCGACCACACGGACGACGATGAGTACGTCCTGACCATGATCGGCCCCGGTGTGACTCCGTCTTCCAGCGCGGACGGACGCACGAGGTTGCGAACCGGTGCGCGGTTCACGCTCGGCGGATGGGCTCTCGTGTTCACGCGTGCCGAGTACGCCGACCACGGCGTGCCCTACGGCGGCAGCCAGGGCGGCAACGAGGCCAACACGCCCACCCAGCCGGCACGGCCGGATTACGGCCACCACACCCCGTCCGCCGCCGGTGGCGGCGGCGGAGGGGGCGTGTGACAGACTGACCGCATGACCGGGGGAGTCTTCGCCGTTCGGCCAGGGTGGTACCCGATGGCCGATGGCTCGGTGCACTGGTGGGACGGTCGGGTGTGGACCGGTCACCTGTTGCGCGACGGCCGACCGAGCGCAGAGCGTTTCGCCGGGACCCAGTCGGCCAAGCCGGCATTGAGCTTCGGCGCCGTGTTCCTCGGGTTCGCGGCGCTGCAGGCGGTGATCGGGACGATGCAGGCGATGTCGGCCACCGATCTCTGGGTGGCCGTGATCAGTCTGCTCGCCCCGGCATGCCTGGCGTTGGCCGGACTGCTCTTCCTCACCGCCGGAATCATCGCGTTCCGGCGCGAGAGGCAGCCGGCGCCGACCCGGCCCGCGGTGGAGACGAGCGAGGTCCGTCCGCTGCCCGGCGAGGTCGTCGGCCCCGGCGCGGACTGGTACCCCACCGGCCGTGCCGAGACCTCGCGGTGGTGGACCGGTGCGACCTGGGCGCCGTACACGCTGACCCGCGGCGTCCCCTCGCCCTCGCAGGTGATGGTCGTCGCCGCGACGCGCGCCATCCGCGCCGCGATCGTTCTGGTCATCGCGGGGGCCGTGTGCCTCGTGATCGGAATCGTCGTCGTCATGCTGGCGCCGACCGATGGGGTCTCCACCCCCGGCCTGATCTGGGTGCTCGTGGGCGCGATGCTGCTCATCGTCGGCGCGGTGGTGTGGCCGACGTCCGTCTTCCAGCGTCGGCGCGCCGCGCTCCCCGATTTCCCGCCGGAGCAGTTCCCGTACCCGGCCGTGCGCTGACCGACGGGTTGCGCGCCCTGCGCAGGTGCGTCAGTGGGCGGGGACCAGCGTGAAGGTGTCCACCGTCGTGGCGGCCACGGCCTTCGGTGAGAACGCCCACGGCGTCCCCTCCCCGCGAGTCCACGTCTCGGTCTGGTCGATGTAGTTCGGGTGGAACGCGTGGCCGCTGGTGCCGGTCAGGTGGTTCCACGTCGAGGCGTCGAAGTCGGACATGTCGATCACCATCCGCATGGACGGGACGGTCTGCACGGTGAAGTCCTCGCCGACGGTCCAGCCGGTCGCATCCACGACGCTGGACCCGCCGCCGACCCGGTAGGGGCCGCGGTTGAACAACGCCTCGATCGGTGCGATCCCGCTGGATCCGAACGTCTGGCTGGTCAGGGTGAGGGTGTGCAGTCCACCCCAGTTCCACTTCTTCTGGTCCTCGCCCTGCAGCTTCTCGAGGCGGTCGTAGGCGCGGTCGATGACCGCCGCGAGAACGGCGTCCCGGCCGGTCGCACCGGAGGGCCCGTCCTGCCACCACTCCGAATCCGGCTCATCCAGCAGGGTGGAGATGACGGTGAACCAGCGCGACTGGTCGTCGGTCGGGATCGGCGCGGGCTTGCGGTCCGCGAACATCCCGGTCAACAGGGTGTCCCACAGCACGTTCGCGTAGGCCGCGGCGGCCGAGTCGGCGTCGTTCTGCGCGTCCCAGTCCTGCAGCAGCGCCACGGCCGCCTTCGGGCCGGCGCGCTCGACGTGGATGTCCCCCACGGCGGTGGCCAGACGCTTGCCGATCCAGAACTGCTTGTCGCCCTGGATGGCCCGCATCGTGTCGGCCGTGATCTTGCCATCGCCCGCGGCCTGCTTCAGGAGCTCCGTGATGCGCGCGGCGCGGTAGCCGTAGTCCCAATCGGCGCTCAGGAAGTAGGCGTAGTCGTCGCCCACGATGGCGTTGTTCGCCGTGACGATGAAGCCCTGTGCGGGGTTGACCACGCTCGGCAGATCCTCGAACGGGATGTACCCGATCCAGTCGTAGTCGCTGTCCCATCCGGGTGCCGGCAGCGTGCCGTCGCCCTTGCCGCGGATCGGCAGGTTGCCCGGAGCCTGGTAGGCGATCGTGCCGGTGGCGTCGGCGAAGATGAGGTTCTGCGCGGGCACCTGGAAGAACTCGGCGGCCGAACGGAACTCATCCCAGTTCTGCGCCACGTTCATCGCGAAGATCGCGCGTGGCGTCTCACCGACATCCAGCGCCGTCCAGCGCAGACTCACGGCGTAGGAGTCACCCTCCAGTGTGGCGGTGACCGGCGGCTTCTCGGCGATCGCGGTGAAATCATCGGTCAGCCCGGAAACGATCGGGCCGTGCACGGTGGATCGGATGGTCAGGGGCACATCCTTGCCACCGGCGACCTTGATCACGTCCTGCTTCTCCTGAATCGGAACGAGCTTTCCGTCCCGCCAGTACTGATCCCCCTGCACGCGCTCGATGTACAGATCGGTGACGTCGGTGGTGAGGTTCGTGAATCCCCAGGCGATCTTGTCGTTGTGGCCGATGATGATGCCCGGCACACCGGAGAACCCGAACCCGGCCACATCGAACGGGCAGGCCTCGGACAGCTTCGCGCACTTCAGTTGCGACTGGTGCCAGACGCTCGGCAGGCTCGCACCGAGGTGCGGGTCGTTGGCCAGCATCGGCAGGCCGGTGTCCGTGAGGTCACCGGAGATGACCCACGAGTTCGAGCCGACACCCTCGCCGGCATCGCCGAGCAGGGCGGAAGCGGCGTCGACGACGTTCGACACCTCGGTCCAGGCGATGCCCTCGGCGCCGACCGTGGGCACCCGGACGGCACCGCTGACGCTGGATGCGGGAACCGCCGGAACGATCGTCGGGTTCTGCTCGAAGGGATAGCCCGGGTAGAGCTGGTCGATCTGTGCCGCCGAGTAGTCCCGGCGCAGCAGTGCGCGGTTCGTCTCATCCTCGATGTTGGTGCGAAGGTCCCAGGCCATCGCCTTCAGCCACGCCACTGAGTCGGCGGCCGTCCACTTCTCCGGCTTGTAGCCGGGGTTCTGCAGCCCGAGGATGGCGTACTCCAACGACACGTCGGCACCGGAGTGGTCGGCGAGGTACGCGTTCACACCGTCGGCGTAGGCGTCGTAGTAGGAGCGCGAGGTCTCATCGAGCGCCTCGACCTCCTTCTCGGCGATCTCCCGCCACCCCAGAGTGCGCAGGAACTTGTCCGTGCCGACCTGGGATTCGCCGAACAGCTCGGACAGCCGCCCGGAGGTCGTGTGGCGACGGAAGTCCATCTCCCAGAACCGGTCCTGTGCGTGCACGTAGCCCTGTGCGTAGAACAGATCGTGCGAGGTCTCCGCGGTGATGGTGGGGATGCCGAGTTCGTCGCGCTGCACGGTGACCTTCGCGGTCAGGCCCGGTACGGACGCCTCACCCGTGTACTGCGGGAAGGACCGCTGCACCGTCCACGTCACCAGGACGGAGGCCGCGACCACGATGGTGAGGATCACGGCCAGCGCGATCCAGAGGGTGCGGCGCACGATCGTTCGTGCTCGGCTGCGGGTGGGTGCTGCGGCCGTCGTCATCGTCGATCTCCCCTTCACCACGCCTCGGGACGGCACGGTGTGATGGTGCGATCGTAGCGCCCCGGTCCGGAACTCGTCGGCAACGATGCACGCCCGGTGCCGGCGGTCGCCTCGACGGCGGGCACCATCGACGGTCAGATGCGGACGTGCACGGCAGCGGGCTGCACCGTCGCGGTGAACTCGCTCACGTGTCCGGCCTCCTCACCGTCGATCTGGAAGGGCCGGGGTTCGGGCAACGAGACGTGCACGTGCTCGGTCTGGCGGTAGTGCGCATCGGCCGTGACCGGATCCGTCGCCGGGACGGTGTCGGCTGATCCCGGCAGGAGCTTGCGCAGCCCGTGGTCCCAGACCATCGTCTTGACGGTGGAGAACCAGCCGCTGAGGTCATCGGCACCCAGCACGAGCACGTCGAGCTTGCCGTCGTCGGCCACCGCGTCGGGCATCAGCGTGAGCCCACCCTGCACGGAACCGCAGTTGCCGACCAGCACGGTGTGCGCGCCGGTGGTGAACCCGTCACCGTCCAGGGTCACGTCCACCTCGAGCACGTCGCTCTTGGACACCGCACGCCCGAGCGATTCCACATAGGCGAGCCACCCGGCCTTGGCCTTCAGATCATCGTCGGTCTCGGCGATCATGTTGGCGTCGATGCCGAACCCGACGAGGACGGCGAACGCGTGTCGTTGCACCTCGCCCTCCGTCGTGACCTCCACCCAACCGAGGTCCACCGGCGTGGCCCGACCGCCGAGCGCGCGCTTGGCCGCGGCGGTCAGGCCGAGCGGGATGCCGAGGTTGCGGGCGAGCAGATTGCCGGTGCCCTGCGGCACGATCGCCAGGTGCGGCGCGTCCTCGGTCTGCGCAAGCGCCTCGGCCACGGCGCGGACGGCGCCGGCCCCGCCGGCGACGATCACGACGTCCGGCTTCACGCCGAGTGCCTCCTGCGCGATGCCCTGGCCAGGGTCATCGGCGCTGGTCTCGAACCAGTGCAGCGTCGCTTCCTCCGCGCTCGCGAACGCCTTCTCCAGACTCTCCCGCCGCACCTTCGTCGGATTGAAGATCACCGCTGCTGTGGTCATGATCGCTCCCCGCGTCGTGTCGGTCACATGGTGGCACAGGACGCGCCGGGCGGAAAGCGTCCGGCCGCTCAGACGCGAGCGGTGTCGCGACGGAAGAACATCACCGCGAGTCCGGTGAAGATCACGAACCAGACGACCAGGTTCGGGATCGCCCAGGGGTCCGGAGCGACGCCGATGACGGCGGACTGGGCGAGGTCGGCGATTCCCCACAGCGGAGTGAACTTCGCCGCGACCTGCAGCAGGTCCGGCATGAGGTACAGCGGGACGAACAGCCCGCCCATGAAGCTCAGCACCGGCAGCAGCGGGCCCATGTAGCGTATGGCGTTCTGAGCCGGGAAGGCGTACCCGACGGCGAGGCCGAGGCTCGTCATGGACATCGAGGTCAGCCAGGCCACGAACCCGGCCAGGAGGACGTTGCCCAGCGGTGCGGTGATGCCCAGGAGCGCACCGGCGACGAGCGTCACCACGACCGCGATCGCTGCCAGCACCATGCCGGTGGCAACCTTGATCAGGATGTAGACCGCCGGATTCAGTGGCGTGAGGCGGAGCTGGCGACTCCAACCCTGGCCGCGTTCGGCGGCCACGGTCACTCCCGTCATCGTGGAGCCCACGAGGGCGGCGTACACCGCCATCGAGATCATGATCGGGACGGCCGCGGACATGCCGCCGTCAGCGACGGACACGTCCGAGATCGACCGGGACTTCAGTGGCAGCCCGACCAGGACGAGCATCGCGATCGGGAAGACCACGGTGAAGATGATCACCGAGTAGTTCTTGAACAGCCGCTTCAGCTCGATGCCGAAGAACGTCCAGCTGAATCCACCGAGACGCGGGGCGTTGCGGGTGGTCGCGTCGATGCGATCGAGGCGTGTGTCGCTCATTCGCCCTCTCCCGTCAGCTGCAGGAACGCCTGTTCCAGGTTCTGGCTGGTGATGGTCACGTCCCGCGCGTCGGTCGAGGTCAGCAGGAAGCGTGCCACCGCGTCCGAGTCCGTGGACCGCACGACCACCCGGGTCCCGCGGGTCTCCGCCGCCTCGACACCGGGAATCGCTCGCAGAGCGTCCAAGTCCGGCGTGCTCCACTCCGCCTCCACCGTGCGACCGGCGGCGAGGGCTTTGATCTCCGCCGTGGTGCCGTCCGCCGCGATCCGACCGCGGCGGACGAGGACGATGCGGTCCGCGTACTGGTCCGCCTCCTCCAGGTAGTGCGTGGCGAACACGACGGTGCGGCCGCGCGCGGCGTCGGCGTGGATCGCCTGCCAGAAGGAGTGCCGGCCCTCGACATCCATGCCCGTGGTCGGCTCGTCCAGCACGATCAGGCCCGGGTCGCTGAGCAGGGCCATCGCGAAGCGGAGACGCTGCTTCTGGCCGCCGGAGCAGCGGGACACCTTGCGGGTGGCGAGCTCGGCGATGCCGGCGCGCGCCATCGCCTCCTCGATGCTCGTGGCGTGCGCGAACAGGGAGGCGGTCAGGCGCAGCGTGTCGCGGACGGTGACGTCACCGAGCAGCCCGCCGGTCTGCATCACCGCGGACACGAGTCCGCGCGAGACGGCGCTGCGCGGCGACTGGCCGAACAGCTCGACGGTTCCCGCGTCCGGCTGCGAGAGCCCCAGCAGCATGTCGATCGTCGTGGTCTTGCCGGCGCCGTTGGGCCCGAGGAAGGCGACGACCTCGCCCTGACGCACGTGCAGGTCGATCCCGTCGACCGCGGTGACGTTCCGGAAGCGTTTGATGAGGCCGTCGGCGCGGACGGCGAGTGGACGCCCATCCGTGTCCGAGCGCGCCGGATCGACGCGTGGGGCTGAGGTCATGAGTCCATCCAACACCCCGTCGTCGGTATCGACGGTCCGCGGACGCTCAGGAGAGCACGACAGCGAGCTGCGCAGAGGTGAGCGGACGGTCCGCGTACACGAGCCGAATGACGCTCGGATCGGGGTTGCCGGCGTCCGGACCGCGGTGCACGAGCGAGAAGCCGATCTTCTCCGCCACACGTGCGGATGCCGCGTTGTGCTCCACCAGATACGCCACGATCGGGGTGTCCGGACGCGTGGCACGGGCCCGCGCGATCGCCGCTCGCGACACCTCGGTGGCATAGCCGTGCCCGTGCTCATCGGCGTCGATGCGGTAGCCGAGGTTCCACACGGTCGCCTCGTCGCCGATCAGCGAGCAGCCGCCGTAGCCGATCAGCCGGTCATCCGTCCGGGAGCGCAGCGTCCACGTGCCGAGCCCGGCGCGGTCCCAGCTGCGCTGCCAGCGGTCCACCATCGCGGCGGTCTGCGCGTGGTCGGTGTGCCGCAGCGACGGGTAGTGCCGCCAGACGCGCTCGTCGGCGCAGAGGCGGAACAGCGCGTCGAGGTCGTCGTCGGTGGGTCGGTCCAGGCGGAGGCGGTCGGTGCGGAGAGGGGATAGTGCGATGGCCACGCACTGACCCTAACCGTGACCACCGACGCTCGTGACGCTCATCCCTGACCTTCTGATGACGCGGCGCTTCTCGCGTCGTAGCGTGGAGGTATGGAAGCGGATCGCAGGCTCGCGCCCCTCATCGGGGACTGGGACGGGACCGAAGAACTGTTCGCCACGGAATGGGCGTCGGCGGGTGGTGCCCGGGGTGCACTGTCCGTCTCGCCCATTCCGGGCGGTGTGGTGGTGGACTACGTCGTGCTTCGGCCGGGCGAGGACGCGTTCGTGGCGCACGGGGTGCTCAGTGGCGAGGGCTGGTGGTGGTTCGATTCGTTCGGGTCCACGCCCACCGAACCCGGCACGGCGGGATGGCAGGACGATCTGCTCGTCCTGGAGCGCCGGTCCGAGCGCGGGCGGAACGTGATGGGGATCGCCGTCTCGGGTGATCGGCTGGAGGTTCGGGTGGCGTTCGCGGGCCCGGACGAGGCCGAGCTGCGGCCGGTGAGCTCGGGAGCCTACCGGCGGCGCTGACGGAGGTCAGGCGCGCAGGACGTAGCGGAGGTCGATGCGTTCGCCGGTCCGGAGGGCGTCGTCCAGGTCCAGGTCCAGACGGCGATGCAGCCCCCCGGCGAACCGTATGCCCGCCCCCAGCATCACCGGTGTGACGTGCACCTCGAGACGGTCGATCAGCCCGGCGGCGAGCAACGCGCACGGGAGTCGGGACCCGCAGACCTCGACGTCCGCACCATCGGCCGCGACACGTGCGGCCGTGATGAGGTCGGTCGGGTCTCCGGAGACGACGTCGACGAGCGGATCGGGCACGCGATGGTGCGAGGCGACGAGCAGCGGTCCGTCCCAGGAGCGGTAGATCTGGCCCGGGAGTCCGCCCGGGCGGGAGATCGCGTCGTCATACCACCCGCGTCCGGCCAGGACGGCGCCGATGTCGTCGTCCGTGGTCTCCGAGAACGGGGGCGCGGTACCCCCGCGGCCGAGGACCCAGGTGGTGTCGCCGTGGGTGTCGGCGACGAAGCCGTCGAGGGAGATCATGACGTGCCAGATGGTGCGGAACATGGGGTGCCTCCTGCGGTGTTCGACGGCACACTATGCACGTTCCCCCGGACCTGGCCGCACTTCATCCACCGTTTCCGTACTGCTTGCGTGTGCGAGGCGCGCGGCGGCCGGAAGAGGTCGAGCGGACCGCCTCGACACCATCTCCACCTGGCCCTCAGTGCTTGCCGCCGGTGCGCACCGGGGGACCCGGGATCAGCGCGGCCGCGATCGCCGCGATCAGTGCCAGTCCGCCGCCGATGAGCAGGCTCGTCGTGAAGCCCGCGAGCGTCGGAACGCTGTGCCCCTCCGCCCCGGCCACCGACATCCCGGACAGGACGAGACCGATCACGGCTGCGGCGATCGTGGTGCCGAGCGAGCGCATGAGGGAGTTGAACCCGTTCGCGGCCGCCTTCTCCGTGGCGGGCACGGCGGAGAGGATCAATGCGGGCATGGCCCCGTAGGTCAATCCGGTGCCGCAGCTGGTCAGCAGAGCGGTGAACACGAGCACCCACAGCGATCCGGTGCCGAGCGCGGAGGCGAGGTAGCCGATCGCCATGACCACGCTGCCGATCGTCAGCGTGACCTTCGCGCCCCAGCGGCGGGTGATCGCGGCGCCGAGTCCGGACACCGCCATCATGCCGAGGCCGGCCGGGGCCATCCACAGTCCCATCTGGAACGTGGACTGCCCGTGTCCGTATCCGGTCGCGACGGGCAGCTGCATGAGCTGCGGGAGGATCAGCGACTGCGCGTACATCGAGAATCCGATCAGGATCGAGGCGATGTTGGTCAGCAGCACGACCGGGCGGACGGTGGCGTGCAGGTCCACCAGCGGTCCGGGGCGGCGCAGTTCCCACAGGCTCCACAGCACGAACACGACGACGGCGCCGAGCAGCATGCCGAGCGTGAGCGGGCTCGTCCACCCCCACGCGGTGCCCTTCGAGATGCCGAGCAGCAGGCCCGTGAGACCCAGTCCGAGTCCGACGGTGCCGACCCAGTCGAAGCCGTGCTCGTGACCCCGTGCGGCGTGGGACGGGATGACCTTCGCGACCGCGAGCAGGATCAGGACGCCGGCCGCGGCGGTGATCCAGAACAGCACCCGCCAGTCGGCGAACTGGATGATCGCGGCCGACGCCGGCAGGCCGAGCGCGCCCCCGACGCCGAGGGAAGAGCTCATCAGCGCCATCGCGGAACCCACGCGCTCGGAGGGGAGGACGTCGTGCAGCAGCGAGATGCCGAGCGGGACGACGCCGGTGGCGAGCCCCTGCAGTCCGCGACCGATCACCATCGGCACGAGGGACCCGGACAGCGCGCAGATCACGGACCCCACGATGAACGGGATCAGCGCGATGAGGATCATCTTCTTCTTGCCGTGCATGTCCGCGAGGCGCCCCATCACCGGAGTGGAGATCGCGCCGGTGAGCAGGGTGATCGTGACGACCCACGACGCGTTCGAGGCACTCGTGTGCAGCAGGTCCGGCAGGGATCCGATGATCGGGATCACCAGGGTCTGGGCCATCGAGACCACGATTCCGGCGGCGGCGAGCGTCGCGATGATCGCGGTCGGATTCGTCGTCTTCTGTTGCTGCACGGTGGCCGTCGCCATCATTCCTTCTCTCTATGTTGCGCGATACAACACACTTGTACCGTACAACCAACGTGAGAGACTGGGCAAGTGAATCCCGAAGCGATGGACGAGATCGAGTACGAGATGATGCTGCTCACGCGGCATGTCACGCGGCTTCCCGGCCACAGCCGCCGCACCGGCGGGCAGCTCGATCACAGCGCTTATCTGCTGCTGAGCTATCTGGACGTGGCCGGTCCTCTGACGCTTCGCGAGCTCACCGAGGCCACGGGCCTGGAGACCTCGACCCTGTCCCGGCAGACGAACGCACTGCTGCGGGACGCCCATGCCGAGCGGGTCCCTGACCCCGCCGGCGGGCTCGCCCGGAAGTTCCGCATCACCGCGCTCGGGCGCCGCGTGCTGGGGGAGGAGCGAGCTGCGGGCAAGGAATCGCTCGGCCGCGTGATGTCGGACTGGTCAGCGCGCGATCGGGCCGCGTTCGCCGGGTTCCTCGAGCGTTTCAACCGCGGGATCGAGTCCCGAACCGGACGGACGGCGCCGCGTCCGGAGCGCTGACGACGCTGCCCCAACCGGTCACACCAGCCACCCGCGCTCTTCCGCGATGCGGGCGGCGTCCACACGCGTGCGCGCCTCGAGCTTCTGCATGGCCGAGGACAGATGATTGCGGGTCGTCCCCTCCGACAGGTGCAGCGCCCCGGCGATGTCGGCGATCGTGCCGCCGTCGCGGGCCGCGGTGAGGACGTCCACTTCGCGCGGCGTGAGCGGTGAGGGGCCTGCGGTGAGGGCGTCCGTCGCGAGAGCCGCGTCGATCACGCGGTCGCCGCGATGGACGCGACGCACGACATCGGCGAGCTCGGTGGCGGGGGTGTCCTTCACGACGTACCCGGACACCCCGGCCGCGAGCGCGCGCGACAGGTACCCGGCGCGGCCGAACGTCGTCACGATGACGACCTTCACCTGGGGCATCGCCTGCCGCAGGTCCGCCGCGGCGCTCAGGCCGTCCTGCCCGGGCATCTCGACATCGAGCAGCGCCACATCCGGCGTGCACCGGTGCGCGAGCTCCACCACCTCGTCGCCGCGCCCGACTTCGCTGACCACCTCCAGGTCGTCCTCGAGCCCGAGCAACGTCGCCAGGGCTCCCCGAATCAGCGCCTGGTCGTCCGCGATCAGCACCCGGATCATGCCGACACCTCCACGAGGAATCCGCCGTGGCTCGAGCGACCGATCGTCAATGAACCACCGGCGTCCCGCGCGCGATCGCCGAGGCCGGCGAGGCCCGTCCCGGGCACATCGTCCGGATTCGGACCCGTCCCGTCGTCCTCGACGCGGATGCGGTGCGGGTTGAGTGATACCCAGCAGGCGGTGGCCCCGGAATGCCGGACGATGTTGGTGCCCGCCTCCCGCAGGACCCAGCCGAACAGCTCGCGGTTGCTCTCCGGGACATCGTCCGTGGTCGTCGGCAGGTGGGCGGTGACGCCGGCGGCCGGCAGCAGCGTCCGCAGGGACGCCAGTTCACTGGCGACGCGCACCTGGCGGTAGCCGGACACGACCGCACGCATGTCATCCAGCGTTGACCGCGCAAGAGTCTGCACCTCCCGGATCTCGCGGGCGGCGGCGTCCGCGTCCCGGCCGGACAGGGTCGCGGCGAGATCGGCCTTCAACGCGATCGCGGACAGCGAGTGACCGAGGATGTCGTGCATGTCGCGTCCGACCCGGTTGCGCTCCTCCTCGACGGCCACGCGCGCGAGCTCCTCCTGCGTCGCTCGCAATTCGCGCATCGTCCTGAGATTCGTCGCGAACGACATCATGAGCAACCCCACCGAGACGATGATGAGTGGGATCGTCCAGGGCTCGAGATCCTTGAGCGGCCACATCAGGTTGATCGCCAGAGCCAGCGCGGTGAGAGCCAGGATCCCGGTGACCATCCAGCGGCGACGTATCCCCATCATCGCGATCGCGACGGCGGGGTAGACCAGCCACCCCGTGGCCGCGGAACCGAAGACGACCAGGAACGGCGCGGCCAAGACGAGGATCCCCGCGGGCACGATCCATCGCCGTCGCACCGGCCACGCCTGCATGATCGGCACCGCCACCATGAAGCCGATCATGAACAGCAGCAGGTCGACGCTCAGCAGGACCGCGATCGGGACGGGCTTGGCGAAGATCAGCGGGAGGAGCCCGAAGCCGACGGCGAAGATCAGGCTGACGAACGCGCCGAAATACCAGCCCCGAGCGAACCGCGCGGTCAGGGCGTCACGCAGGAAGACACCGCTGCGCGGGAGGGCGCGAGGCTCAGTCATGACGGTTCCTCCTCCGGGACGTCGTGCCGACGATACCGCGCCGCCTCGCGGACGAGGCGGCGCGGTATCGTCCTGCGTCAGACGCGCTTGGTGTCACGACGGAACATCAGGATGGCGAGGCCGGTGAAGATCGCGAACCAGGCGAGCAGATTCGGAACCGCCCACACGTCCGGCGCCGCCCCGACGATCGCCGACTGCGCGAGGTTGGCGATGCCCCAGACGGGAGTGAACTTCGCGGCGTCCTGCACCGCCTGCGGTAGCAGATACAGCGGGAAGAACAGCCCGCCCAGGAAGCTCAGGATCGGCAGGATCGGGCCGAGGTAACGCATCGCGTTCTGCGCCGGGAAGGCGTAGCCGATCGCGAGACCGAGGCTCGTCATGCTGATCGACGTGATCCAGGCGAGGAGTCCGGCGCCGATGAGGTTGCCGATGGGGGCCTTGATGCCGATGGCGGCGCCGATGATCAGCGTGACGATGACGGCGATCGCGCCGAGCACGAGCCCGCAGAACACCTTCACGAGAATGTAGACGACCGGGTTCAGCGGGGTGAGGCGCAACTGCCTGCTCCAACCCTGAGCGCGTTCGGACGCCACCGAGACGCCCGTCATCGTCGACGCCATCATCGCCCCGTACACGGCCATCGAGATCATGATCGGGACGGCTGCGGAGATCCCGCCCTGCGCGACGGGCGTGGACGAGGTCGAGAAGTTCTTGTTGGGGAGGGCGACGAGGAACAGCATCACGATCGGGAAGATCAGCGTGAAGATGATCACCGAGGAGTTGCGGAACGTCCGCTTGAGTTCGATGCCGAGGAAGCGGCCGCTGAAGCCGCCCCACCGGGGTGCGTTGCGGGTCGTCGTGTCGATCGCGACAGACATGATCAGGCTCCTTCCGCGTCGTCGCCCGTGAGGGCGAGGAACGCCTGTTCGAGGTTCTGGCCGGTGACGGTCACGTCGTGGGCTTCGGTCTGGTTCAGCAGGTACCGGGTGACGTCGTCGGACGCGCTGGTGCGGATGAGCACGCGCGAACCGCGTACCTCGACGGTGCTGACGCCGGGCAGAGTCGCCAGTCGTGACTGGTCGGCTCCGGGCAGTTCGGCCTCGACCGTGCGTCCGGTGCCGAGCGCCTTGATCTCGGCCGTGGTGCCGTCCGCCACGATCCGGCCCTTCCGGACGAGCACGATGCGGTCGGCGTACTGGTCTGCCTCTTCGAGGTAGTGGGTGGCGAAGACGACGGTGCGGCCGCGCCCGGCGTCGGCGTGGATCGCCTGCCAGAACGAGTGCCGACCCTCGACGTCCATCCCGGTGGTGGGCTCATCGAGGATGATCAAGCCCGGGTCGCTGACCAGGGCCATCGCGAAGCGCAGGCGCTGCTGCTGCCCGCCCGAGCACTTCGACACGCGGCGGTTCGCGATGTCGGCGATGCCCGCACGGGTCATGGCTTCGTCGACGCTCGTGCTGTGCGTGAACAGCGATGCGGTCAGTTGCATCGTCTCGCCGACGGTGAGGTCGCCGAGGAGCCCACCGGTCTGCATCACGGCCGAGACGAGTCCGCGGCTGATCGCCGATCGGGGCGACTGCCCGAACAGCTGCACGGTGCCCGAATCCGGCTGGGACAGCCCGAGCAGCATGTCGATGGTGGTGGTCTTGCCCGCGCCGTTCGGGCCGAGGAAGGCGACCACTTCACCCTGTCGGATGGACAGGTCGAGTCCGTCCACCGCGGTGAACGAACCGAAGCGCTTGGTGAGGCCGCGGGCGTCGACGGCCAGCGGGGGCCGAGTGGCTGCTGCCTGCCCGGCGGCGGTGGAGAGGAGTGTGTCGTTCATGTATCCAGAGTCCCGCGCGGGCCGCCCGAGGATGCATGAAGGTTGTCACGACCTGCCCATGACATCCGTCACGGGCGTTCGTGGACCTGCCGCGTGGTTCACCGCGGCGTCCGGAGCGTCGGCGGACGCCGGCACGCCGCCCGGGCTATCGTCACTTCCGTGAGCACCCCGGCCGCCCTCGCGCCCTTCGTGGGCACCTGGGTCGGTCGCGAGCACCTCGCCGTCGCCGGCTCCGTGGTGGAGGCGTCAGCGCGGTTCGACGTCGCGGAGGTGCCCGGTATCGGGGTTTTCGTGGAGTACCGGCAGGACCGCGCGGACGGGTCCCTGACCGGGCGCGGCATCATCGCCGGCGACGGGTGGTGGTGGTTCGACAGCAACGGAGCTCGGCCGGAAGAGCCCGGCACCGCGCGCGTGGTCGACGGTGTCCTGGTGCTGGACCGGGATACCGATGCATCGCGGACCGTCGTCCGGCTGTCGATCCAGGACGACGCCCTGGTGCAGATGCTCGACGTCGCCGCGCCCCCGGAGGGTCCGCTGCAGCCGACCGTCCGCGGCTCCTACCTCCGCGCCTGACCCGCTCCCACTCCCGACACTTCCGCGGCGCGGGAAGTGTCCCCATCGAGAGCAAGTTTCCGGATGCTCACACCTGCGGCAGTTCGGACGCCGCAGAACTGCGGGAAGCGAGAGCGACCCGGGCGGGCGCGGGCGTCCGGACCGATTCCGACGGTCGCGGGATAATGGTGGGATGCCGAAGATCTCCAAGCCGACGATCCGCGAGCACAAGGAGTCCGTCCGTGCCGCCCTCGTCGGCACGGCTGCGGACATCATCGAGCGGGAGGGCGTCGCCGCCGTGCTTCCCGGAACGGTGACGGCCGGGGCCGGGGTCGCGCGCAGCACCTTCTACAAGTACTTCGCGACGCGCGACGACGTTCTGGTCGCGGTCGGCGTCGAGGCGATGGAGGCGTGGGCCGCCGAACTCGGCGAGGCCGTGGATGCCCAGGAGGAGGGGCTGCCTCGATTGCGCGCCCTCGTGGACGCCACGATGCGGATGACCGCGGACGGCAGGCACGACCTCGCGTCCGCGCTGCGCGACGAGCAGCTGAGCCCGACCCATCGCGAAGACCTGATGGCCCTGCACGACGCGCTCTTCCGGCCGGCGCTCACGGTGCTGGCCGGGTTGGACGTGCCGAATCCGGAGCGCGCGTCGCACCTCATCCAGGGCGTGCTCGGCATCGGCGTGCAGCTGGTGCAGCACGGGGTCGCCCCGCAGGAGGCCGCCGACGACGTCTACCGGCTGATCACCAGGGGGCTGCTGACCTGAGTCAGTCGGCCTCGGCCAGTTGCGCGAGCAGCTCCGTGGCGCGCTCGCGGTCCCACTCGATGATGGGCTCGTCGGGGTAGGCGTCCATGTTCTCCAGCGCCTCCTCGAGCATCGCCTGCGCGGCGTCGGCGTCGGTGAACGTCAGCAGCTCTCCGAGCGAGACGGCGGACTGGCAGCCGACGAGGGTCTTGGGGTCGATCTCGACGATCTGGCGGAACAGGGCCTCGGCCTTGTCGTACGCCTTGCGCTCGGCGAGCATGTGCGCCCTCTGGAACTTGACCTTCTGCTGGGGGGTCCCGATGTTGTCCGTCACCCCTCCAGTTTCTCATCCCACGGGTCAGTCGGTGCCGGAGTCGAAGGCGGCGGACTCGCCGGCCGCGTCGAACTCGGCGGCCTCGGCCTGCTGCTCGGCGGTGCCGGCGGCGATCTCCGCGGCGTCGCCGGACGTGTAGCCGCCGACGAGCTCGCCCGTCGGGCCGCCGATGAGGCCCAGGCGGGCGTACTGCTCGAGGCGCGAGCGGGAGTCCGCGATGTCCAGGTTGCGCATGGTGAGCTGGCCGATGCGGTCGGTCGGACCGAACGCGGCGTCGCCGACGCGCTCCATCGACAGCTTTTCCGCGGCGTAGGACAGGTTCGGCGACTCGGTGTTCAGGATCGTCCAGTCGTCACCGCGACGCAGGCGCAGCGTGACGGTGCCGGAGATCGTCGAACCGACCCACTTCTGCACCGACTCGCGGAGCATGAGGGACTGCGGCTCCAGCCAGCGGCCCTCGTACATCAGGCGGCCGAGGCGGCGACCCTGCTCGTGGTACGTGGCGAGGGTGTCCTCGTTCAGGATGCCGTTGACCAGGCGCTCGTAGGCGATGAACAGCAGCGCCATGCCGGGGGCCTCGTAGATGCCGCGCGACTTCGCCTCGATGATGCGGTTCTCGATCTGGTCGCTCATGCCGAGCCCGTGGCGGCCGCCGATGCGGTTGGCCTCGAAGACGAGGTCCACCGGGTCGGCGAACTCCTGGCCGTTCAGGGCGACCGGACGTCCGCCGTCGAACGTGACGGTGACGTCGTCCGTCGCGATCTCCACGGACGGGTCCCAGTACTTCACGCCCATGATCGGGTCGACGCTCTCCAGCGAGACGTTGAGGTACTCGAGGGTCTTGGCCTCGTGCGTCGCGCCCCAGATGTTGGCGTCCGTGGAGTAGGCCTTCTCGACCGAGTCACGGTACGGGAAGCCGTGCTCGACGAGCCACTCGCTCATCTCCTTGCGGCCACCGAGTTGCGAGACGAAGTCGGCGTCCAGCCACGGCTTGTAGATGCGCAGGGCCGGGTTCGCGAGCAGTCCGTAGCGGTAGAACCGCTCGATGTCGTTGCCCTTGTAGGTGGAGCCGTCGCCCCAGATGTCGACACCGTCCTCCTTCATCGCGCGGACCAGCAGCGTGCCGGTGACGGCGCGTCCGATCGGCGTGGTGTTGAAGTACGTCTTGCCGCCGGAGCGAATGTGGAAGGCGCCGGTCTGCAGGGCGACGAAGCCCTCCTCGACCAGAGCGGTCTTGCAGTCGATCAGGCGCGAGACCTCGGCGCCGTACTCGGTCGCACGTCCCGGGATCGACTCGATGTCGTCCTCGTCCGGCTGGCCCAGGTCACCCGTGTAGGTGCAGGGGACGGCGCCGTTGTGACGCATCCACGCCACGGCCACGGAGGTGTCGAGGCCTCCCGAGAAGGCGATGCCGACGCGCTCGCCGACGGGAAGGGATTCGAGGACCTTGGACATGCTTTCCAGTCTACCGGCGCGCCATGGTGCGAAAATCCGCGTCTCGGGGTCAGGAGGTGAGGGCCACGTTGGCGACGACACCCGCCGCCGCGGCGATCACGATGCCGAGCGATGCCGCGATCACGGCGAACCTTCGTTCCCGCCCGGTCTGCGGTGGTGACGACTTCCGGCACAGCGCGAGGAGGCCGCAGATCCCGGCGGCGATCACCAGCATCCACGTGTCCATCCACAAGTACGCCGGGCCGGGATTCTCGACCGGGCTGGCAGGGGGCAGGGCGGCGATCACGACCAGGAACCAGGCCACCAGCCCCGCGCCTCCGGCGAGCCCCAGACTGGTCCCCGCCAGGTTGCGCCGAGCCTTCGGGGTGATCGCCATGGCGTGAGCATAGGGGGCCGCGAGCCCGGGAGCCAGGTCGGGAGGGCCCTGGGCCGTGGTGAGGCCGCGGGTGTCGCTCATGAGGTGCGGACCCGCCAGGCGGCGGTCCGCTCGGGACGGAACGGCAACGGACGGCGGGTTACGCTCGGACGCAGGGCGCGGGAACCTGGCGGCAGGTCGTCGATGCGGCGACCGCGCCAGCTGAGAACGAAGGAGTTCCCATGTCCGACACCATTACGCGTCCACCGTTCGACCCGGAGCTGGAGGCCGCGCTCGCGGTCATCGGCGAGACCATGCCGCCGACGCTGACGCCGGAGATGATTCCCGCGCTGCGCGAGGGGATGGCGGCCGGGACGCCCCAGACCATGGCGCTGATCGCCGAGCGCGGCTTCGTGACGCGCGATGTGACGATCCCCGGACACGACGGGGACGACATCGTGGTGTCCGTCATCGAGAAGGAGGGACGCACGGGCACCGGACCGGGGTTCTTCCACACGCATGGCGGCGGCATGATCATCGGCGACCGCTGGGGTGGCGTGGGTGGCTTCCTGGATTGGGCGGAGCGCTACAACGGCGTCATCGTGACGGTCGAGTACCGGCTCGCTCCCGAGTTCCCGGACCCGTACCCGGTGGAGGACTGCTACGCCGGACTCGTGTGGACGGCCGCGCACACCGATGAGCTCGGTATCGACCCGTCGCGTCTGCTCATCGGCGGCGCGAGCGCGGGCGGTGGGCTTGCGGCGGGGACCGCCCTGCTCGCGCGTGATCGCAGCGGTCCCGCGCTCGTCGGCCAGCTGCTGATCTACCCGATGCTGGATGACCGCGACGAGAGCGTGTCGACCCGGCAGATCGACGGCGTCGGGGTCTGGGACCGCGGCGCGAATGTCACCGGATGGTCCGCCCTGCTGGGGGAACGCTGCGGCGGCGGTGACGTCTCGATCTACGCCGCTCCCGCTCGCGCGACCGATCTGTCCGGCCTCCCGCCGGCGTTCATCGACGTCGGCAGTGCCGAGGTCTTCCGCGACGAGGACGTCGCCTACGCCACGGCTCTGTGGGCCGCGGGTGTGCAGGCCGAACTGCACGTCTTCGCGGGCGGCTTCCACGGCTTCGACAACTTCGTGCCGCAGGCGGCGGTCTCTCAGGCGATGTTCGCCGCACGGGACAACTGGATCACGCGCCTGCTCGGCGACTGAGAAGTCCCACCCTGGGCGCGCGATCGCGCCTAGGGTGGGTATCCCGCGCGATGGAGCCCGAATGCAAGATCTGCTGGGGCGTTTGACCGCCCTCGACCCCGACGCCAGCGAAGCGCTGAAGGTCGTCGCGTTCTTCGACGCCCTGGTGGCGCGTTCGGTCGGCATCGAGAGCATGGTGCGCGGAGCGGCCGTGCTCACCGGCGTCGCCACGGGATTCCGCGACGGTACGCGCGTCGTCCGGGTGGACGCGACGGGTGTGCGAACGGTGGAAGGCCCGACCGACGCGCCCTGGCCGTCGCGCGCGTGCGGTCCGGACGCCGAGGTCTGGGTCGAGCGCGCGGGGCTCGCGCACCACAACGACGCCATGGTGCTCGAGCGTCTGGCCCTCGCGATCGGCATCATCCGGGCGCGACGGGACCCCGGTCCGGCCAGCGCCGTGGAACTCGCCATCAGCGCACACGCGGGCGCGGACGAACGGGCGGGTGCGGTCGCGCGCCTGCGGTTGCCCGCGGAGACGGTGCGCGTGGTCGCGACGCCGGCAGACCCGCCGCCGCGGGCCGCGCATGCCTCCGCCGTCATCGCCACCCGGCGCGGTCTGACCCGCGCGACGATCCTGCCGGGCGACGTTCGCGTCACCGAGGCCTGGGACACCGACACGGAGCGCGCCGGGATCGGAGTGACGGGTCCGGGGACAGCCCTGCCCGAATCGTGGACGTCCGCTCTCGTGGCGCTCCGCCTGACCTCCGCTGACGAGCCCCGCCTCGATGCGGCGGACCTCGGCGTCTCGCTGGCGGTCGCCCTGGCCGCGGAGGACGCTGCGCCGCACCCGGACGTGTCGGCACTCGCGGCTCTGGACCCGCGTGCGCTCGAGATCCTGGACGCGCTGGTGTCCGAGCAGAGCGTACGAGGAGCGGCGGTCCGTCTCGATCGCCATCACTCCAGCGTGCAGGAGCGGGTGAACGCCCTGTCGGAGGTCCTGGGTTATGACCCGCGGACGCCGCGAGGCCGGACCCGCTACGCCCTCGCTCGCATGCTTCTGACGCTTGCCGAGTGACGCGCGAGGCCGTCAGGTCGCACGGGCGCGGTGGCGGCGGACGGCGGCACGGTTCGCGCACCGGACGGAGCAGTAGCGCTGGCGGCCGTTGCGGGTGATGTCCACCACGACGTTGCGACACGGTTCCGCGGCGCAACGGCTCAGGCGCGACATCCCCCGGGTGGTCAGATGCAGCGCGGTGCCGACGGCGAACACCGCGGCCAGAACGTACGGCAGCGCGGCCGAGTCGTCGCGGTAGTGCAGGTGCCAGCTCTCGCCGTCGTGGTTCGTCAGCGACGGCATCGCGCTCGCGGCGGCGATCTGCGCGTTCAGGACCGCGGCGCGCTCGGACTCGTCCGTGGCGTCGACGACGCGCAGCCAGTCATCCACGACCGCGCGAACGCGCTGAAGGTCATCCGCGCGTTCGTCGAACGTCATCGTCATCCCGAACTCGCGTGTCCGCGCTTCCAGATCGGCCCGGGTCTCGGGCCAATCGTTCGTCAGCGATGCCGCCAGGAGGACCGCGTACTCCCCGTAAGGGTTGAGTTGCATAACGGCATTACATCACGCTGGATACATGAGCACCAGGACCTGCGCCTCCCCGACCGTCTCCACTGCCGCCCACGAGCACGCCTGGACCACGGAATCGGCCCATCGCACGTCCGAGGGAACCGTTCGATACGTGCGATGTGCTTGCGGCGCCCGCCGCGTCGACCTCGATGTGTCGTCGGTCCCGGTCGGACTCAGCGCCCTCGTCGGAACGCCGGATGCGGGGCCCGATCCCCTGCACCACCCGGCGTGAGTCAGCCGTTGCCGTTCGAGCAGGTCTCCTGAGCGGCGGTCTGACCGGACGCGCCCCAGCCGAGCTCGACCGGCTTGGTCGACGGCACGGTGGTCGATCCCGGGTCCGGCGTCGGATCCTCCGTGACCGGGTCCTCGGTCGTGGGTTCCTCGGACGGATCCGCGGCGTTCGGGTCGGTCGTGCCGACACCGGTGCGCGACAGGGTGAACACCTCATTGTTCTTGATCGCCGTCAGGAGCTGATCAGCTTCGTCTCCGGATGCCGCGAGCCCGTCGGAGACGTCGTAGACGGGGAACGTCACGAAGGTGATCGCATCGCTCGGCACATCCTTGATCGTCAGGGCCAGTTGTGCCATGCGCACCGGATCGGCCAGTTCCTTCGAGGGCTCCATGTTGTGCGCGACGATGGTGGCGAGATTCAGCAGCGTCACCGGGTTGGTCAGGACCTCCTCGCTGCGCAGTTTGTTCACCAGGCGGGACATGTACTGCTGCTGGTTGGAGATGCGGGCGATGTCGCTCTCGCCGGACAGGCCGTAGCGCGTCCGCAGGAACTGGAGGGCATCGCCGCCCTTGACCTTGTGCATACCCGGGTCGAGGTCGACGCGGGTGTTCGCGTCGTGGATGCCGCCGGCGCCGACGCAGACCTCGACGCCACCGATGGCATCGGTGATCTGCATCACGTTCAGGAAGCTCAGTTTGGCGGCGTAGTCGACGTTCAGTCCGGTCAATTGGTCCACGGCCGCTTTGACGCACGCGAGACCGCCGCTCATGTATGCGGTGTTGATCTTGGCGGTGCCCTCGACGGAGCACGCCTCGCCGCCGGGGATCTCGGTGTAGAGGTCGCGCGGGAACGACAGCACGGTCACGCGCCGCGGCTCCTCCGACACGTGGATCAGGATGTTGACGTCGTTGAGCTGGTGGGTCGCCTCGTCGCCGGAGCAGCGATCCACGCCGATGAAGTCACGAATCGAGTCCGCGCACTCATCGGTGCCGACCACGAGGAGGTTGAACGCCCCGTCATACGCCTTGAGCTCGGCGGCCGGCGGCTTGGTCGTCGTTCCGATGTTGACCGCGTTGTTCTGGATCGCCCCGGCGAGGTCGGAGACGATGAAGACACCGACACCGACCGCGGCGAGGGCCACGGCGCCGACGGCCGCGGTGATGAGCGTGAACAGACGACGCATCGGACTGCGCTGGGTCATGGCGGCGTGCTGTGAGACTGTCCGCCTCGGCCGGGTCCTGCTCATGCGTCACTGTCCTTCCGGTCGCGGCGCCATACTCTCACACGTCGCCGCGATGCTCCGGAAGGACGCTCGCCGGCGACGGCGGCGGATCCGCGTCCGGGACGGTCGCTGCGGGGGGTTCCGTTGCCGCGATCATGTCGGCGGGTGCGGGGGGAGGCGCGTCTGCCGGAGCCGGCACTTCGACGGCGTCGTCGTCCGTCGTCGGCTCGTCTGTCGTCGACACGTCCGTGACGACGCGACGACGCCGCGTCCACCACACCGCGATGCTCGCGACCGCGATGATGAGGGCCGCGATCACCAGGATCCAGAACGCGACGCCGAGGTAACCGTTCGCCGTCAGATACGGATTCAGGAACGGATAGGGATACCACCACGCCTGGCCGGTGCGCGGATTGGTGATGTGCTCGCCCCGAGCCAGCGTGTAGACCACCCAGAGGATGGGGAACGCCACCACGATCCAGATCGTCCACCAGGGCACCGGTCGGCGGGCGACGCGGAGGATCAGTTCCACGAGAAGGATCAGAGGCGCGATCACGTGGGCGACCTCGTTCGACCACGGCACGGTGGCGCCCTGGTCCAGGGGGATACCGCGCAGGAGGAGGTTGTAGACGATGCCGGTGATGACCATGTACGTGCCCGTGGCCACGATCATCACGGACAGCGCGTGCGGCTCGTAGCGTTTCACCGCTCCGCGCGCGAGCACCCAGATGCCGGCGATGGCCAGGACGACGGCGGCGGCGATGTTGGCGAGGATCGTGAAGAAGCTGAAGAAGTTCCCCACCACGGTGGGCAGGTGCCACCCTCGATCCTCGGCGATGGACACGGTCGTGCCGAGCTGTGAGATGACCGCCGCGACGATGACTCCCGCAGTGGCGAGGCGGACCAGTCCCCAGGCCAGGCGCGGTCCGTACGCGGGTCGCGGGGCTGTCATGCGCTCAGCGTAGCGACGACGCTGGAACCGCGGCCACGCCACGCCCGGCGCGTGGGAGGGGGCTCGCCCCAGGATCAGCCGATCGTGACGCCGGTGATCGTGACGGGAGTCTTCGGGGCGCCGTCGGCGCCACCGTCGGCGGTGCCGGCTTCGCCGACCTTCTGCACGGCCGCGATCCCGGCCTCATCCATCATGCCGAACACCGTGTACTCGGGCGGCAGAGGGGTGTCGCCCCACACCAGGAAGAACTGCGAGCCGCCGGAGTTCGGTGCCGTGGTCTTCGCCATCGCGAGGGTGCCGACCGGGTAGGTCTCGGAGCCGCTGAGCTCATCCGGAATCGTGTAGCCCGGACCCCCCGTGCCCTTGCCGGTCGGGTCGCCGCACTGCAGCACACGGATGCCGGACGTCGTCAGGCGGTGGCACGACGTGTCGTCGAAGTAACCCTGCTTCGCCAGCGACAGGAAGCTGTTCACGGTGCAGGGTGCGGTGTTCGCCGCGAGCGTCACGCCGATGTCGCCGACGGACGTGTGGATCACGGCCTTCACCTGCCCGGTTTCGGTCGGCTCGGTGGGCGGGGCCTCGACGTCCTTCGCGGCGCCGGCGGCAGCCGGGTAATCGCATGCGCCGTTCGCCTGCGCGGAAGCCGAACTCTGCGCGGGCGCCGGAGCGGCGGCGGATCCGGCACCGGAGGTTCCGGTGGCGCATCCGGCGAGGATGAGCAGAGCGGCGGCGGCCACGGGGACCGAAAGCAGGCGAAGTCGCATGCCTCCGAGGGTACGTGATCCGGGTCGGGAGCCCGGACGGGGCTCAGCGGACGGGATCGATCCGGAAGACCGTGGCGAATCGCTCCAGCAGTGCGGGGTCACCGCTCTCCAGCGCGAGCGCGCCGTCGGCGACCGCCTCCGCGGGCCGGATGTCACCGCTGAGCAGGCGGCGCAGCCCGGCCCCGCCGGAGATGACCAGGTCCGCCGCCTCTGCCGGGAGGGCTCCGCCCACCGGCGGTGCCGGCGGGGCGAGCTGCCACGAGCGCAGCCTGCCCTCCGCGACGCGCACGCGCACCGCGACCGCGCCGACTCGCACCTCGTAGTCGGTGGCCGGCAGTTCGGCGGCCTCCTCCGGACGGAACGCGCTGCGCAGAGCCATGGTCAGGCCGTCCGCGGTCAGTTCTTCGTCGTCCGTCCGCTCGTCCAAGGCGGCGAAACCCCACCGGCCCAGGGCCAGCACGATCGGCTCCAGTGCCGCCCCATAGGGCGTCAACTGATACACCAGCCCGCACTTCGCGATCGGGGCCCGACGGACCACCCCACCGGCCTGCAGTTCCTTCAACCGCGCGGCCAGGATGTTCGTCGGGATCTTCGGCAGCCCCGCCTTGAGGTCGGTGTACCGGCGCGGGCCGACGAGCAGATCCCGGACGATCAGCAGCGCCCACCGCTCGCCGATCAGCTCGATCGCGGTGCTGACCCCGTCGTACTGCCCGTAGGTGCGTGCCGCCACGGCTCAGCTGTTCTCAGCGAGGTAGGCCTCCGGCCCCTGTTCGGCCGCCTCCGGTGCCATGTAGAGGAACTCGAGGATGTTGCCGTCCGGGTCCTCGAGGTCGCGGGAGTACATGAAGCCGTAGTCCTGCGGGTCGCGCGGCTCGGAGCCACCGTGAGCGAGGCCGGCGGCCAGCGTGCTGTCGACGTGCTCGCGCGAGTCGCGGGTGAGCGCGAAGAGCGCCTGCGCGGTGGATTTCGGGTCGGCGACGGGCTTGTCGGTGAACGTCTGCAGGTAGTCGCGGGTGAGGACCATGAAGTAGACGTCCTCGCTGAACACGATGCACGCGGCGTTCTCGTCCGTGAAGAGGGGGTTGATCGTGGCGCCGAGCGCGGTGTAGAAATCCTTGCTGCGCTCGAGGTCGGTGGAGGGGATGTTGACGAAGATCTGGGTGGACATGGGGGCTCCTATTCTGGACCGTCGGCGATCGTCGACTCGTCAAGCTTGCAAAAAACAAGTAACGCTGTCAAGGGGTGTCGGGCAACCTCCGGATCGGCCGTTTTGGGCCTCCCCGATAGAATGGGGTGGACCCGCTCGGGTCCCTTTCCACGGGGGTGTACCCAAATGCCAGGAATCGTGATCGTCGGCGTCCAGTGGGGCGACGAGGGCAAGGGCAAGGCCACAGACCTGCTCGGCGAACGCACGGACTGGGTGGTGAAATTCAACGGTGGCAACAACGCCGGCCACACCGTCGTCATCGGCGACGAGAAGTACGCCCTGCACCTGCTCCCCTCCGGCATCCTCTCGCCCGGCGTCACGCCCGTGATCGGCAACGGCGTCGTGATCGACCTCGAGGTGCTCTTCGGCGAGCTCGAGGCCCTCAGCGCTCGCGGCATCGACGTCTCGCGTCTGAAGGTCTCCGCCAACGCGCACGTGATCACGCAGTACCACACGACCCTCGACAAGGTCACCGAGCGCTTCCTCGGCAAGCGCAACATCGGTACCACCGGGCGGGGCATCGGTCCGGCCTACGCCGACAAGATCAACCGCATGGGCATCCGCATCCAGGACCTGTTCGACGAGAACATCCTGCGCCAGAAGGTCGAGGGTGCGCTCGATCAGAAGAACCACCTGCTGGTGAAGATGTTCAACCGTCGCGCGTTCGACGTGGACACGATCGTCGAGGACCTGCTGCAGTACGTCGAGCGCCTGCGTCCGATGGTCGCCGACACGTCGCTGCTGCTGGATGACGCCCTGAAGCGCGGCGAGGTCGTCGTGTTCGAGGGCGGCCAGGCGACGATGCTCGACATCGACCACGGCACCTATCCGTTCGTCACGTCGTCCTCGGCCACCGCCGGCGGCGCCGCCACCGGTTCGGGCATCGGACCGAACAAGCTCGACCGCATCGTCGGCATCGCGAAGGCGTACGCCACGCGCGTCGGATCGGGTCCGTTCCCGACCGAGCTGTTCGACGAGAACGGCGACATGCTGCGCTCGCGCGGCTTCGAGTTCGGCACGACGACCGGACGTCCGCGTCGCGTCGGTTGGTACGACGCACCCACGACCCGGTACGCGACCCGCATCAACGGCCTGACCGACATCGTGCTGACCAAGCTCGACATCCTCACCGGCATCGAGCGGATCCCGGTGTGCGTGGCGTTCGACGTCGACGGCGTCCGCTTCGACGAACTGCCGGTCAACCAGACCGACTACCACCACGCCAAGCCGATCTACGAGTACTTCCCCGGCTGGACCGAGGACATCTCGACGGCCCGGGCCTTCGAGGACCTGCCGCAGAACGCGCAGGACTACGTCCTCGCGCTGGAGAAGATGAGCAACACGCGCATCTCGGTGATCGGCGTCGGTCCCGCCCGCGACGCCGTCGTCGTGCGCCACGACCTCGTCGACTGATGCGCTTCTGGCTCGGCGGCTACTCCGCCGACATGGACGGCACCGGCTCCGGCATCGGCGTCCTCCATGCCGGCGGAGCCGCCGAGCAATCCGCCTCGGGTGCGCTGGCGTTCGCCGGTACGGCGGTGACGACGTCCTCGCCGTCCTGGCTGGCCGCGCACCCCACGCTGCCCGTGGTCTACGCGACCCTCGAGGGCGACGGCACCGTGCAGGCGTTCCGCCGCACCGGCCTGGAGACACTGGTCGTCCACGGCCCCGCGGTGGTCACGGGCGAGTTCACGTGTCACGCGGCCGTCTCTCCCGACGGCACGCTGCTCGTGGCGACCGCCTATGGCGACGGCAGCGTCGCGTTCATTCCGCTCACGGCTGACGGCGCACTCGGCGAAGCCATCTTCGGTGCGCTTCCGACCGATCCGCACGCCGGAGTCGTCGGTGGCGGACGGATCGATGATCCGAACCTCGGAGCGCTGACGGCGTCCGGTTTCGCCCTCGCCGGAACGGACGCCCCGGCGCCCCGACCGGAGACCACCGATGTCGCGCGGGCGGCCGACGCGCTGCGCGCCGCGGTCGGATCGGAGTTCGCCCACCTCGTGCCGTCGTACACCGGCGACGACGGGGACGAGTTCGCGCGCTTCCTCGCCGAGCAAGACCTCCTGCTGCTGGGTCCGGACGCCACCGAGCGTCGTCTCGCGGGCGATGTCGCGGCCGCCATCATCGCCGACGCCGCTCCGGTCGCGAAGGCTCCGGAAGCCCCGGAAGGACGCGTCCCGCACGCGCATCAGGCCCGGTTCCTCTCGCGCGGGGTGATCGCGACGACCGACCTCGGATTCGACCTCGTGCGGCTCTGGGCGCGCAGCGCGCGCGGGTTCGTCGAGATCCAGTCCGTCGCACTGCCGCAGGGTTCCGGCCCGCGTCACATGGTGTGGCATCCCAGCGGCCACCTGCACGTGGTCACCGAGTACTCGTGCGAAGTCTTCACGCTGGCCCCGGATGATGCCGGTCGCTGGCGAATCCTGGCGGCGACGCCCGTTTCCCGCGAGGCCGTCGTCGGCGCCGACTTCCCGAGCGAGTTGTCATCGTCCGCGAGCGGAGAGCACCTCTACGCCGGCGTGCGCGGCTCCAACACGATCGCGACGCTCGCGGTGAAGGAGAACGGCACCCGGCTCGTCCCCGTTGCGGCGGTCGACACCCACGTGGACTGGCCTCGCCACCACGTGCTCGTGCGCGACGTACTCCTCATCGCGGGCCAGCGCAGCGACACGGTCGCGGCGCTGACGATCGACGAGCGGTCGCAGCTGCCGACCGTGCGCCGATCGATCACGGATGCACCGACCCCGACCGCACTGCTGCCCGTCTTCGATTGACCGGCGCTGCACGACGGACGTGACCGCCGCCCTAGGATCGGAGGGCGAATGGAGGTCGGAATGACGACATGGGTGCTGGTTGACGGCGAGAACATCGATGCGACGCTCGGTGGCCAGATCCTGGGGCGTCGACCGCAGCCGGACGAGCGCCCGCGCTGGGATCGCCTGCTGTCCTTCGCCGCCCGCACGTGGAACCAGGAGGCGCGCGGCGTCTTCTTCCTGAACGCCACGACGTCCGTGCCGATGCCGTTCGTGCAGGCCCTGATGGCGATGGACTATCGCGTCGCGCTGCTGTCCGGTGCCGCCGACGAGAAGGTCGTAGACATGGCCATCGTCAAGACGATGAGCGCTCTGGTCGACCGCGACGACGCCGTGCTGCTGGTCAGCAACGACGGTGATTTCGTGGACGGTCTCGTCGAGCTCGCCGAGAGCGACCACCGGGTCGGCGTCGTCGGCTTCGACGAGTTCCGCAACCTCGCCCTGCGTGAGGTGCCCGGCATCGAGACGTTCGACCTCGAGTACGACGTGCACGCGTTCGACGCACCGCTCGAGCGCATCCGGGTCATCCCGATCGACCGCTTCGACCCGCTCGAGTTCCTGAGCTGAGTCCGGTCGCCGGAACCGGCCCCGTGAGCATCCCCGGCGCGGCCGGGCGTCCGCGATATGCGACAGGATGGATTCCGGACGACGTACGGCGGGAAACGGAAGAAGGAGCACGGGTGAGCGCTGCGGCGGAGTGGGACGCGATCGGAATCGAGCGGCTGCAGGAGGTCGGCAGCGTGAAGTGGTCGCGCTTCCCCGGCACGATCGGCGCGTTCGTCGCGGAGATGGACTTCGGCACCGCTCCGGTCATCGCTGACGCGATGAAGGCGTCCATCGACGACGGACTGCTCGGCTACCTCCCGGAGCCTCTGGAACAGCGCCTCCGCGCAGCCTGCGCCGCCTGGCAGCGCGACCGCTACGGCTGGGACGTGCCGGCGGAGAACGTGCGATCGATGCCGGACGTGCTCACCGTGCTGCGCGTCATGATCTCCCGCTACACCCCGCCCGGGTCGAAGGTCGTCGTGCCGACGCCGGCGTACATGCCGTTCCTCACCATCCCGCCGCTGCTCGGCCGCGAGGTCGTGCAGGTGCCGATGCTGCTCCAGGACGGGCGATACGTGTTCGACCTGGACGCGATCGACGCCGCGCTCGCGGACGCCGGCCTGCTGGTGCTCTGCAACCCGTACAACCCGCTCGGGCGCGTGTTCGAGCGCGATGAACTGCTCGCGCTCGCGGAGGTGGTGGAGCGTCACGGCGCGCGGGTGTTCTCGGACGAGATCCACGCCCCGCTGACGATGCCGGGCACCCGGCACGTCCCGTACGCGAGCCTGACCGAGGCGACGGCCGCGCACACGATCACCGCGACCAGCGCCTCCAAGGCGTTCAACATGCCGGGACTGCGCGCGGCGCAGGTGATCCTGTCCAACGCGGAGGACGCGGCTTCGTGGGACGACGCCGCGGCGGAGGCGTCCGGTGCGCACCCCAGCACGATCGGCGTGCTCGCCAATGCGGTCGCGTACGAGTCGGGCGGTCCGTGGCTGGCCGAGCTCGTCGACTACCTCGACGGCAACCGTCGCCGGTTCGGTGAGCTGCTGGCGGAACTGATTCCGGACATGGGCTACGTCGCTCCGCAGGGGACGTACATCGCCCTGCTCGACGCCCGCCGCCTCGGCATCGAGGGCAGCCCGGCGGACTTCTTCCGCGAGCACGCCCGGGTCGCCCTGACGGACGGCATCGCCTGCGGAGAGGCCGGTGAGGGGCACGTCCGCATCATCCTCGCGACGCCCCGTCCGATCCTGGAAGAGGCCGTCCGGCGGATGGCGGCGGCTCTGGCCCGATGAGCCGCGCCCGTATGCTGGAGCGATGAGCGAGCACGAGGACCCGACCGCCACCCTGCTGCGCCTGCGCGCCAGCATCGACAACATCGACGCGGCCCTCATCTACATGCTCGCCGAACGCTTCCGCTGCACGCAGCAGGTCGGTGTGCTCAAGGCCACGCACGAGATGCCGGCGTCTGACCCGAAGCGCGAGGAGAGCCAGATCGCTCGGCTGCGCAGCCTCGCCGAGGAGGCGCACCTGGATCCGGAGTTCGCGGAGAAGTGGTTCAACTTCGTCGTGGCAGAGGTGATCCGCCACCACACCGAGGCCGGCGCCCCCAGCTGAGCTGTGGCTTCGCTATGAGGCGGATCGCAATCCGCCCGGCGTACCCCGCGCGTTCATACGGCTCTCCTAACCTGATCTGGTGGTGTTCGAAGTTGCGACCGGAGGAATCCCGGTCAGGCGCACGCCGACCTACGGCACGCGATCCGCGCTGATCGCCGTCCTCGTCGTGGGAGTGGCGACCTTCGCCGTCACGCTCATCGGCTCGTGGATCCCGTCCCTCTGGGGCGATGAGGCCGCCTCCGTCCTCTCCGCGACGCGGCCGTGGCCGAGCCTGTTCGCGATGCTGGGGCGCATCGACGCCGTGCACGGCGTGAGCTACGTCATGATGCACCTCTGGGTGGACCTCTTCGGCTCCAGTCCGTTCTCGGTCCGGTTCCCCTCTGCGGTTGCGATCGGACTGTGCGCGGCCGCGCTCGCGTGGATCGGCTACCGCCTGCGCTCGATCGGGTTCGGTGTGCTCGCCGGCGTGTTCGCCGCGGTGAATCCCCGTCTCGGGTACGCGGGGATCGAAGCCCGCGCCTACGCGTTCGACGCCCTGTTCGCGACCCTCATCATCCTGGTCCTGTTGGAACTGCTGCGACGTCCGGATGACGGACGCGGGCGCCACGGCACGATGCCGTGGTGGGTGGGCTACGGTGCGCTCGTCGCGCTGACCACGGCCACCTTCCTGTATGCCGGCGCGATGGTCGCGGTCGTCGGCATCCTGCTCGTCGTCGCGCGACGCTTCCGTGCGCAGTGCCGGCGGTGGCTGGTGTCCTCGCTGATCGGTCTCGCGGTCGCCTCGCCGGTGGCGCTGCTCGGAGTCACGCAGACAGCGCAGATCGCATTCCTCGGCCAGGAGGACCGGGCGAATCTGAAGGCGCTGTTCATCGACATGTGGTTCGTCGACATCCCTTCGGCGATCATCGGGTGGACGCTCGTGCTGGTCGCCTTGATCGGCTGGTGGATCGCGCGCAAGCGGCAGCCGCGCCTGGGCGCGGAAGTGATCGGGGTCGTGTGGGCAGCGGTTCCGCTGGCCGCGGTGCTGGCGCTGAACATCGTCCACCCGGACTACACGCCGCGCTACCTGACCTTCGGCGCGCCGGCGATCGCGCTGATCCAGGCTGCCGGGATCGTGCGCCTGTGGAGCCTGCCGTGGGCGCGGTGGGGTCGGGTGCGCCTGCTTCCCATCGCCGCTCTGCTGGCGCTGGCAGTGATCGCCGTGCCGGCCTGGGCGGACCTGCGAACGCCGTACGCGAAGCGCGGGTCGGACTGGAACGAGGTCGCCGCGGTCATCGAGCAGGGCAAGCGGCCAGGTGATGCCATCGTGTTCCAGGAGAACACGAGTCCGTCCTGGCGGCCGCGCCTGGCCCTGGACACCAACCCGAAACCGTTCGCGGGACTGAAGGACGTGGGGCTGGTCACTCCGTACCAGGAGGCTCCGCTGTGGTTCGCCGAAACGCGATCGGTCGGGCAGGCTGAAGCCGCGGGGGCCTTCGATGGGGTGACCCGCGTCTGGGTGGTGCAGACGATCACCGGTCGACCTCGGACGGTGGGAACGGATGGCGTCGCCGACCTCGAGCGCGCCGGATTCACGCCGACCCAGCACGAGCGGCTGAACGTTTCGGACATCACCCTCTACACGCGCTGACGCTCTCCACACGTGTGAGTTATCCACAGCGGGGGTAGGGGATAACTCGAACATCTCGGCGAACGGGGCGCGGAATTACGCGGGTGTAGTTTCGTCCCCAGCTGTGGACAACGCTGTGGATGGATGACGTTAACGGACCGCGTTAACGACCGCGTTAACGTCCGCGCTCACGCGACGTGGCGTCGCGTCCGGCCGGCCGCGACCGCCGCGAGGACACCGCCGATGGCGCCGAACAGGTGCATCTGCCAGGACACTCCGGGCTGGCCCGGAAACACGCCCCAGAGGACACCGCCGTAGAGCAGCAGAACCCCGATGCCGACGACCACCTGCATCACGCGGCGGGTGAAGATGCCACGCAGGACGAGGTAGGTGACCCAGCCGAACACGAGCCCGGATGCGCCGATGTGCACGGAGCCGGACGCTCCGATCAACCACGTACCGGCGCCGCCGACCAGCCAGATCACGGTGGTCGCCCGCACGGCCGCGGCGGGCCCGGAGAGCATGACGACGAACAGCAGCACGAGGACCGGTCCGGTGTTGGCGATCAGGTGGGGGAACCCGGCGTGCAGCAGCGGCGCCCAGAGGATGCCGAGCAGTCCTTCCCCGGTACGTGGGCGGATCCCGAACTGGTCCAGCCGGTGGGCGAGCACCGTGTCGACGATCTCGCTGATCCACAGCAGCGCCACGAAGCCGACGCTCGTCAGCGCGGCGGTCGTGACGGTGCTGCGGGCGGGCTGCACGCTGTCGGAAGCGGTGGTCATAGCTCGATGCTACGAGGACGGGCTGAGGTCAGCTGAGCGCCGGGCGTCCGGTGGGTTCCCGACGCAGACGGATCGCCGCGATCGCCATCGCGAGGAGGACCATCGTCGCCACGGCGGCGACCACGCCCCACCAGCCGACGTCCTGGAAGGCGAGGCCGACAGCCCAGCCGAACAGACTCGATCCGCCGTAGTACGCGAGGTTGTACAGGCTCGATGCCTGTGCGCGGCCGGTGCGGACGAGAACCGGTACCCAGCCGGAGGCGGTGGCGTGGGCGGCGAAGAACCCGGCGGTGAAGATCAGCAGGCCGAGCACGACGGCGGGGAGCCAGTCCCAGGCGGTGACGATCAGTCCGGCGAGCATGAGGGCTGCGGAGCCCAGTAGCACCGGGTAGCGGCCGCGATCGTGTGCGAGCCGTCCGGACTGGGCCGAGGACCAGGTTCCGGACAGGTAGGCCAGAAACAGCAGGGACGAGATCGCCGCCGGGAGGAGGAACGGGGGAGCCTGCAGCCGGAACCCGAGGTAGTTGTAGACGGCGACGAACCCGCCCATCAGCAGTCCGCCCTGGCAGAACAGGGCGACCAGGCGCGGGTCACGAAGGCACGACCACAGCTTCCGGGCGAGCGGGATGTCCCGGTCCGAGCCGCGCACCACGGGTGTGAATCCGCGGGGAGCGGGCGCGAGGAGGAAGAAGACGAGGCCGGCGATCGCGGCGACGGCGGACACGACGAACATGCCCACCCGCCAGGTGAAGAACTCGCTCAGGGGCCCGGACAGGAGTCGCCCGCACAGGCCGCCGAGGGATGTGCCGGAGATGTACGTGCCGCTGGCGACGGCCGCGGCGAGCGGCGCGACCTCCTCGGCGAGGTACGCCAGGGCCACGGCCGGGATGCCGCCGAGCGCGAGTCCCTCGATGAAGCGGAGGACGAGCAGCGTCTCGAATGTGGGGGAGAAGGGCACCGTCAAGCCCAGGACGACGGCGGCGATGATGGCGACGCGCATCGTGGTGCGGCGTCCGCGCCGGTCGGCGACGCGGGACCAGGGGATCACCGCGATCGCGAGCCCCAGGGTCGCCATCGACACGGCGAGGGCCGCCTCGGACTCGCTGACGTGCTGGTCCACGGCGAGTTCGGGCAGGACGCCCTGCACCGAGTAGAGCTGCGAGAACGTGGCGACGCCCGCGGCGAACAGCGCGAGGATCATGCGCCGGTAACCGGCACTGCCCCGCTCGTGCCCCGTCCACACCGGTCCCGTCATCGCCCCTCAGCGTAGTCCGGGTCGCGCGCTCACCAGCCTGGGCTCTTCCAACGAGCTCAGAACCGCCAATAGGGCCCGGATGGCGTCGTCACCCGGCGCAGGTTAGGGCGGTGATCCGGGACGCTTGCACTGTCCTGCACGATGAACATGTCGGACTGAACCGCCGCGCAGTTCAGCACCGCTCCGTGTCGAAGCCGCGATGCGTCCACCGCGCTCGTTTCTATGCTGTCGATGCCGGTCAAAATTGTGGGTGGAGGCATCAGGCCCGCGCGATTTTGGCCATGAATGATCTTTGACATCAAAAGAGCGGTGTCACTGTCTGAACCGTACATAGTGGTCATCTGCGAGGTCCGGTGGAAGGAGCGCGCGTGGCTCAGGAATTCCTGGCGATCGATATCGGGGGCGCCTAGGAATATGTTTCTGATCGGCAGGTGAATCGAGGTGGCGGACTTAGATAAAGCCACGAGAGTTCGGAGGAAGAGCCGGCTGCCCAGGGAGTGCACGACGAGGTCGATATTGTCCAGATTGCCGAGTTGGCTGATGGTCGTTAGGAACGCCGCGAGCTGGTGCCGACTGAGATTCACAATCCGCTCGTCGTCTCGATAGCGAAAGATCTTCGCGTGGGATGGCCACGAGAAGACAGCGGTTGGGCCCGGGTGTTTGAGGTTCACGGAGAGCTGAGCCACGCTCGTTACCGCATCTGGGAATGACGTGTTGAATCCGTGCACCGAAACAAGCGCGGTGCGGCTGGACGCGCGCGCTAGTGCGTCGTTCAGTTCGCGCGAGAATTCCCTTTCGCTTGGGAGGCGGAAAGTTCGCGCGATGTGTGGTCGAGTTCTGTGCGACGAACTGAGACCGAACCATCCGGCGACGACTCGAGTGATGCCGCCCGTGGCGTCTTCGATTTTGGGAATCACGACGTCACACCGCCCGTAGTGGAGAGTACGGTCCGGAATGCTCGTGAAGCCGCTTTGTGGATCCCTCGAGATCTTTGGCGATCGGTTGGTGGCGAACCAGACTCGAATCTTCGCGCCGTCGCCGTCGCCGTCGCCATCATCGAACTCGTCGTCGCGGGCGTCTCGAATGGGTGTGAGGACTGTGGCTCCGCCAGCATCACTCCGAGTGCCTCGGACGTGTGAGGTCTCGCGGCCCGCGACGAGGGTCGCCACTGAAGTGGCCATCATCTTCGCCTGGACTACACGGGTCGTGCCGACGAGGCCCTCGGGCGGCTGCGGAATCGGGTCTGCGTCGATGCCGCCAGCGGTTAACGCAAGCATGGCGTCCCAGATGCGGGTAGCGCGCAGCGCTTCGACCCCGAACCCGAATTTGCTGCTGGCCCCCAAGGCGTCGAGAGCGTCGGCCGCAGCATGCCAGCCCTCGCGGCGTGACAACGTGCGTTCCAGCTCGGCCCTAGTCGCGAGCAGAATTGACTCCGCCCCGGGATCGGGCGAGGAGGTGCGGGCGACACTAGCTATCACGACGGCACAGGCCAGGATGTCATCTGGTAATGCTTTTGATGCCGCGACATCGGTAATGGCGATTGTGAATCTTACCTTCGCCATTGAGGCGCGTGGTCGTGTCGCCGCTGCCGCAAGGTAGCGGAGGATTTCATTTGCGAGCCGGGAGATGAGTCCCCCGAGTCTCTCCTCACGCGCCGTGAAGCTCGATGCAGTTGTAAGAAGTGAGCCTACTTCTTCGGGCGTATACGCTCGCTCGTCGGATCCCCCGGGTTCCATATGCGGAGCCTAGTGGTTGGTGCCTGCCAGCCATCCCGTCATCGCCCCTCAGCGTAGTCCGGGTCGTGTGCTCACCAGCGGTTGTGGACGTCCTCGGCCCAGCCGTCGAGGGCGGACACGGTGATCCACTCGCCGTCGTCGGTGCGGAGGCGTCCGGCGTAGGTGCCGAAGCACTGGTGCGTTCGGGAGCGAACGATGAGCAGGTTCGTGCTGGCCGCGCGGTCGAAGTAGGGCGTGAAGGTCAGGTCCATCCGATCGTTGTGGATGCGCCAGGGGGCCAGGAAGTCGGTCGGGTCGAACTCCCACTCCAGGACGTTCGCCACCTTCTGCACCCGACCGTCCACGGTGAAGCCGTTCGGGGAGATCCCGTCCCGAACCGCGCGCTCGCCGCCCCCGCCGAGTTGCAGTCCGATGCGCCGTCCGTCGTCGGAGAAGCCGCCACCGGCGCCCCAGTTCCAGTCGGTCCGGTACGCCGCGCGGGCGCGGGCGTGATCGAGCACACCCCACGCGGTGTCCGGCTCGATGCGGTGCGTGACCCCGTCGACGGTGAGGGTGCCGACGATCGGACGATCCGGGTCCTTGACCGTGTAGTCCGCCAGGAACGGGCTGAACGGTGCCGCCGTGCCCATCTGCTCGTGGCCGGGTCGTGTCTCGGCCAGCACGTCGACGGACACTCGCGGCGCGGTGCCGCGCAGACGCGTCCCTGCCGCCGACTCGGTGAACTCCAGCGAAACCCTGCGGCCGCGTGAGCGCGACGGCCCCTCGCCGCTCGAGCCGGGCATGCTCACGCCGCGACTGAGCGGGCTGATCTCGAAAGTGTCGATCTCCTCCTCAGTCGCCCGATCCAGGACCCACACCTGGCGCACGTTGGCGTAATCGAGTGCGCCGATCGTCAGCGCGAAGCAGTGCGTCGGCGTGACGACGCCCCAGTACTCCCACCGTTTGTTGCGACCCCAGCCGTACAGTCCGCGCCCGATCCCGGACGTGTCATGCTGCTGATGCCGGGTCCATCCGGTGGCCGCCGGGTTCGCCCGGCCGTTCGGCAGCAGCAGCGGGACGGGTGCGGTGAGCTCGTGCTCGGAGCTCACTTCACGCTCCGGATCGGCAGCACGGTCGCCGCGCCCAGGAGGGCGAAGATGATGCCGGCGACGAAGATCGCGGCGTATCCGCCGGCGAACGTGATCAACAGACCCGCGATGGCGGGAGTGAGCGCTTGCGGCAGGGCGGTGGCGATGTTGAGGATGCCGAGGTCCTTGCCGGCGGCGTCCGTGGATGGCAGCACCTGCGTCATCAGCGCAGAGTCGACGCTCATGTAGATGCCGTAGCCGACACCGAAGACGGACGCGAGGGCGAACATTCCGGCAAGGCTCGGCATCAGGAGCGGGATGACGAGCGAGCAGGCCATGATGATCGACGCGACGATGACCCACTTCTTCCGCTTTCCGGTGCGGTCCGACACGCGGCCGATGAAGTAGGTCGTCACCAGCGCCCCCACCAGCATGAGGGCCGTGATCGGCGTGGACAGCGCCGTCGAGTCCGCGTTCGACAGGCCGACGTAGTCGCGCAGGATGTAGAGCAGGTAGGACTGCACGGACTGGTAGGCGAGGATCAGGAAGAATCGCCCGGCGAAGGCCCACCAGAAATCCGGGAAGCGCTTCGGGCTCACCCAGAAACCGGCGAAGAATGACCGCCAGGAGAACGGCGGACGCGGCATGTCCACCGTGGAGAGGTCCCGGTTGAAGACGACGTAGAGGATGCAGACCAGGAGGAACCCGACGCCGAACGCGCCGTAGCCGATGCCGAGATTCGCCGTCGCGAATCCGGCCAGCGCGACACCGGCGCCCATACCGACGAACACGCCGAGCGCGACGACGGCGCTGGCGACGCCGAGACGGCCCTTGGCGAAGTGGTCCGGAACCTGCGCGCCGACCACCGTGGCGACGGAGTTCACGCACAGCATCATCAGCACCCAGTACAGGCAGAGCAACCAGATGCTCGCCGCGCCCGCCAGCAGCACCATGAAGAGCACACTCGTCGCGGCCGCGCCGATGATCCACGGCGCTCGGCGCCCGAGGCGGCTCCGGGTGCGATCGGACAACGCCCCGACCAGGGGATGGATGATGATCGTCGCGATGGACGACGCCGTCATCAGAATCGCGAGGTTGGCGACCTTGTTGGCCGGGTCGATGTCCTCCACCTGATTGGGGATCAGGATGACGATGAACGCCGAGTAGATCGTCAGGATGGCGGCGTTCGCCAGGAACAGCCAGGTCAGCAGTCGGCGCTGCGGGGCGGCGGACACCTGCGTCGGCAGGGTCCCATCGGCCGTGGTGCTCACGGCGCTCCTTTCCCGCGTCGTCGCGGAGAGGGGCCCTCCGGGAAGAGGGCCATTTCGGGTTGTCTCGAACTGTAGACCCGTCCGTTCGCCGACGCACGTCTGAAACGCCTCCGCGCGCGCCGCCGGCGCACCGCGGGGGAGAATGGCCCGATGGGACTGCGTGACCTCTTCCGTCGGGACCCGTCGCGGGTGCCCACCCCGTCGCCGGGTCCGCCCCCGTCACAGCCGACGGGCGGGGTGCGGTTCCGCTCCTTTCCCCTCAAGCTCGCGGTGCTGCAACGGCTGATGTACGACGAGGGTGCCGTGCTTCCCGCCTTCACGATGCCGCCCGCCCTGCACCCGGGTGCCGCGGTCACCGACTGGTTCCGCGGCTTCCCGATCCCCGAGGAGCACGCTGCGGTCGTGACGGACCTGCGCTTCTCCCGCGCCGCCGAGGTGTACCGCCAGCTCGATCCGACCGCCGACGCCACCGACGGGCGGTACGACCTCACCGCACTCCCGGCCGCGGATCTGGAAGCGCTGCCCGCCCTGCGTCGGGTGACGGACCCGGACGGGATGATCGCCGAGCCGGTCCGCGATCTGCTGCGGGCGCGGGGGATCGTCGTGGACTGATTCAGTCCGCTCGGCGACGTCGGGGTGAGGCGAGGAAGAGGCTGAGTGCGGTGACGACCGCGGCCGCGCCGGCGGCGACCAGCAGGATGACCGTGAACGCCGTCCAGTCCGGCACCTGTCGGTCCTCCGCTTGGGTGACGGAGTGCAGGGTGACGGAGACGGTGACCGCTGCCGCGATCGCGACACCGAGCAGGCGCAGCGACTGGTGCCGTCCGAGCACAGCGCCGGCGGCCGCCGCGGAGGTGACCTCATTCACGATCATCGGGACCGCTGCGGTCGCGAGAGCGACGCCGATGGCGGTCAGGACGACCCAGACGAGGGCGTACAGCTCGGTCGGCGAGACCGTGACGCGCAGGATGAGTCCGACCAGGGACGTGACACCGCCGACGACCAGCACGCGCGATGGCCGGAAGCGGTCGGCGATCACCGCGCCGAGCGGCGCGACGAAGAACATCACCGCGGCGAGAAGCACGAGCGTCAGCGCCGGGGCCAGCACGCTCAGGTGCAGCGGTCCGAACTGCTCCTCCTGCAACTGCAGCGCGGTCACCAGCGCATTCGCCAGCACGATGAAGCCGAGCAGCAGCGCCACCGCGTGCAGGGCGAGGACGCGCGACAGGGTGATCGCACCGGGTGCGGCGCGACGGGCGCGCGCGTCCGCCACCGTCGTCACCACCCACGCCAGGACGGTGACCCCCACCAAGAGCAGGAAGCCGGGCGAGGTCCACCCGGTGAGCGCGCCCATGATCGTGCCGACCACCGCCGTCACGGTCGTCAGCGTGAACATCGAAACGCGCAGGACCTGCGGCCGTGCGCGGTTCCGCTCAGCGCCGGTCGGCACGCAGAACGGGATCGCGATCAGCAGCAGCACGCTCGCCGCCGCGCTGATCAGGAAGATCGGACGCCACCCGAGCGCCGGGAAGGCGGCCGTGGTCAGCGGGATCCCGAGCACCCCACCGACACCGATCGCCGCCCCGGCGGCCGCGATCGCGATGTTGCGCCGCCGGGTCGGGACGAAGTCCCGGATGGCCGCGAACAGCACCGGCACGACGGCCGCACCGATGCCCTGCAGCGCGCGGCCGAGGAGCACGGTGGTCAGCTCCGCGACGTAGCCCTGCCCGAGCGGTCCGACCACGGAGCCGAGGATCAGCGCGGAGACGCAGACGACGATGACCGGTCGCCGGCCGAACCGGTCGGACAGGGCCCCTGCTGTCGGCGCGGCCGCCGCCGTCAACAACCAGGTGAGCGATGCCGCCCAGGCCGCTCCCACCGGATCCGCGGAGGGTCGGGGCCCGAACTGCGCGAGGACGATCGGCAGCGCCAGGGTGTGCTGCAGAGCCGCGAAGAGTCCGAGGACGCTCGCGAAGACGATCAGACCGGTCGCACCGCCGACGACCGGGACCGGGTCGGACTGCGTCGAGATGTGGGCGGTTGCTCGCGTGGGGCCACCCTCGGGTTCGCCGGACGGCCGATCCCGCGGTTCCTCGACGATGAATTCGGGCACGCGCAGTCCCTTCTCGCACACAGGGGTGCTGTGCGCATCATGGAGTGCAGTCGGCATTCCGTGAAAGAGAGCTGCAGTGATCAAGCGGCACGGTCTTCTGTGGTGCAGGAATAAACCGGTAGCATCGCCTCATGCGCCGTCGGGGGACGGTGCCGGGGAGACGGGGACATGGACGACGTTGATCATGGGATCGTCGCCGCGTTGCGTCAGAACCCGCTCATGAGTCTGCGCGAGCTGGGTGAGACCACGGGTACGAGCGCGCGTACCGCGCAGCGACGGCTCGAGGCCCTGCGCGTTTCCGGAGCGGTCCGCGTCGTCGCTCGCGTGCATCCGTCCTTCGAGGGGCGTTCGGCGTGGATCGTGCGTCTGGGGGCGGAGCCCCGTCATGCGGATGCGATGGCTGCGGCGCTCGCGGCGTGGCCGCGTGCCCGTTGGGTGCGGACGGCGCGGGACGGCGGCGAGATCACGGCCGGGGTGCTGTCGGCCGCGCGCAGTCGCGAGTCCATCCTGGCGACGCTGCCGCCGGACATCCCGGTGAACGACTATCGGGCCGCGCAGATGCTCACGGTGTGGAACGAGGAAGCTCGCCTGACGGTTCCGCGGCCGCCGCGGCCGCTGGACGAACTGGATCGACGCCTGATTCAGCTGCTCGGCATCGACGGCCGGGCGGAGGCGCCCGCGCTGGCCGCAAAGCTGGGCGTTGACGCCAGCACCGTGCTCCGGCGCCGGCATCGCCTCGCCGACGAGCAGGTGATCGCGTACGTCGTCGACGCCGACCCGGACCTGTTCGACGGACACATCGATGCGCTGCTGTGGGTCCGGGTCGCACCGCGTTCCGTCCGGCGCCTGGGCGAACGGCTCGGGGCGCACCCGCAGTGCCGGATGGCGACCGCCACCAGTGGCGACTGGAACCTGCTGGTCAGCATCGTGGTGAACTCGAACGAGGAACTGCTGGACTTCGTGGTTCGCGAACTCGACGATCCCGACGTCCGCGACGTCGAGATCGTGCCGGGCGGTCGGACGCACAAACGCTTCAGCGCCTGACGAGAGTCCGGTCGCGGGCACGGGATGACGACGATCGGCACCACGGCGCAGACGAACACGATGACCGTCCACCCCAGCAGGTCTCGCGTGGGTGCAACGCTACGCCCGGGCCGCGGTCCGGGGCCTCCCTCGTGCGGGGAAGATTTCTCACGCGCCGACGCGCGGCCGCCGCGTGCTCCGCACCGTACGATGCTCACGAGGGCAGTGCGGGACGGAGGAGGCGATGATCGGACGGATCGTGGCGGGCGTGCTGGCGCTGGCCGGTGCGGTGTTGATCGTGGTCTGGGTCGTGATGCTGTCGAGCCATGGGTGGACCGGCGTCGCGGGCCGGACGGGCCTGGTCGAGGTGCTGGTGTTCAGCGGCGGAATCGTGTGCCTGGTGGTCGCCAGCGTCATCCCGCTGGTGGGGTCGCGCCGGTCGCAGGACCCGGAGTGATCTCCTTGCCGACCTTCGTCTCCAGGATGGTCACCGCCTCCGGGGACAGCACGATCAGTCCGTCGATCTCGTCCCGGACGCGTCGGTAGGCGAGCTGACGCTCGGCGTTCGTCGCCGACGTGTCCACTGCGGTCTTCAGCAGCTGCCGGGCGCGGTCCAGGCGTGAGCGTTCGTCCGCGGTGAAGTCGGCGTCTCGGATGCGGCGGGCGTCCTGTTCGGCGATGTCGAACTTCACGGCGTAGTCCGTCACGGCGTCGCGGTAGGCCGTCATCTGCTCCGACGTGAGCTTCGCGTCCGCGGATCGCGGACGCAGGCTGTCGGCGGTCCGCTTCGCGCGGAGGAAGGCGGCGGTGAGGTCACGCCGTCCATCGCTCATCGCGGGGAACGCGATGAGTTTGGCGACGTCCAGTTCGTAGTCGAGCCAGCGCCCGGTGACCTCGTCGTGCTCTGCCATGACGCGGGCGAGCTGGTCGTCGTCCGAGACCGGTGGGGTGAGTGCATCCCGCTGGGTCGACTCGACGGCCGGTTGCTGCTGCGCCTGCAGCTGCATCCGCTGCATCTCCAACTCGTGCTTGTACTTCGCCTGACGCAGCCGACCCGCCTGGCCGCGGTTGATCACACCGACCACCATTCCGGCGATCGGGATGAGCACCCACCATGCGTTCCACCATTCCACGAGGTCAGCCTATGTCCCCGCGGCGGTACCGCGTCGATCATGGCGGGATCGGGGCGCCACGTGAAGCGTCCTCACGGGGTCGCGCGCCGCAGCGGGAGATAGATCAGTGCGGCCAGGACGACGACGGCGGCGAGCCCGTACAGCGCCAGACCGAGTGCGCTCGTGTTCGCGAACCACGTCCAGATCGAGCCCCAGGCTTCGAGCTTGGTGATGAGGAAGACCGCGCCGACCAGCACGAGGCCCAACACCAGGCTCGCGCTCACGAGCGCCGTCACACCCCAGCGCCGGTACACGGTCGCGCCGAGGAACCCCAGCAGGAACAGCAGCGAGCTCAGGACGAACCAGATCAGGAAGGCGATCACGGGACCCTGGGACCAGATCCCCGGGATCCGGAACATCACGCCGTTGCGCCACCAGCCGCCGGTGGCCTCTTCCAGTCCTGCCATCACGGTGAACAGCAGGGCGACGGACGCGGTGGTGATCCCGGCGACCAGCAGGGTGCCGAGGTAGAAGTGCTTGCGCGTGATGCTCATCGCCTGGGAGAACGGGAAGTTCAGCGACATGGCCTGCACGCCGACGCCGGTCAGATACCAGATGACGGCCTGGACGGCGCCGCTGTACTTCGGTCCGTCGCCGGGGATCACGAAGAAGATCGCGAGGTTGAGCAGGAAGGTTCCCACGAAGATGATGGCCGGGATGCCGATGAACGTCATCCGGCTGAGGTTCTGCAGGCGCGCGGCCTGGATCACGTGCTTCATGAGGCGACCTCCGTCGCGGTGTGCGCGGCCTCGTCGCGCTGCGTGAGGCGGACCACGAGCTGCTGCAGCGACACCGGTGCGACCTCCAGGTCGGCGTCGGCGAGGCGCGCACGGTCGTCCGCGGTGAGGGTGCCGAGCACCGTGGCCGAGGTGACCCGGCCGAGGCTCTCGGTGTGGAGGATCTCCCGGCCGGCGGCGAAACGCTCGACGGCCGTGGAATCACCGACGATCGTGACAGCGCGGCCGCGCAGGTCATCGGCCGAGGCATCGATGATGACGCGCCCCTCGTCCAGCACGATGACGTGCTCGAGCAGGTTCGCGACCTCGTCGATCAGGTGGCTGGACAGCACGATCGTGCGGGGGTGCTCGGCGTAGTCGGCGAGCAGGCGGTCGTAGAAGATCTGCCGGGCCACGGCGTCCAGACCCAGGTACGGCTCATCGAAGAACGTGATCTCGGCGCGGGCGGCCAGCCCGATGATGACGCCGACCGCGGACAGCTGCCCGCGGGAGAGCTTCTTGATGCGCCGCTTCATCGGCAACCGGAACTCACGGACGAGATCGTCGGCGAGGCTCTGGTCCCAATCCTCGAAGCACATCGCGGCGGCGGCGAACGCGTGGCGCGGCGTGAACGCGTCCGGGTAGCGCTGGCTCTCCCGCACGAAGCACATGCGGCTGAGCACGCGGGCGTTCTCGTACGGCTGCTCGCCGAACACCTGCACGTCGCCGGACGTGGCGAAGTTCTGCGCGGTGAGGATGGACATCAGGGTGGACTTGCCGGCACCGTTGCGGCCGAGCAGTCCGTAGATGACGTTCTCATCCAGGTGGAGGGACACATCGTCCAGGGCGACGGTCTCCCGATAGGCCTTGGTCAGGCCGGTGACGTCGATGACGGAGGTCACTGCGGATCCTTTCGAGTCTTCGCGCTCGTGGCGCGGGAGCGGATGAGGGCGGCGAGGTCGTCAGCGGAGAGCTCGAGCTTCCCGGCCTCGAGGAGCAGCGGGTCGACGAACCGTTCCGCGAACGCGTCCCGTCGCTCGGCGAGCAGCACATCGCGTGCGCCCTCGGCGACGAACATCCCGATGCCGCGGCGCTTGAGGAGGACACCCTTGTCGACGAGCATGTTCACTCCCTTCGCGGCGGTGGCCGGATTGATGCGGTGGAAGGTGGCGAGTTCGGTCGTGGACGGCGCCTGCGCACCCTCGGGCAGCGTGCCGTCCACGATCGAGTCCTCGACCATCTCGGCGATCTGCACGAAGAGCGGCTTGCCTTCCTCGATCACACGACACCTCCGGTGCTTTGGTTAGTTACTCGACTAATGAACCACCGAACCGGCGTGATGTCAAGCGGAGTTTGCGCTCATGTTGGATGAGGGTTTTGGTTGTCGGAGTCTCGAATGTTCGTTCTTTTGGGTGCATTGGGGATCGGCTCGCGATTCGGGGGTGGTCCGGTTCAGGACGCTGGGGAGGGCCGAGTCCGTCAGGTGGTTCGGATTCCGACAGCGGCTCACGTTTACGGTTGCGATTCCGCGGATCTGTGTCGGGTCTTTGGGTTGACGCGAGGTGTGTGCTGGTGGCCCGGGATGGTTGCGGGAGAGCGGTGGGCGGGGGCTGGATGAGGTCGGGGTGAAGCGTGCGTAGTGTCGACGAGATACTACGGAAAACGCACTGAGTCTGGTAACTATGTTCCCCTGCGGTGGGAGAATGGGGGCATGACATCAGACACGAACACCCCGGGGCGGGGCTCGGACGCGCGGTTGCGGGTCCTGGTCGCGGACGTCGTGCGGGTGCGGGCGGAGATCGCCCGGTTGCAGGCGCGGGACGCGTCCCTGTGCGCCGCGGTGCTGGATGTCGCGCAGGCGCGGGCCGAGGGGGCCGGCGGGTCCGGGCGGGAACATGACCTCACCGTCCGGGACGTGTCCGCCGAGCTCGGCACCGCCCTGCGGGTCAGCGACCGGGTCATTCAAAGCCAGCTGTCGGACGCGTTCACCCTGGTGCACCGGTTCCCCCTCACCCACGCGGCTCTCGCGGGCGGGCGGATCAGTCTGGCTCATGCTCGGGCCATCATCGAGGCGGGGTGTCCGATCGAGGACGAAACCCGGCGGGGACGGTTCGAGGCCGAAGCCGTCCCGATCGCCGAGGCCGAATCGACCGCACGGTTGCGGCGCCGGATCGCGATGACCGCGGACGCCGCCCGCACCGACAGCATCAACGAACGCCACCAGGCCGCCCGGGCGGCCCGGTGTGTGGAGGTGCGGGACGGGGAGGACGGGATGAGCGACCTGTACGCCCATCTACCCACTGTGGAGGCCCACGGCATCGCCGACCGCCTGCACGCCACCGCCCGCCGCATCAAAAACCGCCGCAAGACGGGTGGTCGCGAGGCCACCGCCACCGTGACCGTCGCCCCTGACGGCACGGACAGCGGTGACGGCACGGGCAAGAACCTCGAGCGGGATGAGCGGACGTTGGCGCAGATCCAAGCCGACGTGTTCGCCGACCTCCTGCTGACCGCCGACCCGACCGCCGCCGGCGACGGGCTCACCGGGATCCGCGCCCACGTGCAGGTGAACATCCCCGTCAGCATCCTCACCACCACCACCACGGAGGGCGAGGGCCCTCCCACCGGTGGTCTTCCTGGTGTGGCGGAGTTGGTCGGGCACGGCCCGATCGACACCGAAACAGCCCGTGCCCTGGCGGGCAACGCTCCCGGATGGGACCGCCTGTTCGTGAACCCGACGACGGGGCATGTGTTGGAAATCGACCGGTACCAGCCCTCCGCCGACCAACGCCGGATCCTCCGGGTTCGGGATGAGCACTGCCGATTCCCCGGATGCCGGTACCCCGCGATCCGCTCCGATGCGGATCACACCATCGACGCCGCCCACGGTGGGCCGACCGCGATCAGCAACCTCGGCCACTTCTGCCGCAGACACCACACCCTCAAACACCACACCAGATGGAAAGCCGACAACCTCCCCGGCGGACTCATCCGCTGGACCAGCCCCCTCGGCGTCACCTACATCGACAAACCACCCCGCACCGTCGTCTTCCCGAGGGCCCATGCCCCTTCTGACCCCCCTCCCCGGTCGATCAGAATCCGGATGCGCATCACCGCGCGACAGCAGCCTTCGGGTGCGGACGGGACAGGCCGAGCGCAAGGCCGGCTGGAAACTGCGGGATGACCGGGTGCAAAGTCGCGCAGTCTGGGGGTCTTCCTCCGTAGCCCGTGACCTTCCGAGCCCCCGAGGCCCGCGGCTAGCGTGACGGCATGGTGCATATCGTCGCGACCGGAGCGGGCAAGGTCATGATGGATCGGCGGACCGATCCGACCCACGCGTACGTCCTCGAGCTCACCGGGAAGCAGCGACCACGTGTCCTCTTCCTCGGCACCGCGACCGGGGACCGGCCGGATTACATCCTGAGCTACTACCAGACCTTCGACGCCGACCGCTGCGCTCCCCACCACCTGCCGCTGTTCGCCCGGGATCGCGACGATCTCACCGACTGGATCACCGGTTTCGACGTCATCCACGTCGGCGGCGGCAACACCGCGAACATGTACGACGTCTGGCACCGCCAGGGCGTGGACACCATCCTGCGGGACATGTTCGCGGACCCGGCGAACACCGACGTCGTCTTCACCGGCGGCAGCGCGGGCGGCATCTGCTGGTTCGAGGGCGGTACGACCGACAGCTACGGCCCCACACTCCGACTGCTCCCGGAGGGACTCGGTCTCGTGCCGGGCAGCTTCTCGCCGCACTATGACGCCGAGGACCAGCGGCGTCCACTCGTGCACGGCGCACTGCTCAGCGGTGAGCTCCCCGCCGGCTGGGCGTGCGGCAACCTCGACTCCCTGCACTTCGACGGCACCGCGTTCGTCGAGGCGGTGAGCACGGCGCCGACCCCCCTGGCGCTGCGGCTCGACGTCGTCGACGGCGAGGTCGTCGAAACACCCCTGGACGTGCGCACGCTGACGTGACAGCGTCCGGACGCCCCGGCATCCCTGACCCCCCGACAGGAGCAGCATGGACATCCTCATCCTCATCCTCGAACTGCTGGTGGTGGTCGGCGCCATCTTCATGGGCACCCGGACCAGCGGAATCGGCCTCGGTACGTGGGGACTGGTCGGCACCGCGATCATCGTCTTCGTGTTCCAGCAGGCCCCCGGCGCGGCCCCCGTGGACGCGGTCTTCATCGTCCTCACCGTGGTGACCGCCGCCAGCGTGATGCAGGCAGCCGGCGGAATCGACTGGTTGGTGTCGATCGCGGCGAAGGCGATCCGGTCCAATCCGAAGATGGTGACGTTCGCGGCACCGTTCTTCTCGTTCATCTTCACGGTCGGCGCCGGCACCGGAAACATCTTCTACCCGCTCATCCCGGTGATCTACGACGTGGCGTATCAGCAGCGGATCCGGCCGGAGCGTCCGCTGGCCGTGGCCGCCGTCGCCTCTCAGGTCGGCATCATCTGCTCGCCGGTGTCCGCCGCCGTCGCCTCCATGGTCGTCCTTCTGGTGCCCCACGGATTCCAGATCGGGTCCCTCCTGGCGATCATGTGGCCGGCCTCGATCGTCGGCCTCGCCGTGGCTGCACTGGTGATGCTGCGCAAGGGCAAGGACCTCGACGACGATCCGGAATTCCAGCGTCGGTTGGCGGACGGCCGCATCGAACCACCCGCCGACACCGCGGTGCAGGTGCCGAAGACCGGACCGATCTCCGCGGTGATCTTCCTCATCGGCGTGCTCGCGATCATCGCATTCGGCTTCTTCGACGTCCTGCGCCCGGTCATCGAGACCGCGGACGACGGCACCGTCTCCCGAGTCAGCGTCGCGGTCATCATCCAGGTCGTGATGGGTCTGGTCGCCGGACTGATCTTCCTGATCTGTCGCGTCCCCGCCGCGAACGTGCCGAAGCAGTCCACATTCCCGGCCGGTGTCGTCGGCGCGATCGCCCTGTTCGGCATCGCCTGGCTCGCGAACACGTTCGTCAAGGCCAACGAGCCGCTGATCGTCAACGGCCTCGGCTCCCTCGTCGCCGGGACGAGCGCGTTCCTAGGCGCGCTGATCTTCGCCCTCGTGCTGTTCCTGGTCGCGATGCTCACCACCAGCCAGTCGTCCGCGACCAACGCGATCGTCCCGATCGGGCTCACGATCGGCCTGACCGCGTCCACGATCGCGGGGCTGTGGCCGGCGGTGATGGGCATCTACGCCCTGCCGGCGAACGGCTCTCAGGTCGCGACGGCCGGGTTCGACCAGACCGGCACGACGACGCTCGGCAAGTACGTCGTGGACCACTCCTTCCAGCTGCCGAACCTCGTGTTCATCGTGACCGCGTGCGTCGTCGGTACGATCCTGGCAACGTTTATCTCATGAGCGGTCTGCGACTGATTCCGACCGGCACAGTCTTCGCGCCGGAGGACATCACCTTCTGGTTCGGCAAGGACAGTGGGCGAACTCTGGATGAGGCGATCCGCGAGGCGAGCATCCTGGTCACGACGCCGCACGGCGGTTCGGCGCTGCCCGCGGAACTGCGGGAGTTCGTCGTCGAGGACTACACCGAGCGGCTGCAGTTGGATTACACCGACTGCACCACGGCGCCGATCTGCCGCGCCTGGGCGGCGATCGATCCCGCGGTCCTCTATGTGGAGAACCCGCACCCGCGGCTGGTCCGAGACCCGAACCGGGCTCGGCCCGAGAACGTCGCAGGCGACCTGCGCACCGCGATCGAGCGCGTCCGGGCCGCGGGGCCGGACCGACCCGTGGACCTCACCGGAGTGGACGCGATCCGCCCGGTCGCCTTCTCCTTCGCGCCGGTGCTCGTGATTCCGGACCAGGACGAGGAGCTGACTCGCCTCACGGAGACCTTCGCCGCCGTGGCTGCCCACGGCCTGGACGTGTACGAGCGAACGCGAGACACCCTGCGGGCGGCCATGTTCGCGGCGGCGTTCGAGCGCACCGGCTCCGCCCGCGCGCTCTGGCACCTGGCCTTCCACGACACGATGAACACGACCGCCCGGCCCGATGGGGCGATTGTCGGCGTCCGCGCTCCGGCGGATCGACTGCCGGAGGTCGTGTCATTGAGCAACCGCGGCGACGCGTCCGGCGACCGGCGCGTGGAGGACCCGGTCGTGACGATGCTCCCGGAGGACATCCGTGCACTCGCCATCGGCTACCGCGACGGATTCGATGTGGAGCTCGCGGACGACGTGGCGCTCAATCAGCCGTATCTCGGCAGTCAGGAGATCATCGAGTCCGGGGCGTTCTTCGATGCCTGGCGCGGGCGGGCGCACGCCGCGGGCGTGCGATCCGGAGCGGTCCAGGCCGAGTTCCTTCGCGAGTATCTCCTCGGTGCCGCGGCGACCGCCGTCCTGCACGAGCCCGGCACGGACTGGCCGGCTCCCGACGCCGCCCACGTCCTCACCCTCGCTGATGCCTGCCGGGATTCGTGGTCCGCATTCCGTTGGATGCACGAGGAGTGAGGGGGCGGGGTCAGAGGTGTGCGGCGAGGAAGGCGACGCCGGTGGCGCGGAAGTCCCGGGACCCGGGCGCGGTGACGTGGTTCCGACCCGGGATCTCGTAGAACTCACCCGCTGACAGCACGCCGGCGAGCGTGCGGGAGTCGCCGAGGATGGGGTCTTCACTTCCGGTCGCGATGAGCGTGGGCTGAAGCGGTGGCGTGTGGACCGGGGGAATGTCATCGTGCAGCCGCAGGCCCTCGGCGAGCGCGAGCAGCGCCCGCAGATCGTTGCTCGGCAGGCGGGACGCGAGCGTGACGTAGCGGCGGGTGATCGCGTCCGGGATCGGCGTGCCGTGATCGAGGTGGGCGCGGGCTTCGGTGAGGTCCAGTCGCCGCAGCGGTCGACCGTCCGGGATGCCACCGAGCACGCCGTGCGTGATGTGTTCGGGCGCGGTGCCCATCAGCTGCCAGCCGACGCGGCCGCCCAGCGAATAGCCGAGGTACGCCGCCTCCTCGACGAGGTACGTGTCCAGCACCGCGATGAGGTCGGTGACCATGGCGGGCATGCTGTAGTCGCTCGGTTCGTGCGGCTTGTCACTGGCGCCGTGCCCGCGCTGATCCACGGCGAGCACACGGAACCCGGCGTGCAGGAGCTCGCGGATCCATCCGGTGTCGAGCCAGTTGTCGCGCGCGCTGGACGCGAAGCCGTGCACAGCGAGCACGGTCGGATCGCGCTCGTCGCCCCAGGAGTAGGTGGCGATGCGGAATCCCTCCGCCGACATCACGTACTGCGGCGCGGGCATCTCGATCATCGAACTCACCCCTCCATCCTGCCCCCACCCTTGCTGGAAGGTGGGAGCGAGTCAGGAGCCGGCGGGGAGGTAGACCGTGCTGGTCTCGCCCGGGCTCTGGTGCACGATCACGCCGTCGAGGATGGAGAACCCGGAGCTGCCGCCCGGAATCGAGGCGATCTCCCTGCCCTTACCGTCGAGGAGCACCATGCCGGCACCGGACTTCTCGGCCAGCAGTGCCGAACCGTCCGTGGCGACGCCGTCCACCATGTACCCGTCCGGCAGGCTCTTCCCGGACTGGACGAGGACCGTGTCCTTCTTCGAATAGGCGTAGACCGGCTTGCCCTTCTGCGTGACGCCGTTCACGCGCCACTGCTCGAAGTCCTTCAGCGGGTACAGCGCGCCCCGCGGCTCCGCCGGCGCGGACGCCCCCTCGACCTTCTTCAACTCCTTGCCGGAGAAGTCGTACAACGGACGCGCTGACGCGCCGTCCATCGAGAATGAGCCATCCGAGGTCGCGTACCCGTCCGTCGCCCAGAGGACTTCCTTGGCCGACGTCGTCCACCCGGTGCGCGCCACGGTGACAACGCCCGTCTTGGCGTCGACGACGGTGTAACCGGCCGACGTCTCCTCGCAGCCGATGTGCGTGCCGAGCAGCGTGCACTCATCCGCCGCCTCGGACGGCTGCTCCCAGGTGATCTTCCCGGAACCGTCGAAGGCGAACAGGCCGACCCGCCCGTCGGCAGTGCCCTGAACATAAGTCAGCCCGTTCGCCTCGCCCAGCGCCCGGAAGTTGCGGATCTCGCTCGGGGAGTCGTAGAGGAGCGTGTCCTTCCCGGTCGGGATGTCGAGCTTGTGGAGCCGGGAGTGGAAGGTCCCGTCCGGGTCGATCGAGTTGCTGACCAGGTAGGTGTACGAACCGGGCACGACGAAGAGGCTGCAGCTGCCCGCCATCGACCAGACGTCCTTCTTCGTCTTGACATCTGTTCCGATGGTCTTCGTGCTGCCGTCGTCTGCGACGGACCAGCGGACGACCACTCCGTCCGAGAAGCCGCACAGCGAGTCCTGTGTCTCGTACTTCTCGCCGAGGCCGTCCGCGTAAGCCGGGTCCATCCAGATCCCCGGATCTCCCTGGGGAGAGTACGACAGGGCCGTGAAATCCGGTGTCCCCTCCAAGAGCGAACAACCCGACAGTGTGAGTGCGGCGGCGGTCGCCAGTGCGGCGATGGCGGCGACGCGCGTCGATGTGCGATGCATCACTTTCCCCTCAGACGTGATGCGGACAGCCTATGCTTCGGGAGGCTCAGACCTGCGTAGGCGTCAACCGAAAAGCAGTGCGAAGACCGTGGCACCGCCACCGGTGAGGATGAGGGCTCCGATCACCACCCACGCGACGAAGCGCGTACGGCGTTGGCGCCGCTCCCGCCGCGGATCTGGGTCGTCGTCGGCGAACTCGAGCTCCGGAGGAATCCCGTTGCCGGTCATCACGCGTCCCGAGCGACCACGTCGCCGAAGACGTCCGGCAGCGTGGAACCGTTGACCTCGCGCAGCTCGGACACCGAGAACGTCGCGATGTCCTGGATCTCCAGGGTCGGCTCGATGTCGCTGACACCGATGCGCATCACCGGGATGTCGCGACCGTCGCACAGTCCGCGGAAGCGGACGTCCTCCTCGCGCGGCACCGAGACGATGACGCGACCGGTCGACTCGCTGAACAGGGCGGTGACGAAGTCCACGCCGTCGCGCTCGGTGATCTCGGTCAGCCACACGCGAGCGCCGACGCCGAAGCGGGTGACGGCGTCGATCAGCGCCTGCGCGAGTCCTCCCTCGGACAGGTCGTGCGCGGAGGAGATCAGGCCCTCCAGGGCACCGGCGCGCAGCGTCTCGCCGAGGCGCTTCTCGAAACCGAGGTCGACCACCGGCGGGCGTCCGCCGAGGTGGCCGTGCACGGTGGCGGCCCACTCCGAGCCGCTGAGCTCTTCGCGCGTGGTGCCGAGCAGGTACAGGTTCTCGCCCGCGTCCTGCCAGCCGGACGGAATGCGCCGGGCCACGTCGTCGATGATGCCCATCACGCCGACCACCGGGGTCGGGAAGATCGGGGTGTCGCCGGTCTGGTTGTAGAAGGACACGTTGCCGCCGGTGACCGGGATGCCGAGCTCGACGCACGCGTCGGCGAGACCGTCGGTGGTCTGGCCGAACTGCCACATCACCTCGGGGTTCTCCGGGGAGCCGAAGTTCAGGCAGTCGGTCACCGCGGCCGGAACCGCGCCGGTGACGGCGACGTTGCGGAACGCCTCGGCGATCGCGAGCTGCGCACCCGCGTACGGGTCCAGCTGGCAGTAGCGGCCATTGGCGTCCGTCGCGATCGCGAAGCCGAGACCGGACTCTTCGTCCACGCGGATCATGCCGGCGTCATCCGGGAAGGACAGCGCCGTGTTGCCGAGAACGTAGTAGTCGTACTGGTTGGTGATCCAGGACGGGTCGGCGAGGTTCGGGGACGCGGTCACGGCGAGGATCTGCTCGCGCAGCGCCTCCACCGAGTTGTCGCGCGGCAGCGCCTCGGCGACGTCCTCGCGCAGGGCGTCGATCCACGTCGGGTACGCGACCGGACGCTCGTACACCGGACCGTCGACGGCGACCGTGGACGGGTCGACGTTGACGATCTCCTCGCCGTGCCAGAAGATCTGCAGACGGCCGTCGCCGGTCACCTCGCCGAGCACCGAGTACTCGACGTTCCACTTGTCCAGCACGGCGGTGAAAGCGTCGAGCTTCTCCGGAGCGACGATGGACATCATCCGCTCCTGCGACTCGGACATCAGGATCTCTTCCGGCGTCAGGGTGGGATCGCGCAGCAGCACGCCCTCCAGGTCCACGCGCATGCCGGACCCGCCGTTGGCGGCGAGCTCGCTCGTCGCGCAGGAGATGCCGGCCGCGCCGAGGTCCTGGATCGCCTCGACGAGCTCACCCTGGTACAGCTCGAGGCAGCACTCGATGAGCACCTTCTCCGCGAACGGGTCTCCGACCTGCACCGCGGGGCGCTTGGTCGGTCCTCCATCGGCGAACGTGTCCGAAGCGAGGATGGACGCGCCGCCGATGCCGTCGCCACCGGTGCGGGCGCCGAACAGGACGACCTTGTTGCCGGCACCGGTGGCGTTGGCGAGCTTCAGGTCCTCGTGGCGCAGGACACCGACCGCGAGGGCGTTCACCAGCGGGTTGCCCTGGTAGACGGCGTCGAACACCGTCTCGCCGCCGATGTTCGGCAGGCCGAGGCAGTTGCCGTAGAAGGAGATTCCGGACACGACGCCGTGCACGACGCGTGCGGTGTCCGGCTCGTCGATCGCGCCGAAGCGCAGCTGGTCCATGACCGCGACGGGGCGCGCGCCCATCGAGATGATGTCGCGGACGATTCCGCCGACACCGGTCGCCGCACCCTGGAAGGGCTCGATGTAGGAGGGGTGGTTGTGGCTCTCCACCTTGAACGTGACGGCCCAGCCCTCACCGATGTCCACCACGCCGGCGTTCTGACCCATGCCGACCATCAGGCGCTCGGTCATCTCCGGGGTGACCTTCTGGCCGAACTTCTTCAGGTAGATCTTCGAGCTCTTGTAGGAGCAGTGCTCGGACCACATCACGGAGTACATCGCCAGCTCGCCCGAGGTGGGGCGGCGGCCGAGGATCTCGCGGATCTTGGCGTACTCGTCGTCCTTCAGCCCCAGCGCGCCGTACGGCTGGTCACGTTCGGGGGTCGCGATCGCGTTCTCGACGGTGTCGGCGACAGGACGGGCGGTGGATTCTGCGGCGGAAGTCACGCGGCTGCACTCCAGGAATCGAGGGTGGGCGAGCCCTGCCAGTCTACTGGCGTGGCGGCGCGCCGAATCCCGCGTCCGGCACCGTCCGATGCGCTAGCCTGATCGGCTCGGCATCGCCGGGCGGGAGGATGACATGAACGACTACTTCGCCACGAATCAGGCCAACTGGGACGACCGTGGTCGCGTCGCTTCTGCGACCCGGCGGGTTCCTGTTCCTCCGCGAGGGGCACCCGATCCTGTGGACCGTGGACGAGCGGCTCGAGGACGACGTCCATCTCGGCTTCCCGTACTGGGAGACGGTGGATCCGCTGGCGTGGGACGACGCCTCGACGTACGTCGAGACCACGCGTGAGCTCACCGCGACGAAGACGTACGAATGGAATCACTCGCTCGGCGAGATCATCACGGCGCTGATCGACGCGGGTCTGCGCATCGATCTGCTGGTGGAGCACGACAGCGTGCCGTGGGAAGCGCTGCCGGGGCAGATGACGATGCGCGACGGCGGGGAATGGGCGCTGCGTGATCGTCCGGAACGGATGCCACTGAGCTACAGCCTGCGGGCGACGCGCGCGGACTGAGGCGCGAACGACGAACGGCCGGGAGCGCTGCTCCCGGCCGTTCGTCCGCTGCTCACTCGCTGAAGCTGTAGCAGGAGGCCATCGTTCCTTCGTCCTTGGCCACGGTGTCGCCATCGACCTTGAGCTCGCACGACACGTCGTCGTCCATGCTCACCGACGACACCATGAGCGTCGGGAAGCCGGTGACGGTGACGTTCTTGCTCCACTCGCCGGTGAACGTCTCGGTCACCGTCGAACCGTTGGCGTCCGTGTAGGTGACTTGGCCCTCGCCGCTGGAGACGGTGGCGTGGTAGGACACCTCGTGCGGGCCGGTGATGCTGCTGACCGCCGAGCCCACACCGCCGACGACGGCGGCCCAGAAGAAGATGCCGATGAGGCCGATGATCACACCGATCGCGCCGGTGGCGATTCCAATGATCGACATCGCGCCGTTCTGCTTCTTCCGCAGCGCGATGATGCCGAGGATGATCGCGGCGATTCCGGCGATGCCGAGGAATGTTCCGACGAACGGGATCCAGGTCAGGAAGAGCGAGACGATGCCGAGGATCAGCGAGGTGATCGCGAGGCCCATGGGCTTGGACGGCTGCGGCGGGGTGTACGGGTACGCGCCCGGCTGGCCGTAGGTCTGCGGTGCCCCGTACGCCGCCTGCGGCTGCTGGCCGTAGGGTGCCTGCGCCTGCTGGCCGTAGGGCGACTGCGGCTGCTGGCCGTACGTCTGCGGCGACCCGTAGGGCGCCTGCGGCGCGTTGGCGGAGGCGGGCTGCTGGCCGTACGGTGCCTGCACCTGCTGGCCGTAGGGAGCAGCGGGGCTTTGAGCCGGCGACCCGTAGGGTGCCTGCGGCTGCTGGCCGTAGGGTGCGACGGGGACCTGCGGCGACTGCCCGTACGGTGCCTGCGGGACCTGCGGCTGCTGGCCGTAGGGTGCCGCGGGGACCTGCTGCGACTGCCCGTACGGCGGCGCCGGAGTGCCCGGGGCGGGTGCGGCGGGCGGCGTCAGCGACGGGTCGTTCGCGACGCCGTCGCTCTCACCGGGGGACGTGGGGGACGCCACGTTGGCGTCGTCGTCAGACGGCGGAGTCGGGCCGGAGTACGGATTGGACATGTGGCATCTCCCCTGCGCGTGGACGGGGGTGCGATTTCCCCCTGGAATCAGGATAACGACGCGGATTCTCATGTGTGCCCATGAAAGAATTCTCACCGCAGGTATTGCGGTCGAGTGGTGGTCGTACCCTAGGGTTTTGCGTGCAAACGGACACCGATCCCAGGGGAGACACCATGACCAATGCACCGCAGGATCCGAATACGCCGAACTACGGCGCACCGCAGAACTACCCGGCCGCTCCGGCCCCGGCGCCCGGTCAGGCCGCCCCGACCGGTGACTACCCGGGCAAGACGTTGGGCCTCGTCGCCCTGATCGTCGCCATCTTCTTCAACGTGATCGGTCTGATCCTCGGCATCGTGGCGATGTCGCAGTCCAAGAAGGCCGGCTTCAAGAACCCGCTGGCCCTGTGGGCGATCATCATCGGCGCCGTCCTGACGGTCCTCGGCATCATCATCGGTATCTCGAGCTTCGCGGCGATGAGCGCGATCGTTCAGACCTACCCGACGAACTGACGTCACCCCGAAGCGCCCCGCCACCGGCGGGGCGCTTCGTCGTTCCCGGACCTACGCTCCCGCGGTCAGCGCCTCGCGCCACACGCGCTCGTGGGCGGTGACGTACCGACCGACCGCCTCCCAGTGCTCGCCATGTCCGTCCGCGGACATCGAGGCCCACGGCTCGACGCCGGACACCTCGGACGAACGGAGCAGGTGGACCATGGCGTCCACGCGGCGAGCCATGGCGGAGGGCAACGCGGTCCGCAGCCGCGCGTCGGCGCGATAGCCGGTGACGAAGCACGCGAGGTCCTGTGCCGCATCCGCCGGATCGCGTCCGACGTCGCCCAGAGTGAAGGTCTGCGCCGCGTAGGCGAGGTCCCACAGACGCGTGCTCGGGGCGGCGGCGTCCCAGTCGATGAAGACCCAGCGGTCGCCGCGGATGAGGTTCCACGGCGCGAGGTCGTTGTGACACACCAGCTCCGCGTCCGGGGCCGGGATCGGTGAATGCCAGCACGCGTCGACCGCCGGCACAAAGGCCGCGCTCGCGTCATGGATCGCCCGCACCATGCCGCCCACCCGGCGCAGCTGAGCGCGGGACAGCGCTTGCGCATCCATCGCCAGCGGTCCGGGAACGAACTCCTGCACCTGGCGTCCTTGCGCGTCGCGCCCGAGCGGTCGCGGCGTATCGACGCCCGCGCTCCGGAGGAAGTCCACGTACGACGAGACGCTCGGCGTCGACGCGGTCCACGCTTTGCGCACCGTGTCGCCGACCCGGACCACCGGTCCTGCGGCGTTTCCCCCGGCCAGCGGCTGCTCGTCCTCCACTCCTCGAGGTTAGTTCCCACGTGGGGAGCGGTGTCAGCGGTGCGCGACAGGATTCGGGGCATGGATATCGCCGCCCTGGGGGACGAGGTCGAGGCAGTGTCGGTCCTCTACGCGGAACGGCACGACATCGCGCGAACGGACGACTGGCTCATGCTGAAACTCGGCGAGGAGGTCGGCGAGCTGACACAGGCCTACCTCGCGCGGGCCGGGCGAGCGCGGGACAAGGGACGCGACGCGGCGCAACGGGACGCCGGTGACCGGACGCCGCGGACGGCGTCCGGTCTCAATCACGCGCCGTGGTGCACCGGGTGCTTGCGCTCGAGCGCGGCACCCTCGACGTCCACGTCCGGGAGGATCCGATCCAGCCACTTCGGCAGCCACCAGGCCGCCTTGCCGAACAGGGTCATCAGCGCCGGCACGAGGACCATGCGGACGATGAACGCGTCGAACAGCACACCGATCGCGAGGCCGAAGCCGAGCGGACGCACCATCGAGAGGTGGCTGAACACGAAGCCGCCGAACACCGAGATCATGATGATCGCCGCCGCCGTGACGACCGCACGCCCGCCGCGGACACCCGCGACGACCGCCTCCCGGGCGGGGGTCCCGTGCACGTACGCCTCACGCATGCCGGAGACGAGGAACAGCTGGTAGTCCATCGCGAGTCCGAACAGCACGCCCATGATGATGATCGGCGCGAAGCTCAGCACCGGTCCCGGATCGTGCACACCGAAGACGGCGGACAGCCAGCCCCACTGGTAGATCGCGGTCACCGCGCCGAGCGCCGCGAACAGCGAGAGCACGTAGCCCGCCGTCGCGATGACCGGTACCAGCAGCGAGCGGAACACCAGGATCATGATCAGCAGTGACAGTCCGACCACCACGAGCAGGTACAGCGGCAAGGCATCCTGCAGCATCTCGGACACGTCGATGTTGCCGGACGCCTGGCCGGCGATGCCGAGCGAGGCATCCTCGCTGAGCTTCAGCGATCGCAGGTCGTGGACCAGGGTCTCGGTGGATTCGCTGGACGGACCGTCGGTGGGGACGACCTGGAAGGCGAACACCGTTCGGTCATCGGACACCGCGATCGGGGCGACCGCGACGACGTCGGTCTGGTCCTTGAGCTGCTGACCGATCGCGGCCTGGGTCGCGACCTCATCGTCCTCCGCGACCGGCTTGTCGAACGTGGCGACCGCGAGCAGCGGGCCGTTCTGTCCGGCGCCGAAGTCCTTCGCGACGGCCTGGTAGGCGCGGTACTGCGTGGAGCTCACGTCCTCGCCCGACCCGTCCGGCAGGCCCAGGCGCATCGAGGTCGCCGGGATCGCGATGACGAGCAGGGCGACGATCGCCAGGGCCGCGGCACCCAGCGCATTCGGGATGCGCATCGCGCGCAGCGGCTTCGCGGCGTGCTTCTCGTGGCCGATCTGGGTCCGCAGCTTTCGGGACAGCACGCGCTGCTTCATCAGGCCGAGGAGGGCCGGAGTGAAGGTGATCGAGACGAGCACCGAGATCAGCACGCAGGCCGCGCCGACGATGCCCATCACGCCGAGGAAGGGAATGCCGGTGACCAGCAGCGCCACGAGGGCCACGATCACCGTGGAGCCGGCGAACACGACGGCATTTCCGGCGGTGCCGTTGGCAAGGCCGATGGACTCATCCAGATCCATGCCCGTCAGCACCTGTTTGCGATGCCGGTTCAGGATGAACAGCGAGTAGTCGATGCCGACGGCGAGGCCGAGCATGACGCCGAGGACGGGGGTGACCGAGGCCATGTCCACGACACCGGAGAAGGCGAGCGAACCCGTCACGCCGACCCCGACGCCGATGAGCGAGCTGAGCAGCGGCGTGACGGCCGGCAGGAACGCGCGCATCATGATCAGCAGCACGAGGGCCGCGATCACGACACCGATGACCTCGCCCGGGCCCATCAGGCCGTCGACGCTCGCGGTGATGGTGGAGGAGTAGTCCACGGTCACGCCGGAGATGTCGGCGTCATCGAGGACCGCGCGGACCGCGGCTTTGGTGTCGTCGGAGAGCTCGAACATGGTGTCGTCGAACTGGACGGCGCCGAGCGCCGTGGTGCCGGACGCTGAGACCATCCGGATGTCGGCGGACAGGTCGAGCAGAGTGGTGCCGTCGGCCAGCTTCGCCTCGTTGGTGGTGAGATCGGTGCGGCCGGTGGCGAGCTTCGCGTTGCCGTCGTCGATCTGCTTCTGCCCGGCGTCCAGCTGCGCCTGCTGCGCGGTCAGCTCCGCCTGCTGCGCGTCGAACTGCGCCTTCGCGGCGTCGTACATGCCGCCGGCCTTCGCCTGCGCGATGGCGTCATCGAGCTGCTTCTGTCCGGCAGCGAGCTGAGTCCGGCCGGCATCGAGCTGCTTCTGGCTGTCGGCCAGTTGCGTCTCGGAGGCCTCGAGCTTCGCGCGTCCGTCCTCGAGCTGCTTCTTCCCGTCCGCGAGCTGTGCGATCTGGTCGGCTCGCTCCTGCTCCACCTGGAACGGATCGGTGGTGGCGGCGACGCCGTCGACCTTGCTCACCTTCGTCAGCACGTCGGCGATCGCGGTCTTCTGCTCGGCGGTGAACGCCTTGTCGTCGTCGGTCCGGAACACGACGGTCGCGCTCGCGCCGGTGAGGTCCGGGAAGGTGCTCGAGAGCTGGTCGTTCACGCGCTCGGTCTCGGTTCCGGGAATCGAGAAGCTCGAAGCGAGGGAGCCGCCGAGGGTGAGGAACGCGGTCGCGGCGATCCCGAGGATCACGAGCCATCCGACGATCACGGCCCAGGCGCGGCGCGCGCTGAAGCGTCCGAGACGGTAGAGGAGTTCGGCCACGACGATGCCTTTCGAGCGAACGGTGATGGGCAGGCACGACGTCGGACCCGCCGACAGCCTATTCAACAATTGTTGGAAAGTTCCTGGATGCGTCTTGGTGGCCCGGAACCTGGGATCATGAGGGCATGGACCCTCGCGTGGTGCGGAGCCGTGCCCAGTTGCAGGACGCGCTGCTCGCCCTCGCCCGCGAACACGCGCTCGATGACATCACCATCGCCGACATCACGACGCGCGCCGCCGTGAACCGGTCCACGTTCTACCAGCACTACGACGACAAGGCGACACTGCTGGCGGACGCGCTCGAGCAGGCGGTGGACGCGGCGACCGCGTCGCTGCTGGAGCGGCACGGATCCGCCACGACCGGTGCGATGCCGACGGAGCTGCTGGCCTACCTCGAGCACATCCGTGACAACGCCGCGCTGTACCGCCGCGTGCTGGGCGATCACGGATCCGCCGTCGTGGCGTCGCGACTGCGCGGGCACATCGGTGCGCTCGCCGCGGAGCTCGTCGGGCAGATGGCGCCGAACGCGTTCCCCGGGGTGCCGGCGGATGTCGTCGGCGAGTCGCTCGCGGGCACCGCGATGGGGGTCGCGACGGCGTGGATTCGGCGGGATCCGGTGCCGCCGGTGGAGGAGGCGGCGCAGTGGTTGTGGTCGGTGCTGACCGGAGCCGTCACGCCCACTTCAGCAGGCTGAGTCGGACCCTCTCCGCGGTTCTCCGACGACCGTGGGTATTGTGCACATTCGGGCTCCGTTCCATGCGGGCGCTGTCATGATCGAAGGATGGATCCTCGTGTCGCCCGTAGCCGTGCCCGGCTGCAGCAGGCGCTCGTCTCCCTGGCGCGGGAGCGGGCGCTGGACACCATCACGGTCCGGGATATCGCCGATCGCGCGCAGTTGAACCGGTCCACGTTCTACGAGCATTACGCCGACAAGGAGACCCTGCTCGCGGACGCCCTGGAGCAGGCCGCGGATCGTGTCGGACGGCCGTTGCTGTCCACGGTCCGGGACGCGCCGGCACGCACGATGCCGCTGGAACTGCTGGCCTATCTGTCCCACATCCGCGACAACGCGGACCTGTATCGCCGGGTGCTCGGGGCGCACGGCTCGGCTCTCGTCGCGTCGCGATTGCGGTCGCACATCGGAGCGATCACGGCGCAGGTCGTGGAGGTCGTCTCGCCCGAGGAGTTCGTGGAGCTGCCCACCGATGTGGTGGGCGAAGCGCTCGGCGGCACCGCGCTCGGCGTGATCGCCGCGTGGCTGCGGAGGGACCCGTTGCCGCCGGTGTCGGTCCCGGCGGAGTGGCTGCGACTGGTGATCTCGGCGACCTCGGTGCCGGGTGTGCTGTCGCCCTCCGCCGACTGACTACTGCATTCTCATCATTCGCCGTCGGAGTCGGTGGTGTTCGTCGTGGCTTCGGTGAGGCCGGTCATCGGGATGGAGATCGAGCCGAGGTCGGCACCCAAGCCGACGGAGAGCGCGGCGTCGTCGGGGGCGTCCTCGAGCGCCTCGGCCGCGGACTGCGGACGCAGCGGCTCGGACGGCAGTCCGGTCCAGTCGGCGGGGTCTTCCTCGGGGCGCTGCGTGAACATTCCCATGCGTCGATTGTGCCCCCGATCCGTCCGGCGGGGTCAGCATCCGGACGCGTTCGGATCGTCGTCACAGGTGTCGCGGACCAGGGCCGTGCGGGGTTCGTAGACCCGAAGCCCGTACGACGTGTCGGCGTGGACGGTGCCGATGACGGGACGCCAGGTGCCGTCACCGAAGTTCACCGCGGCGGCGTATTCGACGCGGACGGCGGCGGTGTAGCGGCCGCGCTCGCGGTAGGCGTGCGCCGTGGGGGTGTCGGTGAACTGTGCGGCGGCGGTGTCGGCCCACGTGGCGCCGCCGGTCGTCGTCGTGCGAGTGGCGCCGTCGCCGTAGTCGAACGTGTAGGTCGCGGGGGCGAAGCGGACCGTCACGGCGTGGCCGAAGAGGGCGCCGGTCAGGTCGTGGGTGGTGGCGGTGGCGACGATGTTCGTCGGTTTGCCGATGAGCCCTGCGGCGTCCGGTTCCCCGGTGACGCCGGGTGGGCGCGGAGTGAAGCTGACGAGGTCCCGCGCATAGACGGTGGGGATCACGAACGCGGGTTCGTCAGGCGTCGCGGGCGTGGGGTCATCCGGGATCAGTTGCGACCAGTCGCACCCCGTCGGGCTCATGTCGTCCTGTTCCAGACACCACGCCGGCAGCGTCCCCGGCCCGGGCGTGGTGGGGATCTGCGGGGAGGAGTCCCAGCCGCCATCGGCACCGGCACCGGCACCGGCACCGGCACCGGTGTCGTTGCCGGACCGGTCTTGGCCAGGCGGGTCCCGACGCTCACCAGGCACTTCCATTCCGCCGCCGATGATGACTGACCCACCCCCGTCACTGACATTGCTGGAGCAACCAAGAAAGCCACCGCAGAGGTTGTCGGAGGTAGAGGTCTGCAATGCCATCACGAGAGAAACAGCCAAGGCGCCCCCAAGCATCAGCATGAAGGCCGCCCAGTTCGTTCTCTCACCGACTGCGTCAGCCACCGGCCTTCGACCGATGCCACAGTCACAGTGAGTGCCTGCAACTCGCCGGCGGGAAGTTCCACTTCGGCTCCTCCCGCCGCCATGACTCGTACGCCACGAAGGTCGAGACATACGTCCAGAGTCACGACCGTCGGCTGCGCGGACGCGACCGAAATGAGAGTCACTTTCGAGCCACTCGTCACCAACCACCCCTTATCCGCGAACATGTCGAATGTCGACTGGTCGTACTCGAGCTGTGGACTGGTGGTGAGACCGAGCACGTCGCTCGGGTCCGACGGATCTGTTGCGCCGACGCGGTTGTAGACCGTGATGTAGTGCAGATAGGCGTTCTTCGCCCCGGCGACGTCCACGGTCGGGGTGGGCGAGGACGTCGGTGGTGGGGGTGCCGCGGCGGCACAGGACGTGAGTCCGAGGGCGAGGAGGCCGGTGGTGAGGACCGCGGTGACTCGATGCATGCCCTGCACGGTAGGTCGCGTGGCGCGGATTCGCGGCGGCTGTCCACACGGTCGCGGACGAGGAGGAGGCGCCGCCGGCGAACGGTTTTCAAGAAAAGTTCGAGCCGGTGTCGATCCGCGTGTGGCTCGGTCGACGTAGTGAGTGAGAGGGTCGAAATGCGACGCTCAACGAGGAGGACATCATGTCGAAGTTCATGCTGATCATGCGGGCCACGGACGACGCGGTGGCGCAGTACGAAGAGCTGCCGTTCGAGCAGGTCATCGAGCAGATGGGTCGCTACAACGAGTCGCTGGTGAAGGCCGGCGTCATGGTGGGCGGCGACGGTCTCGCTCCCGAGCCGGGGCTCGTCGTCGACTTCTCCGGCGAGACGCCGCTGGTCACCGACGGTCCCTACGGCGAGACCAAGGAACTGTTCAACGGCTTCTGGACGCTGGAGTGCTCGACCATCGAGGAGGCCGCCGAGTGGGCGAAGCGCGCACCGCTCACGCCGGGCAACAAGCTCGAGATCCGCAGGGTGACGGACGCGTCCGACTTCCCCGCTGACAACGAGTGGATCCAGAAGGAAGACGAGCTGCGCGAGCAGATCGCCCAGCGCGACCAGTGACCACGAACGAGCCGCGTCGGGCGGACGAGGAAGCCGCCCGACGCGCCGTTTCGGCGGTGTGGCGCATCGAGGCGGCGAAGATCGTCGCCTCGTTGGCGCGCACGGTGGGCGACTTCTCGCTCGCCGAGGATCTGGCCCAGGACGCGCTGGCCGAGGCGATGGCGTCGTGGCCGTCGTCCGGGGTCCCGCGCAATCCCGCAGCGTGGCTGACCACGGTCGCGAAGCGCCGCGCGATCGACCTGTGGCGGCGCAACGAGCGCGATCGGGACAGGTTCGCCGAGTTGGCCTTCCGCATGGAGAGCACGGGGGAGGAGCCGCCGTGGGATCCGGAGACGATCGATGACGACGTCCTGCGGCTGGTGTTCATCGCGTGTCACCCCGTCATCCCGGCGGCGGGACGCGTCGCGCTGACGCTACGGGTCGTCGCGGGTCTGACGACGGAGGAGATCGCCGCGGCGTTCCTCGTGCCGACGGCCACGGTGCAGCAACGCATCGTCCGGGCGAAGAAGACCCTCGCCGATACGGACGTGGCGTTCGAGTCGCCGCCACCGGATGAGCAGCCGGCCCGGCTGGCGTCCGTCCTCGGGGTCATCTATCTCCTCTTCACCGAGGGGCACGCCGCGAGCCATGGGGAGGACTGGATGCGACCGGGCCTCGCGTCTGAAGCCCTGCGTCTCGGCCGCGCGCTCGCGGCCCACCTGCCGAAGGTCGCGGAGGTGCACGGCCTGCTCGCGCTGATGGAGCTGACCGCGGCCCGCTTCCCCGCCCGGACGGATGCCGCGGGTGAGCCCGTGTTGCTCGCGGACCAGGACCGCTCTCGCTGGGACGTCGGCGCGATTCGACGTGGCCGTGCGGCGCTGGTGCGTGCCGGGGAGGTCGGACCCGGACTCGGCGCGTACGGTCTGCAGGCGTCCATCGCCGAGTGTCACTCCATCGCCCCGTCCGTCGCGGAGACCGACTGGGACCGCATCGTCACGCTCTACGACGCTCTTGTGTCCCTGACCCGCTCACCGATCGTGGAGCTCAACCGCGCCGTCGCCGTGGCGGAGGCCTCCGGCCCCGAGGGGGGCCTTGCGGCCGTGGACGCGCTGCTCGCCCGCGGCGAGCTCGCCGACCACCATCTGCCGCCGGCTGTCCGTGCCGAGCTGCTGACCCGCCTCGGCCGTTCGCCCGAGGCGCGCGACGCTCTTGACCTCGCCATCGCGCGGACGGCGAACGAGTCCGAGCGCGGGGTCCTGGAAGCGAAGCGCGACGCGCTGGGGTGAGCACGTGCCGTCGGCATGTCTGAAGGTCGTTCTACTTTCGTGCTATGGACATCTGGGGGAACCTTCTGAAGGCGGTGCCGGCCATCACCGCAGCCGTCGCAATAGCGAGCTGGCTCAGTTCGTGGTGGCGAACGCGAACATGGACAAGCCTCGAGGAGGCCGAGAAGGTTCTTCGTCGTGTGGCGGAGCTCGACAGTCACGAAGCCGGAGTGATCGCTCGAGAGTCCGCCGCGGCTGCCGCCCAAGTCTTGGTCATCGAGCTTGCGACTCGCGCGCAAGAGCGCGCGCGTCGCGTGGCCCACGCCAATGGTGGTGCGCGCCTCTTGATCGCCACTGCTGCTGAGATCGTTGCGCTCGCACTCATGGCGCTCGCCGGTGTGACGGGGTTCATGTTTGCCTTGACTGACAATCAGGGGTTCGTGGGAGATTCGAGCCGGCCGGTCTTGCTCGCCTACTTCGGCGGGTTCGCCGTTATCTGCGTTGTGGCAGCACTGATGATCGTTCGTGCGAAGATTCGCGTATGGCGCGCGACGCCAGAACTTCGCGGGCTGTATAGAGCCGTCGCCGCGCACAAAGCTCTCAAAGTCCTACCGGACGAGCTTGGCATGGTGCGGCGAGCAGATCCCGAGCGCGAGCGTCGTTCGGGCCGGAGAACCGTCCAGTTCACATGGTCTATGGGTCGTGGCTAGCAGACTGCCGCGGGTCCGCGTGTGCCGCACCAATCCAGAATGGGACGCCGTGTTCCCGTGGTCCCATTCTGGATCGATGCGGGCATTGTCCCAGCCGACTGTGCGAACGCCCGCGGAGGGGCCTGCGCGCGACGACGTAAACTCGTCCGGTGCCTGCGTCCCCCGAAACCGCCGGTGCCGCCCCCGTGGGCGGCATCGATCCCGACGACCTCGCCACCGTGCTCCGCGTGCTGGAGCAGGCCGGTGAGCTCGATGACTCGCACCCCGACATCGTGACGCTGCGGCGTGCGACGGTCGGCATGCTCAAGTCGCACAAGCGCACCCGTCGGCGCGAGCTGCGGGATGCGGTCAAGGCCGCGGATGCCGCCGTGATCGAGGCGACGGCGACCGGTTCCCGCGACCGCATCGATGACGAGACGCGGGGTCTGGACCTGTCGACCTCGGTGTCCGCACCGACCGCCGGCGAGTTGTCGAAGCCGCAGAACTGCTACATATGCAAGAAGCCGTATACGACGGTGGACGCCTTCTACCACCAGCTCTGCCCGGAATGCGCGGCCTCGAGCCATGCCAAGCGGGACGCGCGGACCGACCTCACCGGCCGACGCGCGCTGCTGACCGGTGGACGTGCCAAGATCGGCATGCACATCGCCCTGCGCCTCCTACGCGACGGCGCGCACCTGACGCTGACGACGCGGTTCCCGCGCGATGCGGTGCGCCGTTTCGCTTCGCTTGAGGATTCGTCCGACTGGATCGATCGCCTGCGGATCGTCGGCATCGACCTGCGCGATCCGGCCCAGGTGATCGCGCTGGCCGACTCGGTCGCCGCCCAGGGCCCGTTAGACATCCTGATCAACAATGCCGCGCAGACGGTCCGGCGTTCGCCCGGTTCGTACTCGCTGCTTGCAGATGCCGAGTCGCAGCCGCTGCCGGACGGCCCGCTGCCCGAGATGGAGACGTTCGGCCACAGCTCGGATCTGCATCCGCACGCGATCGAGGCCTCGGTGGCGGAGCATCCGCTGCTGTCCGTCGCGTCGCTCGGCGGCACGGTGGGTGTCGGTGCTCCGGCGATCACCGCGGCGGAGCTGTCGCGGCTGGCGATGGCGCCCGGTTCCTCGTCGCTGGAGAAGCACGCCGATGGCACCGCGATCGACGCTGGTGGCCTGGTCCCGGACGTGAACCACACCAACACGTGGGTACAGAACGTCGGGTCGGTGGACCCCCTCGAGATGCTCGAAGTGCAGCTGTGCAACACGACGGCGCCGTTCATCCTGATCAACCGTCTGCGTCCGGCGATGGCGGCCTCGCCCGCGCGGCGGACGTACGTGGTCAATGTGTCGGCGATGGAGGGTCAGTTCGCTCGGCGCTACAAGGGTCCGGGGCATCCGCACACGAACATGGCGAAGGCCGCACTGAACATGCTGACGCGAACGTCCGCAGGTGAGATGTTCGAGACCGATCGGATCCTGATGACCGCCGTGGACACCGGCTGGATCACCGACGAGCGCCCGCACTTCACGAAGGTTCGTCTGGCGGAGGAGGGCTTCCACGCCCCGCTGGACCTGGTCGACGGCGCGGCTCGGGTCTACGACCCCATCGTCCGCGGCGAGGCCGGCGAAGACCTGCACGGCGTCTTCCTGAAGGACTACCGCCCCCATCCCTGGTGAGCTGAGTTACCTCTTCCGCGTCGACCAGATCGCGAGCCATGCGATGGGCCAAGCTGTTTTCCGGTGAGCCCGCAGGCGTTCGCGGACTCCGGCGTCGCAAGCGTAGACGTAGGTTCCGCGAACGCCCCGGGTCAGCAGGACGCCGTAGGTGTTCGGAGCAGATCCGCGAGACCGTCGACCGAGAGATGCCGATGTCATTGCCCAGCGCGCGGACCAGCTGGTCTACCCTGCGGGTGGAGACCCCTCGATCCATGCCTGGCAGATCACCGCGTAGAGAGCCTTATCGACCCGGCGGCGTGGGGGCAACAGGCGAGGGAAGAACGAACCGGCCTCGCCCGCCGGGGTCGCGAGAGCCTTCGGGCGGGCCCCGTTGCGGCGGATGGTTCGCTCCGGGGTTCGCTCATGCGGCGCCGCGCCAATACTGATCGTCGCTTCCGCATCCATCAGATTCTGCAGACCCCCTTGCAGTATCCGACGGAACACGTCGGAGTGTGCGAGCGCGGGATCGGCGAGAACTTCGCCTATCAGCGTCGTCGAGGCAGACTGACACTGGGTTATCGTGGGATCACTTTCGTGGTTCTTGGCGGAACAACAGGTCTCCCACGATGACCCTCACCGAGCCCAGCTAAAGCGCGTCAAGCGTTCGATAGAGGCTAACGCGGTGCGTATCTGCGCTCGGACCGACGTCGAAGAAGACCACGTGGCAAACGGGTGAGAAACCGAGCACGCGCAGAGGCTCTGGGTACGGCTCGGCTGCCCCGAGGGCGACGGGGTAGAGAAGCGCGACCTTGTCAGTACGCAAGCCTGAGTGTCGCCCGTATGCAACTGCCTGGTAGATATCCGCCCGCCGAACGCGAATGCGCTGCCCACGGGTGGCAGCAAGATCAATCGTCTCGTCTGCCGCAGCCGCACCTGTCGGCATCACGTTCTTGTATTTCGCGTCGAGAATGAGTCGCACACCATCTGAGCGGCGGATCACGTAATCTGGCTTCACGGGCGTCGAGCCATTTACGCTCCCGACATTGTCAACCAACGTCGCACGTTGGCGACCCCTCACCCGCGTCGCTCCCGGCCAGGCGTCTAGAACGTTGCCGAGCGCTTGCTCATACAGCGCGTTCAGCGACCACATGATTTCGTCTTGCATGTGTCCACCGATCTCCGTGGAGACGTAGGTACCCTCAAGGAGCGCGGTTGTGAAACGGACGATCGGCCCGTAGTGACGGAGTGGACCAGAGAGACTAAACCGGCGCGCATCTTGCGGACGCATCGGCACATCTGCGACGCCGGCGAACAGCGCGAGCGCTCTCCGAGTTAACTCATCGAGCGCTGTGCGGGCGCCTTCTACGGGAACAGCTTGCGATAGAACGGCGACCTGGCGCAGACCCGCTTTCAGGTAGCGATTCGCAGCAGTGTCGTGAGTGGGCTCAGTGAACCGCGCAGGAACGACATGTGGTCGTGCCTGGGCGAGGGAACGGCTGAGGTACCGAGCCACATCGATGCGCCCGCGAACGCGCCCAATCAAGTCCTCTTCACGCACCATGTATCCGCGACGGAGCCAGCGCGTCGCGAAAGAAAGCACTTCGGCCACGTACCAGCCGAGCAAGCACGCAGCGGGTTCGGAGCGCATCGCCGCAAGGCTCGCTCGCGCGTCCTTGAGCTTCCTGCCGACGCTCTTCGTGCCAAACGCCCAGTCTGCGAGGAAGAAGAGGTCGAGACCGCCAATCTTCGGCATGACCCTCAGGTGCACCGGCGCTCCATTGACGTCGAGCCGCGCGATGCCTGTGAAGTCCGAAGAACGGACCGTCCAGGTTTCGTCCCCGGGGGCCTTCTGGAAGGAAAGATTCAGGTCCTGCCAACGCTCCGGTGGCACAGCTTTGATTAGCGCATCGGTTGCGCGAGCAGTCGATTGCTCCGCGATCTCAAGTGTCGGCGCCCCGATGTCCCAGTCCGCGGACGGCACGTCAGGCATCGCCCGGAGGCTCAGTCTCGCCGTTGCCCGATTCTCTCGCGACGAGCCAGTCGAGCAGCGCTCGCTCAACGCTGTCTTGATTGCCAGTGTCGCCGTCCACACCGATCGTACTCAGCACTGAAGCCAGCTTCGCACCATCGACGAGGCCTTCGGCCGCGTACTCGGTGAGCAGCGGCGCAACCTCGTACGCGAATCGGCGTGCGATCAACTTCAGGGACTCTGTTTCGTTCGTAGCGTCGCCTGACGGGAGGAAGTAGGAATGCCCGACAGCCAGTGCGGCATTGTTGTCAGCCGTCGTGAACAGCCCGGAGACTGCTTCGAAGAGGTGCCGAGCCGCCGCACTGTCAGCGGCTCCGTGCCAGGGTGCACCGTCGATGATGGAGGCGTCCGGCTCCAGCGTGATGAAGGTGAACCGGCGACGAAGCGCGTAGTCGATCAACGCGATGCTGCGATCGGCAGTGTTCATCGTTCCAAGCAGTATGAGGTTCGACGGGAGAGTCATCGAAGCACTGCCGTCTACGGTGTATGGCGTACGCACCGGTGCGTCGCGATACTCGAGCGCGTACAGGAGTTCACCGAACACTCTCGCGATGTCCGCGCGGTTAACCTCGTCGACGATCAATATGACGTCGCAACTACTACCAGCTGCGCGCAGTTCGACGGCGACCGCAGCGAGAAAGCTGAGCACACGGTGCTCGGCTTGGAATGTGACGCCATTGGCGGTCGGGACTGGTGCGAGCGTCCGCACAAAATCCTCGTACCCATAGCTCGGATGGAACTGCGCGATATCCCAGACAGCGGTGAGCCCCTGCCGTATAGCGGCTCGGGCGACATCCTGAGGAGTTCGCTCATTGGATGGCAATGCACCCGCGATGGTGGACAAGTTCGAATCATCACCGCGGCCAGCGGAAGCCCACTCGACATAACGTTTCGCCACGAACGTCTTGCCGGTGCCAGGAGCACCTTGGAGGACCACCTGCTTCCGCCGCCGAGCCTCCTCATGCAAGAGGCGCAGGTCGGAGGGGAGCTCAGTACGTGTCAGCATCGGCGCAGTCGCACGAGGGAGTGTCGCGGCGCGGAACTCGTCCTTCGTGAGTCCGAACCAGCGATTCGCCCGCCATAGAAGTGCGAGCTCGACCGAGTCTCCACGCTTCGCCACAACCTTGCTGACCTGGACCCGAATGCGCTCCGTGAGAAATTCAACAACGGCAGGCACGAACTGCGCAGTGGGCAGGAAGCGGATAGCACCGACAATCGTTGAGCCGTATCGCTCCGGAACGAACAGCGGAACGGCGACTGCCTGGTTCAGAAGCGACGATGCGGCTTTGCGTGCTTGATCCCCAACGCCTAGGCGAACAAACGCCTGCTCAACGACATCGGTCGAAAAACCAGCAGGGTCGAAGCTGCCCGCGTCGTTGGCGAGAGTCTCCTCCACGACCTGAGCCATGCGCGGTTCAGCAAACACCCGTGCCGCCCACGCAAGTGCGTTCGCCGTGGCTGTGTCGCCCGCTCGGGCCGCGCGAAGCCAGGCATCATCCACGAGTGCGCCACGATGGAACGCGAACATGCTCTCTACCCAGCTCGCTGCGGATTCCGCGCTGTTGCTGTCAGCAATGTCCATGACCTGCTGCAAACTCATCCCGGGTGTGACCTGTGCGGCGGTGGTCGTCAGACGCGCAAGGGTTGTATTCCTCGTCAGAGACATGTGTTGGAGCCCGACATCCATGTATCGATGCTATCGACGCCCGGACCGTGTCGCACGGATCGTGACACGCGCGGCGGATACCGCGCATAACGTCCGACCCAAGATCTAAAGTAACCTCAATCCCAAGATCTAAATTGGAGACACTCCCCATGACCCTGTCTATCGAGCCGCCCCAGAGGACGTCTGCTGCTCCCCTCCGCGAAGAGCAGCCGCCGCCACCGCTGCCCGAAGTCGAAGGCGGGTTCAAGACGGTTTACGCCGACCCGCCGTGGCAGTTCCAGAACCGGACAGGCAAGGTCGCACCGGAGCACCGCCGCCTCGATCGCTACTCCACAATGACTCTCGATACGATCAAGGCGTTGCCCGTCGCCGACCGCGTAGCAAAGGACGCACACCTCTACCTCTGGGTGCCGAACGCTTTGCTTCCCGATGGGCTCGCAGTGATGGGGGCCTGGGGCTTCCGCTACGTCAGCAACATCATCTGGGCGAAGCGGCGGAAGGATGGGGGCCCAGACGGGCGCGGTGTCGGATTCTACTTCCGGAATGTCACGGAGATTCTGCTCTTTGGGGTGCGCGGCTCGATGCGCACTCTGGCACCTGCACGCTCCCAGGTGAACATGGTCGAAACACGCAAGCGCGAGCACTCACGCAAACCGGACGAGTTCTACCCACTCATCGAGGCCTGCTCGCCCGGACCGTTCCTCGAAATGTTTGCCCGTCGAGCTCAGCCCGGATGGCACGCGTTTGGCGACGAGGCTTCGGACGAGATCGAGCCCCGAGGTCGCGAACAGAGGGGCTACGGCGGGGGTGATATCGAGCGCTCCTGGCAGCCGGACGAAGCGCCGCGTCTCGCACCGCATCAGCGCCTCGATGGCGCGGTCGCGGACGAACTCGCGAAGCTTGTGCGTGCTTTCTACGATGCCGGACAGAGCATCCGAGACATCGCCGAGGCAACTGGTTACAGCATCCAGCGAGTGAGGAGCCTGCTTCAACACGCAGGGGCTGACCTCCGACCGCGCGGTGGCACCCACGGGGGCTGACCGGCCTCAGCATCGTTTTTCGTGGCACCGGCGCCTAGCATCGTTGCGAGCACCGCATGGCGGCTGCACCGAGCGAGGACGCATGGCCGCGGGCAGTCCCGGGCACTTCGTTTGCTGACGCCGTCAACGATCTGATCGAGACTGCTGTCGCTGTCGCTGTCGCTGTCGCTGTCGCTGTCGCTGTCGCTGTCGCTGTCGCTGTCGCTGTCGCTGTCGCTGTCGCTGATGCGAGACACCCGTTCCACGAGACCATTCGTCACAGGTCTCCGATATTCGCGTAAAGGCGCCTGCGCGCCACTAGGCTTGGACAAGAACGTCTCATCTACCGTCTACGGCTACAAGGTCGACCGACGAACTGCAACCTGCCCAGTCTTCGTCACGCTGCACAAGAGTGGCGACGTGTCAGCGAGCACCGCCTGTGGGGATTGGCTCATCGATCAGTTCTCAACGCAGTGGCTTACCAGGAGCAGGCCGACCCTCGCGAGTGCCGAGGTCGCCGCAATCGTGTTGGGCGGCGTCGAGATTGACATCTCCGTGAAGAAGGATGATGCGCAGGTGGCAGACTTCTACTATCTGGGCAGAGCGTTCGCGGAAGGTGCAACTCAAAAGTCACTGCTCGACGGCGAGGGAAGCGTTCTGCCGGTCGTGGAGATGACACCGCGCTGGCGTAATCCCATCGACATGGCCCTGTTTGACTACTTCCAGCCCGTCCTGACCGTTTAAGCCGGCGCGACTTACCAGCAACGCGACAATGCCAAGAACATTCTCGTCCGATCGAGCCGCCACGCGGGAGCCGCTCGCTTTCGAGGCCGTTGTACCGAAGTTCGCCGTTGTCCTCGACACCTCCGCGGTCGCCGTGCTCTCGGCCCCGCCCGGCACGGGCAAGACGACGCTCGTGCCGCCGCTCGTCGCGAACCGCGTCGCCGGACGGGTCGTCGTCACCCAGCCGCGGCGGGTGGCGGCACCGGCGGCGGCGCGACGGATCGCGACGCTCGACGGCAGCAGGCTCGGGGAACGCGTTGGGTACACCGTGCGCGGCGACCGCGTGCTCGAGCCCGGGGCGCGCATCGAGATGGTCACGCCGGGCGTCTTGCTCCGCCGACTCCTCGACGACCCCGGACTCGAGGGCGTCGGCGCGGTCATCATCGACGAAATCCACGAACGCGCACTCGAGACGGACCTCTTGCTCGGCGTGCTCGGCGAGGTCCGGGAGCTGCGCGACGACCTCATCCTCATCGCCATGTCCGCCACCGTCGACGCGGACCGCTACGCCGCCCTCCTTGGAACCGACGTCGCGCCGGCACCGGTCATCACGCACGCCGCCGAAGCCCACCCGCTCGAGGTCCGCTGGGTGCCCCCGCCCGGACCCCGCATGGATGACCGCGGCATCACTCCCACCTACCTCCGCCACGTCGCCGACACCGCGGCCGCCGCGCACCGCGACCTCCGCCGCACCACCCCGGACGCCGACGCGCTCGTCTTCGCGCCCGCCGCCCGCGACGTCGCCACCATCGCCCGGCATCTGCGCGACCTCACCGCTGACACCGACGTCCTCGAGCTCCACGGGCAGCTCCCCGCCGCGGAACAGGACCGCGCCCTCGCCGGCCGCGAACCCGGCGGACGACCGCGCATCGTCGTCACCACGGCCATCGCGGAGTCCTCGCTCACCGTGCCCGGCGTCCGCCTCGTCATCGACACCTGCCTCGCCCGCGTCCCCCGTCGCGACGCCGCACGCGGCATGACCGGACTCGTCACCGTCCCCGCCGCCCGCGCCTCCGCAACCCAGCGCGCCGGCCGCGCCACCCGCCTCGGCCCGGGAATCGTCGTCCGCTGCGTCGACGAACGGACCTTCGCCGCCGCTCCGGCGTTTCCCACGCCGGAGATCCGGACCGCGGACCTCACCGACGCCGCGCTCCTCCTGGCGTGCTGGGGCGCCCCCGGCGGCCGCGGCCTCCGGATGCCGGACCCGCTCCCGGCCGACGCCCTCGCTCAGGCCACTGCCACACTCACCGGACTCGGCGCCATCGACGGCGACGGCCGCGCCACCGACACCGGACGCCGCCTCGCCCGCATCCCCACCGACCCCCGCCTCGGTCGCGCGCTGCTCGACGGTGCGGGACTCGTCGGCGCCCGCACCGCCGCGGAGGTCGTCGCAGCCATCTCGGACGACATTCGCGCCACGGACGGCGATCTCGGTGCCACTGTCCGCGCCCTCCGGGACGGACGCCACCCGGCCAGCCGCGCGTGGGAGCGCGAAGTGAAACGGTTCCGACGCCTCGCGGAACGCGGGGGAGGAGATGCGAGCTCACGTGAGCGGCAGGACGACCATCGGCGTGTCGGCACGGACGGGACCGGACAGCACCGCGCCTCCACCTCAGCCGGCCGCGCGCACCATCGCGCGGAAGCTGACGGCCGGTCGGCCCCCGCCGGCAGCCTCGCGCAGAGGAGATGCGAGCTCACGTGAGCGGCAGGACGACCATCGGCGTGTCGGCACGGACGGGACCGGACAGCACCGCGCCTCCCCCTCAGCCGGCCGCGCGCACCATCGCGCGGAAGCTGACGGCCGGTCGGCCCCCGCCGGCAGCCTCGCGCACCCCGTCCCCGACGATGCCGCCGGGACCGCACCCCGCGCCCGCACGCACGCTGCCGACGCCGTCGGACTCATTGCGGCACTCGCGTTCCCGGACCGCATCGCGCGGCGGGTGGCGAACGCGGACGGGGGAGCGGTGTTCCTCCTCGCCTCCGGCACCCGCGCGGGACTGACCGGACCCCTCGCCGGCGAACCGTGGATCGTCGTGACCGACGTCACCCGCGCCGAGGGGCGCGCCGCCGCCGGAACCGGCGCCATCATCCGCGCAGCCGCCGCGATAACCGAGGGCACCGCACTTCAGACGGCGAGTCACCTCGTCACCGACCGCGTCGAGGTGACTTTCGCGGACGGACGCGCCACCGCACGCCGAGAACAGCGTGTCGGGGCGATCGTCCGCTCGTCCGCACCCGTGCCGGTGAAGGGAGCGCCGGGCGCGCACGACGCCGTCCGCCGGGCGATCGCCACCGACGGCCTCGGCATCTTCCGCTGGACGGACGGCGCCCGCGAACTCCGCGGACGCCTCGCCCTGCTGCACCGCCACCTCGGGGAGCCGTGGCCGGACGTGTCCGACGATGCCCTGCTGGGCCGCCTGGACGACTGGCTCGCGCCCGAGATCGATGCGCTCGCGGCCGGCGGGTCCGCCGCGAAAGCGGACCTCACCTCGGCTCTGCGCCGTCTGCTGCCGTGGCCGGAGGCATCACGACTCGACGAGCTCGTCCCGGAACGCCTGGCGGTGCCCAGCGGGTCCCGCATCCGCATCAGCTATCCGGACGACGCGGATGGTCAGCCCGTCGTCGCGGTGAAGCTCCAGGAGTGCTTCGGCCTCACCACGTCGCCGCATCTTGTGAACGGCCGCGTGCCGGTGCTGTTCCACCTGCTCTCGCCGGCCGGACGTCCGCTCGCCGTGACCGCGGACCTCGCCTCGTTCTGGGCCGGACCCTACGCTCAGGTCCGCGCGGAGATGCGCGGTCGCTACCCGAAGCACCCCTGGCCCGAGGACCCGCAGACAGCCCTCGCCACGGCGAAGACGAAGAAGCGTCTCGCTGAAGGTAGCTGACTGTTGCCGGCCATGGCGTTTGCTGACCGGCTGCGCTGAAGATCGCTGAGTGATCGGGCACGCGTCGGCGGCTGCCCGACCGAGTCTGACGGGAATGTCGAAATAATCTGATCCTTGGCGAGGATCGCTGAGCTGGTGCGAGGTGTGAATCTGCGCGGCAATGCGAGGCCCGGGGCGCACGACCGCAGGCCGACCCTTCTGCGCGCGCCGGCGGGCCGCGGGCATGCGAGGCCTCCTCAGGTCAGCCCTGAGGGGCCGCCGGGGTTCGCGGTGTCGCGGTCGTCGGTCGTCCTGTCGGGGCGTCGGCGTTCCAGGATCCGAGCGCGGTGAGCGCGTCGCGGGTGGTCTCGTTGGATGGCGTGTAGGTCACGAGCATCTGGTCGGGTTCGCCGGGCAGCGTGAGCGTTTCGTAGGAGAACTCAAGTCGGCCCGCATTCGGATGATGGACGATCTTGGTGCCGTGGGACTTCGTGACGACCTCTTGTCGGGCCCATAGCCGAGCGAAGTCTTTGCTGTCGATCGTCAATTCGCCGATGAGGCTGCGGAGCCGGAGGTCGTCTGGACGCAGGCCGACCACTCGCCGGAGGTGGGCAGCGGTTTCGATGGCGACGTTCTCCCAGTCGGGGTAATACGCCCGCGCGTCGGGGTCGAGGAATACCTGTCGCGCTGCATTCCTCCGATGCGGGTCTTGGGGCATCGCCAGGACCGCGTCGCCGAGGAGGTTTGCGGCAATGATGTCCATGCACGGTCCGAGCACGAACGCTGGAACATCGGTCATCGCGTCAAGGAGCGCGAGAATTCCGGCTCGGGTCGAACGGTTCGGGGAGCTGGGCTGCACGCGGTCGGGGTGGACGAGCCGGTGCAGGTGCTCGGTCTCGACGGCGTCCAGACGCAGGGTTCTCGCGACGGCGTCGAGTATCTGGTCGGACGCCTGGCGAGCTCGCCCCTGCTCCAGCCGCACGTAGTAGTCCGGGCTCACCCCGGACAGGAGCGCGACTTCTTCTCGTCGCAGGCCTGGGACGCGGCGTTGGCCGAAGTTCGGGAGGCCACAATCCTCGGGGGTCAGCCGTTCGCGTTTGGCGCGGAGGAAGTCGCCGATTTCCGATGCCATTCATCCAGTATCTGTGACGCCGTCACGGTGTGGGTGGTCCCGTCAGACCTAGGTACACCCGATACCTTCCGCCCGCGATGCTGTACTTCGAGAGTGAGTTCATGGAATCAATCACGAACTCAATGCCCCTTTCCAATCGAACGGCCGTCATCACTGGCGCAAGCGGTGGGATGGGTTCTGCAATCGCCGCGCGTCTCGTGGCCGAGGGTGCCGCAGTTGCGGTGCTCGGGCGCCGCACCGAGAAACTTGACCAGCTTGCCGCCGGACTCTCCGATGGGCCAGGACGCATCGTCCCGGTCACAACGGACATCACCTCCGAGACTGACGTCGAGGCAGCGGTCGCGACGATTCACGAAGCGCTGGGAGAAGTGGATCTGCTCGTCAACGCCGCCGGCGTCATGCTGGCCAATCCTCTGTCCGACGGACGCTCCGACGAATGGGAAACGATGATCGAAACGAACCTCACGGGACTTCTGCGCGTAACCCGCGCATTTCTGCCCGACTTGCTCGGCCACAAACACGACGTACCGGCGGACATCATCAACATCTCATCGATCGCCGCACATGTCGTGTTCCCCGATTACGCCGTCTATGCCGCCACGAAAGCCGCTGTGACCGCGCTGTCAGCAATGCAGCGCACGGAGATCGCTCGTGACGGCGTCCGGGTCACGAACATCGAACCCGGTCTCACTGATACCGAGTTGGGGACGCATCTCGACAATGACCGACTCCGGAGCGAGCTGCAGAGCATGTTCGCCGCGATCGAGCCGATCAAGGCTGTCGACATCGCCGATCTCGTTCACTACGTCGTCACCCGTCCGGCGAACGTGAATCTCCGCCAGGTGATGATCCTGCCCACTCTGCAAGCCTGACCGCTGTGCTCCAGGTTGTGATGGGGGCTCTCGAACCCCGCATGGCGAGACAATGGCGGTATGGGTGCTGAGTCGCAGGATGTGAGCGTGGTCATCGCCGCAGCGCCGGAGGATGTGTACGCGTACGCGGTGGATCCGGCGCACCTGCCGGAGTGGGCCGCAGGGCTCGCCACCGGCGTGACGGAGGTCGGCGGACGGTGGATGGCGGAATCGCCGCTCGGCCCGATCGAGATCCGGTTCGCACCGCGCAACACGGACGGCGTGCTCGACCACGAGATCATCACGGCGGACGGGACGGTCTTCCACAACCCGATGCGCGTGGTGCCGCATCCGGACGGCGCCGAGGTGATCTTCACCGTCAACCGCCTGGCGGGTGCGACTGACACGGAGTTCGAGGACGATGTGGCGGCCGTTCGCGCTGACCTCGCCACGCTCGCCGCCGTCCTGCGGATCCAGCCGCCTGGCGCGATCTGACACGAATCCGGGCGCAGGGACACCGCCCGAGCCCCGATTACAATCGCGCCGTGGGGGAGAGTGCTGTGTCGACGCGGCGATGGGCGATTCCGGTGGGCGTCGGGGTGGTGGCGCTCATCCTCTTCTTCGCGCCCGTGGTCGCGCTTGTGAGCTGGTCTTCCTGGGTGACCTGCGGTGCGGTCGCGGACTTCCGCCCGCTGGTCACGCCGATCTACATGTACCTCGAATCCTCCGAGAGACCGGATTTCGACGCGATGGACGCCTACGACGCGACCATCGTGGCATGCAACACGGCGGTCGTCTCGCGCCGCGTGGCAGTGGTGGTGGCCATCGCCACAGCCCTGATCGCCCTGGCGCTCGCGGTGCGGTGGCGGCGCGATCCGCTCGGAGCCGGGCGCCGCGGGTCGGGTGCCGGACCCACGGCACCGCCGGCACTCGCGTTGCCGCGCCCGGTCCCGTCGGGGCGCGATCTCGCGCTGTCCTGGTCAGCGGCCGCAGTAGCCGTCGTCGCCCTCGCCCTGCTCCTCATGCCGATCCGCATCGGGCATCCCGACGGCATGGCGACCACGTGTCCGTCGATCGCCGCCGTGACGGTGGGCCGGACCCCCGCGATTCCCACGGCGTCCACCGACCTCACCGGGGAGACCTCGTCGTTCCTGTCCGGAACGTCCCTCGATGACGCCCTCTTCAGCAGCATCGGCACGGACCACTTCGTGGCGTTCTGTTCGACGGGGATGACCGCACGCGGACTCGTCGTCCTCGGGGTGCTCGGTCTCGGGGGCGGGGTGCTCGCCGGCGTTCGCACGCGCGGACGGACACGCGACTGAGCTACAACCTCTGAGTGCGGGACAGGACCGTCTGGATGATCACGACGATCGCGAGGAACGCACCGGAGACCACCGCCTGCACCGAGCTCGTCAGCGACCCGACCTGGTTGATGAGGTTCTGAATGACGGTGAGCAGCAGCACACCAGCGGTCGTTCCGACGAGGTTGCCGCGCCCGCCGGACAGCAGCGTGCCGCCGATCACCACGGCGGAGATCGCGGAGAGCTCCAGGCCGACCCCGACGTTCGGCACACCCGAGGACGAGTAGGCCGCGGTGAGCATCCCGGCCAGACCGGCGCACAGTCCGCTCAGCACATAGACGGAGAAGTGGTTCAGGGATTCGCGCTCCGCTCGGAACATCGGGCGGAGCGCGAATTCCGCACTATCGGGTCCGCTACTTCAGGGTGATGCGACGCTCACCGGCGGCGAAGAGGTCGTTCTCGGCGAAAGAGCCGCCGTCGCGCTCGCCGACGGTGACCTTGTAGTCCTTCTCGCCACGCTTGAGGTCGGAGATGAAGAACGACAGGGCGCAGTCGTCGCCCTGGGCGGACAGCGGAGTGAGCTTCGCCTCGCCCAGCTTGTCACCGCCGTCGTTGGTGATCTCTACCGGGGTGCCTTCCTTCACGTCCGCGAAGTCGGACGTCGGAACGCACGTCTCCGCCTTCTCGGATGCCGCGGCGTCGGAGGGAACGAGAACGACGCCGCCGACCGTGGTCTTCTGGGATCCGGAGTCGGCGGTGGCGGAGGCAGTGCCGGCGCCTCCGGACCCGGTGCCGGAGCAACCGGCCAAGGCGGCGATCAGGGCGACGGTGGCGAAGGGCAGAACGATCAATCGATTTTTCACGCGGCCGACCCTAGGCGCGAAACGTGAATTCCCCCTGAGCATCGGAGGCGGGTTAGCCTGAGACCACATTTCGACCGTGGGGAGAGAGCCGGAATGACGGGGGAGACGTTCGCGCCGGGGCTGTCGCAGATCTGCGACAGGACTGCGACAGCAGTGCGACCAGCGCGCGCCGCCGCGTTCCTAGCGTTGATGTCATGAGCCAGATCACGCACCGCGCACTCGTCGCGACCGCCCTGACCCTCGCCTCCGTCGGCGTCCTCGCCGGCTGTGCGGGTGGCCCCGCCGCGACGGCACCCGCGACGACGGCAGCCGCCGCACAGCCCGCCGCGGCACCTGCCGAGAACGCCGACGCAGACCCGGACGTGGCGACCGTCGCCGGCTATGCACCCGGACAGTTCCCGCCGGTGCCGCTGTTTACGCTGCCGGACATCTCTCTGCTGGACGCGTCGCTCGCGGGCTTCGCGATCGACCTCACCGCCGACCTCACCCCCCGGCCCGGGTTGGACATCCGACCCGCGGCGTGTGGCGACATGACCGAGCGTGCCGCCGGCCGCGGCACGGCACTGCTGTACGGCGACGGGTCCGGCAACTACACCGGCCCCGACGGCTCCACGCAGAACTACGGCGACGGTTCCGGCACCTTCACCGCGAACGGGGTGACCTCCACGGTCTACGGTGACGGTTCCGGCTCCTACGAGTCCGACCAGCTCACGATCCAGAACTACGGCGACGGGTCCGGGTCGGCCACGACGCCGACCGGGGAGACCTGGGTCTACGGCGACGGATCCGGCTCGTACAAGGCGTCCGGAGTCGAGCAGTGGAACTACGGTGACGGTTCGGCCGAGTACATCGACAGCACCGTCGAGATCCACAACTACGGTGACGGGTCCGGCAGCTATGTCACCGCCGACCTGGACATCCACAACTACGGCGACGGCACGGCCCGAGTGAACGGCACGGACATCGCGGCCGACCCGATCGCCCCGGAAGCGCCGATCGGAACCTTTCCGCCGATGGGTGTGATCGCACCGATCACGTCCTGCGGCACGACGATCACCCTGCAGGACGGTGTGCTGTTCGACTTCGACAAGTCCGACATCCGCCCGGACGCGTCCGCGACCCTCGACGAGCTCGCCGCGGCGCTGAAGGAGCTGAACGTCCCGGCCGCGGAGATCGGCGGCCACACTGACGCCATCGGTGACGACGCGTACAACCAGGATCTCTCCGAGCGGCGCGCGCAGTCCGTCGTCGACGCGCTCGTGTCCCGCGGTGTCACCGGCACCCTGACCGTCGAGGGCTACGGCGAGTCGGCGCCGGTCGCGGCGAACGAGGTCGACGGCCACGACAACCCCGCCGGACGGCAGTTGAACCGTCGCGTCGAGATCTTCATCCCGGCGTTCTGACGCTCATGATGATCCGTCGAAACCTTCTCGCCGCCGGTGCCCTGCTGGTCGCCCTTGCCCTCTCCGGGTGCTCCGTCGTCTTCGTCCCGAACGGCGGACCGGCTTCGCCGCGGGCCGACTCGACTCCCGCGTCCGAGCCGAAGTCTCCGGTCGCCGAACCGGACGCGCCGCCGGTGAACCCGTCGACGAACGCTCCCGCCGGCGACAGCCCGGCCACGAAGACATCCACCGTTCGCGACGCCGTGACCGATCCCACCGTGGTGACGTGTCCCGGCGGCACCCTCGACATCGACACCGTAGGCGCGACGATTCGACTCGAAGGGTCCTGCGAAGACCTGACCGTGAGCGGTACGTCCACGACCGTCATCGCCGGTGACATCGGGACCGTCGTCGTGAACGCTCCGAGCGTTATCGTGAGCGTGGACACCGCTGAAACCGTACGGCTCACCGAGCGAGCCGTCGGCGCCACCGTCGAATGGTTCTCCGGAGCACCGGAGGTCATCGACGACGGCACCGCGAACATCGCCGGACCCGCCCACTGAACCGGGAGAGATCATGACCGACCCATACGCACACCAGACGACGCAACCGACGGTTCCGCTGCAGCCGTATCCGCCGGCACCCCCGGCGCAGGCCTTCTACGGACAGCCGGTCGCACCCCAGCCGTACGCGTACCAGGCGCCGGGACAGCCCTACGCCTACCCGCCGGCGCGGCCGACCAGTGGGCTCGCGATCGCCTCGATGATCCTGTCGCTGCTCGGCCTCAGCCTGCTGGGCGTGATCCTCGGTCACGTCGCCCTGTCGCAGATCAAATCGACCGGAGAGAACGGACGCGGCTTCGCTCTCGCCGGGGTGATCATCGGCTACATCTCTCTGGCGTCCGTGGTGCTCGGCATCCTGTTCATGTTCCTCTTCGCCGGTGGCGTTGCGATGTGGGGCACGACGACGTACTCATGACCGACACACCTCGGCCTCGCGTGCTTCTCGTGGACGACGAGGAGGCCATCACCGCCACCCTCGCCCCGTTCCTGGAGCGCAGCGGATTCGAGGTGCACGTCGCCGGAGACGGTCTTGACGCGCTCGCGCGCTACGGCACCGTGGCTCCGGACATCGTCGTCTCCGACGTCCTGATGCCCCGCATGGACGGGCGGGAGCTGGTGCGTCGCCTGCGGGAAGCGGAGTCCTGGACGCCAGTGATCATGCTGACCAAGGTCGACGAGTCCTTCGAGCGCACGGCAGCCCTGGAGGACGGCGCCGACGACTACCTCGGCAAGCCGTTCGACCCGCCGGAGCTCGTCGCCCGCATCCGAGCCGTGCTGCGCCGGACCGCGGGTGGCGGGCGGCCTCTCACCGCCTCGTCCGGCCTGATCAGCGGCGACCTCCGATTGGACCGCACCGGACGACGTGCGGTGCTCGGCGGGAGCGTCGTCGACCTCACCCCGAAGGCGTTCGGCCTGCTGGAGTATCTGATGATGCACCCCGGCGAGGTGCACACGCGCGAGCATCTGCTCAGCGTGCTGTGGGGTTTCGAGTTCGCCGTCACCACGCGCGCCGTGGACCACCGCATCGCCGAACTGCGCCGGGTGCTCCGGGATGAGCCGCAGGACCCGCTGTTCATCGAGACCGTCACCGGTGAGGGGTACCGCTTCGTCGGACGGGTGAGCCCGGCATGACCCGCACCTGGTGGCGCTGGCTGGTCGTGTTCGCCCCGCTCGTGCTGCTCGGCGTCGTCGCGGCGATCGTCGGTGTCGCCGGGGGTGGGGGCGTCTTCGAGCTTCGCGTGCCACTGGCGACGGTCCTGGTCGGACTCGGCCTCGTCGTCACGCTGCTGCTGGGCGTACTGCTGCTCGCCCTGCCGGCGACGCGCGCCCGCCGCGGTCGGGCTCTCGTCGAGGCTCGCGATGGCGCCGAGCGGGAGGCGCGAGCCTCCCACCGCCGGTTCCTCGCGCGACTGGATCATGAGCTGAAGAACCCCGTCACCGCGATTCGGTCCGCGCTCGCGGTGGACGGCCCGGCGCCGGTGCAGAACGTGCGCATCGCCGCCACGCAGGCGAGCCGGCTCGCGACGCTCGTCGGGCAATTGCGTGGTCTCAGCGAACTGGAGACGCGGACGATCGAGAGTGTGCCGGTCGACCTCAGCGCCCTCGTCGAGGAGGAGGTCGGCGCGATCCGTGAGGAGCTCGCCGCCCGCGGCGCGCAGCGACAGATCAGCACCGCGTTCCCCACCGTGCCATGGCCGCTGCCGCCCGTGTCGGGCGACGCCGACCTGCTCGCGGTGGTCGTCCGCAACATCGTGCTGAATGCGGTCAAGTACTCCTCGGAGGGCGCGCGGATCGAGGTGCGCGGCAGCGAGGACGGCGCCGACGTCGTGCTGGATGTGGCGGACACCGGCTGGGGCATCCGTACCGAGGACCTGCCCTTCGTCTGGGACGAGCTGTGGCGATCGACCGATGCCCGCGGCGTGGAGGGCTCCGGCCTCGGGCTGTCCCTCGTCCGCGTGGTGGTCGAGCGCCACGGCGGCGAGGTCACGCTGCGCTCCCAGCCCGGCCGCGGCACCAGTGTGCGCCTGCGGCTGCCCGCCGCCCGCCGCTGACCGCCGTCCGCAGCGTCGTCATCCACCCGGGGTGGGTTGAGGTGGGCGTCAGGGGCATGGCAGGGGTGGATCGTCGTCGCGGAACATGGTGTGCAGCGCCAGGTGGGTCGGTGAGGTGATGCTCCAGACGAAGAACGCGATCATCGCGATGTCGTCGTCTGCAGGGTCCTTCTGTGTGACGCACATCGAGATGCTGGTGGACGAAGAGTCCGAGAACTGCGGCTGCGCCCAGACGATTCCGATCACGGACATGTCGTCGTCCGGCTCCAGCGCCGCGAACCACCGACGTTCGTCGCGGGCCCGGTCCTCCGTCGTATACGACAGCGTGCGCGCGAGTGTGGAGGGGTCGGATGGATCCCACGCATCGCGTGAGGCGAAGTACAGCCGGAGGGTGTCCATCGCGACATTCGCGTACTCGGGATCGATGTCCTCGGTGACCGGGTAAGTGGGTGCTGGGGCTACGGGGCTGCGCACCTCGCGCGAGGCGACCAACCCGGGAGAGCAACCGGCGAGGAGGGCCGCGGAGACCAGAACGGTGAGGGTGCGGGCGATCGTGTGCATGGCCCGAGTTTGGCGAGGTCCTCGGGTCGGGAGTCACGTTCCCGGCGCTCCCCGAATCAGTCGCGGCCGGAATCACGCTGGGGAGGAACGACGAAGGCTCCGGACCATCGTGGTCCGGAGCCTTCGGGTGTCGGTCGGCGACTCAGTAGTCGTCGCCCTCAGCCTGGGACGGGTGACGGTCGTACCAGACCGGCGTGGCGGCGAAGTCGTAAGCGTCGGCGTCGAAAGTGGTGGTGCTCTGGTCCATGATGTCCTCCGTGAAATCGTGTGGCGGGCGGCGGCTTCGCCTTCCCGAAGCAGTCACGATGGTGGTCCCGGACCGCGCCTGCACAACCAGGATGCGCCCGGCGCACGCGACCGGACGGACGAATTCGAGGTAAATACCCCTGACGTTTGACGGAAGCGTCAAGAACCTCAGTTCCCCGGACCGGATCCGGCCCAGCGGGCCGAAAAGGCGGCTCAGCCCGCAAAATCCCACACGTCTTATCGCGACGGTGCGTGTGTGAGCGTCAGAGTTGGCCGACGCTCGTCACCGTGACGACCGCGGCGCCGGCCTCGTCGGAGGCGGCGAGGTCCACCGTGGCGGAGATTCCCCAGTCGTGGTCCCCGGCGGGGTCGGCGAAGATCTGCCGGACCGTCCACGACTCCGGGCCCTCGGTGATCATGATCATCGCGGCGGACCGCGCGTCCGGGGTGACCAGGAGCTCGTCGTGCTCGTCGTAGTAGGCGTCCAGCGCCGTGACCCAGTTGTCGTACCCGAATGTCGGGTCGAGCTCGGCCAGGGCGTCGGCGTCATCACGGGCGGCGAGCTGCACGCGGCGGAACAGCTCGTTGCGCACCAGGATCCGGAACGCGCGCACGTTGGAGGTGAGCCGCTTCGGTGCCGGCGGGACGATCGGCGCGTCGTCGTCGGCGTGAGCGGCACCGGGGGACACCAGTTCCTCCCACTCGTCCAGGAGCGACGAGTCGACCTGCCGCACGAGCTCACCCAGCCACTCGATGAGGTCGCGCAGGTCGTCGTTCTTCTTCTCATCCGGGATCGTGTGCGTCGCCGCGCGGTAGGCGTCGGACAGGTAACGCAGCACCACGCCCTCGGACCGGGCGATCTGATAGAAACCGACGAACTCGCCGAACGACATCGCGCGCTCGTACATGTCGCGCACGACGCTCTTCGGGTGCAGCTCGTAGTCCTTCACCCAGGGCTGGCTGGACGCGAACACCTCGAACGTCGCCGTCAGCAGCTCCTCCAGCGGTTTCGGGTAGGTGACCGACTCGAGCAGCTCCATGCGCTCGTCGTATTCGATGCCCTCGCGCTTCATCTCCGCGACGGCCTCGCCGCGGGCCTTGTACTCCTGCTGGGACAGCACCGCGCGCGGGTCATCGAGGGTGGCCTCGACGATGGAGATCATGTCCAGCGCGTAGGTCGGCGACTCCGGGTCGAGCAGATCGAACGCGGCGAGGGCGAACGGCGACAGCGGCTGGTTCAGCGCGAAGTTCTGCTGCAGGTCGACGGTCAGTCGTGGCTGCCCGTCCGGCCCCACCTCGATGACCTCCGCCTCCTTCAGCGTGCGATAGATCGCGAGGGCCCGGCGGGCGAGGTCGTAACGGCGGGCCAGCGGCTCATGGTTGTCGTTGATCAGGGACCGGACGTTCGTGAACACGTCGCCGCCGCGCGAGATCATGTTCAGCAGCATCGCCGAGGTGATCTGCATGCTGCTGGTCAGGGTCTCCGGCTCGGCCGTGGTCATCTTCGTGAACGACGGCTCACCCCAGGACACGAAGCCCTCCGGCGCCTTCTTCCGGATGATCTTGCGCTTCTTCTTCGGGTCGTCGCCGGCCTTCTTGATCATCGCGAGATTTTCGGTCTCGTGCTCGGGCGCCTGAGCGACGACGTTTCCGGCGGTGTCGAACCCGGCGCGTCCCGCACGTCCGGCGATCTGGTGGAACTCGCGGGCGTTCAGGTGCCGCATGCGCTGACCGTCGAACTTCGTCAGCGCGGTGAGGAGGACGGTCCGGATCGGGACGTTGATGCCGACGCCGAGCGTGTCCGTGCCGCAGATGACCTTGAGCAGACCGCGCTGGGCGAGCTGTTCGACCAGGCGGCGGTACTTCGGCAGCATGCCGGCGTGGTGGACGCCGATGCCCATCCGCAGGAAGTTGTTCAGCGTCTTGCCGAAGCTCGTGGTGAAGCGGAATCCGCCGATGAGCTCCGCGATCTCGTCGCGCTGCTCGCGGCTGGTGATCTTCATCGACATCAGCGACTGCGCGCGTTCCATCGCCGCGGCCTGACTGAAATGGACGATGTAGATCGGCGCGCGATCGGTGTGCAGCAGCTCCTCGATCGTCTCGTGGATCGGGGCGGTCTGGTACTCGAAGTGCAGCGGCACCGGACGCTCCACACCCGTGACGACGGCGGTCTCGCGTCCGGTGCGGCGAGAGAGGTCATCGGCGAGGTCGGTGACATCGCCGAGGGTGGCGGACAGCAGCACGAACTGGGCCTGCGGCAGCGTCAGGATCGGCACCTGCCAGGCCCAGCCGCGGTCCGGGTCGGCGTAGAAGTGGAACTCGTCCATCACGACCTGGCCGACCTCGGCGTCCTCGCCTCCGCGCAGGGCGAGGTTGGCGAGGATCTCGGCGGTGCAGCAGATGATCGGGGCGTCGGCGTTGACGGACGAGTCGCCGGTCACCATGCCGACGTTCTCCGCGCCGAAGAGGTCCACGAGGGCGAAGAACTTCTCGCTGACGAGGGCCTTGATCGGGGCGGTGTAGTACGTTCGTCGTCCGGCGGCGAGGGCGGCGAAATGCGCCCCGGCGGCGACGAGGGACTTTCCGGTTCCGGTCGGCGTGGACAGGATGAGGTTGTTCCCGGAGACGATCTCGATCAGCGCTTCGTCCTGCGCCGGATACAGCGTGAGCCCGGTGGACTCCGCCCACGTCACGAACGCCTCGTACACGTCATCGGCGGCGGGCGGGCCATCGACGGCGGCACGGAGGGCGGACGGATCAAGCGGCGCGGAGGAGGACATGTCCCTCCATTGTCCCGCACCACCGGTTGCCGGGAGCCCGGGGCCCGGTTAGCTTCGTCGCATGGGGGAAAGCATCTGGGGAATGCTGGGCTCGATCGCGGATTGGATCGCGGCGCTGGTGGCGGTTTTGGCGCTCATCGCGGCAGCGAAAGCGGCGGGCTACGCCGGTCGACTGTTCCGGGCGGAAGCGCAGCGTGACGACGAGCGGCACGACCGGGAGAGGATCGAGCAGGCGCTCGGAGTCTCGGCCTGGGTGGCCGTGGAGATCTCTCGGACGAGCGGCGACCCACTCTCCTACGGGCTGGTCGTGAGTAACACGAGCAGCAATGTGATCTATGACGTCACCGTGACCGCCACGGGTGCTGGAGGTAAGACGTTGCCGACGCTCGACATGCGTGTCCTGCCTCCCGGCACGTATTACCTTCGGGAATCGTCGAACGCGTACGGCTGGGACTTCGCCACGCTGGTCACGGATGTCGCAGCGGAGATCCGGCCGACAGCCAAGGCGAAGGACCGTGCCGTGACCTCGCTGACGTTCCGGGACGCCGCGAACGTGCGATGGGAACGCACTCCGACCCAGATCGCCGAACAGCCGACCGGGCGACGTTCGGACCCCGTAGACGTCAGTCGCTGAGGAAGCGACGCACCGCGGCGGGCGCGGCGTCGCGGTCCGCGCGGACGTTGCGGACGTCCATCACGATCATCAGGACGGTGAGCACGACGAGGACACCGGCGATCACGATCGTCCACACGGAGGGGAAGCGTACGGCGAGGACGAGCATCATGATCATCATCGCCACGAAGACGGTGTCGAGGATGATCGGCACCGCCCCCGGCCACGTCGTGCCGTGCAGCACGGTGTCCATCCCGTCGCCGTCGAGGTGGAAGGTCGTGACGGTCATCGCTCCGGCCACGGACGCGCCGCGACCGGCCACGACGATGCCGCGGTGGCGCGCCTGCAGGCGATCGCCGCGGATGCGCAGGCGAAAGGTGCCGACCTCCGCCCGCCAGCTGCCCTCGACCCGTCGCCGGATGAGGTCCGGCGCCTGGCCGACGATGCGCGTCGTGCTCGCTGGCGTCACGCCTCCAGCATAGGGCCGCACGCCGGCACGGCGATCCTCAGTCCACGCGCTCCATCGTGATCGTCTTCGTCACGCCCAGGGCGGTGACCTCATAGCTGAGGACCCCGTCCGCGTACGTGAAGGTCTTGGTCGGGTCGCTGGAGGCGAGGATCGCGTGCTCAGTCTGGGACACGTCGTTGGCGGATTCCCACGTGTGGGCGTCGGTCGCCTCCGTCGGCGGAACGTACGTCCCGGCCCAGTACAGGGCCTTCGTCCCGCCGCCATCGGACACCCAGTCGATCGTGATCGTGTCCGCGGTGATGGAGGCCGCCTGCCAGGAGTCCTCGGCGGTGTTCGTCGACTTCCACTCGCCGACGAGCGTCAGCGGTTCCGGGGTCGGCGTCGGCGTCGGGGTGGACTCCTCAGCGCCGGCCACGTGTGTTCCCCCGGCTGTGGGAGTGTCCGAAGCGCCGCACGCGGCCAGGGACGGAAGCGCAAGCGCGAGCACGAGGGCGGAGACGGCACGGACTGAGTGACGCATGGCGTCCTTCCCGGCGCAGGGCGCCAGCGATAAAGATGAGAACCCTTTCACATTAGTGGGCGGGGGAGCGCGCCCCCGACATCAGAGGTCCGTCCGTCGGGCGCCGCAGACCGGGCAGGACCGAGCCGCCACACACGCGGGGCACAGATCGTCGAGTCCGACGTCCTCGTCATCATCGTGACGGCCGCTCGTTTCGACGCCGAGACCGCACAGCGTGATGAACATCTCGGGGTTCTGCGGACACCCGTCCTGGTGCACCACGTGCAGCCGCGGCTCGACGTCCGCGGGGGTTTCGACGTCCTCGTCCGTGTCCGGTTCGGTCCGGACGTCCGCGGCCAGCAGCGCCCAGTCGGTCGAGCGCGGACCGGTCGGATTGCTCGTCATGTCGACCACCTCCCGGCGAGCGTAATCACGCGCGTCCGCGGCGCGGGCAGGGAGCAGTGGGACCCGCCGATTCTCGCGTGCGATAGCCTGGTCGGCTCGGTACTCGGGCGCAATCAAGAAGGACGCACTCGTGGGATTCATCGACATCAACGCCGTTTCGCTGACGTTGCCGGACGGCCGTCCGCTGCTCGACGAGGTGACCTTCCGCGTCGGGGAGGGCAGCGTGACCGCGCTGATCGGGGAGAACGGTGCCGGCAAATCGACACTGATGCGCATCGTCCGCGGCGAGGTCAAGCCGGACACCGGAGCGGTCACGGTCGGTGGCGGCCTCGGTGTGATGGACCAGTTCATCGGCCATGGCCGCGCGGGGGAGACCGTGCACGACCTGCTCGTCACGGTGGCTCCGGACGCGATCCGCAACGCCGCCCGCGAGCTCGAGGCCGCCGAGAACGCCCTGATCGAGCGCGACGACACCGATGCGCAGATGCGGTACGCCACGGCGATCGCGGAGTACGCGGACGCCGGCGGCTACGACTACGAGACCGTGTGGGACCAGGTCACGATGGCGGCGCTCGGCGTGGACTACGCGCGGGCTCGGTTCCGGGAGCTGACCACCCTGTCCGGCGGCGAGCAGAAGCGGCTCGCATTGGAGGCTCTGCTGCGCGGCACGGACGAGGTCCTGCTGCTGGACGAACCGGACAACTACCTCGACGTGCCCGGCAAGCGCTGGCTGGAGGAGAGCCTGCGGTCCACGCGCAAGACGGTGCTGCTGGTCAGTCACGATCGCGAACTCCTCGCCCGCGCGGCCGACCGCATCGCGACGCTGGAAGTCGGGGCGTCCGGAGCCACGGCGTGGATCCACGGCGGCGGGTTCCGGACGTACCACGATGCCCGCACCGCGCGGATGGAGCGCCTGGACGAGCTGCACAAGCGCTGGGATGAGGAGCACGCGAAGCTCACCAAACTCGTGAAGACGCTGCAGATCCAGGCGAAGATCAGCCCCGATATGGCGTCCCGCTACCACGCCGCGCAGACACGACTGGCACGGTTCGAGGCCGCCGGTCCGCCCCAGGAGCGGCCGCGGGAGCAGAACCTGCAGATGCGCCTGCGCGGCGGACGCACCGGACGCCGTGCGGTCGTCGCGTCGGGGCTGGAGCTCACCGGCCTGATGAAGCCGTTCGACACCGAGATCTGGTTCGGCGACCGTGTCGGTGTACTGGGTTCGAACGGGTCCGGGAAGTCGCACTTCCTGCGTCTGCTCGCCCGCGGCGGCACAGAGCCGGACGCCACACTCGGCCACGTCACGGCGGCGGGGCGGCGCATCGAGCCCGTTGCGCACACCGGCACGGCGACGCTCGGTGCCCGAGTGGTCCCGGGCTGGTTCGCGCAGACGCACGTGCACCCGGAGTTCACCGGACGCACGCTGTTGGAGATCCTGCACCGCGGCGACGACGATCGAGACGGGCGACCGCGCGATGCGGCCAGCTCCGCGCTGGACCGCTATGGCCTCGTGCAGCAGGCGGAGCAGACCTTCGACAGCCTGTCCGGTGGGCAGCAGGCCCGGTTCCAGGTGCTGCTGCTCGAGCTGTCCGGTGCGACGCTGCTGCTGCTGGACGAGCCGACGGACAACCTCGACCTCGTCTCGGCGGAGGAACTGGAGGATGCGATCTCCCGCTTCGACGGCACGGTCCTGGCGGTCACGCACGACCGCTGGTTCGCGCGCGGGTTCGACCGATTCCTCGTGTTCGGGTCGGACGGGTCCGTGTACGAGTCCGCCGAACCGGTCTGGGATGAGACCAGGGTCACCCGGTCGCGCTGATTTTCCCGGCACCCGGCGCGGCATCGGTCGTACCGGGTCCGTAGCGTGGAATCGCCCCCCGATGTCCGGGACGGCACGATCGATCGGAGCACCATGAAGGCCTGGCAGTTCACCAACACCCACGAGCCCCTCGTCCTGAACGAGGTTCCGGACCCGGTCGCCGGTCCCGGTCAGGTCGTCCTGGAGATGAAGGCGGCGGGCCTGTGCCACTCCGACGTCGGGCTGCTCGAGGACGAGGGCTGGCTGGCGCTTCTCGTGAAGCAGCCGATCACGATCGGCCACGAGAACGCGGGCGTCGTCGCCGAGGTCGGCGAGGGCGTGACGGACTTCGCCGTCGGTGACCGCGTCGGCGTCTGCCCGACCACGCCGGCCGGTGCACCCGGGTACAACTTCGACGGTGGCTTCGCCCCGAAGATGGTCGTCGACGCGCAGGCGCTTGTGCCGATTCCGGAGGGCGTGGACTTCGTCTACGGCGCCGCCGCCACCGATGCCGGCATGACCTCGCACGCCGCCGTCATCACGCAGGGCGGCGTGAAGGCCGGGGACACCGTCGGCATCATCGGGCTCGGCGGGCTGGGCCAGATCGGCGCGCGTGTGGCGGTCCTCGCCGGGGCGACCGTGTACATCGCCGAGGTCAACGAGTCCGTCTGGGGCCTGGCCGAGGAGATCGGTGCCGCGGGCGTCGCGAAGAGCCTCCGCGAGTTCGAGGACGTCACGTTCGACGTCATCGTGGACTTCGCCGGGTTCGGCGGAACCACCGCGGACGCGGTGGAGATCATCCGTCGCGACGGCACTGTCGTGGTCGTCGGCATGGGCAAGCTCGAGGCCACCATCTCGACCCGCGCGCTCATCCTCAACCAGTGCAACCTCAAGGGCTCCAACGGTGGCACCAAGGAGGACGTCGCCGGCATCTACGAGTTCATGGCCACCGGCAAGCTGAACCCGCAGACCACGACGATCTCGTTCGACGAGATCCCGGACGGCATCGCCAAGCTCCACCGCGGCGAGGTCACCGGCCGCCTCGTCGCCGTCTTCGACTGACACACCCCTTTCGCGAGGCGCAGGCCCGGCGGTCCTCCGCCCGGCCTGCGCCTCGCGTCGTTCCGCCTCGGGGGTGCGCATCGCGGCGGACCTCGGCTGGCCCAAGCTCGCGGATCACAATGGGGTGGTGATCCACGGCTCCGGCCAGTGCCTGCTCTGGGCCCTCGATGCGCTGGACGGCGAGCCGCCAGCGTCCGTGTAACTCACGTGTGCGAACGCGGACGAGTTCGCCCCGCTGGTGCAGCGCCTCGGATTCGTGGAGCTCTAGCCCGCGACGCTCCCACGTCCGACACTTCCCGAGCCACAAAAGTGTCGCCAGCGAGAGCGAGCGCGGGGTCGCTCCCAACCCCGACACTTCCCCGCGCCCAGAACTGCCGGCGTTGGGAGCGTCAGGGGGTGAGGCGGTAGCCCATGCCGGACTCGGTGAGCAGGTGGACGGGGTGGGAGGGGTCCGGCTCCAGCTTCTTGCGGAGCTGGGACATGTACAGCCGCAGGTAACCCGTGTCGGTCGCCTGGTCGGTGCCCCAGATCTCGCGCAGCAGCGTCTGCCGCGTGACCAGGGACCCCGGATTGCGCACCAGGAACTCAAGCATCCGCCACTCGGTCGGCGTCAGATGGACCGCCTCGCCGCCCCGCACCACGGTGTGCGCGGCGAGATCGACCGCCACGTCGCCGAACGTGACGCTGGGTTCGGACGGCGCCGCGCTCGTCCGGCGAGCCAGCGCCCGCAACCGAGCCAGGAGCTCGTCCATCTGGAAGGGCTTGGTGACGTAGTCGTCGGCACCCGCATCGAGGGCGTCGACCTTGTCCCCGGATCCGGTGCGTCCCGAGACGACGATGATCGGTCCGTCCATCCAGCCGCGGAGGGCGTGGATGACATCGAGCCCGTCCACCTGAGGCATGCCGAGATCCAGCAGCACGAGGTCCGGATGTTCGGACGCGGCGACGCGCACCGCCTCCGCTCCGTCCGCGGCCGTGACGACCGTGTACCCCTGGGACGCGAGCGTGATCCGCAGGGCCCGGACGAGCTGCGGATCATCGTCCGCCACGAGAAGTTTCATGCGTCCTCCTCCTCGAGACACCCAGGCACGTCCGAGACCTCGCGCGTTGCGGGGTTTTTCGGACGTGCTTGGGTGTCTCGCGGGGTTGTGGGGGCGACGGGGAGGGAGGCGACGAGGGTGAGTCCGAGACCTCGCGCGTTGCGGGGTTTTTCGGACGTGCTTGGGTGTCTCGCGGGGTTGTGGGGGCGACGGGGAGGGAGGCGACGAGGGTGAGGCCGCCGCCGGGGGTGTTCTCGGCCGTGAGGGCGCCGGCCATGCCCTGCATGAAGCCGCGGGAGAGGGCGAGGCCGAGGCCGAGACCGGACGTGTTGTCCTGGTCCCCGCCGCGCTGGAACGGGGCGAACATGGCGTCCCGTCGCTCGGCGGGCACGCCCGGGCCGTGGTCGATGACGCGCACCTCCACGACCGGACCCAGACTGCTCGTCGTCAGTGCCACGGGCGTGCCCGCCGGCGTGTGGCGCTGCGCGTTGGAGAGCAGGTTCACGAGCACGCGCTGCAGCAGGACGGGATCCGCCAGCACCGGGGGAACGTCGGAGCCGAGCGCGAGCGTGACCTCACCCGGCGTCACGCCGAGTTCGTCGGTGGCGGACAGCACGACCGCGGCGACGTCCACCGGTTCCGGACGGATCGCCAGGGCCCCGGCTTCGACCCGGGACACGTCGAGCAGATCGGTCAGGAGGGTGGACAGCGCGTCCAGGCTCTCCTCGGCGGTCGCCAGCAGCTCGGTCCGGTCCGCCGGAGCCAGCGCGTCGCCGGCTGCGCGCAGACCACCGACTGCGGCCACGGCGGCCGCGAGCGGACGGCGCACATCATGGCTCACCGCCGACAGCAGCGCCGAGCGGGCGTCATCGGCGGCGGCGTTCGCGCGCGCCTCACCCGCCGTCCGCTCCAGTGCGGCGTGCTCCATCGCTCCGGCCAACTGCGCGGTCACGGCGGACAGCAGGCGGCGCTCGCCGGCGTCCAGATCCGTGCCGTGCACCTCGAGCACGGCACCGGTGTCGCCCACCGGGAACTCCTCGGGGTCTCGGTCGGCGACGGGCTCGCCGTCAGTCGCGAGCACCGCCCCGTCCGGTCCGCGCAGGCGCACGCCGGTGGCGCCCAGCGCCTCGCGCGTGCGCGACACGAGCGCCGGCACCGCGCTCTGTCCCCGCAGCACCGAACCGGCGATCGTGGCGAGCAGCTCCGACTCCGCGGCGGACCGTTCGGCGCTGCGGAGGCGACGGGCCGCGAAGTCCACGATGATCGACACGAGCACCGCGATCACGACGTACAGGCCCAGGGCGACGGCGTGGATCGGGTCGGCGATCGTGACCGTGTACAGCGGCGCGACGAAGAGGAAATCCAGCGTGACGCCGCTCAACACCGCCGCGAACAGCGCCGGCCAGATGCCGCCGATCAGCGACACCACCACCACGAGCAGCTGGTACGCGAGCACGTCGGAGGTGATGGACGCCTCGCTGTGGAAGGTCAGCAACAGCCAGCTCAGCAGCGGACCGCCGATGAGCGCCACGATGAAGCCGAGCACCTGGCGCTTCCACCCGAGGGCCCCGGCGGCACCGCGGACCAGGCGCGGCAGCCGGGACGAGCGCCCGGCGGCCTCGGCGTGCTGCACCATGTGCACGTCGATGTCGCCGGATTCCCGGATCACGGACGCCCCGATCCCAGGTCCGGCGAGCGACGCGAACCGCCCGCGCCGAGACGCGCCGATCACGAGCTGCGTGGCGTGGACGGAGCGTGCGAACTCCACCAGGGCGCGCGGCACATCGTCGCCGACGACGGAGTGGAACGTGCCGCCGAGGCTCTCCACGAGCGCCCGCTGCGAGGCGAGCAGCGCCGGGTCCGCGGCCCGCAGCCCGTCCTGCCCGACGACGTGGACGGCCCGCAGCTCGCCACCCGCGGACCGTGCCGAGATCAGGGCACCGCGGCGCAGCAGGGTCTCGCCCTCGGGTCCGCCGGTGAGCGCGACGACGACGCGCTCACGCGTGGGCCAGGTGGCCTGAATGCCCTGCTGGGCTCGGTACGCGGCGAGCGCGTTCTCGACCTCGTCCGCGAGCCAGAGCAGAGCCAGCTCGCGCAGGGCGGTGAGATTTCCGAGACGGAAGTAGTTCGACAGCGCCGCGTCGATGCGCTCGGCGGGGTACACCACTCCGGCGGTCAGCCGGTCGCGGAGCGCCTGCGGGGCGAGGTCGACCACCTCGATCTGATCGGCCGAGCGGACGAACGCGTCCGGCACCGTCTCGGTCTGCTCGACGCCGGTGATGCGCTGGACCACGTCGCCGAGCGACTCGATGTGCTGGACGTTGACGGTCGTGATGACGTCGATGCCGACCGCGAGGATCGCCGCGACATCCTGCCACCGCTTCTCGGCCCCGGACCCGGGCACGTTGGTGTGGGCGAGTTCGTCCACCAGTGCGACGTCGGGGTTGCGGGCGATGACCGCGCTCCGGTCCATCTCGGTCAGCCGGACCCCGCGATGCTCGAGCGTCCGCAACGGGACGTGCTCGAGACCTTCCGCGCGCGCCGCGGTGAGCGCGCGGCCGTGGGTCTCGACGATGCCGATCACGACGTCCCGGCCCTCCGACCGCAGCCGCTCACCCTCCGCCAGCATCTGGACCGTCTTGCCCACGCCGGGGGCGGCGCCGAGCAGAACCCGCAGGTTGCCCCGCTTCATCCGCCGCCTCCGCTAGTGGGCCAGCGCTTGCAGCGCCAGGTTGAGTTCGAGCACATTGACACGTTCGTCACCGAGGAACCCAAGATCCCTCGGCCTGATCATAGACGTCACCAGGTTCCGGACCGTGCCCTCGTCCAGGCCGCGCGCCGCGGCGACCGCGGGTACCTGGGACAGGGCGTTCTCCGGCGAGATGTCCGGGTCGAGGCCGGAGCCGGACGCGGTGAGCGCGTCCGGTGTGGTCGCGCCCGCGTCCCGACGCTGGGTGATGGCGGAGATGAGGTCCGGGTTCTCCGGGCCGAGGTTCGTTCCACCGGAGGCCATCGCGTCCCAGCCGCCGGCGGACGGACGCGGCTGGAACCAGCCGGGCAGCGGCTTGCCGTCGGCGTCGCTGAAGGACTGCGCGAGCAGTGACGAGCCGACCACGGCGCCGCCCGCGTCCTTCACGAGCGAGCCGTTCGCTGCGGCGGGCACCGCGAGCCCGGCGAGCAGGATCGCGCCGGGGTAGGCGATCCCGAGGATGGCGGTGAACACGAGCATGGCGCGCAGGGCCACCGAATGGGTGCGCAGCATCGTGCGAACAGGGGACATGTTTGTTCTTCTCTCGACTCAGAATCCGGGGATCAGGCTCACGACGAGGTCGATGAGCTTGATGCCGATGAAGGGGGCGATCACGCCGCCGATGCCGTAGATCAGCAGGTTGCGGCTGAGCAGGGTGGCGGCGCCGACCGGGCGGTAGTTCACGCCGCGCAGGGCCAGCGGGATGAGGAACACGATCACCAGAGCGTTGAAGATGATCGCGGACAGCACCGCTGAGGCGGGGGAGTGCAGCCCCATGATGTTCAGCGCCGCGAGCCCGGGGAACGCGGTCATGAACAGCGCCGGGATGATCGCGAAGTACTTCGCGATGTCGTTTGCGAGCGAGAACGTCGTCAGGGCTCCGCGCGTGATCAGCAGCTGCTTGCCGATCCGGACGACGTCGATGAGCTTCGTCGGGTCCGAATCGAGGTCGATCATGTTGCCGGCCTCCTTCGCGGCCGACGTGCCGGAGTTCATCGCGACGCCGACGTCCGCCTGCGCCAGAGCCGGAGCGTCGTTCGTGCCGTCTCCGGTCATGGCGACCATGCGGCCGCCGGACTGCTCCTTCCGGATCAGGGCGAGCTTGTCCTCCGGCGTGGCCTCGGCGAGCACGTCGTCCACGCCCGCCTCGGCGGCGATCGCCCGGGCGGTGAGGGGGTTGTCGCCGGTGATCATCACGGTGCGGATGCCCATTGCGCGCAGCTCTGCGAAGCGCTCGCGCAGGCCGTCCTTGACGATGTCCTTGAGGTGGATCACCCCGAGCACCCGGCCGTATCCCGCGCTGTCGACGACGGCCACCGCGAGGGGCGTGCCGCCGGACTCGGCGATCTCGTCCGTCGTGCGGTGCAGGGCCTCCGCGACGTCGGCGGGCACCACCACTCCTTCCTCATCCAGCCACGCGCCCACGGCGGAACCGGCGCCCTTGCGCAGCCGGACGCCGTCCGCAAGGTCCAGTCCGCTCATCCGGGTCTGCGCCGTGAAGGGCACGACCGTCGCGTCGTCCGGGGAGGTGACGCGCACGCCGAGCCCCTCAGCGAGCGAGACGACGGAGGACCCCTCCGGGGTCGGATCGGCGAGCGAACCGAGGGCGGCGAGTCGGGTGAGTTCGGCGGCCTCCACCCCGGGCATCGGGACGAAGCGGACCGCGCGACGGTTGCCGTGCGTGATGGTGCCGGTCTTGTCCAGCAGCAGCGTGGTGACATCTCCCGCCGCCTCGACCGCGCGGCCGGACATCGCCAGCACGTTGCGCTGCACCAGGCGGTCCATGCCCGCGATGCCGATCGCGCTCAGCAGCGCGCCGATCGTCGTCGGGATGAGGCAGACCAGCAGGGCGACGAGGACCGTGAGCGAGACCGGGTCGGTGACCGCGGATGCGATCGGGTTCAGCGTCAGCACGACGACGGTGAAGATGATCGACAGGCTCGCGAGCAGGATGTTCAGCGCGATCTCGTTGGGTGTCCGCTGCCGTTCGGCGCCCTCGACGAGGGCGATCATCCGGTCCACGAACGTCTCGCCCGGCTTCGCGGTGATTCGCACCACGATCCGGTCGCTGAGCACGCGGGTGCCGCCGGTGACGGCGCTGCGGTCGCCGCCGGACTCCCGGACGACGGGGGCTGATTCGCCGGTGATCGCCGACTCGTCCACCGTCGCGATGCCCCAGATGATGTCGCCGTCGCCGGGGATCAGTTCGCCGGCGGTGATGACGACCACATCGCCCGGGGTGAGCTCGGAGGAGGCGACTTCCACCGTCGTGGTGCTGTTCACGCCCGGGTCCGCCTCGTCGTACCGGACCGCGCGATGAGCGGTCGTGGTGGCGCGGGTGCGGCGCAGCGAGTCGGCCTGAGCCTTGCCCCGTCCCTCGGCGACGGCCTCGGCGAGATTGGCGAACAGGACGGTCAGCCACAGCCACGCGGCGATGGCCCAGCTGAAGCCGACCGGGCCGGCGGCGGAGCTGAGGAACGGCTCCACGATCGCCACGACGGTGGTGAAGGCGGCGCCCACCCAGACCAGCATCAGGACCGGGTTGTGCCACTGCGCCCGCGGGTTCAGGCGACGCAGGGCCGCGGGTAGCGCGGCGACGAGCTGCGCCATCGAGAACGCGCGACGCGGGGGTGCGGCGACGGTGTCCGGGGTCGGACGGGGATCGGTGATGACCGACATGTCAGGAGAGTCCTTCCGCGAGCGGTCCCAGAGCGAGGACCGGGAAATAGGTGAGTGCGGTGACGATGAGTGCGACGCCGGTGAGCAGTCCGACGAACAGCGGACGATGGGTCGGCAGCGTGCCGACGGTGGCCGGCGCCGCCGTCTGGCGGGCCAGTCGTCCGGCGAGCGCGAGCACGAACACGATGGGGATGAAACGTCCCAGCAGCATGACGACACCGAGCGTCGTGGCCAGCCACGGGGTGCTCGCGGTCAGGCCACCGAAGGCCGAGCCGTTGTTGTTCGCCGCGGACGTGAAGGCGTACAGCACCTCACTCAGCCCGTGGTTGCCGGGGTTGAGGATCGACGTGTTCATCACGTCCTCGCGGATGCCGGGGATCGCGAAGCTCAGCGCCGTGAAGCCGAGGATGAGCGTCGGGACGACGAGGATGTACAGGCTGGCCAGCGTGATCTCGGCAGGTCCCAGACGCTTGCCGAGGTATTCCGGCGTGCGGCCGATGAGCAGTCCGCCGACGAACACCGCGATCACCGCGATCACAAGCATGCCGTAGAGGCCGGAACCGACGCCGCCGGGGGCGATCTCGCCGAGCATCATGTTCACCATCGGCATCATGCCGCCGAGCGCGGTGAAGCTGTCGTGCATGCCGTTGACGGCACCCGTCGAGGTCAGCGTCGAGGCGGAACCGAACAGTGCGGTGCCGAGGATGCCGAAGCGCGTCTCCTTGCCCTCCATCGCCGCGCCCGCCAGTTGCGGCGCGGTTCCGGACCCGGCGTACTCCAGGACGGACAGGGCCACGAGCGACGCCAGGAACATCACGCCCATCGCGGCGGTGATCGCGTAGCCCTGGCGGCGGTCGCCGACCATGACGCCGAAGGTCCGGGGGAGGGCGAACGGGATCAGCAGGATGAGGAAGCACTCCATGACGTTGATCCACGGGGACGGGTTCTCGAACGGGTGCGCGGAGTTGGCGTTGTAGAAGCCGCCGCCGTTCGTGCCGAGGAGCTTGATGACCTCCTGCGAGGCGACCGGACCGCCGGGGATCGTCTGCGTTCCGCCGACGAGCGTGGTGACGGTGGTGGGCTCGAGCAGGTTCTGCACGACGCCGCCGCCCAGCAGCACGAGCGCGCCGAGCACCGAGATCGGCAGCAGGATGCGCAGGGTGCCGCGGGTGAGGTCCACCCAGAAGTTGCCGAGGACGCCCGTGCCACGAGCCGCGAACCCGCGCACCAGGGCGATGGCGACCGCGATCCCGACCGCGGCCGAGACGAAGTTCTGCACGGCAAGGCCGGCCGCCTGGACCACGTAGCCGACCGTCGCCTCCGGGCTGTACGACTGCCAGTTGGTGTTGGCCACGAAGGACGCGGCGGTGTTGAAGGCGATGCCCTCCGGCACGGCCGGCAGGCCGAGCGAAGCCGGCAGCCACTGCTGCACGCGCTGCAGGGCGTACAGCAGCAGCACGCCGACGAGGGAGAAGGCCAGGACGCCGCGCAGATACGCGCGCCAGGTCTGGGCGCCGTCCGCGTTCACGCCGATGAGGCGGTAGAGCCCGCGCTCGAAACGGAGGTGCTTGCTCGTCGTGAACACGCGCGCCATGTAGTCCCCGAGGGGGCGGTGGGTGAGCACGAGCAGCAGGATGAGGAACAGCGCCTGCAGGACGCCGGCGAGGACGGCCGGCATCTCAGAACCGCTCCGGGTTCAGCAGGGCGGCGACCAGGTAGACCAGGGCGCCGACGGCGAGGGCCGCCGCGATGAGAACGAGGGCGATCATCGACGGTCTCCCACCCAGGCGAGCAGCCCCGCCGTGACGAAGATCGCCACGGTCAGGGCGACGTACAGCACATCGAGCATTTCTGCCTCCGAGATCAGCGACCCTCTCGTGCCGCGGGTGCGGCATGTGTCGCATGCACGTCTCGATCGTGGCCCGGCTGTGTCGGCCGATCAGCGCATCCGCACGGAATCCATACGCCCGTGTGCACATTCCTTACGGTCCTCGTCCGGCGGGAGGAATCCGACACTCGTGCGGCCAAGTGCTGGGCAGGTGCCGAGAGAACGCCCCGCCGGAACTGAGTGCACGAATCCCGTCGGATACCGTCGATTCATGGAGTTCGATTTATCCCTCTCCCCTGACCTGATCGCCGTCTTCCTCACCCTCTTCGTCCTCGAAGTCGTGCTCGGTGTGGACAACGTGATCTTCATCTCGATCCTCGCCGGACGCCTGCCGCAGCATCAGCAGGCCCTGGCGAGAAGACTCGGCCTCACCCTGGCGATGCTGCTGCGCGTCGGCCTGATCTTCTTCGCCGGCTGGATCATCACGCTGAAGGACGACTTCTTCTTCCTCGGCGAGATGGGCTTCTCGTGGAAGGACCTCATCCTCATCGCCGGTGGTGTCTTCCTGCTCTACAAGGCGGTGCAGGAGATCCACCACAAGTTCGAGGGGCGTGACGAGGAGCACTCCGGCGCTCAGCTCGCCACGGCGACCTTCGGCGCCGTGCTGGTCCAGATCCTGGCGCTGGACCTGGTCTTCTCGCTCGACTCCGTCATCACCGCGGTCGGCATGACGACGAACATGATCGTCATCATCGCGGCCGTGCTGCTGTCGTTCACGATCATGCTGTTCGCGTCCGGCGCGATCTTCCGCTTCGTCAACAAGCACCCCACGGTGAAGATGCTGGCGCTGTCGTTCCTGCTGCTGATCGGTGTTTTCCTCGTGGCCGAGGGCCTCGGCATCTCGATCGACAAGGCGCTGATCTACGGCCCGATGGTGTTCGCCATCCTCGTCGAGACGCTCAACCTCGTCTCGCAGCGGCGGGCGCAGAAGCGCCGACTGGCCCGTGCGGAATCGACCTCCGAGCCCGACATCGAATCGGTTCCGACCGTCTGACCCGTTGCCCCCGCCCCCGCTCTCACCCGAGGGCGGGGGCTTTTCCGTCTCCGATCACCGGGAGGTGGCCCACGCTTGCCAGGCGGCGGGGGTGAGCGCGGGGTTCTGAGCGGCCGCGGCGGTCATCAGGTCCTGCGCTTCGCTCTGCGCGGTCACCGCGAGTCGCCACGGGTCACCGCCCGCGTCCGCCACCCACGCGTACACCGATGCTGCCGCGGCGTACGCGATCCAGGCGTCGGTCGAGCGCAGCGCTTCGTCCGAGAACGCGGCGGTCCCGCGATCCGCGATCGCCGCCGTGACGCGGGAGTCCGTGGAGCGGTCCGCGTCGGCGCCGCTGCGCGCCGTCGCGAACTCCGCGAATCCCTCCATCACCGCCTGCGGCGCTCCGGTGGCGCCGGTGCTGACGGCGGCGTAGTGCAGGGCGTGCAGGAACTCATGGGTGAACGTCTCGACGCGCTGATCCCGGCTCAGCGGTCCGAGACACACGATCGTCCCCGATGAGACCTCGCCGGTGGCGATGCGGGCCGGCAGCCAGGGCTCGTCCCGCGGCGGGCGGAATGCGGAGCCGGCGAATCCGGCCACCGCCATGTCCCACTCCGCGTCGTCGCCGAAGTGCCAGCGTGTCAGGCGCTCGGTCGAGTCCGTGATCGCGGCGAGGAATCCGGTCACCGGCACCTGCCCGCCCAACGCTTTCAGCTCATCGAGAGCGAGGACCGCGGACTGCTCCGCGGTCGCCAGTTCAGCGTCGATCAGCGCCGCCTCATCGGACGCCCCGAACAGCACGACGTGCTCGGCACGAGCCACGTGCAGCGGGCCCCCATCCCACGGCAACGGGGCGAAGTACGGCTCGAAGGTCGCCAACGCGCCGCTGTCATCCCAGGTCACGCGGTAGTACGAACCCTGCAGGAGATCCAGGCCCGCGTCCGGCGTGCCCGAGCCGCGCGCGGACGACGGAGCGAAGGCGAGTTCCGCGCCGAGGACGACGGTGGCGTCGTCCCACGGGGTGATCGCGGCGGTGTCCCAGCCGATCGCGGTCGTGCCGTCCCACCACCGCGCCAGGGCCTGCGCGGCGGCGCCGGACGCGTGCGCGAGGAACCCGGCCCGATCCTTCTCGGCGAGCGCGGTGTTCAGCTCATCCCACACGGCGGCACGATCACCGGAGATGGCGCTCGCAGAGACCGACGGTGAGGGCGCCGGCTCGGCGAGGGCTACCGGCGCCGGCCAGGTCACCCCCGCCGTCACGGCGACGGCGACGAGCGCGGCGGCGACGCCGAGCGCCCACCCGAGCCGCACGCGGCGATCGCGGGCGCTCACGATCCACCTCCGTCGGTCACGCCGAGCACGGCCCACCCGTTCTCGACGCGGACGATCGACACGATCACGGTGCCCTCGCCGACCGGGACCACGTACTGCACGGCGGCACGATCGGCGACACCCGGGCCGGTTCCGCGGACGATGTCGTCGGGCAGGTGCACGCTGTTGTACACCGGGAATGCGGCGGCGATCGCATCGCCGGACAGGTCGCCGACCACGTTCGCCGTGGTGGATCCGTCCATCGCGCACCCGGTCGTCAACGTTCCGTCCCGGCGGGCCGCATCGGCCAGTTGGCGCACGGCCTCAGCGGGCGAATCGCACGTGGCGTCAGCGACCCCGGTGGAGCGGGCGACGGAGCCGTCGCGAACCTCGTCCACCCGCCACGGCGTCACTGCGGTGGGTCGACGGGCGTCGTCGGTGTCGTCCGGGGCGTAGGTGAAGCTGCGGGTGAGATGCAGCCGCACGAAGGACGTCGCCGTTCCGCCCTTCCACGCGTACGTCGTCGTCACGGGGACCAGCGCCTCATCGGCGCGCTGCGTATCCTCCGTTTCCGCATCGCCGGCACGATAGACGGCCGATGCCGGATCGCTGGTCACCCGGACTCCGAGCGCATCCCACGCGTCCGCCGATCCGACCAGCGGGCTCACCGCGCCGTCATCGAGAGCCGCGACCAGCTCCGGCGTGGCGGCAGCCCGCCATCGGTCGCCGAGGAATGCGGTCGCGACCGCGTTCGCGGTCGGGCCGGGCAGCGCGGCCGTCCGCGCCTGAACCCAGAACGCCGCCATCGCGCCGACGCCGAGAACGCCGATCAGGACGGCGGCGAGGACGAACCGTCGCGTGCCGCGTCCCCAGCGCCGCTCACCGGCGGCGCCCGGCGGAGGGAGTGTGGACGTCACGTCCGGCGTCGGGTCCATTCGCATCACCTCCCGACGTCAGCGTCATCCTACGGGGTGGGGCGGTCGGACTCGGCTTCGGGTGGGCCGGCCGGTCGCGTCGCTCGACGAGGCGTCGCCGCCGTCGCCGGAATGCCGCGGCGCTCCTGGCCGGGCATGGTCCGCGAGCGTCGCCCGTAGATGACCTCGGAGGAGTCCAGGAGCCAGGGCACCAGGGTGATCGTGACACCGTGCACCATCATCAGCTGCTGTGCCATCCGACGCGCGCGACGGTTGTGCAGCACGGTCTCCCACCAGTGACCGACGATGTACTGCGGCAGGTAGACGGTCACCACCGACGGGCCGTGCGTGGAGCGGTACTTCTTGATGAAGCCCGCGATCGGGGCCGCATAGGTCCGGTAGGGGGATTCCAGGATGTTCAGGGGCACGGGTATCGCGTGCTGCTCCCACTCCTTCGCCAGCTGGTGCGAGGCGTCCTTGTCGGTGTCCACGTGCACCGCGAGCGTGGTCTCGTGGCGAGCGGCCAGGGCGTAGTCGATCGCTTTCAGCACGGGCTTCTGCAGACGACTGACCATGATGATGGCCACGTCGCCCCGTGCGCCGAAGTGCGGGGTGTCGGTGACGGAGATCTCCGCGTCCACGTCCCGGTAGTAGCGGTGCACGCCGATCATGAGCAACGCGAGAACCGGGATCGCCAGGAACACCAGCCAGGCGCCGTGGGTGAACTTCGTGATCGTGACGATCGTCAGAACCAGGACCGTCATGACCGCACCGGCGCTGTTGATGACCAGGCCCTTGCGCGCCTCGGCGTACGTTCCGCGCGCGGCCGTCTCGGAGTGTCCTTCCTCACGCAGTTCGCGCAGCAGACGCCGCCAGTGCCGGACCATTCCGATCTGTCCGAGGCTGAACGAGACGAACACACCGATGATGTAGAGCTGGATCAGAGTGGTGAGGTTCGCCTGGAACACGACCAGGATCGTGATCGCCCCGATGCCGAGCAGAATCAGCCCGTTCGAGAACACGAGGCGATCGCCGCGGGTGTTCAGCGCCTTCGGCGCGTACCCGTCCCGGGCCAGGACGGCCCCGAGCAGGGGGAAGCCGTTGAAGGCCGTGTTCGCCGCCAGCAGCAGGACGCACGCCGTGGCGGCCTGGATGATGAAGAAGGGAATCGATCCGTCACCGAACGTGGCGCCCGCGAGCTGTGCCATGAGGCTCTGCTGCGGTGAGGCGCAGTCGAAACCGGTGAGCTGTGCGCACGGGTTCTCGGCGTACTGCACGTGCGCGAACAGAGCGAGGGCGACGAGCCCCACGAACAGGAACGCCGCGATCGTGCCCATCATCGTCAGCGTCGTCTGGGCGTTGCGGATCTTCGGCTTGCGGAACGCCGGCACCCCGTTGGAGACGGCCTCCACGCCGGTCAGCGCGGAGCAGCCGCTGGAGAACGCACGCAGCACCAGCAGCACCATCGCCGCGTTCGTGAAGCTCTCCGCGCGGGCCGTGTAACCCGCACTGATGGCCACCGGCGAATCGCCGAGGGCCACGCGCACGAGCCCGACGATGATCATGATCGCCACCGATCCGATGAACACGTAGGTGGGGATGGCGAACAGCAAGGACGCCTCGCGTACCCCGCGCAGGTTCACCAGAATGATCAGCACGACGAAGCCGACCGCGATCTCGACCCGCCACGGATTCAGTCCCGGGATCGCCGAGATGATGTTGTCCACCCCGGACGCGACGGAGACCGCGACCGTGAGGACGTAGTCCACCAGCAGCGCGGCTGCCACGACGACACCGGCGACCTCGCCGATGTTCTTGGACGCGACCTCGTAATCGCCGCCGCCGGAGGGGTACGCCCGGATGAGCTGGCGATAGCTGAGGACGACCACGACGAGCAGCAGGACGACGCCGGCGGCGATCCACGGCGCCAGCGTGAGGAAGCTCAATCCGCCGATCAGCAGGATCATGAGCAGCTCCTGGGGGGCGTACGCCACCGAGCTCAGCGCGTCCGAGGCGAAGATCGGTAGCGCCATGCGCTTCGGCAGGAGCTGGCCGTCGAGATTCTCACTCGTCAGCGGCTCGCCGATGATCCATCGTTTCGGACCCGGACGTTCTTCGCTCGGATCACGCGTTTCACCCGTCACGGGGGACGAACCTACGCTAGCCGGGACAGGCTCGCAATCGCTCCCCGGGCGTGCTGTCGAATTCCGTCACCAGACTGATGAATTCGGGTCCCGCACCAGGTCGATCCGGGGGTGTCCGGCCGTGCGGGCGAGCTCCATGTAGTCGGCGAAGAAGGACCCCTCAGGGGCGAGGGCCGAGCGTCCGCCGAGCTCGTCGTAGCGCAGTTCGAGCACCGGTCGATCCGTCCGCGGTGTGGTGTCTCGGGCCACTGCCACCGCCTCGGCCACCCACCGCCCCTCGTCCTTGATCGCGCCGTTCTCGTCGATGAGGCCGAGGTCGTACTCCAGCGGCGGGTATTCCCCCAGCGCGCGGGAGACGTCGTGCGAGCACCACCAGGTGATGCCGGTGAGGTCCGGGGCATCGGCCAGCTGGCCGATCGTCTCGTCGATGAACGGCCGGATCGACGAGGACGGCAGCACGTTGCGCGGGGCGCCGAGTTCCTGTGCCCAGATCGGACGCTGCGGGTCCGTCTGGAACGCGCGCGCGACCTCGATCAGGTAGCGCGCGTGCGCCCGCGTCTCGAAGGCGTCCGGACCGAACCGCTGCGCGGTGCCGTTGAAGACCCAGGAGTGGGTGACCGTGACGTCGCCGCGACGGGCGACCTGCTCCAGCGTGAACGGCTGGGTGTTCTCGTACCAGGAGGCGTCGTAGCACGCGTGCATGATCTGCAGGTCCGGGGCTCCACGACGAAGCGCACCGAGCGTCGCGTCCAACCACGCGTCCGTCTGCGTCGGCGTGGCCGGGAACGGATCCGGGTGCACGCCGCCGGAGAACTGGTTCACCTCGTTGCCGACCGTGAGCGCGAACACGTTCTCGTGGGCGCCCGCCACCCGAGCGAGGGTCTCCAGGAACATCGAGGTCGCGGCGATCACGTCCGGATCGGTGAACATGTTGCGGCGGTGCCAGGTCGCCAGCCAGGCCGGCAGGAAATCGAAGCTGGACAGGTGTCCCTGCAGACCGTCCACGGCGACCTGCAGATCGCGTTCGGCGGCGAGATCGATCACGGTCTCCAGGTGACCGAGCGCGGTGGGGGACACGAACGTCGCGTTCGGCTGGAAGATCGGCCACAGCGGGAACACGCGGACGTGGTCCACGCCGAGCTCCGCGATCGTGTCGAAGTCGCGGGCGACCTCGGCCGCGTCGAAGTCCACCCAGTGGTGGAACCACCCGACACGGGGGGTGTAGTTGACGCCGAACTTCATCGCAATGCCTCCTCGCAGCGACGAGTGAGGCGTCGACTGACTCAGGTGACTATAACGCTTGAGTGATGTTTGTCGAGAGTTCCGGCGGCGTCTGACCGCGATATGAGGCTGATCCGAGCACGAACCTCCCCAGCGCTTCCGCGCTCTCACCGTGATCTTGACAAGCCTCACGGGTGATGGTTTCCTTCAAGCTAAAGCGCTACAGTCTCCACAGTCGACGGCGCTGATCATTCGCATTCAAGGAAGAAGCACGATGAAACTCACGAAACGAGTCGTCGCTCTGGCCGCAACCGCCGCCGTCACCGCCCTCGCGCTCACCGGATGCACCGGTGGAGGGGGAGGAACGTCGACCGGCGGCGGAGAGGCCGTGGACACGTCCGGCGAACTCAGCGGCAAGATCTCGTTCCAGACGTGGTCGCTGAAGAACGAGAAGTTCACGCCCTACTTCACCGACCTCATCGCCGCCTTCGAGAAGGAGCACCCGAAGGTCACGGTCGAGTGGTTGGACCAGCCCGGTGACGGCTACCAGGACAAGATCCTCAGCCAGGCGAACTCCAACACGCTGCCGGACGTGCTCAACCTGCCGCCGGACATCGCGTACCCGCTGGTCTCCGCCGGCGAGCTGATGGATCTCAACGCGGCGGATGCCAAGCTGAAGACCGAGTACAACGCCGGCGCTTGGGACTCGTACAGCCAGTACCCCAGTGTCAAGGGCACCTACGGTCTGCCCTGGTACCTCAGCAGCGATGCGTCCTGGTGGAACATGGCGCAGCTGAAGCCCTACGGCGTCACCGAGGCGGACCTGCCGAAGACGGTCGATGAACTGCTGACGCTCGCGACGAAGGTCGGCGAGGAGTCCAAGGGCAAGGTGCAGCTGCTGAGCTCCATCCCGACGCTGGACACCTTCGGCGCGGCTGACATCAAGCTGATCAACGACAAGGGCGAGTTCGTCTTCAACAGCCCGGACGCGGTCAAGATCGTCGAGGCCTACGCCGCCGCGTACAAGGCCGGCGCCATGCCGGCCGAGGCGCTCACCGGCAGCTACGGCGGCAACGCGCAGGCGTTCATCCAGGAGAAGGTCGCGTTCACGACCGGTGGCACCGGCTTCACGACCGACCTCGCCAAGGACGCTCCGAAGCTGCTCGAGAACGTCGTCGCGACGCCGCGCCTCGGTACCCCGCCGCTGTACGTGCAGGGCGTCAACGTGTCCGCCAAGACGAAGAACGCCGCCGCGGCCCTCGCCTTCGCCGAGTACGTCACGAACGAGGCCAACCAGGTCGCGTTCTCGACGCTGGCGGTCGGCACCGCGCCGGGTACCGCCTCCGGTGGTGACGAGGTCGTGAAGAAGGTCGCCGAGACGGTGACCGACGAGCACCAGATCAAGGCCATCGACACCGTGTTCGGTGCCATGAAGGACGCGCGCGCCCTGCCGTTCCAGTGGACCGGTGACATGACGACGTACATGACCCAGCAGATGGCCCTCGCCATCAAGGGTGACGCGAGCGCCAAGGACACCCTGGACAAGATCGTCAAGTACGCCAACGACAACCGCGTGGACAAGTGACCCACGCATGACTGACGCGAACACCGGCACCCGAGCCCGCCGTCGAACGGGACTGCGCAGCCACAAGTGGTTCACCCCATGGTTGCTGCTCGGCCCCGCCGTCATCTGGGTGCTGGTGTTCGCGTTGTGGCCGTTCCTGAACACGGTCATCCTGAGCTTCACGAACGCGCGGCCCCTCCGGTCCGCGGACTTCGTCGGATTCTCGAACTACGAGCGCATGTTCGGCGACGATATGTTCTGGAACGCCATCCTGACGTGCCTCATCTACGTCGTGGTCTGCGTGCCCCTGCTGACCTTCCTGCCGCTGCTGCTGGCGATGCTCGTGGAGAAGGTGATCCCCGGCATCGCGCTGTTCCGGACGACGTTCTACTTCCCGGTGATCGCCTCCGTCGTGGTCGTCGCGCTGATCTGGCAGTGGCTGTTCGACAGCAAGGGCATCTTCAATGAGGCCCTGCAGTTCATGGGCATCAGCGACCAGCCGATCCCGTTCCTCGTCGATCGCTGGCTGCTGCTGGGTTGCTCGATCCTGCTGACCGTGTGGAAGGGCGTCGGGTACTACATGGTCGTGTACCTCGCCGCGCTCGGCAATGTCGGCAAGGAGCTGCACGAGGCCGCGATGCTGGACGGCGCGAACGCGTTCCGCCGTTTCCGTTCCGTCACGATCCCCGCCGTCCGCGGCGCGATGCTGCTGATCGCGGTGCTGATCGCGGTGTCCGCGATGCGCGTGTTCACCGAGCTGGAGGTGCTCTCCAAGGGCACCGGCGGTCCCGGCGGCTACGACATGTCGCTGGTCATGCTCATCCGGCAGGTCGGGTCCGGACTCACCGGCAACGTCGGCTACGCCTCGGCGATCAGCGTCGCCCTGTTCCTGCTCACCCTGATTCCGCTCGCGGCCATCGCGTTCATGAACCGTGAGAAGAAGGCGAAGACCCCCGCATGAGCGCCACCACCGCCTCCACTCGCGAGACGCGCAAGCCTCCGCGCGAACCGATCATCCGCCGCGGCGGGTCGGGCGACTTCTCCAAGCCCACGCTGACCGGACTCATCATCCGCTACGCCCTGCTGCTGATCGTGCTGTTCCTGGTCATCGGACCGTTCGTCTGGCAGCTGTCCACGTCGCTGAAGAGCCCGACGGAGAACATCTACTCGTTCCCGCCGAACCTCATCCCGGAACAACCGACGATCCAGAACTACATCAAGGTCACCGACCTGATTCCGGTGTACCTGTACGCGTGGCACTCGTTGCTCGTCTCGCTCGGCACCGTGCTGAGCAACGTCGTCCTGGCGCTGATGGGCGGATATGCCCTCGGCTGCATGCGCTTCCGCGGCAAGTACATCGCGATGGGCATCCTGCTGTCCACGATGCTGCTGCCCGGTGAGGTCACCGTGACGAGCAACTTCCTCACGATCAAATCGCTCGGCCTCGCCGACACCCTGTGGGGCGTCTTCCTGCCCGGCGCCATCAGCGCCATGAACGTGCTGCTGATCGCCACCGCGTGTCGCATGATCCCGGCCGACGTCCTGGACGCGGCGACCGTGGACGGCGCCACGACCTGGCAGAAGATCCGCCACATCGTCTGGCCGAACGTCCGCGGCATGGTCTCGGTCGTCGCGATCTTCGCCTTCATCGGCGCCTGGGACGACTTCCTCTGGCCGCTGATCGTGCTGAGCGACCCCGGCAAGTACACGCTGACCGTCGGCATGGCGTACCTGAACGGCAACTTCGCCGTCGACCCGCGCCTGATCGCGGCCGGCACGATGATCGCGCTGATCCCGATCATCATCATGTTCTCGTTCACGCAGCGCTTCTTCTTCAAGGGCGTCCAGGAGGGCGCGGTCAAGGGGTGACCGCTCCGGTCCTCATCCGCGCGAGCGGACCCGCCGACCCGCCCTCGTCCCGTCCGCGTTCCGGCGTGCTGGGCGGCGCGGTGTTCGCGTACGCCTTCGATGCCGCGGACGGGGAGCAGCGCCTGAGCGTTCCGGGGCTGGAGGCGGTGGACGCCACGGCGGACACGCTCGTGCACTGGGCGTTCTACGCGGACGGAGAGGCGGCGGTCACACCGCCCTACGCGCCGCTGGCGGTGACGATCGATGTCGTGGACGCGGACGGTGCACGTCTGAGTGCGGACCCCCGCGTGCGCGACCGGTACGGCTTCGCGCTCACCGCGGCGGCGCAGTTCGACGCCCGCTGGAGCATGCCGGAGCAGTGGAACGCCGATACCGTCTCTCTCGCCCCCTGGGCCGGGCGTCGGGTGGGCGTGGAAGTCGTGCTCGGTCTGCCCGGGGGCGCGGGGGAACGCGTCAGCGGGTTCATCGAGGTTCTCATCGAGCAGGCCACGGTGCAGCACGAGGCGGAGCCGCTCGCCCTGGTCGACACGCGACGGGGAACGCACTCCGGCGACGCGTTCTCCCGCGGCAACACGATTCCGGCGGTCGCCGTGCCGCACGGTTTCCTGTTCGTGACCCCGGCGACGGACGCCACGAACACCCGTTGGCCGTACCGTCCCTACCGGCACGATGACCCGGCGGGGCGACGGCTGGAGGCCCTCGCGCTGTCGCACCAGCCGAGCCCCTGGATCGGCGATCGCACGGTGCTGCACGTCCAGCCGTTCCGGGGCGCGCCCGTGGCGGGTCCGGCGCAGCGCCGGCGGCACATCGTGCCCGGATCGGAGGTCGCCGCGCCGCACACCTGGTCGGCGGACCTGGTCGGCGGCGACACGATCGAGGCGACCGCCACGAGCCGGGTGGCGGCGTTCCGGGTGCGCGGGGAGGGCGAACTCGGCTTCATCATCGATCAGCCGGACGCGCGGGGGGCGCTTCGCGTCGACGGCCCGGACACGTTCTCCGGATGGATCGGCGAGGGCTCCGCGACGTGGGGCAACGCCCCGCGCGCGTTCTTCGCCGGACGGGTCGTCCGCGGCGTCACCGGGACCGCGCCGGCGGACGCGGTCGGTGCGCCGTGGGTCGGCGCGGTGCACGGTCAGGACGAGGTGGAGGTGCGCATCGCGCAGTCCTTCCTCTCCGTCGCGCAGGCGCGGCGCACCCTGGAGCTCGAGGCCGGAGCGGAGCGGGAGTTCGACGACCTTCGCGATGCGGCCGCGGCGCAGTGGCGTCCCCTGCTGTCCGCGGTGACGATTCCGCCCCTGCCCGCCGAGGACGTGCCCTACCGCGCGCTGGCGCATCGGGAGAATCGGGCGCGGCTGGCCGCGGCGCTGCACCGTCTGCACCTCTACCCGAACACGGCCGCGGAGAATCGCGGCACGCACGACGCTCCGCAGTGGGCGTTCGCCGACCCGATGGTTCCGGCCGGGGTGCACGGCGAGACCGAGACCGGCGCGCCGATCGCCGACGGCGAGCTGATGGTCAACAACGGCTACTGGGACACGTATCGGACGGTGTGGCCGGCGTTCGCGATCCTGGATCCGGACGGCGCGGCGGTGCTGCTCGACGGCGTACTGATGCAGGACCGACGCGGCGGATACATGGCCCGGTGGAGCGCACCCGGCTACGTGGATTCCATGGTCGGCACCTCGAGCGACCAGATCTTCGCCGATGCGGACGCGTGGGGCATCGCACTGGACGCCGACGCCGCGTATGAGAGCGCGTGGCGCAACGCGTGCGAGCCGGCACCGCGGCCGGACCGCGGCCGGGCCGGCATCGACCGTGCCCGCTTCGTCGGATACGTCGACCGCGAGACGCGCGAGGGCATGAGCTGGAGCCTGGAGAACGCCGTGTCGGATGCGGCGATCGGCCGCTGGGCGCGGCGCCGGGCCGAGGCCGGTGCGGACGCCGCACGGTGGGACGCGCACGCGCGCTACTTCGCCAATCGTGCACTGTCCTACCGCGCCCTGTTCGACCCCGACACCGGGTTCTTCCGTGGCCGCGGACGGGACGGGGCTTTCGCGGAGCCGTTCGACCGCCGGGTGTGGGGTGGCGACAACGTCGAGACCAACGCCTGGGGCATGTCCGTCGCGCCCGTGCACGACGGTGCCGGGCTGGCCGCGCTGCACGGCGGTCCGGCCGCCCTCGGTGATCACCTGGATCGGCTGTTCGCGGAAGTGGAGACCGCCGCGGCGGAGTTCGGCGGGACGTACGGCACGGTGATCCACGAGCAGCGGGAGGCACGCGCGCAGCGGAGCGGCATGTGCGCGATCTCCAATCAGCCCGCGCACCACATTCCGTACATGTACGCCCACACCGACCGTCCGCACCTCGCCACGCGCACGGTCCGGGACCTCGCCGGACGACTGTTCGCGGGCGCGCACCTCGGTCAGGGCTTCCCGGGCGACGAGGACAACGGCGAGATGAGCGCGTGGTGGCTGTGGGCGGCCCTCGGCCTGTACCCGCTCGAGCTCGCCTCCGGACGGCTGTTCGTGGGCGTCCCGCTGTTCGACGACCTGTCGGTGGTGCGTCCGGACGGCTCGACCCTGCGCATTCGAGTCCACCGCGCGAGCGCCGCCGCGGACGTGCTCACCGGCGTGCGCGTGGACGGAGTCGCCCTCGACGAACCCTGGGTGGACGTGCGCGCGCTCGCGGCCGCGTCGGAGCTGGAGCTCGAGGTGGGGGAGGAGGAGGCGTCCGTGCTGGCTCCCCGCGCCGCGGCGGTGCGGGAGTACCGTGCGGATCTGACATCCGGCCCCGGCCATTCGGTCGGCGGGGTGGCGGCGTTCGATGACCGCGCCTCCGGTGTCGATCTGCCCCTCGGTCCGGACGCCGTTGCGGGCTGGATCTTCGACGCGCCGACCGTGGTCACCGATGTCTCGGTCACCACCGCCGCGAGTGCGGCGTGCGATGACCTGCTGTGGGAAGCCACCATCGACGGGCAGACCTGGTCGCCGCTACCGATGACCCACGCGGAAGCACTGTCGGCCGATCGCACGACGCCGTTCCGCGTCGCAGCCCCGTCCGCGCTGTCGGGCGTCCGCGTCCGTGCCCGTCGCCCCGTCGTGCTCCGCCAGCTGGAACTGTTCACGCTGGACTGACCCCTGGGGGCTGCTGCGCGACCTGCCACAATGTCGCCATGTCCCCCGCCCCCGATGCCCGAACGCTGCTGATCGAGGCCGTCGCGCGCCGGATGATCGGCTTGGACGGCTCCGCCGAGGTCAGTCGTGCTGCGGCCGATGCTCTCGCCGCCGGCGAGGACTCGCCGGCGCTGGCCGAGCTCGCGGCGGTCAGCGGGCACATGAACCCGTTCGAGCTCGATGCGTTGATCGCGCACGTGGCGACCGAGCTCGCACTGCCGGACCTGCCACCCGCGGCCCGGGACGGTCGGGCCGCCGCCGCGCAGTGCCGCCGGATGCTCACCGGCGAGATCAGCGCTGCCGCGCTCGCGGACTGGACCCATGGCGTCTTCGGTCACACCAGCGAGCACGCGATCGTGAACGCTCTCGCGCGGTTCTCGGACGATCACTCGGACGCCGCCTACGCGGGCCGACCGCTCGACACCGTGACCGCACGCATCCGCGCTGCGGCAGAACTCATCGTCGCCGGTGTCCGCCAGGAGCCCCCGGAGTGGCTCGACGGTCGATGATCCGGCGGAGGTCCGGTCATCGAGCGAGCGCCCGCGCGAAACGTGTGTGGCCGAGGCGCCGGACGCTTGCGTTTCGAGTCCGGCGCTTCGGCCCGTGAGGGTGGATCAGTGGCGGGCGAGGGTGAAGGTCACCGTCGTGGTGTTGCCGGCGAGGTCCGTGACGGCGAGCGTGTTCTCCCCGAAGCGCGCGCCGTTGCAGCCCGGACGCAGGTTCGTCAGCTTCGACTCGGTGACGCCGTTCAACGCGATCTCGTGGCCGTTGACCGATGCGGAGGCGAGCCCGCCCTCGTCCGCGAGGGTGAACGCGACGCGCTTGTACGCGCCGTCCCGCGCGGGCTTGGTGTACTTGCGGGCGTCGATCACTGTCGCCGTCGGGGCCGTCGAGTCGCCAGGCTCGGCCTTGTAGACCGTGTCCAGACCGTGGAAGGTCTGCGTGATGCCGGACAGGTACGCCGACTGGTCCGTCGCCGTCAGGTTGTACGTCACGTAGGCGCCGTAACCGTCGGCGACGGTCTGCTGGGCGAACTCCAGAGCGGTCGCGGCCGAGGTCTGCGACAGGTCCACGGCGGCGGCGCCGAGGCGGTCATTCGCCATTCCGGGGATGACCGGTGCGTCGTAGGACCCGTAGTAGGGGTTCCAGGCGTAGTCGATGGCGTCAGCGACGCGCGCGCCGCCGTACTCCAGGTGCTGCGCCGACGGACCGATGTTGTAGAACGTGATGAGCTTGTCCGGACCCAGACGGTCGCGCAGGGCGGTCACGAGCTGGACGAAGGAGCTCTCGTTCGGCTGACCGGTGCCGTTCACGCCGTACTCGGTCCACTCATCGTCGAAGTCGATGCCGTCCAGGCCGTACGTCTGAACGGCGTCCGCGAGTTGCGCGGCGAACGCGTCGGCGTCCGCGGCGGAGGCGAAGTTCGCAAAGCCGGCGCCCTGGTGGTTGCCGAGGATCGAGAGCAGGACCTTGGTTCCGCGCGCCTGGACGGGCCGGATCTGGGTGTCCGCGTTCTCCAGCGTCTCGGTGACCCGCTCGTTCAGGTGCAGGTACGCCTTCTCGCCGTCGTAGTTGATGTTGGCGGCGAAGATCGCCGCGATGTCGAACGTCGGGCGGTCGGTGCCGGCCAGCGTGTAGTCCGCGACGTTGGCGAAATCGTTGTCGTTCACCTCCACGTACACGACGGTCTGCGGGCCATCGCCGTCCGCATCGGGGGCGGCGTGCGCGGCCGTGGCGGCCATCGGGGCGAGCAAGCCGAGGGCCGCGACGGCGGCCAGGGCAGTCAGGCGTCCGGCGCGACTCAGGCGCGTGGACGGGTGGTCGTTCGAGGGCATGGCTTCGTTCTCCTGTGATCGATGCGGCACGGTCGACGTCGTGGGAGCGACTATAGCGATTTAGTGGACGCGGTCCAGGAGAACGAGAGAACTCTCATGTGCGGGTGAGTCGCGTGGCCCGGATGCGTGGTGGAGGGGCTCAGACGGGTCGCGCGGTGCTCTCGCGCACCGTCAGCGTCGGCGTCGCGCCGGCTTCACTGGGCAGCGGCTCGGACGCGTCGATCTGGCGCAGCAGGAGAGCGGCCGCGCGCTGCCCGAGCGCGAACGTGTCACGCGTCATCGACGTGATCGAGGGGCGGACGAGCTCGGCGATCACCGAGTCATCGAACGAGGCCACCGACACGTCGGCGGGGACCGCGACGCCCATCTCCTGCAGGACGCGCAGTCCAGCGACCGCCATCACGTCGTTGTCGTACACGATGGCGGTGGGCCGCTTCGCCGCGCTCAGCAGGCGGCGGGTGACCGTGCCCGCCACGGCCGGCGAGAAGTCCGTGGCCATCGTCTCCGAGCTCACGCCGCGCGCACTGAGGCCGTCCAGCACCGCTGTTCGCAGGCGCGTGTGGTCGAACTCCTCCGGCCCGGCGACATAGGCGATGCGGGTGTGGCCGAGGGCAGCGAGGTAGTCGAACAGCTCGTGTGCGGTCGCGGCGTCATCGAGCCAGACCGCGGGTGCGCTGCCGGGTGCGGAGGCGTGCGAACCGACCACGACGGTCGGGACGCCGAGCTCTTCCAGCGCGCGTTGCCGGGGATCGTCGTCGCGCGGGTCGATGAGGAGCACGCCGTCCACCTGGTGAGCGGCGTGCCAGTGCCGGTGCGTCTCCAGCTCCTCCTCGAAGCTGGACACCAGGCGCAGCTGCAGGCTGAGCTTGCCGTCGCTGAGGCCGGCCTGGATGCCGGCGATCAGGTCCGCGAAGAACGCCTCCGTGCCCAGCGAGCGCGCCGGGCGGTTCAGGACGAGACCGATGGCGTTCGCTCGAGCGCCCACGAGAGCCCGTGCCGCCTGGGACGGGCTCCACTTCTGGTCCTGCGCGACCTGCAGGATCCGCTCGCGCGTCGCCTCGCTGACGCCGGGCTTGCCGTTCAGCGCGAAGGACACGGCGCCGGGGGACACGCCGGCGATGCGGGCGATGTCCGCGATGGTCACGCGCTTGACCGGTGGCATAGGATCAACTCTACTTGATCGATTTAGTGAGCACGAGGCCGTGCTGGCCGTGCGGAGGAAATCATGCATGACGAGACGTCACTGACAGTCGGCCGGGTGAAGCGAGTGCTGGACGAACGGGTACGTCCCGCAGTGTATTCGGCACGGGTTCCCCTCACCGTGACCGCTCACCAGCTGCCCGGCGAGCCGATCGCTCCCGCCGAGGGCATCGCGCTGGATTTCGAGCCGCACACCGTCGGCGAGCCCTGGGGGCCCGCATGGGCGACCACCTGGTTCCACGTCACCGGCACCGTTCCGGCGGACTGGGACGGGCGTCGTGTCGAGGCGCACATCGACCTCGGCTTCGACATCAACATGCCCGGCTTCCAGCAGGAGGCCCTGGTGTACCGCCCGGATCTCACGCCGGTGAAGAGCTTGAACCCGCGCAACCAGTGGCTTCCGATCGCCGCCGAGGCGCGCGGTGAGGACGAGGTGTCCTTCTACCTCGAGGCCGCGTCCAACCCGGTCCTGCTGGATTACCACCCCTTCCTCCCGACGCAGGAGGGGGACATCGAGACCTCGTCGAAGCGTCCGCTCTACCGGGCCCGGTGCTTCGATCTCGCGCTGTTCGAGCCCGAGGTGTTCGACCTCGCGCTCGATCTCGAGGTGCTGCTGGAGCTGCAGGCGGAACTGCCGGCGACGCAACCGCGCCGCATGCGGATCCTCCAGGCGCTGGACGACGCGCTCGACCGTCTCGACCTGCAGCGCATCGTCGAGACGGCTCCGGACGCGCGCGCCGCGCTGGCCGACGTGCTCGCCGCACCCGCGGACGCGTCCGCCCACCGCATCGCCGCGATCGGTCACGCGCACATCGACTCGGCCTGGCTCTGGCCGGTGCGCGAGACGATCCGCAAGGTCGCCCGCACGACCTCGTCGATGACCTCGCTGATCGACGAGACAGACGAATTCACGTACGGCATGTCCAGCGCCCAGCAGTACGCCTGGATCAAGGAGCACCGCCCGGAGGTCTACGCCCGGGTGAAGGATGCCGTCGCGGCCGGACGCTTCCTGCCGCTCGGCGGTATGTGGGTCGAGTCCGACACCGTGATGCCGACGGGTGAGTCCCTGGCCCGGCAGTTCCTGTACGGCCAGCGCTTCTTCGAGCAGGAGTTCGGAATCCGCTCGAAGGGCGTCTGGTTGCCGGACTCGTTCGGCTACTCACCGGCGCTGCCGCAGCTGATGAAGCGCGCCGGGTTCGAGTGGTTCTTCACGCAGAAGATCTCCTGGAACCAGCGCAACGTCTTCCCGCACCACACGTTCGACTGGGAGGGCATCGACGGCTCGCGCATGTTCACGCACTTCCCGCCGATGGACACCTACAACTCGCAGCTCTCCGGCGAAGAGGTCGCGAAGGCGTCGCGGCAGTTCAAGGAGAACCGCGTCGCGACGCGCTCGATCGCCCCGGTCGGCTGGGGCGACGGCGGAGGTGGCACGACCCGCGAGATGGTCGGCAAGCAGCAGCGCCTGGCGAACCTGGAGGGTTCCGCTCGGGTGGAGTGGACGCATCCGGACGACTTCTTCGACGCCGCGAGGGCCGAGCTGCCCAACCCGGCGGTCTGGGTCGGCGAGCTCTACCTCGAACTGCACCGCGGCACGCTGACGAGCCAGCACCAGACCAAAGCCCTGCATCGTCGGGCCGAGCAGGCGCTCATCGCCGCGGAGCTGTGGGCGGCGACCGCTGCCGTCCGGGGTCTCGCGGACTACCCGTATGACGAACTCGACCGGCTGTGGGAGTCCGTGCTGCTGCACGAGTTCCACGACATCCTGCCGGGCACCTCCATCGCCTGGGTCCACCGCGAGGCGGTCTCCGTGCTGACGCAGGTCGTCGCGGACACGATGGTGCTGATCGAGGGCGCCGTCGCGGCCCTCGCGGGGGATGGGGAGACGGAACTCGTGTTCCGCCCGTACTCCACCGTCGCCGGCGGCCTCGGCGGGACGGATGCGAAGACGGTGGCGGAGGCGGCGCTGAGCGTTCGCCGGCACGCGATCGGCGTGGCCTCGGACGGAGCCACGGTGTCCGTCGGCGGCGGACGGCCCGACGGCGTGCGGGCGACGTCCCACGATGGCGGCTTCGTGCTGGAGAACGACCTCGTCCGGGTGACCATCTCGTCCGACGGCCTCATCACGTCCGCCGTCGACCTGCGCACGCGTCGGGAGACCATCCCGGTCGGCCGGCCGGCGAACCTGCTGCAGCTGCACCAGGACTTCCCGAACATGTGGGACGCCTGGGACATCGACCGGTTCTACCGCAACACCGTCACGGATCTGACCGCGCTCGAATCGATCGAACTCGTGGACGGTGCCGTGCGCATCGAGCGTCGCTTCTCCGAGTCGTCCGTGGTGCAGACGCTGAGCCTCGAGCCCGGCGAGCGCACCCTGCTGATCCGCAACGAGATCGACTGGCACGAGACCGAGAAGCTGCTCAAGCAGTCCTTCCCGCTGGACATCTTCGCCACGACCGTCGAGGCCGAGACGCAGTACGGGTACCAGTCCCGCGTCACGCACGTGAACACGTCCTGGGAGGCCGCGAAGTTCGAGACCTCGATGCACCGCTTCGTACTGGTGCAGGAGCGCGGGTTCGGCGCGGCGGTGGTCAACGACGGCCTGTACGGCTTCGACACCACACGCGACTCGGACGATGACGGTGTGACCACCACGGTCCGCCTGTCGCTGCTGCGTGCACCGCGCTTCCCCGATCCGGACACCGATCACGGCGTGCACGTGATCACGACCGGACTCGTGATCGGTGCGGATGCGGAATCCGCCACCGCGGCCGGCATCGCGCTGAACGCGCCGACCGTCACGCGCTCGGGCGCGGCCGAGGTCGACCCGCTGGTCTCGATCAGCGGTCGGGGCCTCATCGTCTCGTCGGTGAAGCTCGCGGCGGACCGCTCCGGGGACGTCATCGTCCGTGTCTACGAGTCGCTCGGCGAGCGCGCCACCGGCGAGCTGTCGCTCGGGTTCGAGCACGGCGAGGTCCGCGAGGTCTCCCTCATCGAGGACGACCTGCCCACGCCGCGCACCGGCACGTCGCTGTCCCTGACGCCGTTTGAGGTCCGCACCCTGCGCATCCCCCGCCCGTGACCCCTCCCCTCACCGCGAGACACCCAGGCACGTCCGAGAAACCCCGCAGTGCGGGGCGTATCGGACGCGCCTGGGTGTCTCGCGAGGTGGGCGGTAGCGTCAAGGCATGGCACGGATGCGGATCGGGTTCCTCGGCGACGGCAACATCACCGGGACCGTGCGGCGACTCATCGCCGACCGCCCGTATGACGTCGATGGCGCGTACGCACGCGCGGACGAGATCCCGGACGGGCTCGACCTCCTGGTCGAAGCCGCGTCGCAGGACGCCGTCCGGGACCGTCTCCTCGCCGTGGTCGCCCGCGGAACGGACGTGCTGCTGCTGTCCGTCGGCGCGCTCGCGGATGCCGGCGTGCGAGAAGCGGTGACGGCGGGGCCGGGGCGACTCACCGTCTGCACCGGTGCGGTCGGCGGCTTGGACCAGGTCCGGGCGCTGCGGATCGAGGGTCCGCTGAGCGCGGTCGGCATCGAGACCCGGAAGCTGCCGACGACGCTCATCCAGCCGTGGATGGACGACGCCCTCGTCGCACGCCTGCGCGCCGGCGACGAGGAGATCGTGCTGGCCGAGGGCCCGGCGAGCGAGGTGACGCGGCAGTTCCCGGCCTCGGCGAACGTCGCCGCCGCGCTGGCGCTGGCCGCCGACGCGTGGGACATCGCAACCGCCCGCGTCGTCGCCGATCCGTCCGCAAAGCTGACGCGACACACACTGCACGCATCCGGGGAGCTCGGCTCGGTGTCGGTCGTCGTGGAGAACGAACCCACTCCGGAGCGCCCGCGCTCGTCCGCCGTGGTGGCTCGCGCCGTGGTCCGTTCGCTCGATGACATCGCTCGCCTCCGCGGCTTCGAGGCCCCGGCGGGAGTCGCCTTCAGCTGAGGCGTGCCGGTACCTCGACGGCCGGCGGGGCGATGGAGGAAAGCCCCGACGATTAGTCTGGGCGGCATGGCCGCACGAGCTCAGGTCCTCGCCTCGATCGAGGACGATTTCCCCCAGTGGTACCAGGACATCCTCGAGAAGGCGCAGCTGGCCGATAACGGCCCGGTGCGCGGCACGATGGTGATCCGACCGTACGCGTACGCGATGTGGGAGCGGACGCAGGCCGAGGTCGACGCGCGCATCAAGGCGACCGGTGCGGAGAACGTGTACCTGCCGCTGTTCATCCCGCAGTCCTACCTTGAGCGCGAGGCCGAGCACGTCGAGGGTTTCAGTCCGGAACTCGCCGTCGTCACCCATGCCGGCGGCAAGGAGCTCACCGAACCCGTCGTGGTCCGTCCGACCAGCGAGACGCTCTTCGGGGAGCTGATGGCGAAGTGGATCCAGTCGCACCGGGATCTGCCGATGCTGCTGAACCAGTGGTCCAACGTCGTGCGGTGGGAGTTGCGTCCGCGGGTTTTCCTGCGCACGAGCGAGTTCCTCTGGCAGGAGGGGCACACGGCGCACGCGACGCGGGAGGACGCCGCCGCGTACGCCCGCCGGATCCACCTGGAGGTCTACCGGGACTTCCTCGAGAACGTGCTCGCGATCCCGGTGCTGCCCGGTGTGAAGACCGCAGCGGAACGCTTCGCCGGAGCCGTCAACACGATGACGTGCGAGGCCATGATGGGCGACGGCAAGGCGCTGCAGATGGCCACGAGTCACGAGCTCGGGCAGAACTTCGCGAAGGCGTTCGACATCACCTACACGGATGCGGACGGAAAGGTGCAGACGACCTGGACCACGTCCTGGGGCTCGTCCACGCGGATGATGGGCGGCCTCATCATGTCCCACGGCGATGAACGCGGACTCCGCGTGCCGCCCCGGATCGCGCCGCATCAGGTCGTGGTGCTCGCGGTCAAGGACGACGAGCGCACGATCGCCGCCGCCGAGCGGATCGTGGCGGACCTCGTCGCCACGGGCGTCCGCGCCAAGCTCGACGCTCGGACGCAGATCGGATTCGGTCGCCGGGCGACGGAGTGGGAGCTGAAGGGCGTCCCGGTGCGAATCGAGGTCGGCCCGCGGGATCTGGACGCGGACCAGGTCAAGGTCGTGCGTCGTGATGAGGACGACAAGCGGACACTGCCGCTGGTCGAGGTCGCGTCCACGCTGCCCGCCCTGCTCGAGCGCATGCAGGCGGACATGTTCGCCCACGCCCAGCGACGTCTGGCCGATCGCACCCGGCGCGTGGCGACGATCGATGAGGCGCGGGAGGCGGCGCTGACCGGTTTCGCGGTCATCGATTGGGACGTGCTCGGTGAGGACGGCGAGAAGCGCCTCGGTCGCGACGCCATCACGGTCCGCTGCCTGCAGACCCGCGACGGCGGCCTGCCGTACGCGGACACGTCGGACGCAGACCTCGTCGCCGTCGTCGCCCGCTCCTACTGAGACCCGGCCGGGAGCCCCGGCCTCATTCCACGCCCATGAACATGTTCACCTCGGTGATGCGGTCCGCGGGGTTCCGGCGGACGACATCCGCACCGCGGCCCACGACAGATCCGTCGGGTGCGGTCATGGACCAGCGCAGGAGGAGAGCGTCGCCGGAGGTGAGCTCCTGGTCGTAGCTGAAGCGCAGTCCCTTGCCGGCGATGAGGTCGGCGTGGACGCGGTCGATGTGCGCGGTGATGGCGGCGACACCGGTGAGCGTCGTGCCCAGCGATGAGACGGACATCGATCCGTCGGTCGCCCACAGTCGGCCGGTGGCGGCGTGGCGGCGGGCCTCGTCCGGCTCGGTCCAGGTGGACAGGTAGTCGGCGGCGAAAGCCGAGTCTGCGGTCATGAGGGTTCCCTTCGTGGTGAGTCGCGGCGGATGTCGCCGGGCACGGTTTTGGAATCAGAGGTCAAGCATTGCGGCGTGCGAGACGGCTGCGACATCGGGTCATGTCAGATCACGGCGAGTGTGGTGTCGACGATGCGACGCAGGGTGCGTTCGTCCTGTGTCATCGCCATGACGCGGAGCCCCGCGAGGGCGGTGCTGAGGAAATCGGCGAGCGCGCCGGCATCGGCGTCACGACGCACGTCGCCCTCGACCTGGCCGCGCTCGATGCGCTCGCGGAACCACCCATTCTGGATCGACTGCAGCCGGCGCAGGCGGTCGGCGAGCGCGGCGTCGTGACCGGCGAGCTCGACGGCTGTGTTCCCGATCAGGCACCCGCGCCGGACGGGCGCGGCCAGGTCGGTCTCCACGATGAACAGCAGGGCGGCGCGCAGCACGTCCCGGGTTGACCCGGGGGCCGCGAGGAGTTCCATTGCCGTCGCCTCGATGTGCTGCTGGTACACGTCGAGGCAGCGGTCGAACAGCTGCTGCTTGCCCTCGAACGCGTTGTAGAGGCTCCCTTTCGCGATGCCGGTGGCCTCGGCGAGGTCTGCGGGTGAGGTCGCCGCATACCCGTTCGTCCAGAACGCATCCATCGCGCGCTCGAGCACAGTGTCCTCATCAAAGCTCCGCGGTCGTCCCATGCGCCCACCGTAGCCATTCTGGACCTCAAGGTCAAGAATCCACGCCACACGCCGACCCTCTCGGTGCACCCCCGGGGTACTGCAGGATGCGTGCGGTTGCGCAGGACAGCAGAGGGGTCGATCTGCGGAAATCCGGGGGTCACCGTCCTGCCGAACTCGTCCGCGTCCTGCGTGACCCGGGTGATCCTGCACGACCGAATGGCCGCGGGGAATCAGCCCGGGGGCGGACTCAGCCGGGGGCCGCGTCCGCCCCCGGGGGACGTCACCTCAGGCGGTGAGCCACACCGTCGTGTCGGTTGGCAGGGCGCCGTCGGTGAGGGGTTCCGAGGACAGGATCACGCGGGACGCGTCGACGGACACGGGGGCGGGGCCGAAGTTCGTGACGACCTCGACGTCGCCCGTGTGGAACGCCAGGACGTCGGTGCCGCGGTCCAGCCACTCCAGGGTCTCGGTGCCGAGGGAGCGGGCGGCGCGCTCGGCGAGCAGGCGCTTGTACAGCTCCAGTGTCGAATCGGCGGCACCGGTCTCGGTGGCCCGGGAGAAGTCGGCGAACTCGGCCGGCTGCGGCAACCAGCTCGCGCCGGTGTCGTTGAAACCGAAGGCGGGGGCGTCCGCCTCCCACGGGATCGGCACACGGCAGCCGTCGCGACCGTAGCGCTCGCCGTTGGTGCGGAAGAAGGACGGGTCCTGGCGCGCCTCGTCCGGCAGGTCGATGACCTCGGGCAGGCCGAGTTCCTCACCCTGGTACAGGTAGGACGAACCCGGAAGTGCCAGCATCAGCGAGGTCGCGGCGCGGGCGCGCCGCAGACCGAGCGCGGCGTCCGGACGCGGGCCGGGCGTCTTCGGTCCGATGCCCTCGCCCTGCGGGTTGTCGATCGTGAGAGCCAGGCGCGTGGCGTGGCGCACGACGTCGTGGTTGGACAGCACCCAGGTCGACGGGGCCCCCACGCCGTTGAACGCGGCGATCGAGGTCTCAATGGACTCGCGCTGCCCGGCGGCGGACCAGGCCGCGTACATGTAGTTGAAGTTGAACGCCTGGTGCATCTCGTCGGGGCGGACCCAGAGCGCGGTCTCCTCGTTCGTCGGCAGCCACGCCTCGGCGCACAGCACTCGGTCGCCCGCGTACTCGGCCAGCACGGTGTGCCAGTCGCGGTAGATCTCGTGCACGCCGTCCTGACCCCAGTACGGCACCGGCTCCGCGCCACCCATCGACGCGGCGTCGGTCGGCGGCGTGTAGTCCGGCAGGCCCGCGGCCTTGATCATGCCGTGCGCGACATCGACGCGGAAGCCGTCGGCACCGCGGTCCAGCCAGAAGCGCAGCACGCTCCGGAACTCCGCGCGGACCTCCTCGTTGGTCCAGTCGAAATCCGGCTGGCTGGAGTCGAACAGGTGCAGGTACCACTGGCCGGGCGTCCCGTCCGCGTTCGTGATGCGCGTCCACGCCGGGCCCCCGAAGACGGACTCCCAGTTGTTCGGGGGCAGTTCGCCGTCCGCACCCTTGCCGTCGCGGAAGATGTAGCGCGCCCGCTCGGGGCTGCCCGGCGCCGCGGCCAGAGCCGCCTGGAACCAGACGTGCTGATCGGAGGAGTGGTTCGGGACCAGGTCGACGATGAGTCGGATCTCACGTTCGTGCGCGCTCGCGAGCAGCTCGTCGAAGTCGGCGAGGGTACCGAACAGCGGGTCGACGTCGCGGTAGTCGGCCACGTCGTATCCGGCGTCCTTCTGCGGGCTGACCATGAACGGGCTCAGCCAGATCGCGTCGATGCCGAGCTCGGCCAGGGAGTCCAGGCGCGACTCGATACCGCGGAGGTCGCCCACGCCGTCGCCGGACGCGTCCGCGAAGGACCGGGGGTAGATCTGGTAGATGACGGCGGAACGCCACCACTCGGAACCGGGTGCGGCGGTCGGGAACGCGAAGCTCATGCCGACCACGCTAGCCCAGCGCGCGGGTCTCCCGGTTCAGATCCGGCTCATTTCTCGAATCGATTCGATCACGATCGGCGCCGCCGGACCGATCGACCGTGGTCGTCCTCAGCCCAGGACGAGCCGGAGGTCGGCGCGCGCCTTGTTGAAGTTCTCGATATTGGTGGGCAACTCGCCGTCGCCGCCCTGCCACCGGTGCATGACCTCTTCGCCGACGATGATGCCGATGCCGATCGCCATCCGCACCTCCCGCTGGCGCTGCTCAACAGGCAGGGCCGCGCGCTCCGGGTGCTTGTCCAGCCACTCCTCGAGCAGCATCCCGAGCGCGGCTCGGCTGGCGCCACTGCCCCACGAGACGCGGCTGGTCACCTCGGGCTGCTGCACGAAGATCTGCAATCGCTGCACCGTGAGTTCCTCGGGCTGGTCACCGCCACGGACGGCATCGCTGATCAGAACGAACACCGCCAAGGGCAGATCGTGCCCGTACCGCTCGAGCAGCACGTGGGCGCGGTCGTTCTCGGCGAAATCGAGCGGCTTGCCGAAGATCGCCTGCTCGCGTGAAGCGAAGTAATTGAAGAACGTGCTGCGCGAAACCATGACCTCGTCGCACACGCGATCCACCGTCACGGCGTCAATGCCCTCATCGACGGCGATGCGGACGGCCACTTCCTGCAGAGCGCGCTCCGTTGCCAGTCGCTTCCGTTCTCTCAGTCCCAGAGTGTGACCGGGCATGATTGGTCTCCTTCAAGTGCCCATCGTCCGGCCTCTGGGGAGAAGGAAGGCCTGGGGAGCAGACGGTGTGCACCGTGACCATGCTAACCACGCGTATATGGACACCGTCGACCATTGGAGCTTCTTCATCGTGCGTCGGCGATATTCGAGGCGAATCGAACTCGATGCCGGGCGGGTAATCTGGAGCGGTGACTTCCGGTTCTCTTGAACGCGCCCACTCGCTCATCCGCAGCATCCCCGACTATCCGGAGCCCGGTGTCCTCTTCCGTGACATCACGCCGCTGCTGGCGGACCGGGACGCTCTCGCCGCCACGATCGATGCACTGTTCGAGCCGTTCCGCGGTGAGTTCGACCTCGTCGCGGGAATCGAGGCGCGCGGCTTCCTCCTCGCCGGCGCCGCCGCCATCGCGGCGGGCGTCGGACTCATCCCGATCCGCAAGGCGGGCAAGCTGCCGCGGCCGGCCGCGTCGGTGTCCTATGCCCTGGAGTACGGCACCGCCACGATCGAGGCGCACGACGACATCCCCCGCGGTGCTCGGGTGCTGCTGGTCGATGACGTCCTGGCCACCGGTGGGACGCTCGGTGCCGCGCACGATCTGGTCGCGCAGCTCGGTGGCCGCGTGATCGGCACGGCCGTCCTCTTCGAGATCGACGAGCTCGGCGGCCGCGAAGCCGTCGGCGACCCGCGCCTGCACGCGGTCTTCCACTCCTGAGCTCAGGCGGGCATCGGCCGGGGATTCGAATCCGGCCGCAGCGCCGCCAATTCCGTCATCACCGGATCCTGCGTCAGCGTGCGCATCTGCGAGTCCAGGTGCAGCGCCATCAGATGCGCCGCAGCGCCGACGTCGCGGGCGCGGATCGCGGTGAGCAGTCGATCGTGCTCACTGAGCAGGGCGACGGCGTCCATGTTCTCGGCGATGCGGTCGTTCAGACCGGAGGCGTCCAACGCCATCGAGAGGTTCTGGACCAGGTCGAACAGCAGGCGGTTGCCCGAGGCCTGCGCGATCACCCCGTGGAACAGGCTGCACCGCACGCCGGCGCGGCTCGGGTCCGCGGCGTCACGCACGGTCTCCATTTCCGCGGCCGCGGCGGATTCGAGTGCCTCGAGGTGCTCGCGCGTCCAGTTCGCAGCCGCGCTCTGCGCCGCTTCCACATCCAGAGCCCGGCGGACGCCGACCAGCTCGGTGGGCGAGTAGCTGGAGAGGGCGTCCAGCAGGAGCGACGGCGCCGCGGTGGACGAGCGGACGAAGGTGCCGCGCGCGGTCAGCGTCTCGACCATTCCGAGCGTGGCGAGCGAACGAATCGCCTCACGCACCGTCGAGCGACCGACGCCGAGTTCCGCGGACAGCTCCGGTTCGGTGGGAATCCGGCAGCCGATCGGCCACTCGCCGGAGCTGATCCGAGCCCGCAGACGGGACAGCGTGAGCCGCGCGAGGGCGCTTCCTGACGACTGGTTCATCTGTCCTCCCGACACTGGCGAATCTTTCCTACGGACCGAAGGTTATCGATTCCGGGGATCCGTCCGCGATCCCCGGAATCATGCGTCAGAGCGAGCCGACCCAGGTTTTCAGATCGGCCAGACCGGCCGGGGTCGAGCTGAGCCCGAGCGCCTGGACGTTCTTGCCGAGGACGAGGTGCGTGCGCCCGTCGGTGACGGCGGGGAGCCCGGCGACGGCCGGGTTCTTCAGCAGGGAGGCGAAGGACGCCTCGCCCGAGCCGTTCATGTCGATCATCAGGATCGCGTCCGGGTTCGCATCGATGATCTGCTCGGCCGTGATCGGGCCGGTGGTCTTCAGTCCGAGTTCGGCGCTGACGTCCTGCGCCCCGGCCAGGCGCAGCATCTCCAGCGGGAAGGCGGTGCCGGCGGTGACGAACGGGCGTCCGGCCTGGTTGTTCAGCACCAGGACGCGCGGGGCGTCCGCGGCCGGCTCATCGTCGCCGGCCAGCGCCGTGGTGAGCTCGTCCGCGAGCGTCGCGGCCTGATCGTCGGCCCCGGTCGCCTCGCCGACGAGGGCGATGTCAGCGGCGACCTGATCAGGCGTGGACCACGCGTTGGGCAGCACCAGGACGGGCACACCGAGTGCCTGCAGCGCAGCGCCGGCGGAATCCTCCTGGCCGTGGCGGGCGGTGAGGATGACGAGGTCCGGGTGCTGCGCGAACACGGCCTCGGGGTCGATCTTCGAGGTCGTCGCGATCGTGGCGTCCACGTCGGCGAAGGCGTCGGCGTGGTCGGTCAGGGCGGGGTTGGAGGCCTCGGCGGGGACCATCACGAGGCGGTCGGTGAGGCCGAGTTCGGCAGCCAGCGCCGCGCTCTCGTAGCTGAGGGCGGCGATCCGCTGCGGCTCAGCCTGGATGGTGACCTCCGTCGCCGCGGTGGTCGCTCCGGCGGGCACGCTGACCGTGCGGGGGAACGCGGCGGCCGCTTCGGTGGCGGTGGGGGAAGCGCTGGTCGCCGTGGGAGCGGCGGTCGAGGCACTGGTGGCGCAGCCGCTCAGCGCGAGCGCGGTGGCGACGAAGAGTGTGGGGATCGTCGCGCGACGGGCGAGACGGGTCATCGGGTTCCTTTCACAGCGGTGGCGTCGGGGCGGACGCCGGAGTGCGGACGGGTTCGTCCGGCACGAGGATGGTGCGCCCGGAGGGCGTGGTCTGCAGCGAGGCGCGGACGCCGTACACGTCGTGGATGCGTGCGGGCGTGAGGACCTCGGCGGGTGCTCCGTGGTGCGCGCGGCCGTCGCGGCCGAGCAGCAGCACGGCGGTGGCGAGGGTCAGCGCGAAACCGAGATCGTGCACCGCGGCGACGACGATGCGTCCGCGCGCGGACAGTTCCGCCACGATGCGTTCGACGAGCAGCTGGTGACCGAGATCGAGCGCCGCCGCCGGTTCGTCGAGGAGAACGACAGGGGTGCGCTGGGCGACGACGCGGGCGAGCTGGGCGAGCTGGCGTTGACCGCCGGACAGCGTGCCCAGACGTCGCGAAGCGAGGTCGCGGATGCCGACGACCTCGATCGCGTCGTCGATGCGCTCGGAAAGCTCGGCGCCGGAAGCGTCCTCTGCACCGGCACGCGCACCGATCGCGACGAGCTCGCGCACGCGCAGTTCGGCGACGCCGTGTGAGTCCTGCGCGAGCAGGGCGAGGGAGCGTGCGCGGGCGCGCGGGCGGGTGCGGCCGAGGTCCGCGCCGTCCACGCGTACCGTGCCGCGGAAGCCGACGCCGGTGCGCGCGATCGCGGACAGCAGCGAGGACTTGCCGGCGCCGTTGGGGCCGGTCAGGGCGACGACCGACCCGGCGACGGCGGTGAACGTGACCGGCTCGCTGAGCGGTTCGCCGCCGCGGACGGCCTGCAGCGCGTCCAGTTCCAGGGTGGTCACGACGCGCGCCGCTTCAGCAGCAGGAACAGGAACACCGGGGCGCCGACCATGGCGCAGACCACGCCGGTCTGCACGATCGCGGGAGTGAACGCGGTGCGGGCGACCGTGTCGGCGAGCATGAGGAACACGGCGCCGGTGAGCGCGGACAGAGGCAGCAGCCGCGTGTGCGGAGCGCCGACGACCAGGCGCACGGCGTGCGGCACGATCAGACCGACGAAGGCGATCACTCCGGACACGGACACCGCGGCGCCGGTGATCAGGGACGTGATCAGAAGCAGGAACAGCCGCTCGCGACGGACGTCCACACCACTGGTCGCGGCGATCTCCTCACCGAGCGAGAGGGCGTCCAGCGCACTGCGGCGCAAGAACAGCACGACGAGTCCGGCGATGATCGGCACGGCCGCGACCGCGACGTGCGTCCACGTGCGCAGATCCAGATCGCCGGCCAACCAGAACGTGGCGTTGCGGGCGAGGGCGTCATCGCCCGCATTGGCGATGAGCAGGGAGATCAGTGCGCCACCGAGCGCGGACAGTGCGACGCCGGTGAGGATGATCCCGGTGGTGCCGAGGTCGCGGCGCAGGACGAGCACCGCCTGCAGGATCAGGGTGACGACGACGGCGCCGAGGAACGCCATCAGGGTCACACCCCACGCGGCGCCCGCACCGACGCCGAGGACGATTCCGCCGACGGCGCCCACGGCGGCTCCCGAGGACACTCCGGTCACGCCGGGGTCCGCGAGCGGGTTGCGCAGCAGGGCCTGCATCACCGCACCGGCGGTGGCCAGCGCCGCACCCACGAGCGCCGCGACGAGTGTGCGCGGCATGCGCAGCGTCCACACGACCGTGGCCGTCTGGGGGTCCGCGGCGGCCGGGTTGACGAGTGCGAGCAGGACCTGATCCGGGGCCAGTTGCACGGTGCCGAGAGCGAGGGACGCGAGCACCGCGAACACGAGCGCCAGGGTCGCGGTGACGCACGCGAGTCGGATCCGCTGAGGGAGCGCGATGCCGCGCGTGCGAATCGCGGCGGCAGTGGTCATGGGGGAGGATGCTTTCATCGGACGAAGAGGGCCGTCCTCGACCGTATCATCAGATGAAGGCCTTCGTCTGATGATAGGTTGAAGCGCGTGCCCACCCCCGAACACGCCCTGCCGTACGACGCCCTTCTGATCTGTTCGTTCGGCGGTCCGAACCGTCCCGCGGACGTGATGCCGTTCCTGCGCAACGTCGTCGACGGCCGCGGAATCCCGGACGAGCGCCTGGCCGAGGTCGCCGAGCACTACCTGCACTTCGGCGGTCGCAGCCCGATCAACGAGCAGAACCTCGCGCTGCGATCGGCGATCGAAGCGGAGTTCGCCGCCCGCGGCGTCCGCCTGCCCGTGCTGTGGAGCAACCGCAACTGGCACCCCTACACCGTCGACGTGCTGCGCGACGCGGTGGCGTTCGGCGCGCGCCGCATCCTGGTCCTCGTCACGAGCGCCTACGCGTCCTACTCCGGTTCGCGGCAGTATCGCGAGCACCTCGCCGCCGCCGTCGCCGAGCTGGGGGAGGACGTGCAGATCGACATCCTGCGTCCGTTCTTCAACTCGCCCGGCTTCGTGCAGGCGAATCAGGACGCGATCGGGGAGGCCCTGACCGCGCTGCCGGATGCCCACGTGGTCTACGTCACGCACTCCATCCCGAACACGATGCAGGACGCCTCGGCCGTCACCGGCCCCGGCTACGCCGAGCAGCATGAGGACGTCCGTGCCGTCATCGACGACCGCCTCGGCACCTCCGGCCGCTCCTCCCTGGCGTACTGCTCCCGTTCCGGTGACCCGCGCACGCCCTGGCTGGAGCCGGACGTGAACGACCACCTCGCGGCGCTCCGCGATGCCGGGGTGCGCAACGTGATCGTCGCGCCGATCGGATTCATCAGCGACCACATGGAGGTCGCGTTCGACCTCGACACCGAAGCGGCCGAGACCGCCGCCGAGCTGGGGCTCGGCTTCGCGCGTGCCGGGTCCGCGTCGGACCGGGCGCCCTTCATCGCCGGCCTGGTCGACATGGTGCTCGAGCGCGCCGCTCGGGAGCGCGGCGAGGACGTCGTGGCACCCGTCGTCGGGTCGCTCCCCGCATTCGCCGACGTCGCCCCGCCGAACAGCTGCCGCGCCCGCCACGATGTCGTCACCGGTGTGCCGGTGCTCGCCGGCTTCGAAGACTGACCCCCGGAAGGATCACCGTATGACCGAGAACGTCGTCCCCCTCAAGCCCGTCGTCGACCACCGTGCGGTCGCGGAGAGCATCAACGCGGCCGTCAACTACACGCTGTACGCAGCATTCACCGCCACGCGTCTGGGCGGTGGCACCCCCGACGCCGTCGTGCAGGCGCTGACCGCGGTGCCGGAATCCGTCACCGTGCGCGGCACCTACGACGTGTCCGGCTTCCGCGCCGATGCCGAGGTGCTCATCTGGTTGCACGGCCCGATCGTCGAGGACCTCCAGGCCGTCTACCGTGCGGTGGTCGATGCTGCGGACGGCGCACTGGAGCCGGTGTGGACCGGCGTCGGTGTGCACCGCACCGCCGAGTTCAACCGGGGCCATGTGCCGGCGTTCCTCGCCGGAGACGCGCCGAAGGGCTACATCTGCCTGTATCCGTTCGTCCGCTCGTACGAGTGGTACCTGCTGCCCGAGGACGAGCGCCGGAAGATGCTGCGCGACCACGGTGCCGCGGCGAAGGACTACGGCGACGTGCTGGCCAACACCGTCTCATCGTTCGCGCTCGGCGACTACGAGTGGCTGCTGTCGTTCGAGGCCGATGACCTCATCCGCATCGTCGATCTGATGCGTGACCTCCGTGCCACGGAAGCCCGTCGTCACGTCCGCGAAGAGGTCCCCTTCTTCACCGGCCCGCGCGTCGCGCCCGAGGAGCTGTTCGTCCGCTTCCTCTGAGCTTCTTATGCGTGACGCCGCCCCCGGTTCCGAGGCGGCGTCACGCGCGTATGGTGACCCCATGATCCACCGCCGCCCGCGGGTGCTGTACGTCGAGGACGATGCCGTGATCGCCGAGATGACCCGCGATGTGCTGGCCGAGGCGAACGACGTGGTCTGGGAGAGCACGGTCGCGGCGGCGCGGACCGCGGCGCACTCCGAAGCCTTCGACGTCCTCGTCCTGGACCGGCGACTGCCGGGCGGGGACGGTCTGGAACTGCTGCGTGAGCTGCGCGGCGCCGGTGTGCGCACACCCGCGCTGATGCTGACCGCGCTGGATTCCGTCGCGGATCGCGTCGCGGGGCTGGACGGCGGCGCGAACGACTACCTGGTCAAGCCGTTCGACTTCGACGAACTGCTCGCCCGCGTCCGCGCGCTGCACCGCGGCGCCGCCGTCGCGGATCGGATCGAGGTCGGGGCATGGGTCCTGGTGCCCGGCGCGCAGGCGATGTACGGACCCGGCGGGGAGCGTGTCGCGCTCACCGCCACCGAGGCCCGCCTGATGGGGGTCCTCGCCCGGGAACCGGACCGGGTCTTCTCGCGAGCGGAGCTCCTCACCGCCGTGTTCGATCACACGGACACGCTCGGCACGGTGGACACGTACGTCCACTACCTGCGTCGCAAGACCGCGCCCGAGGTGGTCACCACCGTTCGCGCCCGCGGGTATCGGGTCGGCGGATGACCGAGCGCCCGGACGCGTCCGACGTCGTGGCGCTGCGGCGCGCGAGCCGGCGCATCGGTGCGGCCATCGCGGGAGCGTTCACGGTGGTGCTCACGGTCGGTGTCGTGATCCTCGTCGCGGTGATCACGGCGACAGGTCGGTTCGCGGCGGGACCGGACGGGGACCCGCACGGTGCGCAGAGCGTGAACGCCGACCATGTCGTCGTGGACGTGGATCGGGTGGTGCCCTGGGTGATCGGACTGGGGCTGGTAGGCATCGTCGTGATGGGGCTCATCGCCGTCCTCATCGCGCGTCGCGCGGTCGCTCCGCTGGCTGAAGCGCTCCGGGTGCAACGCCGATTCGTCGCCGACGCCGGACACGAGCTGCGCACACCGTTGACCGCACTGTACGCCCGGGTGCAGACCGCTCAGCGGCGCGATGATCGCGGCGAGGACGTCACCGGCACGCTCGCCGCGCTCCGTGCCGATGCCGAGACCATGAACGACGTGCTGACCGACCTGCTGCTGGTCGCCGCGCCGTCGGCGACCGCGTCGGCCGACGTCGCCGGTGCGGTCGCCGAAGCGGTGCGGCTGCTGGAGCCGGTGGCGGCCGCCGCCCACGTCCGTCTGCGCGCGGAGACAGCGTCGGGTGCGGCGGTGCCCCTGCCGACGACGGCCCTGACGCGGATGGTCGTCGCGCTGCTGGACAACGCGATCCACCATGCGCCCGCCGGGACGGAGGTGCTCGTCGCGGGCTCCGAGACGGCGACGGCGGTCGAGCTGCGCGTCATCGATCACGGTTCCGGACTGGACGGGGTGGCCCCGGAGGACGTGTTCGCCCGATTCGTGCGCGGTGCGGAGTCGGGGCGCCGGCGCGGCTTCGGCATCGGACTGGCGCTCGTGCGTGAGCTCGCCGTCCGTGCCGGCGGTACCGTGGCGGTCGAGCGCACCGGACCCGATGGCACCGTGTTCCGTCTGGACCTGCCGCGGATCTCAGGTGGCGGCTGAGACCGAGACCTCGACACCGCGGATCCATCGCCGCGCGCGGCCGTCCGCGTGCAGCAGCATCCCGGTCGTCTCCGGGGCGACACTGATCCAGCTCAGGTCGTCGAACCCGGCGACCACCGCCGCCGTCGCCCACACGTCAGCATCCGTGAGCGAGGGCGCGATCACCGTCGCGGACACCGGAGCGGTCACCGGGTGTCCGGACCGGGGGTCGATGATGTGCGCGCCGCGCTCCGCGATTCCGGACGTGGCCACCGCCCCGTTGCGGACCTCGACCAGGCCGGCGACGCGCGACGGATCGGCCGGATCGACCACGCCGATCGGCCAGGTCCACTCCGAATCGGCCGCGGTGAACAGGCGCATGTCGCCGCCGACGGACACACCGACCGCCTCGACGCCGGTCCCCGGGCCCACGAGGGAGGCAAGCCGGGCGGCGGCCCGCTCCACCGCCCAGCCCTTGACGAGCCCGGTCGGATCGAAGCCACCGTTCCAGCTGGCGGCGAAGAGTCCGCCGGTGCGCTGCTCGAAGTCCGCGCAGAGTCGCGCCACCTCGCCGACCATCGGGTCCCCGGCGGACAGGGCCAGCTCTCCGGTGCGGATACGGCTGAGATCCGAGTCCGGGCGGAACGGGGACAGGACACGATCGACCTTGGTGAGGTCCGCCAGGGCCGCGTCCGCCGCGTGCTGCACGCGGGCGATCGCCGTGACGCTGCCGTGGAAGCGGAAGCTGGCGACCGTACCGAAGATCGGAGCCACTCGTGCGGTGCGCATCACTTCGCCCCCGCCTGGTCCAGCGCACTCTGCAGGGACTGCAGATACCCCTCCGAGGTGAAGGTCGCCCCGGAGATCATCTGGATCTGCGCGCTCTGCGCTTGCGTGGTCTCCGAGATCAGCATCGGCAGCGCCTGGGAGTTGATCTCCTGGTCGCGGCGCTCGGTGGTCGGGTACTGCGGCACCTGCACGCCGGTGATGCGGCCGCCGGAGACGGTCACCGCCACCTGCACCGGCCCGTACCGGGTGTCCGCGGCGTCCCCGGTGAAGGTGCCGTCGCGGTACGCCGCGGTTCCGGAGGACGTCGAGGTGCCACCATCGGAGGTCGACCCATTGCCGGACGACCCGGACCCGGAGGACCCCGTGTCGGACGATCCACCGCTGGAGGAACCGGAGTCCGAGGAACCGGTGCTCGACGATCCCGAGTCGGACGAGCCGGTGCTCGAGGAACCGGAGTCCGAGGGGCCGGTGCTCGACGATCCGCCGGAATCGGCACTGGCCGACGGCGTCGGCGAGGTGTCGGCGGCCGCGGTCGGTGCCACCGCCTCCAGCGACGTCCGGTAGCTGAACAGCAGCACGAGGGCGGACAGCGTCGACAGGGCGACGTAGACGATGCGTTTCATGTCAGCTCCGATCAGATCGCGAAGTTCTCGGTGTGGATGTCCGCGCGGGCGACGCCGGCGGCGCGCAGGTCACGTTTGAGGGCCGCGGACCACGCCGGTGGACCCACGATGAACACGTCCGTGTCGGACAGGCTCCCAGCGAGGTGAGTGAGCATCGCGTCCGGTGGGGTGGCGGCGTAGCGCGCGGGCAGCCACGACCCGTCCGCGGGGGAGCGCCGTCCGTCCAGTGCGAAGACCCGGACGCCCCGATCGTCCACCAGTCGCTGCACGCGCACGGGCATCACTCCGGAACCCGGTGCGTGATCGCGGGTGACCAGGACCGCCTCCCCCGGGTGCAGCCGCTCGCTCTCCAGGATCGCGACCAGCGGAGACACCCCGGATCCGGCCCCGAACATCACGGTGCGCGGGTGGCGGCGGCGCTGCGCGGTCAGCGTGCCGAACGGGCCCTCCGCCCAGAGCCGGTCGCCGGGGTTCAGCCGCGCCAGCCGTGCCGTCTCGGACCCGGTCACGCGGGCCGTGACGCGCATCGATCCGTCCGGGTCCCGCGTCACGGACAGCGGGGTGCCGCGCAGGCGACCCGGTCCGCCCGGGACGCGCCAGATGAAGAACTGTCCCGACGTCACGGGCACCGTCACACCGGGGCGGGCGGCGATCGTGAGGGTGACGGCGTCCGGTCCGCTCCGCTCGACGCCGGCCACGCGCAGTTGCCAGGTGCGATTGCGCAGGATCGGCACCAGGACCCGGAACACGATGACGGCGACCGCGGTCAGCGCCCACAGCGCCCACCAGTACGCCGTCGCCGTGGGAGAGGTGAGGAAGTCGCTGCCGGTCCACAGCTGATGCGGCAGCGCGATGCCGACACCGATGTACCCGTACAGGTGCAGCAGGTGCCAGGACTCGTACCGCAACCGCCGCCGCGCCGCGCGCATCGAGGTGATCGCGACGGCGATGATCGCCACGGTCCCGGCCAGGGCGATGAGCATGCCCGGGTAGGTGAGGGTGAGTGAGACGAACTCCGTGATCACCGCGCCCGACGGCCATGCGTACCCGACCGTGATGAGGATGACGTGGGCGAGCATCAGCCACAGCGACCAGAAACCGACGAGCCGGTGCATCCGGGTGATGCCGTCATGGCCGAAGCCGCGCTCGAACAGGGGCACGCGCGCCATCAGCAGCACCTGGTAGAGCAGCAGGTTCGCAGCGACCAGGCCGGTGATGCGGCCGAGCGAGTCCAGCAGCGGCCCCGGTCCTGCCACGAGGTCGGACAGGCCCCCGCCGGCGACCCAGAGCGCGACGACGAACAGGCTCGTTCCCCAGATCGTCGCGGTCGCGCCCGCCCACCAGCCCGTCGCCGTCACCCGGGTTCGCGTCCGCGTGAGCGGCATCGTGGCCGCCGCGGTGGGGAGGGTGTACGTGCTCATGAGGCCATGCTCGACCGTGACCTCTGAGGCGGTGCTAAGAATCCGTCGTCGGAGCGGGGTTCATGCTCGACGCATAGGCTTCTCGCACCGAGCGGTGCGCGACGTCAGCTCTCGAACACGACGTTGATCGGGTCCTCGCCATCGAGCATGCGGACGATCTGGGTCGCGACGAGCTGCGCGATGCGCGGCTGCATCGAACTCGCCGCACCGCCCACGTGCGGCACGATCAGCGTGTTCGGCGCCTGCCAGAGCGGGTGTCCCTCCGGCAGCGGCTCCGGGTCGGTGACGTCCAGGGCGGCGCGGATCCGGCCCCGCTGCAGGTGGTCGATGAGGGCGTCCGTGTCGATCAGCGGACCGCGGCCGACGTTCACCACGAGGGCGCCGTCCGGGAGGGCGGACAGGGCCTCGTCGTTGATGAGGTGACGGGTCTCCGCGGTGTCCGGCAGGGTCAGGATCACGATGTCGGCCGTCGGCAGCAGCTCGGCGAGCTCGTCGATGCCGTGCACCTGGCGGCCGGCCTCTTCGCGGGCGTGCGAGGCGACGGGCACGATGTCCACTTCGAACGGCTCGAGGCGCGACACGACGGCCTTCCCGACACCGCCGAAGCCGAGTACGAGCACGCGTCGATCGGCCAGGGAGGGAGAGAACCGCGGGCGCCAGGCCTCGGCATCCTGCTGGCGGACGAACTCCGGAATGCGTCGTTGCGAGGCCAGCACCAGCGTGAGGGCCATCTCGCTCGTCGCGGTCTCGTGCACCGAGGACGCGTTCGCGAACACGTGACCGGGCGGCAGGTGGGCCGGCACGTCGTCGTAGCCGATGGACTGGCCCTGGACGAGTCGGGTGCGCACGCCATCGAGCTGGGGAAGCGCGGCGCTCGCCTTCATGTACGGCGGCACGGCGAGGTCGATCTCGGAACGCGGTGCCGCTCCGGACATGTCCCAGAGCAGCAGTTCGACCTCAGCCGCGCGCTCGCCGAGCCGTGCCGTCACGTCGTCCCGCAGGCGTTCGGTGGGCAGCGACACGCTGAGCTTCGTCATGCCTCGACCCTAGCCCGGGCAACGCTCCCACTTTCCACAGCTCCGCGCGGACGGACATGCCGCGATCGAGAGCATGCCGGACATCGCTCCCACGTCCGCCAGAAGCGCGCGCGGGGAACTGCCGAGATCGGGAGCGATCAGGCGGCGACGCGAGCCAATGCGGCGATCGCGGACGCGAAGAAGCGGGCGCCGTCCTCGCCGGAGCGCATCGCGGCGGCCGTGTCCGGACCGAAGCCCGGCTCGACGGCGTGCTCCGGGTGCGGCATCAGGCCGACGACGTTGCCCCGCTCGTTGACGAGGCCGGCGATGTCGTTGAGCGACCCGTTCGGGTTCACGCCGAGGTAGCGGAACGCGACGCGTCCCTCGCCCTCGAGTCGTGCCAGCGTCTCGGCATCGGCGATGTAGCCGCCGTCACCGTTCTTCAGCGGGATGACGATCTCCTCGCCGGCGCTGAAGGCGTTGGTCCACGCGGTGTCGGCGTTCTCGACGCGCAGCTTCTGGTCGCGGCGGATGAACTGCTGGTTCGCGTTCCGGATCAGTCCGCCCGGCAGCAGGTGCGCCTCGACGAGCATCTGGAAGCCGTTGCAGATGCCGAGGACGGGCACCCCCTTCGCGGCGGCGTCCTTCACCTCGGACATGATGGGCGCGAGCGCGGCGATGGCGCCGGCGCGCAGGTAGTCGCCGTAGCTGAAACCGCCGGGCAGCACGATCGCGTCCACGCCCTGGAGGTCGTGGTCCGCGTGCCAGAGGGCCACCGGCTCGGCACCGGCGAGACGGACCGCGCGCTGCGCGTCACGGTCATCGAGCGAACCGGGGAAGGTGACGACCCCGATGCGGGCGGTCACTCCACGACCTCGACGCCGACGACGTCCTCGATCACGCCGTTGGAGAGCACGTCCGCGGCGACCTGCTTCGCGGTGGCCAGCACGTCGTCCGTGACCTCGCCCTCCACGGTGAGCTCGAAGCGCTTGCCGATGCGCACGTTGCTGAAGGCCGTGACGCCGAGGCGGTCGAAGGCACCGCTCACCGCCTTGCCCTGCGGGTCGAGGAGTTCGGACTTCGGCATGACGTCGACGACGATGGTGGGCATTGATGGCTCCGAGATGGACGCGAACGGCGGTCGAGCCCAGTCTACCCAGCGGGGCCGCGCCGTCCGTCACCTCCGGATCAGGACCACACCCACCGCAGGGCGTCGGGGAACAGGACGCCGCCGTGGTTCGGGCTGTGCCCGCCGTCGCCCACGACGAACCGGAAGTCATAGCCGTTCTCGGCCAGGGCGGCCGCGACGTGCAAGGACTCGGCGAACCAGTTCTCCTCCGCGGCGTTCCAGTTCAGGTCCCGGTGCGCGGCGTGCAGGAAGATCCGCAGCGGCTTGCGGGGGGTCTCGGACAGCAGCCGGGGGTAGGGGTTGCCGCCCGGCATCTGCGCGAAGCTGGAGTTGAACGCGATGACGCGTCCGATGCGCTCCGGTCGCATCCATGCGGCTGTGACGGCGGCGTTGCCCCCGCTGCTGCCGCCGACGATCGCCCGGTCGGACGGCTCGGCCGACACGGCGAACCGCTCCGCCACCAGCGGCAGGACCTCCGTCGTGAGAAAGTCCGCGTAGCGCTCATCGAACGCGTCGTACTCGGCGTTGCGGTGCTTCACCGGGCCTTCGGGGCCGGCGAGGACGCCCGGATCGACGAAGACGCCGATCATGTTCGGCAGGTCGCCGGACGCGGCGAGATTGTCCAGCACGATGCCGCCGCGGACGGCCGCCGCCGGATCCAGGTACCACCACCCGTCATTGCAGAAGGTCACCCGTGCGGGCACGGTGGCATCGTGATCGGCCGGAACGTGGATCCAGATCCGCCGGGTCGTGCCCGGGTAGATCGTGCTGTCCGCGAGCACGATCTCGGTGATCGAGCCGGGCCGCACGCCGGTCCGGGCGATCGAGTCCGGTCCGTACGCGTAGGAGAGGTCCGTCGCGGGCACCGGCAGCGGGCGGAATCCGATCATCCGTCGACCGTAGCCGCCGTCGCGGTCGTTCGGTCAGAGGACCGCCGTTTGACATGCATGGGAGCGCTCCCATATCTTCGAACGAAGCATCGCGTGACCATGGGTCCGGTGCTGTCGGGCGGCGGACGACCGCCCGACGCCTGTGAGAGGAACCGCCATGACCGATGCCCGCCCGTTCCCGCCGAACTTCCTCTTCGGTGCCGCCACCGCGGCGTACCAGATCGAGGGTGCGGCGTTCGAGGACGGCCGCACCGCCTCGATCTGGGACACGTTCTCGCGCGTTCCCGGTGCGGTGATCGGCGGCGAGACCGGTGATGTCGCGTGCGACCACTACCACCGTCACACCGCGGACGTCGCGATGATGAAGGACCTCGGCCTGCAGACGTACCGCTTCTCCACCTCGTGGTCGCGCGTGCGTCCGGACGCGGGAGCCGTGAACCCGGCGGGTGTGGACTTCTACAGCCGGCTCGTGGACGAGCTGCTCGAGGCCGACATCCTGCCCTGGCTGACGCTGTACCACTGGGACATGCCGCAGGCGCAGGAGGAGCGCGGTGGCTGGACCGCGCGGGAGACCGCGGACCGCTTCACCGAGTACGCGCTCACCGTGCACGACGCGCTCGGTGACCGCGTGAAGGTCTGGACCACGCTGAACGAGCCGTGGTGCTCCTCCTGGCTGTCCTACACCGCGGGCATCCACGCGCCCGGGCGCACGTCCATCGCCGACGGTCTGCTGTCCTCCCACCACCTCCTGCTGGCGCATGGACAGACGATCCGCGAGCTGCGTGCCCGGGACGCCTCGCTGGATCTCGGTCTCACGCTCAATCTCACGCTGGCCGACCCGGTGGACCCGTCGAACCCCGCCGACGTCGACGCCGCGCGTCGCATCGACGGACAGTTCGACCGCTGGTTCCTGGACCCGGTGTTCCGGGGCGCCTACCCGACCGACGTGGTCGAGGACATCCGGGCGGTGGACGCCGCCGCCGTCGCGACGTGGGAGGAGGCGGTCCGTCCCGGTGACCTCGAGACGATCGCCACGCCGATCGACACCCTCGGCGTGAACTACTACCACGGGGAGTACGTTGCCGCGACGCCCGCGGCGGACGCTCCGGCCGGCGGGGACGCACCGACGATCCGCGACGTGCGCTCGCCGTTCCCGGCCGCCGAGAACGTGTTCTGGCACGACCGCGGCCTGCCGCGCACGGGGCAGAACTGGGAGGTGCAGCCGGAGGCCCTCACCCGACTCCTCGTCCGCGTGCAGAAGGAGTACACCGGCGCGCAGGGCGTCGCGCTGTACGTCACCGAGAACGGCGCCGCCTACGACGACGAAGCCGTGGTGGAGGACGGCCTCACGCGCGTGCACGACGGGGCGCGCACGGAGTTCCTGCGCTCGCACCTCGGCGCCACGCTGGACGCCATCGAGGACGGCGCGGACGTCCGCGGCTTCTTCTATTGGTCACTGATGGACAACTATGAGTGGGCGTGGGGGTACGAGAAGCGGTTCGGGATCGTGCGGGTGGATTACGGTACTCAGGAGCGCTCGTTCAAGGACAGCGCCCTCGAGTACCGCAGGATCATCGCGGACCGCGAGATCACGGTTCCGCGCAACACCGTCGTGCCGGCTTACCTCGCCACGGCATGAGGAGAGGGGTCGGCGTGGACCTGGACGCGAGTGGACCCGCCACCATCGAGCAGGTCGCGGCCGTCGCCGGGGTGTCCCGGTCCACCGTCTCGCGGGTGGTGAACGGCTCCAGCGCGGTCAGCGAGTCCGCGCGGGAGGCGGTGTTCGCCGCGATCGCCCAACTCGACTACGTCCCGAACCAGGCCGCGCGCTCGCTCGCGACGCGGCAGACGCGAGCGATCGCGCTGATCATCCCGGAGGACACGTCGCGGTTCTTCGGTGACCCCTTCATCGCGTCCGTCGTCTCCGGAATCCACTCCCGCCTCACCGAGGCGGACTACGTGATGAACATGGTTCTCGCCACGGATGTCGCAGGCGGGCGCACCGCCCAGTACCTGCGCGGCGGGAACGTGGACGGCGCCATCGTCGTCTCCCACCACTCGCGGGACGCCTTCGTCGATGCGATCGCGGACGCCGTGCCGCTGGTGTTCGGCGGTCGTCCCACGCACAAGCGGGCGGGGGAGAGCGCGTACTTCGTCGACGTGGACAACGTTGAGGGCGGCCGGCTCGCGACCGCGCATCTGGTCGAGCGCGGACGCCGCGACATCGCCACGATCGCCGGTCCGCCGGACATGCCCGCCGGCATGGACCGGCTCGTCGGGTACCGTCAGGCGCTGGCCGATGCCGGACTGGCGGAGGGGGCCGTCGCCACGGGCGACTTCTCTGAAGCCGGCGGTTACGAGGCCATGCGCACGATCCTTTCCGCCGGAACGCCGGACGCCGTCTTCGTCGCCAGCGACCTGATGGCCGTGGGCGCCTATCGAGCACTGGCCGAGGCCGGACTCACGGTCCCGGACGACGTGGCCGTCGTCGGATTCGATGACGCCCCGGTGGCCGCGACGCTGTCCCCGGCACTGACCACGGTGCGTCAGCCCTCGACCCGCCAGGGCGAGCTGATCGCGCAGAAGCTCGTCGAGCTGCTCGGTGGTTCCGCTCCGGAGCGGATCACCATGATCGACGTGGAGATCGTGCCGCGCGCCTCCGCGTGAGCGGGCCGCGGATCTCCGCGGACGGGACGTCTCAGGCGGCGACGGTCGCGCGCAGGAGGTTGTTCCACGGATCGCCGAAACTGACCGTTCGGCCGTCGTCGCGCACCTCGGCGTCGTGGTGGTGCAGTCGCTCGGTGAGCTCTCCGAGCGCGTCCGGCGTGGGCAGGACGAGGTCGACCTGACCGAGCCCGAGCGCGGGCATGCGGGGTCCGGCGCCGCGGGAGTTCCAGACGTTCATCGCCATGTGGTGGTGATAGCCGCCGGCGCTGACGAACAGCGCCTGCTGCCCCATCGCCAGCGTTTGGTCGAAGCCGAGCTCATCGACGTAGAAGCGTCGCGCGGTGTCCACGTCGCCCACTGAGAGGTGCACGTGGCCGACCACGGCGTCGGAGCCATCGCGCACGCCACCGGCCGCGGCCTCGGTGAGGTGCGTGCGCAGGAACGTGTTCGGGTCGAGGAACAGGGTGTCCATCTCGATCTGGCCGTGCGTCCAGGACCAGGCGCTGCGTGCGCGGTCGACGTACAGCTCGACGCCGTTGCCCTCGGGGTCGGTCATGTAGAACGCCTCGCTGACGAGGTGGTCGGCGCTGCCGGTGAACGTGCCGGGCGCGTGCGTCGCGACTCCGTAGAGCGCGGCCGCGAGGGCCGCGCGGGACTCGAACAGGATCGCGGTGTGGAACAGTCCGGCCGATCCGTGCGGAGCGTGGCGCAGTTCCGGCGCGTGCTGGAGGATGACCAGCGGACGCCCACCACGGCCGAGAGTGACGCGGTCGCCGTGCGCATCGAGGACTTCGAGCGTGACGGCGTCCCGGTAGTAGGAGGTCATCCCGTCGAGGTCGGCCACGCGGAGGGTGACGGCACCCATGGCGGTGTCGGCGGAGAGGTGTTCGGTCATGACGGTCTCAACATAGTTGTACCTGAAAGTATTTCCAAATCCGCACGTTCCGGCGGTCGCGAACCGGTCGAGTTGAGAACGATTATCAATAGCAGTAAGCTCATCGTGTGAAGTCTCGTATCGCCCTGCTGTCCCTGCCCGCCGTCGCCGTCCTCGCCCTGGCCGGGTGCTCCACCGCGGGTGCCTCCGCCGATGGAGGCGCCGGCTCCGATGGTGTCACCGTCGTCGCGTCCACCAACGTCTACGGCGACCTGGTGCACGAGATCGCCGGGGACAAGGTCACCGTGATCTCCCTGATCAGCAGTGCCGCCCAGGACCCGCATGAATACGAGGCCACCGCGAAGGACCGGCTCGAAGTCAGCAAGGCGCAGTTGGTCGTGCGCAACGGTGGCGGTTACGACGCCTTCATCGACGGCATGGTGCCGGACGGTGCCAAGGTGATCACGGCCGCTGATGAAGCGGACGACGCTCCGGGCGACGACCATGACCATGAGGACGCGGACGAGCACGATCACGATGAGTCCGGCGCGCACGAGGGCCACGATCACATCGAGGGATTCAACGAGCACGTCTGGTACTCGCCCGAGGTCATGCGTCACGTCGCCGAGGAGGTCGCCGACGAACTCGGCGAGCTGCTGCCCGACCAGGCGAGCGAGTTCACCGCGAAGGCGGCCGCGTTCGGTGCGGAGGTCACCAAGATCGAGGACCGCGCCGCGGAGCTGAAGACCGCCGCCGCCGGCGCGAAGATCTTCGTCACCGAGCCGCTGCCGTTGCGACTGACCGACCTCGTGGGTCTCGTGAACGTGACCCCGGCGGAGTTCAGCGAAGCCGTCGAGGAGGGACAGGACGTGCCGCCGGCCACGATGCTCGCGGCCCAGGGCCTGCTGAGCTCGGGGCAGGTGCGAGCGGTGATCGTGAATTCGCAGACCGGCGGGGCGGAGACCACCGCGGTCGCGGCCGAGGCGAAGAAGGAGGGCATCCCGGTGCTCGAGTTCTCGGAGCTGCAGCCGGACGGCTCGACCTACGCTGAGTGGATGAACGAAAACCTGGATAAGATCGCCGCCGTGATCGGAGCATGAACGACCCCCTCGAGATCCGCGGTGCCGCGATGCGGCGCGACGATCGAGACCTGTGGGCAGGCCTGGACCTCACCGTCGCTCCCGGCGAACTCGTCGCCGTCCTCGGCCCCAGCGGTTCCGGTAAGACGAGCCTGATCCGGGCGATCCTCGGACTGGAACGTCTCTCCAGCGGCACGATCGACGTGCTCGGCGAACGCGTGCACCGCGCCGGGAATCGTCGGATCGGTTATATCCCCCAGCAGCGCCCGCTCCCCGTGGACACCTCCCTGCGTGGCCGCGACCTGGTCGGCCTCGGCGTGACGGGCCACCGGTTCGGTCTCCCGATCCCGCGTCGTGCGGACGCTCGCCGCGTCGATGAGCTCGTCGCGGCGGTCGGAGCGCAGGCGTTCGCGGACCGTCCCGTCGGCCTGCTCTCCGGTGGTGAGCAGCAGCGGTTGCGGGCGGCGCAGGCTCTCGCTGACGACCCGGGTCTGCTGCTGTGCGATGAGCCGCTGACCAGCCTCGACCTCGCGAACCAGCAGGCCGTCGTGTCCCTGGTCGGGGACTACCGCCGTCGCACCGGGGCCGGGGTGCTGCTGGTGACGCACGACATCAATCCGGTGCTCGATTCGGTCGATCGCATCCTCTACCTCGCGCACGGGCGCTTCCTGCTCGGCCGCCCCGAGGACGTCCTCACCAGCGAGACGCTGACGCGGCTGTACTCCACACCCGTGTCGGTGCTCCGCGCCGGCGGACGCCTGGTGGTCGTCGGTGCGCCGGACGCGGACGACGAGCACCACCACCACGGAGAGCACGAATGAGCTGGAACGACATCGGTGACGCGCTGTGGGGCGGCCTGCCGTACTACGGCGACATCCTCGCCCTGGTGTCCAACTCGTTGTGGGCGGGGGCGATCCTCGGCCTCGTCGGCGGACTGATCGGCATCTTCGTGATGCAGCGGGACATGGCCTTCGCCGTGCACGGCATCAGCGAGCTGTCCTTCGCCGGCGCCGCGGCCGCGCTGCTGATCGGCGCGGACGTGGTGACCGGTTCCATCGTCGGTTCCGTGATCGCGGCCGCCATCATCGGCCTGCTCGGCGCGCGAGCCCGCGACCGCAACTCGATCATCGGCGTGCTGATGCCGTTCGGGCTGGGTCTCGGCATCCTCTTCCTGTCCCTCTACAGCGGTCGCAGCGCCAACCGCTTCAGCCTGCTGACCGGACAGATCGTGTCCGTGGAGAGCAAGCAGCTCACCTGGTTGATCGTCATCGCCGCGGTGGTGCTGATCGGTCTGCTCCTGATCTGGCGTCCGCTGCGGTTCGACTCGCTCGACCCGCAGTCCGCGGCCGCCCGTGGTGTCCCGACCACTTTCGTCTCGCTCGTGTTCATGCTGCTGCTCGGCCTCATCGTCGCGGTGAGCGTGCACATCATCGGGGCGCTGCTCGTGATGGCCCTGGTGGTGACTCCGGCCGCGGCGGCGATGCGCATCGCGACCGGGCCGATCGCGGTTCCCGTGCTGGCCGCAACCTTCGGGGTGGTGAGCGCCGTCGGGGGCATCCTGCTCGCGGTCGCCGGCACGCTGCCGGTCAGCCCGTACATCACCACGATCTCATTCCTGATCTACCTCGTCTGCCGGGTCGTCGGAGGCCGTCGGGGCCGGGTGCGGCGGGTGCGCGCCCAGGATCCCCCGGTGCTCGCCGGGTAGACTCCGGACATGGCTCAGCGCAACACGTGGCAGCGGGAGCGCGTGCGCGAAGCGCTCGCGGACGCCCGCGGTTTCGTGAGCGCCCAGACCCTGCACGCCACCCTGCGGGACGAGAACACCGGCATCGGCCTCGCCACCGTGTACCGGGCGCTGTCGGGCCTCGCCGACAGCGGTGAGGCCGACTCGCTGCAGAGCCCCGACGGCGAAGCGCTCTACCGCGCCTGCGCCACCAGCGAGCACCACCACCACCTGATCTGTCGGCGCTGCGGTCTCACGGTGGAGATCGAGGCGTCCCCGGTCGAGGAGTGGGCCAAGCGGACCGCTGCGGCCCACGGGTTCCAGGACGCCCAGCACATCGTCGACATCTTCGGACTCTGCGCGGACTGCGCGGCGGCCATCTGATCCATGACCACCACGACGGACGCCCCCGCCCGCCGCGCGCCGAACCCGACGGTCCGAATCGTCGGTGTCGCGCTGTTGCTCGCCGTGATCGTCGGCGCCTTCGTGGTGCCGTTGGTGTTCGACGTGTCGCTGCCGACGCGGGTGCAGGACGGCCTCACTCTCGCCATCAGTGTGCTGATCGAGTCCATGCCGTTCGTCATGATCGGCGTCATCCTCGCGATCGTGGTCCAGGTCTGGCTGCCACCGGACCTGATCGGACGGGTGCTCCCCAAGCGCGCGTGGCCGCGCCGGCTCGCGCTGTCCTGCCTCGGCATCCTGATCCCGGTGTGCGAGTGCGGCAACGTGCCCTTCGCCCGCGGTCTGCTGCGCCGTGGCGTGAGCCCGGCGGACACGCTGACCTTCCTCCTGGCCGCTCCGATCGTGAACCCGATCGTCATCGTCACCACGCACGCCGCGTTCGGGTGGGACAGCGGCATCCTCATCGCGCGCCTGATCGGCGGTCTGGTCATCGCCAATCTCATCGGTTGGCTGTTCTCGCGCCACCCGGACCCGCAGCGCCTGCTGACCGAGCGATTCCGGATCGAGACCGAGACCGAGGAGTGCGCGACCGGCTCGCGCACGCGCCGCAGCCTCGTCCAGGCCATCATCGAGCTGCGTGCCGTGATGCCGGCCCTCATCATCGGATCCGCCCTCGCCGGCGCCGTCCAGGTGGTCGTTCCCCGCGATGTCCTCGTGGCCGTCGGTGCGAATCCCGCCCTGTCGCTGGTGGCGATGGCGGCCCTCGCGATCGTGGTCGCGCTGTGCTCGAACGTGGACGCGTTCTTCGCGCTCTCCCTCGCCTCCGCCTTCACGCCCGGTTCGATCGTCGTGTTCCTCCTGGTCGGCCCGCTCGTGGACGTGAAGATGCTCGCGCTGATGCGCACCACCTTCACCGTCCGCACGCTCGCGCTGATCACGGCCCTCGTCCTGGGCATCGCGTTCCTGTTCGGAATCGGGGTGAATCTCCTTGTCTGATCTGCGCTCGATCGGTGCTCGCTGGCTCGGACTGGGGCTCGCCGTCGCCGTGTGCGCCGTCACGATCGTCCTGGCCGTCACGGGCAACCTGCAGCTGTACATCAGTCCCAGCAGCTCGGTCTGGGCCGTCGGCATGGCCGTGCTCGGGGTGGTCATCGCCGTCGCGGCGGCGTTCCTGCCCGCGGGAGCGGAAGCCGAGCACGGGCATGACCACGGGCACGCGCACACTCATGTCCCCGCTCCGGTTGTGCCGTCCGAGGCCGCGGAGACGGACGCTCCGCTGACTCGAGCGCAGGCGCGTGCGCTGCGTGACCGACTCGCGTCCGAGGCCGTTCCGGAACCGCACGAGCAACACCGACCGCGTGCCGCCACGGCGCTCGCCGCCGTCACCGGTGGCGTGATCGCGACGGTCATCGCCGGGGCCATGGTGCTGCTGCCGCCGGCGTCCCTGTCCGCGGAGCTCGCGATGGAACGCGACCTCGGCACACCGCCACTGTTCGGCGGGAACGACGTCGTGGCACTCGCGTCGACCGGCGACCTGGCGTCGTTCGGCATCGGCGACTGGTCCCAGGTGTTCGCCACCGCGGCCGACCCCGACCAGTTCGTCGGCACACCGGTGAGCCTGGTCGGCTTCGTCGGCGCCGACGCCCGTGGCGGCACCATTCGACTCACCCGACTGGTCATCCGGCACTGCGTGATCGACGCGCAGCCGGCCGCGCTGCCGGTCACCGCGGGGCAGTGGCGGGGCGAATTCGCCTCCGGCCAGTGGGTCAAGGTCACCGGCACCGTCGGCAGCGGTGCGGACGGCGCCCTGGTGATCACGCCGACCGACATCGCCCCGATCGACGAGCCCGGGGATCCGTATGAGTTCTGAGCGGGTCTCCTTTCGCGCCCTGATGTCCATCGTGCTCGCCGTGCTCGTGGTCCTCGTCGGCGGGGGTGCCGTGCTCTCGCTCGGGCAGGGGCCGCGGCTGATGTCGGTGCAGTCCGATCCGGATCAGGCGATCGTGGCGTCCGGCACCCGGGTCGTCTTCACCGCCAACCAGCCGCTGCAGAAGATCGACCCCGCGCAGGTGACGGTCACGCCGGCCGCGGATTTCACCGTGGACACCTCCGGTCGCACCGTGGGTGTGCGCTTCACCCAGCCGCTCACCGACGGCGTCGAATACACGGTCACGATCGCGAACGCCCGGGGCCTGAGCGGTGGGCCGACCGGCACCCTGTCCACGACGGTGCGGACTCCGGTGGCAGACCTCTACCTTCTCCGCCGCGGTGGGGAGAGCGGCAGCGATGCGATCGTCCGCACCCGTCTGGACGATCATCAGGAGGAGATCGTCTTCCGCGATCCGCACATCGAGGAATTCCGGCGCACCTCCGACGGTCTGCTGATCTCCACCGTGGTCGGCGGGACCAGCCAGCTGATCCTCACGGACCTGGACGGACAGCACGCTCGCATCCTCCCGATGCCCGGCCGCGGCACGATTCGGGGCCTGCAGGTCTCTGACCGCGGCGACGCCGCCGGCTATCAGTTCACCGACGCGAACATCAGCGCCGACTCCGGCCGGGCGAGCGTGCTGGTGACGATGGCTCTGCGGGACCCGCACGCCGAACCGCGGATCGTCGAGATCGACGGCACCGCTCCCGGGGTGGACCAGTGGCGATTCGTCCCGGACACCACCTCGGTGCTGATGATCGATTTCACCGGCACGCTGTCCCTGTTCGACACCACCGGGGCGGCGGAACCGACGAACCTCGGCAGTGCGCTGTACATCGACGACGTGGATCGCGGAACCTACCGGGCCCTGATCACCCGGACCGAGGGCCCCACCGAGATCGACCTGCGCACGGCCAAAGAGGTGCCGGCGAAGCTGCCGACGCTGGACGGGCACCTCGATCAGGAGTTCGCGCTCGGGTCCGGCCAGCGCGTGTGGCAGGTCAGCGTGCGCGACAAGATCGGCATCCCCACGGAACAGTTCCTGTACCGCAGCGGTCCGTCCGGCCCGGTCAAGCTGCTCGAGCTGACCGCGAAGGACCCGATCATGAGTGTCTGTCCGTCGCCGAGCGGCGCGTACTTGGCGCTCACCATCGCGCCGGATCTGGCCGGCAGCAGCTACGACCGCTACGAGCTGCCGATCCCGAGCCGGATCACCACCCGGATCATCGACGCCACCGACGGCAGGGATGTGCGCCTGCTGAGCGGATTCGACCTGTCCTGGTGCGCGCAGAGTCCGCGATGACGCTGCACCGGGCAACGCGCGACGATCTCGCCGGACTCCCGGTCGATGTCGCCCCGCGGCTGCTCGGCGGGGTGCTCACCACCACGGTGGACGGTGCCGAGGTCGCTCTCCGGCTGACCGAGGTGGAGGCCTACCACGGCCGCGGCACCGGCCCGGTCGCCGACCCGGGATCGCACGCGCGGATGGGGCCGACCGCACGCAATGCCACGATGTGGGGCGAACCGGGCCATCTGTACGTCTACCTCAGCCACGGCATCCACTCGTGCGTCAACGTGGTCTGCGCGCCGGAGGGCGTCGCCGGCGGAATCCTGCTGCGTGCGGCATCGGTCGAGCGCGGAACGGAGATCGCGCGGGAACGGCGGCAGGTCCGTCGGGGCGGACGAGTCGGTGCGGCCGCCTGCGCCCCGACGATCTCCGATCGGGACCTGGCCCGCGGCCCCGGACGGCTGGGCCAGGCCAGTGGGCTGCGCCACCCCGGCGATGACGGTCTGGACGCCGTGACCGGGCTTGTGGGCACCTCCGGCGCATCCGCCGTGCTCGAGCTGCCGGATGAACCAGCCGGGCGGGTGCGCTCCGGCCCGCGGGTGGGCGTCGCCGGGCACGCGGGCACCGCGGCGTTCCCCTGGCGCTTCTGGTTGGACGGTGAGCCCACCGTCAGCGCGTTCCGCCCCGGACGCGGCGCCGCCTGACGCGGCGATTCGCACGGCGATGTGCATCGCCCCTTTCGGACGCGCGACCGCTCTGACAGAGTGGCAGGGTCCATGCCTCTCTTCCTCCGGGAGCAAACACATGCAGAAGTCCGTCCTTCGCGCGTCCGCGCTGGCCGTCACGGCCGCCGTCGCGCTCGCCGTCGCCATCCCCGTGTCGGCATCCGCCGACATCGATACGCCGGAGTTCATCCAGCCCACCGCCGGAGCCACGCAGATCAACCTGCTCGGCTTCAATGACTTCCACGGTCGCATCCTCAACGCCGAGGCGTTCGCCGCGACCGTCCTGACCGGTCAGGCGCCCTTCGGTGCCGCCAACAGCCTCATCCTCTCCAACGGCGACGCCGTCGGAGCCTCGGTGTTCGAGTCCTCGATCCTGAAGGACGAGCCGACCATCGCCGCCCTCAACGCGTTCGGCGTGCAGTCCTTCACGGTCGGCAACCACGAGTTCGACAAGGGCCCGGACGACGCCACCGGCCGCATCCAGAGCGAGACGAACGGCCCGGACCTGGCCGCGAACGTGACGGCACCGGACGGGACTGATCCGTTCGACGAGTACGCGCTGTTCACCGTCGCCGGGCTCCAGGTCGCCGTGATCGGTGCGGTCACCCAGGAGACGCCGTCGCTGAGCTCGGCGGGTGCGCTCCAGGGCTGGACGTTCTCCGACCCGGTGGAGGCCGTCAACCGCGTCGCCGCCCAGCTGACCGACGGTGACCCCTCCAACGGCGAGGCCGACGTGCTCATCGCGTCGTACCACGAGGGCGCCCCGAGCAGCAATGTTCCGCTGGAGCAGAACGAGCAGAGCGCGGTGTTCAAGCACATCGTGCAGGACACCGCCCCCTCCGTGGCGGCGATCTACACCGCGCACACGCACCAGGTCTACGCGTACGACGCTCCGAACGGTTCGTCCACGCGGCCCGTGCTGCAGACCGGCTCCTACGCCGCCAACGTCGGCCAGGTCGTCCTGACCGTCGACGCTGACGGTGCCGTCACCGCCGCGCAGACCTCCATCATCCCGAGCTTCACGGATGACACCATCCCGGCCGAGATGAAGGATGACGCGCGCGTCCAGGAGGTCGCGAAGATCGTCGCGGACGCGAAGGCGAAGGCCGATGTGGTCGGCAATGAGAAGGTCGGCGCCATCGACGGCTCGATCACCCGTGCGAAGCAGTACGAGGACGGCACCATCACCGCCGACCCGACCACCGGCGTCACCTCGGGTGGCGTCGTCACCGTCGAGGACGACCGCGCCAACGCCAGCTCGCTGAGCGACATGGTCGCGCAGTCCATGGTGGAGATCATCAACGCACGCGGTCAGGTGCAGGCCGACATCGGCCTGATGAACCCGGGCGGTGTGCGCTCGGACCTCATCGACGATGACGGGATCCTGACCTACAAGGACGCCGCGAACGTGGTGCCGTTCGCCAATGACCTCGACGTCGTAACGATCACCGGTGCCGTGCTCAAGGAGGTCCTCGAGCAGCAGTGGCAGCGGGACTCCGCCGGTGCGGTGCCGTCCCGGGCGTACCTGCAGCTGGGTGTGTCGGACGACTTCACCTACTCCGTCGACTCGACCCGGCCGGAGGGTGACCGCGTCACCTCGATGACCCTGCGCGGCGCGGCGATCGACCCGGCGGCGAACTACAACATCGCCGCATCGTCGTTCCTCGCCACCGGTGGCGACAACTTCCGCGGCATGATGAAGGCGTCCGCGCTCGTGGGCACCGGCCTGATCGACACCGACGCCTTCCCGGCGTGGATCCGTTCGGTCGCGGACAGCGCGTCCGCCGACACCCGCGCCGCCGTCAACGGGGTGCTGGTTCCGGACAACCGCCGCAACGGCTTCGACGTCAGCGGCCTCAGCGCCGAGTCGGTGCTGGAGTGCTCGGCGCAGACCACGGTGTCCGGTTTCGACCTGGCCTCGCTCGGCTACGTGCAGAACTCCTCGGTCGAGGTCAGCGCGGTCCTGCCGGGCGCGACGGAAGCGGTCGCGCTCGGATCTGCGGACGTGTCCGCCGACGCCCCGAACACCGCGGCGGTGACGCTCACGATTCCGGAGGGCACCGGCGCAGGAGCGGGCACGGTGATCATCGCCGCTCAGCCGTCCGGTTCGACCGTGCAGATCCCGGTGACGTTCGCCGGCTGCGCGGCGGTGACGCCGACGCCGACGCCGACGCCCACCGCGACGCCGACGCCGACGCCCACCGCGACGGCTGAGCCGACCCCGGTGCCCACCACGACCGCAACGCCGGCGCCGAGCCCGACCAAGAGCGGCTCGCTGCCGACGACGGGTCAGGACGGTTCCACGGCGCTGATCGTGGGTCTGGTCGCCGTCGGTGTCATCGTCATCGGAGGTGCGGCACTGGCCATCGCTCGGACGCGTCGCCGCAACTGAGTGACTGACTGACGCAGAACGGGCCCGACCCCTCCGGGGGCCGGGCCCGTTCTCGTCCGGTCGACACGCCCGACTGTGATAGAGTCTCTCTTTGTCTGCGCGCACTCCAGCACGCAGTTCGCTCCCTCCTTCACCTCCGCGCTTCCCGCGCGGTCGTTCGGGTGGGTGCAGACAAGGGATCTTGGGTGAGGCCGTCCGGCCTCACGGTACAGAAGGAGACACCATGGCAGCAGTGTGCCAGGTGACCGGTGCTGTTCCCGGCTTCGGTCACAACATCAGCCACTCGCACCGCCGGACGAAGCGCCGCTTCGACCCGAACGTGCAGAAGAAGACGTACTTCGTCCCGTCGCTCGGTCGTAAGATCACGCTCAACGTGTCCGCCAAGGGCATCAAGGTGATCGACGCCCGCGGCATCGAGTCCGTCGTGAAGGACCTCCAGGCGAAGGGTGTGAAGCTCTAATGGCCAAGAAGGCTCAGGACGTCCGTCCGATCATCAAGCTACGTTCGACCGCCGGCACGGGTTACACCTACGTCACGCGCAAGAACCGCCGCAACAACCCCGACCGCATCGTGCTGAAGAAGTACGACCCGGTGGTCCGCAAGCACGTCGAATTCCGAGAGGAGCGTTGATCAATGGCTAAGAAGAGCAAGATCGCGCGCAACGAGCAGCGCAAGGTCATCGTCGCGCGCAATGCCGAGAAGCGCGCCACGCTGAAGAAGCAGCTCGTGTCCCCGGACTCGACCGACGAGCAGCGCGAAGAGGCCCGCGTGGCTCTGCAGAAGCTGCCCCGCAACGCGTCGCCGGTGCGCGTGCGCAACCGCGACGTCATCGACGGTCGCCCGCGCGGCCACCTCTCCAAGTTCGGCATCTCGCGTGTCCGCTTCCGCGACATGGCGCACCGTGGCGAGCTGCCCGGCGTGACCAAGTCGAGCTGGTAAGCACCACAGCTACGTCGAAGGGCGAGTCCATTCCGGACTCGCCCTTCGTCATTCTCGCCGTCGGACGCTCCCACCCGTGACACTTCCCTGCGCACGGAACTGTCGCGGGTGGGAGCGACCCCGCGCTCGCTCCCGAACGCCGCAGGAATGCATGCGCAGAAGTGTCCGGAGTGAGAGCGACGGCGGCCACCCCCGAGGGAGTGGCCGCCGTCGTTGCGTGCGTCAGTTCGTGGACGCGGGGGTCGGCTCCTCGACCGGAGCGTCCGTGGTGTCAGTGTCGGAGTTACCGGCGCCCTGGAACGGCGCCTTGCCCTCGACGACGTCCTTCCAGTTGTCCGGGAGCACGTAGTCGTCGTAGCCGCATTCGCGCAGCTCCTGCGGCAGCTGCAGCGTCAGGCGCGGCTTGCCGGCCTCGTGCGCGGCCTGGACGGTCCCGGTGAGGATCTGGTTGTCCTTGGACTCCTTGTTCACGGCGGAGGCCTCCTGGCACAGGTGGAACACCGTTCCGGCCTTGGTCCAGTAGACCTCGTCCTTACCGGTGATGTCCTGCACCAGGCTGGACTCGTTCGCGTACTGCTCCTGCGACGGCGCCTCGCCCCACTGGGCACTGGCGGCGGTCGCGCCGGCGGCGATGACGATGCCGATGATGCCGGCCAGGGCCTTCTGCCCCTGGGTCATGTTCTTGTTCGTGAAGATCAGGACGATCAGCGGCAGGAAGGCCACGATCGAGATGATCGCGCCGAGCTGGTTCTGCACGAAGAAGCGGACGGTGTCCTTGCGGGAGGCGGGGTCCAGGCGGTTGGCCGCCTTCCACAGCAGGGAACCGCCGACCGCGAGCAGGCCGATCACGACGATCATCACGATCAGCAGCCACATGATCACCGGGTCCTGGCGAAGCACCCAGAAGATGGCGAACGCCTCGCCGGCGATGGCGAGCGCCCACAGCACGATCGCGATGATGCGATTGCGGGTGGCCTTGGCTTTGGCCTCCGGGGACGGCGTCCACACCGGTCCGTCGGTGTCGGCGTCGCCGGATCGCGTCGGGGCCGCGTGCGACTCGACCTTCACGACCTTCTTGTTCGGGCGCTGTTCGGCCACGGGTTCCTCCAGGGGTCATGTTCGGGAAAACACGGACGCCGAACATCGGCGCACAGGCAATCTTGCCCGATGTCAGCCCTGCGCGACGGGAGGAACCCACCGTCCGGCCCGCACCGTTGCTGACGGCCGGGTCATGATGCCCGAAACGGTGCGGAAATCACGGCAAAACGCGGGCATGGGCGCGTTTTCCCGGCAACATTCGCCTCACCAGCCCCGAGAGTTTCGCGACACGCGGAAAATTCGCCCGGAATGCCCCGGAATTCCGCGATTTTCCGGGGGAAGTTGGTACTGTCGGTCCCGGTCGAACGACCAGCCGGGAGCAGACGCTCTCGGAGTGAACAACTTTGATGCGGCGCTCGCCGTCGCTGGAGGACAACACACATGGCTGACAAGTCCATCACCAAGACCGAGCTCGTCGCGAGCATCGCCAGCGCCACCGGTCAGAGCCAGGCTGCCGTGTCGGGTGTGCTCGACGCTCTCTTCTCCACCGTTTCCGACGCCGTCGCCAAGGGTGCGAAGGTCTCGATCCCCGGTTGGATCGCCTTCGAGCAGGTCGACACCGCCGCCCGCACGGGCCGCAACCCGCAGACCGGCGCCGAGATCAAGATCCCGGCCGGCAAGCGCGTCAAGGTGACCGCGGGCTCCAAGCTCAAGGCTGCCGTCAAGTAAGCCGTTACGAAGGGGCGGGCGTCTGTGGACGTCCGCCCCTTCGGCGTTCTCGGCGAAACCTTGACGGAGCCGCCCGCAGCCGTCACGGTAGGGGCCATGAACGACAGCATCGAAGCGCAGGTGGACGTGCGGGCGACCCTCGCCGACGCCTGGGCCGTGGTCTCGCGCCCGGATTGGTGGATCGACACCCGATCCTCATCCGGCACGGGCATCCGAGTGGACGGCGACGAGTGGATCATCACGGACGCGGTCGGCGGTGAGCGCCGGGTGAGCGTCCTGACCCGGGAGGAGCCGCGACGCATCGTGTTCGAGTGGCACCCGGCGGGTGCGGACCTCCCGGCGAGGACGGTCGAGGTGGGACTCGCACCGATCGACTCGGGCACCGTGACCGTCCGCGTTCGCGAGTCCGGCTTCGCGGCGATGCCCGATCCGGACCGGCGTCCGGCGCACGATGGGGACGAACCGGCCTGGGGACTCGCGCTGGCTGAACTGGCCCGTTCGCTGAGGTCGACCGGACCGACCGTGCGCACCTGAACGTCCGCCCGGGGCGAGGACGCGCGGAGAGCCTAGGCTGGAGGGGTGAACCCCCGTGCCCTGCGGGTCTTCGGACCCGTGCTTCTCGTGCTCGCCGCGCTCGCGTCGGTGTTCGCCGGGTTGGCGTACGGCGGCGGGGCGGCACCGCAGATCCTTCTCGATGCCGGACCCGTCGTGCGCTGGGGGCTTCCGGTCGTCAAGATGCTGGTCAACCTCGCTGCCGCCGGCATGATCGGGTCGCTCGTGCTCGCCCTGTTCGCGCTGAAGCCCGGACAGCGCGCGTTCGAGATCGCCCTGGACCTGGCCTCAGCAGCGGCGGCCGTGTTCACCGTCGCGGCCGGTGCGACGGGCTTCCTGACCTTCGTGCAGGTGACGGACCCGCAGATCGGGCTCGACGCCGGGTTCGGCGCGCAGCTGGGCTCCTTCCTGGTCGAACGGGAACTCGGGCAGGCCTGGTTGGTGACGACCATCGCCGGTGCCGTCATCACGGTGCTCGCCTTCGCGGTGCGTGGCTGGCTGGGCACGGCCCTGACCGCCCTCGTCGCGATCGCGGCGATCGTCCCGATGGTGACGCAGGGTCACGCCGGTGACCTCGCCAATCACAACATCGCCGTCTCCGCGCTCTTCCTGCACGTCCTCGGCGCTTCGGTGTGGGTGGGGGGACTGCTGCTGGTCGTGCTCGTCCGTCCGGTGCTCCGCGGGCGGATCGTCGACGTCCTCACTCGCTACTCGACGCTGGCGCTGGCCTCCTTCGTCGTCGTCGCCCTGTCCGGACTCGCCCGCGCCGTGATCGGGATCGGCACGTGGGCGGGCCTGGCTTCCCCGTACGGCGTGCTCGTGGTGATCAAATCCGTCCTGCTCGTCCTGATGGGCATCGCCGGAGCGCTCTACCGGCGTCGCCTGATCGCACGGGTGGCTGACGAGAAGCGCGGACGGCCGTTCTGGCGGCTCGTCACCCTGGAACTGGTCCTCATGGGGGCGGCATCCGGCGTCGCGGCGGCGTTGGCCCGCACGGCGCCGCCGACCGGGCTGACCGCCGTCGCCCCGACCACCCCCGCCCAGCGGCTCACGGGTTCTCCGCTGCCGCCCGAGCTCACGCTGGATCGGTGGTTCACGCAGTGGAACCCGGACCTCCTGTGGCTGGTCGCGGTCGGGTTCGGTGCGGTCTTCTACATCGTCGGGCTGCGACGTCTGAGCGCTCGGGGCGACCGCTGGCCGGTGCACCGCACCGTGTTCTGGCTGGCCGGTCTGGCTCTGCTGCTGTGGGTGACCTGCGGGCCGATGGCCGCGTACGGTGACTATCTGTTCAGCATCCACATGCTCGGTCACATGCTGCTGACGATGGCTGTCCCGCTGTGTCTGGTCTCGGGAGCGCCGGTGACCCTCGCGCTGCGGGCGATCCGCAAGCGCACGGACGGCACCCGCGGCGGCCGCGAGTGGATCCTGTGGGCGGTGCACTCACCGTATTCGCGGGTGGTCACCCACCCGGTCGTGGCGGCCGTGGTGTACGTCGCGTCGCTGTGGATCTTCTACTTCACGGACCTGTTCCGCTGGTCCGTGTACGACCACCTGGGTCATGAGTGGATGATCATCCACTTCCTCATCACCGGCTACCTGTTCATGCTGTCGCTGGTCGGCATCGATCCGGTACCCAAGCGCATGCCGTATCCGGGCCGCCTGATCACCCTCATCGCGGCGGCGGCGATCCACGCGTTCTTCGGCGTCGCGCTGATGATGCAGACCGGGCTCATGCTCCCGGAGTGGTTCGGGGCGATGGCCCGGCCGTGGGGTCCGACCCCAATGGAGGACCAGTACATCGGGGGAGGCATCGCCTGGTCGATCGGGGAGATCCCGAACCTCATCGTGGCGATCACGCTCGCGATCCAATGGAGTCGCAGTGACGAGCGCGCACAGCGCAGCCGCGACCGGCACGCCGATCGCACCGGGGACACGGAGCTGGCCGAGTACAACGCGAAGCTCGCCGCCCTGGCGGAGCGGGACGAGCGCGTCCGCGGCTGACGCTCAGCGCGTGTCGATGCCGCCGACGGCGATCGAGACGCGGCCGTCGGGGAGGACGGAGATGCTCGCGCGGATCGTGAACGGCACATCCTCATCCCGCGACCGGACCGATCCGTCGAAGTAGGACCGCACCTCGACCTTCACATGCGCGGTGCCCTGCGTGGGCGGCAGGATCCAGTCGCCGCCACTGGGCTCGATGGTCACCTTCGGCATCTCGGCGATCGACCACGTCGGCGGATCGACGATGAGGTTCTGCACCACGAGCCCGAACGGGCAGCCGGTGGGTTGCAGCACCTCCTGCTTCGCGCACTCCGACAGGAAGCCGTTGACCTTCTCCTGGACCACCGCGAGGAAGTCCGCGGTGGGCTCAGTCTGCACGGTGACGGGCACGGGGTGCAGAGGAACGTCGGCGAGGACCGCTGTTCCCGCCGACGCGGAGATCTTGGTATCGACGGACACCGAGTACAGGCCGGGAGTGAACACCAGCAACGACAGCGGCGCGACCGGATCGACGTTCGCCCCGGCGATCTGCCGCTTGTCCACAGTGAAACCGTTCACCGTGAACTCGGTGGCCCCGAGCACCGTCAGCTCGATCGACGTCAAGGGCGTCTGCTCGAAGCGCCACCCGGGTACCAGTCCGGTCCAGCCGCTCCGGATGACCTGGAACGTCGAGGTCTTCGGGTGTCCGCCGGCGCGGTAGCTCACGGTGACGGCCACGACCTCACCGTGCGCCTCTTCGGAATCGACGTGGATGTCGGTGAGGCTGCTGAGCGCGGCGGAGCGCAGCAGGGCCTCCGACGAGTAGGCGTCGATACCGGCGCCCTCGAGCGCGGCGGCGTCCACGCCGACACCGGGCATGGCGAGCGCATCGGTGGCGTGGCCGGCGGCGAGGAGATTGAGGTACTTCGTCACGAACGCGGACGGGCTGTACAACGACCGATAGGCGAAGAAGTAGCCGGCCGCGAACATCGCGGCCACCAGGACGGCGGCCAGCGCCAGCACTCCCAGGCGCACGGCAAGCGGGCGTCGGGAGGTCCCCGTGTCCGTCGTCACCGTTTCCGCCACGTGCCACAGTCTAGGAAACCCGGCCCGGGAGAGCACCGAACGGGGTCATCTGAAGCGACCTTCGGGCGCTTCGCCGGACGGTCACCGTTCGGAACCCGGGGACGCCCGCACGGTGAGCGCTTCGGCGTGTCTACGATGGGAGTTCGTCCACGTGCAAGGAGTCCGGTGAACACGCCCCCGCTGTCCGCGGAGCAGGAAGCCCTGTTCCGGCTCATCGAGGACACCCGGGAGCACGTCTTCGTCACCGGACGCGCCGGTACCGGCAAATCCACGCTGCTGCAGTACCTGGCGTGGCACACGAGCAAGCAGATCGCGGTGTGCGCACCGACGGGCGTCGCGGCGCTGAACGTCGAGGGTCAGACCATTCACTCGCTGTTCCGCCTGCCGATCGGACTGATCGCGGACGGACAGATCGATCAGTCCGATGCCACGCGCAAGATCCTCAACGCGATCGACACCCTCGTCATCGACGAGATCTCGATGGTGAACGCCGATCTCATGGACGGAATCGACCGATCGCTCCGGCAGGCCCGCGGGCGCCGTGGCGAACCGTTCGGCGGGGTTCAGGTCGTGATGTTCGGTGACCCCTACCAGCTCGCCCCCGTCCCGCCGCGTGGCGATGAGATGAGGTACGTGAACGACCACTACCGGTCGTTCTGGTTCTTCGATGCGCACGTGTGGGCCGGGGACGCACCCGGCTCGGACGGCGTGCTCGACCTCGGCCGCCACGGAGCGGACCTGCACATCCGGGAACTCGTGAACATCCACCGGCAGGCCGACGACGGCTTCAAGGCGATGCTGAACGCGGTGCGGTACGGGCGCGTGACGGCGGAGATCGCCGGGGTGCTCAACGGCGCCGGGGCGCGCACGCCCCCGGAGGACGCGGACGAGCCGATCATCACCCTGGCCACCCGCAACGACATCGTCAATCGCATCAACGCCCGCCACCTCGCCGCGCTGAAGGGCAAGGAGCAGAAGGCCGTCGCCGAGATCAACGGGGACTTCGGCCGGGGCGACGCGAACTACCCGGCGGAGGCCGAGCTGAAGCTGAAGGTCGGTGCCCAGGTCATGTTCCTGCGCAACGACCAGCAGTCCTACGGGGAACCGCCGCGCTACGTCAACGGCACGATCGGGACGGTGACGCGCATCTCCGGCGGCACCGTCCGGGTGGACGTCGATGGTGAGGAGTTCGAGGTGGAGCCGGCGGTCTGGGAACGCTATCGCTACGCGTACGATCCGGGATCGAAGAGCCTGTCGCGGGACATCGTCGCGGAGTTCACGCAGTTCCCGCTGCGCCTGGCCTGGGCGGTGACGATCCACAAATCCCAGGGCAAGACCTACGAGCGAGCGATCATCGATCTCGGTTCCGGGGCGTTCGCCCCCGGCCAGACCTACGTCGCGCTGAGTCGCCTCACCGCGCTCGAGGGCCTGTACCTGACCCGTCCGTTGCGCCCGAGCGACATCCGCGTGGACCCGGATGTGCAGCGATTCATGAAGGGCGCCGTCCGCGGCAACTGAGCCGGACCGCAGTGACCCGTTCACAGGCGATGCTCGGCCCCGCTCCGGCACCCCCCGTAGACTCGCCTCGTGAACAACCTGCCTTCGCGCGCGCCTCGACGCGGTCGCCGCCGCCTGTCCGCGACCATCGTGGCCGTGGCTTCGGCGGCTCTGCTCCTGTCCGGTTGCACCTCCGCATCCAACGCGGCCGTCGACGTTCCGGCGATGGCAGACGGAAAATTGGACGACTCCACGGTGCTGGCCATCAAGGACGCCGTCACCACGACGATGACGGGGTACGGCGCCAGCGGTGCGATCGTCGGCGTCTGGGTGCCGTGGAGCGGTCAGTGGGTGTCCGGACTCGGCACCGTCGCGACCGGTTCGGACACGAAGGTCACCACCGACATGTCCTTCCGCGTCGGTGAGGTCACCCGCCAGATGACGTGCGATGCGCTCTACGCGATGGCGGAGAAGAACATCGTCAAGCTGTCCGACCCGATCACCAAATACGTCATCGGGGTTCCGAACGACAAGGACATCACGCTGAAGATGCTCTGCGACGGTACGTCCGGCATCGCCCCACTTCCCGCCGCGATCACGGCGGACTTCCTCCGCACCCCGGATCGGCAGTGGCGCCCGCGCGAGCTCGCCAGCTTCGGCCTCGGTTCGGGGGTCACCAACGCCCCGGGAGAGAAGTTCTCCGACGCCGGCACCGGTTATCTTCTGCTGGGCCTCGCTCTCGAGCAGGCGTCCGGCATGTCGGCGCAGGAATACCTCTCGGAGTACGTGTTCCAGCCGCTCGGGCTGTCGAACACCGCGCTGCCCGAGGCGGCGCCGGCCAAGCCCACACCCGCTCCGGCGCTGACCGGTCAGATTCTGGTGAAGGGTGCAGACGGGGCGGTCAACTGCGCCGAACCCACGAACGTCACCGAGCTGTCGGCTTCCATGGGGTACACCAATGCCGGGGCCACGTCCACGATCGAGGACCTGGGAAAGTACACCCGGGCGATGGCCGCGGAGACCCTCACCGGCGGCAAGGACTCGCGGTTCGCGGACGCGCCACCGATCAACCCGAACACGAGCTGGTACGCCGCAGGTGGTGGCTCCTTCATCGTCGGTGGTCTGATCGGGCAGATGGGCCAGATGCCCGGGTACGTCACAGCGGCGTATTCGGAGCCGAAGACGGGTCTCACCGTCGCCGTGGTGCTGAACGGCGGAGGCGCCTCGCGTGCGACCGCGCAGTTCCTCTCCTGGGAGATCGCGGCGCTCGCGTCCAAAGCACCGGCCGCCAGCGGTAAGACCGCACCGGAGTTCGGCCTGCCCTTCACCGCGGAGCAGTACGCGACAATTCTGGCCGGCGCTGCGACCTGCCCCGTCCCGGCGAAGTAGCGAACCGGTGCGTCATCGGCTCGGCGAGCCGGTGACGTGAGACTCGACTCGGTGACGGCTTCGCGCTGCCGCTGCGCTCAGCGCACCCGGGTGACGGTGAACTGCTCGCGCGGGTGCGCGTAAGCTTCCTGCGACTCGACCAGCTGCAGCTCGCGCGCGCCGGAATCCAGGGTGTTCTGCAGCAGATCGAAGACGCTGGAGACCGTCCGGCTGAGCGCGGTCGCGGCGGATCCGGTTTCGACGTAGTGAGCGGTGAACAGTGCGGCGGTGACATCGCCGGAGCCGTTGGCCTTCATCGGCAGGTGGGGGGTCTGGACCAGCCACGCTCCGGTGTCGTCGGCGGCGAGCATCTCGATCGTGCCCTCCGGGCGGTCCGGACGCTCGACGCTGGTGACCAGCACCGTGCGCGGACCGAGCGCGCGGGCCTTGTCCACGGACGCCAGGGTGGATTCCAGGGTGTCGGGTTCGGTGTCCGTCAGGAAGCCGAGCTCGAACTGGTTCGGGGTGATGATGTCCGCCTGCGGCACCACCTTCTCGCGCAGCAGCACCGGGATGGCCGGGGCCACGAAGCAGCCGGATTTCGCGTTGCCCATCACCGGGTCACAGGCGTACACGGCGTTCGGGTTCGCGGCCTTCACGCGGGCGACGGCGTCGAGGATGACCTCGCCGATGCCCTCGCCACCCTGGTACCCGCTCAGCACGGCGTCGATCTCGCCGAGCACCCCGCGCTCCTCGATGCCGGTGATGATCGCGCGCACGTCCTCCGGGTCCAGCAGCGGTCCGCGCCAGGCGCCGTAGCCGGTGTGGTTGGAGAAGTTCACCGTCGGGACGGGGAGGACCTCCACGCCGATCCGCTGCAGCGGGAAGACGGCGGCGGAGTTCCCGACATGACCGTAGGCGACCGCGGACTGGATCGAGAGGATCTTCATCCGTCCATGATCGCACTTCGCGCGCGGTGCGCGTGCCGTCGGGTCAGTCGGTCGGGTCGGCCGCGCAGACGATTCCGTCGGAGGTCACTTCAAGGCGCGCGTCCGGGTCGAGGGCGGCGAGGATGCGCAGCGAGAGGTCGGCCAGGTCCTGCACGCCGTCGGCGTCCAGGCGTCCCAGCACCAGGTTGCGGACCGCGGCCGTGTGCAACGGCCGGGCGCGCTGGAGCAGGGTGGCGCCGGCGGCCGTGAGGACGGCGTTGGTGGCGCGTCCGTCCGCCTCGCACGGCATCCGGGTGGCGAACCCCTTCCGTTCCAGGGAGTTCATCACGCGGGACAGGCGTGGGAGTGTCGCGTTCGTCTTCGCCGCCAGCGCGCTGAGGCGCAGACGCTGGTCCGGGGCCTCGGCGAGAGCGTCCAGCAGGCTGAACTCGAAGGCGGTGACGCCGGCGGGCGACAGTTCCTTGTCCAGCGCCGCCGGCAGCAGTTCCAGCAGCGCCTGCAGGCGCGCGATCGCCACCCGCTCGGGCTGGGTCAGATCGGCGCTCATGTCCCCAGTCTATCGTTCGTTGCACCTGCAAGCATTGGGGCGTCGGTGCTCCGTGCCAGACTCGCGGGGTGCAGGTGAATGACATGCGTCCGGAGTTCGTGCGATTCCAGTCCGCCGTGCCGAACCGGCGTGGCGGATTCCCCGGGGTGTTCGGCCTGGCGAACGCACTGGCGCGGAGCGGTCGACTGGACGGCGCCGATCATGCCTGGTGGCGCTCGTCCAATGACTGGGCGGATGCGGCCTATCCGGACCCGGAGGTCGTCCAGCCCGGGTGTTACGACGCAACGCGCAATCCCGGCGCTCGGGCGTGGTTCCGCGCCTCGGCGAGCGAGCTGCTCACGTTCACGCGCGGCTACCTCGACCTGCTGGACCGCCACGACGTCGCCTGGGTGCAGCTGCGCACGACCTCGCCGGGGCGCATCGTGTACGAGGACGACGTGCAGGTCATTGCGGCACCGTACACGCAGGACGAGTGGCCGTTCCCGCCGCGTCCGTCCTGACCCGGCGCTTTGGTTGCAGGTGCAAAGCAGACGCTGCTGTGCGCGGTTCAGGCCGGTGGCCTGGCGGCGATGGACGCCGGCGCGCTCACCCGTGCCCACGAGCTCGAGGCGATCGGCTTCCTGCAGCTGACCCTGGCCGCGTCCGAGAAGATCGGCTGGACCGGCGGCTTCTCCCTGCAGAAGTAATCCCCTCCCGCGAGACACCCAGGCACGTCCGAAACACCGCGCAATGCGGGGTTTCTCGGACGTGCCTGGGTGTCTCGGGATCAGGTGGCGGCGAACAGGGGGGCCAGGTTCTCGTTCCAGACGTCCACGCCGAGCTTCACGATCAGCGCGGCCACGATCACCAGGAACGCGGCGCGGATGAAGCCCGTGCCCCGGGCGATCGCCATCCGGGAGCCGAGGTAGGACCCGGCGACGTTGGCGACACCGAGGACCAGGCCGAGCGGCCAGATCACGGCGCCGTGCGGGATGAACAGCAGCAGGGCGCCGAAGTTCGTCGCCCAATTCACGATCTTCGCCTTCGCGGAGGCCTGCAGGAAGTCGTAGCCGACGAGTCCGACCAGAGCGATGACGAGGAATGTGCCGGTGCCGGGCCCGATCATCCCGTCGTAGAAGCCGATGACCAGCCCCACCACCATCGCCAGACCCAGGTGGCGCTTGCCGGTGAATCGCAGCGCCGCTTCGCGGCCCATCTTCGGCCGCGCCGCAGTGAGCACCGCGACCACGACGAGGGCCACGATCACGATCGGCTTGAACGCGGACGCGGGCAGGATCGTCGCGACGAACGCCCCGCCGAATGAGCCGCACAGCGCCACGAACGCCATCGGCAGCGCCGTGCGCAGGTCCGGCCGGGCCCGGCGGAAGTACGTGATGCTGCTGGTGGTCGTGCCGAAGATCGACGCGAGCTTGTTGGTCGCGAGGATCTGGGCGGGCGCGAGTCCCGGGATGAGCATCAGGGCCGGGAGCTGCAGCAGCCCGCCGCCGCCGACGACGGCGTCCACCCAGCCGGCGAGGAACGCCGCGGCGAGGATGAGGATGAGCAGACCCGTCGTCAGCTCCTCCGCACCCAGCACCCATCGAGCCTACTCTCGCCCGCGAAACACCCAAGCGTGTCCGAGACCTCGCGCAGTGCGGGGTTTCTCGGACGTGCCTGGGTGTCTCGGGTCAGGACGGGCGCGTGGTGGGGGCGTCGATCTCGGAGGCGGGACCGAGGCGGTGCCAGCGTCGGTTCACGTACGCGAGCGCCTCCGTGGTGTCACCGGCGGTCACATCGCGGTTCATGCCGGCCTGCAGCACGCGTGCGGCGATGACGGTGGAACCGTCCGCGTCGATGGTGTCGATGATGCTGCACCGCAACCAAGCGCGCACGTTGTGGAACACGGTCTCGCCGGTGGAAAGGCGCGTCCACGCCGAGGTGTCGGCGAACCGGTCGATTCCCTTGGTCGCCCCAGTCTGCGCCAGGTCGAGGTCGAGGACGTCGAGCAGGTGGACGACCACGGTGTCGGCCTGGACGATCACCTTCGTCGCGGAGGACATCGTGGTGACGGAGAACATCAGCAACGGCGGATCGGCGTTCACGGACGCGACGGAGGTCGCGGTCAGCGCGACCGGTCCGTCGCCCGCGTCCGCGGTGATGACAGCCACGCCACCCGGGTGACCGCGGAAGGCGGCCTTGAAGAGCTCGGCCGTGACGGCGGGATCTTCGTGGGGGGCGTCGGGGTGCAGCTGTTCGGGGAAATCGGGTGCCATCCTTCGACCGTATCCCCGTCCGAGAGGCGCCCGGCCCGATCAGGCGTCGTCGAGGGCGCGGAGGTCCTTGCGCAGGATCTTGCCGGCGGAGGACTTCGGCACCGCGTCGATGAATGCCACGCGGCGGATCTTCTTGTACGGCGCGACGCGTTCGGCGACGAAGGACTGCACCTCTTCGGCCTCCAGACCCGAGTCCGGGGCGGCGACGATGAACGCCTTCGGGATCTCCTCGCCACCCTCGTCCAGCACGCCGATCACGGCCGCATCCATCACCTTCGGGTGCTGCAGCAGCAGGGCCTCCAGCTCCGCGGGAGCGATCTGGTACCCCTTGTACTTGATCAGCTCCTTTGCGCGATCGACGATCGTGAAGTAGCCGTCGCGATGAGCGGTCGCGACGTCGCCGGTGTGGAGGTAGCCGTCCTCATCCAGCGCCTCGGCGGTCGCGTCCGGCCGGCCGAGGTAGCCGGACATCACGTTCGGGCCGCGCAGCCACAGCTCGCCCGGTGCGGTGTATCCGTCGTCGCCGAACTCGGTGATCTCCGCGCCGGTGTCCAGGTCGATGAGCTTCGCGGTCATGTTCGGCATCATCATGCCGATCGAGGACACCGGGGTGACTTCGTCCGAGGAGGGGATCATGTGCGACACCGGGCTCATCTCGCTCATGCCGTAGCCCTGCCGGACGGACGCACGGATCCGGGTGCCGGCCAGCCGCGCGGTGTCGCCGTCCAGGGGCGCGGCGCCGGAGAACACCGTGCGGACGCTGGAGATGTCGTACTGGTCCACGATCGGGTGCTTGGCCAGGGCCACGGCGATCGGCGGGGCGATGAAGACGTAGGTGCAGCCGTAGTTCTGGATGTTCTCCAGGAACTGGACGAGGTCGAACCGCGCCATCGGAACCAGACTCGCGCGACGCTGCAGTGCGAGGTTCAGCAGCACGGTCATGCCGTAGATGTGGAAGAACGGCAGGACCGCGAGGACCCGGTCATCGGCGTTCAGGTCGTTCAGGTCTCGCGCCTGCGCCACGTTCGCGACGAGGTTGCGGTGCGTGAGCATCACGCCCTTCGGCAGGCCCGTCGTGCCGGACGAATAGGGCAGCACCGCGAGGTGCGTCGTCGGATCGAAGGACACGTCGGGGGCGGGAGAGCCTTCGGTCAGCAGCTCCCGCAGGTTCGGGTGCCCGTCCGCGCCGTCCAGGACGATCAGGTGGTCGGCGGGGATGCCCTGCTTCTCCGCGGCCGCCTGCGCCTGCGGCAGCAGCGCGGACACGGTGATCAGCCACTCGGCGTGCGCGTCAGCGAGCTGCTTGGCGATCTCATCGGCCGTGTAGAGCGCGTTGATCGTCGTCACCGTCGCGCCGGCGCGCAGCGCGCCGTGGAAGACGGTGGCGAAGGCGGGCACGTTCGGGCTGAGCAGGCCGACCACGGTGTCCGTCGTGACGCCCCGGGCGGCGAGTGCGCCGGCGAACGCCAGAATCTGGGCGGACAGGGCCGCATAGGTCGTCTCGGCACCGGAGGCGGGATCGATGAACGCGATGCGCTGTGCGTCCTCGTCGTTGAGGTCGGAGAAGAGGTAGTCGTACAGGCTGACGTCGGGAATCTCGACATCGGCAAAGGGGCTCTCGAACACGGGTACTCCATCATCGCTCGCGGGATGACCGCTCCGGCCTCGTTACCGGTGCCATGGATTCTGACACTGAATCCCAGGCCGTGTCAGGAGGGCACCGCCATCTGGGGGTAATACCGGCCGGTTGCGCTCTCCGACGGCCCGATGACACGGTGGGTCAGTGACCTCACCCGCCCCGACAGTGGACACCGTGGTGAGTCTGCTGCATGGGCAGGCTCCCGACCTCGCCGATCGTCCGGTGCGCGGGCTCGCCGCATCCGGCAGCAGCAACGTCGTGTTCCGTCTCGGCGAGGACCTGGCCGTCCGTCTGCCGCGATCGGACCGATACGTTCCCGACCTGCGAAATGAGGTGCGGTGGCTGCCGGTTCTGGCACCGCACCTCCCGACCACGATTCCGGAGGTCGTGGTCGAGGGGCGCCCGACGGAGGCGTTCCCCCGGCCGTGGACCATCGTGTCGTGGGTGTCGGGCGACCTGCCGCTGGAGCTGGATGCCGCGCAACAGGTCCGGCTCGCGGAGACCCTCGGCGCGTTCCTGCGGAGCCTGCACGCGATTGACGCGACGGGCGTGCCGTCCGGCCCCGACGAGTGGGGATATCGCTGCGGGGAGCCGGTCACCGAGGAGAGCGACCGGTGGGTGGCGGAGGCGGCCGCGGAACTCGCCGACGTGTTCGACCCGGCGCGCGTGCATGAGGCGTGGCGGCGACTGCGGTGCGTTCCTCCGGCGTCGGCGGGGCCGTCCTGCGTGCACACCGATCTGTCCGTGGAGAACCTCCTCGTCGACGCGGACGGCGCGCTGTCCGGGGTCATCGACTTCGGCGGTGTGGGTGTGGGCGACCCGTCGGTCGACCTGCAGTACGCGTGGAGCATGTTCGACGCCCCCGCACGGGAGGTGTTCCGGTCCGCGGCCGGGGCGGATGAGGCGACGTGGGCGCGGGCGCGCGCGTGGGCGTTCGGGGGACCGGGGCTGTCCACGCTCGCGGGCTACCGGCACAGCATGCCCGAGCGGACGGCTCGGCTCACGCGGATGGTCGAGGCGGTCGCTGCGGAGGTGGGAATCCGGTTGCGCTGACGCGTGTCCGGCATGTCGAGGCTGTGGCTGCGGACGTCGGGATCCGACTGCGCTGACGCGTCCGTGTCATCGCTCGTGCGCGTCCTGACACTTCCAGGATATCGCGGGGGTGGGGGCTTGCGGCAAGGCCCCCGTAGGGGCGCAGAATGGGACCCTTTCGCCGTCGTCACACCCCCAGGAGATGACTCATGCCCCTCGCATCCACCACCGTCTTCGCCCTGCCCGCCCACCTGTCCGCCAAGGACGATCCCACCCTCATCGCCGCGGACGAGCGCCGCCTCGCCGCCGTCGGTGTCGCCCTCGCCGCTCGCCTCGCCGATCTCGAGCACCGCCTCGCCGTGGCCCTGGCCACCGCCACCCGCGCCGGGCAGGAGGCGGTGGAGCGGGACCAGGCGGTGCGTCGACTGAGCTCCGAAGCGCGCGTGCTGCGTCGCTTCGGGCTGGATCTGTGCCTCGGTCGCATCGAGCCCGCCGATGGCGGCGAGTCGCTGTACATCGGCCGTCTCGGGCTCGTCGATGAACGCGGCGAGCGCCTGCTCGTGGACTGGCGTGCGCCCGCGGCCGAACCGTTCTTCGCCGCCACGTCCGCTCATCCGATGGGGCTGCGCTCGCGGCGGCGCTATCGCTGGGGTCGGGGGAAGGTCGTGGACTACTGGGACGAGACGTTCACCGGCGAACGCAGCGGGATGGCGCTCGATGACGACTCGGCGTTCCTGGCCACGCTGGCCGACGCGCGCGGGTCGAGGATGCGGGACGTCCTCGGCACGATCGCGACGGATCAGGACGCCATCATCCGATCCGATTCGTCCGGGGCGCTCGTGGTGGACGGCGGCCCCGGAACGGGCAAGACCGTCGTGGCCCTGCACCGCACCGCGTACCTGCTCTACGCGGACACCCGCGTGCGCGATCGTACGAACGGGGTGCTGTTCGTCGGCCCCCACCAGCCGTACATGGCCTACGTGGACGACGTGCTGCCCGGCCTCGGGGAGGACGGTGTGCTGACCGTGACTCTGCGGGACCTGGTCACCGAGGGTGCTGAGGCGGGGGAGGAGACGGATCCGGGCGTCGCCGCGCTCAAGGACGGTGCGGACTTCCAGCGCCTGGTCGAACCGTTGGTCCGGACGCTGGAGAACGCGCCGGATGATGACGTCCACGTCGAGACGGAGTGGTTGGACGTCGTGATCCGTCCGGCGGATTGGGAGGCCGCGTTCGACGCGGTCGAGCTCGGTGCGACGCACAACGAGGCGCGCGATCAGGTGCGCGACACCCTGGTGGCGCTGCTGGTGCGGAGGTACGCCGACGAGGACCTGCCGGGGATCCTCGTCCACCGTGAGCTCACGGCGAGTCCGGACTTCCGGGCGGCGCTCGACGATGCCTGGCCGGTTGTGGAGGCCGCAGAGCTCGTCTCCCGTCTGTATGCGGAATCCGGGCTGCTCGAACGGGTGGGGCCGTGGCTCTCCACCGCGGACATCGCGCTCCTGCGCCGGCCGGCCCCGGCGGCGTGGACGACGAGCGACCTGCCGTTGCTCGACGCCGTCCGTCTCCGGCTCGGCGATCCGCGGGTGTCCGACGTGGCCCGCGCACGGGCGGAGGCGCTCGCGGCTGACCGGGACGTGATGGATCGCGTGGTCGAGGCGCTGCAGGAGTCCAACGAGATGGACGACGGCGAGGGCGTGTTCTCGATGCTGCGCGGCGATGACCTGCGCAGCGCTCTCGTGGACGAGGACGCCACTCCGCAGCTGTCAGAGGACGCGCGGGCGGGAACCTTCACGCACATCGTGGTGGACGAGGCGCAGGAGCTCACCGATGCGCAGTGGCAGATGCTGATCCGACGGTGCCCGTCACGGAGCTTCACGATCGTCGGCGACCGCGCGCAGGCGCGACGCGGGTTCCGCGAGACGTGGGCGGAGCGGTTGGCGCGCGTGGGTATCACGCGTCTGACCGAGCGGGAGCTCACGGTGAACTACCGCACGCCGGCCGAGATCATGGCGGTCGCCGAACCGGTGATCCGGGCGGCGCTCCCGGACGCGAACGTGCCGGTCTCGATCCGGTCCGGCGGGGTCCCGGTGCGCCAGGGCGCGCCGGAGCGCCTGGACGAGATCCTCGAGCGGTGGCTCGCCGAGAACCCGGAGGGGGTCGCCGCGGTCATCGGCGCGAAGCCGCGTACGACCTCGCCGCGCGTCCGCACGCTCACCCCGATGCTGGCGAAGGGTCTCGAGTTCGACCTGGTGATCGTCGTGAACCCGGCGACGTTCGGGTCCGGTGTGACCGGCGCCGTGGACCGCTACGTCGCGATGACCCGCGCCACCCGCGAGCTCGTGATCCTCGGGCCCTGAATCAGGTGAGGTGGTCGTACTCACCGGAGACCCACCGGGCGTAGCGGTCCGCCGAGCGCAGCACCACGGCGTCCGCATGCTCCGGAACGCGGAGCTGGAAGTTGCTGTACAGCCGCTCGAACGCGAACCGGTCGGTGACGTGCGCGGCCACCCGCCGCACGACGGCGGCGGACAGCGGGATCCGGTTCGGGAAGGACCGGAGGAACGTGACGCCGCCGTCCGGCGTCGCGAAGATCGTGTCCCCGGCGAGCAGGACCCCCGCGCCGTCGGCACCGATCGTGTGGACGACGGCGCTGCCGGGAAAGTGTCCGCCGGTCTGGGTCGCGCGCACGCCGGGGACGATCTCGACGTCCGCGGTCCACAGCTGCAACCGCGCCGGACGCCGCTGCAGCCACCCGGCGTCCACCTCAGCGACCCAGACGGTCGCCTCGAACGCGTCGGCATACAGCGACTGCACGCCGAACATGTGCGGGTGCGTCGGGACGATCGCGGCGATGCCGCCGAGGTCCCGGATGGCCGCGACGGTCGCGTCGTCGATGAAGGCGGGGACGTCGACGAGCACGTTGCCACCGGGCGTGACGATGAGCTTGGCCTCCTGAGCGATCCCGGTGACGCCGGCCGGGACCAGACCCCAGATCCCCGGTTCCCGTTCGCGCAGCGTGATCGCGCCCCCGCGGGCGTCCGCCACACGGGTCCACACCTGCCCGGTGTCGGCGGGCACGTACTGCCGCTCGTCGGCGCAGATCGGACAGACGCCGGACGGGGTGTCCGTCTCGACCCCGCAGGCACCGCACTGGGCGACGGAGAAGCGCGATGCGCCGCCTCCATCGGAGCTGCGCATCGTCGTCATGTCAGCGGACGACTGCGGTCGGGGAGGTGAGTCCGGTCAGCACCTCGTGGCTGATCGAGCCGAGGAGGAAGCGGGCGATCGCGCCGCGGCCGTGCGTGCCGACCACGGTGAGGGTGGCGCCGCGTCCGGCCTCGAGCAGGACCTCGGACGGGTAGCCGCTCTCGACGCGGATCTCCACGTCCAGGCCCGGGTGGTCCTGGCGGAGCCCGGCGACGGCGAGCGAGACCGACTCCTGAGTGAGCTCCTGCATGCTGTCCAGGTACTCGCTGGTGATGATCACCGGGCTGGTGGTGAACTCCAGCGGGGTCCAGACGCCGATCGCGATGAGCTTCTCATTCAGGCGCGCGGCCTCCTCGGCGGCGAACCGGACGGCGGCCTCCGAGGTCGGCGAGCCGTCGACGCCGACGATGACGCCGGCGCGCTCCGCCTCCGGAGCCTCCGGGATCACGACGACCGGGCAGGAGCTGCCGGCGGCGACGCGGACGCCGTGCATGCCGCGGTGGCGGCCGGTGCCCGGACGGTAGTCGCTGCCGAGGACGACCACGGACGCGTTCTTCGACGCGGCGGTGAGCTCGCGGACCGGGTCGCCACGGCGCACCTCGGTGGTCACGGTCAGGCCGATCTCCGTGAGGTCGGCCGCCTCGCGCGCCAGGTACGTCTCGGCGGCTTCAGTCAGCGCCTCGATGACCGGTCCTTCGCCGACCGCCCCGGTGGCGCCGCCGACGATCGTCAGCAGGTGCAGCGGGTGCTTGTGGGAGATGGCGCGAGCGGCACCCCAGGCGAGGGCGCGGCGACCCGCGTCGGAGTCCAGCATGCCGATGACGATGGGGGCGCTCATGGCGGTCCTTTCGGTGGATGAGGCGGGGGCCTCCCTCCGAGCATGCCCGGCGGACGCGTCGCCGTCCAGTGTCGGGAACCGGGACAAATCCATCGACGAAACGGACGGGCCGCACCTCGTCAGGTGCGGCCCGTCCGTTTCGTGTCGGTCAGTCGACCTGCGTGGCGAAGGCCTTGGGGTTGTCCTTCAGCCACTGCTTGATGGCCTCGGGCTCCTTGCCCTCGCCGAACTTGTTGACGACGAGGTCTTCCAGCGAGCCGTACTGGTCATCGTCCAGCTTGATGCCGGCGATCAGGTCGGCCGCCTCGGGGAACTTCTCGGTGAAGCCCTTGGCGCCGAGGAAGTGCATGCCCTCCGGCTTGCCCATGGCGCCCTTCGGGTCCTTCAGGTCCTTGATCGGGAACGCCTGGTTCGCCCAGAACGGACGCCACAGCGTGACGACGATGTCCTCCTTCTTCTCCGTCGCCTTCTTCAGCTCGGTGAGCATCGCAGCGGTGGAGGAGGTGACCAGCTCGAACTTGCCCTCGAGGCCGTACGCCGGCATCATCACGGTCTCGGTCTGGTTGGTCAGCCCCGCGCCCGGCTCGATGCCGATGATCTTGCCGTCGAACTTGTCGGCGTTGGCGGCGAGCTGGTCGATCGAGTCGATGTCGGTGTACTCCGGCACCGCGATCGTGAGGCGCGCGTTGTCGTTGTACGTACCCAGGTCCTCGATCTTGCCGTCGTACTTCTCCATGTACTTCGCCTGGGTCAGGTCGGGCCACGCGGACGCGAAGACGTCGATGTCGCCCTGCGCGACACCCGCGTACAGCGGACCGGCATCGGTGAGGGTCTGCATCTTGACGTCGTAGCCGATCTTCTCCAGCTGGTTCTGCAGGAGGTTGGCCATGGACAGGCCGTCCGTCCACGACGGCATGTAGCCGATCGTGATGGTGCCCTTGTCGCCCGAGGCGTTGCCGCCGTCGGAATCCTTGCCGGCGCCGCCGCCGGCGCATCCGGCGAGGGCGAGGGCCGCGGCGGTGCCGAGGGCCGCGAGAGCGGTGAGGTGACGAAGCTTCATGTGTGTACGTCCTTTTCGTATCGGATCTCTGGTGCTGTATGGGTTCGGGTTCAAGCGGGGACGGCCACCGTGGCGGCGGCTGCACGTCGGCGGTCGTTGCGACGGCGGGACAGGATGCCGAGCAGCGACGAGCGATAGGCGCTCGGGTTGCCGAGCGCGGCGGACAGGCGGTCCAGGTACACGGCGATGATGACGACGCCGAGTCCGGCCTCGACACCCTTGGCCGTGTTGACGGTCGAGACGGCCTCGACCACGGACTTGCCGAGTCCGTCGGCGCCGGCCATACCGGCGATGACGGCCATCGACAGCGACAGCATGATGACCTGGTTGACGCCGGCCATGATCGTCGGCAGAGCGAGCGGGAGTTGGATGCCGCGGAGGATCTGTCCGCGCGTGGCACCGAACGCCTCACCGGCCTCGACGGTCTCGCCGTCCACGCCGCGGATGCCGAGCTCGGTCAGGCGCACGCCCGGAGGCAGAGCGAAGATGACGGTGGCGACGAGGCCCGGGACCACGCCGATGCTGAAGAACACGATGGCCGGAACCAGGTAGACCATGCCGGGCATCGTCTGCATGAGGTCGAGGATCGGCTTCACGACGGCGCGCACGCGGGCGCTGCGGGCGGACCAGATGCCCAACGGCACCGAGATGACGACCGCGACGACGGCGGCGACCAGGACGAGCGCGAGCGTCTGCATCGCTCCCGTGAACACGCCCATCGCGGCCATCAGGGTGAACGAGAGCAGCGTCCCGACGCCCAGCTGCCACGAGCGGAACATCCAGCCGAGGAGGGCGGCGACGACCGTGACGGCCCACCAGGGCGTGTCCACGAGGACGTCAGAGAGGCCGTTGACGAGGAACTTGATCACCATCGTGATGAAATCCAGCAACCACTCGAGGTTCACCTGAACCCAGTCGACGGCGTCGGCGACCCAGTCGCCGATCGGAATGCGGAAGCCGTCCATCAGCGCACCTCCCTCTCGGTCCGACCCGCTTCGGACGGCGGCGCCGTCTCGTCGAGGATCGCGTTGATCTCGCTCGTCTCCAGCGGCTGCAGCGGCAGCGTGAGCTCGTCGGTCGCCGTCGGGCCGGGGCCGAGGGCGGCGAGCAGGGTGATGCGCGGGATGACGCCGACCAGGCGCCCGTTCGCGTCGGTGACCGCGAGCGGCAGCACCGATTCGACCGCGGGGACGAACAGGTCCATCAGCACGGACGACTCGTCCACGCTCTGCGGGACCGGTTTCAGGATCGAAGACAGCGAGTTCACGCCACGGCGGATGAGCTTGACGGCGTCGCGGTCGGTGACGATGCCGCGCAGGATGCGGTCGCGGCCGACGACGTAGACCGCCGAGGTGAAGTTGTCACGCATCTCGCGAAGGGCGGTGCGGGGGCCGGCGGATTCGGCCACGACGGGGCGCGGGCGTTCCATGACGTTGGCGGCGGTGAGGACGCGGGCGCGGTCCACGTCCTGCACGAACTGCTCGACGTAGTCGTTGGCCGGATCGGTGAGGATGTCCTCAGGCGTGCCGATCTGGACGATCCGGCCGTCGCGCATGACAGCGATGCGATCGCCGAGGAACATGGCCTCGTTGAGGTCATGGGTGATGAAGACGATGGTCTTCTGCAGCTTCTGCTGCAGCTCGATCAGCTGCTCCTGCATCTCGCGGCGGATCAGCGGATCCAGCGCGCTGAACGCCTCGTCCATCAACAGGATGTCGGTGTCGGCCGCGAGGGCACGGGCGATGCCGACGCGCTGCTGCATGCCGCCGGAGAGTTCGGACGGAAGCATCTCGCCCCAACCGTCCAGGCCCACGAGCGACAGGATCTCCTGGGCACGGGTCAGGCGTTCGTCCTTGCCGACGCCCTTGAGTTCCAACGGGTAGGCGACATTTGCCGCGACCGTCCGGTGCGGCAGGAGGGCGAAGTGCTGGAACACCATCGAGACGCGGTCGCGACGGATCTCCCTCAGCCGAGCGGGGGACGCGGCGGTGATCTCGTCGGAACCGATGGTGATCGTCCCGGCGGTCGTGTCGTGCAGGCCGTTCAGCATGCGGATCAGCGTGGACTTCCCGGAACCGGACAGGCCCATGATCACGAAGATCTCGCCGCGGTTGACGGAGAAGCTCGCATCGATGACGGCGGCGGTGCCGGAATCGCGGACGTCGTCGCGCGATTCTCCGGCCTTCAGTCGCTCCACGGCCTGCCGTGGATTTCGTCCGAAGACCTTGTACAGATGGTGCGCCTCAAGAGCGATTTCGGTCACGTTTCCCCTGCGGCCCGCCGGTGTCGGGTGCGATGCCGCTTCGGTTACGCCCGGGTGATGACCACGTGGCCGCTCGACGTGCGTGCTGGCGACTCGGGCTCCGGATTCGGCTCCGGGCAAAGGTCATGACCGTACGCCCACATCACGACGATTCAGCACGATTCGACGAAGGATGCGGCCGCGGACTGGTCTTTCAGGCGTGGTGCCTGACACTCCAACGTAGGCAGGTCCTCGCGAGCGGGGCAAGTCGCTGCATGAAGCACATCACGGGCGTTCGCCCCGGAAATCCGGGCCTCGCGGGCTCCGTTGCGCGGTCGGTGGGCGCCGCCGCGATCCCTGTGGTGGTGGGGGATGCCTCGTCTTTCGTACGCGCACGTTTTCGCGTCCGCGCGATCATCGGATGAGCCTCGTTCCGCGTCAACGAACATGAGCGGAATCTCATATGAGACGCCCGTCCGCACGGTGCGGGGTTGCTAGCCGGGCGGAAGGGTGCCATCCGGCGCGATGAGCTCCAGCAGCCGGACCAGCTGGGTGCCGGAGACGTCCGGATGCTCCGGATGCCACTGCACACCGAGCGCCGGGGCGCGCTCGTGGGCCAGGGCCTCGATGACGCCGTCCGCGGCTCGAGCGATCACGCGCAGGCCTTCGCCGACATCGCGTACGGCCTGGTGGTGGGTGCACAGCGCGTCCTCGCCGTCCAGCAGATCGGGGTCATCCACCGCGGCGCGGGACACCCGGGTGCGGACGTACGGCGAGACGCTGCGGGCTCGGTGCCCGTGCATGTGCTCGACGAGGGTTCCGCCCAGGGCGACGTTCAGCAGCTGATGCCCCCGGCAGATCCCGAGCAGGGGGATGCCCGTGGCGATCGCCTGTTGGATCACCGCGATGGCGATGGCGTCGGCGCGTGGCTCATGGTGTCCGCTACCGGGATAGACGGCGCGCCCGCCGTACAGTGCCGGGGTGACGTCCTCACCACCGAGCACGACCACCGCGCCCGCGCCGGCAGCCCGATCGAGGATCTGGTCGTGCTCCGCGTCGGCCGTGGCGACCAGCTCGACACTCCATCCCGCCGCCGTGGCGCCGGCGCGGAAACCCGCGTTGAGGTCGTCGAGCAGCACCTGGTAGTGGGGTGCGTGCGGGCGATCGTCGCGCACGTGCAGGGCCAGCAGGGGGCGCATCCGCTTCTCCGTTCGAACGGTCGGACGCCGCGCGGGGGCTCGCGGCGTCCGACCGGGTCAGTGGGTCAGGGCGTAGTCGGGCTCGGTGACGGGATCGTCGGAGACGCCCCCGTCCGCCATCACGTAGCCGGACTCGCCGTGCAGGGCCAGGTCGACGCCGGCCAGCTCATCCTCGCTGCGGACTCGGAAGCCGATGGTCTTCTCGACGACCCAGCCGATGGCGTAGGCGGCGACGAACGAGCAGACGAGGACGACGACGGAGGCGAGCGCCTGGACCCCCAGCTGGTGCAGGCTGCCGGTGTCCAGCAGACCGATGCCCTGGCCGAAGATGCCGATGTAGAGAGTGCCGAACAGTCCGCCGATCAGGTGGATGCCGACGACATCGAGAGAGTCGTCGAAGCCCCAGCGGTACTTCAGCTCCACGGCCCAGGCGCACAGGGCTCCGGCGACGAGGCCGAGCACGAGCGCCCACCAGGGCGTCAGGATGTTGCATCCGGGCGTGACGGCCACCAGCCCCGAGATCGCGCCGGACGCGGCACCGATCGAGGTCGGCTTGCCGTCCTTCAGCTTCTCCACGACGAGCCAGCCGACGATGCCGGCCGCCGGGGCGGCGATGGTGTTGATGAAGGCGAGCACGGCGGTTCCGTCGACGGCGGCGGCGGAACCGGCGTTGAAGCCGAACCAGCCGAACCACAGCAGGGCGGCCCCGAGGAGCACGAGCGGAACGCTGTGCGGCTTGTGCGCGCCCTTGGCGAAGCCGATGCGGCGGCCGAGGACGAGCGCCAGAGCGAGGGCTGCGGCCCCCGCGTTGATGTGGATCGCGGTCCCACCGGCGAAGTCGTTGACGCCGAGCGCCGGGCCCCACCCGTCCTTGAGGTTGAACACCCAGTACGCGACCGGGAAGTAGACCACGACGACGAAGATCGCGACGAAGAGCATCCAGCCGCCGAAGCGGGCGCGGTCGGCGATACCGCCCGAGATCAGCGCGATGGCCAGGATCGCGAAGGAGCCCTGGAACGCGGCGAACGCGAGTCCGTTCGCGTCCGGGTGCAGCGCCCCGGAACCGTCCATGCCGAGGAAGGACTGCAGACCCCAGTCCGCGAACGGGTCTCCCAGCCAGCCCGGAATCAGCGGCTTGCCGAACGCCATCGAGTACCCGAACAGCACCCACAGCACCCCGACGAGGCCCATCGCGCCGAGGCTCAGCATCATCATGCTGACCACGGACTTCGCCCGCACGAGGCCGCCGTAGAAGAAGGCCACCCCCGGGGTCATCAGCAGCACGAGCGCTCCCGACACCAGCAGCAGCAGCGTGTTCACCTGGCCCGAATCATCCATCACGGCCCTCCGATCGTCTCGGATGCCAAGATTCCACGGCGACGATTCCCCATCGTGACGTGGTTGTTTCGAGTGTGTTTCGACCGCTCGGGGCGCCGCCGGTCGGAGGTGCCGGGTTGAATCGGTGCCTGTGTGTTTCGACCGCTCGGGGCACCGCCCGTCGGAGGCGCCGGGTTGAATCGGTGTCCGTGTGTTTCGGGTGCTCAGGACTCCGGGAGGTGGGCGTCCCAGTCCTCGAAGACGAGGAAGGTGCGGGTGGTCTTGACCCCGGCGAGCGCCTGGATCTGCTCCAGGACGATGCGGCGGAGGTCGCGGTTGTCGCGCGCGCGGACCAGGACCAGGACGTCGAACTCGCCGCCGACGAGCGCGACGTGCTCGATCGCCGGCATCGCGATCAGCCCGGAGCGCAGCTCCTGCCACTTGGTCTGGTCGACCCACAGTGCGACGTAGGCGGAGGCGTGGAAGCCCTCGCTGACCGGATCCGTCTGCACGCGGTACCCGGTGATCACGCCGGAATCGGTGAGGCGCTTGATGCGCGCGTAGGCGTTGGCGCGGGAGACCGCCGCCTGCTGCGCGATCACGTTGATGGAGGCGCGCGCATCCCGGCGCAGGGCGCCGAGGATCGCCCGATCGACGTCGTCCAGGACGTGGGACATCGGTTGTCATCCTCTCGACAGAAGGTGAGACGAATGCGTCATTCGTGGGCCCGGAACGCGCAGAACGTCTCGCGTGTGGCGCCCAGGCTATCCGATCGCCTCGCCGTGAGCCACGCTGGGTGTGTCTTGTCCATCTCGACGACGTGATGATCACAGGAGACACCGTGACGGCACCAGCAGAGACCCTGCTTCCCCGGGACGAACCGGTCCGACTCATCGACCCGTCCGGCACACTGCGCGACGATGCCGAGTACCCGACACCGGATGTCGCTGACCTGCTCGCCGCGCACGCCGCGCTGGTGACCGGACGGCGCATCAACGAGCAGTGCTTCGCCCTCGTCCGGCAGGGGCGGCTGGCGGTATATCCGTCCTCGCACGGCCAGGAGGCCTGCCAGGTGGCGGCCGCACTGGCGCTCGCAGACGGCGACTGGATGTTCCCGACGTACCGCGATTCGGTGTCCGTGATCACCCGCGGAGTCAGCCCGGCCGAGGCTCTCGTGCTGCTGCGCGGTGACTGGCACGGCGGCTACGACCCGCACGAATACCGGGTTGCGCCGCAGGCGACGCCGCTCGCGACCCAGCTGCTGCACGCGGTCGGACGCGCGCACGCCGCGACGCTGCAGGGCGAGGACATGGTCGTGCTGGCGATGTGCGGCGACGGGGCCACCAGCGAGGGCGACTTCCACGAGGCGTTGAACTTCGCCGCCGTGTTCCACCTCCCCGTGGTCTTCTTCGTGCAGAACAACGAGTTCGCCATCTCGGTTCCGCTGTCCCGCCAGACCGCGGCCCCGTCCCTCGCGCATAAGGCGATCGGCTACGGCATGCCCGGTGAGCGCGTGGACGGAAACGACGTCGCGGCGGTGCTCGCAGTGCTGCGCTCGGCGGTGTCTCGGGCCCGGGACGGCGGTGGACCGACGCTCGTCGAGGCGCACACCTACCGGATGCTCGCGCACACGAACGCCGACGACGACACCCGGTACCGGGAGCGCAGCGAGGTCGCGGCGTGGGTCGAGCGCGACCCGCTGCTGCGCTCGCGGGCGTACCTGCGAGAGGTCGGCGCGCTGGATGACGTGACCGAGGAGCGCTTCACCGCGGACGCCGAGCGCGTGGCCGCTGCCCTGCGGGACGCCATGAACGCCGAGGTCGAGCCAGACCCGGAGGACCTGTTCCGCTTCGTCTACGCCGAGCGTCCGCAGCACCTGCAACGGCAGTGGATGGGCCTGCAGGACGAGATCCGCCGCGATACCGAGGGAGTCGAATGATGACGATCGCAGAACTGCACGCCGAGGCGCCGTCCGGAACCACCGAGACTCTGACCATGGCGGCCGCGCTGAACCGGGCGCTGTCGGACGCGATGCTCGCCGACCCGTCCGTGCTGGTGTTCGGTGAGGACGTCGGCACGCTCGGTGGTGTGTTCCGCGTCACCGACGGCCTGGCCGCGACGTTCGGCGAGAAGCGCTGCTTCGACACCCCGCTGGCCGAGTCGGGGATCATCGGCACCGCGGTGGGCATGACGATGGGCGGCCTGCGTCCGGTCGTGGAGATGCAGTTCGACGCCTTCGCGTACCCGGCGTTCGAGCAGATCGTCAGCCACGTCGCCAAGCTCGCCAACCGCACGCGCGGCGCCGTCCGGGTGCCGATGGTGATCCGCATTCCGTTCGGCGGTGGCATCGGTGGGGTGGAGCACCACTGCGATTCGTCCGAGGCGTACTACGCGCACACCGCCGGCCTGACCGTGGTGTGCCCGTCGACCCCGCAGGACGCGTACAGCCTGCTGCGTGCCGCGATCGAGCACCCGGACCCGGTCGTCTTCCTGGAGCCGAAGAAGCTGTACTGGAGCGCGGGTGAGGTGGACACCACGCACGTCGCGCGCATCGGGGAGGCGGCGATCGCGCGGAGCGGGACCGACGTCACGCTGGTCACCTACGGCACCTCCGTCGGTATCGCGCTGGACGCCGCGGAGGTCGCCGCCTCCGAGGGGCGCAGCGTGCAGGTGCTGGACGTCCGGACCCTCACACCGTGCGACGACGAGACGATCTTCGCCGCCGTCCGCGGGACCGGACGCGCGGTGGTGATCGCGGAGGCGGCCGGTTTCGCCTCGGTCGCCAGCGAGCTCGCGGCGCGCATCGGGGAGTACTGCTTCGAGTTCCTCGCAGCTCCCGTGCGCCGGGTCACCGGCTTCGACATCCCCTACGCGCCGCCGAAGCTCGAGCGGTTCACGCTGCCCGACGTCGATCGGGTCCTCGACGCGATCGACAGTCTGAACTGGGGTGACGAATGATCGCGCCTGGTGTGGTTGTCCGGGTGCTGGACGCGATCGACAGTCTGAACTGGGGTGACGAATGAGCGTGGCCGCGACATCGCTGTTCCGCCTTCCGGACCTCGGGGAGGGGCTGACCGAGGCCGCCCTCGTGACCTGGCTCGTGCACACCGGTGACGAGATCGCCGTGGACCAGGCCGTCGCCGAGGTGGAGACGGCGAAGTCGGTCGTCGAGCTGCCCTCGCCGTTCGCCGGACGCGTCGTGGCGCTGCACGGCGAGCCGGGAGACGTCATCCGCGTCGGGGCCCCGGTGCTGGAAGTCGACAGCGGAACAGGCGACCCCGCGCCGGAACCCGATCGTCTTGAGCTGGACGCGCACCGTGCTGAGGAGCGGGCCGGGTCCGGCAACGTGCTGATCGGCTACGGCACCTCCGGACACGACGGCCCCGCGCGACGGCACCGCGCACCCAGGGCCGACACCGGTCCGATTCCGGTGCCCGAGCCCGTCGATCCGGGCCACGCGATCGCCGTCCGCTCGCCGCTGATCCGTCGTCTCGCGCGCGATCTCGGGTTGGACCTGCACGCGATCACCGGTACCGGAACGGGCGGGGTCATCACCCGCGCGGATGTTCTCGCCGCCGCCACCGATTCCCCGGCGCCCGCACCCGACCTCCCCGCTGACCTCGCCGTCGCCACCCGCGAACCGTTCTCCATGCTCCGCCGCGCGGTTTCCGACAAGCTCACGACCAGTCGCCGCGAGATCCCCGAGGCGACCGTCTGGGTGGATGTGGACGCGACGCGGCTGTGGGACCTGCGCGCCGAGCTGCGCACAGGTGCGGACGCCGCACCGTCCCTGACCGCACTGCTGGCGAAGTTCGTGCTGCTCGCGCTGCGGGAGTACCCGTTGCTGGCGAGCCGGGTCGGACCGTCCGGCGATGAGCTGATCACGTTCGACGAGGTGAACCTCGGCATCGCCACGGACACGCCGCGCGGTCTCGTCGTGCCGCGCATCTCCCGAGCCGGCGCGCTGACGCTGAGCGAGCTGGATCGGCGGCTCAGCGAGATCGCCGCGGTGGCGAGCACCGGGCACCTGGCACCGGCCGATCTCGCCGGGTCGACCTTCACGCTGAACAACTACGGCTCGTTCGGCGTCGACGGCTCGGCGGCGATCATCAACCACCCCGAGGTGGCCATCCTCGGCGTCGGTCGGATCATTCCGCGGCCCTGGGTGGTGGACGGCCAGATCGTCCCGCGTCGCATCGGCCAGCTCTCGCTCGTGTTCGACCACCGGGTGTGCGACGGCGGCTACGCGGCCGGGTTCCTCCGCCACATCGTGGGCTCGATCGAGCACCCGCTCGGCCTGTTCCGGGGCCTGTGATGAGCGCCCTGGAGATCACCGAGACCGCCGGCCGGGTGGTCGCCACGCTGAACCGCCCCGAGACCCGTAACGCGATCGACCAGGCGCTCATCGACGCGCTGCACGAGCTCTGCGCCGACCTGGAGGCGCACCCGCGACTGCTGATCCTCACCGGTGCCGATGGCGTCTTCGCATCCGGCGCGGACATCGCGCAGCTGCGGGAACGGACCGCGGCCGATGCGCGAATGGGGATCAACACCCGCGCGTTCGACCGCATCGCGCGCCTGCCGATGCCGGTCATCGCCGCCGTCGACGGCTACGCGCTCGGCGGGGGCGCCGAGCTCGCGTACGCCGCGGACCTGCGGATCGGGACGCCGGACACGCGGATCGGAAACCCCGAGGTCGGCCTCGGCATCATCGCCGCCGCCGGCGGGACCTACCGCCTGCCGCGACTGGTCGGCCAGGCTCGTGCGGCTGAGCTGCTGCTGACCGGCCGCGTGCTGCGTGCGGACGAGGCACTCGCCTGGGGACTGCTGTCCGCGATCCATCCCGCCGCCGAACTGCTGGACGCGGCGCACGCGCTCGCGGACCGCATCGGCGCGAACGACGCGCTCGCGCTGCGGCACACGAAGACCGCGCTCGCGGCCGCCCCGGACGCGCATCCCGACATCGAGCTGGAGCTGCAGGCGGAACTGTTCGAGAGTCCGGAGAAGCATCGCCGGATGACCGCGTTCCTGGAGAAGAGGAAGTCATGACGGAGGAGGCAGCGGTGCCCGGATCGGGGGCGCCGTCGGCGGAGGGGCGGAGCACCATGAGTGAGGCGACAGCAGTTCCCCGCACGGTGGGCGTCGTCGGTGGCGGGCGGATGGGGTCCGGGATCGCGCACGCGTTCCTCCTCGCCGGTGCGAGGGTCGTCCTCGTCGAGCGCGACGACGAGTCCGCGGACGGGGCCCGATCGAACGTGCTCGGCTCCCTGGCCCGCTCCGCGGGCAAGGATCCGACCGTGAACGAGCGTGAGCTCGGCGGGCAGCTGTCCGTCGGCACCGACCTCGGCCTGCTGCGGGATGCGGATCTCGTCATCGAGGCGGTGCCCGAGGACGTCGAGCTGAAGCAGGACACCCTGCGTCGGGTCTCCGCGACGGTTCGGCCGGATGCGGTGATCGGTACGAACACGTCATCGGTGCCGATCGGAGCGCTGGCGGAGGCCGTCAAGCGACCGGAGCGCTTCCTCGGGCTGCACTTCTTCAACCCGGTGCCGGCGTCCGCCCTGGTCGAGATCGTGCACGGAGCTGAGACCGCGCCGGAGGTGGTCGATCGCGCTGCGGGCTGGGTCGCCGCGCTCGGAAAACGTGCGGTGATCGTCGCGGACGCACCCGGTTTCGCGTCCAGCCGGTTGGGTGTCGCGCTCGGACTCGAAGCCATGCGCATGGTCGAGGAGGGGGTCGCGTCGCCCGCCGACATCGACGCCGCGATGGAGCTCGGCTATCGTCACCCGACCGGTCCGCTGCGGACGACGGACATCGTGGGGCTGGATGTCCGGCTCGGGATCGCGGAGGAGTTGCAGCGCCGGCTCGGCAATCGGTTCGAGCCGCCCGAGATCCTGCGCCGGATGGTGGATGAGGGAAAGACCGGACGCAAGTCCGGGCACGGGTTCTACGACTGGAGTGAGTCATGAGCGCTGCGGTGCTGTGTCGGGATCGTCACGGGTTCTCCGACGGGAGTGAGTCATGAGCCCCGCTGTGCTGCCGAGCTACGTTCGCGACGGCTGGTGGACCCCCGACGCCGGGGCCGAAGCCGTCGTGGTGCGGGACTCGTCCACCGGCGAGCCGGTCACGCACGTCAGCACCGCCGGTCTGGACCTGGCCGCCGTCCTCGAGCACGCGCGCACCGTGGGCACGGAATCGCTGGCCGCGCTGACGTTCCACCAGCGGGCCGTGCTGCTCAAGCAGTTCGGTGCCGCCCTCACCGAGCGCAAGAGTGAGCTGTACGAACTGAGCAAGAGCGCCGGTGCGACGCTGCGCGATTCGCTCGTGGACGTGGACGGCGGGATCGGTGTGCTGTTCACGTACTCGTCCAAGGGGCGTCGTGAGCTCGAGAACGGCCGCGTCCACCTGGACGGACCGGTCGAGCCGCTGTCGAAGGACGGCTCATTCCTCGGTCGGCATATCTACACCTCGTTGCCCGGCGTGGCCGTGCAGATCAATGCGTTCAACTTTCCGGTGTGGGGTGCGCTGGAGAAATTCGCACCGGCGTTCCTGGCCGGTGTCCCCACGGTCGTGAAGCCCGCGACGCCGACCGCGTACGTGGCCGAAGCATGGGTGCGGATCCTGGTGGAGTCCGGACTCCTTCCCGCCGGGACGCTGCAACTGGTGTCCGGTTCGGTGCCGGATCTGTTCGAGCACCTCCGTCTGGGGGACACGGTCGCGTTCACCGGTTCCGCGACGACGGCCGCGAAACTGCGGGACCACGCCGCCGTGCAGACGGGCGGCGTGCGGTTCACCAGCGAGACCGACTCGATCAACGCCTCCGTGCTCGGCCCGGACGCGACCCCGGACACTCCGGAGTTCGAGGCGTACGTCAAGCAGCTGTTCGTCGAGCTGACCACCAAGGCCGGACAGAAATGCACGGCGATCCGTCGCGCCATCGTTCCCGCTGACCGGGTCGAGGAGGTCGTGGCCGCGCTGCGCGATCGGATCGCTCAGCGCGTGGTCGTCGGTGACCCGCACGACGAATCCGTGACGATGGGTCCCCTCGTCTCGCTCGCGCAGCGGGCCGAGGTCGTCTCCGCAGTGGACCGCCTGCTCGCCGCCGGCGGCACCGCCCTGATCGGCGATGTCACGGTGCCCGACGTCACCCGCGCCGACGGGACGGTCGGGCCCGCCGATGACGGCGCCTTCCTCGCTCCGATGGTGATCGGCTTCGGCGCCGAGACCCCGGACGCGGCGCACGAGATCGAGGCGTTCGGCCCGGTCACCTCAGTGCTGCCGTATCGGGCCGTCGAGGACGCCGTCGCGCTCGTGCAGCGCGGTGGCGGGTCACTGGTGACCTCGGTCGCCAGTGCCGACACGGACGTCGTCACCGCGCTCGTGTCCGGCGTCGCCGCGTACAACGGCCGCGTGCTCGTCCTTGACCGCGACGACGCGCGGACCTCCACCGGCCACGGCTCTCCGGTGCCGCACCTCGTGCACGGCGGACCGGGACGCGCGGGTGGCGGCGAGGAGCTGGGTGGGATCCGGGCGGTGCTGCACTACATGCAGCGCACCGCGATCCAGGGCTCACCGCGGGTGCTCACCGCGCTGACCGGCGTCTGGCACCCCGGCGCGGAGGTCCGGCAGGAGGGTCATCCGTTCCGCCGGTCGCTGCAGACGCTGCGGATCGGTGACCAGTTCGCGTCCGCGCTTCGTCCCGTCACGCTCGATGACATCGCCCACTTCGCCGAGTTCACCGGCGACACGTTCTACGCCCACACCGACGAGGAGGCCGCTGCCGCGAACCCGTTCTTCCCGGGTCGGGTCGCGCACGGCTATCTGCTGGTGTCGTGGGCGGCGGGACTGTTCGTGGACCCCGATCCGGGACCCGTGCTGGCCAACTACGGCCTGGAGAACCTGCGCTTCATCACGCCCGTCTCGCCGGGTGATGCCATCCGCGTCACGCTCACCGCGAAGCAGATCACGCCGCGGGAGACCGACGAGTACGGCGAGGTCCGATGGGACGCGGTGATCCACAACCAGAACGGCGAGATCGTGGCGACATACGACGTGCTCACGCTGGTGTCGAAGGAGGACCGATGAGTGATCCTGAGATGAGTGTTCCGGAGACCGCAGACCCGATCGCCCGAATGCTGGCGAACGACGCCGCGTCGGAGTCGCTCGGCATCAGCGTGGTCAGCTACGCACCGGGGGAAGCCGTCGTGCGGATGACGGTCCGCGACGACATGCTCAATGGCTTCGGCATCACCCACGGCGGCCTGGTGTTCGCGCTCGCCGACACCGCGTTCGCGATCGCCTGCAATGAGGACGAACGGATCACCGTCGCGGCCGGGGCCGACATCACGTTCCTGCGGTCCACCGGCGCCGGGGACGTGCTCACCGCCCGGGCCAACCGGCGCTCGCGCTCGAAGCGCACCGGGCTCTACGACGTCACCGTCTCGGACGCGTCGGACGAGGTGGTCGCGGAGTTCCGCGGCCGCTCGGTGACCACGAACCGCACCTATCCGACGGAGGAGTGATGGAGTTCGAGCCTGTTGACATCGACACGATCGACCGTGATGAGCTGGAGGCCGTCCAGCTCGAGCGGTTGCGCTGGAGCGTGGAGCACGCCTACCGCAACGTTCCGCGGTACCGCGAGAAGTTCGACGCCGCCGGCGTCGCGCCGGAGGACGTCCGGACCCTCGCCGACGTCGCGCGCCTGCCGTTCACGACGAAAGCGGACCTGCGCGAGACGTACCCGTTCGGCATGTTCGCGGTGCCCATGGCGGATGTCCGGCGCATCCACGCCTCCAGTGGGACGACCGGTCGCGCCACCGTCGTCGGGTACACGGCGGGGGATCTGGACCGCTGGGCCGACCTCGTCGCCCGATCCCTGCGGGCCTCCGGTGTGCAACCCGGGATGAAGGTCCACAATGCGTACGGCTATGGCCTGTTCACCGGCGGTCTCGGTGCGCACGCGGGCGTTGAGCGCCTGGGCGCGACGGTGATTCCGATGTCCGGCGGTCAGACCGCCCGACAGGTGCAACTGATCCGTGACTTCGAGCCCGAGGTCATCATGTGCACGCCGAGCTACCTGCTCACGATCGCGGACGGGATGGTGGCCGCCGGGATGGATCCGCGGTCCTCGTCGCTGCGGATCGCCGTGCTCGGCGCGGAGCCGTGGACGAACGAACTGCGCCTGGAGATCGAGCGGAAGCTCGACCTGGACGCCGTGGACATCTATGGCCTCAGTGAGGTGATGGGTCCGGGTGTCGCGAACGAGTCCGTCACGACGAAGGACGGCCCGCACGTGTGGGAGGACCACTTCCTGGCCGAGACCATCGACCCGGAGACCGGCGAGCCCACGGCTCCGGGCGAGATCGGTGAGCTCGTGTTCACGTCGCTGACCAAGGAGGCGTTCCCGATCATCCGCTACCGCACGCGGGACCTCACGCGGCTGCTGCCGGGAACGGCGTTCCCGGCGTTCCGGCGCATCGAGAAGATCACCGGGCGCGATGACGACATGATCATCCTGCGCGGCGTGAACCTGTTCCCGACCCAGATCGAGGAGCTGGTGCTCGGCATCGAGCAGCTGACGCCGCACTTCGTGCTGGAACTGACGCGGGAGGGGCACCTGGACGCTCTGACCGCTCGCGTCGAGCGGCATCCGGACCTCGACCGCGCCACGTGCGAGGCCGCCGCCGAGGTGCTGCGGCAGCGGATCAAGGCGCACATCGGCGCGTCCGTCGCCGTCGTGATCGCCGAACCCGGCGAGCTGCCGCGCAGTGAGGGCAAGTTGCAGCGGTTGCGCGATCTCCGCGACCGACCCGTCGGGACGGACGTACCCTGATGACGAAGGACGATCGTGGAAACGAGGTGTCGATGATGACCTCTGATGAGAACGCCGGACGCAGCGTTGCGAAGAACAACGGGGAGTCGGCCACGACCTCTGATGTGAATCAGCTCCAACCCCTGACGGACGCCGACGAGCAGGCCGTCTTCGACGCGCTGATCGCCGCCGAGCAGCGCATCGAGCCGCGCGACTGGATGCCGGCGGCGTACCGCAAGACGCTGATCCGGCAGATCTCCCAGCACGCCCACTCCGAGATCATCGGCATGCAGCCGGAGGGCAACTGGATCAGCCGCGCGCCGTCGCTGAAACGCAAAGCGATCCTGCTGGCGAAGGTGCAGGACGAGGTCGGCCACGGGCTGTACCTCTATTCCGCCGCCCAGACGCTCGGCATCACCCGGGACGAGATGACGACCCAGCTGATCGAGGGACGCGCGCGGTACTCCTCGATCTTCAACTACCCGACGCCGACGTGGGCGGATATGGGCGCGATCGGCTGGCTCGTGGACGGCGCCGCGATCTGCAACCAGGTGCCGCTGTGCCGGGCGTCGTACGGTCCGTACGGGCGGGCGATGGTGCGGATCTGCAAGGAGGAGTCGTTCCACCAGCGGCAGGGGTTCGAGATCCTGCTGTCGCTCATGCGCGGCACCGACGCGCAGCGGCAGATGGCGCAGGACGCGGTGAACCGCTGGTACTGGCCGAGCCTGATGATGTTCGGACCCCCCGATGACTCGTCGCCGAACTCCGCGCAGTCCATGGCGTGGAAGATCAAGCGGTTCTCCAACGATGAGCTGCGCCAGCGCTTCATCGGCATGCTGGTGCCGCAGGCGGAGATCCTCGGTGTGACGTTGCCGGATCCGGAACTGCGGTGGGATGAGGACGCGCAGCAGTGGCACACGTCCGAGATCGACTGGACCGAGTTCCACGAGGTGCTCGCCGGCCGTGGACCGATGAACACCGAGCGGGTGCGCAACCGTCGGGTCGCGCATGAGGAGGGCGCCTGGGTCCGCGAGGCCGCGGCGGCGTATGCCGCGAAGCGCATGGATCAGCGGGAGGTGGCGTGATGACTCCGCAGGGAGCTCGCGTGTCGGCGAAAGGGGCCGTGAGATGACGACTCCGGGAGCATCGCCGCAAGAGACCTGGCCACTGTGGGAGGTGTTCGTTCGCGCGAATCGTGGCCTCAGTCACGTCCACGCCGGATCCCTGCATGCGCCGGACGCGGAGCTCGCGCTGCGCAACGCCCGCGACCTCTACACGCGCCGCAACGAGGGCACGAGCATCTGGGTCGTGCCTTCCGACGCGATCACGACGAGCGATCCGGACGCGAAGGGTGCGTTCTTCGAGAGCCCGGCCGGCAAGAACTACCGGCACGCGAAGTACTACACCGCCGCCGAGGGGGTGCCCCACCTGTGACTGATTCCAATGCGGGCGTCGATGTCGGTGTGGGTGGACGCGCCGCACCTGTGAGTGACGAAACCATCCACGTCACCGTCGAGGACATCGAGCTCGATGCCGAGTACGTCGGAGCTGAAGGGCGCGCGACCAGCGCCGACATCGCGGAGTACGCGCTGCGGCTCGGTGATGACGCCCTGATCCTGTCGCAGCAGCTGTCCGGTTGGGTGGCGAAGGCTCCGGAGCTGGAGGAGGACGTGGCCCTCGCGAACATCGCGCTCGACCTCCTCGGTCACGCGCGCTCGCTGCTGCGGTACGCCGGGACGTTCGACGGCCGGACCGAGGACGAGCTGGCGTACTTCCGCGACGAGCCGGACTTCCGCAGCGCGTGGTTGTTCGAACTGCCCCGGGGCGACTTCGCCGACACCATCGCGCGGCAGCTGCTGGCCTCGTCGTACCTGTTCGCGCTGTACGGCGCGCTGATGTCCTCGACGGATGGGACGATCGCCGCGATCGCCGCGAAGGCGGTCCGCGAGGTGGAGTACCACCGCGATCACGCCGTGCAGTGGACGCTGCGCCTGGCCGACGGCACCGACTACTCGCGGGAGCGGATGACGCAGGCGCTGACGGACGTGTGGCCGTTCCTGGACGAGCTGTTCCGCGACGATGAACTGATCGCGCGCCTCGAGGGTGCGGCGGTGCGACCCTCGGAGCTGCGCGCGCCGGTGGACGGTGTGCTCGCCGCGGTCCTCGGTGAAGCGGACCTCGCGATGCCGGAGGTTCCGCCCTCCAGCGCCGGCGGCCGGCGCGGCGTGCATCATCCCGCGCTGGGCTTCGCGCTCGCGGAGCTGCAGGTGCTCGCTCGAGCTCATCCGGGGGCGACGTGGTGATGCTCAGCTCGGTGGAGTCCCGCGCGTGGGAGGTGGCCGCGGCGGTCGTGGACCCGGAGGTCCCGGTCCTGACGATCGCGGACCTCGGCGTGCTGCGCTCCGTGCGCGCCGAAGGGGAGACCCTCGTGGCGACGATCACGCCGACGTACTCCGGGTGCCCGGCGATGGACACGATCCGCGACGACGTGGAACTCGCGCTCGCGGCCGCCGGCTTCGCGCACGTGCGAGTCGACCTGGTGCTGTCGCCGGCGTGGACCACCGACTGGATGAGCGAGGACGGCAAGCGCAAGCTCGAGGAGTACGGCATCGCCCCGCCGACCGGGCGGGCACGGGTGCGTGGTCCGATTCCGCTCGCGCTCGCGGTGCGGTGTCCGCGGTGCGGGTCGCTCAACACCCGCGAGGTGTCGCGGTTCGGGTCCACGTCCTGCAAGTCCTTGTTCGAGTGCCGAGATTGCCTCGAACCCTTCGACCACTTCAAGGTGCACTGATGAACGTCCCTGAGCGCTTCGTCGTTTCGGCCGCTCACCGTGCGGAAGGGGGTGTGCACTGATGCCGGACACCACTTTCAACGACACCGAGCGCATCGCCGACGCCCTGCTGAACACCGCCGTGGGTGGCAGCGGGAGCCCGCGGCGGCGCGCGCGGTTCCACGAACTCGCGGTGTCCACGGTTCGTCCGCTCACCGAGGACGCGGTGGAGGTGACGTTCGCGGTGCCGGACGAGCTCGCTGGGGAGTACGACTACCTGCCCGGCCAGTACGTCGCACTGCGAACCACGCTGGAGGGACATGAGCTGCGGCGGTCGTACTCGCTGTGCCGTCCACCTGAGCCCGGACGCCTGAGCATCGGCATCAAACGTGACCACGGCGGGCTGTTCTCGACGTGGGCGCAGACGGACCTCGCCGTCGGCGACCGCATCGACGTGATGAGTCCGCAGGGCGCGTTCACCTCCACGCTCGCCGACCTCGACGACGCGCACGTCGTGGGCGTCGCGGCCGGATCCGGGATCACCCCGCTGATGGCTCTCGCCACGGCCGTGCTGGCGCGGTCGGAGACCAGCCGGTTCACGCTGCTGTACACGAACCGGTCCTCGACGAATGTGATGTTCGTGGAGGAGCTGGCCGACCTGAAGGACCGCTACCCGACCCGGTTCGTGCTGCACCACGTGCTCTCGCGGGAGCAGCGCGCGGCACCGGTGCTGTCCGGTCGGATCGACGAGGAGCGCCTCAGGACGATCTTCGACCGGCTCGTGCTGCCGGCGACCGTGGACGAGTGGTTCCTCTGCGGACCGCTGGAGCTCGTGCAACTGTGCCGGGACACTCTCGCGGATCTGGGCGTGGATTCCGGGCACGTCCGGTACGAGCTGTTCTCGGCGGGGGAGAACAGCGGGGGGCCGACGACGCCGCGTCCGGTCGAGGTGCGTGAGGGCGAACCCACCGTTGCGATCGACGTGACGCTGGACGGGCAGTCCACGACGGTGCAGAGCCCGGTCAGCGCGAACGAGTCCATCCTCACCGCCGCGCTGCGGGTGCGCGCGGATGTGCCGTACGCCTGCTCCGGCGGCGTGTGCGGGACCTGCCGGGCGCGGGTGCTGAGCGGGTCCGTCCGGATGACGGAGAACTACGCCCTGGAGCCGGACGAGCTCGAGCGCGGGTACGTGCTGACCTGCCAGTCGCACCCCACCAGCGACCGTGTGGCCGTGGACTACGACGTATAGGGATCCAATGATCATCGACGGGTACGCGGCTGAGATCGTCCGCGACCGCGTGAAGGGAGTGTCTTCGTGATCGACCTGAGCATCGACGGCGGCGTCGCCGAGATCGTGCTGAACCGTCCGGAGCGGCTGAACACGCTCAATGAGCAGGCGTTGCGCGATCTCGCGACGGCGTACGGCGAGGCCGAGGCCGCCGGCGTGCGGGCGCTCGTGCTGCGTGGCGAGGGACGGGCGTTCTGCGCGGGGCGGGACATCGCCGGCGTGGATCCGGCGACCGACGACGTGGACGGCTACCTGTCCGGACTGCTCACGCCGTTGCTGGAGCGGATGGCGGCGTTCCCGGCTCCGACCTTCGCGGCCGCGCAGGGCGCCGCGCTCGGCGTCGGCCTCGGGCTGCTGATCGCGACCGATGTGGTCTACCTCGGTGAGTCGGCGAAGATCGGTTCGCCGTTCGGGGCGCTCGGCGCGATCCTGGATTCCGGTGGCCACGACCTGTTCCGGGATCGCCTCGGCAGCCATCTCACGCTCGATCTGATCTACACCGGTCGGATGCTGTCGGGCGCCGAGGCGGTGTCCGCGGGCCTGTTCTCGCGGGTGCTGCCGGACGACGAGCTGCTGCCGACCACGCGCGATATCGCCGCCGGGGTGTCGACCGGACCCACGGCCGCGTTCGTCCGCAGCAAGCGCATGCTCGCGAAGGCACGGGACCAGGCGTGGGAGTGGCGGCGGTGGCTCGACGAGGAGGCGCGCGCGCAGGCTCAGCTGCGTGACACCGCCGACTACCGTGAGGGCTTCCGCGCGTTCCAGGCGAAGGAGCGCCCGACCTTCACGGGCCGCTGACAATCAGGGTCGATCCCGCTTCGCCGCGAGCAGGATCCGCACCAGGCCACAGATGATGGCGACCACCGTGATCACGAGCAGGACCACCATGATGATCGCGGGTATCGCCCGTGCGCCGGTGCCGAGCAACGCGCCGGCGCCCAGGCGCTCGGTGAGCATCGGCGGAACGAGCCACAGGAGTCCGGCGATCGCGCCGATGATGACACCGGTGATCATCGCGAACATCATCCAGGTGCCGCGGGTGGCCGCGCCGTCTTCGACGTCGATGCCGCTCCGCGGCCAGCTGAGGCGAAGGAACCCCACGGTGAGCAGGACCCACCCGACAACGAGCGCGACGCCGATCGCGGGCGGGCACGCGAGTTCGGTGCCGTCCGTCAGCGTGATGGTGATGACGCCGATCGCGCACAGCACGACGAACGTGCCGAACAGCAGTACGAAGACCGCCGCGAGTCCGATCCATCGCCAGATCGCGCGTGCCCCCGGTCGTCGCTGACTCATCCCGTCACGATAGCCGCCCGACGGCTCTGCCGGTCGTCCGTCGCCGTCACCGGGTGGGGAGTCTGGGCGTGCCGGGGATCCGGAACTAGGCCGAGTCGCCGAGGAGGCTCACCCAGGCCGCGGCGAGGACGTCGAACTGGGGGGCGCCGGCGAGGTCCCAGGGTTCGCGGTTCCACTTCAGGTGGGCGCTGGTGAGCGCCTCGTGCGCCAGGTAAGCGCGGAAGCGGTGCGTCGCCGGGTCGTGCCGTGACGCGAGGGTCATGCCCTCGACGAGGTCCCCGGAGACCTCGCCGTACCACTCGTCCTTCAACGCCCGGATGTCGGGATCGACGGCGGACGCCTCGATGACGATCGTGATGTGGTCGCGGATGCGCGGCCAGCGCTGCGCCTGCACCAGGAGCCAGTCGCGCAACGAGTCGAAGGTCCCGACCCGGACCGCCTCGACGAGCGACCGCGCGGTGGAGTGGCGCTCCTCGGACGGGCCGCGTTCGAGGACCTCGTTCAGCTCGTCGAACAGGGCGCGGACCACATCGACCTTATTCGCGAAGTGAGCGTAGAAGGTCACTCGCGTGGTGCCGACCGCCGTCGCGATGTCATCGACCGTCGTCGCGCTGTAGCCCTTGTCCGTGAACAGTCGTAGGGATTCCTCGAGCAACTGTTTCCGGGTGTGGGCCTTCTGCTTCTCGCGCAGGTTCGCCATGCGGACAGCGTAGTCCCGTTACGCTCCGAAAAATCACTTGACATGACGTAAAGTGAAGGGCATTCTGAGTGCACCACGAGACAGAACGCCCCCCACGGCATCGGAACGAAGGAGTTCCCCCATGACAGCGCCCACCAGCACGATCATCGCGTCCCGCGGATCGGTCAGAGCCACGTTCATCGCGGCCTTCCTCTCCGTCTGTCTCGCCCAGACGGCCTATGCGGTTCCGGGAGCTCTCAACGGTGCCTTCGCCGCCGAGTTCCACGCCACCGGCGCGGGGCTGACCTGGATCACGGCGATCTTCGAGATCGGCATCGTCGCGTTCGAGCTCACGTTCGGTCTGCTCGGTGACAAGTTCGGTCGCAAGAAGCTCCTCGTCGCCGGCGGCGTGCTGGTGATCGCCGGTGCCGCACTGTCCGCCCTCGCCACGACGATCGGCTTCATGATCTTCGCGCAGGCGGTGATCGGTATCGGGGCCGGCCTCCTGTTCCCGATCGGCCTCGCGATGGTGTCCGCGCTGACGCCGGACAAGGCGAAGCGGTCCCGGGTCATCGCGACGTGGGCCGGATTCCTGTCCCTCGGGGCGGTCATCTCGCCGGTGATGGCGGGTCTCACGGCCCAGTTCCTCACGGTCCCGGGCGGCGCGGGTGAGCCCAACGTATTCAGCGGCTGGCGGGTGTCCTACTGGCTCATCGCCGTGGCCGCCGTCGCTCTCGTCGTCGTGTCGCTGGCCGCCCGTGACTCCTCCGCCCCGGCCGGCCGCCGTCTGGATCTGCCCGGTCAGTTCACGTTCGCCGTCGGACTGATCGCAGTGCTCTACGCGACCGTCACCGCGGTGGACCACGGCTTCACCTACGCGCCGGTGATCGTGGCGTACATCATCGGAGTCGTGCTGCTGGTCGCCTTCGTGATCATCGAGCTGCGCTCCCCGGCGCCGCTGCTGCACCTGGAGCTCTTCCGCAACCGCAGCTTCTCGATCGTGTCGATCGTCGCGGTGGTCGGCATGTTCGCGTTCCTCGCGACGTGCTTCGCGACGTCGATCTCGATGGGCGCGGTCGCGCAGTCGCCGGTGTGGGTCATCGGTGTGCTGTTCGTCCTGATCCAGGGGCCGGCGTTCCTGCTCGCCCCGGTGGTCGGCCGCCTCATCCACACGGTCGCGCCGCGCTGGCTGCTGACCACCGGCTTCCTCCTGATCGCGGTCAGCGGGTTCTGGCTGTCCACCTTCACGCTCGGAGTGCCGGAGCGCTTCGGCGGGACGTCGTGGACCGCCTTCATCGTCCCGCTCCTGCTGCTGGGCGTCGGCTTCGCACTGACGATCGGCTCGATCACCGCGGTCTCGATCAACACGGTCGAGGAATCGCAGATCGGCATGGCGTCCGCCACCACCAGCCTCATGCGCGATCTGGGCTTCACCCTCGGTCCGGTGATCGGTTCGGTGATCGCGTTCGGCATCGGTGCCGCCGCGTTCTCCGGGCCCATCGTGGGTGTGCTCACTGGAGCAGGCCTCCCCGCCGAGGCCGTGCAGGGTCTGTCGCACGTGCCCCCGCTGGCGTGGCTGTCCGGCTGGGACGGCGTCGTCGGCCAGTTCGCCGGCGAGCTCGCGGCGTCCGGTGCACCGCAGGCGACGGTGGACGGTGCGGTTCAGGCGATCACGGCGGCCCAGGGCGACATCATGGGCACCGCCGGATCGTCCCTCGGCGGCGGGTTCGGCGTGGTCTACCTCGTCGCGGCGGTGGCCGCCGTCGCCTCGGCTGCGCTCACCCTCTTCCTGCCGTCCCAGGAGCGCGCCTCCGTGTCCTAGGCTCAGGCTCGTGACGACACGGGGATATGTCGCCGAATCGATGGCGGGGACGGACGGACTTCTGCTCGCGCTCGCGCCCGCGCTGACGCCCGCGGGGGTCGATCCTGCGCCGATGTTCTTCCGGGGCTTCGCGACGGAGCCGCGCTCGCTCGCGCTCGGACTCGTGACCCTCGCCGACATCACCGCGACCCGCTACTTCATGCCGCGGCCGACGACTGCACGCGACCCGGTTCTCACCGCCCACGGTGACCGGCTGCGGGCGGAGGTGTTCTCGGCGGACAACAGCGTGTACGCGCGGCTCGATCTGCTCGCGGACGGGGTGGACGGCGGCGACATCGGCTTCGGCACCACGAACGTCGACATCGGGCCGACGATGCGTCAGGCGCTGTCGGCGATCACGACGAACGACCTCCTGCACCTGGAGATCGGGGCCCACGGCCTCACCGCCGCGACCCCGGAGCGGGACGCCACGGAGCATCCGGTGCAGATGCCGGACCGCTGGGTGCGCGCGTTCGGCAACGCGTCCGAGCTGCACGCCACGCTGACCCCCGCGTTCACGATCTCCGCCGCACAGGCGCGAACCTTTCTGGCGAGCCTGCCGGTCGGTGCCGGCAAGGACGGCTGGCTCACCGCCGTCCCGACCGGCATGCGCGTCGCGCCGCGTGCGACCCCGGGGGCGGTCTTCGTCAGCGGGCTGCATCGGCTCGGGGGACTCAAACGCCTGGTGACCGTGGTCCGCTCGCTCACCGTCTACGGCCCGCCGGACGGCGCCGGACCCGCCGCCGTGGAGCTCGAGGTCGCCGGTGCCCGGTTGCTCGTCGCCCTCACCGACAACGCCTCGCGCGGATACTCCGGCGAGGGGTCGCTGCTGGTCTCCCTCGCCGCGCCCGACGCGCTGGAGAACGCCGAGACCCTGTCCGCGCTGCTGTCCTTCGATCCCGTCATCGACGTCGACCGTCTCGCTCGGGACGCCGACCTGGCCACCACGGACGTGCGGGACGCGCTCGCGGTGCTCGCCGCATCCGGCCGCGTCGGCTGGGATCCGCGCGAGCAGGCGCACTTCCATCGCGAGCTCCCGGACGATCCGGACCGCGTGGACCGCGACAACCCGCGTCTCGCGCGCGCCCAGCGTCTTGTCCAGACCCCGGGTGGCGTGCGGCGCGACGGCGACGCGTGGATCGTCGATGCCGGAACCAGTACGCACACCGTTCGCGAAACGGCGGACGGACACTCCTGCACCTGTGTCTGGGCGATGCGTCACGGCAGCGGTCGGGGCCCGTGTGCGCACATCCTCGCCGTCATGCTCACGAAGGGCGCGTCATGACCGATCTCGACCCGAGGCTTCTGGCTGCGATCGAGGTCTTCCGCGATCTCGGGTGGGACGGCGCGGACCGCGCCCTCGCTGCGACCCTGCCGCTCGGATCGCCCGCACAGCAGCGCATCGCGAAGGCCGGACTGGCGAAAGGCGAGTGGTCGGAATGGGTACGCCGCGGAAACTCCACCTCCCGCGAGAGCCTGATTCCGGTGGACGCCGCGATGCTCGGGGCGTTCGCGCTGCGACTGGGAGTGCCCGCTCGGCGAGCCGTCGATGTCTTCCCGGTGACGTTTCCGTGGACGCGGCAGGGGGAGGTGCTCACCGCCTGCGGCCCGGCCACGGTGGCGGCATTCGCGAAGCAGCGCCGAGCGCTCCGTCTGTCGTCACCACCGATCGTGATCGCGGTGAACGCGCTGGGCATCGACATCCCGACCGCGGAGGAGTACCTGCGGCGCTGGGCGCACCTGGCGGAGTCCGCGATCAGCGGCACGACGGAGCGGAGTCCGGAGTTTGTCCTCCCGGTCGAGGTCATGCGCGCGAGATTCGCCGAGCACCTGCGGCTCGTCCTCGCGACGGGCGTGCAACCGTCCGGACGATGGGAGCGCATCGTCGCGTACGGCGTGCGCGACGAGTTGATCTCCCGGGACGAGGCACGCGACCTCGTCCTGCAGGCGATGGAGTCGGCCACCCGGCCCGGCGACCGCAAGATTTGGGCGGCGGTGCTGATGGACGACCTGCAGACGCCGGACGCGTTCGTCCGCGAGCACGCCGGCACCGTCGTGTCCGTGATGTCGGTCGCCGACGACACGGTGATCACCCGCTTCGCCCCTACTCTGCTGGCGGCGCGCGACGACGACCTGACCCTGCAGGTGCTGCTGATCGGGCTGGGCGCGAAGAGTGCGAAGGCCAAGGCCACCGTGCTCGCGGCCGCTCTCGCCGAACCGCAGCCCGGCCCGGACTTCGCGGCGATGATCGGCGAGTCGGTCGCCCCGCTGGTCGGCCACAAGGACAAGAAGGTGGCGACGCTCGCGCGGCGACTCCTGGACGAGTGGCAGCTTGAGGCCGAGCCCGACCCCGACGAGGGGCCCGCACCGGTGCGGGGACTCTGGCGCCCGACCCCACCGCTTGCGGACGTGCCCCGTTTCGACGCCGGACCGGCCGACGCCGAGAATCTCACTGCGCTGACCTCCACGCTGCTCGCGCGTCGTCCGGAGCCGGTGACGCTGGACGTGGAGCGCTTCCTGTCGATCGTCGCGGCTGTGGCGTTCCGCGATCCGGAGGCCGCCCGAGCCGCGCTGCGAGGCGTCCGTTCCACCTGGTTCGCGGGCCTGCGGGGCGTCGCCGGGTGGCGCGACGGCACCGACGTGAACGGCGCTGATCGCAGCGGCTACCAGTCCGCCACCCCGCTGCAAGCACGCGAAGCTGCCCTGTTCCTCCGCCTCGGTGACGTGCCGGTGCTCCTGTCGACGCCGAGCTGGGACGACTTCCGCGTCGATCCCGCCGATCTCGCGTCGCGGCTGTCGGCGTACCGCGCGGCGGATGCACCGGCGCTGGAGGCCGACCTGCGTCTGGCGCTGTCGCGGCTCGACGTCTCGGATCTGACCGATGCGCTGGGCGCGGAGCTGGAGGCGACCGAGGTTCCGATCGCGCTGCAGGACGGCTCGGTGGTCCCGCGCACGACGGGGGAGCTGCTCGCCGACTGGCTCGCCGCGGTGCCGGAGCATCCTGGCGTCGATCGCGAGAACACACCCCTGCCTCTGCCCGCGCATCCGGCGTTCCGGGACCTGCCGGATCGTCCGACGGCACGGCGTAACGAGATCGCGGAGTGGCCGACGTGGCCGGAAGCGACACCCGGGTGGAACGCGCCGGAGACCGCGGCGGTGCGCTCGCGTCCCAACGGTGTCGCGCCGTCGTCCCAGCTGCTCTCCGGCGTCGGTGAGGGCAGGGTCGATCTGGAGACGCCGATCGCCGCGTGGGAAGCCGGTGTGCTCCTGCCCGGGGTCGCCTCGGCCGATCGCCTGCAGCGGGCCGGGACGATCCCGAACATCGCGGCACGCGTGGTGGCGTGGGAGGAGCTGGCGAACGCGGGGCTGCTCTCGGCGGTCTGGCCGCTGGTCGCGGACGTCATCGCGATCACCGGGGCGGGAACGCGCGTGGCGCCGGGGACCGCCGAGGCGGTGGAGCTGCTGGAACGCATGCTCCCCGAGGTGCGCGCGGCGATCGACGCCGGTCTGGCATCGGAGGATGCGCTCGCGCTTCCGGGCGTCCGGCTGCTCGCCGCGCGTCGCGGGTCGTCGAACGCCGTCGTCGCGGCGAAGAGCCTGGTCGCGCAGCTGCCCGAGGTGGTGGTCCCGGAACCCGCGCCTCGTGCCGCCCTGAGCGAGGAGGAGTTCGCCGCGGCGTGGCCGACGATCGCGGATCCGGTCGCCGCCGCCGACGGGGCGACCGTCGCCGTCGAGATCGACCGTGCGGCGAAGTCGTTCCAGGCGCGGATCACCCTGTCTGACGGCTCCCGGCACACCTACGAAGGCCGCTGGGTCTGGGGGCTGCCGCATGAGGGCGTGGCGATGGTCGGACCGAACACATACCTGCGCTTCGACGGCGATCGCCTCATCGCATCCGAGGGTCACGATGGCCCCGCGACCCCGCTGTCGGAGTCCCTCGTGCGGGTCCTCGTCACCATGCTCCAGACGCCGGACGCGTACCATTTCTACACGTTCGCCGGCGCGATCTCGCGCGGCCAGGTCGGTGCGACGGCGATCGGCTCGGCGCTGACCGACCTGCTCCCGGTCGACGGGTTCGACCCGCACCGCATCGTGCGGCTACTACCGCGCTACCCGGAGACGCTGCCGGGCCTGTACCCCGTGCTCACCGGCGCGATCCGCTACGCGAGCACACTGTCCGGCACTCCACCCCGGTGGCTCGTGCGCATCATCGACGTGGCCACGGAGTTCGCCCTCCCGCTGCGCGAGGCGGCCGCCCGCGGCCTGCTTCCCGCCGAGCACGCGGCGTGGCCCGGTCTCGCCGACCTCGCGGCGTCGTCGCCGTCCGCGGCCGTGAAGCGCAAGGCCGCCGCATTGCGGGACCTTCTCGGCGTGTGACGCCCGTCACCCGTTTCCGTCAGCACCGGGCGCGGTGAGGCGACGCAGCTTCGGAATCGGGATGCGCTGGTCGATCGCGATGGCCGTGCGTGATCCGTCCGGGTGCGTCCACCGCAGCACCGCCGGGGTGCCACCGGCCTCGCCAGAGATCACCTCGGGGGCGCCGTACACGGGAAGATCGCCGACGGCCTTCACGGAGTGGCCGAACTGCTCGGTCCAGAAGTAGTGCTGGAACGCGAGTTCGGGAGCGTCCGGATCCAGGAGGGCGGACGCGGCGACCTTCGCCTGCTCGATCGCGTTGGTCCACAGGGCCAGGCGCGGCAGCCCGCCCCAGTGCGCGACGTCACCGGCGGCGACGATGTCGTCCCGGACGCGGCCGTGCGCGTCGACGGACAGGACGCCGTCGGTGAGCAGGCCGGACTCGGCCAGCCACTCGATGTTCGGCTGATCGCCGACCGCGCTGATCAGCACGTCGGCCGCGAACACCCTGCCGGTGTCGCTGACGACGACGGGGCATCCGTCGCGCTCCTCCACCACCGCACCGTCGACCACGACGATCTCCAGCCCCTGCACTCGGGCGGACGCGGTCAGCAACCCGGACACGTGCGCGCCGAGCTGACGCGACATCGGCTCGGACGTCGCGACGAGCGTGGTGCGGCAGCCCGCGGCGACGGCCCCGGAGGCGACCTCCATGCCGAGCACACCGCCGCCGAGCACCACCACGTCCGGCGCACCGGCGAGGGCGTCCCGGACCGCGTGCGCGTCGGCGAGATCGCGCAGCGTCAGCTCGCGCGGGTGCTCGCTCAGGCGTCGCGCGCGGGAGCCGGACGCGATGACGAGTCCGTCGTAGGACAGCTCCTCACCGTCGTCCAGGACCACGACGCGGCGGTCGGCGTCGAGCCCGGTCGCGGATCGCCCGAGCAGCTCCCGGGCGCCGTGGCCGGAGGCGGGCAGCTCGTGCGCGGTGAGGTCGGCGTCCGGCTTCAGCAGGGCCTTCGACAGGGCCGGACGGCTGTACGCCGCGCACTCCTCGGAGCCGACGACGACGAGGTCGCCGGTGAAGCCGCGGTCGCGGAGGGTGTCGCACGCGGTCAGCCCGGCGATGCCGTTGCCGACGACGACGATCCGCTCCATCGTGGCGGTCATGACGCGTCGGAGAGGCGCAGCGCGGCGACCGGGCAGACCCGCACCGCGGCCTGCGCGCGGGCGACGGCGTCGCCGCTGACCGTGACGACGTCGAGCACCAGCTCGCCGTCATCGTCCAGGTGCATGAGCTCGGGGGCCGCCTCTTCGCACAGGCCGTGGCCCTCGCAGCGCGGTCGATCCAGTTCGATGTCCATGATCTCCACTCGCTCCGTGTTCATCGCAATTCCTCCTCAAGCCGGGACGACGTCGTGCACCGGCAATGCCGAGATGCTGCGCGTGATGTTGGCGGGCTCGCGCACCTCGTCGCCGACGCCGAAGGACTCGACGTGGGTGGCGAGCGCGCGGATGATGGCGTGCGCCTCGAGCTTCGCCAGGCCCTGACCGGCGCAGCCGTGCGGTCCGTAGCCGAACGCGAGGTGGTCGACGGCGTTCCGCGTCACGTCGAACACGTCCGCGTCCGGGAAGTGCCGCTCGTCGCGGTTGCCGGACGCGAAGAGGATCGCGACCTGCGCGCCTTCCGGAATCGTCACGCCGTCGACCACGACGTCGCGGGTGGCGCGGCGGCCCCAGGCGTGCACCGGGGACCAGTACCGCAGCACCTCGGCGAAGGCCGACGGTACGAGCGTCGGGTCCTGGCGGACGAGGTCGAACTGCTCCGGGTAGCGGCCGAACAGCGCCACGATGTTGCCGATCGAGGCGACCGTGGTGTCGACGCCGGCGCCGAGGTACTGGTGGATGATGTGGCCCGCGCTGCCCTCCGGGATGTCTCCGGCGAGCTCGGCCTCGAAGATGCCGCGCCCGATGGAACCCTCGGCGAGGTCGTCGGCCGTCACCGTGCTGCACCACGCGTACAGCTCGCCCGCGATCGGGAAGTGCTCCTGCGTGCGCCGGTTCATCGGGCCGATGACCTCCATCGCGGCCTGACCCCAGCGCAGCATGTTGTCCTTCGCGTCGCCGGTGAAGCCGATCAGGTCGGCGACGATCTCCAGCGGGAAGGCGCGGCCGAGGTCCGCGATCGCGTCGAACCCACCGCGGGCGGCGAGGTCTGCGATCAGGGCGTTGGCCTTCTCCTCGATCTGCGTGCCGAGGCCGCGGAGCGAGCGGGGAGTCAGGTTGGCGGACAGGGTGGCGCGCAGCGTCGTGTGCTCCGGCGGGTCCGAGCGGAGGGACGTTCCGGTGAGGGCCTCGTTGACCATCGGGTTGAAGCCGATGGACGTCGACGAGAACGACTCCCAGTCGCCGAGGGCGTCACGGATCGCGTCGTATCGCGTCAGCGCGTAGACGTCGTTGCGGGGGAGGTGGACGACGGCCCCGAGCTCCCGCAGCGCCGTGAACGTCTCGTAGGGGTCGACGAGGATGTCGTCGGCGAACAGGTCGATGTCCGAGGTGGGCGGAGTGGTGGCGCCCTCGGTCGTGGTGCCGTCGATGTCTGAGGCCGGCGTGGACTGGGTGTGGGTGTCGTCGATGTTCGCAGCGGGAGGCGTGTTCGTCATGTCTCGTCCTTGAGTCTCGATGGATGCGGTGCGGCAACGCACTACGCTTTACGCATAGTAAAGCGTATGGGTTTACATGATGTAAAGAAAATTCTCGCAAACCTCTAGCAGACTCGGTTTACGTCATGTAAAGTGACGGAACGGATTGCCGGACCGGCCGTCCCCATCCACTCAATGAGGAGCAGCGTGAGCAACGAAGCCTTCGTGACCACCGTCCTCGGCCCCGTCGGGGTCGACGACCTCGGCGTGATCGCCGTCCACGAGTCCCTGCTGTCGGTCGTCCCCGGCGCCCAGTACGCGTACGACATCACGATGGATCGCGCCGAGATCTTCGACCGGCTCGAAGCCGCTCTCGTCGCGTTCCGGACGGCCGGCGGCGGCACGATCGTCGACCGCCCCGGCATGTTCCACGGGCGGGACGTGAAGCTGTACGAGGCGCTGTCCCGGGCCACGGGCGTGCACATCGTCGCCTCGACGGGCATGGGTCCGGAGGAGAACCTCGGCGGCTACTTCCTGACGCCGCAGACGAACCCGCCGACGCCCTGGCCGGCCGAGCGCTTCGCCGAGCTCTTCTCGGCCGAGATCACCGAGGGCATGGTCGTGCCGCGTGTCGAGCGTCGCGGCGGTGCCGGACTCGTCGTCACCGCGCTCACCGAGCCGGAGCCGACCGCCACCGACCTCAGCCTGCTGCGCGGTGCCGCGCGTGCCGCCGCCGCGACCGGTGTCGCCCTGTCCTTCTCCGCCGCGGACCCCGCCGCCGCCCCGGCGATCAGCGGGGAGGAGGGCTCGCCGCGTGTGGTCATCGCGAGTGCCGACCGCCGCGACTGTGTATAGGAGACGGGCGGGGTGGCGGCGGTGGACCCCCGCAATCAGCGCGGAGGAGGGCTCGCCGCGTGTGGTCATCGCGAGTGCCGACCGCCGCGACCGCGCGGAGCAGGCCGCTGCGTTCGTCGCAGCCGGTGCGTTCGTCGCGATCGATCACGTCGGGTCCGTCGATGATGCGTACCTGACGGACGCCGAGCGCGTCGGCCTGGTGCGGCGCCTCATCACCGCCGGACGTGTCGACCGCATCGTGCTGTCGTCCGGGTCGGTCGGTGTCGCGAAGGGCTTCGACGCCCCCGCTGCCGACTACGCCGCGGTCCTCACGACTTTCGTCCCCGCGCTGCGGGACTCCGGGGTGTCCGACGACGACATCACCCGAATTCTCACCGATAACCCGCGCGATCTCCTCGCCCGAGTGGAGGCCTGACATGGCACACGTGAACACCGTCCTCGGTCCGATCTCCACCGCGGAGCTGGGCTTCACCTCGATCCACGAGCACGTCGGCTACGGCATGCCCGGAAGCGAGCTCGACACGAAGTGGTGGAAGAGCCCGGAGGAGCGCTACGCCGAGACCGTGCCGAAGCTGCGTGCGTTCCGCGAGTACGGCGGCAGCACGTTCGTGGACGCCACCGGCATCTGCAACGGGCGCGACATCAACTACTACCAGTCGCTGTCCGAGAAGACCGGCGTGCACATCGTCGCGGCCACCGGCTTCGTCGGCGGCGACACCGCGCTGAAGCACTTCGCGGACGCGAGCGTCGAGTACTTGGTCGATCAGTTCGTCCACGAGCTGACGGTCGGCATCGGCACCACCGGTGGCAAGGCCGGCATCATCAAGGTCGGCGTCAGCCGCGGCTTCAAGATGCTGCCCCTGGACCTCAAGATCTACCGCGCCGCCGCGCGCGCGTCGCTCGCCACCGGCGTGCCGATCCTCACCCACCTCGCCGTCGACTCGCAGCCCGCGCTCGACATCTTCGCCGAGGAGGGGCTGTCGGCGAACCGTGTGCTGTTCGGCCACGCGGATGACGGCGTCAGCCAGGGCAAGGTCGACGAGGAGGGCATCCTCGCCGCCGGTGGGCGCATCGGCTTCGACACGTTCGGCTACGACCTGGAGTTGCCGGACCCGCCGTTCTGGGGCCGTCACCGCGACGAGCGCTTCCAGCACCTGATGCGGTTCCTCCGCGCCGGGCAGGTGGACCGGGTCCTCGTCGCCGCGGACGCCAACTGCTCGCCGCTCGGCTGGCCCGGCGTGAAGGGCCACACGATCAACTACCTGTTCGAGCAGCTGATCCCGGACCTCCGCTCGGACGGCGTCGACGACGCCACCATCACCCGCCTCTTCGTCGACAACGTCGCCGACTTCTTCACCCCCGAAAGCTGAGACAGATCATGGAACTGAACGGACTGCGCGTCGCGATCATCGGCGCCGGATACGCCGGGGCGTCCACCGCGAAGGCGCTGAGCCTGCTGGGCGCCGACGTCACCGTCTACGAGCAGGCCACGCAGGCCGGTGAGGTCGGTGCCGGCATCGGCCTCCGTCCCTCGTCCATGGCAGCGTTCCGCGAGTGGGGGATCGACGGCGCGATCGAGGCGGTCAGCTCGGCCAGTCACGGCCTGCGGATCATCACGCCGCAGGGTCAGCTCATCCACGCGGAGGAGTGGCCGGAGAAGGACGTCTTCGGCACGACGACGCACTTCATCCACCGCCGCGACTTCATCGACGCGCTGCTCGGTGTGCTGCCCGAGGGCATGGTGCGCTTCGGGCACCGCCTGGTCGACATCGTCGATCACGGCACGACCGCGACCGTGACGTTCGAGAACGGGACGAGCGTCGAGGCGGACCTCGTGATCGGCGCGGACGGGATCAGCTCGCGCGTGCGTCGGGCGTTCTTCAGCGACAAGGCGCCGGTGTTCGCCGGCGAGCACGCCTATCGTGCCGTGTTCGACATCGATCTCGTGCCGGGCGTCTTCGAGGATGACAACGACTTCCACATCTACTTCGACGCCCCCACGAACCGCCACCTGTACCTGCTGCCGCTGAAGCACCGCGGCCAGGTCTCCTTCGACATCACGGTCCCGTCCGACGACGCCACGTGGTCGCCGGAGGTCACCCGAGAGCAGCTCGTCGCGTCGATGGACGGCTTCGACGAGCGTTTCCAGGAGGTCACCCGGACGATCGCGCTGGACGCGATCAACTGCCGTTCCGCGCACGACATCGACTCCGTGGATCGGTGGCACACCGACTCCGTCGTCCTCATCGGTGACGCCGCCCACGCGATGCTGCATCACCAGGGGCAGGGTGCGAACTCGGCCGTGCTGGACGCGAAGGGCCTCGCCGAGGCGCTGCGCGACGCGGACTCCGTCGCCGCCGGGCTCGCGGCCTTCCAGGCCGCGCGCAAGCCGATCACCGACGAGTACCAGCGCATCTCCCGCGGCGGCTGGGACGGCGACAACCTCGAGGACGGCTTCCCCGGGCAGCATGGTGACTCCGCGAAGGTCGAGGCCTGAGCATGCCGTCGTATCCGATTCCCGTCGCGAAGGTCGAGGCCTGACGATGCCACTGCATCCGACGATCGCGGACCGCCTCGCCTCCCTGCCGCAGGGTGAGCCCGGTCCGCTGGACCCCGCCGCCATGCGCGCGGACGAGGCGTCGCACGTTCCGCCGCTCGACGAGCGGCACCCGGTCGCACACGTCGCAGACCGCACGGTCGGCGGTGTCCCGGTTCGGGTCTACGCCGACTCTGCGGAGCCGGGCGGCGTGGTCGTTTACTTCCACGGCGGGGCGTTCTTCCTCGGCAGCCTGGACACGCACGACCACATCGCGCGTCACCTCGCCACCGCGACCGGGCTCCGCGTGGTGTCGGTCGGCTACCGGCTCGCGCCCGAGCATGCGTTCCCGGCGGCGCTCGAGGACGCCGCGAGCGTGCTCACGGCGATCATCGACGATCCGACCGACCTCGGTTGGGACGGTGGGACGCTCGCGGTCGTCGGCGACAGCGCCGGCGGCACGATCGCGACGGCGGTCGCGGCCGACCTGCACGACCGCGGCATCGATCGCATCACGCACCAGGTGCTCTACTACCCGGCGCTCGATTTCGATCTGGACCTCGACCGCTACCCGTCCCTGACCGAGAATGCGGTCGGCTACGGGCTGGAGACGGCCGGCATGGCCCCGTTCAATCAGTTCTATCTGGACAGCGGTGCGGACGTCCGGGACCCCCGTGTCTCGCCGATCAAACGGGCGGATCTGGCCGGGCTTCCGGCGGCGCTCATCCTGACGGGCGAGTTCGACCCGATGCGGGACGAGGGCGAGACCTATGCCGTCCGGCTGCGGGAGGCGGGTGTCCGCGTCGAGCAGGAGCGCTACGTCGGTGCCGGGCACGGGTTCGTGCAGCACTTCTTCTGGCTGCCCGAGTTCGGCCGGGCGTTCGCCCAGACGGCCGACTTCGTCCGGGACGCGCGATGAGCATCGTCCACCCGCTCGTCGCGCCGTGGGGCCGGTTCAGCCTGCGAAGCTTCTTCATCGACGCCGAGCGTCCGGCCATCGTCGATACCGGCGTCGCGGAGTCCCCGGCGGGGATGGCGACGCAGGTCGCGGCCCTCGGCCGGAACATCGCGGACGTGCGCTGGATCCTGCTCACGCACGGCCACATCGATCACATCGGCGGGGCTGCGGGGCTTCGCGAGCTGACCGGGGGCCTCGCCGACGTCGTGATCCACACCGCGGACGCCGACTTCCTGCGTTCTCGCGAGGCCCACGTCGCCGAACGGCGCGACGGCCGCGGACACTTCGTGTCGGGGGACGAGGACGCGCACCGCGCCGAGCTGCGCGCGGCGATCGGGGGCGAGCTCGACCCCGACTGCACGGTCAGCGGTGGCGAGGCGCTGGATCTCGGCGACGTTCGAGTGCGCGTGCATGCGATTCCGGGGCACACCCCCGGGGAGGTCGCGTACGAGATCGAGGGCACCGGCGACGTCTTCGTCGGCGACGCCGTCCAGGCGTACGGTGCCGCGAGCGGGTTCCCGGGATACGAGGACCCGGACGCCTACCGCGCCAGCCTGGAGTATCTGCGCGACGTCGTGAAGCCCGAGCGGTTGTACCTGGGCCACCCGTATCGCCGTCAGGACGGGTCGGAGTTTCCGGAGGTGCTCGACGCGGCCGACGCGCTCGAAGCCATTCAAGGATCTCTCGACAACGAAGCTCGTATCCGCGCCGCCTTCCTCGCGCACCCCGCCGAGGCCACGGACTCGCCATACTCGCCGTTCCAGGCTGTCGCCGAAGCGCTCGGCTACACCGGGAACCCGGCGCAGGAACCCGCGCCCTTCTTCACCACCATGAACGCCTATACGAGCCACGTCGGGAGCGACCGATGACCACCACCCACACCATTCAGGCCGGCAACGCCACGATCTCGGTCATGAAGGACCTCACGGTCCCCATGCGTGACGGCGTGAACCTCGTCGCCGACGCGTACACCGATGAGGCCGTGACGCCGCGTCCGGCGCTCGTGGCGCTGAGCCCCTACGGCAAGGAGTTGCAGGCGCTCGCCCTCACCATGCCGCCGCAGCGCCGTCCGTCCCCGATGTGGGATGGGTGCATCGAGGCCGGGGACATCGCGCGGGTCGTGGACGAGGGCTACGTCCACGTCATCGGTGACATCCGCGGGTCCGGCGGGTCCGAGGGCGACCACGTCGGCAACTACAACGCCGGTGGGGTCTCGCTCGGCCAGGACGCCTACGATTTCATCGAGTGGGTCGCGGCGCAGCCGTGGTGCGACGGCCGGGTGGGGATGATCGGCATCTCCTACTTCGGGTCGATGCAGATGCTGGCCGCGGCGGAGCGTCCGCCGCACCTCAAGGCCATCTTCATCTCGGGCGGGCACTACGACTTCTACGAGACGACCTATCACGGCGGCATCATGTGGCTGATGCCGCGGGCCGCGCGCGAGGGCCGCGGTGGCGACTCGGGGTGGGCGTTCACCGATCGCATCACCTCGCGCATGCTGGAGACGGTGTCCGACGAGGAGGTCAAGGCTCGCGTGGCCGCGCGCTTGGCGGACCCGGACGTGCAGGCCTGGCCGAACCTCGTCCACACCCTGCACTACCCGAAGCACCACGAGGCGTGGTTCGACATCATCACGAACGAGCTCGACGGCGAATGGTACGAGGAGCGCAACCCGGTCAACCTCGCGCCGCAGATCGAGGTGCCCACGTGGCTGCAGATCGATCAGGGTCGCGGGTGGACCGTGGACGGGACGATCGAGGCGTTCCACGCCGTCGGCAGCGAGCACAAGAAGCTCTCGATCGGCCCGTACCCGCCCATGCAGTCGCGTCCGTGGGTCGAGGAATACGACAAGATGTTCCGCTGGTACGACTACTGGATCAAGGGCATCGAGAACGGCGTGATGGACGAGCCGCGCGTCGAGGTGTTCGTCGAGGGGACGCGCGAGTACCTGACGGCGGACACGTTCCCGCCGAAGGACATCGACTACACGAACCTGTACCTGCGCACCCGTCGGCGGCTGTCTCCGGAGCCGGAGATCATGAACGTCGAGTACGCCGCGCCGGACGGGTTCTTCCAGGCCCCGCTCACGGTGACGGACACGGTCGAGGTGCTGTCCTGGTCCACGGCGCCGTTCGAGGAGCCGACCGAGATGATCGGTACCGGCGCCGCGCACCTGTTCGTCGAGATCGACCAGCCCGACACGAACCTCATCATGCGGTTCTGGGACGAGGCGCCGGGCGGGAAGCGGCAGCTGCTGACGTCGGCGTACCTGAAGGCCTCGCACCGCGAGCTGTCGCCGGAGTCCGCGCTGGGGAACCCGGTGCACCCGCACACGCGTGCGGTGCCGGTGGAGCCGGGCGTGATCGAGGAGTACGTGCTGCGGATCTACCCGTTCGCGGCGGTGTTGCTTCCGGGGCACCGCCTTGTCGCCGAGCTGTCCAACGATGAGCCGCTCGCCGACGAGCACAATGCGCTGCTGCCGCCGGACGCCTTCCACCTCCCGGTGGGGCGGCCGGTGACGCACAAGATCTACCGCGACGCACAGCACCCGTCCCGCCTGGTCCTGCCGTTCACGAAGGCCTGATCATGGGGGCGGTTTCGCCCTCATAAGATGAGGCGAGAGTCGACGCGGGGGATCCCGGGAGAGGGGCACGTCATGGCCCGGTTCACACGCACCCTTCCGGTGCTCATCGGGCTGGCGGTGCTCACCCTCACCGGGTGCACCGCTCCGTCCGCGGAGCCGACGGAGTCCGCCGCAGCCCCGACGGAGGCGCCGTCCGCGACGCCGACCGAGGAACCTGTCGCGGAGGGACGCACGGTGCCGGCGCAGTGCGCGTCGCTCGACCTGGCTCCGGGAGCGCATTTCGCCGGTGCGACGCTGGGGGAGTGCGTGGCGGTGGCGCTATCGTCCTACGGCTCCGGGCGGATGATGTTGGACGACGACCTGAGCGGGACCGTCGATTTCACCTACGCCCCGGACTACGCGTTCCAGGGGACGGTGACGGGGCCGAGCGGTGAGGCCCGCGTCGTCTACGTGGGCGGGAAGATGTGGATGGACACCGGCTCCGGTTTCGTCGAGGGTGACCCGGAATCGAGTGACCCCCAGGTCCGGATGGTTGGGGCCGTGGCGGCGCTGTACGCCCACTTCTCCGATGTACGCCAGACGGCCGATTTCGTCCGTGCCCAGCCCGGCTGGTCGGTCGCCGCGGAGCGCAAGCCGATCACGCTGCCGGGCGGCACGACGGTCGACGCGTACGAGATCGTCAGCGATGGAGCGTTCACCTGGAACGAGGTGCCGGTCGACGAAATGGTGCTGCGGTACGGCGAGGACTGGGTTCCGGTCGGCGTGCAGGCTACGGTCTCCGCGTTCGGTTCGACGGTCACGCAATCACAGACGTTCTTCGACCTCGGGGTTCCCATCACGATCACGGCGCCCACGGCGAACTGACGGCACGCGCGCGTCGGCGCTCCATGACGCTTGGCGTTCGGTGCAGCTCGGCGACCTGCGCGCCGGTCAGAATGGCGGGATGTCTTCCGCGCCGTCATCGGCGCCGGCGAACACGACGGTTCGCGGCGGCCGGTCCGTGTAGTGCACGCCGAGCGGACTGGTCCACTCGATGATGCCGCCGGGGAGGTTGTCGGCTCGCCATCGGGTGTGATGCTTCAGCGTGTGGTGTCGGCGGCAGAAGTGGCCGAGGTTGCTGATCGCCGTCGGTCCACCGAGCGCCGCATCGATCGTGTGGTCGGCGTCGGACCGGTAGGCCGGGTACCGACAGCCCGGGAACCGGCAGTGCTCGTCGCGAACCCGCAGGATCCGTCGCTGGCCCTGTGAGGGCTGGTAGCGATCCACGCTGAGGACGGTGCGGGTGACCGGGTGCGTGAACAGCCGGTCCCAACCCGGCGCGACGGCGGCGAGGGTGCGTGCCGTGTCGGAGTCGATCGGACCGTGTCCGACCAACTCGGCCCCCGTCGTGGAGGCGCCCGTGAGGACATCCGCCGGGATGTTCACCTGGACGTGTTCACGGACGTTCTTCAGACTCCCGCCGGCGGTGGTCGGCTCGGCCGCGAGCAGCAGATCGGCGAACACGTCCGCCGTGATCTGCGCCAGCGTCCGGTCGTCCGGTCGCGGCTCGTCGCCGCTGTCCGCTTCACGGTGGTTCTTGATGCTCCGCGCGCACTGGTTCAACCGATCCGCGATGCCGTGCGCGAGCACGGTGGGCAGGTAGGCGTGCAGTTCGCTCATCCCGTCCCTGTCGTCGCGCACGTCGACGCATCGCTCGGCCCGAGCCGCGCGATGGCGTTCGTCGATCGTGTCGGTCCGGGCGGCCTCTGCGTCCATCGTGATCCTGTGCCGCAAGCGGGAGGCCGACTCCTCCTCCGCGACCACCACAGCCCCGGCTTCGAACTCGGCCTTCCGTTCAGCGTCCTCGATGGGGCTCCCCTCGTCCACGATCACGCGCGCGTGCGCCAGGGAGATGCGGCCGGCGGAGAGGGCCGCGTGGGTGCGGGGGAACGTGTGGACCAGCGTGAAGGCATCGGAGAGCTGGCCCTGGATGACGCGATCGCTGATCCGCAGGGCCGCGCCCAGTTCAGCGCTGACCTCGCGGACGGCGAGCTCATGGTCGCGACCGCGTGCCGAAAGACCCTCCGCCCGGCACTCCGCGACATCCAGCACCGCGGCGAAGTTCACGGCACGACGCCCCTGCAATCGCGCGATCTCCGCGTCGATGCTCACCGTGTCCTCGACCAGCCAACGCATCCGCGCGTCCGATCCACGGGGGCCAGGCAGGTGGCCGAAGGGGTTCGTCTCGTTCGACATGCCCTCATTCTTCCACCGATGGGGAACAAATCTACGAAACTCAGTGCGACTTACGTATGCTCCAGTCCTATGCCCCGTGCCGCCGCCATGCAAGCCATCGTCGAAGGATCAAGGGGAACAAATCCACGAAACTATTGCCGCTCCCATGACGTATCGCGGGGCCACTCGATCCGCCCCAGGAACTCACGAATGTCGGCAGCCACATCCGCGTGCACCTCGGCCACCGGAATCGTCGCGACCCCGTCCCCGCTCTGCGGTCCATATGCGCCGAACGAGGTATGGTTCGCCCCGTCGATCACCACCATCTCGGCATCGCTCGGCAGCAGCGCCCGAGCCTCCGAGACCTTCGCCGGCGTGGACAGCCCGTCCTTCGACCCCGCCAAACTCAACACTGCCACATCGCTCCCGGACAGGTCGGTCGCGCAATAGCTCCCGAGCAGCACCAACGGTGTCGCCTCGTTCGCGAGCATGCATGCACGCACGCCGCCGAGCGAGTGTCCGGCGACCGCCCAGTGGAAGGCGTCCGGCGCGACCGCGGCGAAGTCCGACACCCCGCGCACATCAAGGAACGCCAGGTTGAACGCCAGGTGCGGGATCACGACGGTGGTCCCGGACGCAGCGACATCGACGAACGTCGGTGCGTATGCGAGCGGATCGACCTTCGCGCCGGGCAGCATCACGACGCCCATGCCGTTCGACTCACCCGTCGGAGAGAGAACCCAACTGCCATCCACTTCCGTCAGTGAGACGCGATCGTCGGCGCGCACGGCCGCGATCGCGTCGTCGTCCGGCTGGTACACGCCGATGGTCGCCCACGCTGTGAAACCCACGACGACCAGGAACACGGCCGCCAGCGCGAACGCCCCGGTGAGCTTGAGTCCGCGGTGTTTCGCGTTCGCGCCCGCGGGCTTCTGGTCCATCTCTCCACCGTACGCCGCTCCGGCCACCCGCCCCGTCGCGCCCTGTCCCGGAAGGGGCTTGATCCCCGTGCGGCCTCTGTGTGACAATGAACGCACAGCGAACGAGAGTTCGCAGAGCGAACGCAAGGAGGCGTGATGATCGACAAGACCATCGCGGACACCGCGGCCGCCGTCGCGGGGATCGCGGACGGCTCGACCGTGATGATCGGCGGATTCGGCCGGGCCGGTCAGCCCGTGGAGCTGATCGACGCCCTGATCGACCACGGCGCGAGCGACCTCACGATCGTGAACAACAACGCAGGCAACGGCGACGTCGGCCTCGCCCGACTCCTCTCCACCGGACGCGTGCGCAAGATCATCTGCTCCTTCCCCCGCCAGAGCGACTCGTGGGTGTTCGATGACCTCTACCGCTCCGGACGCATCGAGCTCGAGCTCGTCCCGCAGGGCAACCTCGCCGAGCGCATTCGCGCCGCCGGCGCCGGGATCGGCGGCTTCTACTCGCCCACCGCCGTCGGAACAGAACTCGCCGAGGGCAAGGAAGAACGCGTCATCGACGGACGCCGCTATCTGCTCGAATACCCGATCCACGCCGACGTCGCGCTGATCAGCGCGCTTCGCGGCGACCGCTGGGGCAACCTCGTCTACCGCGAGACCGCCCGCAATTTCGGCCCCATCATGGCCGCCGCCGCGACGAGCACGATCGCCCAGGTGGACGAGATCGTCCCGCTCGGCGACATCGACCCGGAGTCCGTCGTCACCCCCGGACTGTTCGTGGACCGCGTCGTCGCGGTCGGCGAGCGCGCCTGGCTGCAGGACGGCGCATTCATCGGCGGCGTCGACCTTGAGGGCCGCCCGCTCGCGACGGAGGAGAACGCATGAGCACGCGCATCAGTCGCCAGGACCTCGCCGCCCGCATCGCCGCGGACATCCCGGAGGGCTCGATCGTCAACCTCGGCATCGGTGCCCCGACGCTCGTCGCGGACGCGATTCCGGCCGAGGCCGAGATCATCCTGCACACCGAGAACGGCATGCTCGGCATGGGGGGTGCTCCCGCCGCGGACCAGGTCGATCCGGACCTGATCAACGCCGGGAAGCAGGCCGTCACCGCTCGCGCCGGCGCGGCGTACTTCCACCACGCCGACTCCTTCGCGATGATGCGCGGCGGACACCTGGACGTCTGCGTCCTGGGGGCCTTCCAGGTCGCCGAGAACGGCGACCTCGCGAACTGGTCCACCGGAGCGGAGGGCGCGATCCCCGCGATCGGCGGCGCGATGGACCTCGCGATCGGTGCGAAGGACGTCTACGTGATGACGGACCTCCTGACCCGGGACGGTGCGTCCAAGCTCGTCGCCCGATGCACCTCCCCGCTGACCGGTGTGGGCTGCGTGTCCCGCGTCTACACTGACCACGCCGTGTTCGACGTGACTCCGGACGGATTCCGCGTGCGTGAGGCGTTCGGCGACAACACGGTGGCCTCGCTCGCCGAGCTCACCGGCCTCGATCTCGGAGGAGAGTGACATGCCCACCACCCACATCCACGACGCCGTCCGCACCCCGTTCGGTCGCGCCGGCGGCGCGCTCTCCGGTGTCCGGCCGGACGATCTCGCCGCCGTCGTGATGCGCGCCACGATCGAACGCACCGGGGTCGACCCGGCCCGCATCGCGGATGTCATCTTCGGCGACGCGAATCAGGCCGGCGAAGACAACCGCAACGTCGCGCGCATGGGCGCGCTGCTGGCCGGTTTCCCCACCTCGGTCCCCGGAGTCACGGTGAACCGCCTGTGCGCGTCCAGCGTCGAATCCGTGATCCAGGGCGCTCGCGCGATCGAGTCCGGCGACGCGGAGATCATCCTCGCCGGTGGCGTCGAGTCGATGAGTCGGGCACCGTTCGTCGTGGAGAAGTCGCCGAAGCCATGGCCGGCCACCGGCAACCAGACGATGTGGAACACCTCGATCGGCTGGCGGATGACCAACCCCGCCCTCCCCGGTCCCTGGACGGTCTCCAACGGTGAGGCCGCCGAGAAGACCGCACGCGTGAACGGCATCACCCGCGACGATCAGGACGCGTTCGCCGTGCGGTCGCACCGCCTCGCCGCGCAGGCGTGGGCGGACGGCGTCTACGCGGAGGAGACCGTGCAGGTCCCGAACGCTCCGCTGGATCGTGACGAGGGCATCCGTCCGGACTCCTCGATGGAGAAACTGGCGACCCTGCGATCGCTGTTCGCCGCCGACGGCACCGTGACCGCGGGCAACTCGTCCTCGATCAACGACGGTGCGTCCGCCGTGCTGCTCGCCGCCGAAGGCGTGCTGGAGGGTGAGCCGCTCGCGCGCATCACCGGCCGCGGCGCGCACGGCGTCGACCCGGACGACTTTCCGATCGCGCCGATCGAGGCCGCCAACAAGGCCCTCGCTCGTGCCGGACGGACCTGGGCCGACGTCGACCTCATCGAGCTGAACGAGGCGTTCGCGTCGCAGGCGCTCGCGTGCGTGCGTGGCTGGGACGTGGACCCGGAGATCATGAACATCCATGGCGGTGCGATCGCCATCGGACACCCGCTCGGCGCGTCCGGCGGCCGCATCATCGGTCACGCGGCTCACGAGCTGCGCCGCCGCGGTGGCGGCGTCGCGGTCGTCGCGATCTGCATCGGCGTGGGCCAGGGGCTCGCGCTCGTGCTGGAGCGGTGAGCGCGCGTCGATAGGGTTTTCGGATGAGCGAGAACGAATCCGCGGGCGGCACCGTCCAGTCCCTGGTGCGCGGCCTCGCCGTGCTGCGGGCCTTCGACGGACCGGAAGCGCTCTCGGCAGCCGACGTCGCCCGCCGGGCCGAGATCCCGCGCGCGGCCGCCGCCCGGTTCCTGCGGACCCTCGCCGAGCTGGGCTACGTGCGGGCGGACGCGAACGGCCGATTCCAGCTCACCCCGCGCGTGCTGGAGTTCGGCAACGGCTACCTGTCCGGACTCTCGCTGCCGGAGATCGTGCAACCGCACCTCGACGACCTCTCCCACCGCGTGGGGGAGTCGGCGTCCGTTGCGGTGCTGGACGGCGCGGACATCGTTTACGTCGCCCGCGCGGCGGCGCGTCGGATCATGAGCGTGCACATCACGATCGGCACCCGGTTGCCCGCTTACGCGACCAGCATGGGCCGCGTGCTGCTGGCCGCACTGAGCCCCGACGAGGCACAGTCGGTGCTCCGTGCGACCCCGGCTGCCCCGTTGACCGATCTCACGACCGTCGATCCGGGCGATCTCGTCCGGATCCTGGCGGAGACGCGCACCAACGGCTTCGCCGAAGTGGAAGGTGAGCTCGAGGAGGGCGTGCGTTCGTTCGCGGTGCCGCTGCACGGACGCGCGGGCACCGTTGCAGCGCTGAACGTGTCGATGAGCACCGCGCGCGGTACCCAGGCCGAGGCCCGCGAACGGCTGCTGCCCGAACTTCGCATCACCGCGGCCGCCATCGACGCTGAACTCGTCGCCTCCGGCGTCTGAACGAGGGGCGTGCGATCACTCGCTGGGGATCAGGACCCAGGCGACGACGTATGCGACCAGGGGCACGCCCAGCAGGACGGTCAGGATCCGAACGAGCGCGACGCTCACGCCCAGGCGATTCGCGACCGCCTGACAGACACCGGCGATCCAGCGACCGGCGAGAGGGCGGACGAGGGGGGGTTGTGCGTTCGTCATGAGGCTCAGTCCATCATGTCGCTTCCCGGAGTGGGACACCGGTGGGCACGCATCGCTGAACCGCGCGACTCAGCCGTCCAGGTGCTCCGGGCGCGGGCCGACGCCGATCAGACGGCCGGTGAGCCGCGTCAGGACCGGGAACCGTGCGAGCATCCGCAGGGTGAGCGGCATCCGCCGTGGGCGCGGGGAGGTGAGGAGGAAGCGCTGCATCGCCCGCTGCGTCCCTTGGATGACGCGCGTCGGGAACATCCGGCGCTGCTGGACCCGGCGCAGGTCGGCGACGGAGGGGGTACCGCGTCGCAGCGCCGGCGCGAGCAGGCGGACGGCCGCGACCGCATCCTGGATCGCCAGATTGATCCCCACGCCGCCGGCCGGGGACATCGCGTGCGCGGCGTCCCCGATGCACAGCAGGCCCGGGACGAACCACCGCCGCAGCCGCTGGATGCGCACTCGCAGAAGCCGCATGTCCCCGACCTCCAGCGCACCGACGGCCGGTGTCAGGGACGGCGCGATCGCGGCGACGCGCGTGCGCATCGCCGCGAGGTCGCGGGTCTCCCCGCGCCAACTGCCGGCCGGGATGACGTGCGCGATCTGCAGGAACTCGTTCCGGTCGATGGCGATGACGAGTCCCTCGCCGACGCTGAAGAACGGCAGCGAACGAGATTTCTGCCGGTCCGGGGGGCTCGGAGATGTGTAAAAGAGACGGCGGAACCACAGGACGTCCATCGCAGCGGCCCCGCCGACAGGAATCAGACCCGTGGCATCGCGGACCGCTGAGTCGCGACCGTCCGCCGCGATCACGAGGCGCGCCCGAACGGACAGCTCACCCGTCGGCGTCGAGGCGCGCACGCCCGCGACGCGACCGTCCTCCTGGATCAACCCGACGACCTCCGCTCGCCGGATCAGCCGGAACTGCGGTTCCCGCGCCCCCGCATCGGCGAGCAGGTCGAGAAAGTCCCCCTGCGGCATGAAGGTCATCACTTTCCGGCGCGTGCGCAGGTGGGTGAAGTCGGCGAGCGTCAGGTCCTGTCCCCACCAGCTCATCCGAACCCGTGGCATGTCCGCGTGCGGCAGAGCGAGGAAATCGTCGAGGAGCCCCATCTCGGCCAGGAGGTCCTGGGTTGCCGGATGGATGGTGTCGCCGCGGAAGTCACGGAGAAAATCTCTGTGCTTCTCCAGAACCACGACCTCGATCCCCGCGCGGGCGAGCAGCAGACCCGCGATCATCCCGGCGGGGCCGCCGCCGACGATGACGCATGTGGTGGGGAGGTCGGTGTCCATGGGGAGATTCTCGGTCCGGAACCGGGATGACGGAACCATGGTCGTGGATCCGGTTCGGCGCCGGGGTTCGGCCGCCGGCGGGGGAGCCTAGAATTTCACCCATGGGTGCATTCGATGACGTCGCGGCGGACCGTGAGCTGGAAGTCCTGACCTGGGACGGGTTCGGAGAGGCCGCGCGGGACCTCGCTCGCACGATCGTCGGCTCCGGATGGATGCCGGACATCGTCGTCGCCGTCGCCCGCGGCGGACTCCTGCCGGCCGGCGCGCTCGCGTATGCGCTCGGCATCAAGGCCATGGGCACGCTGAACGTCGAGTTCTACACCGGCGTCGGGGAGACGCTGCCGGAACCGGTCGTGCTGCCGCCGCTGATGGACACCTCGGAGTTCCCCGGCCAGCGCGTGCTGATCGTCGACGACGTCGCCGATTCCGGCAAGACGCTGGACCTCGTCGTGCGGATGATCCGGACCCAGGGCCTGCCCGCCGACGTCGACGGCGACGGCATCGCGAACGACCGCATCCCGGTCGACGTGCGCTCCGCCGTGCTGTACACGAAGCCGTCCTCGATCATCGCGCCGGACTACACGTGGAAGGCCACCGCCGAGTGGATCGCCTTCCCGTGGTCGGACAAGCCCGCCGTCACCGCGGAGTCCTGACGCCGGATCAGAGCCACCGCGGCACGCCGAACGCGCGCCGCATGACCGCGTCGACCGCGCGGTCCGGCAGCAGGCGGCGTCCGATCATCGACGGCTTCGCGTTCGACCCGATCGCGTAGCGGGTCTTCGGTCGTCGCGCGGTCGCGGCGTGCACGATCGCGGCGGCGACGACGGAGGGCTGTGAGGCGCGGGCCTCCATCCGGTGCATGCTCCGCGCAAAGACTTCGACGAGGCGTCGGTAGGGCCCGATCGCGGACGTACTGATCGCCGATTCCAGGGCGATCCCGTCCCATTCGGTGGCGATCACGCCGGGTTCGATCACGACCACGCGGATCCCGAACGGGGCGAGCTCGAGGCGCAGGGCATCGCTCAGCCCCTCCACGGCGAACTTGCTGGCGTGGTACCAGGACCCGAGCGGGGAGGCGATCCTGCCGCCGATCGAGGACACGTTGATGACGGTGCCGCCGCGCTGCTCCCGCATCGTCGGCAGGACGAGCTGAGTCAGGCGGGCCAGACCGAACACGTTGACGTCGAACTGCCGGTGCGCCTCCTCCGGTGCGACCTCCTCGAACGCACCGTACGAGCCGTACCCCGCGTTGTTGACCAGTACGTCGATCCGGCCCCGCTCGGCGAGGACGCGCGCCACACCGGCCGTCGCGGAGGATTCGTCCGTGACGTCCATCCCGAGGGTGCGAATGCCCTCTGCAGCCAGCGCGGACATCCGGTCCACACGCCGCGCGACCGCGTACACGACGAAACCCGCGCGGTGCAGAGCGGAGGCCGAAACCGCTCCGATCCCGGATGATGCGCCCGTCACGATCGCCACCGGTTCGTTCGCCATGCTGATCCCCGCTCTCCCGACTCCGGCCACGGTACCCCGCCGACTCGACAGGCGGACCGGTGTGCGCGACAGTGGAGGCAGCGACGACGAGGAGAACCATGCCCCGAGTGCTGGTCGTGCACCACACCCCCTCGCCCGGGATGCAGCAGATGCTGGAGGCCGTGCTCGCCGGCACCCGCGACCCCGAACTGGACCCCGTCGACGTCGTGGTCCGCAGTGCCCTCCGCGCGACGGCATCGGACGTGTTCGAGGCGGACGCGTTCCTCCTCGGCTCGCCGGTCAACATCGGCTACATCTCCGGCGCGCTGAAGCACTTCTTCGACCAGGTCTACTACCCGACGCTGCTGGACCGACGCGGGGCGCCGTTCGGCCTGTGGCTGCACGGTTCCAGCGACGCCACCGGTGCCGTGCGCGCGGTCGACGCGATCACCACCGGCCTCGGCTGGCAGCGCGCACACGAGGACGTCATCGCCCTCGGCACCGTCGACGTGGCGATCGAGGACCGCTGCCACAGTCTCGGCGCGACCCTCGCCGCCCTCGCCGCGACCTGACGCCCCTTCTCGGCGCCCCGTTCCCGACAACTCGTCGGACCCTGCCGAACCCCTGGCATCCTGCAGAACCATGTGGGCCGAGGTGGGAGGGTGCACGGCTGTGCGATCCGCGGCGGACGTGCTGGGGTCCGGAATGGATCAGGCGGCCGGACGAAGGAGCGGGCCGAGGGTGCCGAGCGTCTGCTCCAGCGGCACCGACGGGTCCAGGAGCCACTGCACCTGGAGGCCGTCCGAGGCGGCGACGATGAGCGCCGCGATGGCGTCCGGGTCGACGTCCGCGCGGATGAGCCCGGCTGCCTGGTCGCGGCGCAGCCGCTCGGCGGTGCCCGCCCGGACGGCATCGAAACGCGCGGTGAAGAAGTCGCGCGCCGCCGTGCTGTTCGCCTCGAGGGACCCCGCGACGAGGGTCGTGTACAGCTCCACCAGGCCCGGCACTGCGACGTTCGCCGTGGCGGCGTTCACCATCGCCGTCACGGCGTCGGCGGCACCGTCGGGGTCCGGGTCGTCCGGATCCTCGCGGCGTCGCCGCTCGTGGTGCTCGTACACCGCGACCAAGAGCTGTTCGCGGGAGTCGAAGTAGTGCAGGAGGGCGGCGTGCGAGACGCCGAGGGCTTCCGCGATGCTGCGCAGGGACGTGCCGCTCGCGCCCCGGTCGCGGAAGACTTCGATGGCGCGATCCAGGATCTCCTGGCGTCGGGCGACGCCCTTCGCGTAAGCGCCGCGGCGGCCGATCTCGGCGTCGCCGCGCGCGGGTCCGGCCGTCGGGGAAGTCATGGATCGAACGATAGCCGAGAAAAACATCCATGTGGAGGTTTTTTCGGATAGTCTGCTCGCGACACTCGTGTTCACCGTCGAAAGAGGAGACGTTCCGTGGCGCTGCCCATCGCTTCCGTCCAGCTGTATTCGCTGGCGGCCCAGTTCACCGCCGATCCCGCCGGGTCCCTGGACAAGCTCGCCGCGATCGGCCTGCGCAACGTCGAGGCGTTCGACTTCGTCGGCCGCCCGGCCGAGATCCGCGCGGCCCTGGACGCCGCCGGCCTCGCCGCACCCACGGGCCACGCGCCGCTGCTGTCGGATGAGCTGTGGACGCCGGACGGCGCCATCCCGACGCCGAAGCCGGAGGTCGTCTTCGAAGCCGCGGCGACGCTCGGCATGACGACGGTCTACGACCCGTTCGTCCCCGTGGAGCGCTGGCTCACCGCGGACGGCGTCGCCGACATCGCCGAGCGCATGAACCGCGCGGCCGAGGTCGCAGCCGGATTCGGACTGCAGGTCGGCTACCACAACCACGCGCAGGAGTTCATCGCGGACTTCGACGGCACGTCGGCGTACGAGCGCTTCATCGAGCTCACCGACGAGCGCGTGGCCATCGAGCTGGACCTGTTCTGGGCCCTCACCGGCGGCCAGGACGTCCCGGCGCTCGTGCAGCGCCTGGGCTCCCGCCTGAACGCCGTCCACGTCAAGGACGGCATCGCGCCCGCGTCGAACCCGTTCGCCCCGGACGCCGCGGACTTCGGCAGCGACAGTCTCGACCAGCGCCGTGCCGGTGAGGGCGACGTCCCGCTCGCCGCGGCGTTGCGCGCCGGCGAGGGGAATATCCGGTACGCCGTCCTGGAGTTCGACAAGGCTCCGGGCGACGTCTTCGAAGATCTCGCCGCGGGCTACCGCTTCCTCGTTGACGGTGGGTTCGCCGCGTGACCGGGCCCGTGGGCGTCGGCATCATCGGCGCGGGTGTCATCAGCGACACCTACCTGCAGAACCTGACCTCGTTCCCGGATGTCACCGTGGTCCACGTCGGCGATCTGAACGTCGAGCGCGCTCGCGCGCAGGCCGAGAAGTACGGTGTCCCGCGCGCCGGGACGGCGGCCGATGTGCTGGCGGACCCCGAGGTCGAGGTGGTCGTGAACCTCACGATCCCCGCCGTGCACGTCGAGGTGTCCGCTGCCGCGATCGCGGCCGGCAAGCACGTCTGGACCGAGAAGCCGCTCGGCCTCGACCGCAACGGCACCGCGCAACTGCTGCGCGATGCGGACGCTGCCGGGCTCCGCATCGGCTCCGCTCCGGACACCGTCCTCGGCCCGGGTTTCCAGACCGCGAAGCGCGCCATCGCGGAGGGTGTCATCGGCACCCCGCTGTTCGCGCAGACCGTCTTCCAGACGCAGGGACCGGACCTCTGGCACCCGAGCCCGCAGTTCCTGTTCGCCCGCGGCGCGGGCCCGCTCCTGGACATGGGTCCGTACTACCTGACCGGACTGGTCAGCCTGTTCGGTGCCGTCGAGAAGGTGTCCGCCTTCGGCTCGCGCGTGCGGACGGAGCGGATGATCCACACCGGTCCGGACGCCGGAACGACGTTCCCGGTCGAGGTGCCCACGACGGTCCAGCTGCTGACCTCGTTCAGCTCCGGTGTGCAGGGCCAGAGCCTGTTGAGCTTCGATTCCGCGCTGGAACGCGCCGGGGTGTTCGAGGTGCACGGTACCGAGGGCTCGCTGGTGCTCCCGGACCCGAACATGTTCACGGGGCGCATCGCCGTGGTCCGTCCCCTGGGCGCGCTCCGCGACGGCATGAGCTTCGAGCAGGAGTGGATCGACATCCCGCAGCAGGGCGCGGAGACCGGACGCGGCCTCGGGCTGCTCGACATGGTCCGCGCAATCGCGGAGGACCGTCCGCACGTCGCCTCCGGTGCCCTCGGTCACCACGTGCTCGACGTTATGCTCTCCGCCGAGGAGTCCATCGCGTCCGGTGAGACCGTCACGGTGAGCAGCACGGTGGACGAGGTTCCGGCAGTGCCCGTCGACTTCGACCCCTTCGCCGCCACCCTCTGACGAAACCCACCGACCGCCGGAGGTCACGCACCGCGCGTGGCCTCCGGCGGTTCGTGATCGAGCACGTGGGACGATGGGACCGACGGGCGGAGGCCACGGTGGCGGGAGAGGCGTGCGGCGCGAACTGCGGGTGCGGTGCCCCTGCGCGTTCGGATTTCGACGTCGCGGCGCTGGGGCATCGTCCCCTGCCGAGGATGGTCCCGACCGCACGCCACACGATCGAGCAGGTCGAGATCCCTGCGGGCTCGTTCATGATGGGCGATTCGTCCGGCGACGCGAACGTCGGCGACGGTGAGACCCCGCGTCACGAGGTCACTCTGGCCGGCTTCCGGATGGACGCGACCCCGGTGACCAACGCTGACTTCGCCCGTTTCGTGGGCGCCACCGGCTACCACACCGAGGCTGAGCGCTGGGGCTTCTCCGCCGTGTTCCAGCCGGCGCTCGCCGCTCCGGAGACCGACATCATGGGGCCGGCCGCCGGAACTCCGTGGTGGCTCGGCGTTCGCGGCGCGGACTGGGCACACCCGGGCGGTGCGAACTCGTCGATCGACGGCCTCGAGGATCACCCGGTCGTGCACGTCGGCTGGACGGACGCCACCGCGTACTGCGCGTGGGTCGGTCGACGCCTGCCCACGGAGGCGGACTGGGAGTACGCCGCGCGCGGCGGTCTGGCGAACCGGAAGTATCCGTGGGGCGATGACGAGGTCGACGCCGGTGGATGGCGGGCGAACATCTTCCAGGGCGAGTTTCCGCGCATCAACACCGCTGATGACGGCTACCTCACCACCGCCCCGGTGCGCTCGTTCGCCCCGAACGGGTACGGCCTGTGGCAGATGGTCGGCAACGTCTGGGAGTGGTGTCAGGACCGGTTCGATCCGCGCACGTACACGCCCGCGGCCGTGACGGATCCGCACGGTCCGGAGGCGGGAGAGGTGCGGGTGATGCGCGGTGGGTCCTACCTCTGCCACATCTCCTACTGCAACCGCTACCGCAACTCCGCACGCACCGGGAACACACCGGACTCATCGATGGGCAACACCGGATTCCGGACGGTTGCGCGGTGAGCGAGCGTCGGCGGTTTCCGGCCTCCGTGTACGGGCGCGGCTCCGAGCCGGACGCGCGGTTCACCCTCGCGAACGAGCGGACGTTCCTCGCGTGGATGCGCACGTCCCTCGCTCTGATCGCCGGCGGTGTCGCACTGGAAGTGCTGAGCCTGGACCTGAACCCGGCCCTCCGGCTCACCGCCGCGGTGCTGCTCGTGGTCGTCGGCACGGTTTCGTCGATACTCGCCTGGCTGGGGTGGCGGCGGACCGAGCGGGCGCTGCGCGAAGGCCGTCCGCTGCCGTCTTCGCCGCTCGGTCCGGTGCTGGGGGCGACGGTCACGATCGCCGGAGCGCTGCTGCTGATCGCGCTGCTGATGCGATGACGAGCGAGCTGTTCGACCCCGGGCTGCAGCCGGAGCGGACCGAGCTCGCGTGGCGGCGCACGTGCCTCTCGCTCGCGATCGGCTCGCTCGTTGCGATGCGACTGCTGCCGATCGCGTTCGGCAACCTCGGGTGGACGGCGCCGGGGGTGATCGGGCTCGCGCTCACCGGCGTGCTGTGGATCATCGTGCGCCGACGCGGTGCGGCGGTGAATGCCCGGCTTCGACGAGACGGCGACCACGCCCGCCTGCCGGACGCGACGCTGCTGTTCGCGTTCGTCCTGCTGGTCGTCGGGGTCGGCGTGCTGTCTCTCGCGATCGTCGGTGACGCAGCGCTTCGTCCCGGTTGATGGACGTCAGCTCGGCGGAGCGGGTCGCGGGTGAGAATTCTCTTTCCCGCGAGCGCGGCGCTGGGCTATCTTTTCGGCATGGCAGCGTTGCCGCCGGAGGCTCCCGGCCCGTCCAAGCGCATGACGTTCTTCCTCGCGTCCGGACTGGACCCGGACACCTACGCCGCACAGCACGAGCGCGGGCTGACCCCTGATCGGCACCCGTATGGCACCGAGAACGTCCCGGACGGATGGCGGTTCGCGTTCGCGGCCGCTCCGGTTCCCCGGCTCCTGCGGCGACCTGCGCGGGTCGTCCACCGTGTGCTGGGATTCGACCTCGTCCGGGCCCTGGCGAACCGACGCGCTCTGCGCCGTGCCGACGCGATCTACTGCCACACCGAGGTCGAGTACCTCGCGGCGGCGACGGTCATCGGGCGTGGCGGGCCGGTCCTGATCGGGCAGACGATCTGGCTCTTCCGGCGGTTCGCGGAGCTCGGTGGGCTGCGCCGGTGGGCGAGTGTGCGTGCCCTCCGGCGCGTGGACGTCCTGGTCTCGAACGCACTCCCGAACCACGAGCTGGGGCGCGCGCTCGCACCCGCGGCGCGACACGTCTACGTCCCGTTCGGGGTGTCTCGGCGCTTCGGGACCGTGGCACGCGCGGTCGACGGGGCCCAGGTTCTCGGCGTGGGCAACGACGTGGCGCGGGACTGGGACACGTTCGGCGATGCCCTGTCCGAGCTGCCCGGCGTCACGGTCCGGGTCGCGGGCCGACAGCCCGTCCTGGTGCGGGGGACGAACGTGGCCGCGCTGACCGCGGGAGTGGACGAGCTGCTCGCCCTGTATGCGCACGCCGTCGCCGTCGTGGTCGCGCTCCGGCCGAACGCGCACGCCAGTGGAATCACCACCGTGCTGGAGGCCGTCGCCGCCGGTGCCCCCGTCATCGCGTCCGACACCGGGGGCCTGCGCGACTACTTCACGGATGACGAGGTGCTCTACGTTGCGCCCGAGTCTTCGGAGGAGTTGCAGGCGGCGATCACGAGCACCCTGGCCGATCCGGAGGCGGCCTCCTCGCGCGCACGGGCCGCGCGGGAGCGCATGGACGCCGACGCGTACTGGAACGACGCCTACTGGGACCGCATCGTGGCGCTCGTCGCGGACGATCCTCTCCCCTCCCGGCGGCAACCGGCGGGAGGGGAACAGCCGTGATGAGGCCGCACGCGGGCGACTCGCCGCCCCCTTTGTGACCGGGCCCGATCAGGACGCGGACGGACCGAACGCGATGCGAACGGGGCCCCGCACCGTGGCGAGGTCGACCGGCTCGCCCTTCTGCGTGATCACGACGGTGCCGTCGGCGGCGAGGCCGGCCGCCACCCGGCGGACGTCGTCCATCCGGGAGCGCCACTGCTCGTCCGGGCCACCGACGACTCTCGCGACATCGCTCGGGCAGATCGTCTTGCCGTCGCGTTTGCGCAGCAGCGCGTGGATCGTGGCGGTGATGCGGGTGTCGAGTTCGTCCGGGGCCGGCTCCTCCCACCACGCGTAACCGCGCTCGCCGAGCGCGTGTTTGGCGTCGTTCACCCGCGGCCGCGCGTCGCTCTCCCCGGCGCGGACCCCGCGGCGCGCCGCCATCAGTTCGTCGACGAGCTCCTGGCGCAGCTTGTCCGGAATTCCCGGATCCGTCGCTCGCCATTTCCGACCGTCCACGACGATGTGGTGGCCGTCGGCGGTGCGCGGCGGGTTCGCCGACCCCGTTGCCGGATCGTCCTCGGTGGCTACCATGTGACTCAACCTCCCCACCGCGGGGCGGCGCAGAACGGGGGCCCCGTGTCCGATCAGATTACCGAGACAACCACGGCCGGACCGGCTCCGCGCGCGGCCCAGCCGAAGCCCTCGGCGCAGCGCCAGGTCTGGGCGGCCGTCGGCCTGCTCCTCGCGGTGGTGCTCGTCGCCGCCGGGGGCGCGCTGGCGAACATGGGCAACACCGAGGGCTGGTACGCGGAGGCGAACAAGGTCTCCTGGACCCCGCCGAACTGGCTGTTCGGTCCGGCCTGGTCGCTCCTGTACCTGCTCATCGCGATCGCCGGTTTCATCCTGTGGCGACAGGGTTTCTCCGGCCCCGGACGTGAGAACAACGCGCGGTCGCTGCTGATGCTCTTCATCGCCCAGCTCGTGCTGAATTCGCTGTGGTCGCCGGTCTTCTTCGCCGGTTACCCCTGGCTCGGTCCCGCCGCCTGGTGGATCGCGCTGGTGATCATCGTCGTGATGGACGTCCTGGTGGCCTGGCTCGTGTTCGCGTGCCTGCGCGACCACCTCGTGGTGTCCCTGCTGCTGTTGCCCTACCTGTGCTGGATCCTCTTCGCCACCACGCTGAACGCCGGCATCATCGCGTTGAACTGACCCGCCTCACGGGGCCCGTCAGTGGCGGGCCCGGTCGACCAGAAGGGTGTCGGTGATCTGCTCGAACGCGATCACCTTCCCGTCCGCGAGGCGCCAGAGGTGCGCCACGCGGGCACGGAACGGCTTGCCGGTGGCACGGAAGACACCGGTGTACGTCCCGACCCCGACGACGGTGTCCCCGGCGTCGAGCACCTCGTCCACGGTGAGGCGGTAGTCGTCGTACTCCCCGTTGAGACGGACGAAGACGTTCTCCTTGACGGCTTCCGGACCCACGTAGAGTCCGGCGGCGGGGAAGCCCTCCGCCTCCCGCCAGTGCACGTCCGGAGCCAGTGGCGCGAGCATGCCGTCGAGGTCTCCGGCGTCGGAGGCGGCGTAGTGGGCGCGGATGATGTCGGCGTTGGTGGTCATGATGCTCCTCAGACGGGCTCGACGTCGGGGTAGGAAACCCGACCGAGCGGATAGATGTGGCCGCCGGCGCGGGAGTGCTGCGCCGCACCCTGGCCGTTGATGCCGAGGAAGACTCCGGTGGTGCGCAGGGCGTAGCCGAGGTCGTGCAGCCAGACGCTGGCCACCGGGATCACGAACTCGCGGAAGCAGAACAGATACAGCCCGTGTTCGAAGCGCCACACCGTGGACATGTCGACGTCGCCATGACCGCGCTGCTCGCCCTGCACGCACTGCCACGCGTAGCGCTCGCTGGAGAGGTAGACGTGCTCGTACAGGTGGTTCGGGCTGTACCGGTAGACGTTGCGCATGCCGATCAGATCCCGGCTCGGGCCCGGCTTCGCCCCGGTCACGGTGATCCCCTCGACCACGCCCGCGGCGAAGGTCTGACCGACCTGCGGCACACCCGCAGTGGCCTCCGGAGCGATCGCGGAGTGGACGAGCATGGCCCGTCCGGACATCGTCGACCACACCACCGTGATCGCTTCGCGGGCGCGGGACTCCAGCGGCAGTGAGACGAAGTACACGTCGTCGCGGACGCGGACGGCGTCGTACGGATCCCGGTTGCCGCCGGACGCGGACAGCAGCCCGTCCGAGGTCCAGGTCGCCGTGGTCGCGTCCTCGAACGTGATCGACAGCGCGGTGTCCTCGTCGAACCGCAGGCTGACCGCCGTGCCGCCGAGGTCGGCGGCCGGCATCCGATAGGTGTCGATGCCGGCGGCGAACTCGTCGTAGGTCTTCCAGTGCGCCGGGTCGGCGGCGTCGGTGCTGCGACTGACCGCAACCGCCTCGGTGTGCGTCATGATCTCTCCTCCGGGACGAGGACGGCCTTGATCAGGCCCTCCGTGCGGTTCTCGATGTCGGCGAACGCGCGCGCCACGTCCGCGAGCGGGTACACGTGCGTGACGAGCGAGGTGAAGGGGAACCGTCCGGACGCCAGGAGGGCGAGGGCGGGTTCGAAGCCTCCAGCGGAGAGGAAGCTCGGCAGCAGGTCGATCTCCCGGGTCAGCAGCAGCTCGTCGCTCGGGATCTGCAGCGTCGGCCCGGCCCCGCACGCGCCGGCGAGCACGACCCGCCCGCCGCGGCGCACCAGCATCAGCGCGGTGCGCTGCGCGTCCACCGATCCGGCCGACTCGATCACGACGTCCGCACCGCCGGGCAGGATCCGGTGCACGTCGGAGACGAGGTCCTCGCCGCGGCCGTCCAGTTGCGCGGTGGACCCGAACGAACGCGACAGCGTGCGGCGCTCGGCGCGCCCACCGACCACGACCACGGCCGCTGCCCCCGCCGCGCTCGCCGCCGCTGCGCACAGCAGTCCGACCGGGCCGGGGCCGATGATCACGACGGACTCCCCGGAGCGCACGCGACCGCGCGACACCGCACGACAGGCGACCGCGAGCGGCTCGACCAGGACGGCGGCGTCCGGGTCGACGGTCTCCGGAATCCGGTGCACGATCGCCTGCGCGGGCACGATCAGGTGGGACGCGTAGCCGCCGGCGTACGGGACGGCGTCATCCGGGATGTTCACCCCGAGCTGGCGCCCCGGCCCGGGGGTGTCGAGGTCCTGCTGACACAGGTTGTACCGTCCCTCGCGGCAGCGATCGCATCGCTGGCACGGCACGAGCATCTCGACCGCGACGCTCTCGCCGAGCGCGAGACCACGCACATCGGCGGGACCGACCTCGTCGATGACCCCGATGAACTCGTGTCCCGGAACGAGGGGGAACGGGTCGCCGATGTGGCCGTCGCGCAGATGGAGGTCGGTGGCGCAGATGCCGGCGCGCGTGATGCGCAATCGCAGCTCACCGGGACCGGGGTGAGGTACCGGAACCTCGCGCACCTCGACCTGACCCGCGCGGGGGAACAGCACCTGCTCGGCTGTCTGGATCACGATGGCCCTCCGTCTGCCGTGACGTGATCCCAGTCAACGGTGCGGCCCGGGCGGCCGCTTGCGCGTCAGGGCACTCGGCTTGGACACGCGTGCAGGCGTGCGTCAGGCGTGCAGACGGGCTGCGCGGAACGCGCTCGGCGTCTCGCCGTAGGTGGCCTTGAACAGGCGGGAGAAGTGCGCGGCGTCGGAGAAGCTCCAGCGGGAGGCCACCCGCGTGACCGTCTCGTCCGCCAGTCGCGGGTCGGTGAGGTCGTCCCGGCAGCGCTCGAGTCGAAGTTGGCGGATGTGGGCGGCCACCGTGGTGCCCTCGCGCTGGAAGACGGCGTGGAGGTAGCGCACGGAGATGTAGTGCGCGGCGGCGATGGACCCCGGACCCAGGGCCGGGTCATCGAGGTTCGCCAGGATGTGGTCGCGGATGCGCGCGAGCAGGGTCTCCTGGCGCGGATCGGGGTCGGTCTCGAGCTGCTCGCGCAGCAGGATCGAGACGAGGTCGACCATCGTGTGGGCGAGGCGACCGCCGACGGCCGGCGTGAGGAGGCCGAGCTGGCCGGTCGCCTGCCGGAGCATGCTGGCCACGATCGCGCCCATCGGGTCATCGCCGCCCAGGGTGCGCGCCGTGAGTCGGCCCACACTGGTCTCATCCAGCGGCACGAAGGACTTCGGGAACATCGCGATGATCGAGCGGAAGCTGTCATCGAACGCGAGCGTGTACGGCCGAGTGGTGTCGTAGATCGCGAGGTCACCGGGGTTCAGCAGGACGTCGCGGCCGTCCTGACAGAGATAGCCGCTCCCGCTGAGCATGAGGCTGATCTTGTAGTTCGCCGGCGTCCCGCCGTCCGCGCACAGTCGCCACGTCCGTTCCACGACGTGCGGATCCGCGACCACTTCGGTCAGGCCGATGCGGTCGAGCATCTGCCCTTGAACGGTGGCGTGGAAGTGGTGCGGCCGCTGGGACGTGACCGTCAGGGGCACGAAGGACCGATTGACGACGTCACGGAAATCGGTGATGCCGCCGAGGCGCAGCATCTGTCCGGCTGAGGGCGGGGCCGTCGTAGCGGCAATGCTCGGGGACATCGCTCACCTCCTGTGTCCGCGGCGACAACTTCCATAGGTATACACCGGCCTCCGCGCGATGGATATGGCTCATCCCCAGTCGCCGTGCTCTGTGCACGGATGCGCAACCGCCGTTCCCCCACGTTCAATCGCACCGAACGCCCGACGGCGAGCCTGGTCGTGGCGGATGAGCGCTGACCATGCGCCGCCACGGCACAAAGGAGTACAGCCATGAATCGCACTATGACGGGCATCGGCGCCCTCATCGTCGGTGCCGCGCTGGCGGTATCGCTCGCCGGATGCGTCCCCGACGAGACCGGCTCCGGTGCCACGGCGTCCGCCGGTGGAGGGACGGGCCACCTGGCCTGCGGACTCGGCAACGGCAAACCGGCGACGGGGGAGCCGATCAGGGTGGGCGCCATCGCGACCGCGTCCGGTGGGGTGGACTTCTCCTCCTCGCCGAATTCGGCGAAGGCGTTCTTCGATTGCGTGAACGACAACGGCGGGATCAACGGTCGCCCCATTCAGTACTCCTACGAAGACGACCAGCTGGATCCGACGAAGACCGCGCAGCTGGCGGCGGGGCTGGCCGCGGACAAGAGCGTCGTCGGACTCGTCGGGGACGCGACCTTCGTCGGCTGCGACGTCGCGAATGCGGCGTACGCGAAGGCGGACCTCTACTCGATCACCGGTGTCGGGGTCCCGCAGGCGTGCTTCCAGTCCTCGAACATCGCGCCGGTCAATGCCGGACCCCGGACCTCCGCGCTCGGTCTGATGCAGTACATGGAGCGTCAGAAGCTCCTCGGCGGCGGCTTCTACTCGATCGGTCTGAACACGCCCGGCAACGGCGACTGGGTGGCCGCGGGCATCCGCGACTACGCCAAGCAGGCCGGCATCAAGATGGCCGGCGAGACGCTGAGCGATCCGGCGGAGAGCAACTGGCTGCCGCTGGTCGGGCAGGTGCAGGCGTCCAAGGCCTCCGCGCTCATCATCGTGGACCCGGCGCCCATCTCGGCCTCGATCCTGACGGCCGCCGAGCAGCAGGATGCGCGCGGCAAGATCGCCTGGGGGTGCACGGCCAGCTGCTACGACAAGCAGTTCGCGAGCCAGCTCTCCAGCTACTGGCAGGGGTTCCTGGTGAACTCCGAGCTGCAACTGGTGACCGCGACCGGCGGCGACAGCGACCTCTGGAACGGCGTGATGGACAAGTACGCGGCCGCCGACGCCCCCCGGGACACGTTCAGCCAGGCCGGCTTCCTCGCGGCGAAGATCTTCACCGACACCCTGCTGCAGGTCAAGGATCCCTCCACGCTCGATCGCGCCACCGTCTCGAAGGCGCTTCTCGGCATCAAGGGCTACACCTCCAGCCTGCTGTGCGACCCGTGGTACTTCGGTCAGGCGGACGAGCACCATGCCAACCACGCGACGCGCAACGCCAAGATGCAGGACGGCAAGTGGGTGGAGGTCGAGGGCTGCACCGAGGTGGTCGACCCGGCGATGAAGAGCATCCTCGATCGGGAACAGGCCGAAGGCCTGCTGAAGAAGTGACCGCTGAACGAATCCACGCGGACGTCCGACCGTCCGCCGTGCGCGAGGTGGCGGGGGTGACCCGATGAACGTCGTCCCCTTCATCATCGCCGGGCTCGTGATCGGCTCCGTGTACGCGCTGTCCGGCGTCGGGGTGCTGGTGCTGTACCGGACCTCCGGGGTGCTGAACTTCGCGCACGGCGCGATCGGAGCCCTCGCGGCGATGACGGCCTGGCAGTTCATCGGTCAGCGGATGCAGCCGTCGCTCGCGATCGCGCTGGGGATCGTGATCGCGGCGGCGGCGGCCTTCCTGTTCGGGCTGCTGGCCGGGCCGTTCCTGGCTCGCATCGACGAGCTGCGCAAGGCGACGGCGACGCTGGGTCTCGCTCTGGTCCTGCTCGGCGTGATGCTGTTCACGTGGAATGACAAGGCCCGCACGATGAACCTCGAATCCAGTCAGATCGCGTTCTCGTTGCCCGGCGGGAGGATCAACCTCACGCAGCTGATCTGCATCGCGCTGGCGATCCTGGTGATCGTCGGCACCTCCCTGGCACTGGCTCGGACCTCCGCCGGAACCGCGATGCGCGCTCTTGCGAGTGACCGGGATCTCGCCGCGGTGCTCGGCACGAATGTGCGCTCCGTGGAGCTGACGGCCTGGACGGTCTCCGGCGCGATCGCCGGTGTGTCCGGCATCCTGCTCGCGGATCAGACCCGACTGGAACCGGCGTTCCTCACGTTCCTCATCATCCCGATCCTGGCGACCGTGGTGATCGGACGATTCCGGTCGCTGTGGCTGGCGTTCTTCGGTGGCCTCGGCATCGGACTGCTGCAGTCGCTCGTGTCGGCGAACCCCGTCACGAGCGCCTTCAGCACCGCCGTACCGTTCGTGATCGCCACGATCGTCATTCTCATCTCGCGGCGCCGCCGCTTCATCGCGATCTCGGCGGTGCGCGCATGACCCGGTCCTCGTTCACCGCCTTCGCGCGGCGCACGCTGCCCGGCATCGTGTGCGCGCTGCTGGCGATCTTCCTCGTCCCGGCCCTCATCGGAACCTATTGGACCCGGGTGCTCACCGTGTGCGCGATCTACGCGATCGCGGCGGCGGGCGTGGGGATGCTGTACGGCCGGGTCGGACTGGTCTCGATCATGCAGGTCGGACTGGTGGCGATCGGCGGATGGGTGACGCTGCGACTCTGGCACGCCACCCACCTGCCGTTCGAGGTGGTGATGATCCTCGCGGCGATCGTCACCGGAATCGTCGGCACGATCGTGAGCCTGCCGGCGCTGCGATTGTCCGGCCTCAGCCTCGCCGTCGTCACCCTCATGGTCGCCGGGGCGATCGAGGTGCTGATCAGCGCCAGTGGCTTCCCGAACGGCGGACCGGGGTTCCTGGGTCGGGTCGGCGGTGCCACCCTCCCGGTCTCGATGCCCCGGCCCGCGCTCGCGGTGGGGGACGACGCCTACTTCCGCTACGTCATCGTGGTGCTGCTCATCGTGTTCCTGCTGCTGAGCTGGCTGCTCGGAGCGAAGCCGGGACGGTCCTGGGCCGCGATCCGGCAGAGCGAGGCGGGAGCGATCGCCGTCGGCGTCAGCGTCACGCGATACCGGCTGTTCGCCCTGGCGCTGGTGTCCGCGCTGACCGGCGTGGCCGGCGCGCTGCTGGCCGCGAACGCCGGACTGCTGGACCCGGTGTCCTTCAAGGCCCAGCAGTCGATTCTGCTGTTCGCGACCGTCCTAATCGGTGGCACGTTCACGCTCGGCGGCGCGGTGATCGCCGGGTTGTTCTTCCAGGGGGTCCCGCCGCTGCTGGATTCCTGGGGCGTGGACGGCAACCTGATCTTCGTCATCCTCGGTCTCGGCCTGGTGCAGGCGATCACGACCGCGCCGGCGGGAATCGCGGGCCAGCTCTCCGGACTGTGGCAACGCCTCCGACGACCCCGGAAGGACGTGCAGCGATGACCCTGGAGATCGCCGGGGTGACCGTCCGGTTCGGTGGCGTGACCCCTCTTGACGACGTGTCCGTCACGTTCGAGGACGGCGTCGGGGGGATCATCGGTCCCAACGGCGCCGGCAAGACGACGCTGTTCAACGTGCTGTCCGGGTTCGCCCTGCCGGTCGCCGGTACCGTCACGCTGGGCGGGATGTCCCTGCTCGCGCTCGCCCCGCACCGGCGCGCCGGGTGGGGGTTGCGCCGCACCTTCCAGCAGGAACAGGTCATTCGTTCGCTGACGGTGTGGGACAACGTCCGCCTCGGGGCCGACCACACCGGAGCGTCCATCGACGAGGTGCAGGCGGCGTTGGACTACGTCGGTCTGGTCGATCGCGATCGTCCGGGCACCCATCTGACGATGCTGGAACGGCGTCTGGTCGAACTCGCGCGGTGCGTGATCGGCGAGCCGCGACTGGTGCTGCTGGATGAGCCGGCGGCCGGACTCGACCCGGAGGAGTCCGGCCGTCTTCTCGGCCTCATCCGCGACATCCCGGAGCGATTCGGGGCATTGGTGCTCCTGGTCGATCACGATATGGACCTGGTGCGTGCCGCGTGCGGTACCGTCGCCGTGCTCGATTTCGGCAAGCTCATCGCCTTCGGCGAGACGGCGGAGGTGCTGGCCTCCCCGGCTGTCCGGCAGGCCTATCTGGGGGCTCAAGCATGAACACCGGTGAACTGGTCGTCACGGACCTGCGGGTTCGGCGCGGGGGCCGCGAGGTCGTGCACGGCGTGGACCTCACCGTCCGCCCCGGCGAGGTCACGGCCCTGCTCGGAGCGAACGGCGCGGGCAAATCATCCACGGTGCTCGCGATCGCGGGCCTGTTGCGCGAGGTCTCCGGAACGGTGACGGTCAACGGTGAGACGCTCAAGCCGGGAAGCCCGACCCGCACCCGCCGGGTCGGGATCGCGACCGTCCAGGAGGGGCACCGCGTGTTCGCCGACCTCTCCGTCGCGGACAATCTCAGGATCGCCTCCCTGCCGCTGCCGTCCCGCGAGCGTTCCGCGGCCGTGGAGAGCACCCTCGAACTGTTCGAGGAGCTGCGGGCGATGCCGACACGACTGGGCGGCCAGCTCTCCGGCGGTCAGCAGCAGATGCTCGCGATCGCCAGCGCCCTGGTCGCGAAGCCGTCGTTCGTCGTCATCGATGAGATGTCCCTGGGGCTTGCGCCCGTCATCGTGCAGCGTCTGATTCCGGCGATTCGGGCGATCATCGCGTCCGGCGTCGGCGTGTTGCTGATCGAGCAGTTCACGCGGGTGGCGCTGGAACTCGCCACGACGGCCACCGTGCTCGCGCAGGGGGAGGTTTCGCTGGCGGCACCCGCCGCGGAGCTCGTGGCGAACCCCGATCAGTTGACTCGGGCCTATCGGCTCTCGGAAGGATGACCCCATGACCCCGTACGACGTCGTCATCGTCGGCGCCGGCACCGCCGGTTCGATCATCGCCCGCCGCCTGGCCGATGCCGGGCGACGCACGCTGATCGTGGAGGCCGGCGGCGACAACCGTCGCGAGGAGATCCAGGACGTCGGACGGCTGAACCAGCTCTGGCACAGCGACACCGATTGGGACTTCTTCACCGTGCCGCAGGAGCACGCCGCCGGTCGGCGGTTGCACCTGCCACGCGGCAGGGTGCTCGGTGGGTCGCACTCGCTGAACGCGGCCATCTGGGTCCGGGGCAACAGCGCCGACTTCGACGGCTGGGAGGTGCCGGGGTGGACGTGGGCGGACGTCGAACCGATCTATCGCCGGATCGAGCAGTGGCACGGTCCGGCGTCCGAGGGTCGTGGCACCGATGGCCCGCTCCCGATTGAGGAGAACCAGCCGATGCATCCGGTGCAGGAGGCGATCATCGCCGCAGCCGAGGCGGAGGGCCTGCCGCGGAACCCGGACTACAACGGGGCCACCCAGGACGGGGTGAGCCGGGAGCAGGTGACGATCGCCGACGGCGACCGTGTGACGACGTGGGACGCGTACGCGCGACCGGCGGTGGAGGCGGGGCGGCTCGAGGTGCGCACCGGCGTGCGGGTGGTTCGGGTGGTGTTCGACGGCGAGGTCGCTCGGGGGATCGAGCTCGACGACGGCACCGTGATCGCCGCCGACGAGGTCGTGCTGACGGCCGGTGCGCTGGGCAGTCCGGAGCTGTTGCTGCGCAGCGGTGTGGGGCCGGCGGCACAGCTCGAGGCGCTCGGCATCCCGGTCGTCGCCGACCTGCCGGTCGGGGAGAACCTGCACGATCACTACCTCGTTCCGGTCATCTTCGACACGCAGCGCGAGGTCGAGGCGCCTGCGCCCCACCGGTCCGTGACGCAGTCGCACTGGTTCTGGCGCAGCACGCCGGACCTGCCGGTGCCGGACACCCAGCCGATCTGCTTCAGCGTCCCCATGCTGGCCGAGGGCATGGACCCGATCCCGTGGGGCTTCTCGCTCATGGCCGGCATCGTCTCGACGCGGAGTCGGGGACGGCTCACGCTGGCCTCCTCCGACCCCGCGGACGGCCTTCTCATCGACCCGGCGGTGTTCGCCGACGAACGCGACATGGGGAGCATGGTCGCGTCCGTCCAGCAGTGCCGCCGGGTCGGTGTGCAGGCCCCGCTGGCGGACGAGTGGGGTGCCCGCGAGGTGCATCCGGGGCCGTCGGTGTCGGGGGAGGAGCTGGAGCAGTACATCCGCGAGCAGGTCATCACCTATCACCACCAGGTCGGCACCTGCCGGATGGGCGCCGGTGCGGACGCGGTTGTCGACCCCACGCTGCGGGTGCGCGGATTGCGGGGGCTCACCGTCGCGGACGCGTCCGTGATGCCGACCATCACCACCGGCAACACGAATGCCCCCACGGCTGTCATCGGTGAGAAGGCCGCGGAGTTCCTCCTCGGTGCGACCGGCTGACTGCCGGGGCCGAACGACTGACACGTCGTGGTGTCACGAGGGGCGACGCCGCAGCTGGAGTGGGGCGACGAAGGCGATGACGCCCGCGAGCACGAAGATGACGGCGGTGGCGATGAACAGTGCTGCAGAGTGCTGGGCGAAACCAGCCGAGCCCACCGATCCCGCGATCGCGGCGAAGACTGCGATGCCGAGCGCGCCGCCGGTTTGGCGTGCCGTGTTGCTCGCCCCGGATGCCAGACCTGGAGCCGTCGGTGTTGTGGCCAGGGCTGCCGTGACGATCGCGGGCGTGAGCACACCGAGCCCGGTTCCCCATACGGCGAGGAAGAAGGCCAGGACGATGTACCCGGCAGCGGTGTTCGTCAGGGTGAAAGCGATTCCCACGGCGCCGGCGGCGGCGATCGCCGCGCCGAGCGCGCTGGTCCGCCAGGTTCCGATTCGAGAGGCGAGCTTCGCGGCGGGTGCGCCGAGCAAGGGAAGGGGCAGCATGGCCGGGAGCGTCAGCGCGCCGGCCATCAGCGGGCTCAACCGGTGAACGTCCTGGAAGATCTGAGTCAGCAGGAACAACCCGCCGAGGGCGCAGAAGTTCATGAGCCCGGCCACGAGACACGCCAGCCCCAAGGGGCGCCGCGAGGACCGGGGCACCGGTAGGAGCGGATCGCTGACGCGCCGCTCGGTGGCCAGGAAGCCAAGCAGAGCACAGGCCGCGGCGATGGCCAGGATCGCGGCGGTCAGGCCCGACTCGCGGACCTGGATGATGGCGGTGACCAGGCACACCAGCGCCGTGACCAGCAGGACAGCGCCGATCCGATCCACGTGCCGTTGCGGTCGTCGCGGCTGTGGCGACCGGTGGAGTCGGACGACGGGGATCAGCGCGAGGGCGATGATCGGCACGGAGAGCCAGAACACGGTCCGCCACCCGGCAGCTTGGACCAGGATCCCGCCGACCACGGGGCCCGCAGGGAGCGCAGCCCCGCCGATCGCGGCCCATGCGCCGACGATGCTGTTTCTCCCCGTCGCGTCCGGACTGCTTTCGACAAGAAGAGCGAGCGTGCCGGGGAGCATGAGTGCTGCGCCGACGCCCTGCACGGCGCGGGCCGCGACCAGCACGCCGATCGTCGGGGCGAGCGCGCACGCGACAGACGCAACTCCGAAGCCGACCATGCCGAGCAGCACGACTCGCCGATGCCCGACCACGTCTCCGATCGCCCCCGAGACCAGCAGGAGTCCGGCCAACGGCACCGAGTAGGCATCGACCACCCACGCCAGCCCGGCGCTGCCCGCGTGCAGCTGTGCGCCGATCTCAGGGAGTGCGACATTGACGACCGTCACATCGAGCAGGACGAGGAAGTAGCCGCCGCACAGCGCCAGCGTCAGAGACCAGCGGGATCGAGTCCGAACCATACCTCGATCTTCAACCCGGGACGTTTCAGCCTGCGTCGAAGCGTTTCGTCCGTACCATCGACGCATGAGCCAGAACCTGAGCGGACACACGCAGCTCCAGGGTGAGCCGGACATCGCACGCGTCGCGACCGCATTCGCGGATGCCCGGCGCGCCCGGGTGCTGATGGCATTGGCCGATGGGCGTGCCCTTCCGGCCGGGCGGCTGGCCGAAGAAGCCGGCGTCTCCGCATCGACGATCAGCAATCATCTGGCGGTGCTCCTCAACCATGGACTCGTCACGGTCGACCAGCAGGGCCGTCACCGCTACTACCGACTCGCGACCGACGAAGTCGAGGGGGTTCTCGAGGCCCTCGCCAAACTCGCACCGCGGACCCCGATCACCTCCCTGCGCGCCCACACCCGAGCGCACGCGGTCCGGACCGCCCGCACCTGCTATCGCCACCTCGCCGGACAAGCCGGAGTCGAACTGTTCCAGGGGTTCATCGGTGCCGGTTGGATCACGGGCGGCGACGGCCTCCATCACCCCGAGCTCGCCGGGGACAGGCTCTCGTCATCCGGGAGAAGTGATCACTACCGACTCACGACCAACGGGGCCGCGGCCCTCACGGAATGGGGCATCGAGGCGACGCTGATGTCGACCACACGACCACTGCGCTACTGCGTCGACTGGAGTGAGCAGGCACACCACCTGGCGGGCCCGCTCGGTACCGCCGTCACAGACCACCTCTTCGGCCTCGGTTGGATCACCCGAAACAACGTCCCCCGCAGCGTCGACATCACGGACATCGGAACAGCCGGACTCGCGTCACTCCTTCAGTCGGCTTCCCCCTCGCCGCGACGCTGATCTGGATCCGGACCGACCTCGTCATTCCCCGCTTGACTGCAGCGGGGCCAGGGATCCCGCCGGCCGGACGGTGGGTGCGTCGGCCTCATTCCAGCGGAACAGCACCAGGTGCCAGAGCCCCGGGCTCTTGCGCGAGGGGTCGATCAGTCCGTTTGCGCCGACCTCGAGGAGACGGTCGCGCACGGCCCACGACGATGGCGTTCCTCCGGCTGCAGCGATGTCCTGCCAGGGAGCGACCGCGTCAGCGAGGTCTATGCCGACCGCCTCCAGAGCGTTCGCATCGCGCAGGTCGACGATGCCGGCTGCTTCGACCTCAATCTCAACGATCTCAAGCGCCACCGAACGGGTGTCCTTGTGGGCGATCATCGCGGCCTCGACACCGTCGACGGATGAGCTCAGATAGAGCGTCGGCTCGTGCGCTCGCGAGTAACGGCCCACCGAACGCGAACCCGCGATCGCGAACTCGCGGAAGTTCGGATCAATCGCTCGATAGAACGTTCCCCGAATCGCGGGGGCGAATGTCGAGTCGATGCTTGTCACCCGACCAGCATCTCACCCTCCGTTCGGTGTCTCAGTCATCGTCTGGTAGCGACGGCTGGCGGCGGCGCGATCGGGCGGTGGCCGGTAGGTCGGTGGTGGGGCGTGCCGCGCGTTTCGCGGGGTTCGCTTTCACCCGCCGTTGAATCCGTTGCGCGCCCTCTGCGCCTCAGTTGTGTCAGGGCCGAACTGCGTCGCGGCGGAGACTGACGGTCCGTTCGAAGCGAGGCGGCGGCAAGTGCGGATGAATTGCTCGATTTCCGGGGTGAGTGGCTGGTCACGCCACCCCAGGAACATCCGGCTGCAACTGAGCCCGGTGACGTGCCGCGCAACCAGTTGGGGCCTCTGGAACCTCTCGGCCACGGACTGCGGGAGGAAAGTGATTGCCTTTCCCAGTTCGACCAGGCGCAGCGTCTCCGCCAGTCCTCGGACGGCGGGGCCGGTGACAGACGCTGCGTCCACTGCCAGGGTGTCTCGTCCTTGGTAGTAGCGGTCCAGGTCCTCGGGTAGGTGCGGCCACCGGGCTACGGGTTCCTGAACGAGGTCCTTGACATGCAGGCTGTCGGCGGTCGCAAGCGGATGCGTGTGCGGAATGACCGCGACGCGGGGTTCGCTCCAGAGTTCCAGCCAAGCTAGGCCGTGCGCGGTGATCGGCCAGGCCACCACGCACGCGTCGCAGGCGCCCCGGGTCACGGCGGTAGCCAGCTCGTGGGTTTCGCGGAAGTCGACCTCCACCCTGACGCCCTCCGATGCGCTGGCGTATTCGTTGAGCAGCCGGGGGAGGAAGTCACCCGCGCTGTCGGCTTTGACGCCGACGACGAGGACCTGTCCGGTGCCGGATCGGATGGTTGCGGCCTCGGCGGCCTCGGCGGCGTCGAGGACGCGCTGGGCCTCGGCGTGAAGCGTGGCGCCTGCCCGGGTGAGAGTGAATCTGCGGGTGGTCCGCTCGACCAGCTGAGTGCCGAGTTGACGCTCGATCACCGCGACCCCTCGCGACACCGCGGGCTGCGACATGCCCAGTACTCGGGCCGCCGCAGAGAAGCTCTGTGTCTGCGCCACGGTCGCGAAAAGCCGGTAGTGACGCAGCTCGAGATTCATGCGTCCAGCGTATGACTGCTGCCCGCGTTCGGCAGTTCTCTGGACGCAGGCGGTGGGCTTTGCTGGTTAGCAGGGCCGGATGGACCTGGGTCAACGCGTCGAAGGAAGGGAACCGTTCGTGGGTGTTCGTGTGGGATACATCGTGGGCAGCGTGTCGGAGTCATCGATCAACCGGCGATTGGCCGAGCGCCTCATCGCCAAGGCTCCCGCCTCGGTGGAGCTGACCGAGATCCCGATCCGTTGTCTGCCCCTGTACAACTATGACCACGACGACTCGTTCCCGGCCGCAGCCGTCACGTTCAAGCAGGCGCTGGAGTCGTTCGATGCGGTGCTGTTCGTGACTCCGGAATACAACCGTTCAATCCCCGGTGCCCTGAAGAACGCGATTGACTGGGGCTCCCGGCCGTGGGGCCAGAACTCCTTCGCCGGCCGGACCGCGGCGATCATCGGGACAGGCCTCAACAGCGCCGGAACCGCGGTCGCCCAGTCGCACCTGCGCAGCATCCTCGTCTACCTCGGGATGACCGTCGTCGGCACACCTGAGGTATGTATCCGGTGGGAACCCGAAGCGCTGGCGTCCGACGAAACAGACGAACTCCTGGCCGCCTTCTGGACAACCTTCGCGGACTGCCTGAAGAGCGACTGACGAATCCACTTTCCAGCGGACTGCCACGCCGCCGACCGCGCCGGTGCTACGAGCGGAACTCGCGCTCTGCTTTTCCCTCGCAGCTCGACGACGGCCGCTGATCATGATGGCCGCGAGCACGAAGAACACGATCGCAAAACCGAGCATGACGAAGGTCGTACCATCAGCCCACTGTGGTGCTGGGCCAGCGGACGCGCTCCCGAAAGTCGCGACATGCAGGTTATGGACGGAGATCGGCAGGGAGCGGCCGCGTTCGATGACGCGCTCACGGCCTTCGGGTGGGGGCGGTGCGTTGCGACGGCCCGCTTCTACGCGACGGGGAGCAGTCCGCGCTCGGCGAAAGCCTTCTTCGCGGTGAATGTGGCGTTCAGAGCGCGCGGGAACCCGCAGTAGACGGCCGAATGTAGGAATGCCTCGATGATCTGCTGAGGGGTGAGTCCGACGTTGAGCGCTGCGTTGATGTGGACCTCCAGCTGAGGCTCACACCCGCCGAGCGCGGTGAGCATGCCAAGCGTGACGAGTTGCCGATCCCGGGGCCCCAGGTCAGGTCGGGAGTAGATCTCGCCGAATCCCCACGCGACCACCTGGTGGCCGAGTTCCGGGGAGATTTCGTCGAGTGCGTCGATGACACTCGCCCCTACTGCGCCGTCAATCGCATCGAGCACATTCTTGCCGTGCTCGAAGCGCCGCTTCCGTTCGGTCGTATCAGTCATGTTCCATCCCGTTCTGTTGGTGTGCTTGGAGCGCGGCGAGGTCACCCCGGTAGGTCGCGATCTTCTCCGCCAGCGCATTCTCGTGAACGCGCAGTCGGGCGATCTGCTCGCGCAGGCTCGCCTGATGCGCTTCCAGCAGTCGCAAGCGAGGCTCGGTGGTCGCCGGGCCTTCCTCCCGCAACGCCGCGTACTCGCGCATCTGAGCGATCGGCATACCCGTCTCGCGCAGACGCTGCAGGAAGTTCACCCACTCAACGTCCGCCGACGAGTACCGGCGCTGGTTCCCGGAGTTGCGGGCGACCGGGCGGATCAGATCCGCACGCTCGTAGTAGCGCAGGGTGTGTGCTGTCATCCCCGTGGCCGCACTCATCTGCGCGACTGTGAACCCCACGTCATCCTCTGGCACACCAGCAGGCTAGGACTTAGAGCGCGCTCTAAGTCAAACGGTCTGCGCCAACGACCTCATGCCCGAGGACTCCGGCAGAGATGCCCTCGGTCGCACTCAGCGCGGCGGATGCCGCGCGGCGGGCGTCCGCGGGCGGCCGAGACTCTGCGGCGAGGTGCGCTTGCAGACGGCGGAGCGCACGGCCGTACCGGGTCCGTGCCGTGGACTCGTTCATGCCCAGCATCCGTGCCGCCTCGGCGATGCTGAAGCCGTCCCAGTGGACCAGCGTGATCAGCTCGCGCGACCGGTCATCCAGGGTGGTCAGCGCCTTCCGCACACCCGCGGCGGCGAACTGCGCTTCGGCGATCTCGGCGGCATCCTCCCCGTGGGGGCGGACCCGGAGACGGTCGCGCAGGTCGTCGGCGAGCGCCAGGCGCCGCGCGGTGCGGCGGTGGTGCTCGCGCAGGGTGTTCCGGGCGATCCCGAAGCACCACAGTCGCGCGTCGAGCTCAACCTTCGGCACCTGGCGGGCCCCTTTCCAGATGGCCAGCAGCACGTGGCCGAGGAGGTCTGCGGCATCCTCGGGCTGATCGACGCGTCGGCGCAGGTACCGCAGGAGATCGTCGCCGTTCTGCTCCACCACGCTCTCGATCCAGCGCCGGGTCTCGGGATCCGGCTGGTCCGCGGCCATCAGTGCAGCTCCCCGTGGCAGTCGGTCCGGGCGTTGAACGTCTCGTCCTGCCCCTCCTGCGCCTGACGGAGCTGAGCCGGAATGGCCTCATCCAAGGCGGTGTCGATGGCGCGCGAGAGAGACGCCTCATCGATTCCCGCCGGCGAATCGTCCGCAACCCAGCCGGTGACGCCGGGAACGAAGGGATCCGTGATCGCGATCTCATACGCCCGCTGTCCGAAACCGGTCCAGTCGTTCTTCGCCACGAACGCCGCCAGGGCCTTGTCGGCAGGGGTGCGGTCGGAAGGGTCACCGAAGTACACGGCGTAGCGGCAGCTGTGCGTCGCGCCGGTGTCGGTCGTGTAGACGACCGGGATCTCCGCGTCGGCAGACGCGTACACACCGTCGATGAACAGATTGCCGAGGGGGATCAGCACCGCTGCGCCGGTCAGCGCCACGGTCGCCGCGATGCCCACCGGCAGCAGCACACGCCATCGCGGACGGCGGCGGACGATGGATGTCCGGGCGGCGGCGGACATCCGGCGGACGATCTCGCGGTCATCCGCCGCGTCGTCGCGCGCCAGCGGATCGGCGGCGGTGAGGGCCGCGTTCATGTGCTCGCTCATGACCTGCTCCTTCGATTCGAGTTTCACACTGGTCATGACCGAACTCCGGAAACCGTCTCACATCGGGGCCCGGCATCCCGAGCCGCGCGTGCTCGCCAGCTCGAGATGTTCTCATGAGAACTCTTTTCCGACTCTTGATATCTGCACTATCGATAGAGACACTATCGGCATTCGCATCATCGACCACGTCCGACAGGCACCCGACCCCGCCGATCTGGCCCGGGCGGTGATCCTGGGCACCGTCGTCGGAGAGCAGATCCTGGCCGGCCTGCGGATCATGGCGCAGGAGCACGTCGGACGCACACTTCCCACCTCGGCCGACCAGACCGGTCGACCCGCCGAATTCGAAAGGGCAGACCAATGACCGAGCTCACGACATCCGCACGTCCCGCGCACGACCTCACACCGACCCACTGGCACCGTCCCCTCGTCGCGATCGCCATCGCCGCCGCGGTTCTCGGTGTGATCAGCGTCATCATGGCGTTCGTCGATCCCGTCCAGATCGTGGGCACGAACGGCTGGTTGAAGCCGATCAAGTTCTCGATCTCCACGTCCGTCTACGCGATCAGCTTCGCGTGGTTGATCGGTCGACGGCGTCGCTGGCAGCGGACCGCCTGGTGGGCCGGCACACTCGTCACCATCGGCATGGTGATCGAACTCGCCATCATCGTCGGGGCGGTCGCTCTCGGCACCACCAGCCACTTCAACGTCTCCACCCCGCTGCACATCGCGATGTGGTCGATCATGGCCGGCTCCATCGGCATGGTGTGGATGATGTCGTTGCTCGTCGCGTTCGCGGTCATGCGCAACCCGGAGCAGTCCCGTTCCCGCAACTGGGCGATTCGCGGGGCACTCGTGATCAGCCTCGCCGGACTCGCCGTGGCCTTCCTCATGACGACGCCGACCAGCGGACAATTGTCGAACTTCCAGGGCATAGCCGGCGCGCACGCCGTCGGTGTCGCGGACGGCGGGCCCGGACTGCCGCTCCTCGGGTGGAGCACGGTCGGCGGCGATCTGCGCGTGCCGCACTTCATCGGCATGCACGCCCTGCAGGTGCTCCCGCTGATCCTGATGGGTCTCGAGGTCGCCAGCCGGAAGATCCGGGTGCTGCAGACGGAGCGCGTGCGGTTCCGCCTCACCGCGCTGGCGGTCATCGCGTTCGCAGCCCTGGTCGCCATCGTGACGGCGCAGGCTCTGATCGGTCAGTCGATCGTGGCCCCGCGGGGACCGATCGCGATCGCCCTCGTCGCGCTCGCCGTCGTGGTGTTCGGCGGCGGAACGCTGATCCTGGTCCGGGAGCAGTCGCTCACCCGCGTTGTTCCGCTCCGGCCGCGCGTTCCCGCTGTCTCCCGCTGACTCCCGCGGCGGGCCCGCTCGGTCGCGTCCGATACCTGCCAGCGCCGGCCCGGTGCCGGGCCTACCGTGAGGGCATGAGCACCTTTCGCGACCTGCACCGGACCGGAACCTTCGTCCTGCCCAACCCGCGTGACGCGGGGGAGGCGCGGCTGTTCGAAGCCCTGGGGTTCGCTGCCGTCGCCACCACGAGCGCCGGCTTCGCCGCGACGCTCGGTCGTCGGGACCAGTCCGTGACCCGCGATGAGCTCGTCCAGCACGTGACCGACCTGGTCGCCGCGGTGCACGTCCCGGTGGCAGTGGACGCGGAGAACGGGTACGCCGACGATCCGGCCGGCGTTGCGGCGACCGTCCGTGCGCTGGCGGAGGTCGGAGCCGCCGGCGTCTCCATCGAGGACTATGACCCGAAGGCCCGGGGCCTGTACGACGCGCTGCTCGCGCGGGACCGGGTTTCGGCGGCGGCGGAGGCCGCGCAAGCGTCCGGGATCGTGGTGACCGCCCGCAGCGAGGGGTTGCTGTACGGTCTCGCGGGCGTGGACGAGACCCTCGGCCGGCTGCAGGCCTTCGCCGAGGCCGGTGCCGACTGTCTCTACGCCCCCGGACCGCGCGATCTGCCGACCATCGAGCGGCTCGTCGCCTATGCGGGTGGGCCGGTCAACGTCCTGGCGTTCCCGGGTGGGCCGTCGGTCGACGAGTTGCGGGACGTCGGCGTGCGCCGCGTTTCCGTCGGCAGCTGGTTCTCGACGGCGGCGACGGCTGTGGTCGCGGACCTCGCCCGCACACTGCTCCGCGGTGGCGGTGTGCCGGACGATCTCCCGCGGCCGCCGGCCGACCTCATCGAGCGTGCGTGGGGACGAGGCTGATCGCGCTCACCAGACGACGCGGTGGAACTGCTCGTCGGCGCCGCCGGACATCCCTGGACGCCACTCAGCGGGACCCGGTGCCGCCCGCGCAGGACGCCCCGAACGCGGCGTGCGCCCGGGGCGTCGAACCGCGGTGCGATCAGGCCGGCTTCTGGACGGTGATGGTCCAGGACGCGTCGCCGACCTGCTCGAAAGCGGTGACGGGGTAGCCCTCCTCTGCGGCCCAGCGAGGCAGCGAGTCGGTCGCCTGGGTGCAGTCGAAGTCGATCCGCAGTTCGTCTCCGGCGGGCAGTTCGGCGATCGCGGCCTGAGCCTCGACGAGCGGGAACGGGCAGACCTGTCCGGCGGTCTCGAGCAGGTGAACGGTCATATCTCTCCTTGGCGGTTTCAGGCGACGGGGGTGGTCTGGCGGGGAACGGTGACGGGTGTGGAGGTCGCCGCGCGGCGGCGGCCGAAGACGAGCGGCACGGCGATGCCGGTGCCGAGCAGCATGGCGGCGAAGGACACCCAGCCCTGCAGGGTGAAGGACGCGGATCCGACCATCGCGTTGCCGATGGTGCAGCCGCCCGCGATCGCGGCGCCGACGCCCATCAGGATGCCGCCGAGCGAGGACCGCAGGATCGTCGCGGTGTCCGGAACACGGAGGCGGAACTCGCCTGAGCCCTTCGCCGCGATGAACGAGCCGACCAGGATGCCGACGACGAGCCACACGCCCCAGTCGATGAGGGCGATGTCCCCGGTGACGAGGTAGCCGACGATGTTGGCACTCGGGGTCGTGATGCCGAGACCGGACGGGCGGCCGGACGCATACGAGAGCGGGAACGCGATGATGCCGATGAGTCCGACGACGACCGCGGTGCTGAAGGCTCCCCAGGGGCGCTCGAAGAGGAGGTGACGCAGTCCGGTGTGCTTGGCGGGAAGTCGCACCGGCCGGGGCAGTGCGCCATCGCGGCGGAGCTGTCGGCCCACGGCGATCCCGGTGCCGGCGACGAGCACGACCACGAGGACCCAGGGGTTGATGCCCAGGAACTCGTAGAGGGTGCCGACGGGCGCGGTCACCGAGCGCAACCCTTCGGTCACGGGCGTGCCCGCACCGAACTTCATCACCGCCGCGGTCACGGCATAGCCGACGAGCGCGATCCAGGACCCGATCAGGCCCTCGCCGGCGCGGTAATAGGTGCCAGTCGCGCAGCCGCCGGCGAAGACGATCGCGAACCCGAAGATGAGCCCGCCGACGATGGCGGCCAGCCAGGGGAACTCACCGCCGGTCAACGAGATCACGCCGGCCGCGGCGAGGGCGAAGATCCCCACGGACTGCACCGCGATGGTGATGAAAAACGCGGTGAGCCACCGCGTCTTCTTCGTCAGCCACACATCGCGGAAGGCACCCGTCACGCAGAAGCGGCCGCGCTGGAGGGCGAAGCCCAGTAGTCCGCCGATGATCAGTCCGGTGAGAGCCATCCGTGTCCTCGCGTTCTCCGCGCCGAGGTGGCACGGTCCGCCTTCCGGTCTAGCGACCCGATTCCGGACACCTCAAGGGTGTGCGTCATGCACGGTCAGATGACGTCACGGGGCGTCATCCGGGCTGCCCGGGGGTGTGCGGACGCCCGCTCGCGCTCATTCGCCGTGGCGGAGCGCGGCGAGCTGATCGAGGATCGCGTCGGCGACGTCGCGCTTGGTCCCGCTGACTTCCGCGACGAGCTCGCCGGTGCTGGACAGCAGGACGGCGGCGTTGTCGTCCGTCCCGAACCCGAGTCCGGATCCGACCCGGTTCGCGACCAGGAGGTCCGCGGGTTTGCGGGCGAGTTTCGCGCGCGCGAGTTCGACCAGCTCGTCACGCGAGGATGCGGTCTCGGCCGCGAAGCCGACCACGAGCCGTCCGGAGACGGGGTGCGCGACGAGGTCGGCCAGCACGTCGCGCGTGCGGACGAGGTGCAGGTCCAGGCCGTCGTCGTCCCCCTTCTTGATCTTGCTCTCGGCCGGAGCAGCGGGCGTGAAGTCGGCGACGGCCGCCGCCATCACGACGACGGACGCGTCCGGAGCGAGACGGTCCACCTCGCGGGCGAGATCTGCGGCCGAGGTGACCGGGACCGTGGTGATCTCCGCAGCACGGAGGTCGGCCGCGGGTCCGGGGTCGAGGTTCGCCGCGATCACCGTGACATCGGCCCCGCGCCGGAGCGCGGCCAGCGCGATCGCGACACCCTGCTTGCCGCTGGAGTGATTGGCGACGTAGCGGACCGGGTCGATCGCCTCGCGGGTGCCCCCCGCAGTGATGAGAATGCGCTGTCCGGCGAGGTCCCGCGCGGCGGGTTCCGCGTGCTCGCGTGCCGTGGCGGCGGAGATGATGGCGGCCGTGATGGCGTCCGGCTCACTCATCCGGCCGGGTCCGATGTCGTCGCCGGTGAGGCGTCCGGAGTCCGGCCCCACGATGATCACGCCGCGCTCGCGGAGCGTGGCGATGTTGGCCACGGTGGCGGGGTGCGACCACATCTCGGTGTGCATGGCCGGAGCGATGACGAGGGGCGCGCGGCTCGCGAGCACCGTGGTGCCGAGCAGGTCGTCGGCGATGCCTGCGGCGAGCTTCGCGATCGTGTTCGCGGTGGCCGGGGCGATGACAATGGCGTCGGCCTCCTGTCCCATGCTCACGTGCCGCACGGCGGCGACGTCGTCGAAGATCGAGGTGTTGAGCGGGTTGCGGCTGAGCGCCTCCCACGTCGGGGCGCCGACGAACTTCAGGGCGCTGTCCGTCGCGATGACGTGCACGTCGTGTCCGCCCAGGACGAGTTCGCGCACCACCTGGATGGTCTTGTAAGCGGCGATCCCGCCGGCCACACCCACGACGATGTTCAGCTGTCGGCTCATGGCTCCATGATGTCGCAGTAGGCTGACCCGCGATGTGTACCGCGGTGATCGACGTGATGTCCTCCGGTGTGAGGCTCCTCTGCGTCCGTGACGAGGACCCCGCTCGCGCGTGGGATGACCTCGGTCCCTGGTGGCCGGACACGCATCCCGGCGTCATCGGCATCCGCGACCGGCGTGCGGGCGGCGCCTGGCTCGCGTTCGATCCGGAGACCAAGCGCCTCGCCGTCCTGCTGAATCGCGCCGACGTCATCGATCTGCCCGACCACGAGGTGCGCTCGCGGGGTGCTCTCGTGCTCGATTCGATCGCCGGACACTCGCCCGTCGCGCCACGAACGCACGGGTTCAACCTGCTGGAGGCGACGCCGTCCGGTGCCCGCATCGTGAGCTGGGACGGTGTCACGCTCCGCGAGACCCCGGTGGACCCGGGCGTGCACATGATCGCGCACGACGACCTCGATGACCCCGCGACGGCGCGGATCACGGCGTGGCTGCCGCGCTTCCGCACCCTTGAGGACGACGACGAGCCGTGGCCCGAGTCCTGGATCGCCCTCCTGCAGGACACGGCCGCGATCCCGTCGACGGACGATCGCGCCATCATCCGCGACAACCGCACCCACGGCTACGACACCCTGTCCCTGCTGTACTGCACCGCGGAACTCACTGACGCCGACATCGAGGTCTCTTCGACGGTGCTGGACCGCCCGGGTCACCTCTGAACCGCGTCGCGCGGCCGAGGTTCAGGACGGTGCGCGCAGTCGGAGGTGGAGCATCGGATACGCCCGTCCCTCGTCGTCGGTCGCACTGCGGCCGATGACCGCGAACCCGCGGTGCGCGTAGAAGCCCGCGGCCGCCACGTTCTGCTCGTTGACATCAACGGTGGTGACACCCTGGTGTTCGATCGCGTGGGTCAGCAGCACCGTGCCGACGCCGCTGCCACGCGCGGACGCGTCAACGAACAGCATTTCCAGTGTTCCGTCCAACACCCCGGAGAAGCCGACCGGGTGACCATCGCGCTCGGCGACGAAGAGGTGCACGGCGGGAAAGTAGTCCGATCCCAGCCGACTCTCGATCTCGTCGCGATCCGCCTCGGCGAGGAAGTCATGCGTGGCGTCGACCGCGTTTCGCCAGATCGCAACGAGCGCGGGATGGTCTTCGGCTCCGATCACGGGCCGGATGCGCAGAGCGGACACGGTTCTCCTTTCGGGAATTCGGCCATGATCCCAGAGCGGCGAGGTCGGCGCGTTCTCAGCCCTCGGCGCGGCGGGTCGCGGCGCGGTCGTACTGCGCCCGGATGTCCGGAACCGTCGCGGCGGCGATGGTGCGTTTCGTGTCGACCGGCCACTCCACCCACGCGCCGGCGAGCACGCTCGCGGCCTGACGCGCGGCGCCGAGGGCGACGTACTCCGCGGGTGCCGGGACGACCACGTCTCGGTCGAACACCTGCGCCGCGATACCGCTGACGGCGGGGTTCGCCGCCGCGCCGCCGATCAGCAGGATGCGCTCGGGGGCGACGCCGAGGGTTCGGATCGCCTCGAGCCCGTTCGCGAGTCCGCACAGCACGCCCTCGATGGCCGCGCGTGCGAGGTTCGCGCGCGTCGTGTTCGCCAGCGTCAGCCCGGACAGGGAAGCCTGGGCGTCGGGCAGATCGGGGGTGCGCTCGCCCTCGAACCACGGCACCAGGACGACGCCGTCGGCCCCGGGGGAGGCCTTCAGCGCGAGGCGTGCGAACTCGTCATGGTCCGCCTCGAGCAGTTGAGCCACGACGTCGAACACCCGCGCCGCGTTCAGTGTGGCGACCAGCGGAAGCATGCGTCCGGTCGCGTCCGCGAAGCCGGCGACCGTCCCGCTCGGATCGGCGATGGGCTCGTCCGTGACGGCGAAGACGGTGCCGGAGGTGCCCAGCGAGATGACCACGTCCCCGGGTCGGGCGCCGAGACCCAGCGCGGCCCCGGCGTTGTCACCGGCGCCGGGCGCGAAGACGATGCCATCGTGGGTGCCGGCCGATTCCAGCGGACCGAGGACGCGGGGGAGGATCGCGTCGTGTCCGAGTGCGCGGGTGAGCAGGTCGCGGTCGTAGCCGTCCGGACCCCAGTACGCCGTGCCGGACGCATCGGAGCGGTCCGTCGTCAGCGCCTCGAGGTCGGGGTTGTCGGGTCCGTAGCCACGCAGGCGCCAGGTGAGCCAGTCGTGGGGGAGCGCGACGGCGGCGACGCGGGCGGCGGCGTCCGGTTCGGCGTCCCGCAGCCAGCGCAGTTTCGTGGCGGTGAAGGACGCCACCGGTACGACGCCGGTGCGGGCGGCGTACTCCGACGCCCCGACCTCCGAGACGAGGTCGGTCGCCGCGGCCGCCGACCTCGTGTCGTTCCACAGCAGCGCGGGACGGATGACGTGTCCGTCCGCGTCGAGAGCGACCATGCCGTGCTGTTGGCCGCCGACCGCGACCGCCGAAATTCCGTCGAGCCCGCCGGCATCCGCGATCGCGGCCTGCAGCGCGACCCACCACGCCTCCGGGTCGACCTCGGTGCCCTCCGGATGCGCGGCACGACCGGACCGCAGGACGGTTCCGCTCTCGGCGTCGACGACGACCACCTTGCAGGACTGCGTCGAGGAGTCGACGCCGAGAACGTGTGCCATGGCCGGTCTCAGCGGGCGCCGAGGAGGTGCTCGGTGGCGAGCTGCTGCAACCGCACGAAGCCCGCGCCGTGGCCACCGAAGTAGGCGTCGGCGTCGAAGTCCTCGTACGCGCTGCGGTCGGCGAGCAGGTCGTCGTAGCTCTCCCCGTCGGACAGCGTCGGCGTCGACAACTCCGGCACGCGCGCGGCGGCCAGGGCTTCCTGCACCTCCGGGTCGGCGCGGAACGCGGCGGCGCGCTCCTTCAGCAGCAGGTACGTCCGCATGTTGGCGGAGGCGGAGTCCCACACACCGGTCTCGTCCTCGGTGCGCGAGGGCTTGTAGTCGAAGTGCCGCGGACCGTCGTACGCCGGGCCGCCGTTCGGGCCGCCGTTTTCCAGCAGGTCGACGAGCGCGAACGCGTTGTGCAGGTCGCCGTGACCGAACACGAGGTCCTGGTCGTACTTGATGCCGCGCTGGCCGTTCAGATCGATGTGGAAGAGCTTGCCGTGGTACAGGGCCTGGGCGATGCCGGCGGCGAAGTTGAGCCCCGCCATCTGCTCGTGTCCGACCTCGGGGTTCACACCCACGAGCTCCGGACGCTCCAGGGAGGTGATGAACGCCAGGGCGTGGCCGACGGTCGGCAGCAGAATGTCGCCGCGCGGCTCGTTCGGCTTCGGCTCGATGGCGAACCGGATGTCGTAGCCCTTGTCGGTGACGTACTGACCGAGGAGGTTGACGGCCTCGCGATAGCGCTCCAGCGCGGCGCGGACGTCCTTCGCGCTGTCGTACTCGGCACCCTCGCGGCCGCCCCACATGACGAAGGTCTTCGCGCCCAGCTCGGCGGCGAGGTCGAGGTTGCGCAGCACCTTGCGCAGGGCGAAGCGGCGGACCTGGCGGTCGTTCGAGGTGAAGCCACCGTCCTTGAACACGGGCGCGCTGAACAGGTTCGTGGTGACCATCGGCACGATCAGGCCGGTGTCGGACAGGGCGCCCTTCAGACGATCGATCTGCGTCTGGCGCTCGGCATCGCTGGATCCGAAGGCGAAGAGGTCGTCGTCGTGGAAGGTCAGTCCGTAGGCTCCCAGTTCGGACAGCTTCTCGACGGCGTGCACGACGTCGAGGTTCGGGCGGGTGGGGCCGCCGAACGGGTCGGCGCCGGTGTAGCCGACGGTCCAGAGTCCGAACGAGAAGCGGTCTTCTCGGGTGGGCGTGGTCATGGCGCCTCCTCGGCGAGTTCAGTAATATGTTGTGATTGACAACCTATTCCATCGGAGCGCATCCGTCCACCCCGATTCCGGGGCGCGCGGACAAGTAGAGTGGGCGCGATGAGCGCCACGACGACCGAAGACGTTCGGCGATCCAACCTGTCCCGCATCCTGCGTGCGCTGCACGTTCAGGGGCCGCGCTCCCGGGCCGCGCTCACGGCCCTCACCGGGCTGAACCGCTCCACCGTCGGGGCCCTGACCGCCGAGCTCGGCCGCGCCGGTCTCGTGCGTGAGGGCGACCCGGAAACCGCTGTCGGCGCCGGCCGACCGTCCCCCGTGTTCTCTGCGGCCTCTGACGTCGTCACGATCGCGGTCAACCCGGAGGTGGATGCCGTCACACTGGCCGTCGTCGGTCTGGACCGCGTCATCCGCGTGCGCGAGCGCGTCCCGCTGTCGCGGGTGCCCACCCCGGATGAGGTCACGGCGCTGGTCGGTGAACGACTGGCCGCGTGGCGGGCCGATGCGCTGGCGGCGTGCGCCGTGGTGTCCGTGGGCGTGGCGGTCCCGGGCCTGGTCCGGTCTGCGGACGGCCTCGTCCGTCTCGCCCCGCACCTGGGATGGGCGGACGTTCCGCTCGCGGAGAACCTCGCCGATCACGTGGACCTGCCGGTCGTCGTCGCCAATGACGCGACGCTCGGCGCGATCGCCGAGCATCGGTACGGCGCCGGGCTCGGGCATGACGATGTGCTCTACCTCAACGGCGGTGCGAGCGGCATCGGCGGCGGCATCATCAGTCGCGGTGCGCCGTTGGAGGGCGCGGGCGGGTACGCCGGCGAGTTCGGTCACATCGCGGTCGCGACCGCCGACCGCGATGACCTCGTCACGTCCGCGGCCGTCCTCGAGGACGAGGTGAGCCGTCGCCATGTCCTCGAGCTCCTGGACCGGACCGGTGATGACATCGACGATGCGGAGCTCGCGGCGCTGCTGTCCGACCCGGCTTCGGCGGCGGTCTCGGCGGAGCTCGATCGCCAGCGTCGTGTTCTGGCCGCGGCCCTCGCGTCCGCCGTCAACGTGATGAACCCGTCGGCCGTCGTGCTCGGCGGGTACCTCGCCGCCCTGGTCGGGGATCCGGAGCGCTTCCGGGAGCTCGTGGTGCGGAGCAGTCTGCCGGTGTCGGGCGAGGACCTCACGGTGGCCGTCGCGGCGCTCGCCGCCGACCGTCTTCTCATCGGTGCCGCCGAGGCCGCTCTCGAACCGCTCCTGGCGGACCCGCTCTCCGCGGCGCCGCACGTCCGCTGAGCGCGGGTCGAGTTCGGGCAGGTGCGGCGGCCCGTTCGTTCGGATCGGTGGTGGCTGTCGCCGTCAGTTCAACCCGGAGTAGGCGTGCAGGCCCTGGAAGTACACGTTGATCACGGCGAAGTTGAAGATCACGGCGATGAAGCCGACGATTGACAGCCAGGCCGAACCAGCCCCGCGCCAGCCTCGGGTCGCGCGGGCGTGGATGTAGCCGGCGTAGATCACCCAGATGACGAAGGTCCACACTTCCTTCGTGTCGAAGCCCCAGTAGCGGCCCCAGGCGTCGTTCGCCCAGATCGCTCCGGCGATGAGGGTGAAGGTCCACAGGACGAAACCGACGATCGCGACTCGGTACGCCAGGCTCTCCAGGGCGGCGGAGGTGGGAAGTGCATCCAGGAACGACCGCGTGACGGTCTCCGCTCGCGCGACGCGGGCCTCCCGCCGGTGCCGCATGAGCTGGACGACGGAGAGGGCGCCGGCGAGCGCGAGGAAGGCGACGCCGAGCGTCGCGACCGACACGTGGACGACGAACCAGACCGAGCGCAGCGGGTCCGGCAGCGGCACGATCGGGATGTAGATCAGATACGCCGCCGCGCCCAGGACGACCACGACGAGGCCGGTGATGATCGTCCCGAGGAAGCGCAGGTCGACCTTCAGGAGCGAGAGGAGGTAGACCGCGACGATGGCCGCCGTGCCGGAGATCGCGAACTCGTACATGTTCGACCACGGGGCGTGCGGTGCCGCGACGCCGCGGAGCACGACTCCGCCGAGGTGCAGCACGAGTGCGAACCACGTCAAGGACGTCGCGATCCGAGCGAGCACGAAGCGCTTCGGCGGGCGCGGATCGCTTGTGGTGATGGTCGGTGCCGGCGACGCCACGATCTCGCCGGATGCGGCGACGAGCTCGCGCGCCCGGACGTCCTGCTTCTCGGTGTGCGCGTCGGCGCGCCTGCTGAGGTCCAGGCTGTAGACGAGGAACGCCACCGCGTAGAGAGCCACCGCCGTCCAGATCAGCAAGCGCGAGAACTGTTCGAGATCGGCGACCGGCATGAGCCCACCATATTCAGCGCGCGCTGACGCCCCTCCGGGGATTTCCTCAGGTTCATCAGGATGAGGCAGCGCCGGGCGACCCGACGGGCCGGAGGTCGGAGCGCGTCTGCGAAGTCGGTCCACACGCCGGGCGCGAAATGAGAACCGCGGCACGGGCGGGAGTCGTCCGGCGGCACGCGAGTGAACAACCAATCGTGAATCAGAATTTCGTGGAAACAGAACAGTGAACGACTGCTAGAGGCGCACAATGAGGAAAAAGTTAGTCGCAACTCTAGTCAAATCCGCATCTAGTGGCTAACCTGATCGCACATCAGACCCGACTGTCGCAAAGGAGCGATCATGGTGGAAGCGCGAGTGCAGGCCGCTCTCGGCGAGGCGTACGACTTCGCAACGGAGACGACGCTGGAGGGTATCCGCGCCGGCTACGACCGATGCATGGGCAAGGGCACGTTGCCCCCCGGTGTCACGCGGAGCGACGGCGAGGTCGGCGGAGTGCCCGGAGCATGGTTCACGCCGGAGGGTGCCGAGGATGTCACCCTGTTCCTGCACGGCGGCGGATACTTCGCCGGATCGAGTGTGAGCCACGGCGACCTCGCCGCGGCCATCGCGGCCGTCTCGAACTCGAAGGTGTTCGCAGCGGACTACGGGCTCGCACCCGAGCGACCCCATCCGGCAGCGGTCGAAGACGCGCTCGCCGCTTACGAGGCGCTGCGCGCCGACGCGACCGGACGGGTCTTCATCGTCGGTGACTCCGCTGGTGGCGGACTCGCGGTCTCGACGCTCGTCGCCGCGCGCGACAAGGGCGTCGCACAGCCGAACGCCGCGGCGCTCATGTCGCCGTGGGCGGACCTCACGCTGACGAACGACGACATCGACACGAACGCTGCGATCGACCCGGTCGTGACGCGGGGCGGATTGGAGTTCAACGTCTCCCTCTACGCGCCCGACCAGGACGTGAAGAACCCGCTCATCTCACCCGTCTACGCCGACCTGTCCGGTCTGCCGCCGCTGTACGTGCAGGTCGGGACCGAGGAGGTCCTGCAGCAGGACGCGCTGACGATCGTCGAGAACGCCCGCGCCGCGGGCGTCGACGTGACGCTCGACATCGAAGAGGGCATGCCGCACGTGCACCAGATCCTGCTCTGGGCGCTGCCGGAGGCTGAGGACGCCGTCCGCCGTATCGGCGAGTTCCTCGCGGCCCACTGACGGACCCGCACCCCACACTTCGGACGAAGGAGACTGAATTGAACACCGAGCAGACGAAGGTCGACACCGACGTCCTCATCATCGGGGCCGGCATCTCCGGCCTCTACCAGCTGTACAAGGTTCTCACCGACCTTCCGGAGGCCAGCGTCCGCGTCCTCGAGGCCGGTTCGGGTCTCGGCGGCACGTGGTTCTGGAACCGGTACCCGGGCGCTCGCAGCGACTCCGAGGCCTACACGTACGGCTACTTCTTCTCGCAGGAACTGCTGGACGAGTGGACGTGGGATGAGCGGTTCGCCGCGCAGCCCGACATCGAGCGCTACCTCAACATCGTGGCCGACAAATTCGACCTGCGCCGCCACATCACCTTCGACACTCGTGTCGCCTCGGCGACGTACGACGCCGAATCGCGCACCTGGGTCGTCATCACGGACAGTGGTGAGCAGATCCGCGCGCGCTTCGTCATCACGGCGGTCGGTCTGCTGTCCATCCCCAAATTCCCGCAGATCCCGGGGATGGACAGCTTCGCGGGCGAGTCGTACCACACCGCACTCTGGCCCGACGGTGTCGAACTCGAGGGCAAGCGCGTGGCCGTCATCGGCTCGGGCGCGAGCGGTATCCAGATCACGGGTGCGGTCGCCGATCGGGTCGCCTCGCTGACGCTGTTCCAGCGGTCCGCGAACTGGGCGACGCCGCTGAACAACCTCCCGTTCACGGACGACGAGCGTGCGCACATCTCGGAGAACATCCACCAGATCCACGCGGACCTGATGGGGTCGTTCGGCGGGTTCGTGCACACGTTCCAGCCGACCGCGGCGCGCGATCACACGCCCGAAGAGCGCCTCGCCATCTACGAGCAGCTCTGGGCCAAGCCCGGGTTCGCGAAGCTCCTCGGCAACTTCATGGAAGTGCTGTTCGACGAGGAGATCAACCGGGAGTTCCGTGAATTCGTCGCCGGGAAGATCAGCGCGATCGTCACCGAACCGGAGAAGGCGCGCAAGCTCACGCCGGATCACCAGTACGGTGCGAAGCGTCCGCCGTTCGAGAACGGCTTCTACGCCGCGTTCAATCGCGAGAACATCGACGTCGTGAGCCTCGGCGAGGAGCCCATCGTCGAGATCGACGCGACCGGGATCCGGACGAGTGCGGGTCACTATGACGTGGACGTGATCATCTACGCGACGGGCTTCGATGCGATCACCGGTGCCCTCGACCGCATCCTGATCACCGGTGAAGCAGGGGCGAACCTGAAGGAGCTGTGGGATGACGGCCCGCAGACCTTCCTCGGCATCCACAGCCAGGGCTTCCCGAACCTGTTCTTCCTCGGCGGTCCGCACAGCACCGGCGGCAACGTGCCGCGCGCGGGTGAAGGGCATGTGGACTACGTCACCCGGCTGTTGCGGCATGCGTACGACAGTGGGATCACGCGGGTCGAGACCACCGGTGCGGCCGTGGACGAGTGGACCGAGCACGCGCTGAGCGGCGTGCGCGGATCGGTCGTCGAGAGCGGCATCGACTGGGCATGGGGGCGCGACACCCCCGGCAAGAAGCTGGCCTACCGCCACTACGGCGGCGGCATCGTCACCCACGTGGCGCGGTCCAACGCCGTGTTCGAGAACGAGCTGGTCGACCTCGTCCTGGACTGATCGAGATCAACGGCCGCCGTCGGGACCAGCGAGGTTCCGGCGGCGGCTGCGCTAGACTCGCGGCTAACATGCCCGACGGCGTCCGGCGGTCGTCGGGGGAAAGACAGGTCTCTCGTGGCAGGTGGTACCCGCACAGTCAGCGGTAAGCGTCGCGATCAGCTGCTCACCGTATCGGTCGGCCTGTTCCAGGACCGCGGCTTCCACAATGTGAGCATGGACGACATCGCGGGAGCGGTCGGTCTGACCGGTCCCGCCGTCTACCGGCATTTCGCCAACAAGCAGGCCATCCTCTCCGCCGCGCTGACCGGACAGCTCGCCGCCGTCGCGGACGTCGTCGCGGCCGCGCGTGAGGTGCGGCCCGAAACGGAGCAGTGGGACGCGCTCACCCGCGCGCTCGGACACCTCGTGTTCGAATCGCCGAACGCCCACCTCTGGCGCCGCGAGCGGCGGCATCTCGTCGGTGAGGGCGCGGAGGAGTTCCGGAACCGGATGCGCGACGCGCTGGCCGGGACTGAGGCCATCGTGGCGACTCGCCGCCCCGACCTCGCATCCGCGGAGCGAGGCGTCCTGAGCTGGGCGGTGCTCTCCGTGTTCTCCGCCGCGGGCACCGGCCGCTACGCGCTGGATGAACAGCAGCAGGAGGCCGAACTGCGGGCCATGCTCGATGCCGTGGTCGCGATCGAGCTGCGACCCACCGGGTCGGCGAAACATGAGCTGGCCGTGCGCATTCCGGCCGGTCGGCGCGAACGGATCATCGAGGCGGCGACCGAGCTGTTCGCGGTGGAGGGATATTACGCGGTGAGCATCGAGCAGGTCGCGGAGCGCTCCGGTAACGCGCTCGCAACCGTCTATCAGCACTTCGCGAGCAAGACCGACCTGCTGTACGCGGTCGTGAAGCGTGGCGCCGAGGGAGCACAGTTCGTTCTCGCCCACCGGCTCACGACCGAGCACGACGGGGACGACCTCTCGCTGCTCGTCGACGCCCACTGCGACCTCGCCCTCGGTCCGCATGGGCGCCTGCTCGGCATCGTCGCCGCCGACCGCATCTACCTTCCTGTCGAGCAGCGTCGAGAGATCTATCGGATCGAGGAGGAGTACGGCGAGGAGTGGATCCGTGCCCTGCGCGCAGTCCGTCCGGACATGTCGCTCGCGGTTGCGCGGCTTCGCGTGCAGGCTGCGCTCACGGTCGTCGCCGAGCTCGTGCAGATCGCGCGAGTTCGCGATCGCGCCGACATTGACGCCGAGTTGCGTGCCATCTCGCGGGCGATCCTGCTGGGCGCCGACTGAGCTCCGGGGCCGCTGACCCCGCTGTCGCGCTGGGGTCTCCCACACTTCGACCTTGACGCGATGGGGTGCAGTAGAGACTCACGCTTACGTCCGGAAAGCACGAACAGGAAGGAACTAGTCGCACTCTCGCTAGAATTGTGATTAACTGATCGCAGATTCGACACGATGGAGTGGGCATGGGCAAGCTGGACGATCGCGTGGCATTGATCACGGGAGCGGGACGCGGCATCGGTCGTGCACTCGCTCTCAAGCTCGCCGGCGAGGGCGCTCGGATCGTCGCGAACGACCTGGCCCCGGGCGATCTGGATGTGCTCATCGCCGACGTGGAGGCCCTTGGTGGAAGCGCCGTCGGCGTCGCCGGCGACATCGTGGACCCCACGTTCGGCGACCGGTTCGTCCGGGCCGCGGTGGACGCGTTCGGCGGGGTCGACATCATCGTCAACAATGCGGGCTACACCTGGGACGCGGTGTTGCAGAAGACGACCGACGAGCAATGGCAGGCGATGGCGGATGTCCATGTCACGGCCCCGTTCCGCATCCTGCGCGCCGCGCAGCCGGTGATCAGCCGGGCCGCGAAGGCGGAGCGGGCGGCGAACGGCGTCGCGCGCTGCCGCAAGGTGGTCAACATCACCTCGCGTGCCGGTACGGTCGGCCACGCGGGACAGATCAACTATTCCACGGCGAAGGCGGGGGTCATCGGGCTCACCCGCAGCCTCGCGCAGGAGTGGGGGCGGTACAACGTCACCGTCAACGCGGTCGCGTTCGGCGTCATCCAGACCCGGCTGACAGCCCCGCCCGAAGAGAATGAACCGATCGCCGTGGGCGACCACGCCGTCTCGGTGGGCGTGGACGCTCGCCTGATCGCGGAAGCGGAACGGCTCGCGCCCCTCGGTCGCCTCGGTACGGTGGAAGATGCGGCGGGTGCCGTCTACCTTCTGACGCTCCCCGAGTCCGACTTCATCACGGGCGAGATCCTCACCTGCAGCGGGGGGTACTGACGTGGCCAGGGGATACGCCGACTTCACTCGACCGGCCTACCGCGATCCGCGGTGGCTGGAGACGAACTGGTTCTCGTTCGTCACCGACGACGGCATCCGGGTGCATTTCTGGGTCGGATTCCGCGTCAACCTCGAGGTCGCGTCGACAAAGGTCTACGCGTTCTCGCGGGACAGCGCGTCCGTCCTCGACATGGACTTCGTGGACACGCAGTACCATGTCCCGATCGCCGGTGACCGGCTCGGCGACTATGCGCTCGCCTCCGGAATCTCGGTGAAGGGCACGCCCGCGCCGGACCGCTACCGGATCTCATACGCCTCCAAGTGCGGACGCATGCAGGCGACGCTGGAAGCCGAAGCGCTGATGGCGCCGGTGGGACTGGACTTCACCGCCATCACCGGTGCGGAACGCGGGTTCACAGCCTTCCACCGGACGCGCGGCACGGCGCCCGAGGACCGTGCCGGCGACGAGCCGGTCGGACACATCGACCAGACCATGCGCGTGCGCGGCACGCTCACGATCGACGGTGTCAGCCACGACGTCGACTGCATCGCGAACCGCGACCACTCGTGGAGCCCGCGCGCCGAGTATCGGAACGGGATCGGGACCTTCGACCTCTTCCATTTCGGCGAGGAGCTGACGCTGCTGACGCACACCGCGGAGCGCGACGGCCGCGCCGTCGTCAGCAACGGGTACGTCCTCGTGGGTGGCGAGGCTCGGCGACTGCGCAGCGCTGAGGTCGAGCACCAGCGACGCGGGTTCCGGACCCACCGGATCACCTACCGCGTCGTGGATGATCAGGGCGACGCCTACGAGATCGCCGGCACGTCCCGAGCCGGTGCCGAGATCGATGGCGGACAGAACATCCTGCTCGTCCTCGACCTGTTCGATGCGGAATGGGCCGGTCGCACCGGATACGGAGAGGTGCAGTGGCACGACGACATCACCCGGGTGCAGCGCGAGCGGCGGGAGGCGATGCTCCGTGGATGAACTGAGCGTCGTCGACACGCACGTCGCCGCCGTCCTGGGGCGGGCACCGTCCGCCCTGTCCCGTCGGACGCTCTCCGGAGGGATGTCCCAGACCACCCTGCTCTATGCGGCGGATGGTGCTGACGCCGCCGTCGTGCGCATCCCGCCGCGGTTCGGGCCGCTGGAGCCGTACGATCCGCCCGCGGAGGCGCGCCTCATCTCCTGGGTGCGCGCTCGGGGCCTGGCGGTGCCCGAGGTGCTCTTCGTGGAAGAGACCGGACAGGTCCTGGACCGCTCGTTCTTCGGCACCCGGGTCATCGACGGGGTCGCGATCCAGGACGGAGCGCACGGGCTGTCGGATGAGCGGAAGCAGGAAATGGCGGAGGTCTACGTCGCCACGCTCGCTCGGATCCACGCGATGGGCGCCGAGCCGACCGCGCGGGCGGAGTTGGCCTGGGCGCCGGAGAAGACGCCCGACGCCGTGCTGCGGCGGTGGGAGCAATCCCTCGACGGTGCGCCGATCGTCCTGCCCGCCTATCACCGCTACCTCCACGACTGGCTGCGTTCGCACCCGCTGCCTGCGTCCACGACGCTCTCCGTCGTGCACGGCGACTACCGCCTGGCGAACATGATGTTCGGAGCGGACGGTGCGCTCGCAGCCGTGCTCGATTGGGAGGAATCGGGGTACGGCGATCCGTACTTCGACCTCGGTTGGTCGCTCGTCGGCACGGTCGAGGACGGAGATCTGGTGATGGGCCTGCTCACCCGCGAGCAGTTCCTCGCCGACTACGCCGAGGCCACCGGTGCTCCGATCGATCGGGAGCGCCTGCTGTGGTGGGAGGTTGCGGCCGCCTGGTCGAAGATGTGTATGGACTCGAAGGCGGTGTCCCTGATCGCCGACGGGCGGTACACCGACGTACGCCCGATGATGTCGTGCTACACCAACCGTGCCGTCGCGAGCATCGCGCTGCGCAAGATCGAACGAGCCGACGCCCTCATCGCCGGGAGGAGATGACATGGACTACATCGCCACGGCGGATGCCCTGACCGCGATCGCGCGATCGCTCGAGGAGATCGTCACGCCGACCGTCACCGACACGCACGCCCGCGGGCAGTTGTGGGCGTCGATCGGCCTCTTGAACAATCTCGCCGTCGACGTCGCGTTGGTCGACGGGAACGAGGACGCCGCTTCGACGACGACCGCCGCGGACCTCCGCGAATCGATCGACGGACTCCGCGCCCGGCAGGTCTCGCTGCACTATCGCCGAGCGGTCACGGGCGACTGAGGCGGACCACGTCCGCACCGTGCTGGACCAACCCACAAGGAAGTGAGTCAAGGATGTTCGCCGCCGACTACGCACAGCGGATCCCGGACGCCCCGGCGATCGTGATCGCCGGAACCGGCGAGAGCATCACCTATCGGGACTACGAGTTCCGCGCGAACCAGCTCGCCCGGCTCTTCCGCGCGAGCGGCCTCGAGCGCGGCGACCACGTCGCGTTCATCTTCGAGAACTCCATCACCCTCGCCGTCGCGATGGCCGCCGCTGAACGCACCGGTCTGTACTTCACGCCGGTCAACTACCACCTGACGGGTGGCGAGGCGTCGTGGATCGTCGAAAACAGCACGGCGCGCGTGGTCATCATCTCCGCCGCGATGGCGCCGATCGCCGAGGAACTGCGCGCATCGTCCCCCCGCGTGCAGCGGTGGCTGATCGCGAGCGACGTGGCTCCGGAGGGCTTCGAATCGCTCGCGGAAGCGATGAGCGCGTACTCCGGTGATCTGGTCGACGATCCGAAGCTCGGCGTCGCGATGCTGTATTCGTCGGGCACGACCGGACGTCCGAAGGGCATCCAGCGGCCGATGCCGGATGGCGACCCGCGTGAACCGCTCCCGATCTGGAAGGCGACCGCTGAGGCCTATCGCTTCCGCGAGTTCATGTCCTTCCTCCTCCCCGGCCCGCTGTACCACTCCGGCCCGCAGGCGACGCTGGCGTGCGCCCTCCGGTGCGGCGCGACCGTGACCGTGATGGAGCGCTTCGATGCGGAGCGCTTCCTCGGCGTCGTGGACGAAGCGCGGGTCACGCACAGCATCGTCGTGCCGACGATGCTCAACCGTATGCTCCAGCTGAGCGAGGAGACGAAGGCGGCGTACGACACGTCCTCGCTCGAGGTCCTGATCAGCTCTGCAGCACCCTGCCCACCCTCCGTCCGTGAAGGCATCACGGATTGGATGGGTGCGGTGCTGTGGAACAACTACGGCAACACCGAGGCCATCGGTGGCACGATGTGCAGCCCGGAGGACTGGGCGGCACATCCCGGAACGGTGGGCAAGGCCGCCGTCGGTGAAGTGCGCATCCTCGACAAGGCGGGGCACGAAGTACCGACCGGCGAGGTCGGTGAGGTCTGCTTCTCCGGCGCCGGCAGCTTCGTCTACTTCGGCGATGAGGAGAAGACGGCCTCCGCCCGTCGCACCGGCGGCGCCTCGACGTCGACCGGCGACCTCGGGTACGTGGACAACGATGGCTTCATCTACCTCGTCGACCGCGACGCGTTCGTCATCATCGCGGGTGGGGTCAACATCTACCCGCAGGAGATCGAGGATCTCCTCATCGGACACCCGGCTGTGGCGGATGCCGCCGTGTTCGGTGTGCCGGATGACGACCTGGGGGAGTCGGTGATGGCCGTCGTCGAACTCGTCGACCCGACCGGCTCTCCTGAGGAGGCAGCGCGCCTTCTCGACGAGTACTGCCTCAGGAACATCGCGCGCTTCAAGCGTCCGCGGCGCTACGAGTTCGTCGAGCGGTTGCCGCGGACGGCCGTCGGGAAGCTGCAGAAGAAGGAACTCGCCGCCCGCTACCGCGAACGACCGGTGGCCGGCGTCTGAATCGGGCGGCGGTTCAGGAGCGCAGAATGACGAGGTCGTCGAAAGGCTCGTCGACGGGGTAAGAACCGCCGAACAGGTCGACGGCGGTCGACAGCAGCCGGACGTCGACCCCACGCGTGAGCGCGTCGTCCGGACCCGGTACGAGACGGAGCTGAACGAGGTCGATCCGTGCGCCGCCGATCGCGTCTCGAACCGTCAGCAGCGCGCCGTCATCCGACGTGCGGCGCAGGGCGGGGTCCTCGAGTCGCACGCGGAGAAAGCCCGCGTGGCCCACGAACTGGACATGGCCGCGGAACCGCCGCACGTCCGGATGCGCGGTCCCTTCGTCCGGCGCGAAGTGGAATGCGCGCACCGCCCCGGCCGTGACACCCGACGCATCGATCGTGCCGTCCGGCATCCGCGAGACATAGTCGACGAAACGCGACTTCAGGGCCCAGTACAGGCCGGGCGCGCCCATCAGACGGCGGCCGCGCGGAGCGCGGCACGCTCCTTCCCGAGCTGACGCTTGTAGCGGGCGCCCTTCTGCTTCATCCCGATCAGCAGGTAGCCGACGACTTCGCCGTCGCGGCGGTAGGCGATGGCGCACTCGCCGTCGAGTTCGCCCTCGACGATCTCGGTCTCGTCGGCGAGGCCCAGCATGCCGTACGACGTCAGCCGCAGGTCGCCCTGATCCGACCAGAACCAGGGCATGATGCTCACCGGTGCCGGTGCGTCCGTGCTCAGACCGAGATCGTGCATGAGGGTCGCGGTCGCGAACGCCGCTGTGTCGATGGCCGTCTGCCAGTGTTCGATCCGCAGCGCGGGAGCGTCGAAGAGCGGGTTGGCGAAGCGAGCCACGTCTCCGACGGCCACGATGCCCGGGCGGCCGTCGACGCGCAGCCACTCGTCGGTGAGTACGCCGTTCTGGAGGTCCGCCCCGTTGCCGTGCAGCCAGCTCGTATTCGGCACGGAGCCGACCGTCTCGAGCAGCAGGTCCGCGGGCAGCCGCGTGCCATCGCTCAACACGACGCCTTCGATGCACTCGTCGCCGACCGTCTCCGCGACGGTTCGCCCGAGGTGGAAGCGGATTCCGGCAGCCTCGTGCCGACGCCGCAGCTCCGCACCCGCGACGGGCCCGAGCGGGATCGCCAGCGGCACGGGGTCGAGTGCGACGACGTCGACCTCGCAGCCGAGCGCGCGTGCGGTTCGGGCCACTTCGCAGCCGATGAAACCGGCACCCAGGCACACGATGCGGGCTCCCGGCACGAGCGCGGCGCGGACGGACTCGGCCTCGGCGAGCGTGCGCAGTCCGATACGACCGCGCGTGGGGCCGGGGATGTCGAGACGCCGGGAGGTGACGCCGGTGGCGGCGACGAGCCCGTCGAAGCCGATCATCTCGCCGTCGTCGAGGACGACGTTGCGTGCGGTGAGGTCGGCCGCGGCCACGCTGCGGCCGAGCAGCCACTCGATGTCGTCGGATCCCTCGCTGACGCCGAAGGCGAGGTCGGCCGCTGTCGCGCCGCCCCAGAGCAGTTCCTTCGACAGTGGCGGACGGTTGTAGGGCGGTTCCTGCTCGGCGCCGATGACGACGATCCTGTCGGCGTAGCCGCGACGGCGGAGGTCCTCCGCGCTGCGCAGCGCGCTCAGGCCGCCGCCGGCGATCACGATGGTCATGCGGCCGTCACCAGGGCGTCGAAGGCGGCAACAGTGCTGAGCGCCCACTGCGCGGCGAGGTCGTCCGGCGCGTTCCAGTCGCTGGCGTCCTCGCGGCCGTACTCGCCGATCCTGGTCGCGCCGAGTTCGCGGAGCAGCTCGTCGACGTGCTCGCTGCCGCGGCTGTACGTCTCGGCGTACGTGCGGTCACCCCGGCCCAGGACGGCGTAACGCAGGCCGGTGAGGTCCGGGCGGTTCGCGGAGAGAGCCGCGTGGAACGGCCGCGCGCTCGCCGGCAGCTCGCCCTCGCCGTAGGTGGAGCACACGACGAGATGGAAGTCGGTCACGTCGATCGCGTCGACGTCGACGTCCTCCATGTTGACGATCGTCGCGTCGTGCAGCTCCAGCAATGCGTCCCGGATCTCCTCCGCGGCGAGCTCGCTCTCGCCGGACTCCGTGCCGTACATGATCGTGATCTTCATCGGTTCTCCTTTGAATCCGAAGGTCGGTCTTGTTCTACTGCGCCACCAGGACGAGCCCGGCCAGGCGGCGACGGAAGATGTCCTCGGCGTCCGTGACGATGCGTTCGAGGAGCTCGGCGCAGGTCGGCACGTCGTGCACGAGCGCCTGCGACATGCCCACCGTCCACTGGCCCGCCTCGATATCGCCGGTCGTGAACACGGTCTTGCCCCGGCTGCCCGCGACGAGGTGCTGCACGTCGGCGAACTCGCCGCCGCGCGCGAGGATGTCGACGGCTTCGACGGACACGGCATTGCGGCGCACCCGTGCCGTGTTGCGCAGCGGACGGAAGGCGAGGATGGTGTCGAGCTCCGTCCCATCGACGATGGCCTGTTTGACCAGCGGGTGAACCGGCGACTCGGCGGTCGCGACGAAGCGCGTGCCCATGTTGACGCCGTCAGCGCCGAGGGCGAGTGCGGCGGCGAGTCCGCGGCCATCGGCGAAGCCGCCCGACGCGATGAACGGGATCGTCAGCTTGTCGGCCGCGGCCGGGATCAGCACGAGCCCGGGGACGTCGTCCTCGCCCGGATGCCCGGCGCACTCGAAGCCGTCGATGCTCACCGCGTCGACACCGACCCGTTCGGCCTTCAGTGCGTGGCGGACCGCGGTGCACTTGTGCATGACGACGACGTCGTGCTCCTTGAAGCGCGGCAGGTACGGCTCCGGGTTCGAGCCGGCCGTCTCAACGATCCGGACCCCCTCGTCGAGGATGACGTCGACGTAGTCGCCGTAGGGCACTGGCGTGATCGTCGGCAGGATCGTCAGGTTGACGCCGAAGGGGCGGTCGGTGAGCTCGCGCGTGCGACGGATCTCACGGCGCAGATCTTCGGGGGTCGGTTGCGTGAGGGCCGTGAGGATGCCGAGCCCCCCGGCGTTGGAGACGGCGGAGGCGAGTTCGGCCACGCCGACGTACATCATGCCGCCCTGAACGATCGGCTTCTCGATGCCCAGCAGTTCGGTGATGCGCGTGCTGATCACGGGTGCTCCCTTGCGACGGATCGAGGCGGACGGACCGCTCCGATGACTGACTCAATAGAAGCACGAATAACAAATTGCGCCAAGCGGTCGGCAAGAATTCGTATTCTCGGCCTCAGTGGCGCGCATCTCGTGGCTCTTCAACCAGAGGCACTATTCACCGACCGGTGAACTTCGGCTCCCGCTTCTGATGGAACGCGACCGCCGCCTCCGCGTAGTCTTCGCTGAAGGAGAGCAGCACCTGGGTGCGGCGCTCCGTCTCCATGTGCTCGCGAAGCGCGCCCACCTGCAGGCTGGCGTTGAGCAGTTGCTTGGTGTGCAGGACGCCGAGCGGCGCGCGTTCCGCGATCTCCGCGGCGACCTCGCGCGCGCGGGCGAGCGGATCGTCAGCGACCTCGGTCGCGAACCCGAGCTCGAGCGCCTCGGTGCCGCTCAGCGTCCGCGCTCGGAAGAAGACGTCGGCGGCGGCCGTGAAGCCGATGAGGCGCGGCAGGATCCACGAGATGCCGAGGTCGCCGGCCGACATGCCGATTCGAGTGAACACCGCGTTGAATCGGGCGTCCGGGGCGACGATCCGCAGGTCGCTCAGGGCGGCGAACGCGAACCCAGCGCCCACCGCATGTCCCGACACCGCCGCGATGACAGGCTGCGGGATCTCACGCAGCGCGAGGCAGAACGTCACCGAGCCGCGCATTGCGACGTCGGCGCCCCGCACGGGCCCGAGCGCGGGGTCGCCCATCGGTTGGGACAGATCCATGCCACTGCAGAACGACGGTCCGTTCCCGGTGAGGATGACGACCCGGCACTCCGGGTCGTCACCGAGGCTGCGCGTCGCGTCGAGGAGCTCGCGGACGAGGGCCGCGTCGATCGCGTTGTGCTTCTCCGGCTGGTTGAGGCGGATGATGCCCACGCCGCCGTCGAGGTCCGTGGTCACTCGGGGTCCGGAGCGGAGCGCTGACATGGTGGCCTCACTTCTTCGGTGTCGACTGGCGAATCGACGGGCGAAGTCGTGATTCACACATCGGTTGTTCTCTGCGGTAATCATAAGAGCTTCCGGGCAACGCGCGGTGGAGTTATCATTAAACACTTCGATGAAGAGGGGGAATGATGTCCGCAGGTTCTGAGCCGACTTTCATCCACGACATTCTCCGGGATCGCGCCGCCGCGACGCCGGAGGGGCTCTGCTGGGTGCTCGGCGATCGAGATTGGACGTGGTCGCAGGCATGGGAGGGCGTGCAGCGCACGGCCGGTGCGCTGCGGACGAGCGGGATCTCGCGCGGCGACGTCGTCGCTTTCGTGGACAAGAACCACCCGGCGGCGACGCAGTTGGCCCTCGGCTGCGGTCTGCTCGGTGCGGCGGTCGCGATCCTCAACTGGCGCCTGAGCGCGGACGAGTTGGACTACGCGCTCGATGATTCCGGGGCGCGGATGGTGTTCGTCGGCGGGGAGTTCACGTCGGTGATCGCTCGGCTCCGTTCCGTCCCGGGCGGACCGGAGGTCGTCGTCGTCGGCGGCCCGAACGACGAGTTCGACGCCTGGGTCGCGCGGGGCGCGCGGCTGGACGCGGCGCCGGCGGCGGACGAGGACGACACCTGCGTGATCCTGTACAGCTCCGGAACGAGCGGGCGGCCGAAGGGCGTGCGGCTCACACACCGGAACTACGTCGGCTACATGCTGCGGAACGCCGCCGAGATCCCCGGGACGCCCGGCGGCATGATGATCCTCGCGTCGCCGATGTTCCACGTCGGTGGGACCTCGACCGCCCTGGTCTCCCAGGCGATCGGTCTGGCGTCGTTCTTCGTCCGCGAGGTCAGTCTGGACGCTCTGGAGGCCGGGCTTGACGCCGGTGCGACGCACGTCTTCCTGGTGCCCGCCGTGGTGGCTCAACTGATCCAGGCCGGGCCCGAGCGGCTCGCGCGTTTCGCGCAGCTCGACGTCTTCATCTACGGCGCCATGCCGATGCCGAAGCCGGTCCTCGACGCCGCGATCGCGGCATGGCCGACCACGGTGTTCATGCACTGCTACGGCATGACGGAGCTCGCCGGTGTGGCGACCTATCTGCACGATGCGGACCATCGCGACACCGCCCGGCCGGAGCGGTTGGTCTCGGTCGGCCGGTCGATCCCCGGAGTCGAGGCGAAGGTGGTGGACGTCGAAACATTGGACGAGGTCAGGCGCGGAGCCGCCGGCGAGCTGTGGTTCCGCACGGTGCAGGCGACACCCGGCTACCTTCACCGACCGGACGCGACCCGTGAGCTCATCACCGACGACGGCTGGATCCGGACCGGGGACGTCGGGCGGATGGACGAGGACGGCTACATCTTCGTCGAGGATCGACTGAAGGACATGGTCATCACGGGCGGGGAGAACGTCTACAGCCCGGAGGTCGAACGCGTCCTCGCGCAATACCCGGGGGTGCTCGAAGCCGTCATCATCGGTGTTCCGGACGACCGCTGGGGAGAGACGGTGAAGGCGGTCGTGGTGCCCCTGCCGGGTGCGGTGGTCGACGTCGACGCGCTCATCGCGCACTGTCGATCACAGCTCGCCCACTACAAGGCGCCGACGTCGGTGGACATCGTGGCCGAGCTGCCGCGCAACATCGCCGGGAAGATCCTGAAGCGCACGCTGCGCGAGCCGTACTGGGCTGCGGCAGGACGTCAGGTGTGACGACCGGGGGTCGTGCGCGAAGCACGACCCCCGTCACGTCCACCGCCGGTCAGAGCAGTTCGAAGATCGTGGCGTTGGCCTGTCCGCCACCCTCGCACATCGTCTGGAGTCCGTAGCGGATTCCGTTGTCGACCATGTGGTGCACAAGTGTCGTCGCAAGACGCGCTCCCGAAGCGCCGAGGGGGTGGCCGAGCGCGATCGCACCACCGTTCGGGTTCAGCCGCGACGCATCCGCGCCGAGCTCGGCGAGCCACGCCAGTGGGACGGGCGCGAACGCCTCGTTGACCTCGAACGCGCCGATGTCGTCGATCGTGAGCCCCGACTTCGCGAGCGCCTTCCGGGTCGCGGGTATCGGGGCCGTGAGCATCACAACGGGGTCGTCGCCCGCGAGGACCGCGGTGTGCACGCGCACGAGGGGAGTGAGGCCGAACTCCTCCGCCTTTTGGCCGCTCATCATCAGCAGGGCCGCCGACCCGTCCGAGATCTGCGACGAATTGCCGGCATGGATCACACCGTCTTCGCGGAACACCGGGTTCAGCGCGCCGAGAGACTCCAGCGTGCCGCCGGGGCGGATCCCCTGGTCGGCCGTGACGATTCCCTGCTCGGTCTGCACCGGGACGATCTGCCCCAGGAATCGGCCGTCCGAAACGGCGCGCTCCGCCTTCGCGTGGGACTCGAGCGCGAAGGTGTCGACGTCCGCCCGACTGAAGCCCCAGCGCTCGGCCATCGTCTCAGCACCGAGGCCCTGGCTCGGAGGCTCCGGGTAGCGCGCGGTGTAGCGCGGCCCGAGGTAGTCCTTGCCCTGAGCGGCCGAGAACATCGGGTTGCGTGACATCGACTCGACGCCACCGGCGACCACGACGTCGTACTGGCCCGCGACGATGCCTGCGGCGGCGAAGTGCAACGCCTGCTGAGACGAGCCGCACTGCCGGTCGACGGTCACGCCGGTGACGCTCTCGGCATACCCTGCGGCGAGGGCCGCCGTCCGCGCGATGTCACCGGTCTGTTCGCCGCCCTGGGTGACGCAGCCCCAGATCACGTCGTCGATGACGGCGGAATCGATGCCGGCCGTGGCCGCGAGGTCGGCGAGCACGATGGCGGACAGGTCGACAGGGTGGACCCCGGCGAGGGCGCCGTTGCGCTTGCCGATCGGTGTACGTCGAGCTGCGACGATGACTGCGTCTCTCACGGTATCTCCTCGGAAGTTATCGCTGTAAGCAAGATTCACGCCGGCGCACCGATGCGACGCCGCATTCGGTCAGAATACCGCACGTTTTCCAAGCAAGTTACGCGGATACTGCGATTCTCGTCTTGCGCCCCGCGTGTTCAACAATAGAATCGTGATTCACGGCGCCCGCCGTGACGCATCACGTGGACGCGATGCGTCCGTTCCGGAGGTGAACACCATGGCAGAACACGAACCGCTCCTCGTCAACATGGACGCGACGGGCGTGATGGAGATCCGCCTGAATCGCCCGGAGGCTTTGAACGCCTTCAACAAGCGGATCGGCTTCGGTATCCTGGCCGCGATCCGCTCGGCGCAGGACACGGCGCGGGCGATCATCGTGACGGGTGGTGACCGTGCCTTCTCGGCCGGCGCCGACATCCAGGATTCCGGCGACGGGATCTCTTCGAACGGTCCGCTGGATGAGATGAACGAGATCATCTACGAACTCGCCCATTCGCGCGTTCCGTCCATCGCCGCCGTCGCGGGTCCTGCCGTCGGCGTCGGGGTCTCGCTCGCGCTGGCGTGCGACTACGTGGTGATGGCGAAGTCGTCGTTCTTCATGTTGGCGTTCACGCCGATCGGCTTGATGCCGGACGGCGGATCCACCGCGACGATCGCGGCGTCCGCCGGGCGCCTGCGGGCGATGCGCATGGCGCTCACGGCCGAGCGCGTGCACGGGCCACTCGCGCTGGAGTGGGGTCTGGCGAGCGAACTGGTGGAGGAGGGATCCCCGCTCGAACGCGCACACGAGGTGGCGGCGCGCTTCGCTGCGGGCGCGCCGTTGGCGCTCGCGGCGACCCGGGCGGCCATCACCGCCGCCACGCTTCCGAACCTGCGTGCTGTGCTCGATCACGAGACGGTGAATCAGACCCGGCTGTTGGCGACGGAGGACGTCCGCGAGGGGGTGGCGGCCTTCGGCGAGAAGCGCACCCCGAACTTCCAGGGTCGCTGACGATCCACCGCTCGCGGCGACGGCGAGCGACAGGCGCGGTGACGCAGGTGGTGGCCGCGGCCCGACCATCTCAGGATGCGGGTGCGGTGTGCTCCCGGACGAACGTGCCGGTCAGCTCCAGCGCGCGCTGTGCCTCGGGGAGGAAAGCCGCGAAGAGCGGGTAGACGTGGCACATGTCCGGTGCGACCTCCAGGCGGACCGCGCCGCCGCCGACCGCGAGAGCGCGCGTCGTCGTCACCGCGTCATCGAGGAGTGCCTCGTGGCCGCCCACGACCACGAGGGTCGGCGGAAGTCCGGAGAGATCCGTGAGTGCGGGGGAGACCTCGGGGTGGTCGGGTGCGACGTCGCCGAGATAGAACCGGCGCACCATCGCGATGGAGCGCGCGTCGACCGCCGGGTCGTCCGTGACCCGCTGCAGGGAGGACGCGGTTCCGGTGAGGTCGGCGAGGGGCGAGTAGAGCACGGCTGCGGCGGGGAGTCGCGCGCCGGTCGCCCGAAGACGAAGCAGTGACGCCAACGCGAGCGCGCCACCCGCGGAATCGCCGGCGACGACCACCCGCGCAGCTCCCCAGCGTTCGATCGCCGCGCGTACGACGGCCTCGGCGTCGTCCACCGCGGCGGGGTGGCGGTGCTCCGGTGCGAGTCGGTAGTCGGGGAGGATGACCAGCCCGTCGATCGCACGAGCGATCGCCTGTGCGTGGCGCAGATACGCCTCTGGGCTACCGATGACGTACCCACCGCCGTGCAGCCAGACCACGACCGGGCCATCGGCCGATCCGACCGCCACGGTGCGGACATCGCCGAGGTCGAGCTCGGCGGGTGGAAGTGCGTCGTCGATCGGGAAGCCGTCCAGCATGCGGTCGTAGCGCTCCCGGAAGCGCGCCGTGGTCTCCTCCGGGCGCGGCGGGAAGACGGTGCGGAAGAGTTCTTCGGCCCGTTCGACCTCGGGTGACCTTGTCATCGCATCCTCGTGCTTTCTCAGCTTCACGGTCAGATTTCCGGTTAACGCCAGAATCATCCAACGCCGATTCTATCTAGATTGACACGTTGTATGCACTAGAACTAGTGTTCACTTAATGCGCACCCGTCGGACATCGGCGAACGGGTCGCACGAATGGACGATGGAGTCGGAAATGCATCGAGCAGCAGGGCGGTATCGCTCGCCGAAGGGCACGGCATGATTCGCCGGCGCGTCTACGACGTTGAGCACGAGGAGTTCCGGCAGGCGTTCCGCGGCTTCGTCGATCGCGAACTGACCCCGCATCTCGACGAGTGGGAAGCAGCCAAGGGCGTGCCGCGCGAGCTGTTCGCTCGCGCCGCAGAGGCGGGCTTCGTCGGCTTCGCGGTGCCGGAGGAGTACGGCGGCCTGGGGCTGGACGACTTCCGCTACAACGCGGTGATCGCCGAAGAGATCGGCGCGTCCGGAGTCGCCGGCGCCGCGCTCGGCATCGCGACGCACAACGACATCGTTCTGCCCTACTTCCTGGCCCTCGCCGACGACGCCCAGCGCGCCCGCTGGTTCCCCGGTCTCGCCGCGGGCGAGTTGATCACCGCGGTGGCGATGACGGAGCCGGGTGCCGGTTCCGACCTCGCCGGCATCCGCACGACGGCGGAGCGCGACGGCGACGACTGGATCGTGACGGGGAGCAAGACCTTCATCTCGAACGGCATCAACGCCGACCTCGTCGTCACCGCGGTTCGCACCGATGCGGGTGACGCGCACGGCGGGCTCACCCTCATCGTGATCGAACGGGACATGCCCGGCTTCACGCGCGGCACGCCTCTGCACAAGCTGGGGCTGCACGCGCAGGACACCGCAGAACTGTTCTTCGACCAGGTGCGCGTCCCGGTCGCGAACACGCTGGGAGAGATCGGCGGCGGGTTTCGCAGCCTCACCGCGAAGCTGGCGCAGGAACGGCTCGGTATCGCCATCGAGGCACTCGCGGTTGCTCGTCAGGCGGTCGTCGGGACGGTCGAGTACGTCCGAGAGCGCACGGCGTTCGGTCGTCCGATCGGACAATTCCAGAACTCGCGGTTCCAACTGGCGGAACTGCAGACGGAAGTCGACGTGACCCAGTCGTTCATCGACGACTGCATCCGCGCACACCTCGCCGGTGAACTCTCCGCGGCCGAGGCGGCCGAGGCGAAATGGTGGGCGTCCGAACTGCAGGGGCGCACCGTCGACCGCTGCCTGCAGTTATTCGGCGGCTACGGCTACATGAGCGAATATCCGATCGCCAAGGCCTTCATCGACTCCCGGATCACCCGGATCTACGGGGGCACGACCGAGATCCTGAAGCAGGTCGTGGCGAAGGGGATGGGGCTGTGAGCGCCGTCGCCGGAGCGCGGCACGCGCCGTTCGATCCCACGCAGGAGACCATGACCATGACCTCACCCCGGACCGACTCGGTGGATGACGCGGCGCTGGATGACGCGCTGTCCCGGGCGCGGATCCCCGCGCTGCTGGGCGTGCTCGTGCAGCTCACCGGCGATGAGCGCTGGTTGACGGACCGCTACCGTCCGGCGCGCTCCCGCGGCTACGAGACCCCGCGCGACGGACGGCTCGATCCCGTCGTGCAGGGGGAGGTGCGTGCCGCCGCCGCGGCCGCGTTGCGCGCGTACTACGCGGGGACGGCCCCGGTCATCTCCGCGCCCGATGACGCGCTCGTGCACCGCATCATGAACACTCTCGTCGGCGAGGACGTCCCGGACGACGTCGCTCCGCTCGTGGCCGAGCAGAGCGGTTTCGCCCGCCACCCCGTACCCGACGTCCGGGCGGCGGTCGCCGCCCGGACGTCGGGGTTCTCCGTGGCCGTGATCGGTGCGGGCGTCTCGGGCCTGCTGGCGCTCGACCGACTCCGGGCGGCCGGTGTGCCGTGCACGGTCTTCGAGAAGAACGACGGTGTCGGGGGCACGTGGTGGGAGAACAGCTACCCGGGTGTCCGCGTCGACATCCCGAGTGACTTCTATTCCGTCTCGTACGCACCGCACAACTGGCCCGAGAACTTCACTCGGCAGCCCGAACTCAAGGAATACCTCGGCGCGTTCGCCCGAGACCGCGACCTGCTCGCGGACGTGCGACTGAGTACCGAGGTCGCCGGGATGCGCTGGGACGAGGACGCCGCGGAGTGGGTGTTGACGATCATCGACGAGGCCGGCACGCGTGAGCATCGCGCGAACGCCGTGATCAGTGCGGTGGGGATCCACAATCGTCCGCAGATCCCGGCGTTCCCCGGCCGCGAGCTGTTCCGTGGTCCTGTCGTGCACTCCGCCCAGTGGCAGGACGATCTGGACCTCACGGGCAAGCGGGTGGCGGTCCTCGGCAGTGGGGCGACGTCGATGCAGTTGGTGTGTGCGATCGCCGACGACGTCGCCGAGCTGACCGTCCTGCAGCGCACGCCGCAGTGGGTGCTGCCGCACTCGGAGTACTTCGGTCGGCCTGAGGAGGCTGACGCGTGGCTGTGTGACAACGTGCCGTTCTACCGACACTGGTGGCGCGCGCAGCTCTACTGGCTGTACACCGATCGCCTCTATCCGCTGCAGGTCGTCGACGCGGATTGGGATCGGTCGACGGGCTCCGTCAGCGGGACCAACCAGGCCTTCCGGTCGCTTCTGCTCGGCTACCTGCACGCGCAGCTCGCGGACCGCCCCGACCTCATTCCGCTCGTCACTCCGGACTATCCGGTGATGGGAAAGCGGCTGTTGATCGACAACGGGTGGTTCCGGACCCTCCAGCAGCCGCACGTCGAGTTGGTTCGGGCGGGGATCGCGGAGTTCACGACGGACGGGATCATCACGACCGACGGCCGTCGCGTCGACGTGGATGTCGTCGTGCTGTGCACGGGGTTCGAGCAGCAGAGGATGCTCGCTCCGATGACGGTCGTGGGCCGCGCCACCGACCAGTGGGACCCCGAGGACGCGCGGGCCTACCTCGGCGTCACGACGCCCGGCTTCCCGAACATGTTCGCCATGTTCGGACCGAACGCGAATCCGCCCGGCGGCAGCTACTTCACGATCGGCGAGGCGCAGGCGCACTACATCGTCGACCTCATCACGGACCTCGTCGCGCAGGACCTCGCCTGGATCGAGGTCCGGCCGGAGGTGTGCGAGCAGTACAACGTCGAGCTCGACGCGGCGAACGCGCGGATGGCGTACGGCGTCGAGGGAGTGAAGAACTACTATCGCAACGCAGCCGGGCGCGTCGTGACGAATTCGCCGTGGCGCGTGCCCGAGTACTGGCGGCGGTTGCACGATGGCGACCGCGCCGCGTTCGTCGTGGGAGAGGCGGACGCCTCGTGAGCCACGTCGCGCTCGAGCTGGGGTCCGTCGCCCGACTGCACATCGACAACCCGCCGGTCAACGCGCTCAGCGCGGCCGTGCTCGGCGAACTGGCCGTCGCGATCGCGCGCGTCGCCGCGTCCGATGCGCGCGTCCTGGTCCTCACCGCGGCGACCGGTTCCAGCTTCCTCGCCGGCGGCGACATCCGCGAACTGCTCGCCGTGGTCGGCGACGCGGCCGCGGTCGAGCGTCACCTCAGCCTGACGGACCGGGTCTTCGCCGACCTGGACGCGCTGCCGGTGCCGGTGAACGCCGCCGTCGACGGCGTCGCGGCCGGTGGCGGCTTGGAAGTCCTGCTGTGCTGCGACATCGTGATCGCATCGCCGCGCTCCCGGTTCGGCGTGCCCGAGGTCAGGCTCGGGCTGATTCCCGGAGCCGGGGGGACCCAGCGTCTGCCGCGGCGGATCCCGCGTGGCATCGCCCGGGAGTGGGTGCTCACGGGCCGCCTCGTTCCGGCGTCCGAGGCGCACGCCGCGGGGCTGGTCAACATGATCGGCGACGACCCCGTGCTCGCGGCGGAGGCGATGGCGGCGCGCATCGACGGCTACGCGCCGGCCGCCGTGCACGCGGCGACGCGCGCCACGAGGTACGTGGGTGACCTCGACGCCGGACTCGCGCTCGAGCGCGAGCTGTTCGCCGACCTCCTCGCCGACCCGGCCACCGTCGCCGGGCTGCGGGCATTTCTGGACAAGTGACGGCCCGGGGGGCCGAGAAGGAGACATCATGCAGGTGAAGGGCACGATCGCCTTCGTCACGGGCGGCGCGAGCGGCCTTGGACGCGGCGTGGCGGAGATGGTGATCGCCGGTGGCGGACGGGTCGTCATCGCCGACCTCGCGAGCAGCGACGGTGCGGCCGTCGCCGCCGAGCTGGGGGAGAACGCGCTGTTCGTCCCCGTTGACGTGAGCGATCCGGACCAGGTCGAGGCCGGCTTCGCCGCCGCCGTCGACCGCTTCGGCGGCATCACGCTCGCGGTCAACAGCGCCGGGGTGAGCCCGGCCGCGCGCGTCGTGAACCGCAGGGGGGAGATGTTCCCGCTCGACACGTTCGCGAAGACGCTCGATATCAACCTCACCGGCGCATTCGACGTCGTGCGGCACGCGGCGCGCGTGATGAGCGCGAACGAGCCCGGCGAGGACGGCGAACGCGGTCTCATCGTCAACGTCTCGTCGGCCGCCGGGCTCGAGGGTCAAGTCGGCCAGGCCGCGTACACGGCCTCGAAGGGCGCGCTCGCCGCGCTCACTCTCCAGCTCGCGCGCGACCTCGCCGTGCTCGGCGTGCGCGTGATGACCGTTGCGCCGTCGATCATGGACACCGGCATGCTCGCCGGCACCGATCCGGAGCGGCGCGAGAAGCTGCTCGATATCCACACGTTCCCGAAGCGCCTCGGCACCGCCGCTGACTTCGCCACGCTCGTGAAGTGCTTCATGGAGGTCACGCTCCTCAACGGCGAGATCGTCCGACTCGACGCGGCGACGCGTCTGGGCTGAGGGCGCATCGTGAACAGAGAGATCTTCGAAGAGGAGCACGAGGAGTTCCGGCGGTCGTTCCGGCGGTTCCTCGATGTGGAGGCCGTCCCGCACGCGCGGGAGTGGGAGGCGGAACATGTCGTAGACCGGACGTTCTGGCCGAAGGCCGGAGCCCTCGGGTTCCTCGGCTTCGAGGCTCCCGAACGATTCGGCGGACTCGGCATCGCCGATTTCCGCTACAACGCCGTGGTCGTCGAGGAGACTGCGCTGTCCGGCATGGCCGGCGACAACTTCTCGCTCCACAACGACATCGTGGCGCCCTACCTCGTGGAGTACGCGACCGAAGAGCAGCAGGAGCGCTGGCTCCCCGGCTTCGTCGAGGGCACGACCGTCACCGCGATCGCGATGACGGAACCCGGTGCCGGATCCGACCTGGCGGCAATCCAGACCAAGGGCCGGATCGAGGGCGACGAGGTCGTGATCGATGGGTCCAAGACCTTCATCACGAACGGGTCGCAAGCCGACCTCGTGATCGCCCTCGTCCGCACCGGAGAGGGCGATGGGCGCGGTCTCACGCTCGTCGCCGTGGAGGGCGGCACGCCGGGCTTCACGCGCGGCACGCCGCTCGTCAAGGCCGGGCGGATGGCGCAGGACACCGCCGAGCTCGCCTTCTCGGACTGCCGCGTCCCCGTCGCGAACATCATCGGCGAGCGCGGGCGCGCTTTCGACATCGTCAAGCGAAACCTGCCGCGGGAGCGCCTGTCGATCGCCGTCAACGCCGTCGCGTCGGCGCGGCGCGGGCTCGCGCTGGCCGTGGAACACGCGACGACACGGACGACGTTCGGCAAGCCGCTCGCTGAGCATCAGGTCGTGCGGCACACGCTCGCCGAACTCCACACCGCCGTCGAAGTGGCCGGAAGTCACGTGGACCGCTGCATCCTCGCCCTCAATGCGGGCGAGCTCAGCGCCGCCGAGGCTGCGGGCGCGAAGTACTGGGCGACCGAGTTGGAGGGGCGCGTGCTCGACGAGGCGCTCCAGCTGTTCGGCGGATACGGCTACATGGACGAGTACCCCATCTCCCGGATGTGGCGGGACGCGCGGATCCAGCGCATCTACGGTGGGGCGTCGGCGATCATGCTCGACATCGTCGGACGTGACCTCACTCGGAGCGTTCCGGCATGAGCGCGGCGATCGTCACGGGCGGCTCGCGGGGTGTCGGACGCGCGATCGTCGAGCGCCTCGCCGGGCAGGGGTACGACGTCGTGTTCTCCTACCGGAGGGAAGTGGCGGCCGCCGAAGAGCTCGCGCGTTCGCTGTCCTCCTCGTCGGGGCGCTCGGTGACGGCCGTCGCCGCCGACCTGGCCGTCGAAGGTGAGGCGCGACGTCTCGGCGAGCGCGCACTCGAACGGGTCGGGACGCCCGACGTGGTCGTCGGCAACGCCGGGCAGGCATCGCGCGGACAGAGTGTCACCGACAGTGCGCGCGGCGAGTACGAGCGATTGTTCGCCGTCTCCGTCCTGTCGAACGTCGAGCTCGCGGCGACCGTCCTGCCGGCGATGCGCGCGGCGGGTTCGGGATCCTTCGTCTTCGTCGGCAGCACGGTGAGCGACACCCAGCCGGCGGGCAGTGGCCCGTACGCCGTGTCGAAGACCGCGCTCGATGCGGTCGCCCGCGTGCTCGCGCTCGAGGAACGGGTACACGGGATCCGTGTGAACGTCGTCGCTCCGGGTCTGGTCGCAACGGACATGGGCGACCGACTGGTGCGCGCCTCGGCCGGCAGTCGGCAGGCCGCCGACCTCGACGCCCGCTATCCGTTCGGCCGGGTGTGCCGGCCGGAGGACATCGCCGACGCGGTGGTCGCGCTTGCGGACGCAACGATGTCCTACGTCACGGGGCAACGCCTCATCGTCGACGGCGGAGGTCCGGCAGCCGCCATCGTGCCGTGAGTCTGGACTCTTTCATGTTGAGAAGAGAACATGTGCCCACAGCCACAAGCGCAGGACAAATGTGAATGCCGACTCTAGCCAGGCAGTGGCTCCCTTGGTAGGGTCGGCGTGGGAACGGGGGACTCCCTTCCCCGCAGACGCCGCGATGAAGCGGCGCGCGAAACGAGAAGGAGAAGACCAATGACGGGCGTATCCACCGAACCTCTCGCGGACGTCGCGGCGTTCCCGTTCATCCGCACCGACCCGTTCGCGCCGGCCGCGGACTACGCCGGTGTCGATCAGCATGGCGCCCCGGAGCGGGTGAACTTCAAGGGCTTCGCGCCCGCGTGGCTCGTCACGGGCTACGACGAGGTGCGAGCGGTACTCAACAGCCCGAACACGAGCGTGCAGAACATCCCGGATCCGACGCGCGGCGGCGACGGATCGGAAGAGGGGCTCATGCCCGGCTTCTTCCTCGCGATGGACGCGCCGCAGCACACGAAACTGCGCCGCGTGCTCGCCAAGGAGTTCACCCCGCGGCACATCAAGACGCTGCGCCCCGTGATCGAGCGGATCGCCGACCGCCTGATCGACGATGTGCTCGCGAGCGAGCAGCCGGTCGACCTCGTCGAGAAGCTTGCGCTCCCCCTGCCGTCGCTCGTGATCTGCGAGCTGCTGGGGGTGCCGTACGACAAGCACGAGTGGTTTCAGGAGGAGACCGTGAAGGTGCTCGCGTCGGACAGCACGATGGAGGACGTCCAGAACGCGATCATCGCCGTGATGACCTACCTGGTGGGGCTCACGGTCGAGAAGGTCGAGAACCCGTCCGACGACCTCATCAGCATGCTCGCCACCCACGTGCGCTCCGGCGAGCTGGAGGCGGTGGAGGTCGGCGGCATGGCGACGCTCCTGCTCATGGCCGGTCACGAGACGACGGGCAACATGCTGTCGTTGGGCGTGTACACCCTGCTCGAGCACCCGGAGCAGCGCGCGCTCCTGGACGCGGACCCGTCCCTCTGGCCGCAGGCCGTCGAGGAACTGCTGCGGTACCTCAACATCATCGGCAATCTGCCGCGGGTGCTCACGGAGCCGCTCGAGGTGAACGGCACCGTCATCGACGCCGGCGACCTGGTCATGGTCGCACTCGATGCCGGCGACCGCGATCCGAAGTCCGCGGACAGCGACCCGAACGTGTTCGACATCAGGCGTGAGTCGAAGGGACACCTCGCATTCGGGCACGGCATCCACACCTGCATGGGTGCGCCGTTGGCCCGACTGGAGTTGCAGATCGTGCTGCGGAAGCTGCTCGAGCGAATCCCGACCCTCCGCCTCGCGGTTCCGGCGGACGAGATCGCGGTCAAATCCGACGCGAAGATCTTCGGCCTGTACGAATTGCCCGTCGCCTGGTGAGAGGCCGGAGGGGGCGGTGGCGAATGATCGCCACCGCCCCCTCCACGTTCTCGGCGAAAAGTGACGATCAGATGTCGACGAGAGCCTCGCCGGCGAGGCTCTGCGTGCCGTCCTGGAGCATCACGGACAGCGCGATTCGCAGCCGTCGTGCGCCGTCGACGTCGGCGATCTCGATGACGGTTCCGCTCACCGTCGGCTGCGCGTGCACGGGGGTGATCGCGGTGAAGCGCGAGGAGAACTCGCGGATCGCGCTCTGCGGCACCCACTCGGTGAGCGCGCGGCCGAGGTACGCCATCGAGAGCATCCCCTGTGCGAAGACGTCGTCGAGTCCGGCGGCGTGGGCGACGTCGCTGTCGAGGTGGATGGGGTTGTGGTCGCCGCTGGCTCCGGCGAACAGGGCGAGCGTTGCCCGGGTGATGGGTTCGATCGAGACGGCGGGAAACGCGTCTCCGACGGTGATCGTCGTGGTGCTGTCGGTCATGTCCGATCCTCCTCAGTGCCGCACGATGCCGGTGTTGTGCAGTTCGGCGACGAGCTGCCCGTCGCGCAGCACATCGGTCCGACGCAGAATGAACTCGAGTTTGCCGCCCGCCTTCTCGAACACATCGGTGACGACCGAGCGGAACGTCAGCTCCTCGCCCGCGTGCACGTCGGCGTGGTAAACGAAGCGCTGCTCACCGTGCAGGATCTTGCTCAGTGGGGCGCCGTGCGCGGCGTACACCGCGAAGGTGTCCGAGCGCTCCAGCTCCACGCCGAACAGCATGGTCGGCGGCACGACCAGATCGGGGTGGCCGTCGGACACCGCGGCGTCGAGGTCGACGCTCGGCCCCGAATCGATGCCGATCGTGCGCGCGAAGAACGCCACGCGCTCGCGGTCGATCCGCGCGGTCGAATCCGCCGGCGCGTAGCCGATGAGGGCGGGGTCCACGCTCATGCCGACACCGCCTCAAGGAGGGTGACGACGCAGGCGCCGCCGATGCCGATGTTGTGCGCGAGGCCGAGCGTCGCCCCCTCCACCTGCCGGCCGCCGGCCGTTCCGCGCAGTTGCCAGGTGAGCTCCGCCGCCTGGGCGAGCCCGGTGGCGCCGAGCGGGTGGCCCTTGGACAGAAGGCCGCCGGACGGGTTCGTGACGACGCGGCCGCCGTAGGTGTTCTCACCCGCGAGGATGAACTTCTCGGCCGTGCCCTCCGAGGTGAGACCGAGTGCCTCGTACGTCAGCAGTTCGTTCGCGGTGAAGCAGTCGTGCAGTTCGACGACCGGGATGTCGAGTGGATCGACGCCGGCCTGTTCGTACACGGCCTGCGAGGCGGCGGTGGTCATGCCCACGCCGACCGACCCGCGGCGGTCCGTCGGATCGAAGGCGTCGCCGACGTCCGTCCGCAGTTCCTGTGCGCGCACGCGGACGCTCGCGTCCAGTCCGTGCTCGCGCGCGTACTTCTCACTCATCACCACGACGGCCGCACCGCCGCACGTGGGCGGGCAGCACTGCAGGCGCGTGAGCGGCCCCCACACCTGCGGCGACTCGAGCACCTCTTCAAGGGTCACCTGATCGCGGAACACCGCGTAGGGGTTGTGCCTGGCATGAGAGCGCGCCTTCACGGAGATGCGCGCGAACGTCTCGGGCTGCGTCCCGTACCGCTGCATGTGCTCCCAGCCGGCGCCGCCGAACAGCTGCGCGGCCATGGGCACCTCCGGATCGAAGTCCGGGTGGGAGCGCGCGACGGCCTCGGAGCGGTCGGTCGGGGAGAGACGGTCTTCCCAGAACGACTTCAGGGCGCCGCGGCGCATCTGCTCGAAGCCGACCGCGAGTACGACGTCGGCCTGCCCGGACGCGACCGCCTGGCGGGCGAGCCAGAGGGCCGAGGAGCCGGACGCGCAGTTGTTGTTGACGTTCACGGCCGGGATACCGGTGATGCCCAGCTGATACAGGACGGCCTGGCCTGACGTCGAGTCGCCGTAGACGTAGCTCATGTACGCCTGCTGCACGTCTCCGTACGCGATGCCGGCGTCCTCGATCGCGGCGCGAGCGGCGGCCGCGCCCATCTCCTCGTATCCGAAGCCCTGGCTCGGCTTGGAGAACGGGACCATCCCCACTCCGCCGATCACGACGTTGTCAGCCATCTCAACTCCTTCGTCCCTCGCAACTCTGCTCGGGTATTGGTAGAACTCTGCTTCACATTATCTGCAATAAAGAGCGATTTTACCGGCGTTGACATGATAGTAGTAGAGAACAACGGTTTACAACCGGGTGATCGCGGCAGACGCGTTCGACGGCGAATGTCTGGAGGGACACGCATGGGCAAGCTGGACGGCCAAGTGGCATTGATTTCCGGATCCGGTCGCGGTATCGGCCGCGCTGTGGCGGAGAAGTTCGCGAGCGAAGGGGCATCGATCGTCATCAACGACCTCGACGAGGGTCCCGCGCTCGAGGCGGCGGAGGCGGTCCGTGCGCTCGGGGGACGCGCCGAGGTCGTGGTGGGCAGCGTGACCGACCCCGACTTCGCGGAGCGATTCGTCAGCACGGCCGTGGAGAAGTTCGGCGGTGTTGACATCATCGTGAACAACGCCGGGTACACGTGGGACAACGTCATCCAGAAGATGACCGACGAGCAGTGGCAGGCGATCATCGATGTGCACCTCACGGCGCCGTTTCGGATCCTCCGCGCCGCGCAGCCGGTGATCAGCCAGGCCGTCAAGGCTGCGCGGGCCGAGGGTCGCGAGGTTCCCACGCGCAAGGTGATCAACATCTCCTCCGTCGCGGGTCTGGACGGCAACGCGGGGCAGGTCAATTACTCGGCCGGCAAGCTGGGCGTCGTCGGCATGACCAAGACTCTCGCCAAGGAATGGGGGCGTTACAACGTCACGGTGAACGCCGTCGCGTTCGGTGTGATCTCGACGCGTCTGACGGTCGCGACCGATGACGCGGCTTCGATCACCGTGCAGGGCAATGAGATCAAGGTCGGCATCCGCGCCGACGTGCTCGCTGCCGCTGAGCAGGGCATCCCGTTGGGTCGTGCCGGCTCGGCGCAGGAAGCCGCCAACGGTGTGTACCTGCTGGCATCGCCCGAGTCGAGCTACATCACCGGTCAGGTCCTCAGGGTGGACGGCGGCCTGTGATGTCGTGAACTACGACTACAGCACGTGGAAATGAGGAGACCCGGACAGTGACCACCTGTTCGGGTCTCCTTGTTCGTGAATGTTAATCATGCCTCTAGTCATTTGGTCAGATCGCGATTAGGCTCTCCTTGAGCGCGAGGCCCGTGCTCATCATCGTCACAAGGGAGTGCACATGGCTGCTTCAGGCCGACTCGAAGGCAGAGTCGCGTTCATCACCGGCATCGCGCGGGGGCAGGGGCGAGCGCACGCCGTGCGCCTGGCGTCCGAGGGCGCGAAGATCGTCGGCATCGACCTCGCGGGTCCGATTCCGGGTGTGCCGTACGACTCGCCGACCCCCGCGGATCTCGCCGAGACCGTCTCGCTCGTCGAGGCGACCGGATCGGAGATCCTCGCCGAAATCGCCGACGTGCGTGACCTCGACGGGATGACGGCCGTCGTCGAGCGGGGCGTCGAGCGTTTCGGCGGGCTGGACGTGATCGTGGCGAACGCGGGTGTCTGCATCCCGAGCACATGGGACCAGACCGCGCCGGAGGTGTTCCAGAACCACATCGACACGAACGTCACGGGCGTGTGGAACACCGTGATCGCCGGTGCGCGGCATCTGGTCGAGCGTGGCGGCGGATCGGTCATCCTGATCAGTTCGTACGCGGGAAAGAAGGTGCAGCCGTTCATGGTCGGCTACACGGCGTCGAAGCACGCCGTCGTCGGCATGACGCGGGCCTTCGCGGCTGAGCTGGGCAAGCACTCGATCCGGGTGAACAGCATCCACCCCGGCAACGTCAATACGCCCATGGGCTCGGGAGACATGATCGGCGCTCTCACGCGGGCCGCCGAGACGAACCCCGTGCTGATGAACATGGGCACGCCTTTCCTGCCGCGTTTCTCCGCAGAGGCCGATGAGATCTCGAGCACCGTCCTGTTCCTCGCGTCCGACGACGCGTCTTTCATCACGGCCGAGCACATCAGCGTGGACGGCGGCGCTCAGTACTTCTGAGCCAGGCGGCCACGGGCTCCGTCGGTCACGCGACGGGCGGAGCCCGTCGTCCCGGATTCTTCAGGCGAAGAACTCGCGGGCGGCGCGGAACTGCTGTGCGACGAGTGCGGGGAGATCGCGCGCGGGATCGCGGATCCACTCGTCGTAGGCGCTGCGCGCCACGGCGAGACTGACATGGCCGATGAGGTTGGGGAGCGGATCCTCCGGGGAGCCGCCCGCGCGCTCGGCCACGAAATCGGCGACGACGCGGCGCCATGCGGCGTAGCGGACGGCGGAGTGGGCCTGCAGCGTCGGCGTGTCCATGATGAGCCGCATCCGCTGCTCGTGCGGAGGATCGGCGTCGGCGGGGAAGTGGTTGAACTCCGCGACGCCGCGCTCCAATGCCTCCGCGATCGTGGCGTCGGCGGGCATGCCGCGCAGGATCGCACGGAAGGAATCGAGGGTCTGATCGAACTCGCCCCAGGGGATGTCGTTCTTCGACTCGAAGTAACGAAAGAGCGTGCGGCGGCCGACGCCGACGGCGCGCGCGATGTCCTCGAGCGTCGTGCCATCGAAGCCGTGCTCGGCGAACAGCGCGAACGCGACGCGTTCGATCTCCGCATGCGAGGTCGCCTCGGGGCGTCCGTGGCGGGCGGACGTGCGTGCAGGATCGGCGCTCATCAAGAACGAATCTAGTGCGCGTGGCGGAAGGGTTCTATTTCTGCCACGAGTGCATTAATGTGAGGCGCACCGCGACGACGCGGTCGTTTCCAAAGGAGGAAAAAATGACGGAGCACACCCGGACCCCGGCCGAGCCCGACGAGGAGATCGTCGCGGACTCGCTCATCGAAGAGGTGTCCATCGATGGGATGTGCGGCGTCTACTGACACGCGCACAGGGTTGTCAACATGCTCGATCAGACCTGGGTCCTGTCGCCCTCGGTGGCCTTGCGGCCGGAGCCGTTCGGGGCGCTGGCGTATCACTTCGGCAACCGCAAACTGACGTTCCTGAAACGCCCCGAGCTCGTCGCGGTCGTCCGCGGTCTTGACGGCTCGACGGACATCCGCGGGGCGCTCGTCGCGGCGGGTGTCGCCGAAGCGCAGTGGCCCGCGTACGTCGCGGCGTTGCGCGGACTCGGCGCCGCCGACATGATCCGCCCGCAACCGGCCGAGGAGGTTGCCGCATGACTCTGATCCAGCCCGCGCCGGCGCGCCCGCAGGGCGGCACGTTGGTCGAGCAGTTCGAGTTCGGCCTCGACGCGCCGATCTGCCTGACGTGGGAGCTGACCTACGCGTGCAACCTCGAGTGCGCGCACTGCCTGTCCAGCTCGGGACGTCGCGACCCGCGCGAGCTCACGACGCAGCAATGCGAGGCCGTGATCGACGAGCTGCAGCGCATGCAGGTCTTCTACGTGAACATCGGCGGCGGTGAGCCGACGATCCGCCCGGATTTCTGGCATCTGCTGCAGTATGCGGTCGACCACCAGGTCGGTGTGAAGTTCTCCACGAACGGCTCGCGCCTGACGCCGGAGAAGGCGCGGCTGCTGGCGTCGACGGACTACGTCGATGTGCAGATCTCCCTCGACGGCGCGACCGCCGAGGTCAATGACTACGTCCGTGGCCCGGGTTCGTTCGACACGGCGATCCGGGCACTGCAGAACCTGCAGGACGCGGGCTTTCGGGACGCGAAGATCTCGGTCGTCTGCACGCGCCAGAACATCGGCCAACTGGATGAGTTCAAGGCGCTCGCCGACGCGTACGGCGCGACGCTGCGCTTGACCCGCCTGCGTCCGTCCGGTCGTGGTGCGGACGTGTGGGACGAGCTGCACCCGCTGCCGGAGCAGCAACGTGAACTGTACGACTGGCTGATGGCGAACGGCGAGAACGTGCTGACGGGTGACTCGTTCTTCCACCTCGCCGCCTTCGGTGACTCCCTGCCGGGACTGAATCTCTGTGGCGCAGGCCGCGTCGTGTGCCTCATCGACCCGGTCGGCGACGTCTACGCGTGTCCGTTCGCGATCCACGACGAGTTCCTCGCCGGCAACCTGCTCGACGAGGGCGGGTTCCAGCGGGTCTGGCAGGACTCGGAGCTGTTCCGCAAGCTTCGCAACCCGACCGCGGGCGGCGCATGTTCGTCGTGCTCGTTCTTCGACACCTGCCGCGGCGGCTGCATGGCGGCGAAGTTCTTCACCGGCATCCCGATGGACGGACCCGACCCGGAATGCGTGCAGGGCTACGGCGCCACGGCCCTGGCCGAGGCTCGTTCCGTGCCGACGGCGAGCAAGGACCACTCCAAGCGCAATCCCACCCGCAACCGACCCGTGATGCTGACGCTGCGGCGTCGGGAGGACATCACCGCGCCTCCGGTCTCGGCGTGCGCGGTCAACCCTCTCGCCGGCTTCGCGCCGACCGCATGATCGGCTGATCGGCCCCGCCGATCAGCGGGTTACCCGGCACAGCGCCCGACATTCGGTCGCCCGACCCGAAATGAGACACCGCACATGAAGCTCAATCCCTGGAAGCAGAATCCCTGGTTCGAGTCCGTCGCCGTCGCGCAGGCTCGCGCCAAGAAGCGGCTCCCGCAGCCGGTCTACGGCGCCCTCCTCGCGGGCTCCGAACGAGGGCAGACCATCGCCGACAATGAGGCGGCCTTCCGTGAACTCGGATTCGCGCCCGTGGTCGCCGGGCATCAGGCCGAGCGATCCATGGCGACGCGTGTGATGGGACAGGACATCTCACTTCCGGTGATCATCTCACCGACCGGTGTGCAGGCGGTTGATCCCGAAGGAGAGGTCGGAGTCGCACGCGCCGCCGCGTCTCGGGGCACCCTCATGGGGCTGTCGAACTTCGCGTCGAAGTCGGTCGAAGACGTCGTGGCCGCGGCACCGAACACTTTGTTCCAGATGTACTGGACCGGTGATCGCGATGTGATGATCCAGCGCATGCTTCGTGCTCACGCCGCGGGCGTCGTGGGCCTCATCGCGACCCTCGACTGGTCATTCAGCATGGGGCGCGATTGGGGGAGCCCGGAGATCCCGGAAAAGGTGGATCTCGCGGCGGCGATCAAGCTCGCGCCTGCGGTGATCACGAAGCCGAGTTGGCTGTGGCGCTTCGTGAAGTCCGGCCATATCCCCGACCTCACCGCGCCGAACCTCGCCGCTGCCGGGGAGAAGACGGGGCCGACGTTCTTCGGCGCCTACTACGAGTGGATGACCACGACCCCGCCGACCTGGGAGGATGTGGCCTGGATGCGCGAGCAATGGCAGCAGATCAGCGGCACGCCGTTCATGTTGAAGGGTGTGTGCCGTGTTGATGACGCACGCCGTTCGGTCGACGCCGGGGTCGACGCGATCTCGGTCTCCAACCACGGTGGGAACAATCTCGACGGCACCCCCGCGACGATTCGCGTGCTGAACCCGATCGCGAACGCGGTCGGCGATCAGATCGACGTGCTCATGGACGGCGGCGTGCGCCGTGGGTCCGATGTGGTCAAGGCCGTCGCGCTGGGAGCAAAAGCCGTGATGATCGGCCGTGCCTACCTCTGGGGTATGGCTGCGAACGGTGAGATCGGGGTCGGCAACGTTCTCGACATCATGCGTTCGGGCATCGACTCGGCGCTGCTCGGACTGGGTCTCAGCTCGATCCACGAGCTGTCTCCGGACTCGATTCTGGTCCCTGACGACTTCATCCGCGCGCTCGGCGTTCCGGCTGGGCAGACGGTCTGACGCAGGTTCAATCGTGCGCGCGCAGAACCCGCGCGACGTGCTCCCCGATCAGCACGGCCGTCGCGAACGGACCGCGCGTGGGTACCGTCGGCAGGATCGACGTGTCGGCCACGCTCAGGCCACGAGTGCCGAGAACCCGTCCGTCGCCGTCGACCACGGTGCCCATCGGGGCGGAGCCGGAGAGATGGATCGCGGTGCCCAGATGCCCGCGAATCCATGCGTCGAGCTGCGTGTCATCGGTGAGCGTGGGCGTATCGAGATCGGTGAAGCCCTGAAACATCGCCGCGAACGCGGCGCTGGTCAGCAGCGCCGCGGCGGTGCGCACGCCGATGCGCAGCCGCGCGCGATCGTCCTCATGGGCGAGATATCCGTAGTCGATGTCCGGCGGGGAGGTCGGGTCGGACGATGTGAGGCGGATCGCGCCGCGAGAACGGGGAGCCTGCAACGAGACGATGAGCGGGAGTTCCTGCGTCCCGGCTGCGGCCGGTTCGTCCCCGAGCAGCTCCGAGAGCGGACGTGTGACGAGGACGATCTCAAGATCCGTGTCGACGGCATCGCCCGCATCCGCGGCGAAATCGAGGGTCGCGGGGAAAGGCGAACCCACTTCTTGGCTGAGGTCGGTCGCCGCGCGCCAGGTGAGGGTGACGTCGGGGTGGTCGCTGAAGGCGGTTCCGACCGGAAGATCGGCGACAACGGCGATGCCGAGAGGCTCAAGCTGCGCACGGGGCCCGATGCCGGACGCCAGCAGAACGCGTGCCGAACCGATGCCACCGGCGCACAGGACGACGTCGTCGGCGGGGATGACCCCGTCGGAGGTTTCCACGCCCGTGGTCCGGATGCCATCGAAGAGCACACGGTGAACGACTGTTTCGCTCACGATCGTCAGGCCGGCGGGCCCGCAGTCACCCGAATACGCGGTGGCGGTGCTGACGCGCACCCCGTCCACGACCGTCGACGGCACGGTTCCTACCCCCGCGACGCCGGGCGCGTTCTTGTCCGGCTCAACGGGGAACCCGAGTTCGACGGCGCCGTGGATGAACGCGTGAACGAGCGGCGTGTCGGTTCTCGCACGACGAACGCGGATCGGCCCGTCGCAGCCGTGCACGGCTGTGGCGCCGGTATCGAGGTCGGTCTCGATCGCGCGCATCAACGGCAGCATGTTCTCGTATCGCCACGCGTCGCCCCCGATCTCTGCCCACGCATCGAATTCGGCGGGGCAGGCGCGCACGAACGCGCCGCCGTTGATGGCGCTCGAACCGCCGAGCACCCGTCCGCGGGCAACGAGCCAGGGGCGCTCTGGCGTGAGGTGTGCCGGGTACGCCCAGTTCTGCGGGTGATCCGGAGCGGCAGCACGGATCGAGGTGCCGTCGTCGAGCTCGGGCGGCAGGTCTCGGGCCGGCCCTGCTTCGACGAGTGTGACCGTGATCTCGGGATCTTCCGCGAGTCGAACGGCGAGGGGGACGCCGGCGGCTCCGCCTCCCACGACGACGATCCGCCTCATATCGCCCCCGTCCGTCATATTCTGCATCGAGTGCCACTAGTATCGGCGCAAGATCCCCTGCTGTCCACGTGCGGGTGCGAAGGAGCACACCATGTCCGGTGACGATGAGCTCGCCACCCGCACCTGGCCCGAGATCGAGGCGGCGACGGTCTTCGTCCCGCTCGGCTCGACGGAGCAGCACGGTCCCCACCTGTCTCTCGGGACCGACACCGCCATCGCCGTTGCCGTCGCGCGCGGTCTCGTCGCCGTTCACGGCGGTCTCGTCGCGCCGGAGATCGCGTACGGATCCAGCGGTGAGCACGAGGACTTCCCGGGCACCGTTTCGATCGGTGCGGAAGCGTTGGAGTTGCTGATCACGGAATTCGGGCGTTCCGCGATGCGGTGGGCCGCCCGCGTGGTGTTCGTCAACGGCCATGGTGGGAACGTCGGTGCGCTCGCGGCGGCGGTCACACGGTTGCGGCGTGAAGGACGGGACGTCGCCTGGCTGCCGTGCGGGACCGCCGCACCGGATCCGGCCGACACGCACGCCGGGCGGATCGAGACCTCGGTCATGGCCCACCTGCGCCCCGGCGATGTCCGGCCGGACCGGATGGCTGCGGGCGAGACTCGGCCGCTCGACGAACTGCTGGGGGTGCTTCGCGTTGCGGGAATGCGCGCCGTTGCTCCGACCGGCGTTCTCGGCGATCCGCGGGGCGCGACGGCGGCTTCGGGTGAAGTGATCCTCGCCGAGATGATCGCCACTGCGCGCGCTCGCCTCGAAGGCACCGTCGATCGGTACGGCTGCTTGCAGAAGGTATTGACGTGACCAGCGGAAAGCGACTTCCGGACGGGTTCGTCGTCCGCGTGCGCGGCGACGTCCGGATGGTGCGTGCGGGGCTGCTGATCGGTGGATCGCCCACCCGAGTCGTGCGTCTCAAGCCGGCCGCGCGTGCGCTTCTGGTCGACGGCATCGTCACCGTCGTGGACAGCGCGAGTGCCGTTCTCGCCGATCACCTCCTCGAAGCGGGACTCGCCGATCCCGTTCTCGATTCGCTCGCGCCGATCGAACTCGGTCGGCTCAGTGTCGTCATTCCCGTGCGAGACCGTCCGCGCCAGCTCGCGCGCCTGCTGGGCAGTCTTCCCGACGGGCTCGCTGCGGTCATCGTCGTCGATGATGCTTCGCGGGATCCGGCCGCGACCGCCGCGGTTGCCGCGAGCGCGGGGGCCGAGTTCGTCGCGCTTTCGCGCAACGTCGGGCCCGCCGGTGCCCGCAACGCCGGCGCGAAGCGCTGCGGGACGCCGTTCATCGCGTTCGTGGACTCGGATGTGGTGGTGCTACCCGGTGCCCTGCAGACCCTGTTGGCGCATTTCGCGGATCCTTCGCTCGCGCTCGCGGCACCCCAGGTGCGCGGCATCGAGAGCGAGCAGGACAACTGGATCGTTCGGTACGAGAACGCGCGGTCGTCTCTCGACCTCGGCGATCGTCCGGCGCTGGTGCGTCCACGCAACCGTGTCTCCTGGGTGTCCAGCACGTGCGTCGTCGCACGCGCGGAGGCCTTGGCGGACGGCTTCGATGACGCGATGCAGGTCGGGGAGGACGTCGACCTCGTGTGGCGGTTGGTGGAGGCAGGGTGGCGGGTTCGATACGAGCCGACGGCCGCCGTGCAGCACGAGCATCGGTCCACACTGTGCGCGTGGTTGTCGCGGAAGTTCTTCTACGGCACCGGGGCCTCCGACCTGGGGCGGCGTCATCCGGATGCCATCGCACCTGCGATCCTGCCGCCGTGGGCGGTGGCGGTGCTCACCGCGCTCGTGCTGCAGCGCCGTTGGTCACTGCCCGTCGCGCTCGTGCTGTGCATCATCGCGACGATCCGCGTCGCCGCACGCCTGCGGCCGATGCACGGCCTGCCGCGCGAAGCAGGGCGGCTGGTCGGACGGGGCATCCTGGCGGCGGTCGGACAGGGCGTCGCTCTGGTGCTCCGGCATTGGTGGCCGGTGACGATGGTGGCGCTGCCGTTCTCGAGCCGCGCGCGTCGCGTGGTCGTCGTCGCCGTCGCGCTGGACACGATCTGGGAACTGCGCCGCCTCCACGTGCGTCTGGATCCGCTGCGCTTCATGGTCGCGCGGCGACTGGATGATGCCGCCTACGGCGCCGGCGTGTGGTGGAGCGCGATCCGCGATCGCCGCATCCGCGCACTGCTGCCGTTGATCACGTGGCGAACCGGGCATCGCTGACGCCGGGAAAGGCGTCGACCGTCGGCCTGACCGGGCAGGAGGAGTAATGGACAGCAGAACGAAGAACCGTCCGGCGTCGCATGTGATTCGTCGGATGTTGGAGGACGCATACGGCACGGACTCCGTGTGCACCACGCCGGACGCCGTCCAGGAGCTCGAACGCGGTTGGTTCAACGCCGTCTATGCGGCACGCCTTCGCGACGGTCGCGAGGTGGTCCTGAAGATCGCTCCCCTGCGCCGGACGCCGGTTCTGACGTACGAACTCAACGCGATGCAGAACGAGACCACGGTGCTCGGTCTGCTGGCTGACAGAGCGGGACTTCCGGTCCCGCGCCTGCACCACGTGGACACGACGATGTCACTCGTGGATGCGCCGTGGTTCACGATGTCCCGCATTCCCGGACGCAACCTCGGTGAGGTCATGGACGAGAAGACCCTGACACCGGTGGACGAAGCCGCCCGGATTCGTGAGCTCGGCGTGCTGAACCGACGGCTCAATGACATCCGAGGGCCCGGCTTCGGCCATGTCGGCGGTGTGCTTCACGAAACGTGGCGGGGCGCCTTCAGCCTCCTGATCGCCGATCTCCTCGGCGATGCCGTCCGTGCCGGCGTCGACCTCGGGGTCGAGCCCGGGCGCATCACCGCCGTGGTGGACGCCCACGGCGCCGCGCTCGATGTCATTCGCACCCCCCGCTTCGTCGCGTGGGATCTGTGGCCGGGCAATGCGCTCGCCGAGGAGGGGCGGATCACCGGGCTCGTCGATCACGAACGCGCGCTGTGGGGTGACCCTCTGATGGAAGCCGCGTTCATGAACAACGAGGTGCCGATCTTCCCCTGCGCGGAAGAGTTCGCGGCAGGGTACGGCGCCCTCCCGAACGATGGGACAGCACCGGTTCGGCGCCGCCTCTACTCGCTTCACCTGCTCCTGATCATGACCATCGAACCCGCGTTCCGCGGGCCGCAGGACCCGGGCCAGGCGCTGTGGAGCCGGGGCCTTCTCGCGGGCGTTCTCGCGTCGCTGGAAGAGGGCGCTCCGCCGCTCGCCCCCTGATGTTCCGCCGCCGCGAATTGCGCTCGCCAACCGGCTGCGCCCGCAACGGCTGCGCCCGCCCGGTCTCGCGCCTCAACGAGGTCTCCCTCACCCTGACGCGGCGCTGGTCCGCGCACTCCACCGGCTCGGCAGAGGGCCGGCGGTCGCGCGGAGCGAGCCGGGAATCGGTCGCATGACGGGCCCTTCCTTCCATTCTCCGTTGCATTGCTGTACGCGCGTTCACCGACAACTCTTGCGGTTCCGGCGAGGTGTATCCGCAGGAGAGTAGCTATCCAACGGTGTTTACGTGGAAGGAACCGGTCGTTCATCCACGCTTGACACGGGGTTGATGAACGCGCGATCATTTCCGTGCATCCTTGGTGTCAACGGCGTCAATCACGGAGAGAGATCACAATGAAGAAGTACGCACGCGCGCTCGGCGCGGTCCTCGCAGCATCCGCACTCGCGCTGACCGCTTGCTCGGCCGGCGGAAGCTCGGACGGCTCCACGGCGGGGTCGGGTTCCGGCGGATCGGGCGACCCGCTCGTCGTCTACTCGAACTCGGTGTCCGATGGCCGCGGGGAATGGCTGACCGATGCGGCGAAGAAGGCCGGCTTCGAGATCCAGTTCGTCGACCTCGGGGGAGCGGACGTGATGAACCGCCTCATCGCCGAGAAGGCCAACCCGGTCGCCGACGTCGTGTTCGGCCTCAACCAGGTGTACTACGAGAAGCTCGACGCCCAGGGCGTTCTGGCTGACTCGAAGCCCAGCTGGGCTGACAAGGTCGACGCCGAGCAGTTCGGCAACGGCAAGACCTACTGGCCGATCGTGCGTGAGCCCGTGATGCTCGTCTACAACCCGGAGGCGCTGTCGGGTGCCGAGGTCCCGACCGACTGGCCGGACCTCTGGACGAAGAAGGGGCTCTCCGGTCGGTACGAGACACCGGCTGAGCTCGGCGGTGCCACGACGCAGATGGTCCTGAGCGGAATCCTCACCCGTTACGCCGACGAGAAGGGCGATCTCGGCATCTCGGATGAGGGATGGAACGCCGTGAAGCAGTACTTCAAGAACGGCAACCGCGCGGTGGAGGGCGAGGACCTCTACGCCCGTATCGCGGCCGGCGAGGTTGACGCGGGCCAGATGTGGCTCGCGGGCAAGGCGATGCGCGACGAGCAGTACGGCCTGAAGACCGAAGCGGTGCACCCGAAGATCGGGGTGCCGATGGTCGCGCAGTCGGTCGCCGTCGTGAAGGGGACCAAGCACGAGGAATCCGCACAGAAGTTCCTGGACTGGTTCGGCGGCGCCGAGTCGCAGGCCGCCTGGTCGAAGCAGTTCTTCACCGCACCGATGAACGAGGACGCGATCGCCGATGCGAACGCGGACGCGGTGAAGCAGACCGACTCGTTCGAGACGCAGGAGGTCGACTGGGCCTTCGTGGCGACGAACATCGACGCGTGGGTCGAGAAGGTCACGCTCGAGTACCTCGGCTGATCTCTCGCCCGGGGTGGGGCTCGTCCGCAAGCGAGCCCCACCCCGAACTCGTCCCGCCCGTCGCATCGGCCAGGAGGCCTCATGATCACTTTCGACAACATCACGGTCGCCTTCGGTGACTTCACCGCGCTCCCGGACTTCGATCTCACGATCGAGGAGGGTGAGTTCTTCACGCTTCTCGGACCATCCGGGTGCGGGAAGACCACGGCGCTGCGGACCCTCGCCGGGTTCGTCCAGCCCGCGGCCGGGAAGATCCGCGTCGCCGGGAAGGATGTCACGCGGCTCACCCCGGACAAGCGGGAGATCGGCATGGTGTTCCAGAACTACGCTCTGTTCCCCTCCATGACCGTGCGGGAGAACATCGCGTTCGGGCTGGCGGTCAAGCACCGTCCGAAGGCTGAGGTGGCGGAGCGCGTGGCCGCGATCGCCGCGGATGTGCGTCTGACCGAGGAGCAGCTGGGCAAGTCCGTCGCCGCGCTGTCGGGTGGTCAGCAGCAGCGCGTCGCGATCGCACGCGCCCTCGTCACGAAGCCGAAGATCCTCCTCCTGGACGAGCCGCTGTCGAACCTGGACGCGAAGCTGCGTCATCAGCTGCGCGGGCAGCTCAAGGACCTGCAGTCGCAGTTCGGCATCACCACGGTCTACGTGACGCACGACCAGGAAGAGGCCCTCACGATGTCGGACCGCATCGCGGTCATCAACCAGGGACGGATCGAGCAGGTCGGTCCGCCGGAGGACATCTACGACCGTTCGGCGTCGGAGTTCGTCTGCACGTTCATCGGTGACGTCAACCGGCTGGACCCGGCCGTGGTCGACACGCTGCGAACCTCGGGGGCCGCCGGTGCGGCGCAGTTGAAGGATGCGGCCTACGTCCGCGTCGAGAAGCCGCACGTCGCCGCCGCCGGTGAGGCTGTGGCCGGTGTGCCGTTCTCGGCGCGTGTGGTGTCCCGGTCGTTCCACGGCCTGTACACGTCGTACCGCACGATGATCGGCGACACCGAAGTGAAGGTCATCGGGGACGCACGCTCGACGCGCATGTTCGAGCCCGGCGATGAGGTCACGGTCGGAATCGACCCGACCGACGTGCTCAGCTACGGGGCGTCATCGTGACCACCGAGGCGACACCGACCGCGAGCACGCGGGCCATCGCTGCGCAGAAGGCGCCGTCGCAGAAGTGGCTGTGGCAGCGCTCGATCCGTGACATGCTGCGATCCCCGCTCGTGATCATCGTGCTCGTGGTGACGGCCTGGTTCATCGTCACATTCCTCATCGTTCCGAACATCACCCTGCTCGGGCAGATCTTCTTCCCGGACGGTTCTCCCTCCGGCCGGGCGTTCGAGAAACTGCTCTCCAGCGAACGTGCGATGAGGTCGCTGCTGAACAGCTTCATCCTCGCGGTGTCGCTGTCCGTGACCGTCAACGTCGTCGGAATCTTCATCGTCCTCGTCACGCGCTACTTCGCCATTCGCGGGTCGAAGCTGCTGTGGGTGGGATACGCGACCGCCCTCATCTACGGCGGCGTCATCGCGGTCTCCGGCTACAAGTTCATGTTCGGCTCGAACGGCTTCGTCACCAAGCTCCTGATCCCGATCTTCCCCGACATCGATCCGCACTGGTTCCAGGGTCCGCTCGCCGTGATCATCGTGATGACCTTCGCCGGCACGGGCCAGCACATGCTGTTCCTGTCCGCGGCGCTCGCAAAGGTCGACTACACCACGATCGAAGCGGCGAAGATGATGGGCGCCTCGGCCTGGACGATCCTGCGCCGCATCGTGCTGCCGACGATCAAGCCCATGATCTTCGCGATCACGATCCTGACCTTCCTCGGCGGGCTGAGCGCGTTCGCCGCTCCCCAGGTCTTGGGTGGCACGGGTTTCCAGACGATCTCGCCGATGATCCTCACGTTCGCGCAGGCGCCGTCCTCCCGCGACCTGGCCGCCGTGCTCGCGCTCGCGCTCGGTCTGTCCACCCTCATCCTGCTGTTCGTGCTGAACCGCATGCAGAAGGGGGGAACCTACTTCTCGGTGTCCAAGGTCCCGAGCGTGATGGAGAAGCAGAAGATCACCTCGCCGGTGGGGAACGTCATCGTGCATGCCATCGCGTACCTGCTGTTCGCGATCTACGTCATCCCGCCGCTGCTGATCGTGGTGTTCTCCTTCACGGACGCCGCGACGATCTCCAGTGGTGATCTCCGTCCGGAGAGCTTCACGCTGGCGAACTACGTCAAGGTGTTCACCGACCCGGCGGCACTCAAGCCCCTGCTCGTGTCGGTCTGCTACGGCGCGATCTGCTCTCTCGTCGTGGTCATCGGGGTGCTGTTCATCGCGCGCATCGTGCAGCGGTACGAGAACCCGGTGACCGCGTTCTTCGAGTACCTGCTGCACATCCCGTGGGTGCTGCCGGCGACGCTGCTCGCACTCGGCCTCATCGTGACGTTCTCCGTGCCGCAGGCGCTCGTCGGCGGCACCGTGCTCACCGGAACCGTCATCCTCCTCGGCATCGCGTTCGTGTCGGCGACGATCCCGTTCACACTGCGTCTGCTGAAGGCCGCCTTCATCGGCGTGCCGGACAGCATGGAGGAAGCGGCCACCATCCTCGGAGCCAGCTCGTTCTACACGTTCCGTCGTGTGCTGCTGCCACTGGTGCTGCCGACCGCCGCGGCGATCACCGCGTTGAACTTCAACAGCCTGCTCACCGACTACGACAGCGCCGTGTTCTTGGCGCATCCGCTGTACCAGCCGCTGGGAATCGTCATTCAGAACGCCACCAAGGGTGAGGGCACTCTCGGTGACGCGACCGCACTCTCGTTCGTCTACACCGTCATCGTGATGATCCTTGCCGGGACCGCGATGTGGGCCGTGTACGGACGTTCCACCCGCGACCGCGCGTCCGCGCGGCGCTGAATCGAAGGAGATCGATGTTCGGTCAGAGCCGATACGCCGCCCAGAACGCACGGATCAACCGTCTCGCCGCCGAGCGGGGGGTGCTGATCGCCGCGCATCGCGGGACGGCGACGGGAACGATCATGGAGAACACGCTGCCCGCGGTGCAGGCGGCGGTTCGCTCCGGCGCGACGATCGTGGAGATCGACGTCATCGCGTCCACGGACGGCGACCACTTCCTCTTCCACGACGGCCTCGAGCCGCAGCGGTTCGGAACGCACCAGAACATCAACTCGATGTCGACGACGCAGATCCGTGAGCTGACGTACGTCGAGATGAACTCCACGGCGTCGGCCCCGCGAGTGGAGGAGCTCGCGCCCGTGCTGGAGCGATTCCGCGGCGAGGACGTCCTGTTCAACGTCGACCGATCCTGGTGGTACTGGGACTCGCTGCTGCCCCGGCTGGACGAGTTCGAGATGGCCGACCAGCTCGTGCTGAAGAGCAACGTCGACGACGCCTCGCTGGAACGTCTCCGCCGGCATCCGGTGAAGTACCCGTTCATCCCGATGGTCCACTCGCTCGCGCAGATCGAGAAGGTGTTCGGCGACGAGGAGATCAACCTCGTCGGGGTGGAGCTGATCGCCGCGGATCGCTCTCACGAGTTCCTTGCGCCCGGCGCGATCGACGAGCTCCGCGCTCGTGGCCTCGCCTGCCTCCTGAACGCGATCAACCTCAACAACCGCGTGCCGCTGTTCGCCGGATTCGACGACGAGACGTCGGTCCTCGGTGACCCGGATGCCGGGTGGGGCGAGCTCCTGCGGCTCGGCGCGGACCTGATTCAGACGGACTGGACGTCGCTGCTCGGCGACTACCTCGTGGCGGCTGGGGTGTCTCGAGAGTTCGACGCGCTGACGCCGGTCCGTTCGCGGTCCTGAACTCGCTGTCGCGTCGCAGGTCTGGCGATAATGTGGGCGTCATGACCTCGGGGCCCGCGGGCGACTCTGCTGCATCTGCTCCCGCGACCATGGAAGCGGTCGCGCAGGCGGCGAAGGTCTCGCGGGCGACCGTCTCCCGTGTGCTCAGCGGGAGCACGAACGTGTCGGCCGCGGTGCGACGGTCCGTCCTGGATGCCGTCGATCGCTTGGGGTACGTTCCGAACGTCATGGCGCAGTCGCTCGCGTCGCGTTCCTCGGACATGCTCGGACTGCTGCTGCGCGACCCCCGCGTCCCTGCATATGCCCTGCTTCACAGCGTGATCCAGCGGGAGGTCTCCCGCTCACGACTGCATATGATCTCCGCCGTTCCGGACACCGAGGAGGGCGAGACGCACGAGCGTGCAGCGCTCGATCGGCTGATCGGGTTGCGGGTGGCCGGACTGATCATCTCGACCGGCCTGCTCTCGAGCGAACTCATCGCGCCACTGACGTCGCGGTTGCCCGTCGTCGTGGTGGGCCGTCCGGAGCAGCATCCCGACATCTACTCGATCTCGTATGACGAGGAGGACAACGCGCGGCTGATGGCGTCCGCGGTGGCCAACTACGGCCATCGTCGGGTGGCGGTGCTGTCGCCGATCTGGGGGACGGAGACGATCCGGGCTCGTCTGTGCATCGACCTTCTGCGGGCGCGGGGTGTGGAGGTGGTGGAACTCACGGCGAACCTGTTCAACACGCCGGATGAGCACTGCGAGACGGTGATCGCGATGGCGCGGCGGGGCGAGATCACCGCCGCGATGTTCCCGTCCGACCACCGCCTCATCCGCTTCCTCACGGAAGCGAAGCGTGCCGGGCTGCGTGTCCCCGAGGACCTCTCAGTCACCGGGTGGGACGGGGGGTACGACGACGACGGCCTGCTCGGGTTGACGACGGTGCGGATCCCGATCGAAGCGGCGGCCGGCCGTGCGGCGACACGGAGACGATCGGGGCTCGTCTGTGCATCGCCCTTCTGCGGGGGCGGGGTGGGGGGGTGGTGGAACTCACGGCGACCCTGTTCAACACGCGGGATGAGCACTGCGAGACGGTGATCGCGCTGGCGCGGGGGGGCGAGATCACCGCCGCGATGTTCCCGTCCGACCACCGCCTCATCCGCTTCCTCACGGAAGCGAAGCGTGCCGGGCTGCGTGTCCCCGAGGACCTCTCAGTCACCGGGTGGGACGGGGTGTACGACGACGACGGCCTGCTCGGGTTGACGACGGTGCGGATCCCGATCGAAGCGGCGGCCGTCCGTGCGATGACGGTGATGCGTTCGATGCTCGCGACACCCGGAGAAGTCGCTGTCCGACACGAACGCCTGCGCGGCTCTTTCGTACCGGGGTCCACCCTCGCCCCCGTCACCCGGTGAGCATGTCTCAGCAACCGTGAGAAAGTCTCAACAACGTTGAGAACTGACAATTGGTTTGCGGATGAAGTCGTGGAGGGGCTGACGGGAATCGAACCCGCGCTGTCTGCTTGGGAAGCAGAAGTTCTACCATTGAACTACAGCCCCGGAACCTCTCGACGGTCCGGGCCTGGGGCCGGAACAGCACGAGTTGTACATGGGTGCGGCGCCCGAATCCGCGCGCCGAGAACCAGCATACCCGTCGTCGGCGTCGCGACAGCAAGCCGCACCGGCACCGGGACCGCGCGCACCGACACCCGGTGCCACCGGAGCGGCGCGGGTGAGGGTCAGTCTTCGGCTTCGCCGTTCTCCGCCGCGAGGCGGTCGGCGTCGGAGCTCTCGACGAGATCCTCGTTGGCGTCGGGATCGAGTTCTCGCTTGCCGTTGACGTCAACGGAGGCGAGGTCCTCTCGCTCCCGCTCAGCGGCGTCGAAGATTCCCGGGATGACGAAGTCGTCGCGATCGGACATGAGCGTCCCCTCTCTGTCACGCACGACACTAGGCCAGCGCGGTGCGGCAGGGAAGGGGTGTCGGGGTAGAGTCGGCTCTTCGGGGCGCGAAGGGGACGCATGATCGGAATCGTCGTGTTCGCCGCCGCCACACTCGCGCTGAACGTCTACGCGCTCGTGCTCGTCCTGACGCGTTCCTGGTTGTACCGCGTGCCGGTGTATCGGCCGATGGTGTGGAACATCGCGCTGTCGCTGATGCCCACGATCGTCCTCGTCGCAGCGGTCGCGTTGTTGGAACTCGCCGTCGACGCGGGCAGCCGGGCGCTGCTCGGGGTTGTGCTGGCTGTCGGCGGCGTGATCTGGCTCCTCCTGCTGCCGAACGCGGCCTACCTCATCACCGAACTGAACTTCTCTCACCGGCGCGAGGACAGCCCGGTCCCCGCCTGGTACGACATCGTGCAGACCCTGACGCTCGCCCTGTCCGGCGTCGCGAACACGCTGCTGAACGTCACGCTCGCGCAGCTCCTGGTCGTCAGCCTCATCTTCCCGAACGTCACGCACCCGTTCACCCGGCCGGCGTCCTGGATCGTGGTGGCCGGCATCCTCGTGCTCGTCACGCTGGGCATGTATCTCGGTCGCTACCTCCGCGTGAACAGTTGGGACATCCGGCACCCGATCGGGTTCCTCGGCAAGCTCGTGGACCACTTCCGCGTCCGTGCCAACCGCCTCGAGGCGTTCGGGTTCTGCCTCACGCACTCGATCCTGCTGGCGCTGCTGGACGCCCTCACCGGCGTCCCGCTGCTCATCCAGCTGTAGCGGACTCGCGACGGAGGCGGGCGAGCGCGTGCTCTCCGACCGCCCGCAGATCCGGACGGTCGTCGGACTCGACCGCGAGGATCGCGCCCAGGTGCACGGCCCAGCCACGGGCCCGTCGCCAGAGAGCCGCCACGTCCAAGCCGTGCGCGGCGAGAGCGTCGTATCGCGAGCGGAACCGGGCATGGGCGTTCTCGTCGAAAGTCAGCCACGCGGTCGCCAGGTCACTCGCCGGGTCCCCGACCGTCACATCGCCCCAGTCGATCACGGCCGCCAGTCGCCGGCCGTCGGCGAGGAGGTTGAACGGGTGCGGATCACCGTGACCCCACAACCCCGGGCGCCTGCTGAGGTCCACGGCCACGGCATCGTCGAAGACGTCGGCCAGCAGGGCGGGCTCCGGAAGGCGCGGCAGCCGCTCGCGGAACGCGGCCGCGCGTGAGGTCAGTGCGCCACCGCGCACGGGGTTTCGCGGTGCGTCCGCCGGCGCCGGGCGGTGCAGGGCGGCGAAGAACTCCGCGAGCGGTTCTGCCAGCGGGCGGCGATCGTGCACCGACACCATCCCGACGGGCATCCCGGGCGTCCAAGTGAGAACGGACCACGGCCACGGGTACTCCCCAGAGGGAGCACCGACGCGCACCGGGACCGGGACGGTGGCCGGCAGAACCCGCTGCAGCTCCGGCAACCAGCGCTGTTCGTTCTGCAGGAGGTCGACGGCCACCGCGCGCCGCGGCAGGCGGACGAGGAGGTCCGTTCCGAGGCGCAGCATGACGTTGTCCCACCCCTCCGCGAACGGGACGAGATCGCGGCGGATGAGGAGGTCCGGATGCTGCGCGGCGAGCAGATCACGCACGAGCGGCACCGTCACGTCGACCTCGGCTCGCGGTGCGTGCGCCATGCTTCTTCCTCCTCGGTCTTCGATTCTGGCAGGCGGACGCGCGGCACCCTCTAGGCTGGTGCCGTGCTGCTCTCGGATCGCGACATCAAAGCCGAACTCGCCCGCGGACGGATCGCCCTGGATCCGTTCGATCCCGCCATGGTGCAGCCCTCCAGCGTGGACGTGCGCCTGGACCGGTATTTCCGGCTGTTCGACAACCACAAGTACCCCTTCATCGACCCGAGTGAGGACCAGCCCGATCTCACGCACCTCATCGAGGTCGCGCCGGACGAGCCGTTCATCCTGCACCCGGGGGAGTTCGTCCTCGGCTCCACGTACGAGCAGGTCACGCTGCCGGACGACGTCGCCGCACGCCTGGAGGGCAAGTCGTCCCTCGGCCGGCTCGGCCTGCTGACGCACTCCACCGCGGGCTTCATCGACCCCGGCTTCACCGGTCACGTGACGCTGGAGCTGTCCAACGTCGCGACCCTGCCGATCAAGCTCTGGCCGGGCATGAAGATCGGACAGGTCTGCTACTTCCGGCTCTCGTCCGCCACGGAGAACCCGTACGGCTCGGGCCCCTACGGCAACCGGTACCAGGGCCAGCGCGGTCCGACCGCGTCCCGCTCGTACGAGAACTTCCACCGCACTGACGTCTCCGCCACGGACGCCGGTTCCCTCGGCGGCTGACTCAGAGCTTCTGCGCCTGCACGAAGGACTGGCAGAGCTGGCGGATCCACTGGTTCTCGATCAGGCCGTCGACCTCGGTCCGCCACAGTGCGGAGATCGTGAACCGCGGCATCTGAATCGGCACCGGTGAGAGCTGCAGATCGAGCATCGCCGCGATTCGCGTCGCCACGTGCTCCGGGATCGTGGCGATGACGGGAAGGTCCAGCAGGATCGCTCCCAACCCGCTGAAGTGGCTGATCGTGCACAGCGTGTTGCGGCGCTGACCCATCGCGGCGAGCACGTCGTCCACCCATCCCCGTTGCAGGTCGTACGACACCCGGACATGGCGGGTCTCGATGTACTCACGTTCGGTCACCGGCGTGGACAGCGACAGCAGGCGCGGATTGTGGACGCACCGGTAGTCGCCCGAGAAGAGCGGTTCCGAGCGGACCCCCGTGGGCAGGTGCTCCGGGGTCGTCGTGAGAACCACGTCGATCAACGGGTCCTCGAGCGTCTCGCGCCACAACGTACTATTCGTCTGGTGAATGGCGAAGTTCACGTTCCAGTTATGGGCGAGTTTCTGCTGCGCGACCCAGGGGCCGAAGCGCACCTCGATGTCGTCGGACATCGCCAGGTGGAAGGTGCGTGAACTCTGCCACGGCTCGAACTCGACGTCCTCGAGGATCACCGCCGCGATCGCACTGAGGCTCGGTCCGAGGCTCACTGACAGGGAAAGCGCCTTGGGCGTCGGGGTCATGCCGGACCGTGTGCGCTCGAAGAGCGGGTCGTCGAAGAGGCGCCGCAACCGCCCGAGCGCTGCGCTGACCGCGCTCTGGGAGAGATTGAGCTTGTAGCCCGCGCGCGTCACGCTGCCCTCCTGCATCAGCGTCTGGAAGACGACGAGGAGGTTGAGGTCGACCTGGTGCAAAGAAATACCGTTAATACCGCCCATGATAAACATCGGTTTGACTGTTGTCGATGCGCGCCGCCACAGTGACAGGAGAGTTCCGACGCGTCTGTGACCAAGGGAGATCACGCAATGGACAACACCCGCACGCCGGCCAGCCCCACGCAAGCCGAGCCCGCGCCCGTGACCGCTACGACCGCCCTGAGCAGGTCCGATCGCACGCGGCGCATGGTGGCCGTCGGCATCGGCAACTTCATGGAGTGGTTCGACTTCGCCATCTACGGCTATTTCGCCGCCATCATCGGCGCGCAGTTCTTCCCGTCCGGCGATCCGACCGCCGAGATGCTCTCCTCGCTCGCCGTGTTCGCGGTCGGGTTCATCTCGCGGCCGTTCGGTGCCCTCATCCTCGGCCCGCTGGGCGACCGTCTCGGACGCCGCGCAGTCCTGATCATCACCGTGCTCGGCATGGGCATCATCACGACCCTGATCGGCCTCACGCCGTCGTACGCCACCATCGGCATCGCAGCACCGGTCATCATCGTGATCCTGCGTCTGCTGCAGGGAGCCTTCGCCGGAAGTGAGTGGACCAGCGCGGCCGCGTACATCGGTGAGAGCGCCCCGCGCCAGCACCGCGCACTGTACGCCAGTGTCGTCACCGGCACCGCCGGCCTGGCATTCCTCATCGGCACCGTCACCGCGGCGATCCTCACCGCGTCGATGCCCGAGGACGCGCTGAACTCGTGGGGCTGGCGTGTGCCGTTCCTCGCCTCGATCCTGATGGCGATCGTCGCCACCTACATCCGTCGCAAGCTCGTCGACACCCCGGTGTTCGAAGAGGTCGAGCGCAAGCGCGCGTCGAACACGCTCGAGAAGGCACCGCGCGGCGTCGTCGCGAAGGCGTTCGTCATGACCCTCGCGTTCTCCGGCATCTTCGGCGTCGGGCTGTACTACCTGATCACGTACATGAACAACTTCCTGTCCGGCCCGGTCGGGATGCCCCGCCTGGAGGCGCTGACGGTCTGCGGCATCGTGATGGCGATCTACGTCTGCTTCAACCCGCTCGTCGGCGCCCTCGTGGACAAGCTCGGTCGTCGCCCGCTGCTCTACACCGGACTGATCGGACTCATCGTGTGGCCGGTGCCCGCGTTCCTGCTGATGAGCACGGGCAACGCCTGGCTCGTCGCGGTCGCACTGATCCCGTTCGCGTTCTTCGTCGCCTGCACGGCGGTGGTCAACAACGTGCTCCTGGTGGAGGTCTTCCCGGCCTCGGTCCGCGCCACGGGCTCCGCCATCGGCTACAACGTCGCGTACGCCGCCCTCGCCGGCCCGGGTCCGCTCATCGCCGCGGCTCTGGTCGCCGGGACCGGCCTGCTCATCTCGCCCGCCTTCTACGTCATCGCCGTCGCCATCCTCGCGCTGGCCATTCTGGTGCCGACGTTGAAGGAGACCAAGGGCATCGACATCTCCCAGGGCTGAGCGGGACGAGAGGACATCATGCAGAAAGTCGCCGTCATCCAGGCCGCGTCGGTTCCGTTCGACGCCGCCGCCTCCACCGACCGGGCGATCGCCCGGCTGGCGGAGGCGGCCGGCGCCGGCGCACGCCTCGCCGTCTTCCCGGAAGCCTTCATCGGCACCTACCCGAAGGGCAGCACGTTCGGAGCCCCGGTGGGAGTGCGCACCGCCGGGGGCCGAGATGAGTACCTTCGGTATTCGCGTGGGGCCGTCACCCTGGACGGATCCGAGATCGCACGTCTGGCCGAGGCCGCGCGGGAGAACGACATCTTCTGCGTGATCGGCGTGATCGAACGGCTCGGCGAAACGCTCTACTGCACGGCCGTGATGATCGATCCGGAACGCGGAGTCGTGGGGGCGCATCGCAAGCTCATGCCGACCGGGGCGGAGCGGGTGATCTGGGGGTTCGGTGACGGGTCCACCCTCGATGTCATGGACACGCCGTTCGGTCGCGTCGGCTCGGTGATCTGCTGGGAGAACTACATGCCGCTGATGCGTCAGGCGATGTACGCGAAGGGAGTGGAGATCTACTGCGCACCGACGGCCGATGACCGGCCCACCTGGGCGGCGACGATGACGCACGTCGCGGTCGAGGGTCGAACGCACGTGCTTTCGGCCTGCCAGTACATCACCCGTGACGCGTATCCCGAGGACCACCCGTTCGAGGTCGACCTTCCCGGCGGCGAGACCGTGATGCGCGGCGGAAGCATGATCGTCGCGCCGACGGGCGAGGTTCTGGCCGGTCCGGTCTTCGATGAGGAGACGATCCTCTACGCCGAAATCGACCCGGACCTGAAGACGCGCTCGCACCTCGACTTCGACGTCGTCGGGCACTACTCCCGGCCGGATGTCTTCGAGCTCCGCGTCCACACCGCACCCCGGCAGTCGGTCACTTTCGACTGACGCGCCTCAGAAAGGATTCGTCGCATGTCGACAACGCTGTTCATCGGCCTCGGCAACATGGGCTCGCCCATGGCCCTGCTGCACGCCCGTGCCTTCCCCACGGCCGTGTTCGACCTGTCCGCCGACGCGGTCGCCCACGTCACCGGGGAGAGCCCGGCGACCGCAGTGGCCGACCTCGCCGAGCTGCCCGAGGGCGTCGACACCGTCATCCTGATGCTGCCGACGAGCCGCCACGTCGAGCGCGTGCTGCGCGGCGATGACGGTCTGTTCGCGCGGCTCCCGGAGGGAGCCCTCGTGATCGACATGGGCTCCAGCGAGCCGGGCAGCACGCGTGAGCTCGCCGCCGAGGGTGCCACCCGGTCCATCGACTACGTGGACGCGCCGGTCTCCGGCGGGGTCATCAAGGCGGTCTCCGGCGAGCTGGCCATCATGGTCGGCGGCGCCGATGACGCCGTGGCGCGGGCGATGTCGCACCTGGAAGTCCTGGGCGGATCGATCGTGCACGTGGGCCCGGCCGGTGCCGGCGATGCCGCGAAGGCCCTGAACAACCTCGTCAGCGCGAGCAACATCGCCGTCGCGAGCGAGGCTCTCGTCGTCGCCGAGTCCTTCGGCATCGAACCGGCGACCATGATCGAGGTCCTGAACGCCGCGACGGGACGCAGCCAGTCCAGCGAGTTGAAGTTCCCGCGCTACGTGCTGACCGGCACGTTCGACAGCGGGTTCGCCTACGACCTCATGCTGAAGGACATCACGATCGCCATGGGCATGACGGATGGCCTCGACATCCCCGTCACCCGCACCGTCTTCGACCGCCTGCGCGATGGACGTCCGCAGCTCGGCGACCACCCCGACCACACCGAGATCGCCCGGCTGTACGGCCTCGGCGAGAACCGGACCACATCTCAGGAGGAGAACGAATGACCGACCAGAACACGAACCCGGACGCCGAGGCGCAGGCCTACATCGACGACATGGCGACCAAGCGCGGCTACGTGCTGGATTACCACAAGATCATGGCGAAGCAGGACTTCCCCGTGCTCCAGGCCGCCAACCACATCGTCTCGGCCGCCTACCTCGACCAGCGCACCCTGGACCGCAAGACGAAGGAGCTCATCTTCATCGTCTCGCTCACCGTCATGCGCGCCTCGAAGGGGCACATCCAGTCGCACATCCGCGTCGCGCTCGACCTCGGACTGACGCCGACGGAGATCCTCGAGGCGATCGAGATCGCACTGCCCGAGGCCGGCATCGTCGCGTTCCAGACCGGGTTCGAGGCGTGGCGCGAGATCGTCGGCGCCGAGGGCATCGAGCCGACCGTCGCGGCGCACGAGGGCGGGTCCGGCGCCGCCTGAGCCTCGGACCGCAGCACCATGACGTACGACCCCGCCGCCGCCGAGTCCGCACCCTGGCAGGTGGTGATCATCAAACACGGCACGCGAGCCACGACCCGCTCGGACGCGTACATGAACTACGCGTTCTATGACGAGCCGGATGGTCCGTTCCGGCTCGACTACTTCCTGTGGGTACTGCGGCGCGGTGACGAGGTCATCGTCGTCGACACCGGGTATCGGGGCGACGAGGGGACGCGGCGCGGTCGTGAGGTGATCATCGACCCCCTCGAGGCCCTGCGCGCGATCGGGGTCGATCCGGCCGCGGGACATCCGGTGGTCATCACCCACGCGCACTACGACCACATCGGCAACATCGCGGCCTTCCCGAGCTCCACCATTCACCTGGCCCGGATCGAGCACGAGTTCTGGACCGGACGGATGGGGCGACGCACGCTGTTCGCGCACTTCGGTGATCCCGAAGCGGTGGCAGAGCTCGATCCCGCCGTCGGGGACGGGCGGCTGGCGCTGTACGACGAGCAGGTCGAGATCGCACCCGGAGTCACCGTCACGAAGGTCGGGGGCCACACCCCGGGCCAGTCGGTCGTCACCGTGCGGACTTCGGTCGGGACCGTCATCCTCGCCAGCGACGCCGTCCACTTCCACGAGGAGATGGACCGGGACATGCTGTTCCAATCGATGGCGGACCTCCCGCAGTCCTACGCCACCCTGGATCGGCTGCGGCAGTCCGATGCCGCCGTCATCGTCAGTGGGCACGATTCCGGCGAACTCGAGCGTCATACGCCGCTGGCGGGGCCGCTCGCGGGGTTGGCCGCGACGATCGGTGAGTTCCGGTGACGGGCGTCGGAGGTGCGGCGCCCGGTCGCGAGTTCCGTGCGCTGGCGCGTGGGGCGACCGTGAGCTTCGCGCTCGTCGGCGAGTCCGAGCGGCGCGCGGTCACGATCGTGGACGGCGAACCTCGTCCCCCCTCGGACGAGCCCGACTTCACCCTGATCGCTCCGGACGAGCTGTGGAACGACCTGACCGCTGATGCGCCGCCGCCCGGACGTCACAGCATCGTTCACCTGGTTCGGACCGGGCTGGTGCGCGTCGACGGGGACGCTGACGCGTTCTGGCGACACGTTCACCTCGTCCGTTCCCTGCTGAGCGCCGCGCGCGATGACGGTGCGGTGGCACCACCCGAACCCCGCCCGCTGCGGGCGAGCGGGTCCTACCACCGCGTGGCGACCTCGCTCGGCCGCGCGGATCTGCACGTGGAACGGTGTGGGGACGGCCCGCCGCTGCTCGCATTCGCGACCGCGGGCAGCGACATCTCGCAGTGGCACGGGGTCATGACGCGAACCGATCTCACGGACCGGTACGAGCTGATCACCGTGGACCTGCCCTGGCACGGCATGTCCTCGCCCATCGCCGGAGCGGCACCCGGTGACTGGCACCTGACCCCCGAGACCTACACGGAACTCATCGTCGCGGTCGCCGACGCGCTGCACTTGTCGCGACCGACCCTGATCGGTGCGTCCATGGCCGGAGCCGCCGTGGTCCACGCCGTCGCGACCCATCCCGACCGATTCGCGGGAGCGGTGTCGTGCCAGGCCGGACGGTCGGTGCGCAACCGCACCGACCCGCGCTTGCGCGCGACCGACGTGAACCCCTCCCTGTTCATCCCGGAGTGGACCGTCGGACTGATGAATCCGGCATCACCGGTGGAGATGCGCCGGCGGGTGTGGTGGGGATACTCCTCCGCCGGACAGGGGCTGTACGCCGCGGACATCGACTCGTACCAGCAGTGGGATCTGGGTGCGGTCGAGCAGCTGCTCACCACCGACTCGCCCCACATCGCCGTGCTGAGCGGAAGCTACGACACCACCGTGCCGCCGGCCGCATCGCGGGAACTGGCGGCGGCGATTCCGAATGCCTCCTTCGTGGAGATGCCCGAACTCGGACACTTTCCGCACGCCGAGAACCCCGAGATCTTCGTGCGCTACCTCGAGGACGCCCTCCTGTGCGTGCGGGCGTGTGATCCCTCGGCGGCTGAATCCGCGCGCCACTAGCCTGGAGGGGTGAGCACCACCACCACCCGCCGTCTGCAGGATCTGACCGTCGATGACCACATCATCACCGTGCCGCTGGTGTGGGGTGACGACGCGGACAAGCGGACGATCGACGTGCACGCGGCCGTCGTCACGCGCGAGGGTGGCGAGGACCTGCCGTACCTGACGTTCCTGCAGGGCGGACCGGGCATCGAGGCGCCCACGCCGTTCCACCAGCCCACGCAGCCGAGCTGGCTCGATGACGCCCTGGCGCACTACCGCGTGGTCATGCTCGACCAGCGCGGCACCGGCAAGTCCTCCCCGGTTTCGGACGGGATCCTCGACGAGATGAGCGCCACGGACGTGGCGGAGCACCTGACGCACCTCCGCGCCGACAGCATCGTCCGCGACGCGGAAGCGATGCGCGAGCATCTCGGGGCCACGACCTGGAGCACGCTGGGACAGTCGTTCGGCGGCTTCACCACACTCGCCTACCTGACCACGGACGCCTCGTCCCTCGACGACGTCTTCATCACCGGGGGACTGTCCGCCGTCGGGCGTCACCCGGACGACGTCTACGCACTCTGCTACGACAAGATGCGCGTGATGACGGAGCGCTACTATCGCCGCTTCCCGGAGCATCGCGACGCCATGCGGCGCCTGGTCGACCTCGCCGCGGACGGACGCATCGTGCTGCCGTCCGGCGAAGTCGTCTCGGTGTCGCGTCTGCGCTCGACCGGGTCGCTGCTCGGCAGCGACAACGGCTGGCAGCAGCTGTGGAGCGTCCTGGACGGCGACCCGCTGACGAACGCATTCCGCTACGACCTCGCCGGGGCCATGCCGTTCGGCGGACGGAATCCGCTGTACTACGTCTTCCACGAGTCCAGCTACGCGGACGGCTTCGCCACGAACTGGTCCGCCGAACGCACCGAGCCGCAGGACTACCGCGACGATCCCACGCTGTTCACCGGCGAGCACGTCCGCCGGGACTGGACCGAGACCGTGCCGGCCTTCCAGCCGTGGAAGGACGTCGTCGACGAGCTCGCGACGGTGGACTGGCCGCAGCTGTACGACGCCGAGAAGATCGCGGCGTCGGGTGCGACCGGGGCGGCGGCGATCTACGTCAACGACGTCTACGTTCCGCTGGAGTTCTCGCTGGAGACGGCCGAGCTCCTGCCCGGCGTGAAGACGTGGGTGACCAGTGAGAACGAGCACGGGGGCCTGCGCACCGGACGCGTCCTGCCGCGGCTCATCGAGCTGGCGCAGGACAAGCGGGTCCGCTGACGCCCGGGGCACTCCGGTCCGGGGCGTCCGGTCCCGGTCAGTTCGCGAGGCCGCGATCGGCGGCGATGCGACGGTAGTGCTGCGCGAGTCGGCGGTCCTTCGGGGCGCCGTCTCCGGTGGAGAACATGATCGCCAGGTTGAATGCGGCCCTCGCGTTGCCCGCGTCCGCGGCACGCCGGTACCAGGCGACGGCGCTGTCCTCGTCGGCCTCCACGCCGTCTCCGGTGGCGTACATCGCACCGAGGTTCGCCATCGCCCGGTGGTTGCCGCCGTGCGCGGCCGCCCGCAGATGCGAGATCGCGGACTCGCGATCCTCGGGGCCAGTGGCGCCGGTCATGTCGTAGACGTAGAGCTCGAAGTGCGCATCGGCGCTGCCTGCTGCGGCGGCGGCCTCCAGAACCTGGCGTGCCTGAGCGGGGTCCGCCGCGTAGCCCTGTCCGTCAGCGAGCATGAAGGCCGACAGCACCATCAGGTCCGGATCCGGGTGCTGGACGAGGGCCGCGTTCAGGTGCTCGGCGGCCTCGGCGTACAGGGGTTCGGCCAGCTCCACGGGAGCTGCGCGGACCGCGCGGACGAACTCCGCCACAGCCGTCGGCTCACCGGATTCGGCTGCCCGCTCGCTCGCGGCGAGCGCCACGGCCGGGGTCGGCGAGATCCCGTGCGGCCCGTGCAGCCGCGCGAGTCGGATCCAGCCGTCGACCAGTCCCGCCTCGCCGGCGCGGGTGTAGAGCGTGACGAGGATCGGGAGCGCCTCGGCGCTGCGTCCGGTCTTCTGCTGCAACGCCTCGTCGAGCGCGATCGCGGCGGCGAGCACGTCGTTGGCCGTCGCGTCGTGGTCTTCCGCCGTGGCGCGCGCGGTGTCGAGTACGTCTTCCATCGAGCTCCCCCTGGTGCTGCGCGGTTTCGCACAGTGTAGCCACAGCGCCCGCGAGCACTCCGTCCGGATCGGAGGGTTCGTTCGCAACGCCATTGAGCCCCGCACCGGAATGGGTGCGGGGCTCGACTTCAGATCAGAGCGGAGATCACCATTCGCGCGGTGCGCGGTGGGAGTGGGCGCCGGCGTGGAAGCCGCGACGGAATGCCTCGCGGGCCCGCTCATCGCCGAAGCCGGAACGGTCCTCGTGGCGACGACCGTCACGCTCGTGGCGGCACTGCGGAGCGTCGTCCCGGAACGGACGGCTGTAGCCGAACTCCCGACCGCCGCGGCGCTCGTCGTGCCGGGGACCGCGCGGGCCGAAGCCGTCGGGTCCGGGGCGGAACGACTCGTCCTCGGGGCGGTGGCCGAAGCCCGGGCCGAAGCCCTCGCGGCGGTGCCCACGCCCCTCGCGACGCTCGTCACCGGGGCCGAAGCCGCCACGGTCGTGGCGCCGGCTCTCGAATCCGTCGCCGCGCTCGCGCGACATCCGGTGTCCGTGACCCCATCGCGGGGAGTGCCCACGCTCGGGGCGGCGCCGGCCGCGGCGCTCGGCGCGCAGCTCGCGCAGTCGCTCTTCGCCGCCGAGCTCGGTGGCGAGCGCGCCCAGTGCGGTGCGGACGTCCTCCAGGTGCTCGGCGCCGATGGCGTCGGCCAGACGCTCCTCGAGCGCCGAACGGCGGGCGGCCACGCGCTCCAGGAGCGCGGTGCCCTCCGGCGTCAGCGCGATGCCCTCGTCCGTGCGGGTGACCCAGCCGCGCTCGGCGAGCCGACGGGTGCGGGGTCCACCGACGTGCGCGTCGGATCCGGCGGCGATGCGACGCAGCCGACGCAGAGCGCCCGGGTGCACGTCCTCCTCAGCCAGGGTGGCGCGCAGCTCGGCGCGGTACAGGGAACCGGCCGCACGCAGCAGGGTGCCGATCGATGCGGCGTCGGTTCGTTCGTTGTTGTTGTTCTCATCATGGGTGTTCATGAGTGATTCCTTTCGTGGGGCCTCAGCCCCGATGTCTGTGGGCGGATCCGTCCGGATCGACGCCGTTGTATGTCAGGTGACATGTACATGTAGTGTGACATGAAGTTTCGATACTTGTCAAGTGACATGTGAAAATCAATTCGTGAGCCTCGAGAACAACACCCCCACGGACCCCGTCGACGACGTCGCCGCGGCGCTCGGACGCATGCGTCCTCGTCGGGGCCCGCGCCCCGGTGGCCCGCGTGGGCCGCTGCCGCCCGAGGATCACGCGGCGCCCCACCACGGGCCGCACGAGCATGGGCCGCACCACGGCTGGGGAGGACCCGGCGGCATGGGTGGACGATTCGGGGGCATCGCGCGGATGCGCTTGCTCGAGGCTCTCGCGGCCGCGAACGGTCCGCTCGCGGTGTCCGATATCGCGACCGCGGTGGGCGTGGACCAGCCGCGTGCGTCGCGACTGGTGCAGCAGTCCGTCGAGCTCGGCCTCGTTCGCCGGGAGGCGGACCCGGACGATGCCCGGCGCACGCTCGTCGCGCTGACCGACGACGGAAAGCGCCTCGGTCGCGGCATGCGTGGTCAGCGTCGAGACATGATCAGCACCGCGCTCGAGGCGCTCACCGCCGCCGAGCGCGCAGAGTTCGTCCGCCTGCTGACGAAGTTCTCCGCCGCCTGGCCGCAGGACTGAGTTCAGATCAGCGCAGGAGTGCGCTGATCCACGCCGTTGCGCGCTCGCGTACGACGTCTTCCGGCTCGTGGGTCGCCAGCAGCCGCGTCGCGCACCCCGTGGCCAGAGCGAGATAGGCGGCGGCGATCGAGACGGGGTCGACCCCACTTCCGGCCTCGCCGGTCGACTTCGCCAGTCCGATCAGCGCAGCGATACGGGCTTCGATCTCCGCATCGCTGGCGCGCACCGCCGCGGCGATCGCGTCATCGAACGGGACGCGCTCGCCGAATGCCGCCCCCAGGACGTAGGCGGTGCGGCGTTCGGGGTCCAACGGCATCATCAGAACGAACAGCTCGGTGAGCCATTCGGTCACTGTCGGCTGCCCCGGTGGCGCCTCCGGCAGCGGCTGATCGCGTTCTCGCAACCGCGCGAACATGGCGCTCAGCAGGGCGTCCTTCGTCGCGAACGCCTTCTGCACGGCTCCGACCGACCATCCGGACTCGGCGGCGACGGTGCGGAAGGTCACGGCCGCGAGGCCCGACCGCGCCGTGAGCGCGAGGCCGGCGTCCGCAAGCTCGAGCTGGCGGGCGCTGTAGGTCATGCGTCCACAGTACGGCGAGGAAGACGGCGCCAGAGAATGACCGCCAGGATCGCGAGTGCGGCGCAGTTCACCCCGATGCCGGTGAGGGACAGGGGCGTCAGCGCGTCCCCGGTCGCATAGGAGGCGAGGTCGTAGGCGAAGTGCCAGGCGATCGTCGGCCATAGGCTGCCGGTCAGGCAGGCGAGCTCGCCGGCGACGATGCCGAACAGGGCCGCGAAGACGAGCTGCAGTGCTGCGTACAGCGGGGAGGCGCCGCCCGCGAGAGATCCGAGGTGCAGAACCGCGAAGAACCCGGCCGAACCGGATACGGCCACCCGAGCGCCATAACGCGAAAGCGCCCCGAGGACGAGACCGCGGAAGAAGAGCTCCTCGTTGACCGCCACCACCGCGCACAGGACGACCGCCGCGGCGATCGTGGGCAACGGTGCGAAGCCGCCGCCCGCCGCCACGGTGATGATCACCGTGAGGGCGGGGATGATCAGCAGGGCAGGGAGCGGCTGGCTCGCGGGAGCGCGGAAACCGAAGCCCCGCAGACCGGGGGCGGCGGCTCGAGCGATCAGCAGGCCGATCGTCGCGGACACCGTGACGGCGGCGGCGATGACCAGCATCGCTGCCGCGTTCGGGAGGTCGAGCACCTGACCGATGGCGGAACCGACCGCGGTGCAGATCAGGGGAATGAGGGCCAGGCCGAGAGCGACGAGCCAGGGAAGGCGTGGCCGCCAGGCGGCGGGGAGCGGGTGTCTGTTGCCGGACATCTGAACCTCCGAATACGAACGTATTCTGCACCTTAGAATACGATCGTATTCACGCGCAAGTCCGATCTCCCGACCGGCATCGCGCGTGCTCCTGGCCGCAGGACCGAGTGGGGTCCACCGTCGCGTTCCCGGCGGCCGCTAGGGTGAGCGCATGACGACCCCCGATGCCGCCGACCGCGATCCGCAGGTCCGTGCGACCGTGGACACCGATGCACTGCCGGCCCTTGCGCTCGATGAGAACGCCGACCGTGTGATACCTCGCAAGCAGGTGTGGTCCTGGGCCATGTGGGACTGGGCGACGCAGCCGTTCAACTCCGTGATCCTGACGTTCGTCTTCACGACGCTCTATCTGATCAGCGACACCTTCCTGGACCCGTCCGTCGCCGCGCTCGCCGACGACAACCCCGTCAAGCAGGCGGCGTTCGCCGACCTCGCCGCCACGCTCGGCTGGGGCACGACGATCGCAGGCATCCTCATCGCGCTGCTCGCTCCCGTGCTGGCTCAGCGCGCGGATGCGGCCGGCAAGCGGAAGCAATGGTTGATCGTCTACACCACCGCTCTCGTGGTGACGATGGCCCTGCTCTACTTCGTGCAGGGTGCGCCGGAATGGTTCATTCTCGGCGTCGTGCTCATCTCCGCCGGCACCGTGTTCAGCGAGCTCGCCGGCGTCAACTACAACTCGATGATCACGCAGGTGGCGACGCCGAAGACCGTCGGCCGGGTGAGTGGCCTCGGGTGGGGCCTCGGCTACATCGGCGGCATCGTCGCGCTCGTGATCGTGGTGCTCCTGAACAGCTTCCACTGGTTCGGCATGGACACCTCCAACGGCATGGCCTATCGCCTCATCGCCGTCGGCTGCGCGGTGTGGGCCGTCGTCTTCTCCATCCCGCTCGTCCTGAACGTGGCCGAGACGCCGAAGCTCGTCACCGGCCCGAAGCGCAACTTCTTCCTCAGCTACGTGGACCTGTTCCGCCACATCGCGCGGATCTTCCGCGAGGACCGGCCCACGTTCTGGTTCCTGTGCGCCAGCGCTGTCTACCGAGACGGACTGAGCGGCGTGTTCACCTTCGGTGCGGTGATCGCGGCTCGGGTGTTCGGCTTCTCCTCGAACGAGGTCATCATCTTCGGCATCGCCGCGAACCTCATCGCCGGGATCGGCACGATCATCGGCGGGCGTTTGGATGACCGCTTCGGGCCGCGGGCGGTCATCATCGGCGCGCTGAGCCTGCTGGTGCTCAGCGGCTTCGTCGTCTTCGTCGCGCACGACTCCGGCAAGGTCGTGTTCTGGATCTGCGGGATGGTGCTGTCCTCGCTCGTGGGGCCGGTGCAGTCCGCATCCCGCTCCCTACTCGCGCGCGTCACTCCGGTGGGCCGCGAGGGTGAGATCTTCGGCCTGTACGCCACGACCGGACGCGCGGCGAGCTGGCTCGCCTCCCTCGCCTGGACGCTGCTCATCGCGTGGTTCGGCGCCATCTACTGGGGCATCCTCGGCATCATCGCCGTGATCGCGGTCGGCCTGGTCCTGATGCTCTTCGTCAAGATGCCGCACGTGACGGGCGAGGACGCGGCGAAGTCCTGACGTCCGCGGCGGCTCAGTGCGGGCTGCCGCCGGTGTTCTCGGTGGTCGCGACCGGACGCTGGGCGAGCTCGAGATCGAGTTGGTAGAGGCCGACGCCGTCGTCTCCGATGAGCTGGATGCGGCCGATGATCTCGCTGACCGTGGACTCCTCCTCGATCTGCTCGGACAGGAACCAGTTCAGCAGTGGGCGGGAGTCGAGGTCTCCTTCCGCTTCCGCGGCGTTCACGAGACCGCGGATGGCCGCGGACACCTTCTGCTCGTGCGCGAGGGCGGCGTTGAAGACCTTCAGCATCGTCGTGCCGGGTGACTTGGGCGCCGAGATCGTGCCGATGGACGGATGGTTGCCGCGGTCAGCGAGGTGATCGATGAACTTGTTCGCGTGCACGATCTCCTCGTCGGCCTGGTGGCGCAACCACTGCGCGGCCCCGGGGAAGTCGTTGTCCTCCATCTCGATGGCCAGCTGGCGGTAGACCATGGAGGCCCCGAACTCGAGGGTGATCTGGTCGTTGAAGAGCTTCTCCAGCTCGGGTGACATCTTCATGGTGGTCACGCTAGGCCGCCGCGCCCGAGGGCGCCAGGGGTCGATCAGTCCCGGCGCGGCGTGGCGCGGGTGCGCGTGCGAGCGATCACAGCGGTCCCGATCCCCGCGACGAGGAGCCCGACGACGACGGCGGCTGCGGACTCCGCACCGCTCGCGCCGGTGCTGGCCAGGCCCGTGCGGGTCGGCGACGCGCTCGCGGGGCGCGTCGGGGGCGCCGTCGCGGACCGCGTCGGCACGGACGTCGGTGACGGGACGGCGGTGGACGTCGGTGACGCCGTGGCCGTCGGCGACGGGTCCGTGGTGGTCGTCGGCTCAGGCGTGGCCGTCGGTGTGGGAGTCGGTTCCGTAACCAGGGGCTGGTGCACGATCGGTCCGAGCTCATGCACCAGGTGGGTGCCGTCCACGACGAACGTGATGGGGGCCACACCGCTGTACCCGGGTGGGGGAGTGAGCTCGGTGAGGATGAACTCGCCCCACTCCCCGTATCCGGCGTATCCCCAACCCGGCTCGTTCGGGGCGTCCGGGTTCTGGGGCGGACCGTCGATGACGAAGCGGCTCTCCGGCCCGACCAGCTCCCACACGGCGCCCGGAAGGAGCTTCCCGTCCGGCGAGACCGCCTGCCAGGTCGCGTGTCCGCTGCTGAAGCTCAACGAGGTGTAGCCGTGGTAGCGCGTTTCGCTTCCGCCACAGGAGGACGCCGTGCCGTTCTCGGCGAACCAGGGCCAGCCCGCCGCGATCCCGGGGGCGAGGTAACCGTCCAGGGGGCGGGCTGACAGGGTCAGATTGACGCCGCCGGGTACGCCGACGAGCGTCGTTTCGCCTCCGACCGTGACCTCGAAGCTGCCGCCGCCGGTCAGCGGGGTGCCGTCGTCGCTGCACGACGGCCCGTCGTATTCGTAGTCGACGGTGTACGTCGGGGCAGGCACCGCGGTCGCGGACTCCGGCTTCTCCCACGCCAGGCTGACGACGACGTTCGCCGGAGCGTCCTCGCTCGGTGCGGTCTCCGCGTGCACCGCGGGGGTGAGTGCGAAGACGGAGGCGAGCACGACGGTCGCGCCACCCGCCCAGGCCGTGATGAGGCGTCGTCGCGCCATGTTCTTCCCCCAGTCGACGTCATTGTCGCGTCGAGTGCTCGCTCGACAGTGAGCAGAGGATACCGACGACACGGGGATGCGGGAAGGGGCGGGGGAATATCCGCGCCGAATTCAAAGTTGAGTCAAACAGTATCAACTTTGACTTGACACGGAAACGGGTTCTGATCTAAGGTTGAGTCATCGGGGCTCAAGTCCCGACCGTCTTCGGACGGACCCACAGATTTCGGCTGCGGCCCAGCAAGGGCGAGCCACCGTCGGTCAGGGGACTGGCTGACACGAAAGGAAAAACAATGGCACGTGCAGTAGGTATTGACCTCGGTACGACCAACTCGGTCGTCTCGGTTCTGGAAGGTGGCGAGCCGAAGGTCATCGCCAACGCCGAAGGCTTCCGGACGACCCCCTCGGTCGTCGCCTTCACCAAGGACGGGGAGGTGCTCGTCGGTGAGACCGCCAAGCGCCAGGCCGTCACCAACGTCGACCGGACGATCTCGTCCGTCAAGCGCCACATGGGCACCACCTGGAAGACCCAGGCGATCGATGGCAAGGAGTACACGCCGCAGGAGATCTCGGCGCGCATCCTCGGCAAGCTGAAGCATGACGCGGAGGAGTACCTCGGCGACAGCGTCACCGACGCCGTCATCACGGTTCCGGCGTACTTCAACGACGCCGAGCGTCAGGCCACGAAGGAAGCCGGCGAGATCGCGGGTCTGAACGTCCTGCGCATCATCAACGAGCCGACGGCGGCCGCCCTGGCCTATGGCCTGGACAAGGGCAAGGAGGACGAGCTCATCCTCGTCTTCGACCTCGGTGGTGGAACCTTCGACGTCTCCCTCCTCGAGGTGGGCAAGGACGACGACTTCTCGACCATCCAGGTCCGCTCGACCGCCGGTGACAACCGCCTCGGTGGCGATGACTGGGACCAGCGCATCGTCGAGTGGCTGACCAAGCAGTTCAAGGACTCCACGGGTGTGGACGTCTCGGGCGACAAGATCGCCCTGCAGCGCCTCAAGGAGGCCGCGGAGCAGGCGAAGAAGGAGCTGTCCAGCTCCATGTCGACCTCCATCTCGCTGCCCTACCTGTCGCTGACCGAGAACGGTCCGGCGAACCTGCAGGAGACGCTGACCCGCGCCAAGTTCGAGGACCTCACCAAGGACCTGCTGGATCGGACCAAGAAGCCGTTCCAGGACGTCATCAAGGAAGCCGGCATCAAGGTGTCCGACGTCGCGCACGTCGTGCTCGTCGGTGGTTCGACCCGTATGCCCGCCGTGGCGGAGATCGTCAAGGGCGAGCTCGGCAAGGACGCCAACAAGGGCGTCAACCCGGACGAGGTCGTGGCCGTCGGTGCCGCGATCCAGGCCGGTGTGCTGAAGGGCGAGCGCAAGGACGTTCTGCTGATCGATGTCACCCCGCTGAGCCTCGGTATCGAGACCAAGGGTGGGCTGATGACCAAGCTCATCGAGCGCAACACGGCCATCCCGACCAAGCGCAGCGAGACCTTCACCACGGCCGACGACAACCAGCCGTCCGTCGCGATCCAGGTCTTCCAGGGTGAGCGCGAGTTCACGCGTGACAACAAGCCGCTGGGAACGTTCGAGCTGACCGGCATCGCGCCGGCTCCGCGCGGCATTCCGCAGGTCGAGGTCACGTTCGACATCGACGCCAACGGCATCGTGCACGTGTCCGCCAAGGACAAGGGCACGGGCACCGAGCAGTCGATGACCATCACCGGTGGCTCCTCGCTGCCGAAGGAGGACATCGACCGGATGATGCGCGAGGCCGAGGAGCACGCCGCCGACGACAAGAAGCGTCGCGAGGCCGCCGAGGTCCGCAACCAGGCCGAGACCCTCTCGTACTCCGTCGAGAAGCTCATCAAGGACAACGAGGACAAGCTGCCCTCCGACGTCAAGGACTCCGTCCAGGCTGACGTGGACGCCGTGAAGACGGCGCTCGCGGGTGAGGATGACGACGCCGTGAAGAAGGCGTTCGACACCCTGAGCCAGAGCCAGGGCAAGCTGGGCGAGGCACTGTACTCCTCGCAGCAGGCCGCCGGTGAGCAGGGCGACCCGACCGTCACGGACCCGGGTAACGGTGAGAACCCGAACCCCGAGGAAGACGTGATCGACGCCGAGGTCGTCGACGACGAGGACGAGCAGAAGTAAGAGACATGACGGACGACAAGGACTTCGAGAAAAACGAAGCCCCGTCCGGCGCTGAGGGGTCGGAGGCTCACGCCTCCGACCCCGCTTCGCAGGACGAGGAACTCACCGTGGATGACATCCTCGGTGCCGCCCAGAGCGAGGACGCGGCCGCGGCCGACGTCGACGCCGAGGGCGCCGACGAGGCGACGGACGGCCATCTGGCCGACCTGCAGCGCCTGACCGCCGAGTACGCCAACTACCGCCGCCGGACCGACGCGAACCGTGAGGTCGAGAAGCAGCGCGCCAAGCGCGACGTTCTCTCCGGGCTGCTGCCGGTGCTGGACGACTTCGACCGTGCTGAGAAGCACGGCGATCTCGCCGAGGGCAGCGCGTTCGCCGTCATCGCCGACAAGATCCGCACGCTGGTCTCACGCCAGGGCGTGGAGACGTACGGTGAGGTCGGCGAGGTCTTCGACCCGCAGCGTCACGAGGCCATCTTCCAGCAGCCGACGCCGGGAGCGACTGAGTCGACCATTCTCGATGTGGTCGAGGTGGGCTACCGCCTCGGCGATGTCGAGCTCCGGCCGGCCAAGGTCGTCGTCGCGGTTCCCGCTGAGTAAGCGAACAGGGGGGATCGATGGCGAGCAATGATTGGTTCGACAAGGACTTCTACAAGGTCCTCGGGGTGTCCAAGGACGTCTCGGCCGCTGACCTGAAGAAGACCTACCGCAAGCTCGCACGCAAGTACCACCCCGACTCGAATCCCGGGGACGCGGCCGCTGAGGCCAAGTTCAAGGAGATCAGCGAGGCGTACGCCGTGCTGAGCGACAAGGAGCAGCGCTCCGAGTACGACCAGATCCGCGCGATGGGATCCGGTGCACGATTCCAGGCCCCTGGTGGGGGCGGTGGAGGATCGTCGGCCGGGTTCGAGGATGTGTTCAGCATGTTCAACCGCGGCGGACGCGGTGGGCAGTCGGCGGACTTCGACGACATCTTCAGCATGTTCAACCAGCAGCAGGGTGGCGGATTCGGCCGATCGGCCGGGTTCCGCGCCGGTCCCCAGAAGGGGGCGGACGTCACCGCCACGACCACGATCGGTTTCGCGACCGCGGTCAACGGCGAGACGGTGACGCTGGCGGGCGAGGACGGCAAGCCGTTCAAGGTGAAGATTCCGGCCGGGGTCGCGGACGGGCAGAAGATCCGACTGCGTGGCCGCGGGCGTCCGTCGCCGAACGGCGGCGCGAACGGCGACATCGTCGTGAGCGTCGCGGTGCGCAAGCACCCGGTGTTCACCCGGGACGGCTTGAACCTGCGGGTGACCGTGCCGGTCACCTTCACCGAGGCCGCTCTGGGGTCGACGATCGAGGTCCCCACCCTCGGTGGTGACCCGGTCAAGCTCAAGGTGGCGCCGGGTACCCCCTCCGGACGCGTGCTGCGCGTCAAGGGTCGGGGCGTGAAGAGCAGCAAGGGCACCGGCGACCTGCTCGCCGAGGTCCAGGTGGTCGTTCCCTCGCACCTCGAGGGCGCGGCCAAGGAAGCGCTGGAGCGCTTCGCCGAGGCGGAGCCCAAGGAGAACCCGCGGGCCGAGCTGCTGGCGAAGGCGAAGGCCTGACGGTTCGTGGCCCGCGAAAGGCGAAAGGAGTGAGTGATGTCAGACCAGACCCGTGACGAGGACGCGCCGATCTTCGCGATCGCCGTGGCCGCGGAGCTGGCCGGCATGCACCCGCAGACTCTTCGGCAGTACGACCGGATCGGACTCGTCGTCCCGGGCCGGACCCGGGGCGGCAGTCGCCGCTACTCGGTGGTCCACATCCGACAGTTGCGCCAGGTGGCGCAGATGTCGGGGGACGGGATGAGCCTGCCGGCCATCGCGCGGATCATCGAGCTGGAGAAGACGGTCCGCTCGCTCACCCGGCAGGTCACCGACCTGCAGGAGCAGGCGCGCCAGGACGCGGAGAGCCGCCCCGGAGCGCGAGTGTTCGCCGCCGGCGCCACCGGCTCGATCATCACGCTCCGCGCCGGCCGTCGTGTCCGGCGCTCCACTGAGGTCACGCTGTACCGTCCTCATCCGCACCGCGCGGATCCGGACGCCACCGCGGACTGACACCGCTATGAAACGGGCGCCTCCCTCGGGAGGCGCCCGTTTCGCGTTCCCGCGCCAGTTGCGACGCTGCGGGTGGACGGGGCGATCCGAAGGCGCTGAAATGGATCGTCCGACCGGCGGGCCCTCATCGCCGGCGACCATCGACGACGGGAAGCGGCGCCATGACGAAGGTCCGGGATGACAGAGCGACGACCGAGGTGACGCTCGGAGTGGACATCGGCACTTCCAGCACCAAGGCGGTGCTCGTCGATGCCGCGGGAGAGATCGTCGGCCAGGCGGTCGCCGAGCACCGGGTGGATCGTCCCGAGCCCACGTGGGCGGAGATGGACGGCCGCACCTGGTGGCGCGAGTTCGTCGACCTCACGGGTGAGCTGCTCGCCGCGCACCCGGAGGCGGCTGTCATCGCCGTGGGAGTGAGCGGGATGGGGCCGTGCGTCCTGCTGGCGGATGACCGGGATCAGCCGGTGCGCCCCGCGATCCTCTACGGCGTCGACATGCGCGCGACGGCGCAGATCGAGGAACTCACCACCGAACTCGGCGAGGACATGGTCACAGCCATCGGCGGCTCTCGCCTCACCACACAGGCCGTGGGGCCGAAGCTCCGTTGGGTGGCGGAGCATGAGCCGGAGGCGTACGCCGCCGCGCGCCGACTCTTCATGCCGGCGTCGTTCCTCGCCCGGCACCTGACCGGCGAATACGTGCTGGACCACCACAGCGCCAGCCAGTCCACGCCGCTGTACGACGTCGAACGCCGGCGCTGGCACGAGCCGTGGTGGGAGCGCATCGCCCCCGGGATCGAGCGTCCGCGCCTGGTCTACCCGAAGGACGTGGTGGGCGCGGTGGCAGCCGAGGCCGCGGCCGAGACCGGTCTGCCCGCGGGAATTCCGGTGATCAGCGGGACGATCGATGCTTGGACCGAGGGCATCAGCGCCGGCGCCGTTCGTCCCGGTGACCTGCTGCTGATGTACGGCACGACGATGTTCCTCGTCGCCACGGACATCCGCACGATGCGCCATCCGTCGATGTGGACGACAGTCGGTGCCTTCCCGGAAACCATGTGCCTGGCCGGCGGGCTGGCCACATCGGGCGCGGTGACCGACTGGCTGCGTCGACTCACGGGGGCGGACTTCCCGACACTGCTTTCGGAGGCGGAGGCGTCCGGGCCCGGCGCTCGAGGACTGCTGATGCTGCCGTACTTCGCAGGGGAGCGCACGCCGATCCTTGACCCGGACGCCCGCGGAGTGATCGCCGGCCTGACCCTCGACCACGGTCGCGGAGACCTGTATCGGGCGGCGCTCGAGGCGACCGCGTTCGGCGTCCGCGACAACGTCGACGCCATGCGGGAAGCGGGCGCGGAGATCACGCGGATCGTCGCCGTCGGGGGTGGCACGCAGGGCCGGTTGTGGCTGCAGACGGTCTCGGACGTCACCGGTCTGACTCAGCACGTCCCGAGGCTGACGATCGGAGCGAGCTACGGGGCCGCCTACCTCGCTCGTCGTGCCGTGATCGGCGACTTCCCGATCGAGGACTGGAACGACACGGCGATCGTGATCGAGCCGAACACCGCGACGCGCGTCGGGCACGATGCGAACTTCGCCCGTTACCGTGCGCTGTACGCCGCCACACGGGACATCCAGCATGCGCTCGCCCGGGGGAAGCACGCCACGGTCTGAGCACCGTTTCCGCTCGGCCGCGCCGTCTGGGAGCGCCCGGCATCAGGGCCGTGACTCGCGTGGCAGTGTTCCGCGGGCCGCGAAGATGCCCTACCCTGCAGGTGAAATCGATTTCGCCTCCGGGGGTCATGATGGTGCGACGACGGGCACGCATGCTGGCCGCCGGCGCGCTCGGGCTCCTGTTCTTCGCGACAGCGTGCGCCGGTGGAGAGGGTGTGTCCGTGAACCTGGATCAGACCAAGCCGTTCGTCCTCGGGGGCGTGAGCGCGCTGACCGAGATCGCGCGTCTCACCGGTCCGGGGGCGATCAACGACACCGTCGGTGTGGGGGTCGCCGGCACCGACCTCGGCTCGATGGTCAACCTCGATGACACGACGTACTTCCTGTTCGGCGATACGTTCGGTGAACGCGACCCGGACTCCATCGGTGGGCAGGGCGGCAACTGGCGATCGAATGTGGTCGCCTGGTCCACCGACGCTGATCCGACCGACGGCATCACCTTCGACGGCTGGGCCGTCGACGAGTTCGGCCTGGCGGCGCCGATCGTGGAGGGCGATCACGACGCCAACGACTTCGGCGGCGAGGTGACGAAGATCCCCACCTACGGGTTCGCGGTCGACGGGTCGCTGTACGCCTTCTTCATGTCGGTCTCGCACTGGGGCGAGCCCGGTGCCTGGGACGCGAACTACGCCGCCCTGGCGCGCTCGGACGACGAGGGGCGCTCCTGGCATGAGCTCGCGCAGCCGCGATGGCCTGGTGGGTCCAACACCATCCAGGTCGCCACCGCCCACGTCGACGACCCGGACGGCGCGCAGATCTACTTCTGGACGATCCCGGCCGGGAGGTTCGGATCCGTCGACCTGATGCGCGTGGCCGACCGCCGGGAGGCGGTGGAGGACGCGTCGGCGTACCAGTACTACTCCGGCGTCGGCGCGGATGGGACGCCGCAGTGGAGCGGATCCGCGGCGGACGCCGAGCACGTCGTCGAGGGCACGATCGGTGAGCTGTCGGTGATGTTCTCGACATATCTCGACCGCTGGGTGATGACGTACTCGGATGCCGGCAATGCGTACATCCGCGAGGGCATCACGCCGTGGGGGTCGTGGGGTGAGCCGATCGAACTGGTGTCCGGGAAGAAGTTTCCGGGCCTCTACGCGCCGTTCCTCAACCCGCGTTACGTCACGGACGGCGGCCGGACGATCTACTTCACCCTGTCGCTCTGGGGTCCGTACAACGTGTTCTGGTTCTCGGCCGACCTCAATCGTCTCGCCACCCATTGACCGTGAAATCGATTTCGTCTACGCTGGCCCCACGAGGTCAGCGACGACGTGCGTCGAGCTGATGTCGCGTCACGGCACTGACCCGTGGATGGGTCGCTTCCTGAGGAGGAAAGCATGAGCACATCACGTTCGCGTCGGCTCGTTCTCGGTGCAACCGGGGCCGTGGCGGCGATCACGCTGCTGGCCGGGTGCGGTTCGGGCACCCCCGGCGAATCCGCCGGCGGCGGAAGCGGTGATGCGGGCGGCGTCACCGAAGTGCAGTTCTGGCACCGCACCTTCACTCCGGCGGAGAACGACTGGTACTCCGGCATCGTCAAGAAGTTCAACGAGTCCCAGAGCAAGATCAAGGTGGTGGACACCGAAGTCCCCGCCGATGCGTGGGACCAGAAGATGAAGGCCGCACAGGCTGCGGGCAAGGCGCCGGACATCTACACCCATTCCGGATCGATCCAGGATGCGGTCGCCGCCGGTCAGCTGCACAAGCTCAACGGTCTGGTGCCCGATGACAAGCTCAAGGAGATCCTGCCGGCGGCGACGTCGATCTCCGCGGTCGATGGCACGTACTACGCCTACCCGCTGCTGCAGGAGGCGCAAGCGGTGCTGTTCTGGAACAAGGACATGCTCTCCGCAGCCGGGGTTGACACGGACAAGGCTCCCGCGACGTGGGACGACCTGCTCGCGGCCTGCGCCAAGATCAAGCCGACGCTGAAGAGCGGCCAGTACTGCATCTCCCCGGCCCAGGACGCGGCGACGTTCGCCTGGTCGACCGTGGGTCAGCAGTACAACTTCGCCGGTCACACCGCGCTGAAGGATGACTGGACAGCGGCCGACATCAACAATGACGGTTACAAGGCGCTGATGGGCTACTACAAGAAGCTCTGGGATGAGGGGTACATGCCCAAGCAGCCGTTGGCCGCGTATGTCGAGGGTAAGGACTTCGGAGAGCAGAAGGTGGCCTTCAAGGTGTCCGGATCGTGGATGATGTCCGAGATCGGCTCCGACTACAAGGACCTGCTCACCAAGACCGGTGTCGGAGCGTTCCCGAGCTCGGAAGCCGGCAACGATCGCACCGCGACCACGCTCGGAAACTTCAAGTGGGTGATCGACGCGAAGAGCAAGAACGCGCAGGCCGCGGCCGACTTCCTCACCTGGTCGATCGCCGGGGATCCGGCGAACGTGGTGCCGTTCTTCGTCAACACGCAGTTCACCAAGATCCCGGTTCGGCAGTCCGTTCAGGACGCGGTCGCGGCGGATGAGGCGGCTGCGAAGGCCCCGTGGTCCAGCATCCTCGTCAAGGACATCGCCCCCACCGCCATCCCGGAGCCGACCTACCCGTGGGACGTCTCGCTCGCGGTCGGCACGGCGATGGAGACGGTGATGAAGGGGGCCGCGACGCCGGACGCCGCCATCGCGACGGCGGAGAAGGCGATCGCCACGGTCGTGCAGCGCGACGGTCTCGCAGATAAGGCGCCCAAGAAGTGACCGTGCGGACGGCGGGGGCGGGGGCGGCGGCCCCCGCCGTCCCCGAGAACGGGGAGGGGGCGGCATGACGGCTGCGACAGGGGCGGGCGCCGCCCCGCGACGCGCGCCCGATCGATACCGGGTCCGGGGCGGCCAGGGCGCGGACTGGGTCCTACTGCCGGCGGGCGGGGCGGTCGGGGGGGGGGGCGCGGACGCGGCGCGCCGCCGCGGGGAGGGGGGAGAGGGCGACCGCCGCGGTCGGCGAGCCGGAGGGTCCCGAAGAAAGGGCGCCAAGGAAGGGACCGGGGGGAGGGGGGGGGCGGCCGCCCCCGCCCCCGCCGTCCCCGAGAACGGGGAGGTGGCGGCATGACGGCTGCGACAGGGGCGGTCGCCGCCCAGCGACGCGCGCACGATCGATACCGGTTCCGGGACGGCAAGGTCGCGTACTGGTTCCTACTGCCGGCGGTCGGGCTGCTCGGGGTGTTCGTCATCTGGCCGACGGTGTACGCCATGTACCTGTCCTTCCAGGACTGGAGCTTCTACAAGGACCCCGTGTTCGTCGGACTCAACAACTTCACCGCCGTCCTGTCCGACCCCCTGTTCTACGACGCCATCGGACGTGGCTTCATGTTCGTGCTCCTGACGGTGCCGATCATGCTCGTCCTGGCGTTCCTGTTCGCGAGCCTCGTCGTCGCCGTGTCGAGGCGCTTCGCGAGCGTGCTCAAGGTCAGCATCTACATTCCGACGATCATCTCCAGCGTGATCGCCTCGATCGTCTTCGTGCTGATCTACGACTACTCCGGCGGACTGCTCAACGCCGCCCTCGCCGCCGTCGGCATCGATCCGATCGCGTGGCTCGGCGACCCGGCCTGGGCGCTGCTGGCGATCGCGGTGCCGGCGATCTGGCTCGGGATGGGGCTGACCTCGCTGATCATGGTCGCGGCGATGATCGACATCCCCGCGGAGTTCTACGAGGCGGCTGCGATGGAGGGTGCGAACTGGTGGCAGAAGACCTTCTACATCACGATGCCGCAGATGAAGAACATCTTCCTGTACCTGCTGATCACGGGTTTCGTCGCGGCGATCCAGCAGTTCGAGCTTCCGTTGATCATGACCGGCGGTGGGCCGCTGGCCTCCACCACGACGCCGAACCTGTTCATCTTCAATCACTTCCGCAACGACACGAACGTGGGCTACTCGATCGCGGCGGCGCTGCTGCTGTTCGTGGTCCTGGGCACGGTCTCCGCGCTGGTCTTCCGGTTCGTGAACTCCGAGAGGCTGGTGGACTGATGACATTCCCGATGTCACACACCGTGTCCGCACTGAGCAACCGTCCGGGACGGAGCCGCTGATGGCCATCGCCACCCGTACGCTGACCGTGGCCGACCCGGCCGGTGCACCCCAGCGACCCTCACGCCTGCATCACCGCCACGGCGCGACCTGGTGGTTCTTCGCCATCGGCAAGACGATCGTCGGGCTCGCCTTCGTTCTCGCGGCGCTGTTTCCGCTCGCCTGGATGGTCGTGGCCGGCTTCAAGTCGAAGACCGAAGTGATCCAGACGCCGTTCCAGTTCTTCCCCGAGGTGTGGCGCTGGCAGAACTACGCGCAGATCCTCGGCGACCCGTCCTTCCTGCGGACGATGGCGTGGACGTTCTTCGGCGCTGTGCTGTTCACGGTGTTGAGCTTGGCCGTCAACTCGCTCGCGGCCTACGCCTTCGCCCGGCTGGAGTTCCGGTTCAAGCGGACGATCTGGGTGATCGTGATCACCACGATGTTCATTCCCGGCATGACCATCCTGCTGACGAGCTTCATCGTGGTGACCCGGCTGTCGATGCTGGACACGCTTGCGGTCCTGGTCATCCCGGGCGCTGCCAGCGCCGCGATGATCTTCTTCATCCGGCAGTTCTACCTGAACATCCCGGCGAGCCTCGAGGAGGCCGCGATGCTGGACGGGTGCGGGCGGTTCGCGATCTTCCTCCGGCTGTTCCTGCCGCTGTCCAAGCCGCCGTTCGTGGTGATGGGCATCACGGCGTTCCTGGCCTACTGGAACTCCTACGTCTGGCCGATCATGACCATCACGACACCCGAACGGTTCGTGATCCAGCAGTACCTCGCGACCTTCCGCTCGGAGCGCAGTTCCGAGCTCGGTCTGCTGATGGCGGGCTCCGTGCTCGCCGCCGCCCCGGTGATGATCCTGTTCCTGATCTTCCAGCGGCAGATCATCGGCAACATCAAGATGGCCGGTCTGAAGTAGGCCGCCGCCCGCGCGAAGCGGCTCAGATGATCGGAGCGAGTTCGCTCCGTGCCCACTCCTCGACCGCTGACGCGCTCTCCTGCGGCGTCAGCGTGTCGGTGTCGATGATCGTCGCACGCCACCGCGGATCGCCGGCGCTCCAGTCCGACCAACGCGACCAGCGCATCGTCGGATCGCCGTCCGTCCGGATCACCTCGGGCGCGTGCGTGGGATCGAGGGTGTGCGCGAGGAACCATTCGCCGAACCGGTTGTGGTGCACGATCGCGTCCGGATGCTCGCCGCGGTGCAGCAGACGTCGCGTGCGGGTCTCCGGTGAACAGTGCAGGACGCAGATGCTGATTCCATCCAGCAGGTCGGCCGAGGGTGCCGCCAGTAGTTCGCCCATCGGCACTTGGCCGCACAGCAGCAGATGACCCCCGTCCGCCTGCTCGGCGACGGCCTCACGCACCCAGTGTTCGATGGTGCGGTGACGCCAGGCGGTGTCCGCCCCCTCCGGGACCCCGATCGAATCGAACTCCACCAGGCTCACCGGTACCGGCCAAGCGGTCGACGTGAGGCGGTCGAGGGCCGTGGACTTTCCCGCGCCGCTGGCGCCCGTCAGCGAAAGCAGCATCGGTTTGCGCCTCAGTCCTGCGGCGCTCGCGGTGGGGTGGCGCCGATGTCCGGCACCGGGGCGGCGCCCAGGTGCACCTCCAGATCGTCCGCCGATGGCGTGCGGGGCCGTCGCGCGGTGGGTCGATCCAGGTAGAACATCGCGGTCGAGGCGATGTCATCGCGCAGCGGCAGGTAGCGCCATCCGCTGCGCCAGCCGAGCGCCTGGATGTCGACCTTCGGGATTCCGGTGCTGAAGTGGATCGGATCGAGCAGGTGCCATCGGTACAGGCCGAACCGCTGCTGGCTGACGTACAGGCCGTCCGGGCGGATGACCTGCGGCATGCCGAGGTACGGCGTCGAGAACGACGTGTACCCCTCACCGGGCACATCGAAGTTCCATGCCCCGCCGAAGTAGTCCTCGGTGCCGGTGCCGCAGATGGTCGGGTACTCGTCGTCTTCGTCGAGGTAGAACTTGATCTCGCCCTCACCCCACCAGCCGTTGGAGTTCACTCCCCACGCGATGTAGGTGCCGACGTACTGTCCCTGTCCTTCGATGCCCTCCAGGATCACGTGCGGAGTGCGGTCCTCCAGCGGGGCCGAGCGGCGCCACTGGGCGTGGAAGTACGCATCATTCGAGTAGTCGCCGTCGATCTCGTAGGTCACCTGGTAGTAGATGCGAACGTCCACGTCGGAGAGGTTCTCGACCGTCAGTCGCGCACCCGAGCGGAAGGGCATCGGCCAGTACGAGTTGAACCCGCCGTGGGGGTTCGCGGCGATGGCGGTGGAGTTCACCTGGGCGAACACACCCCACCCGTTGCAGAAGAAGTCCCCGTAGGGCACTTCCACGGCCGGTTCCTCCGCACCGTCCCAGTACGCGCGGAGCAGCAGCGTGCGCCAGTTGTCGGTGTGCGTGGTGATCCAGATGTGGGTGATCTTGCCGGCACCCTCGATGCGGGCGAGGTCGAACGTCTCGCCGGCGCGGATGTCGACGCTGGGGGAGATCTTCCACCCCGGGCCGAGATCGCGCGCGCAACTCGCTCCCGTGCCCGTCGTGGCCCGACCGCCCCCGCCCGGGCTGCCGTCGAAGTTCTCCGGTGAGATCGACCGGGTGCGCACGGGACGCAGCGCAGCGATCGAAGCCAGGTCGGACGGTGGCAGACTCATGTGGCTCCCTGGTGCTCCGGGTGAGCGAACGCGTGATTCCGGAGCGCGTTGCCCTTCTGCAATCGATTTCAACACTGTAGGGTGGGCTGACCGGCGTGTCAATGCTCCGGGTGGTCGAAGGGGAGACGCGTGGCCACCATTTATGAGGTCGCGAAATTGGCGGGCGTCAGCCCGGCGACGGTATCGCGTGTGTTCAACGGGGCGAGCGTCTCCGAGGCCAAGGCGAAAGCCGTGCGGTCGGCGGCGACGGCGCTGCGGTTCACGCCGAACCGGGCCGCGCGGACGCTGCGCAAGCAGAGCGCGGAGGTCATCGCGCTGGTCATCCCGGATATCGAGAACCCCTACTTCACGGAGATGGCGCGCGGCGTGGAGGACGTCGCACAGGCTGCCGGCTACTCCGTCGTGCTGTGCAACACCGATGCGGAGTTGGCGAAGGAGCGCACGTACCTCGAGATCGCCCTCGCGGAGAACATGGCCGGCGTCATTCTCGCCGCGGCGAGCAGCGCGTCACGGCTGGACGAGGTTCTCGCGGGTGGCCGCCCCGTCGTCGCCGTGGACCGGCGGACGGGGTACGACGTGGACAGTGTGGTCATGGACAACCGCAGCGCCGGTGCCGAGGCCACGGCGCAACTGGTTGCGGCGGGCTATCAGCGCATCGCGTGCATCACCGGCCCGGAGTCGATCGAAACGGCCCGGGAGCGTGCCGACGGGTGGCGGTCGACGGTGCAGCGTGAGCTGTCCGAAGCCGAGTCCGAGGGCCTGTTGCGCTTCAGCACTTTCCGGGTGGACGGTGGCCGCGATGCCACCGCTGATCTGCTGGAGGGGCCGGAGCCGCCGGATGCGATCGTGGCGGGCAACAACCTCCTCGGCGTCGGTGTTCTCCAGGAACTGAGCGGGCGCGGGCTCACGCCGCCGCAGATCGGGGTCGCGGTCGTCGGCTCCCTGCCGTTCACGACGCTGAGTCCGAACCTCGTGACGATCATCCGGCTGAACGCGCGCCAGATGGGAACGACCGCGGCGCAGTTGCTGCTGGACCGCATCGGCGGGGATGCCGGGGCTGCGCGGACCGTCGTGCTTCCGCACGAGGTGCTTCCTGCGACGGTGACCGCCGGCTGAGCGCCGTCGTGCTGGGCCTACGGCATCCGTTCCCGCGCTCTTGTCCATGAAATCGATTTCGTCTACGCTCTGGCGTGAGGCCGAGGAGGGTCACGTGACGGGACGAATCGCTATCGGCGCCCACGATGGGCGTGTGCGGTTCGCGGGCGCGTGCCGGGCGGGGCGCGCGTCATGATCCGCGGCGACGGGGCCCGCGTGCTGGCGTCCACGGCATCCCGGGCCGCCTTTCCCCTCGGCGGGATCGGCACCGGCAACGTCTCGCTCGGTGCGCGTGGGGAACTGCGCGACTGGGAGCTGGAGAACCACCCGGACAAGGGGCGGATCAACCCCTATTCGTTCTTCGCGATCCACGCCGATGCCGGCGATGGGCGCGCCGTGTCACGCGTGCTCGAAGCCGTACTCAACGGCCCGCACGATCTCGATGCCGGGTATCCGTTCGAGCGCGTGGCCGGGCTTCCGCGCCTGGACGGCGCGACGCTCACGGGAACCTACCCGACCGCCCGAGTGGACTTCACCGATGCCGCGCTGCCCGTTGCCGTGCGGTTGACCGCCTTCACTCCGCTCGTCCCGCTCGATGAGGACGCGTCCGGAATGCCGGTCGCCGTGCTGCGGTACACCGTGACGAACCCCGGTCCGGAGCCTGTCTCGGTGACGATCGCCGGCAGCCTCTCGCACCCCGGCGGCCGTGGCGACGGGCCCTGGGGCATGCGGGCCACGCAGAACGTGCGGTGGCGGGAGGAAGGTGCCGTGCGCGGCCTCGCGTTCGACACCGACCTGCCGGAGGGTGATCTCGGTGCCGGCACGGTGAGCCTGACCACCACGGATGACGCGGTGACGGTGAAGCCGCAGTGGGTGGTGGGCTTCTGGCCGGACGGCTCGCGGCTGTTCTGGAACGACTTCAGCGCGGACGGTCTGCTCGACGCGGAGTCGGAGGCGACGCTGGTGGACCGGCCCGCGGGGCTGTTCGCGGATTCCGCCGCTGATGGAGAGATGAGCGAGGCCGAGGTTCTTGCTCGGTTGCCGCGGCTGCGCACCGGTTCGCTCGGCATCCGCCACGAGATCGCCCCCGGTGCCGAGCAGGACTTCGAGTTCGTTCTCGCCTGGTGCTTCCCGAATCGGCAACGGGCCTGGTCCGGCAACATCTTCCCCGAAGAAGCGCACCGAGACGAGATCGTGCGAAATCAGTACGCGACCCGGTGGCCGGACGCCTGGTCGGCGGCGATGGCACTGCACGGCGACCTCGCCGCGCTGGAAGCCGCGACGCTGGCGTTCCGCGACGCCCTCTACAGCGGCGGACTTCCGGGCGTCCTCGCCGACAGTATCGGTGCGAACATCGCCGCCGCGCGCTCCACGACCTGCTTCCGGCTCGAAGACGGGACACCGGGCGGGCAGTTCGCGGCTTGGGAGGGGTCATTCGACCACGTGGGCAGCTGCGAGGGTACATGCACGCACGTCTGGTCCTACGCACAGACCATCGCCTGGCTCTGGCCCGGGCTCGAGCGTTCCGCCCGGCGCAACGAGTTCCTGCGGGAGACCGATGAGGACGGCGCGCAGAAGTTCCGCACCGCCGCCGTCTTCGGGGACCGCCCCTGGTTCATGGGTCCGGCCGTGGACGGCCAGTTGGGCACCGTGATCCGACTGCACCGCGAATGGCGCTTCAGCGGTGACGCGGCGTTCCTGGGCGAGCTGTACCCGGCGGCGGCGCGCTGCCTGCGCTACGCGGCCACCCGGTGGGACCGGGACGGCGACGGGCTGCTGGACGGCGAGCTGCACAACACGTACGACATCGAGTTCCACGGGATCGAACCGTTGGCCAACGGACTGTACGTCACGGCGATGCTCGCCGGCGCGGACCTGGCGGACGCGGTCGGTGACGTCGCGTCGGCGTCGGACTGGCGTGCGCGGGCCGGGGCGGCATCCCGGCTCATGGACGAGCGGCTGTTCGACGGGCGACGGTACGTCCAGCGCATCGACGACGTCGATGCCGAGCGGTATCAGTACGGCACGGGGGTGCTCTCGGATCAGCTGCTCGGGCAGTTCCACGCCTACCTGAACGGGTTGGGGCCGGTTGTCGACCCCGCCCACATCCGCTCCGCGCTGGCGGAGATCGTGGAGCACAACCTGCGCGAAGACGTCTCGAGCGTGGCGTCCACGCAGCGCGTGTTCGCCGTCCGTGGCGAGGGCGGCCTCCTGCTGGCGTCGTGGCCGAACGGTGGCCGGCCGCGGATCCCGTTCGTCTACGCGGACGAAGTGTGGACCGGGGTCGAGCATCAGGTGGCTGCGACGGCGCTGTTCGCCGGGATGCCGGAGGCGGCGCTCGCGATCGAGGAGCGAGCTCGCGCCCGCTACGACGGCGTCGTCCGCAATCCGTGGAACGAGATCGAGTGCGGCAATCATTACGCCCGTTCGCTGTCGTCGTGGGGGCTGCTCATCGCGGCCACCGGCGCCCAGTGGGACGCGGCGGCCGAGACGCTGCACTTCGCTCCGGCGGGAGATGTGCGAGCGCCGTTCACCACGGCGCACGCCTGGGGGACGGTGGGGGTGGACGGCGACGAGGTCCGGCTCGACGTCCACGGTGGGCGGCTGCGGCTGCGCGAGCTGACTCTGCGCGGCGTGCCGGTCGCAACGGATCTGGTGATCGAGGCGGGAGCGAGCGCCGTATGCGGCACCGCTCAGCCATCGCAGAAGGAGGAGACATGAGCACCTACACGCTCCCGGCCCGACGGCCGCAGGAGTCCGCACCGCCGCAGACGGCGTACCTGATCGCCTCCGGCGACCTGCGCGAGTCCGCGAACGTCGCCGGCTGGCCGACGCAGGTTGAGCTGGAGGCGGGCGTCACCCGTGTGTTCGCGGACCTCGGCTGGACCGTCCGGCGTGCCAACGGCGTCGATCCCGAGACCGGCCACGGATTCATCTCCAGCCAGCGCATGGGAATGGAGGTGTTCCGGGACATTCCCCCGGACGCCCCCTTGATCGTCGCGGAGGCGGTCTGGCAGTACTCCCACCACGTGCTCGCCGGTCTGCGCACGCACGCGGGGCCGATCCTCACCGTGGCGAACTTCGCCGGAGACTGGCCGGGCTTGGTCGGATTGCTGGGGCTGAACGCGGGGCTCACGAAGATGGGTCGCAGCTACTCGACGATCTGGTCGGTGGACTTCACGGACACGTGGTTCCGGTCCGGGATCGAGGAGTGGACGCGGACGGGGCGGATCGAGCACGACCTCTCGCATGTTCGCCCGCTGCCGGACCTCCCGGACACCGAGGAGACGCGCCTCGGGCGCGCCCTCGCGGAGCAACTTCACACGGACAAGGCGATCGTCGGTGTCTTCGACGAGGGCTGCATGGGCATGTACAACGCGATCTTCGACGACGAGCTGCTCAACCCGACCGGCGTGTACAAGGAACGGCTGTCGCAGTCGGCCCTGTACGCCGAGATGCTGCGCGTCGATGATGCCGAGGCGGACGCCGTCGGGGACTGGTTGCGCGAGCGCGGGATGACCTTCCGGCTCGGCACGGACGAGGCGACCGAGCTCACCGAGGCGCAGCTGCGCTGGCAGTTCAAGATGTACATCGCGGCACTGCGGATCGCGGACGACTTCGGCCTGGATGCGGTCGGCATCCAGTACCAGCAGGGGCTGAAGGACCTCGTTCCGGCGTCGGATCTCGCCGAGGGGCTGCTGAACTCGACCGACCGCCCGCCCGTGCGATCGCGGGACGGCGAGCGCATCCTGCACGAGGGGCGGGCGTTCCCGCACTTCAACGAGGCCGATGAGGGTGTGGCCGTCGACACGCTCGTGACCGATCGTGTCTGGCGGGCGATGGGGCTGGTCCCGGACAACACGCTGCACGACGTCCGGTGGGGTGAGGAGTACGACGGCCGGTTCGTGTGGGTGTACGAGATCTCCGGCTCGGTGCCGGGCTCGCACCTCGGGGGATGGGAGCACGCCGAGGGCTGGCGCCAGCACCCGGTCTTCTTCCCCGCGGGTGGCTCGACGATCAACGGCGTCTCGCGGCCGGGGGAGCTCGTCCTCAGCCGGATCTTCATCGCCGAGGGGGTGCTGCAGGCGGATCTCTTCCGTGGGACCGCGGTCGCGCTTCCGGAGGCCGAGACGCAGCGGCGCAAGGACGCGACGAACCCGGAATGGCCGATCGCGCACGTCGTGCTCCACGGCGTCACGCGGGATCAGTTCATGGCTCGCCACAAGGCCAACCACGCGCAGCTCGTCTACGCGCCCGACGCGGCGACCGCCGACAAGGCGCTGGCCGCGAAGGCCGCGATGCTGGACGGGATGGGCATTCGTGTGAACCTGATCGGTGACGTCGCACTGTAGCTCCCACCACCGAACGGGGCACTCGCTTTGAGAGAGAGTGCCCCGTTCGTGCGCCCGTCTCAGTTGCCGGGATTGATCGTGATGTCGCCGGCGCTGATGTCGGCCTGGATCGAGTGCGGAGCGGACGGGTCCTGGCGCACGTTGATGTGTCGATCGCCGGCGGAGGATCCCCCGCTCACGGCGTAGGGGACATCAGGCAGGGTCAGCGTGGCGCTGCCGGCGCTCACCTCGACCGCCGTCCGCTCCGGAGCCTCGCCGGTCGTCTTGAGGGTGAGGCCGCCGGCGCTGACCTTTGCGGAGACGGTGCGCACGTCATGGGTGGTCACGACCGCGGACCCGGCACTGACGGTCGCCGTCACGGTCTCGGCCGCGCCCGTGAACGTGAGGTCGCCGGCGGAGACGTCCACCTCGACCGCGCGAGCGTCGCCAGTGTAGGTCAGTGACCCGGCCGAAAGGTGGAGACTCGCGTCCACGGTGCCCTCCAGGGCGGCGGGCAGAACCAGGGTGGCGTTCTCGCCGTTGAAACCGATCCAGGTGAAGGGGCTCCAACCGTTGTCGTCTCCGACCTGCAGCGTGTCCCCGACGCGATCGAGCTTCCATTCGCGCACGCCCTGCCAGCTCGACGCGGTGACGTGGAGCTCAGCCTGGGTCGCGTTCTCGGAGAACGTGATCGCCAGATCTGCGGCGCTCGCGTTGACCTGCACCGCGGTGACGCCGTCGGTCTTCGCGGTCTTCTCCAGCGTCGGCGCGCCTCGACCGGCGAGAGCGGTGAGGATGCCGGAGACCAGGACGAGGGCGATGAAGATGATCCCGATGATCGTGATCGTGCGGGCGAGGCTCCGCCCGCGGGGCTCCGGGGCGGTCGCCGCGCCCGTGGTCGGAGCGGGCGGGGGAGTGAGCTGCTGAGACATCGTGAACCCTTCTAAGAGGTCGCACCGCGGTGCGCGAGAACGGCGAGAACGCGGCGGTTTCCGTCTGCCGGTTCGAGATCGAGCTTCTGGAAAACGGCCGAGATGTGCTTCTCGACCGAACCCTCGGAGATGTGGAGCGTGGTGGCGATGGAGGCGTTGGCCCGTCCCTCGGCCATGAGCGCGAGGACGTCGCGCTCGCGGTCGGTGAGCCGTTCGAGGCGCGAGTCTCGCCGACGCCGGGTGAGAAGCTGCGCGACGACCTCGGGGTCCAGGACCGTGCCGCCCTCGGCGACCGTGGTCGCGCTCTCCAGGAACTCGACGACATCGGCGACGCGGTCCTTGAGCAGGTAGCCGAGTCCCCCGCTGCTGCTGGCGATGAGGTCGGTGGCGTACCGCTCCTCGACGTACTGGCTGAGGACGAGAATCGGGAGCGTCGGGTCCGCGCTCCGCAGGGCGATGGCAGCGCGGATGCCCTCGTCGGTGAACGTCGGCGGGAGCCGGACATCCAGCACCAGGAGGTCCGGGCGGTCGGCCGCGACGGTCTCCGCCAGGCCATCGGCGTCGGGCAGGGCCGCGGTCACCTCATGGCCGGCGTCCTCGAGCAGACGGGCGATTCCGTCGCGGAGCAGTCCCGAGTCCTCGCAGATCATCACGCGCACGGCAGGCTCACTTCGATCGTGGTCGGACCCCCGTCGGGGCTGGTCAGCGTCAGCGAGCCGCCGGCCGCTTGGACCCGACGGATCATGCCGTCCAGGCCGCCACCGGGAACCGGTCGGGCGCCGCCGTGGCCGTCATCCTCGATCCGGGCCCAGACCATCCCGCCCGGGCGGGAGAGGATCGTGACCCGGCACGAGGACGCACCGGAGTGCTTGGCGGCGTTCGTCAGGGCCTCGGCGACGGCGAAGTACATCGCCGATTCGCTGGCTTGGGAGCACCGCGACTCCAGGCGGACGTCGAGAACCACCGGGATCGGGGACCGCGCAGCGAGGGCGGACAGCGCGGCATCGAGCCCGCGATCCTCCAGCACCGCCGGGCGGATGCCCCGGGCGAGCTGACGGAGCTCGGTGATGGCCTCCTTCGTCGAGGCGTGCGCCTCGTCGATGAGCACGGCCGCGGCGGCCGGGTCCTGGGCGACCTTCGTCTTGGCCAGGCCCAGCGTCATGCCGATCGAGACCAGGCGGGGCTGGACGCCGTCGTGCAGATCGCGTTCGATGCGGCTGCGTTCGACCGTGGCGGCCTGCACGGCGTCGTCGCGGCGGCGCGTGGCCGTCTCCGCGATCTCCTGCAGTTCGCGAGTCCGGGACGGGACGAGCATGCGGGAGATGCTGGCGTGGGCACTGCCCAGTGCGAGGATCGCCACCACGGCGGCGACGACGATGACGAGATCCAGGACAGCGGCGACGACCCCGGGGAATTTCAGTGTCATCAGAGGAATTCGCGCGTCCGCGCCGGGGGTGGAAACCGCGGCTCCGAAGGAACCGATCGCAGAGACGATCAGCTGGATCAGCGAGAGCACGACGCTGCCGAGCGCGGTGATGATGAGCAGATGCAGCACGCCGAGCCAAGCGCCCGGGTCGATCAGTCGCAGCCACAGTGTCTGCAGCCAGCGCCAGCCGTCGGTGCGCGTGGACGTCGGCCACGAGCGGGCCGGAATCGCATAGCCGAAGAGTCCGGCGACCCGGAGGTCCTCAACCCGGCGGATCGTGCCGATCAGGTACGCCAGGGGGATGAGGAAGATGAGGCCGATGCCGAACACCGGCAGGAGTCCGATTCCGAGACCGATCAGCATCCCAAGCACGCCGATCACCACCGAGCCGACGATGCCGTACACCGCCAGGTGGGCGGCGGCCGCGGAGTTCACGCGGAGTCGTGTCCAAGTCATGACCCAAACCTACGAGCCCGATCGCACGCACCCCAGGGGGAGAGCCCCTCGCTCTGCGGGGGTTATCCCCCAGAAGCCGTCCGGACGTCCCGTGCCCGCAGGCTAAACACCCCGAAGCGCGCGAAACCCTCCCGCGACGCATGGGTGTTTCGCTCGCTCGTGGGTGTTTCGGCTCAGGCTGGGGGCAGACGGAGAGTGCCCGGTACCTCACCGAGGGACAGATCGTCGATGACACGCAGCTCACGGGCGAGGGCGTCCAGGTCGGGGAGCACCGTGCGGAACCTGGTGGTGTCCCCGCTCATGGCGGTGAGCTCGACGAGGTGGGTGCCGAGGTCGAACGTGTAGCCGACGAAGGGCGGCCGGTCGCTCCCGGGCTCGTCCATGATGAGCCGCTCCCCGACGCCGAGGGTGGGGTGCGGGAAGTTCTCCGTGTCGTCATACTCCATCGGCCGTGACGCGCGCGCCGTCCGCATCGCCGGTGACGCCTCCTGGATCACGGCGACGGCGACGACCAGCTCCGGATCGTCCTTCCACACCCACACCAGCACGCGGCCGTTGGCCTTGCGCATCAGGGCAGGGGCGGCCTGGCTCATCGCCCACGCCGTGAAGCCGCCGCCGCGGGTCTCGACCCCGAGCGAGCGGTTCATCTGCGCCATGACCATCCCGATCGCCCGCTTGCGCAGACGTCGACCGCGCAGTCCGAAGGATCCGGTGACGGGGACCCACCGGGACGGGTCGGCTTCGGCGTGAAGTCGGGGCATGGCTCCAGCGTAGGCGAGGCGTCTGCGCAGGATCACCGGTGGCGAACATCGGCACCGCGGCTTTTCGCCACCCGGAACGCTGGGCAGGGCGCGTCCAGCGTTCATACAGTTTTCAAAGATCGGACATCGGTCGATGACGAGGAGGTACATCATGACCGGAACGGACCCATCGCGAATGCGCAAGGCCGTCGCCGTGCTCGCCGCGGTCGCGCTGGCCGGCACGCTGAGCATCGCGACCGCGGGACCCGCCGCCGCCGCTCCACCCGTGAGCGCGGGCAAGGGCAGTGACAAGCAGAAGCAGAAGGCGACGCCGGACATCGCGAAGCTCGCCGGCCCGCTGGCGAACCAGGAGTTGGTGTGGAAGGAGTGCACCATCGAGAACGAGTTCTTCGACTACAAGGAGATCCTGTCCAAGAACGGCGCCGAGTGCGCACGTATCGAGGTCCCCCAGGACTGGTTCGACGAGAACAACAGCAACACCTGGTCGGTCGCGATCTCTCGGGTCGGTGGCGATCGGGTCGATGACCCGGGCTACCGCGGTCCCATCTTCCTCAACCCAGGGGGCCCGGGAGGCGCCGGCCTGGCCTGGTCGGGCGCGATGAATCAGCGATCCCCGGAGCTCGCCGAGAACTTCAGCTTCATCGGCTTCGACCCGCGCGGCTCGATCACCCTGAGCGATGCCGTGTCCGGCAACCTGCCGATGACGACCTCGCCCGACGCGTGCCGCGTTGAGAACGCCCCGTTCATGGAGTGGGCGAACGCGTACGTGGCGGGTGACCGGGCAGCGACGACGCGTATCGCGAACACGGCGATCGCCGAGTCGTGCAGCACCGCTTCGGAACAGCGCTTCGTTTCCACGGAGCAGACGGTCTATGACATGGACCTCGCCCGCTACCTCCTCCAGGAGGAGAAGCTGAACTACATCGGCTTCTCGTACGGCACCTGGCTCGGCAGCATCTACGCACGCACCTTCCCCGCCAACACCGGGCAGGTCCTCCTCGACTCCTCGATCGATGTGACCGATCCGACCATGGAGGACACCTTCAAGCTCCAGGGTGTGGCTCGCGATCGCCAGCTGCGCGAGCACATGATCCCGTGGATCGCGCGCAACGATGCGACATACGGGCTCGGCACGGACCCGGACGCACTCTACGCCGACTACCTCGCCGGCCAGGAGCTCTACCAGGCCGCGAAGAAGAGCGTGGGGTTGCTCTGGAACCCGGCGTACGTCGCATTCCCGGATAACACCCAGTACCCGCGCATCGTGCCGGTCATCAGCACCCTGGTGAAGCTGGCGCGCAAGGAAGTGAAGCCCGCGGACGCGGAGCAGACCCTGCGCACCACGTTCGAGAGCGCCGACTACCTGTCCGAGGAACAGCGCGCCGACGCGCTCGAGCGCATGGACGCCCCGCTGGTGCCGTCCGGCACCGGGATCGCCCCGCAGAACGTGACCGCCAGCAAGCTGCTGCCGGCCACCAAGCCCGGCTCGGGACGGTTCAATCCGCCCGTTCCGGATCAGTTCGAGGTCGTCGACCTGCCCTTCGCGGACATGAACAACCCGGACTTCGACCTCTGCAACCGCGAGGACTGGGTGAACTGGGAGTGGCTCACCATCAATTGGGACACCGGGGACCTCGTGAGCTTCGTCGAGCCGAGCAACGAGGTCTACTTCGCCTGCGGTTGGGAGGGTGTCGACACCCCAGAGGAGCTCGTCGAATGGAAGAACGCCCGAGCCATCGGCGTGGCCACGTTCAACAGCTTCAACGAGGACTTCGAGACCATCCGGTGCAACGACGGCCAGTGGTCCACCTCGGTCGCCGGCGTGGACTACTACGCCAACGAGCGCCCGCTGACCCCGCTGAGCAGCCTGATCGGTGTCATGGACGGTCCGCCGCTGTGCACGATGGGCTGGCAGGCGTCCACCCCCCAGATGCGCGGCCTGTCCGCCTCGACGTACCCGCAGACGCTCGTCGTTCAGGCGGAGCAGGACTCGCAGACCGCCTACGAGGGTGGCCTCGCGTCCGGCACGAAGTCGCCGCACGCCAAGCTGATCGCGGTGGACAACGAGGGCTCGCACGGTCTGTTCCCGTATGGCGACGCCTGCGTCGATGAGCCGGTGCTGAACTTCTTCCGCACCGGTCAGCAGCCGAAGGACAAGGTCACGGTCTGCCAGGGCCTGCCTCTGCCGGGCGAGGACGAGACGTTCGAATCGGGCTCGCCGCTGGGCAAGAACGGCAAGCCGAAGCCGAACAAGAAGCCGAAGCTGACGAAGGATCAGCAGGAGGCCGACCGGGTCATGAAGGACCTCATGGCCGAGATCGTCCTCGACCAGCAGCCGCTGCGCGGCTGAGCGGTGACGTCGCCGGTCAGTGATCGGCACAATGAGGGGGTCCGCGTGGCGGGCCCCCTCACTCGTGTTCGACGGCGCCGAGGTCGAGGAGCCCGCGGTGGACGGCGAGGGCTCCGAGTTGGAACCGGTTCACGGCGCCGTGGCGATGCTGCAGGAGATTCAGCCGCCGCTGCACGGTGCGCGCGCTCACCCCGAGTTCGGCGGCGATCGTCGCGTCGGTCATTCCGGTGGCGAGCAGATTCAGCAGGCGTCGGTCCTCCCCGTCCCCGAGCACATCCGGGTCGCCGAGATCGACGGGAATCGCGAGGGCCCAATAGGACTCGAACATGTTGATGAGCCCGTCCAGGAAAGCGGACGGGTACACCACCAGGGCATCGACCGCGCCGGCCCCGTCCCCTCCCTCGGGCCGGGGCAGGACGAGCCACGCCAGCCGGTCGTCCGCGATCGTGAGTCGCAGAGGCAGCTCGGCGATCACCCGGAGACTCTCGCCGAGCTCGAGGCCGGCGCGCGTCGCCGCGAGCAGTTCCGGGTCGTCCAGGTGACGCTGCTCGACGATCGTCGAGTAGGCGATGCCTCGCGCGCTCACCTCGGCCTGCACGGGCGAGAGCACCTCGTCCGCCGAACTGTGGAAGTACGGCCCACGGTCGAAGGAGCGCACGGTTGCCCGGGCGTTCAGCTGCAGCTCCAGAAAAGCCCGGTTGACCGCGCTCTGCCCGTAAAGCACCTCGCAGATCGGGCCCTGTGCCGAACGCAGCGCGCTGTCGAGCTCGGTCGCGGCGCGACGCGCGGCGTCCACGCGCTGGTCGATCAGCGCGACGTGATGCTCGACGGCCAGACGCACGGGCGCCAGGACGATGCCGTCGTGGCGCCGCTCAACGAGACCCAGAGCGAGCAGACGCTCGTCCGCGGAGGTGGGAGGTTGAGCTACGCCGCCGCCCTCGCGCAATTCGCGGTACCGGGTTTGCGCTGCGCCCTCGAGCGAGAACAGTTCGATGATGCGGGCGAGGTCCTGATCCACCCGGCGACTCCTCTGGGACTACGGCGAGCGACGTGCTGCGAGATCGACCCTACCGCCGCGGTCCGCTGCGACACGAGCGGGGCGGAGCGGATGTCGGAGAAGCCCTGCGACACGCGTCCGGTTCTTCCCAGGGACCCCCCACCCGCGCAACGGCGCGTGTCCCCGGGCGTGGCGCGGTCCTCGACTACGCTGGAAGCCGGACCGCACACCCGCCCGTGTCTCCACAGAACAGGCCTCATCACGTGACCACACCCCCCAATCACACTTCCGGCGATGCCGTGACGCCCGACCGGCGTCCTCTCACCATCGTGATGGGGGCGGACACCTTCGCCCCGGACATCAACGGAGCCGCACGCTTCGCCGAGCGGTTGGCTGCCGGTCTGGTCGAGCGCGGGCATGACGTGCACGTCATGGCGCCGAACACGCGCTACCGGATCGCGCCGCCCGCCGCGGAGATGATCGAGGGTCAGCCGGTCACGATGCACCGCCTGCCGTCGATCCGCTGGGCCCCGCACGACTGGCTGCGTTTCGTCTGGCCGTGGCGTTCCAAGCACTACGCGCGACAGGTGCTGGATCTGGTCAAGCCCGACGCCGTGCACATCCAGTCGCACATCGTGATCGGTCGCGGCCTCGCGCGCGAGGCCCGCAAACGAAACATCCCCGTGATCGCGACCAACCACGTGATGGCGGAGAACATCCTCGACTTCACCACGCTGCCGCCGTTGCTGGACAAGCTCGTGATCAAGGCCGCGTGGGGGGATGCGCGCCGGACCTTCGACATGTCGCGCGCCGTCACGACCCCGACCCAGAAGGCCGCCGACTTCCTGGAGGCGACCACCGGGCTCGAGGGCGTGATCCCGATCAGCTGCGGCATCGACCGGCGCTTCTACACCGCCGACCTCGCGCCCCGGACCGAGAATCGCATCGCCATCGTCGGGCGCCTGACCACCGAGAAGGAGGTCGACGTCACGCTGCGGGCGATCGCGAAGCTCGACCCCGCACTCGACGTCAAGGTCGACATCGTCGGGGGTGGGGACCAGCGCCACAAGCTCGAGGTGCTGACCGCCGAGCTCGGCCTGCAGGACCGGGTGATCTTCCACGGCCGCACGACCGATGAGGAACTGCGCGCCGTCTACACAAACGCCGCGCTGTACGCGATCGCCTCGATCGCCGAACTGCAGTCGATCTCGACCATGGAGGCCATGGCGTCCGGACTCCCGGTCGTCGCCGCCGACGCGATGGCGCTGCCGCACCTCGTGCACGACGGGGAGAACGGCTACCTCTTCCCGCCCGGAGACGTGGATGCCGAGGCCGCCGCGATCACGCGCGTGCTCACCGCCTCCGACGCCGAGCGGCGACGACTGCAGCAGGCCTCGCTCGACGGCGTCGCCATCCACGACATCAACCGGACGCTGGACACCTTCGAGGCGCTCTACCGCGGCGAACCGCTTCCGGACTGACATGCGCGTCATGATCCGGACCGCCCACCGTCGACCGCGTCGGAATTGACATGCACGTCGTCTTCTTCGGCGATCAGCACCTGGAGTCCTCCGGCGGTGCTCAGGTCTCGACGCGTCTGCAGCGCGCGTTCCTGGAGCGCGCCGGTCACACGGTCTCCGTGGTGGCACCGAAGATGCCCGGTCGCGTATTCGACGATCCGGGGTACATCGACACTCCGTCGATCCCGATCACGCTGGACCGCGAGTACGCGATGTCGGTGCCGGGAAAGCGCGTGGACCGGTTCATCGACGCAGCCCTGGCATCTCGACCTCCGGTGGACCTGGTGCACGTGCAGGCCGACTTCTGGGGCGGGATCACAGGTCATCGGTTCGCCCGCCGCCACGACCTTCCGGTCGTGCACACGATGCACAACCGGGTCGATGTGGGCCTGCGCGCGACGGCCGGGCCGATCGCTCCGCTCGCTCTGCGGGTGCTGAACGCCTGGCAGCGGCGCCTGCTGCCGCTGCCGGCGGATGTGCGGGCAGGCTCGGACGGCTGGGCGTACCTCCGCGGTCTCGCCGCCGGGTCCGCAGCGGTGACAGCGCCGTCCGGACACTTCGCCCGTCGCCTCGAGGAGCACGACGTGTTCGGGCACGTGGACGCGATGTGGAACGGCGCGGACGACGCCGTGCTGGACAGTGTGCTGACCGAGGCCGGTCCGCGTCGCCCCGGTCGTCCGCGGTTCGTCTGGGTCGGCCGGATGAGCCCGGAGAAGCGGCTGCTGCCGTTCCTGCGGGCCGTCGCGCTGAGCGGGATCGATGCCGACGTCGAGGTGATCGGTGGCGGCGGTCAACTCGCCGCGGCGCGGCGGTTGGTGGCCGGTTCGACGCCCACCGCGCACGTGAGGTTCGCGGGTCGCCTGCCGTACGCGGACACGCTCCGTCGCCTTGCCGAGGCCGACGCCGTGGTGCAGACCTCGATCGGTTTCGAGACGCAGGGCATGACCCCGTTCGAGGCGGCCGCACTCGGCACGCCCGCCGTGATCAGTGACCCCGACATCGCCGGGGAACTCGAGACGGGATTCTGGGCGGTGCCGGACGAATCCGTGGCCGCACTTGCGACGACCCTGCGCACCGCGGCGACGGACATCGCCGGCGGGCGTGCGGTCGCGGTCAACCCCGCGGTGGGCACCCGATTCCGGCAGTCCTCGCGAACCGCCGACATGATCGAGCTCTATCGACGGCTCGTGCCGTCCGGGTCCTGACGCAGCACGACGGTCAGAACGCCGCGCTCAGGACCATGCTGGCGAATTGCGTGATCCAGGTGCTGAGCACACCCAGCACGGCGAAGATCGCCGCACCGAACGCGACCGCGCCGAGCTTGGTGCCCCCGCGCAATGCGATGATCCCGAGAACGAGGGCGACGAGGGTGAGCACGGTGCTCACGATCATGCCGATGCCGCCGATGATGCTCACCGCCGTGAGGGCCCCGGGCCCGCCGCTGTAGATCACCGCCTGCGTGACCAGGCTGGCGGTGATCCCGGTGACGACGGACGCGCCGAGCAGGACGAGGGTGGTGATCGCGATGCCGCGGCCGGTCGGGGGCGCGCTCGTCATCGGAGGGTAGGACACCGGGGTCGTGCGATCGGCCGCGGATGGTGTGGGTTGCGTCATGTTCTCCCCCTGAACTCGTTGACCCGAGCATAGGGGAGTCGGCCGCCGTCAGCGCGGGCGGGTCGGGTCCGTGGGTAACCGGTGATACCCGTCGGTCCGGAGGGCGCGGACGGTGGACACGAGCCCGGCGAGGCCCAGAGCGGCGAGGACGATGAGGAGAACCATGGCAGAAACGATATGATCGCCGGATAGCTGTCACCAGTGGCAGAAATGTCGACGTCCGAAAGGAATCCGCCAATGAGCGAGCTGTTGCGTGTGGTCGCCGTCGTCGCCGAGTCCGGGGTGACGCCCTTCGAGTTCGGCATCGCCGCCGAGGCGTTCGGGCTCGACCGCTCGGACGACGGCGTGCCCAACTTCGATTTCCGGGTCGTGACTCCCGAGCCCGGGCCGGTGCTGACCAGCCTGGGCCTGCCGCTCGTGATCGATCGGCCACTCGTCGACGCCGATGACGCCGACGTGCTCGTGGTGCTGCCGACGCCGAGCTCGACCTGGGGCAGCGGTCCGGACGCGGTGGTCGACCTCATCCGTCGAACCGTGGATCGAGGCGCCTGGGTCGTCGCCGTGTGCAGTGGGGCCTTCCGGCTCGCGCAGGCGGGAGTTCTGGACGGTCAGCGCGCCACCACGCACTGGCGGTACTCCGATGTCCTCGCCGAGATGTACCCCGCGATCGATGTGGACCGAGACGCTCTCTACGTGCAGCAGGGGCGCATCATCACCTCCGCCGGCACCGCCGCCGGGATCGATGCGTGCCTGCATCTGCTGCGTCAGACGATCGGCGCCGAGCACACCAACACCATCGCGCGGCGAATGGTGGTGCCGCCGCAACGCGATGGCGGTCAGGCGCAGTTCGTGCGCAGACCCGTCCCCCTCTCACTCAGCCTCTCCCTCGCACCGGTCGCGGAGTGGGCGGTCGAGAACCTGCACGACGACCTCACGGTTGAGGTGCTCGCCACCCGGGCGCACATGTCGCCCCGGACGTTCGCGCGCCGGTTCCGCGCCGACTACGGCGTCAGCCCCGCTGCCTGGATCGCGCGGCGCCGCGTTGACCTCGCGCAGCGTCTGCTGGAGCAGACCGACGATGACATCGAGGCGGTCGCGCAGAGCGCGGGGTTCGGCTCGGCGACGGTGCTGCGACAGAACTTCTCGCGCGTGCTCGGCACGAGCCCCACCGCGTACCGTCAGCGCTTTTCGGGCGTCTCGGTCTGATCCTCGCCGTGGCGACGTCGCCGCCCGCGGAGATTCCCGCCGCGCCGGCGGCGTTCCGGATGGTCATCGAGGAAGAGGCCGATGCGACGTGAGGTGGGGCCGGCGTCGCGGATCATCGACTGATGACTGGTGTGCGGGAGCACGTCGTAGATCGCGTTCGGGACGAGGGCTGCGACCTGATGCCCCCACTCATCCGGCACCACCTTGTCGTTCTCGCCGCGCAGCACGAGCGTCGGCTGCGTGATCCGCGGGTAGACCTTCTCCGGTCGATGCACCATCATGGCGCGGATCTTGCGGATCAGGTGAGGTCCGGCGCGCAGATACTCCCAGGCGCCGAGGAGGACGACCTTGCGGCTCTCACCCCAGAGGTCGGCGATCAGGCGCCCGATCTGGACCGTGACGCGGCGCGCGTCCTCGTCCACGGTCGGGGCGATGAGGACCGTGGCGGACACGAGGGTCGGATGGCGCACCGCCAGCTCCGCGACGACCTGCGTACCCATCGAGTGACCGATCGCGATGACGCCCGTGTAGCCGCGGTCGGTCAGGAGGGCCGCCAGCATGTCCGCGGTCCGCTCCATCGTCGGCGTGCGCGGTGGCTCGGCGGAATCACCGTAACCGGGCTGGTCGATCGCGAGGACCCGGCCGCGTCGGCGCAGGTCGGCGATGAGTTCGGCGAACACCACGCGGCCCATGCCGATGCCGTGCACGAGGAGGAAGACCGGCTCGCCGGACCCGAACTCCTCGACGACCATCTCCGCACCCTCCCAGTGGAAGCGCGAGACGTCGCCGTCGAGAACGGGGGCACCGGCGGCCTCCGTGACCTTGTCCGAGATGCTCTCGTCAACCTCTTCGTGGTGCGAGGCGGGGAGGTCGGTCATGATTTCTTCCTGGGTTCGGGACGTCTGTGAAAGCCTACCGTCGCAGAACGGATCGACCGCAGAACCCCTGGCGTGGCAACAGATTCAGTGGTAAAGTTGAGTCACAGTGACTCAACTTTAGGGTGAGCGCGAAGACTTAGGAGAAAACATGAACGCAACACAGAATCCCGGTCAGGAGGAACAGCAGTCCGCCCTCGAGCAGTTCGGGATCGACCTCACCGAACGGGCCCGGCAGGGCAAGCTCGATCCGGTGATCGGACGCGACTCGGAGATCCGGCGCGTCAGTCAGGTGCTCACGCGCCGCACGAAGAACAATCCGGTGCTGATCGGCGAGCCCGGTGTCGGCAAGACCGCCGTCGTCGAGGGGCTCGCGCAGCGCATCGTGGCCGGCGATGTGGCGGAGAGCCTCAAGGGCAAGCGCCTGATCTCGCTGGACATGTCCGCCCTCGTCGCGGGCGCGATGTACCGCGGCCAGTTCGAGGAGCGGCTGAAGAACGTCCTCAAGGAGATCACCGACTCCGACGGCGAGGTCATCACCTTCATCGACGAGCTGCACGTGCTGATGGGCGCGGGCGGCGGCGAAGGGTCCGTCGCGGCGTCCAACATGCTCAAGCCGATGCTGGCGCGCGGAGAGCTGCGCCTGATCGGCGCGACCACGCTCAACGAGTACCGCGAGTTCATCGAGAAGGACGCCGCTCTCGAGCGTCGCTTCCAGCAGGTCTACGTCGGGGAGCCGTCCGTCGAGGACACCATCGCGATCCTGCGCGGCTTGAAGGAGCGCTACGAGGCGCACCACAAGGTGGCGATCGCGGACAACGCGCTGGTCGCGGCCGCATCCCTGTCGCACCGGTACATCCCGTCGCGTCAGCTTCCGGACAAGGCCATCGACCTCATCGATGAAGCCGCCTCCCGGCTGCGGATGGAGATCGACTCCGCGCCGCTGGAGATCGACGAACTCCGCCGCCACGTCGACCGGCTGAAGCTGGAGGAGCTCGCGCTGAAGAAGGAGAAGGATCCGGCCTCGAAGGAGCGCCTGGCCAAGCTCCGCGAGGATCTCGCCGCGCAGCAGGAACGCCTGGACGGCCTGCAGCAGCGGTGGGAGGCCGAGCGCGCGTCGCTGAACAAGGTGGGTGACCTCAAGACGCGGCTGGACCGCGCCCGGGGTGACGCCGAACGCGCCCAGCGGGAGGGCAACCTGGAGAAGGCGTCCCGCCTGCTGTACGCGGACATTCCGGCGCTGGAGCGCGAGCTCGGCGAAGCGGAGAAGGCGGAGAACGCCGACGATCGCATGGTCGGCGACCAGGTGACCGACGAGGACATCGCGGAGGTCATCGCCGCGTGGACCGGGATTCCGGTCGGCAAGCTCATGCAGGGCGAGAGCGACAGGCTCGTGCACCTGGAGCAGGAGCTCGGCAAGCGCCTGATCGGGCAGAAGGACGCCGTCAAGGCCGTCGCCGATGCGGTGCGCCGCTCGCGTGCCGGCATCAATGACCCGAACCGTCCCACGGGATCGTTCCTGTTCCTCGGTCCGACCGGTGTCGGCAAGACGGAGCTGGCCAAGGCGCTCGCGGAGTTCCTCTTCGACGACGAGCAGGCCATGGTCCGCATCGACATGTCCGAGTACGGCGAGAAGCACTCCGTCTCGCGACTGGTCGGAGCCCCTCCGGGATACGTCGGCTACGAGCAGGGCGGTCAGTTGACCGAGGCCGTGCGCCGTCGTCCGTACAGCGTGGTGCTGATGGATGAGGTCGAAAAGGCCCACCCCGAGGTGTTCGACGTGCTGCTGCAGGTCATGGACGACGGACGTCTGACCGATGGTCAGGGGCGCACGGTGGATTTCCGCAACGTCATCCTGATCCTCACCTCGAACCTCGGTTCGCAGGTGCTGATCGATCCGACGCTCAGTGCCGAGGCCAAGTACGACGGCGTGATGGACATCGTCCGTCACTCGTTCAAGCCGGAGTTCCTGAACCGTCTCGATGACATCGTGATGTTCAACCCGCTGACCGAGGACGACCTCGCTCAGATCGTCGAGCTGTCCGTCGACGCCATGCAGCGTCGCCTCAGCGAGCGTCGCCTGACGCTGGCGGTCACGCCGGACGCGCGGGCCTGGTTGGCCGAGCGCGGCTACGACCCGCTGTTCGGTGCCCGTCCGCTGCGCCGGTTGATGCAGCGCGAGATCCAGGACAAGCTGGCGCTCGCGATCCTCTCCGGTGGCGTCCGCGACGGCGACACCGTCACGGCGGACGTCGCGGCCGACGGGTCGGGACTGGCGCTGCTCAGTGCCGGTCCGACGCCCGAAGGGGACGTTCCCGGAGGCGAGCCGGACGATGTGATCGACGCCGAGATCGTCGAGTGATCACGACGAAGGGGTGGGACTGATCCCACCCCTTCGTCGTTTTCGTCCTGCCGGTCAGGGGAATCCGGGAGGCTGGGGCAGGCCCAGCAGCTCCAGTCCCCACGACTTGTAGGTGAAGTCGGTGTTGTAACTGATGTGCGCGGCGACGCCGTGGACGTCGCGCCACCCCTGCTGCACACTGCTCGCGGACGCGACGGCGCTGCCACCGCCGGCCTGCATGCAGCGCTCCATCGCGTCCACGCACATCCGGACGGCGGTCGTGGAGTCGCGGTTGGACTTCGACGCCTCGCGGAAGTCGGGCAGGGTGCCGGCGGCGACCAGGTCATCGAGGGACGATGCGCGGAAGGACAGCACCGACCGCGCCGCGTCGACCTGGGACGAGGCCGTTCCGACGTGGATGAGCATCGAGTCGCTGATCTGCACCTCGGTGCTGAACTTCGAGCGCTTCTTCGCGGCGTGCTGGGCGAAGTCCTCGACGGTGCGCTCGGCGGCACCGACCGCGACGGCGGCGAGGTACCAGGTGATCGCCTCGCTGAAGTTCAGTCGGAAGAGCAGCGAGGGATTGACGTCCGCCCCCGGTGCCCGGTTCGTCATCAGGAGGGCCGGGTCCACCGTGCGGTACTCGGGGATGAAGACATCATCGATCACGATCGTGTTCGAGCCCGTCCCGCGCAGGGCGGAGGTGTGCCAGGTGTCCTCGACGCGGTACTCGGAGCGCGGCAGGAGGCACCAGCGCTTGATCGGCGGCTGACCGTCCGCGCCCGGGACGACGATGCCCACCATTCCCCATTCGCAGTGCAGGGAACCGCTGGAGTACGGCCAGCGTCCGCTCACCCGGTAGCCGCCGTCCACGGCGACGCACTCGCTCGCCTGCGCGGCGAAGGAGCTCGCCATCATGGCGTCCGGGTTGTCACCCCACATGTCCTCCTGCGCCTCGAGGGTGAACAGGGAGCCGAGCCAGAAGTGGCTCGCGATCACGCCGTACACCCAGCCGGACGCGGCGTCGCCCTTCGAAATCGCGCTGACGACATCGACCACGGCACGGTTGCCGAGCTCGGCCCCGCCCCATCGCGCGGCCTGATTGATGCGCAGGAGTCCACTGTCGTGGAAATCGGCGATCGTCTCCTCGGGGAGACGGCGGAATTCGTCGCTGTAGTCTCGGCGAGCGTCGACGCGCTCGGCAAGGCGCTCCGCTTTCGCGATCGCCTCATCGGCAGCCAGCAGGGTTGCGGGGGAGAGTCCGGACATGAAGTGAGTATGCCTATTCACGAACGAGATTTCAAACTATTGAACAGAGTGGCGGACCGAGGCGTCCGGATTCCGTTTGTTACTGTGAGGCGAAACGGCGACGACCGGCCGGGCGATGTCGACCGTCGGAGGTGATGGAGGAGAGCATGGGGCAGGAACGGAACGGGGACACGCGGGAGCGTCTGCTTGACGCCGTCCTCCGGGTCGCGGCCGCGCGGGGCCTGGACAAGGTGACCTGGCGGTCGGTGGCCGCCGAGGCCGGCTACTCGCACAGCCTGGTCCAGTTCTACTTCGGCACCGGTGACGAGATGATCACCCAGGCGCTGTACCGATCCGCCGAGATCGACGTCGAGCAGTCTGCGCTCGCCTCGGACACCCTGGACGGATTCCTCTCCGATCTGTCCGGATCCGCGGTCAGCGAAGCCGCGCTCGGGCTGCTGCAGTACGAGTACCTGTTGCGGGCCGTGCGCGGGACGATCCCGATGGAACGGATCGCGAAGATGTACGACGTGTACCGGGACCAGGTCGCCGGGACTCTCGCGCGTCTGCACATCGACGACGACGAGGAGGGCTCGCTCGCCTCCGTCGTCCTCGCGGCGGCCGATGGGCTGATCCTGCAGCACGTCATCTACGGCTCGACCGAGCGCACGGACCTCGCGGTCGCGAAGCTCCGATCGCTGCTGGCCGATCTCGTTCCCGCCGACGCGGCTGTTCCACAGAATGGACCCGACCCCTCCTGAGTCGCGCGGCCGGGGGCACAGTGTCGTCACCACTGTGCCCGGCCTGTGAAGGAGAACCATGTCCGCAACGAAGCTGCTCATCGGCGATCACTGGCTTGACGCCTCCGACGGCGCGCGGGGGACCACCTACGATCCCGCGACCGGTGCGTCGATCGGGGAGTTCGCCGAAGCCACCGCGGACGACGTCGATCGGGCCGTGGCCGCGGCCCGGACCGGTTTCGAATCGGCCGAGTGGGCGCGGATGACACCGGACGCGCGCGGGCGGATCCTGTGGCGCGTCGCGGACCTCCTCGAGGAGCACACCCCCGACCTCGCCGTGCTGGAGAGCACCGACCAGGGTCAGACGCAGGGCATCGCGGCGGGCGTCACGCTGCCGCTGGCCGCGCAGGTGTTCCGCTACTACGCCGGCTGGACGACCAAGATCGAGGGCAAGGTCTCGCCCGTGTCGATCCCGGATCAGCTCACCTACCAGCAGCGCGTTCCGCTGGGCGTCGTCGGCATCATCACGCCGTGGAACTTCCCGTTGGCGATCGCGGCGTGGAAGATCGCTCCGGCGCTGGCGACCGGAAACGCGGTCGTGATCAAGCCCGCGGAGCAGACACCCCTGTCCACGGTCCGCCTCGTCGAGCTGATGCGTGAGGCGGGAGTGCCCGCCGGCGTCGTCAACCTCCTCACCGGTGGTCCGGAGGTGGGCAAAGCCCTCGTCCGTCACCGCGGCGTGGACGCCATCTCCTTCACCGGGTCCACGAGCGTCGGTCAGGAGATCGCGCGGGTCGCCGCCGACGACCTGAAGCGGGTCCGCCTCGAGCTCGGTGGCAAGGCGCCGAGCATCGTGCTGCCGGACGCGGACATCGACGCCGCCGTCATCGGCAACCTCCAGGGCGCGCTGTTCAACACCGGCCAGGCCTGTGGCGCGTTCACGCGGTTCTTCGTGCACCGCTCGCGTGTGGAGGAGTTCACGCAGAAGCTCGCCGCGGCCGCCGAGTCCCTGCCCATCGGGCCCGGCTCGGCACCGGAGACGGTGGTCGGTCCGCTGGTGTCGCAGGAGCACCTGGACCGCGTGCACGGGCTCGTGCAGAGCGGCATCGAGCAGGGGGCGCGCCTGGTCACCGGCGGCGCTCGCGTCACCGGAGACCTGGAGTCGGGCTTCTTCTATCCGCCGACCGTGTTCGCGGACGTCACCGACGACATGCGGATCGCGCAGGAGGAGATCTTCGGTCCGGTGCTGTCCGTGATGGCCTACGACGACCTCGACGAGGCCGTCGCACGCGCGAACGATGTCGACTACGGGCTCGCCGCCGTGATCTGGACGCAGGACCTGAAGACCGCGCACACGCTGCCCCCGCGCCTGCGCGCCGGCACCGTCTTCGTCAACCAGCTCCCGCTGATCGATCCGGGTGCCCCCTGGGGTGGATTCGGCTTGAGCGGCTGGGGCCGCGAGATGGGCGAGTACGCCATCGACGAGTTCACCGAGACGCAGTCGACCTTCATCAACCTCGCCTGACCCGTCCCGCCACGATGGACGGTCCGATCGCGCCGAACGAGCTCCACCACTTCAACGTCTTCACGACCGCGTATCCGGAGGAACCCGAGCTCGCCTTCAACGGCGTCCGGGCGAGCTCGCGCGTGCTGCACACCTCCGCCGACGGCCGCGTGTTCGCGGGGGCGCGGCGGTACCCGGACGGGGCCGACTACACGGTCGGCCCTGACATCACGCACCACGAGATCTGGTACGTCGTGGAGGGGACCGTCGTGCTCACCCCCGAGGGCGGCGATCCGGTGACGTTCGTGCCGGGGGAGTTCATCTCCTACCCGGCGGGAATGCCCGTGCACGCCGTCTACAGCCCCGGCTCACATCACCTCGCCGTGTTCTTCGCGGACCACCCGCTGGTGCAGGAGGACATCGCCCCCACGGCGCTGCGCTGACGGACGAACGAGGAAGAGCCGGACTGCGGCACGCCGCACTCCCGCTCTTCCTCGTTCAGCGACCGATGACCTCGGCCGCCGCGGTGGCGGCAGCCGCGCCGGTCTCCAGGGCGCCGTCGATCCATCCCGGCCAGCGGATGGCGACATCCGAGCCCGCGAACAGGATGCGGCCGCTCGGCGCGGCGAACCCCGAGTGGCCCGTGCTGAGCTGGCCGGGCGCGAACGTCATCCACGCGCCCCGTGAGAACGGATCCGTGTTCCAGTCGTGCACGTCGACATCGATGACCCGCGCGTCGGGGAACAGACGGGTGAAGGCGGCTGTCACGGCGTCGCGGTCGGTGGGGTCGACGAGGTGCGGGGGCGAGCTGAACGCGACGACGAGCGAGGAGTCTCCGAGCCGGTACTGCGGGATCACCGCGACGATCTCGGACTCGCTGCTGATCGCCCCGGTGTCCTCCGGCATCCCCTCGGCGCGGATCCACAGCTTGACCATGCGGTTCGGCTGTCCCTCCGCGGCCAGGGCGGCTTGCGGCCCGCCGAGAGCGGGGGAGAAGGAGATGTCACGCCAGGTGTTCACCGGGGCGGTCACGATCACGCTGCGGGCCGTGAGCCGCTCGCCGTCGGCGGTCGTCACCGTGACGAGGTCTCCCTCGTCGATGACACCCGTGACGTGCGCATCGAGCCGGATCTCGGCGCTCGCGTCCGCCGCCAGCGCCTCGATCAGCGCCGTGGTGCCACCCGCGATCTTGTGACTGATCCCGGCGAAGTACGAGAACACGCTGCCGTTGTGCGCCGCCATCAACGAGAGCGCGCTCAGCGCCGACCAGTCCGTTGCAGCGGCACCGCCGCCGAGCGAACCGAACGTCTCGAGGAAGAGGCGCACTCGCGGGGTGAGGTCGAGCCCGAGCAGGTAGTCACGGACGGACACGTCGAGCGCCGCCAGGTCGCTGCGGTCCCGCGGCTGCGTCGACTCCACGGCCTGGACATGCGTGCTCATCGCGACCCACGCCCGCTCGAGCGCGTAGAGGTCGTCCGCGTCCAGCGGTGCGGCGTGCGCGATGTCGCCGCCCAGGTCCCAGACGAAAGACCCGGTGTCACCGCCTCCGGGCTCCGTCCCGATCCCGTAGCGCTCGAGTTCCGCCATGACGAGATGGTGCGCGCGGTCCGAGATCCAGGTCCCGCCGAGCTCGACGGGCTGCTCGGTGCCGCGGAACGGTCGGCGCCACGTGCGGCCACCGAGCCGGTCGCGACCCTCGAGCACGAGGGCGGTGATGCCCCGGTCCTTCAGGTCGCGTGCCGCGCGCAGGCCCGCGAAGCCGGCCCCGACGATGATCACATCGTGTGCGGTCATGCTCAGTGGTAGATGAAGAACTCGGTGACGGTCTCGAGCACCTTCCAGCGTCCGACCGTGCCCTTCAGGAAGGACGCCGAGTCCCCGGGGGAGAGGTCGTACGTCGCGTCTCCGACGATCTCGACGCGCAGCTTGCCCTCGATGAGGTAGATGGTCTCGTCCGTGGTGAACTCGGCCTCATAGATGTCCGGCTGCTGCTCCGGAGTGCAGTGCCAGTATCCGGCCAGCACGTTCTCGTCCTGGCGCAGCCAGTTGACGGTTCCGGCGGGGAACTCCCCGTACTCGCCGTCGCGGCGGGCGTAGTGGCTCATCTGATCTCCTCGATCGTCAGTGATGGCAGGTGCACTGCCCGGACGGACAGTGCGAGCACCCGCCCCCGGATGGATCCGGCGAGCAGGCGTCCGCCGCGCGATGGGGATCCGCGGCGGGAACATCGAGCGCGGGGTTGCGGTCGAAGAAGTTGTTCGGCAGCAGTTGGAAGCTCGCCACCTCGTTCGGCATCACCGGCCAGTCCTCCGAGCGCGGGATGTGGGTGACGCCGACCGTGTGCCACAGCACGATGTCGGTGTCGACGGTGGGGCGGTCCGCCGCGACCCAGGCGGGCAGCCCCGCGCCGGAGCGGTCCTGGTTCGGGTGATCGCCCGCGGAGTGCATCTGCTCGGGGTCGTAGGGGGTGACCCAGAGGCTCCGGTTGGCGAATCCGGCGCGGCGCTCGATGAGCGACGGCGGCTGCGCGATGAGGGTGTCCGTGGCCCAACCGGGCAACAGCTTGTAGCCGACCGGGGAACCCCAGGCGTTGGTGACGTCCGGGTTCACGACCGTCCAGGCGCGCGCCGTCTGCGGATTCGTCAGTCCATCGCCCGTGTTCTCCGTCTCCAGCAGCGTCTTCGTCACGCGGATCGCGTTGCCGTGCGGGTTCGACGGTCCGACCGGCTCCGCATCGACGTCGGACTGGTACACCCGGTTGCGCCAACCGTCGACCTCCATGTCCAGCCGGAAGTTGAACAGGTGCTGGTGCCAGGTCGCGGCGAGGCCGGCGGCGATCGGCGTGGCGTGCTTCGGGGTCTCACCGGGAAGCGTCGCGATCGTCTGGACGATGCCCATGAGCTTCGTGTCGACCTCGATGTGACCGTCCTGGAAGAAGTTCCAGTAGAAGCCGTAGTGGTAGTTGCCGACCGTCGCGATGAAACTCACCACGAGCTTGCGGGACCGGCGCACATCGACCTTGCCGGTGACCCAGTCGGTGTGCTTCCACAGGATGCCGGCGTCCTCCTCGTGCACGCAGACGGCGTTGCGGATGACCAGCGGCTCGCCGTCGTCGTCGGCCATCACCGCGTCGAGGTACGTGATCGCGCCCAGGCAGTCGCAGCCCAGCACGAGCGAGTTCGCCATCCGCCCGAGACCGTACTCTCCGGCGTCGAAGGCGCTCCGGAAGTAGTGGGTGTCCTCCGGGATGCCGTACGGGACGACCATCTCGGCCAGCGATCCGCGGTGCATGACCGAGCGGTAGTTCGGAGCGGCGCCGGCAGCACTGTCGTCGTACTCGACGCCGGTGAGGACCAGGCCGTCGATCGGGTGCATGTTGACCCGGAAGCGCCACTTCTGCCACCGCAGCTCGGGTCCGTCGAACGCGAACCCGGGCCCCGCGGACTGCACGATATCCAGCGGCGCCACATCGTCGCGCATCGGGGCGTTCTCCGCCGCCGAGTAGTTGCCGCACGTCTGCGGGATCGGACGGACGCCGTGATCCTCGACCGCGAAGATGGACCCGGCGACGGTGTCCACGATGACGATCAGCCCCTCGACGACGTGCGCGTAGGCGTTGTCGTCTTCGTGGTGGCGGAAGTAGGTCACGCACGACCACAGGCGGCGGCCGGTCAGGTCGATGTCGGCGCGGTTCGCGGTTCCGAACGGATCGAGCTGGACGAACGAGAGGTCGTGGACACCACGCAGCGCGAGCGCGTCGATGTAGCGCTGATCGGCCTTCGCGACCGCGTCGATGATGCCGATCTCACTGCTGAGCATCGGCGCGCCACCGTCGGTCAACGCACTGCTGCCGACGATCGCTCCCGCTTCCAGATCGACGATCACGTCGAAGGTCGCCGCCGAGGTGCGATCGAGCACGAGTGCCCGCGCGGATCGCGGAGTGTGCTCGCCGGCGCGCACGGCCGCCTTGTCCGGCTCGTGGGTGAACATCGCACCGAAACCCGGTCGCTCGCCCCCGATCCCGGCCTCGCGGATCAGAGCGGTGGTGCGGCGGATCTCGTCGGCGGTCAAAGCGTCGAACAGCGGGCTGTGCATAGGGGTCCTTCCTGCACGAGCCGGCTACGACACATCGTTCGCCTCGAACGCAGTTCACCGGGCGGGGGAGACGCCGGCGGACTTCGCCGCGCCATGGTGAGCAGAAGTCAAGCGGGTCGGGTCCGAATACACGGTCGCGGTTTCAGTGACCGGACCGTGCGGTGAAGCGCGCGGTTCCTGGTGAAGGAACTACCTAGGACGGCGTTCCCAACCTCCGATGGTGGGTCCGCGGCGGCGTTCCTAGCCTTTTCAGAGGTGCAACGACGGACAACGAGGAGCGCGCATGACGACCGAGTCGATCGACCAGGCCACGACCGTGACGTGGGAGTCGGTTCTGGACGAGCTGCGCGAGCGCAGGTCCGAATTCCACGCGCTGCGGTACGTGCCGCGCGATTTCGTCGACAAGCTGATCGCCCTCGGGGTGTACCGGGCCGCGGCGCCCGCGCGATTCGGCGGTGAGCCGATGTCGCCGGCCGAGTTCATCCGCACCGTCGAGCGGATCTCCCGCGTGGACGGCTCGACCGGATGGGTCGTGGCGTTCTCGACGGCGCTGACCTATCTCGGTGCGCTGCCCCTGGAGACGCAGGCGGAGATCTACCGCGACGGACCGGACGTCGTGTTCGCCGGCGGGCTCTTCCCGCTCGTTCCCGCCGAGGAGACGGATGCCGGCTTCCTCGTGAACGGCACCTGGAAGTTCGCGAGCGGTTGCATGGCCGCGGACTGGATCGGGGTGGGTCTGGTCGACCCCGAGGGCGGCGGGTTGCCCCGGGTCGCCGTGCTGCCGGCTGACCAGGTCGAGATCACCGACAACTGGAACGTGGACGGCATGGTCGCGTCCGGCTCGTTCGACACGAAGGTGCACGACGTCGAGGTGGCACGCGAATGGACGTTCCTGCGCGGCAGTGCCACCAACATCGATGAGCCCCTCTACCGGTACCCTCCGATCGGGTTCCAGGCCCAGATGCACGCCTCGATCGGCCTCGGCGTCGCGCAGGCGGCGCTGGACCAGGTCCGTCAGGCGGGGTCACGTCGGGGCGTGACCGGCGCTCCGCCGCAGGGCGCCCGGGCGTACTTCCGCATCGACGTGGCGAAGGCCTACGTGCGCTTGAACGCCGCGCGGTCGTTCTTCATTGAGACCGCGGATCGCGTGTGGGCCTCCGTCTGCGCCGGAGACGAGGTGACTCCGCAGCAGATCGCGGACATCCGCCTGTCGGCGGTCTACGTCGCTGACGTCGCGGCCCAGACGGTCCACGACATCGCCGCAGTGAGCGGGTCCGGCATCATCAGCGACGGCCACCCGCTGCAGGTGATCCGCCGCGATGCGCAGGTTCCGCAGCTGCACGCCACGCTCAGCCACGCCATGTACGACGCCGGCGGCGCGGTGCTGCTCGGGCAGCAGCCCGACATCCCCTTCTCCTGACCGGGCTTGCTCCCAACTCCGGCAGGTCTGCGCGTCGAGATCTGCCGCTGTTGGGAGCATCGCCGCGGCCGCTCACAACTTCGGCAGGTCTGCGCGCGTGAAAGTGTCGCGGGTGAGAGCGACGGGGTCAGTCGTGGGCGGCGGAGAAGGTGTTGAGGTGGGCCGCGACCTCGGCGGGCCGCTCGACCGGGGGAAGATGAGCGGCGTCGGGGATGGGCGCACTCGTCCCGGTCCGGACACCGTCGGCGATCTCCCGCGCGCTGGCCTCACCGACCACGGGGTCGGATGCACCCCACAGCGCGAGGACCGGCGCCGTGATGCCGGACAGGTCCGCGCGCACGTCATAAGCGGCCAGCGCCTCGCAGCACAGGGCGTAGCTGTCGTCGTCGGCATCGCGCAGGTCCTGCAGCAGACGAGCGACGAGCTCGGGGGCGACGTCCACCGCGGCGGGGGTGAACCATCGTGTGGCCGACTGCTCGACCAGGTCGGCCGTCGAGCTCGCGCGCACCAGGTCGGCCCGCGCCCGCCAGGCCTCGGCGCCACCGAAGCAGGCGCTGGAGGCGACGATCGCCGCGGCCGCCACGCGACCCGGGTGGCGAATGAGAAGTTCGAGGCCGGTGGCTCCACCGAGGGAGACTCCGGCGTAGTGGAACCGGGACGCGCCGAGCTCATCCACGCCGGCGGCCACGGCGTCGGCGAGTTCGGCCACGGTGAAGGGCGCGCGCGCGGCCGGTGAGTCGCCGTGTCCGGGCAGGTCCCAGGTGACGACGCGATAGCGGTCCAGCAGTCGCGGGATCGTCGACTCCCAGAGCGCCGTCGACGTGCCGAGCGAACAGCCCAGGACGACCAGCGGCGCGTCCGTGTCCCCGATGACGGGCGTGAAGGCGAGTGCGGGAACGGTCACGATTCTCCTCGGGGGCGAAAAGCGGACCGGGCGGTGGGCGCTGCAACGCGCTCACCGCCCGGAGGATCAGGCCTCGGGATCGAGGACGAAGTCGTAGTCCACGATCTCGCCCTCGGCATCCGGGTTCGGCCGGGGGTCGAGCATGAGCTCCGGTTTCACCGCGGACGCGATGTCGTCAGCGTTGTGCGGGTCGCCCGGGAAGTAAAGCTGGGTGGTGATCAGCTCGTGTCCGGCCGCGCTCACCTTGAGGTGGAGGTGCGCCGGACGCCACGCGTGCCATCCGGCCGCGGCGATGAGCTGACCGCACGCGCCGTCCGTCGGGATCTGGTACGGCGCGGGACGCAGCGTGTGGATCTCGAAGCGACCGTCGTCGCCCGCGATCCACGTGCCGCGGAGGTTCCACTCCGGCAGGCCCGGTGCGAACTGCGAGTAGAAACCGAGATCGTCCGCGTGCCAGAGCTCGAGGTGTGCTCCGGGCAGCGGCGTGCCGTCGACGGCGCGCACCTGACCGGCGAAGACGAGCGGCGTTCCGGGCTCATCGTCGCGCATCGGAATCGTGCCGTTCCACGGCAGCTCCGGGGCATCCGGGATGTAGTACGGACCCTCGATGCTGCCCTTGCTGCCCTCGCGGTGCTCGTTGGCCACCTCTTCGACGCTGTGCTCGAGCCAGACGTCGAGGAAGAGCGGCCACTCGCCGTCCTCGCCGACGCGGATCAGCCACGCCTTCAGCGCGTTGTACTCCTCGTAGCTGACCTTCTCTTCGAGCACGATGTCGTTGAGGGCCGCGATGGCGCGTCCGGCCACCCGGCCGATGCGCTCCGTGTCGATGACACGTCCGGCGCTCTGCGCCGCCATGCGGCTGCGGAACTGCGCCGAGGCGTTCGCGCCGGAGTCCGCGGCGCGGGCTTCGGTCTCGACGTCGTTGGTCTCTGCTGACATTCGTGAATCTCCTTCGATTGCGTGTGCCACGGCTCGCTGCGAGCCGCGACGGTGGATGAAAACGGTGGGTGGAAGCGTCACTCCCGGGCGTGGACCCCGCGGAACCGAGCGGCGTCGATGAAGTCCTGGAGCTCGAGGGTCCGTTCGCGGTGGGCGCCGATGCGCAGCCCGAGGCGGAGGACCATCTTGATGTCGCGGGGCGTGATGGCGGGGAAGCGTCGGACCAGCTCAGCCGTCAGGCCGGTCGGGAGATCGATCCCGTGGCCGGCCGCGAGCAGCTCCCAGATGCGCCGCGCCGCGTCGGCGTCGGGGACGTCGTAGTCGATGATCGCCGCGCACCGCGCGAGGATCGCCTCATCGACGTCGTCGACGCGGTTCGTCGTGAGGAACAGCAGACCGTCGTAGTACTCCAGCGTGCGCAGGAACTCGGCGACGATCGCGTTCTGGGCGAGGTCGAACCGCCGCACCTGGACGAAGACGTCCGCCTCATCCAGCAGCAGGACCGCGGCCCAGCGCTTGGCGCGGGTGAAGATCTCCTCCAGGTTCTTGCGCACCGACTCCGCCGTGCTGCCGAGTGACCCGGTGTGGATCGAGTAGAGCGGACGTCCGACCGCTTCGGCGTACACCTCGGCGGTGAGCGTCTTGCCGACACCGGGGCGCCCGCGGGCGAGGATGACGTTGCCGGCGGACTTGCCGGCCACGATGTCACCGGTGAACACGCCGATGTCGGTCGTCAGGATGTCCAGGAGCTCGCGCTGCTCGTCGGGCAGGATCAGCTTCTGCGTGAGTGCCGGATCGTAGACGTATGCGGTGAGATCGCCGGTGTTCACGTCCAGGAAGTCCTGGGTGGCGAGGTCGAACACGCGGACGGCGGTGACCACCGGGACCGGCGCCACCTCACCGTCGTCCCAGAGCGGAGACGGCGCGACGACGCGGAGCGGGGCGATCTCGGTGGGCGCGACGTCATGGACGACCTTGCGATCGGTGCGGTCGTTGGCCGAACGGTAGTCGTCGGTGCGGATCGCGTGCCCGGTGAAGCGGAACTGCTGCCCGAAACCGCTCTCGATGACCCGCTCGAACTCGGCTCGACGGGCGGCGTACTCCGCGCGCAGCCCGGGTGTCTCGCGGTACGCGCCGTGCGCGGTGAGGATCTCCGCCGGGGTTTTGCCGGCGATCTCGGTGTCCTCGAAGAAGAGCAGGCGCGGCGCTCGGGACGGACGTTTTACGGTGGGGTTGTCCGCCTCCATCGTGAACTTGATCCGCGGACCGCGTGTGCGATCGGCCTGCTCCAGGGTGATCTCGACCACGAGGTACGGATGCAGGTAGCCGTCCGGTTCCCGGACGTACAGCCACCCGTCGATCCGCTCCGCGCGCAGGAACGCCAGGAAGATCTCCCGGGCGGCATCGATGTGCGGAATGGGCGCGAAGTCCCCCGCCCGGGCGGCCTGGACCGCGGCGACCATCCGGGTGAAGGACGCATCACCGACGCGAACCCCGGTGTCGGCGAGGTCACGCAGCGCGCCGGCGGTGAGGTGCTTCTCCGCGATTCCCATGTGCGGGGACCGCCAGGACTGCGCCTGCGCGCGGGCCGGCTCCAGATCAGCGGAGTCGGTCGCCAGCACGACGTCGGTGGGGACGATGAACATGTCCGCCGCCTCAGGCGCTCGTCGAGATGCGGGACGGGTGCTGGGCGAGCGGTGTCACGGCGATGTCCATGAACGGGAACAGCGGGAGGCTGCTCAACAGCTCGTGCAGCTCGTCGTGACCGGCGACGTCGAAGACGGAGTAGTTCGCATACTCGCCGACGACCCGCCACAGCTGCGCCCACTGACCCGACCGCTGCAGCGCCTGCGCGTAGGCCTTCTCGCGATCGACCAACTCCGCACGGACGCCGGCGTCCAGATCGTGGGGCAATCGGACGTCCATTCGGATCAGGTAGAGCATGGGATCACTCCTCGTCGAGGCGGTAGTGGGCGAGCTTGTCGGGGTCGATCTCGATCCCGGTACCGACGCCGTCGGGCACCGCGACAAAGCCGTCGACGATCGACAGCGGGCGCACGGTCAGGTCATCCGCCATGTCCAGGAAGTTCGACAGCTCCGCGGCGCGGCGCGCGGAGTACGCGAAGGCCGCGCCGAAGACGACCGTCGCGGTCGAGCCGAGCTGGGTGTCGATCTGGTTGCCCATCAGCACGTCGACGCCCACGGCCTCGGCGTAGGCGAGGATCTTGGCGGACTCGGTGAAGCCGGTTCGGGCGGTCTTGATGGACAGCGCCGAGGCGCCGCCGGTCTGGATCTCGCGGGCCGCGTCACCGAGCGATGGCGCCGACTCGTCCGCCACGATCGGAATCCGGGACAGCCGCACGAGCCATCGGCGCCCGAGGACCTCCGCGGCGTCGTCGGGTTCCTCGAAGAACGTGAGATCCAGGTCGGCGGTCGCATCCAGCACCTGGCGCGCCTCGGTCGCCGTCCACCCGCGGTTGGCGTCGAGATACAGCTCCACGTCCGGACCGAGGGCACCGCGCAGTGCGCGGGTCAGCTCGATGTCGAGCGCGAGCGGGCGACGGCCGACCTTGACTTTGAAGGTGTCGATCCCGTACTCGTCCCGGTACCGTTGCGCCTCATCGACCATGGCCGGGACCTCATCGAATCCGAGCATGTGCGAAACGCGCAGCCGGTCGGTGTATCCGCCGAGCAGGGCGTGCACCGATCGTCCGACCGCCTGACCGGCGAGGTCCCACAGTGCGATGTCGATCGCGCCCTTCGTGGTGGGGTTGCCGACCGTGCGGTTCAGACGCTCGTGCACGCGTTCGCGAGCGAACGGGTCCGTCCCGACGAGGGCGTCCCGGAACAGACCCCGCAGGAGCCCGGTCACGGACGCCACGGTCTCGCCGTAGGTGTACGGTCGCGGCGGAATGTCCGCCGTCCCGACCAACCCCTCATCGGTGGTGAGCCGGAGCAGGACGTGCTCGATGGCGTGCACCTCGCCGCTGGCGAAGTGCAGCGCCTTGCGCATCGGTATGCGATAGGGGATCGCTTCGACCTCGGTGATCTTCACGGCGGTTCCTGATCAGAGGGCGGGGGTGCGCCGGCCCTCGAGTGCCTGACGGATGGACAGGGCATCCCCGACCAACCGCTGCGTGTACGGGGCCTGCGGGTCACGGAGGACGGTCGCCGTCTCGCCGATCTCGACGATCCGACCGCGTTCGAGCACCAGCACGCGGTCGGCGAAGGACCGCACCAGCGCGAGGTCGTGCGTGACGAACAGCAGCGACAGGCCACCCTCGCGCTTCAGCTCGGCGAGCAGGTCGATGATGGACGCCTGGATCAGCACGTCCAGCGACGCCGTCACCTCGTCGCAGACGAGGATGCTGGGTTCGGTGACCAGCGCTCGCGCGATCGCGACGCGCTGCCGCTCTCCGCCGGACAGGCTGCCGGGCAGCTTGGTCAGGACATTCGCGGGCAGGTGCACGCGCTCGACGGCGTCGCGCACGGCTGCGCGGCGCTGGGCGGCGGTGGCGTGGAAGGCCATCCGGTGGGCGAACCCGACGCTCTCCTCGACGGTCATCCGGGGATTGAGCGCCGTGAACGGGCTCTGGAAGATGTACTGCAGGTCCTTGACCATCTCGCGGGAGCGGCGTGCCGCGCGCCGCGGCAGCTCCCGGTCCTGCCACAGGATGCGTCCGGTGTACTGCGGGTGCAGGCCGATGATCGCGCGGGACAGGGTGCTCTTGCCGGACCCGGACTCGCCGACGATCGCCAGGCACTCGCCCCGTCCCAATTCGAAGGTGAGGTCGTGGAGCACCTGGTTGCGCCGGTAACCGGCATCCAGGTCCGCCACGGCGAGCACCCGCCCGGCATCCGCCTCGGGCGCGGTGCGCGGCGGCAGCTCGGCGTTGATGTCCGGCGCCGCCCGGAGCAGGCGACGGGTGTACTCGTCCCGGGGGTCCTCGAAGACCGTCTCGACCTCGCCCTCCTCGACGATCACGCCGTCGTGCATCACGATCACCCGGTCGGCGATCTCGGCGATGACGGAGAGGTCGTGCGTGACGTAGAGTCCGGCGATCCCGTACTCGGTGCACAGGCCCCGGACGAGGTCGAGGATGCGCCGCTGCGTGGTCACGTCCAGGCCCGTCGTCGGTTCGTCGAGGACGAGCACTTCGGGTCGGTCGATGATCGCCATGGCGATGCCGACGCGCTGGAGCTGACCTCCCGAAAGCTGATGGGGGTAGCGTCTGGCGAATTCGCGGGTCGCCGGCAGACCGACGCTGCCGAGGCACTCGAGGATGAGGTTCTCGATCTGCTCCTTCGTCAAGGACTCCGGCGACGAGACCAGGACCTCGGCCAGCTGGCGCCGCACGGTGAGTGCGGGGTTCAGGGACGCGCGCGGATCCTGCGGAACATAGGTGACCCGCCGCCCGCGGAACGCGCGCAACTGCGCGGCGCTGAGGGCGCGGACGTCCACCCCGGCGACCTCCACCGCGCCGTCGGTGAGTCGAGCGCCGCGTCGCGTGTAACCGAGCAGCGCCATGCTCACCGTCGTCTTGCCGGACCCGCTCTGGCCGACGAGGCCCAGGATCTCGCCCCCGGCGATCTCGAAGGAGACGTCGCTGACGATCTCCTTGTCGGCGACCTTGACGGTGAGGCCCTGCACGCGCACCACTGATGTCGACGCTGTGTCGGTCATGCGTTGCTCCCTGAGGTGTAGACGTTCAGTGATCGGGCGATGCCCTCGGAGACGAGGTTCGCGCCCAGCGCGAACATCGCCAGCAGTGCGAGCGGAACGAGGACGCCGAGCGGCTGGAACGAGAAGGCGGCGCGGTTCTCGTTGATCATCAGGCCCCAGTCGGCGGCGGGCGCGGCGACGCCGAGCCCGAGCACGCTGAGGCCCGCGAGCATGGACACCGACCACACGATCCGCAGCCCGTACTCGACGGACAGGGTGGGGATGATGTTCGGCAGCACCTGGGTGATGTTCACGCGCAGCGGTCCGGCACCGAGCGCCTGGGCGGACTCGACGTATTCGCGCGTGCTGACGTCGAGGGTCGCGCCGCGAATGACGCGGGCGGCGGATGGCACGTGCGAGAAGGCGATGAGAGCGACCAGGAGCCAGGGGGCGCGTCCGAAGACCGCCACCACGAGCAGGACGAACACCATCATCGGGAGGGCGAGGAAGACATCGCACAGGCGCATCAGGACCTCGTCGGCCCACCCGCCGCGGTAGCCGGCGAGCATGCCGACGAGCGCGCCGACCACGGTTCCGATCGTCGCCGAGATGACGGACATCCACACGACCGTCCGGCCGCCGCTCAGGACCCGGGAGAGCACGTCCTGCCCCATGGCGTCGGTACCGAGCGGGTAGCCGTCGCCGGGAGGGGCGAACGGTGCCGCGATGTAGGCGTCGACCGGGTGCGGTGCCAGCAACGGGCCGATCAGCGCGATCAGCAGGGTGATGCCGATCAGGACCAGTCCGATGATGGATCGACGGTCGCGCAGTGCGGTGCGCACGCGGGAGGTGCTCCGTTCCGCACGGAGTGAGCGCAGTGCCGTGGTGACGGTGCTGGGGCTGGTCATCGGGTCCTCAGTTTCGGGGTCACGAGCAGGGTCAGGACGTCGGCGACGAGATTGATCACGATGTACCCGGCCGCGAGGATCACCACCGCCGCCTGCACGGTGGTGATGTCGCGTTGGGCGACAGCGGTGGACAGGGCGAGGCCGATCCCGGGGTACTGGAAGATGAACTCGAGGACGACCGTTCCGCCCATGAGCATCGTCAGCGTCAGGCCGGCTGCCTGGATGGCCGGGGCCAGGGAGTTCGGCAGCGCGTGCCATAGCAGCACTCTCGGCCGACTGAGGCCCTTCAGCTCGGCCATCGTCACGTACTCGGAGCGCAGCGAATCCTGCAGGGACGCACGGACCTGGAGGGCGAGGTAGGGGATGCTGATGATGATCAGGGTGAGCGCCGGGAGGAACATCATGTCCGGATGCGCGAAGGGGGAATCGCCGACGGGGATCAGTGAGACCGCGGGGAACAGGGCGAGCGCTCCGGTGGACAGGGCCACGATCAGGACGATGGCGATGACGAACTCGGGCAACGCCGAGATCACGACCGAGATGAAGCCGACGAAGCCGTCCATGATCCCGCCCGGGCGGACCGCGGCGGCGATGCCGATCACCAGAGCGAGCGGGATGCTGATGGCGACCACGGCGGTGACCAGGGCGAGGGTGTTCCCGAGGGCGGGAAGGACGATGTCGGTGACGGGCCGGCGGGAGACGAGAGAATCGCCGAAGTCTCCCCGCAGGATGCCGCCGACCCAGCTGGCGAACTGGACGATGATGGGGCGGTCCAGCCCCATTTCGGCGCGCAGCGCGGTGAGGCGCTCCGGGGTCGCCGCATTCCCCAGAACGACGCGCGCGGCGTCCCCGGGCAGCAGCATCGTCACGAAGAACACGATCACCGCCACGAGCACCAGGGTCACCACGCCCAGCCCGAGGCGTCTGCCGATCCAGCGATAGGGACCCGCCGCTCGGGCGGCTGTGGCATCCGCCGTCTCGATCTCTACAAGGGCCACGGGTTCCTCCACCTCGATGCTCAACATTGCGCATATGCGATTTCCCATGCTTACTCCCGAACTCTTTTTCTGGCTACCGGCGGTACGGGTATGCGGCCCTGTTGTCTGAGATGCGTAAAGGTCCTTCGTATTGCCCGCCTGCGGCGGGCTACCTAGCTTGGCGACAGGCCGCGAATTCCGACCGGCCCGCCTGCCCGAGACGCGCGCCGCAGCGACGTTGCGTCGTACGCACCGGGCCCCGGACAGAGAGGCTCGAACACGTGACGACGCCCGAATTGCAGCGCATCCGTTTCGGAGCCGACGGCGCCGAGCTGCCGTACTTCCGAGCCGGCAGCGGACCGGACCTGGTCTTCTTCCATGGGGCGGGTCTGTCTGACCGCTGGCTTCCCCTGTACGACCGGCTGGCCGAGAACTTCACCGTCACCGTGCCGCAGAGTCCGGGCTTCGGCGACTCCGTCCGTCCAGCGTGGATGCGTTCGGTGGATGACCTCGCCCTGCTCCAGGCGGACGCGCTCGCGGCCCTCGGCGTGACGACCTTCCACGCCGTCGGCCACTCCGGCGGAGCACCCGTCGCGGCCTCCGTGGCCGCCCTGCTGCCGGAGCGCGTGCTCTCGCTCACCGTCCTCGCGCCGGCGCCCCTGCCGCTGGTCACCCCCGGTGACGGCGACCGTCTGGACTGGGCGAACCTGCCCGAGGACGTCGATATGGACCACTACAGCTTCAACGGGAACCAGGCCGCGTACCCGGAGTACCGCGATGCCGATGAGGACGGTCAGAACATCGGTCCGGTGCAGGACGAATGGTCCGACCCGGAGGCCTACGACTGGCGCGGAGTGCCGTCGCTGTACCGGCGGCTCGCCCGCATCCGTGGACCGCGCCAGGTGCTCATCCCGGACGATGACCTGCTGTTCACGCCCGAGAGCGCGGAGATCTGGGCGCACTGGCTCGGCGACGCGCCGACGGTCCGGATCGTGGGCGACGCCTACCCGACCGGACATCTTCTGATCGTCCAGGAACCCGACAAGATCGCCGCGGCCGTCGCCCGTCTCGCGGCGACCGCCTGACAAGCCCGTCACCCCGAGACCAGAGAAAGGGTCCGCCATGAAGCAGCCGTCGCACGATGAAGTCCGGCGCAGAGAGCGTGGGAGTGGACGGTCACGACTGTCCCGCCTGCTGCGCGCCGCTGTCGCCATCCTTGGCGTGAGCGTGATGCTCAGCGCCTGCGCGAGCCAGCCCGCGAAGTCGGACTCCGGTTCGACGGCCGCCGCGGACGGGGGAATGCTCCGCATCGGATTCCACGGTGGCGACGCCACCACGGTCTTCGACGCGCACGCGGCCATGAACCTCGACGGCTACTTCGTCGCCCAGGGGCCCGTGTATGAGCCGCTGCTGCGATACACCGACGACTTCAAGCTCGAGAAGGTGCTCGTTGACGAGGTCAAGCCCGAGGGCGACGGTTCCACGTGGATCGTCAAGCTGAAGCCGGGAATCAAGTTCCACAACGGCAAGACCGCCAACGCCGACGATGTGATCTTCACGATCAAGCGGATGCAGAATCCGGATATCGCCGCGTCGGCCGGCGCGGCTCTCGGCCAGGTGAAGTCGATGGACAAGGTCGATGACCTCACCGTGCGGTTCCACCTGAGGGGCCCGAACGGCTGGTTCGACCGGATGCTCGCCGAGGCGGGGACGAACCTGGTCCCGGTGGGCTATGACCCGAAGACCCCGGTGGGCACCGGACCGTTCGAATTCGTCTCGCACGACGCGACCAAGTCGGTGTGGAAGCGGTTCGATGACTACCACGGTGACGTCGCGAAGCTCGCGGGCTTCGAACTGATCCCTCTGCCGGACGCCGATGCGCGCGTGAACGCCCTCATCAGTGGACAGGTCGACGTCATCACCGCGCCGCCCGCGTCGCAGCTGTCCCGCCTGGAAGCGGACAAGCGGTTCAACGTCCTCGACCTGAAGTCCGGATCGTGGGACGGCATCGCGCTGAAGACCACGGGCGACAGCGTCTTCGCTGATCCGCGCGTTCGCGAGGCGCTCAAGATGGGTGTGGATCGCGACGAGATCCTGCAGGTCATCTACGGCGGTCACGGCTCTCTCGCCTACGACACGTTCGGTCCGGCCGATCCGGAGTTCGACAAGAGCCTCGTCCGCAAGCGTGACGTGGAGGGTGCGAAGAAGCTCATCGCCGAGGCGGGGGCCACCGGAAAGAAGGCCGTGTTCACCGCGATCGCATCGTCCGAGCCCCTGGCGCAGCTGGTGTCCAAGGCCGCGCGCGAAATCGGCCTGGACGCGTCCGTGAACCTCGTCGACGAAGCCACCTACTTCGAGGGTGCGCCGTGGGAGGTGGGTGTGAACGAGCCCATGCCGTCGATGAGCGTGATGTCGACCGCGACGATGCTCCTCGGCCCCGATGTGGTGTGGTCGCAGACGCAGTTCTCGGACAAGGAGTTCAACGAGCAGTGGGCGATCGCGAATGCTGCGACGGACGACGCCCAGCGCTCGGCAGCGCTGAAGAAGATGCAGGAGATTACGTTCGAGCGCGGTCCGTACATCATCGCCGCGTTCGCCGACACGATGCTCGCCACGGCCGCCAACACGACCGGCTGGCCGACGGCGGATCAGGCCGGAATCGCGCTCTCGCGCGGACTGAACAAGGTGTCGTTCACGAACTGATCCGTGTGGACGACGAGGGCGGCACTCAGCGTGAGTGCCGCCCTCCGGTCGCTTCCCGTCGCCGCTGGATGGAGCATCCCTCAGCGGGCGTAGGGAGAATCTTAAATATCAGGCAGGGTATGTAGCCGCGAATCCGCTTGCCGGAAACACGCCCTGAGATGTTAGCTGAGGACTCAGGAGCTCGTCGCGCGTCGTGCGGCGAAGGGAGGATGGAAATCATGTCGACAGCACCGACCACCCCGATCGATGCCATGCACTTCCGGCGCACGCTCGGCCAGTACCCGACCGGAGTCGTCGTGATCACCGCCGTCGGCGCGGACGGAGAGGTCGTCGGCATGACGGTCGGCTCGTTCGCCTCGGTCTCCCTGGACCCGCCGTTGGTCGCGTTCTTCGCCACCAGCACGTCCGGCTCGTGGGGGGCGCTGCGGGCGACCGGATCGCAGTTCTGCGTGAACGTGCTCACCGCGGACCAGGAAGCGGTCTGCCGGCAGATCGCGGCGCGCAAGACCGACAAGTTCGAAGGCGTGCCCCTTCGTTTCACCGACCGCGGCAGCGCCGTCCTCGAGGGTGCGCTGGCCTACATCGAGTGCGACACCGAGGCGGTCTACCCCGGTGGCGACCATGACATCGTCGTCGGTCGCGTCGCGGAGCTCGACGTGCAGGAGGCGACGACCCCGCTGCTGTTCTTCCGCGGTGGCTACGGCGCTTTCGTCCCGCTGTCTCTCGCGACCGCGGACGCCTCCCTGGCATCCCAGATGCGCTACGTCGACCTGGCCCGCGGTCCCATGGAGAGGCTGGCGGCGGACCTGGACACCGAGGTGAGCGCCCTGTGCGCCGCCGGTTCGGATCTCGTGATCGCCGCGTCGGCGGGCCAGGTCGTGCGACCGGAGATGATCACTCGGGTCGGGCAGCGCTGGCCGTACGCGGCACCCACCGGTGCCCTGTTCGCCGCCAACCGTGACGAGGCCGAGCGTCGGCGGTGGTTGGCGACCGCATCCGATGCGTTCGGCTATGAGGCCGCTGTCGCACTGCTCGAGCGCGTGGAGGCCGACGGAGTCGCGTACGCGGTCGGCCCGGCCGCAGAAGCGCACCTGTTCGAAACCACGGCGATGGACATTCCCGTGCACCTGGTCCAGTCCAGCGCCGCGGAGTACAACGTGCCGCTCACGGAGATGAGCGAACCGGTCGAACTGCGCTTCGCCTCGGTGCCGATCTTCGTGGACGGCGAGATGGTCTTCGAGCTCGGGGTGTGGGGTCGATTGGAGCCCATCAGCGCCGCTCAGGCGCGGGCGATCATCGACCGCGTGCGGTCGTGCGCGGACGAGGTCGTGGCGCTCATTCCCGGTGCCGGAGTCGAGCGCGTTCCGACGGCATGATCTTCGACCACCACGCGCTCGCGCAGCGGGTGCTGTTCGGTGCGGGGCTGGTCGAGGAGCATGTGCGAGCGGGCGTCGTGGATCTGGGTGCGGAACGCGTCCTGCTGATCTCCACCGGATCGGCGCGCTCGCTCGGCGATCGGCTCGTCCGGACGCTTCCGGTGATCGCGCGGGTCTCGGATGTCCGCCAGCACGTGCCGCTCGAGCAGGGCGAGGTCGCGGTCGCCCGTGCGAAGGACGCCGATGTCGTCGTCGCCGTCGGGGGCGGATCCGCGATCGGGCTGGCGAAGGTGGTGGCGCGGGACGCGGGGTTGCCGATCCTCGCCGTCCCGACGACGTTCTCCGGTTCCGAGGCGACGAACGTCTGGGGGCACACCGTCGGCGGACGCAAGGTGACCGGCGTCGATGACCGGGTTCTGCCGCGCGTGGTCGTGTACGACGTGGAGCTCGTCGCGTCGCTCTCGGCGTCAGCCGCGGCGGTCAGCGCGTTGAACGCTCTCGCGCACGCGGTCGATGGCCTGTGGGCGCCGCGTGCCGATCCGCTCAACCGTGCGACCGGGCTCGACGGAGCACGATCCCTGATCGCCGGGCTGCGCGCGCTCGCGGAGGGCACGGACACACCCGCGGTCCGCGAGCGGCTCCTCCTCGGCGGGTACCTGGCCGCCACGGCGTTCGCGTCCGCGGGAAGCGGTCTGCATCACAAGATCTGCCATGTGCTCGGCGGGGCCTACGACCTGCCGCACGCTCCGACCCACGCGGTCCTGCTGCCCTATGTCACCGCCGTCAACCAGTCCGCGGTTCCCGAGCTCGCCGGTCAGATCGCGGAACTCCTCGGCACTCGGACGGCGGCCGAGGGGCTCGACGACCTCCGCCGATCCGTGGGCGCGCCGGTCTCGCTTCGCGAACTGGGGCTCGATGCGGCCGTCCTCCCGGATGCCGCCGAACGCATCCTCGACGTCGTTCCACCGAGCAACCCCCGCCGGCTCGATCGGAGCGCGCTCGAGCGCCTGCTGCGCGCCGCGTGGTCCGGGTCACGTCCGGACGAGGCCGCGTCGGTATGACCGAGTTCGGCAGATGAACCACGCACCCGGGATCGGTCCGCTCACGCGGAATGCTGGCTCGGGAGGCGAAGACCCCCGTGCGCCGCGGAGAGCGGTGCCCCACGAGCAGGAGAGCAGGTTGACGATGGCGACATCCGAGCAGGTCCTTGACACGTTCACGAACGATCTTCGTGCGGCGATCGCGGGGGAGGTGTACACCCCCGCGGATGCGGAGTATGACGCGAAGGCGCATGGCTTCCAGCAAGTGTGGAAGCACACCGCGCCCTTCCTCGTCGACCCGCGCGATGAGAACGATGTCGCCGCGGCGGTGCGCCTCGCGACCGCGCACGGACTGCCGGTGAGCCCACTCGGGCACAACCACGGCTACTACGGCCCCATCACCGAGGGTGTCCTCATCCGGACCATTCCGCTGGCGTCCGTGACGGTCGACCCGGAAGCCGGAACCGCGGTCGTCGGGGCGGGCACGACGTGGGGCGAGGTGGCGCAGGCCGCCGCCGTCCACGGCTTCACCCCGTCCTCCGGGCAGGACCCGTCCGTGGGCGTGGTCGGCTTCCTCCTCGGTGGAGGTCTCGGCGCGTACACCCGGACGTACGGTTACGGTGCGGACCACGTGCGCTCGATGCGTGTGGTGCTCGCGGACGGCTCGATCGTCGAGGCGTCGGACACCGAGAACACCGAGCTGTTCTGGGCCCTGCGTGGCGGGAACTCCGGCTTCGGCTGCGTGGTCTCGGTCACGATCGAGCTGCTCAACCTCCCGGCCGTGCAGGCGGAGACGCGGTACTACGCCGCGGACGACATTCCGGTGATGTTCCGCGCGTGGGCGCGGTGGATCCAGGACCTGCCGGCGTCGTTCAACCCGCTCGGTGGCGTGGAGCCGATGCCGGATGAGGAGAACGGCGGGGAGACCATGACGCCGGTGCTGATGCTCCGGATCGTGCACGTCGGCGACGAGGCCGAGTTCGAGGACGTGCTCGCCACCTTCCCGACCGACGCCGAGCCGATGTTCGTCGAGCGCGGCGAGGCGCAGGACCAGCCGGTCGAGGAGCCCTTCCCCGTGCGTGAGGGTGCCGTGTTCCTGCGGGAGCTGCCGGAGGCGGCGGTCGACACCATCATCGACGCGCTGGGTGCCGATTCGCTCTTCGTCGCCGGTGCGATCCAGGTGCTCGGGGGTGCGACGGAAGCGCCCGATGCCACCGCGACGGCCGTGGCGGCGCGCGATGCCCGCTACGCGTTCTACGTCGCGACGATGGGTGAGGTCGCCTTCGATCCCGCCGCCCCGGTGGCCTTCCAGAAGGTCGCCGACGCGCTCGCGCCGTGGGCCAGTGCCGAGGTGATCCCGAACTTCAACGGCGGACTGAACCGGATGGCCACGCTGACGAGCCCGCACGCCGGGGACAAGGCCGAGCGTCTCGCCGCGGTGCGCGCCGCCGTCGACCCGACCGGGACGTTCGCCCGACAGACCGGTGTGGACGTGCGCTCACGCTGAGCCCGGCTCCGCATGAGGGAGGGGGATGAGCCGACCGGCTCATCCCCCTCCCTCATGGATCGCGCTCGTCAGCGAGCGTCGCGCAGCACCAGGCGCGCGGCGGCGTGGCCGGCCCGGCGGCCGGCGAGCACCGCGCCCTCCATCCAGTCGCAGAAGGGCTCGCCGGTCTCCGCGCCGGCGAAGACGATGCGTCCGATGTCCTGGCGAAGCACCGGACCGAGGAGGCTCACCGCGCCGGGCGGGGGCGCGGTGGCGCACCCGGGGGACCAGACGTCGTTGAACCACGACGCGACGTGGACCTCCGTCGGTTCTTCCGGCTCTTCGCCGAAGGCCGCGACGATCGCCTCGCGGAACGCGTCCTTCAGCCGCTCGTCGTCGGCGAGGAGGTCGGTGTCCGCGACGATCGCCTCGGAGGTGCCGGCGATCTGTCCGGCGAGGATGCCCTCGGTGCCGTCGCCGACCACGGACATGTCCATGATCGACGCGATGCCGAGCGTGTTGGTCGCGGTGCCGCTCAGGCCGCGCTCGCGCCACCACGGCGTCGGGTAGACGGCGAAGAGCTTCGCGCCGGGACCACCCAGCCAGCGCTGCTGCAACCGGCGCCGGGCCGGCGGCAGGGTGGGCGTGAAGCTCACGCGCTGGAGGAGGTTCGGGTGGACCGCGATCACGACCGCGCGCGCATCGATGGTGTGGTCCGCCGTGTGCACGGTGACGCCGTCATCGCCGTGCTCCACGGACAGGACGGGGGAATCGAGCAGGGTCCGCTCGGACAGCGGTCCGGCCAGTGCGGCGATGATCGCGCTCGGTCCGCCACCGGCGACGAGGCGCATCGGTGCCGGCTCTTCCGTCTCCGCGTGCGAGATGCTCCCGAACCACGCCACGTACAGGATCGAGACCTCCTCCGGGGAGGCCGCGAGGAACGAGTAGTCCGTCTCGAGCACTTCGCGGGCGGCCGGGCTCAGCTCGAAACCGTCCAGCCATGCCGCCAGGGTGATGCGGTCGAGGTCCCGTGCCGTCGGGGTCTCCCAGGGGTGGACCGGGTCGAGCGACGCAGCGATCTCAGCCAGCGCCTCGTAGACCGGGCCGAGCTCGTCCATCAGCTCCGGCTGCGCCGCGAGCGGCTCGGCTTCCAGGAGCCGCTCACCACCCGAGAAACGCACGTCCTGCAGGCCGGTGACCGGGTCCACGGAAACGATCTCGACGCCCAGTTCGGCGGCCAGCGCGGGGACCTCGACGAAAGCGGCCTCGATGAATTCGGCGCCGGCCTCGAAAGTGCCGCCACCGGGGCGCGGGACGGTCGTGATGCGTCCGCCGACGCGGTCGCGCGCGTCCACGATCAGGACGTCCTCGACGCCGTGCTGCTGGAGGGAGCGGGCCGCAGTGAGGCCGGACAGGCCCGCGCCGAGCACGACGACGTCGGTCTGCAGTCGTTGTTTGGTCATGGGGCGAGCCTGACAGCACAGACGGCGTGGGGGTGGTCCGGGTCCGGGGAGCAGACCGAACGGTGGAACGAATCCGGGACCGCGCCTACCGTCGGAGCGCCGGATCACCGAACCTCCGGCGGAGAGAGTTTGACATGGCTGAGTGGCGTTCCTTCTTCCCCGAGGGTCTCGGGATCCCGTGCGCGGCGAGCATCGCGGACGACACCACGATCTACGTCTCCGGCGTCGGCGGCCACGCGATGGACGGTTCCATCTCGGAGGACACGGCCGACCAGACCCGGCAGTCCCTGGCCATCATCGCCGACCTGCTCGCGCGGGAGGGATCGAGCCTGGACGAGGTGGTCTGGATGCAGCCCTACGTCGTGGACATCGCTGACGCGGAGGCGGTCGCCGCGGTCATCTCCGAGACCTTCGGCGATGCGCCGCCGGCCTCCGGTGCCATGGTCGGAAACGTCGCGCTCGCGGAGCCGCGGATGAAGATGGAGCTGCAGGTCACCGCCCGTCGCGGTGCGAAGCGCGTGCGCGTGCAGTGACTCTCACACGACGGAAGCGATGACGAAGGGCCGGTGCGATACGCACCGGCCCTTCGTCATTCCCGGGTGATCAGTCCTGTCCGGCGTACTGCACCGGCCGGATGCGGGCACCCTCCGGGTCGAAGCGCGAGCGCTCGACGTCGATGAGATATCCGTCCTTCTCCGCCATGACGGGCAGCACGTCCGTGCGCCGGTTCGCGGCGTACTCCAGCGAGGTGCCGTAGCCGTACGTCGGCTCCTCGTCCGAGAGCGGGCGGCCGTTCTTGCGGAAGTGGGGGAGGACCTGCTCGGCGAAGATGCCGAGGGTCTTCTCCAGCATCCAGCGCGGCTTCTCGCCGGCCGAGAACGTCAGCACGACACGTCCCACACCCGTCGTCTCGATGAGCTCCTCGATCGCCTCGATGACCCGCTCCGGCGAGCCCGAGATGATCGTCTTCGACTCCACGAGGCCGTCGTAGGTGAGATCGGGAAAGCCCTCGAACATGCCGGACGCGCGGATCGCGCGGATCGACTGCGGGGAGGTGTATCCCGGGGGGAACAGGTCGTTCTCACGCGCGGCGACGTAGTTCTGCATGTACCAGAGCGTGAGATCCTCGATCTCCGCCTTCGCGATCGCGTCCGTTTCGGCGACGTGGACGTTCAGCACCGCGACGGACTGCCGGGGGGAGGGCTCGTACCCCTGGCGACGGCACTCGTCGCGGAACTTCTCCAGCGACCGGGCGAGCTCTTCGAGGCTGTTCGCGTGCGGCTGGTAGGCGTAGCGCAGACGTGCCGCGAGCTCGAGCGTCTCCTTGGACCCGCCACCCGGCAGCTGGAACTCGACGTCGTGCATCGGCCGCGGCCAGACGTTGACGTACTCGTGGTTGAAGAAGCGGCCGCGCCAGGCGAACGGGCCCGGGTCGCGCAGCGCCTTGGCCAGGAGCTCCTGCGCCTCCAGCTGGCGAGCGCGCCCGGTCGCGGGGTTCATACCGAGGCCGTGGTACGTGGACCCGAGCCCAAAGGGCAGGCCCACGACGAGACGGCCGCGCGCGAGCGTGTCCGCGATCGCGATCTCCTCGGCCAGCCGCACGGGCGAGCGGTAGGAGTTCATGATCGGACCGACGACGCCGATCTTGATGCGGTCGGTCCGAGCGGCGAGCCACGCCGCGCCCATCAGAGAACTCGGCGTCATACCGAGCGAGCCGTTGTGCTGCTCGGTGTGCAGCGTGCCGTCGAAGCCCATCTTCTCGACGCGCAGGTAGGTCTCCAGCATCGTCTCGAGGGCACGCTGTCCACCCAGCGGGTCGTAGTGGGTGCCCGGGACGTCGACCAGGATCGACTCGTGCGGGCGTTCCCCGGCGAACGGCACATTGAGGTACCCGCTCTCCAGGGAGACGAAGAACTCGACGGGTTCGGTGGTCATGACGCGCTCCCGGTGGTGACGGCGGTGGTGGCGGTGATGTGGGACAGGACCGCGGCCGCGATGGCCTCCGGGTCCTCCAGGAGGACTCCGTGACCGGACGGCTCGCCGTCGGCACCGGGAACGGTGTGCAGCTCGGCGTTCGGCAGCAGCGCGGCGAAGCGCGGAGCGTGGCCGTCGCCGACGAAGCGGTCCTCCTCGGCGGCGAGCACCAGGGCCGGAATCGTGACGCGGGGGAGTCGTCGATCCAGCGCGTAGTCGTAACGCGGCTCGAACGTGAGGATCGCCGTGGTGGTGTCGTCGGCATACCGCTGCATGCCCCAGGCGGATGCGTCCCCCTGCTGCAGACGAGACGCCCACGCGTCGCCGCGGCCGTTGAAGATCTCATTGAGCCCGGACGGATCGATCGGCCGGAACCAGTCCGGCATGTACTCCTCGGACGGCAGACGCGTGCCGAACGGGGTGATCAGGGTGAGGGAGGCGAACCGGTCCGGGTAGTGGATCGCGAGCTCCGCGGCGAGCCAGGCACCGAGGCCGTGACCGACCAGGTGCACATCGGTCAGGTCGAGCGTGCGCAGCAGCTCGTCGTAGTGCAGCACCCAGTCCGTCCAGGCGTCCCACTCCGCCGGCATCGGCGTGTCGCCGTAGCCGGGGTGCTCCGGTGCCACGACGTGTGCGGTGGCGGCGAGCAGGTCGAGTACGGGCGGCCAGATGCGGGTGAACCGCTCGCCGTGCAGGTAGAGGACCGTGGGTCCTTCGCCGGCCTCGCGATAGGCGACGGGGACACCGCCGACGTCCACCGTCCGCGGGGGCGACCACCAGTCCCAGGTGTGATCCGCCGCAGGATCTTCGTGCGTGCTCATGTCCACCTCTCTCCGGCGCGCAGCTGTTTCGAGCCGTGCCGTGACCCTATGCGGGGGCGCCCCGCGGTCGCCGTCGTGCGATCCGCTGGATGGACCCGCGCTCGGACCCCTGCGGTCGAGGTCGTCACCCTGGAGGACCGAGGGCACCGGACGGCGCCGGATTCGGGAGAAGGGGCACGCGATGACGCGAACGGCGGACGAGGCGTCCGGGCCGGAGGAACTGACCGGGGGAGCCCGCGAACGACTGCTCGAGGCCGCCGTCCGGGTCGCCGTCGAGCGCGGGCTGGACGGCATCACGTGGGATGCGGTCGCTCGGGAAGCGGGGGTTTCGCGCACCCTGATCGGCTTCTACTTCGGCACCACCGATGAACTGGTCGATCGAGCCCTCGAGCGTGTGGCTCGACAGGAGGCCGCCATCGTCGTGCCCGGCGACGCGGGATTCGACCAACTCGCCACGCGTGTGCTCGAGTTGATGGCCGCCAGCGACGGGCGCGCGCTGCTGCAGTACGACCACGTGCTTCGCGCCGCCCGGGGTGACATCTCCAAGGAACGGATCGCCGCGGTGTACCGCCTCTATTTCGCGCAAGCGGGTGAGGCTTTGGAAGCCGAGGGGATCGATGATCCGGACGGCGCGCTGGCTGAGCTCGTCTGCGCGATCCTGGACGGCCTCGTGCTGCAGCACGCGGTGTACGGAGCGTCGTACGGAGCAGACCGCGTGCTGACCCGAATGCGTCAGCTGATCGGTGCGGTGGCGGCAGACGGCTGAACCACTAGTTCCGGACCGGTGCCGTGGCGAGGAATGCGGTGACGGCGGCGGCGACCTCGGCCGGCTTGACCTCCATGAGCGGGATGCCCCCACCGGGCACGTCGACCGTCTGCACGTGCGGGGCGTGCGGGAACGCCGCGGCGACGCGGTCGCGGTGCGGGTAGGAGAACGGATCCTCGGGGGCGGCGAGAACGAGCAGGGGCGCGCGGACGAGATCGAGGCGATCCTCCATGCGATAGCGGGCGCAGGCCTCGTGCCCCTCGCGCGGATCGACGCCGGGGGCGAGGGCGTCGTGGATGAAGCGGTCCAGGATGTCCGGCCGGTCCGGCGGGTAGAACGGCAGCCGCTGCGCCCAGAGGGTCGTCAGGTGTGAGCCGTCCGGACGGCGGGGTGCATCGTCCACCCCGCCGTCGCCGGTGTCCGCACGGAATTCCGCGTCGCCGAGCTCGGCGCCCGAGAACACCGCGGCCGTGACGCGGTCCGGCACCATCGCGGCGACCTCCACGGCGACGAACATCCCGGTGTGATGGCCGAGGACCGCGAACTCGGTCAGCCCGAGCGCGTCCGCGAGGGCCACGACCCCGCGCGCGTACAGCTCGATCGACTGTGCGTCATCCGGTTTCGCGGACAGACCGAAGCCGATCATGTCCGGCGCGATCACCCGACGATCGCCCGCGAGCAGGGGCATCACTTCGCGGAACTCATCGTGGGACCGCGGGGTCTGGTGCAGCAGGATCAGCGGGTCGCCCGTTCCCGCTTCAGCGAAATGGATCTGGCCCAGCGGGGTGTCGGCATAGGCGCGGCGGACGGTCGGCATGGCGCTCCTCTCGGTGGGTTCCGGGAACCGGTGTGCTCGCGAGTCCGGACGGGTCGCGTGGATGCCAGTGTGGCACCCCAAATAAGTATTGACATCCGATTTGCCATTCGGCATTCTGAATTGACCATTTGGTCAAATGAAAGGCCAGAGATGTCTTTGATGATGCAGGAGACCGCGAGCGTCGACGTTGACCTCGCTAATGCCAAGGACTCGGTCCTGGGCAAGCTCGACCTCATCCTGGGAGTGTTCGCGCAGGGTGATCGCAAGGTCGGGCTGACCGAACTCAGTCGACGATCGACCGTTCCCAAGGCGACCGCGTACCGGCTCGCCTCCGCCCTGACGTCGATGGGCTTCCTGCGGAAGTCCGCCGAGGGCTACGAGCTGGGGTGGCGTCTGTTCGAAATGGGGCAGATCGTTCCCGGACCGACCATCCTCCGGGAGATCGCGCGTCCCCACCTCGTCGACCTCCGCGAGTCCGTGCACGCCGCGGTCGTGCACCTCGCCGTCGAACATGACGGCGAATGCGTCTATCTGGAGCGGATCGCCGGACGCCAGGCCGCACCCCACATCGGCCGCGTGTCGATGCGGGTGTCGGACCTGTCCACGGCGAGCGCCCGGCTGATCGCCGCGTACCGCGAGGGTGTGATGGCGCCGGGCGCGGCCGCCGAGATCCGCCTGCGTCGCTGGGCGTCCGAGTCCGGTGAGTGCGTGCCGGGCCTGCGCACCGTCGCGGTGCCGGTGTTCGCGCCCGGGAGCACGACGCATCCGATTGCGGCCATCTCGGCCGGCATCGGCGTCGGGCGCACCGACGACGAGCGCGTGCTGCGCGCGCTGTGGGGCACGGCGGTGGACATCGGCGCGGACCTCTTCCGCCCCCGCCCGAGTGGTCGGCACCTCGACCTCGACGACTACTGACCTTGACGAGACTGATCGTGCGCGGGCCGCTGAATGAACCCGGGCGGCCCCGGACGATGAGCGCCGTCTAACGTGCCGGGAGGAGGTGCCCATGGAGGCCGAGAACGAACTGGCGACCCTGGTCCGACGGATCGAGGTCCTCGAAGCCGAGGCGGCGATCCGGCGGGTGCAGGCGCGGTACATGCTGCTGTGCGACACCCCGTGCCCCGAACCCGACGTCGCGGATGACGCGGAACGGATCGAGCGCATCCTCGAGCTCTACACCGACGACGCCGTGTGGGAGGGCGTCGGTGAGGCCTACACCGGACAGTTCGGCCGCGCGGTCGGCAAGGACGCCATCCGCGATCACTTCCGGCGTTTCTGGGACTTCCCGGAGGGCACGGCCCGGCTGGTGCTGAACGCCCACTACCTCACCACCGAGCACATCGTCGTCACCGGCGATGAGGCGGCTGGGCACTGGATCCACCTGCAGCCCTGGCTGTACGACGACGGCACGGCGCTGCTGCGGTCCAGCCGGTTGCACAACCGCTTCCGCCGCGACGGCGATGACTGGAAGATCACGCGGACGCGGACGGAGAACGTCTTCGTCGCCGACCTTCCCGCGGCGTTCGCGCGCACCTATCCGTCCGCCTCGATCGTCCTGCAGGAGTGACGCGTGACCGCCTACCACGAGGTCGTCGTCCACGTCATCGATGATGATGACGACCACCGCGACTCCATCATCTTCCTGCTGCAGAGCGTGGGACTGACCGTCCTGACCTACCCCAGCGCGATGTCCTTCCTGGAGGAGTTCGATCCGGATGAGCCGGCCGTCGCCGTCGTCGATGTCCGGATGCCGGGCATGAGCGGACTGCAGCTGCAGGAGGAGCTCATCCGCCGCCGGTACCCGGGCCGGGTGATCTTCTGTTCCGCACACGGGGACATCTCGATGTCCGTGCGGGCCATGCGCTCCGGCGCCGTCGACTTCCTGGAGAAGCCGTACGAACCGCAGCGCCTGCTGGATGCCGTGCAGGCGCAGCTGCCGGTGGCGGCGGCCGCGTTCGATCGTGCCGCCGAGCGAAAGGCCGTGCAGGAGCGGATCGGGACCCTGACGGCGCGGGAGATGCAGGTTCTCGCCCTCGTGGTCGACGGCCTGCCGAGCCAGGCCATCGCGCAGCGCCTGGGCACCAGCGTCAAGACCATCGACGTCCACCGGGCGCACATCCGCTCGAAGACCGACGCCGAGGGGCTGGGGGCACTGGTCAGGGACGTGCTCCTGCACCGGATTCCGCTGCCGCACGATCGCTGACCTCGTCGGCGGTCGCGAGCGGAAACGCGAAGGCGAACACCGACCCGCCGGCCGCTCCGGGGCCGTGCCAGATCCGGCCGTGCTGGCGCGTGATGATGCGGTAACTGAGCGCGAGCCCGATGCCGCTGCCGCTGCTCTTCTCGGTGAACGATTCGGCGAACGGGTCGCGTGTGAGCCCCCGACCGCGGTCGGTCACGGAGAGCACGGCCTCCCCGTCCACCAGAGCGGCGGTGACGAGCACGGGATGCGCGTCCTCACCCCACGCGGCCATCTCGTCGATGGCGTTGAAGCAGAGGTTCAGCACGACCTGGCCGGTCAGGACGCGTTCGCATCGGACCGGGATCGGGACCGGATGGTGGCGGACCTCGACGGCGACGCCGGCGGCCTGAGCGCGGAGCTGGATGAAGGGCATACACTCGCGCAGTATGTCGCCGAGATCGACCACCTGCTCGATGTGCTCCAGGTGGCCGACGAAGGTGCGCAGGGTGGAGACGATGGTCGAGGCCCGATCGAGCTGACTGCGGGCGCTGTCCAGCCCGAACTCGACCGCGGCCGTTCGCTCCGGATCGCCCTCCGCGCGGTCGGAGGCCAACCGGGTCCGCGCGCCGGCGATGAAGTTGCGGGCGGCGGCCAGCGGTTGCCCGAGTTCGTGGGCGATGGCCATCGCCAGGTCCCCCATCGCGTTGTATCGGGCCAGGTAGTCCTCCTGCCGCTGCTCCAGTTCGCGGCGCGCATCGTCGTGCACGCGATCGGAGACGTCGTGCAGGAACACGAGGTAGCTCTGTTCGCCGCCGTCCTCGGTCAGGCGCTCGACGCTGCCCTCCAGCCAGGTCGCCGGTGCGGACTCGCGCGCGATCTCGAGCCGGATCGCACGCAGCGGTTCGGCGTCGTCCGCGATCCGCGACCAGCGGATCCGGACGCCGTCCGCGTACAGGGCGGCGACCTCATCGACGAGGCACCCGACCACCGTCTCCGGGCTGCGCCCCTCCGCGAGGTAGCCCAGCGCCGTGTCCGTGGCGGTGCGGATCCGTCCCTCCCCGTCCAGCATGAGCGCGATCGTGGACGTGTGACGGGTGAGGGAGGTGACGTAGCGCGCCGCGAGCCGGTCCTGCTCGTCGGTCGCGTGCTCACGCTCCAGATCGCGGTACTGCACCATGACGGCCGGCCCGTCGGCGGTGTCGATGCGCACGGCGAACGCGTCCGTGGGGATCAGGCGACCGGACTTCGAACGCAACTCCCACCGCACGCGACTCACGCCGGTCTCCAGGGCGTCCTGGAGGAGCGCGCGGGCGACCATTCGGTCGTACTGCTGGGCCAGGCCGCTGATGTGGTTGGCCCGCAGGGGCAGGAGCTCCCGCAGGTCGTACTCGAGCATCCGGCACGCCGCGCCGTTAGCCCAGATGATCTCCTTCGTGCGCCCGTCGTGGACGAGCGTGCACATGTCGGACACCTCGAACATCGCCTGGAAATCGACGGCCGACAGCCGAGCGGGGACGCGGACGGACTGCTCCATCTCGTCAGCGTACGGGGGCCCCGTCCACGACGAGCTGCTCGATCCACTGGGCGGTCCGGATCACTCCGTCTTCGTCACCGCGATGACCGATGACCTGCAGACCGAGCGGCAGGCCCTGCTGGGTGCGCAACCCCGGCACGGCGACGACGGGAAGGCCGAGCGCCTGCCACGGGCGGGAGAGGCCGGGATCGCCGGTGGCCGCGAGGCCGGGCGGAGCGGCACCCGGGGCCGCCGGGCCGAGAATGACGGTGCCGGCCTGCAACAACCCTGCCACGGTCGCCCCGGCGCGCTCGATCGTCGCCCGTGCCTCGGCGTACGCGGCCTCCGGCGTCGTCGCTCCCGTGCGCAGCAGCTCGGCCAGCGGTTCGCTCAATCGGTCGGCGCGCGCGAGTTCGGCGGCGCGCTCGCGCGCGGCCTCCCACGCCATGACGACGCGGTGAGCGTGGGAGAGATCCGCGATCAGGCCGTCGTCCGGGAACGGCTCGACGCTCACGCCGCGAGCACGCGCGGCGGCGGCGACCCCGTCGACGGCCGCGTGCATTTCGGCATCGACCTCGCCGGCACCGGCGCCGTCCCAGAACAGAAGTCGCGTCGGCGCGAGCGGTTCCACGACCGGTGTGTACGTCAGCGCGGCCCACGCCACGGCCAGATCGCGGGTTCGTGCGGCGAACACCCCGTGGCTGTCCAGGCTCGGCGCCAGACCGACGACACCGTCTGTGGGGTAACTCGCGTGCGTCATGACGAGCGCCGCCACCCCGCAGTATGCGGCCGGGCGGATCACCGACCCCGCCGTCTGCGAGCCCAGCGCGAGGGGCACGTGTCCGGCCGCGACGGCCGCCGCCGACCCGCTCGAGGATCCTCCCGGGGTGTGCACCGGGGCCGCGGGATTACGGGTGGGGCCCGGTGCGAAGTAGGCGAACTCCGTGGTGACCGTCTTGCCGAGCGGTTCGGCACCGGCGGCGCGCCAGGCGGCGACGATCGCCGCATCGCGTGCGGCCGGGGGGACGTTCGCGCGCAGGTCCGAGCCGCACCGCGTCTGATGGCGGTGCAGGTCGATGATGTCCTTCACCGCCAGGGGGACGCCGGCCAGCGGTGCGTCCGCACCCGCGCGGGGCGCATCGAATCGGTGGCTGACCCAGGCGCGCACGTCGTTCTCGGTCGCGTCGATGCGCTCCAGCGCCCGCTGGTGCGCGGACGCCGGGGTCGCGCGTCCGTCGCGCAGTTCGGCGACGAGCTCGGCCAGGGACCACGGGGCGAACAGGCCGGTCGAACTCACGCGCCGTCCTCCGCCCACTCCACATCGGCGATCCAGTACTCCTGGCCGAACGCGCTGACGTGATGGCGCCAGTCGGTGGTGCGGCGCAGGTCGGGCTCAATGCGTGCGGTCACCCGGTCGGCCGCGTCGGGGCCGTCCTCGGGGACTCCCCAGTGGACCCAGTTCAGCTCGTTGCCGTCGAGGTCATGCGTGAACAGGTCGACGTGCTTCCAGCCGTACCCGAACGTGTCGGTGTAGCACATCAGGGTCATCCGCCGCTGATCTGCGGGGATATCGAGACGCCGCATCGGTGACTCCTTACGGGCGAGACGGGTGGGCGTCACGACGTCGTGTCGGGGCGTCCACGAGTCAGGCTATGGTTCGGCGTCGACGGCGGGCAGACGGAGTGCGCCGTAGCGCCGTACAGAGAATCCCCTAGATCGGCTGGCCTCTTCTCGGCTGTCCCGGGGCGGACGGCGTCCCTAGCGTGGAATCGGGTCGACCGTGCCCCGCGGTCAGCCCGATCCGCACGTTGAGGAAGAGGCATCGATGACGATCGAGTTCACTGAGGAGAACATCTACGAGCTCGAACCGTCCGATCTCGTGCTGAGCGACCGCGTCGCCGGCCGGATGTACACGGACCCGGAGATCTTCGAGCAGGAGATGGCGAAGATCTTCGAGAAGACCTGGGTCTGGGTCGCGCACGACAGTGAGTTGCCGAAGGCCGGCTCGTTCAAGACCACCTACGTCGGTCGGCAGCCGGTGATCGTGAGCCGCGACCGCAAGGGGGCCGTGCACACGATGCTGAACCGGTGCCGGCACCGCGGAGCGACGGTGTGCGAGACGCGCACCGGGCAGGTGAACGGGTTCACGTGTCCGTATCACGCCTGGTCCTACGGGCTGGATGGCGCCCTGCGCGGTCTGCCGTACCCGGACGGGTACGAGGGGATCATGGACAAGAAGGTGATGGGGCTGAAGAAGCTGCGCACCGAGTCCTACAACGGCATGATCTTCGCGACGTTCGATCACGACGCCGAGCCGCTCGAGGACTTCCTCGGCGACGTGAAGCAGTGGATCGACCTCTTCATGGCGCAGGGCGGCGGGTACCCCATCAAGGTGATCGGCACGTTCCGGTTCACGTTCCGCGGCAACTGGAAGATCCAGTTGGAGAACACGACCGACGGCTACCACTTCCCGATCGTGCACCGCTCGTGGATGGCGACCGTCGATGCGGAGACGGCCGAGATGATGAGCTTCATGACCGACCCGGCCTCGGTCACCCACGCGCTCGGCAACGGCCATTCCGTCATGCAGATGGTGCCGGAGCACACCGATCTCGCGGCCGACGACGGCAGCGAGCCGCTGCAACCGCGCTTCGACGGACTCGTCGCGGATCTGCGTGCGAAGGGTGTGCCGGAGGAGGACGTCCGCAAGCTCGTGCACTCGATGCACGGCACCGGGTTCAACCTCAACCTTTTCCCCAACGTCTCGATGTCGATCTCGTTCTTCCGCACGCTGCGTCCGGTGTCGGTCAACGAGACCGTGATCGAGCACATCGCGATCGGACCGGACGGTCCGCCGGAGATCGTCGATCGCGTGAACCAGGAGCGCATGCGCGCCCACGAGAACTTCCAGGGTCCGTTCGGCTTCGGCACGCCCGATGACGCGGAGGGCTGGGACCGTGTGCAGCGCGGATCGGTCGGCGGCCCGGAGCTGCCGATCATGGTGAACCGCGGTTTCGCCCGCGAGGCGCAGAACGACGCCGGATGGCCGACCTCGCACTCGACCGATGAGACCGGGATGCGGTCGGCGTACCACCAGTGGAAGGACATGATGGCAGATGACTGACGCGGTCGACACGAACCCCGCGAGCCAGGTCAAGCCGGGAGCCTGGCTGACCGGTCGCAGCACCTATCGCCGTGCGCTCGACCGCGCGGCGGTCGCCTCGGACGATCCTCGCGTCGTCCGCGCGATCGACCTCGTCTCGTGGGAGGCCGAGCTGCTCGATCGCAAGGACTACCTGCCCTGGCAGGAGTTGTATTCCGCCGACGGCATCTACGTGGTGCCGATCGATCGGGAGACGGAGGACTTCGCCGCGCACCTGAACCTCATCTACGACGACGACCGGCTGCGCCGCGCGCGCGTGGTCCGCCTCACCGAGGGCTATGCGATCTCCGCCGTGGACGCGGCGACGACCGCGCGGACCGTGGCGCGCTTCGTTGTCGGTGCGGTCAGTGAGGAGGAGATCCGCATCCGCTGTGCGCAGGTCTGCGTCGCGTTCAAGCGGGGGATCCATCACGTTTGGGCGGGGGACGTCGAGCACGTCATCCGGTTCGGGGCGACGCCCGCCGACGACCGGATCGTGCTCAAGGCCGTGCGCCTCATCGACAGCGAGGACGAGCTGCCGGCGGCGGGATTCCTGCTGTGAGCGGGCTGCCCGTCCGGGTGACGGAGGTCATCGAGGAGACGCCGCAGATCCGGACCCTGCGTCTCGTCCGCGACGACGGACTGCCCTTCCAGAAGCGGTGGGAGGCCGGTGCGCACGTGGATGTGACCGGCCCGACCGGGGTGCTCAGCCAGTATTCGCTGTGCAGTGCTCCGGATGATCCGTCCGCGCTCCTGATCGCGGTCAAGCGTGAGAACGGACCGCGCGGGGGGAGCGTGGCGCTGCACGGCGTCGCGGTCGGCGACCGACTGCTGATCGGCAAGCCGCGGAACCTGCTCGGGGTCGCGGCGGACGCCGACCGGCACGTCCTCATCGCCGGGGGCATCGGTGTCACGCCGCTGCTGGCGATCGCGTACGAGCTGCACAGCCGCAACGCGGATTTCGAGCTGCACTACTTCGCGCGCGGGCGCGAGGAGGCGGCGTTCGTCGACTTCCTCGAGGAGCGTGCCGAGTTCCGGGACAGCGTGGCGCTGCACTGGGGCGTCCCGCGCGCCGAGCAGCCGGAGGCGTTCCGATCGATCCTGCCGCGCGTATCGACGCGCACGCACGTCTACACGTGCGGGCCGGACGGCTTCATGGCGGCCGTGGCGGAGGTGTTCGGCCCCGTCGTCGGCGCCGACGCGGTGCACATCGAGCACTTCGAGGCGGCCGATGTCGACACCAGCGGCGACACCGCCTTCGAGGTCGAGCTGGACACCGGGGAGTCGTTCGAGATTCCGGCGGACCAATCGATCCTCGCCGTGCTCGAGCAGAACGGCATCGAGGTGTTCAAGTCCTGCGAGGAGGGCATCTGCGGTTCGTGCGTCAGCGGCCTGCTGGAGGGGGAGGCGGACCACCGCGACAACTGCCTCACCGCATCCGAGAAGGCGGCGGGTGAGCAGATCGCGCTCTGCGTATCGCGTGCGAAGACGCCGAAGCTGCTGATCGAGCTGTATTGAGTCACGCCTCACGGCGACGCCGAGGCTGCTGATCGACCTCTCCTGATCAGCAGCCTCGGCGTCACCGTGTTACAGCGTCATCGCGTCACGGCGTGATGTCGCCCATCAGCTCGAGGTAGTGCGTCAGGCCCTCGTCGAGGCCCGACTCGCGGGTCGGGCTGTTCGGCCCCGGCACGAAGCGGATGGAACGAGCGCCGCGGGCGTTCGCCTCCGTGAGGGCGACGTCCTCACGGTTGGTGATGTCGAAGATCTCGATCACGCTTGCGGTGTCGTAGTCGACGCCCTCCACCGCGTCCTCGTGGACGAACCACTGGCACAGGAACTCGGTGGTGTCGACGTCGATCGGGTTCAGCGACATGTGGACGGCGTGGTCGGCGTAGTAGACGTGGCCGTCGAAGATCGGCAGGCTGTGCCATCCCGCGTTGAACCCGGCCGGCTGGGGCGTGCCGAGGGGCTTCCGGCAGACCCACGCGCCGTCCATGGAGAACGTCTGCATCCCCGGCTTCACGGGGAAGAAGCCGGCCGTCTCGTCGAACACGACGCACCCGTCGGCGTCGATCTCACCGAATCCGATCGGAACGTCGGCGACCGTGAACAGCGCGGGATGGGCACCGGCGCAGTGGTAGCACTCCAGGTTGTTCTCCATCATGAGCTTCCAGTTCGCCTGCACGCGGTAGCGCTCCTCGTGGATCAGCTTCATGCGCTCCGGTTCGATGAGCGCCATCGTCTCGTCGTCGATCCCGGTCAGCTGTTCGCGCGCGGATCGCTCCGGCGTGCCGAGGTGGATGTAGATGCTTCCGTGCACGACCTCGACCGCGGCTTCGTGCAGCGACCAGCGGGTCTTGTCGAAGTCCGGAATGTCGGACGCCGCCGGGGCGCCGCGCAGTTCGCCGTCGAGGTTCCAGGACCACTGGTGGTACGGGCACGAGAACCCGCGCGCCGTGCCGGTGCTGTCGGGGGTGCAGATCTGCGATCCGCGGTGACGGCAGACGTTGAAGTACGCCTTGACGGCGTCGCGGCGCGTCCGAGTGATGATGAGGCTCTCGCGCCAGAACGACGTGACGATGTAGTCGCCCGGATTCGGGATCTGGCTCGTGTGCCCGACGTACTGCCACTGGTTCTGGAAGATCTCCCGTCCTTCGGCCTCGAACAGCTCGGCGGAGACGTAGTACTCACGCGGCAGGCTCGTGAAGTGGTTCGGGTGGTGGATGACGTCGGACACGGTGCTCCTCCGGACTTGGTACATTTGTGCCAACTTGGCTCGAGCGCTAGTATGACACCGCCGCCACGAATGTCAAGATCGCGGTTCGGGAAGTGAGGGGCCGTGGGATCGGTGCGCGTGATCGACCGGGACCGGCGCGAGAAGATCATCGACGCCGCGGTCGTGGCGATCGGGAGATTCGGGCTCGCGGGCATCACGCATCGCAAGATCGCCGAGATCGCCGGAGTGCCCCTCGCCGCGACGACCTACTACTTCTCGAGTCTCGATTCACTCGTCGCCGCCGCGATCGGACAGACCGCCGCAGCCGACCTGGCGCGCCTGCGCGCCGCATTCGAGGGCGTCACCGAGCCGAGCGAGGTACCGCGCGCTCTCGCGCGATACCTCCGCGAACAGACGGTCGACCGGCGCGATGAGAGCATCGCGATCACGGAACTCTACGTCGCGACGATCCGGCGCCCAGACCTCGCCGTCATCGCCGAGGAGTGGGATGAGGCCTGGATGGGCCTGCTCGTCCCGCTGGTCGGTGCCCGGCGCGCCGCCGGTCTCACGGCCACCGTCGGCGGCCTGGCGCAGCGCGCGCTCGCGGACGACGAGATGCACGACGTGGACGAGCTCGAGACCGTCCTGAACGAGCTGCTCGGCTTGACGCCTCCCACCCCCTGATCGGCGCCGGGTTACCCCACCCGCGGCGTCGGGGGGGGGGCGGGGCGCCGGCGGGCTCAGAAGGGCGGATCGCCCGCGGGGCCCGTGGGAGCCGTGAACGTGACGGTGCGGGGAGGATGATCCGTGTAGACGGCTCCGAGGGGACTGGTCCACCGGATGATGCCGCCGGGAAGGTTGTCCGCCCGCCACCGGGTGTGGTGTTTCAGCGTGTGATGTCGACGGCAGAAGTGGCCGAGGTTGCTGATCGCGGTGGGGCCGCCGAGCGCTGCGTCAATGGTGTGATCGGCGTCGGATCGGGTGGCGGGGTGACCACAACCGGGGAAGCGGCAGCGTTCGTCACGGACCCGGAGGATGCGTCGCTGGTCCGCCGAGGGTTGGTACCGGTCGATCTCGAGGACATGCCCGCTGGTCGGATGCTGGAAGAGACGGTCCCAGCCCGGGGCGACCGCGGCGAGCGTGCGGGCGGTGTCGGGATCGATCGGGCCGTGCCCCGCGAGTTCGGCACCCGAGGCTGAGGCGCCGGTGAGGACGGCGGCCGGAATCGTGACCTGCACGTGCGCGCGGATCGACGTCAGTCCATCGCCCGCGGTGGCGGGATCGGTCGTGAGCAGGAGGTCGCAGAACACGTCCGCTGAGATCTGAGCCAGTGTGCGATCGTCTCCGGCGTGGGCCGGGTCGTTCCGGCGCCGCCGCTTGATGCTGAGAGCGTATGCGTGGATGCGGTCCGTCAGAGCCCGGGCGAGCGCGGTGGGCAGATGAGCGTGAACATCGCTCATCCCATCCTCTCCATCCGCCACGCTGATGCACCGCCGGGCGCGGGCGGCGCGGTGGCGCTCGTCGATGGGCGAGTTCCGGGACGCTTCGGCCGACATCCTGATGCGAGACCGCAGGCGGCCGGGGGAGGAGTGCTGCGCGAGCGGCACCGCTTCCGCTTCGAATGCGTCGAGGAGCGCCGGGTCCTCGATCGGGAATCCGGTGTGCAGGATGACGCGCGCATGGCTCATCGAGATGCTCCCCGCCTCCAGCGCGGCGTGCGTGCGGGGGAAGCGGTGGACGAGTGCGGTGGCATCAGCGACTTGCGCTTGGATGACGCGGTCGCTGAAGCGGAGGGCAGTGCCGAGTTCGGCGCTTACGTCGCGGATGATCAGCTCATGTTCCCGTGCCTGAGCGGACGCGCTCTCCGCCCGGCACTCAGCGACGTCGGCGACGGCATCGAGGACGGACGCTCGCCGCGCCTGCAGGCGCGCGATCTGCCGATCGATCCTGACCGCGTCCCGGACGAGTGCCGCGAGCCGGCGGTCCGAGCCGCGCCCGAATGACCCTCCGGCGGGGACCCACGGGTCGTCCGCCGCGGGCGGGGCTGGTTCGGATGTCATAACTTCATTTTCACCCTCAAGGCGATCATAATTTCGAATGTCAGTGCATTATCCGTAGATTTTCTCGACATCTCCTTGTCCCGATGTTTGGTTCCCATTGCTCGCACAAAGGAGGCAAAGGCGGAGGGCGACGAGAACATATATACGAATTCACGCCCGATGCGTGACGTTCCGCTCGGCATGCAGGGCGAGTCAACCTGCCGGGCGAAACGCTCATGGGACGAGAGGCGTTCATGTGACTAAAGGATGTGCGAATGTGGCGGGCCCAGCCCTCGTCAATACCGTGAGCAATCAGCGCCTGTGGGTCACCGCCGCGGGTTCCGATCACAAAGAAGTGAGATGAGGAGTGACCGATGTCCCTCGCTAATCCGGTCCGCCGTGCCCAGTGTGCCACGGTGGTGTTGCACATCGTGCGTCATGGCGAGACGGAGTCGAACAGAAATGGCCTCATGCTGGGTTGGTGGGATGCCCCGCTGACCGAGAAGGGTCGGGCTCAAGCGGCCGCGGCGGGACAGGCGCTCATCGCCGAAGACATCGATGTGGCGTACACCAGTGACCTCGGGCGAGCCTCGCAGACAGCGAGGCTGCTTCTGGATGAGCAGCCGGACAAGATCGAACTCATCGAGGACGAGAGACTGCGTGAGTTCTCCTTCGGTGGGTACGAGGGCCGTTCCGAGGAGGACATGGCTGCCGTGTACCTCGAGCTCGGTCTGTCATTCGACTCTCCACCCGAGGCGTTCGCGGCGATGACGAATGCGGAGTTCGCTGATGCTGTGGCGAAGACCGATCCCGAGGGTCTCGCGGAAGGTTGGGAGGCGATCAGTCACCGGCTGAAGGAGTCGCTCGACGAGATCGTCGCAGCGGCGCAGGCCGATGGCCATGGCACAGTGCTCGTGGTCTCGCATGGTTGGTCGATCGCGGCAGTCGTCGAGCTCCTTGCGCCCGACGACTGGGAGACCGAGCTGTGGGACGCGATTTCGAACGGCTCCATCACGACTCTCGAGTACCGAGACGGGGCCTACCATCTCGTCGGTGTTGAGGAACCCGCGGCGTGACGGCCCCGCATCCGGCTCAGCCCGACAGGGAGGCGTGAAGCTCCGCCTGCAGGGCGTCCGCGTCGACGCCGCCATCCTCGCAGCACCCTTCGATCACGCCCGACCCAGCGCCTCAGCGATCCCAGCCCAGTGCATGCCTGCCGGCATCCGTCATCCTCCCCTCGGCGTCCAGACGCTCAGCGATCGCGATGTTCCGGGCCGATGTGGTCCCTCTCGTCCGACGGGGAGTGAACCGCTGCAAATACGACCAGCGGTCGTTGCCGCGTCGGCTGCTCTCGCTCCAGCCGTACGCGATCCCGGCCTCGAGCAGGTCGTGGAAGCTGATCGACGGACGGCCGCTTGACGTCTTCTCCAGCCGCACCCACACGCCGGGATGCGCGTCATGGTGCTCGTCGAGCCACGTCCACAGGTCCTCGATCGTGCGGAACGCGATCGTCTCGAGATCGTCGGTCATGCCAACGACGATAGTTTCCGGGCGGACAATGCACTTCCACCGGTGTGGATCTCGCCCCCGGGAAGCGACAGCGTTGGTCCCGCGACACCTCCTGGTGCTGGGAGATGGCGTTCTATCGCCCGCATGAGAAACCGGGGAGCGCAGCATTGATGAGAACCCGGCTCAGCCCGACAGGGAGGCGTGCAGCTCGGCCTGCAGCGCCTCCGCGTCGACGGGGCTGCGCTCCATCAGGCCCTGCTGAAGGAAAGCGGTTCCGATGCCCATGACGGCGAGGGCTTTCCCACGGCCCAGGGTCGGCTCGAGCAGACCCAGCCACGCGTTCTGCCACTCGAGGGAGACGGCGCGGATTCGGTCCGAACGCATCGCCGCACCGAACAGCTCATGGGCCAACAGCGTCTCTCCGCGGAGGGCCCGGTCGACCGTGTCCACAGCGAGATCGGTGAGTTGCCGCTCGATCGAGGCCCGCGTGATCGGTTTCGGCAGGCGGTCCGTGATCGCATCGATCTCACGCTGGATGAGCAGGCCCAGGCCGCTCGCAGCGAGGTCATCGAGAGAGGTGAAGTAGTAGGTCGTCGCGGACAGCGGAACGCCGGCCTCCTGCGCCGCTTTGCGGTGCGTGAGGCCGGCGATGCCGTCACGGTCCATCACACGGATGGCCGCCTCCACGAGCTGTCGCCGCCGCGGCTGAGCATCAGCGGCGCCGGTGGCAGACGGAGCGGCGGCGTCCTGGGTCATTCGTCCATCTCACCACGGATGCGCTCGCGCAACGTGCCGGGAGCGTACTCGGTCTGCATCAGGCCGCGGCGCTGGAGCTCGGGCACCAGCCCGTCGAACACCCCGTCCAGATACGCCGGGCTCATCAGGTGGGCGGCGACGATGAGGAACCCGTCGCCCTCGACCTCGGCCATGACGGCCTCCATCTGGTCGGCGATCTCCGCCGGTGTGCCGTGGTAGCCCGTGCCGTGTCCGGAGTACCACTCCATCACCGCGTCGCGCAGGGGGACGCCGCGGCGAGCGGTCTCGCGCAGCTCCTCGAACATGCCCTTGTACGCCTTGGGCTCCAGGTCGAGCGGGAAAGGCTCGTCCAGCGGCAGCTTTGTGAGGTCGGTCTGCGTCATGGCGGACCACGAAGCCAGGGCGCGGCCCAGCTCCGCGTCGGTCGGAGGTGCCGGAGGAGTGCCGTCCGGCGTCGTCGGAGTGACGTGCACGAACGCCGCCCACGTGACCTTCACGTCGTCCGGGTTTCGTCCGAAGGCCGCCGCTCGCCGCCGGATGTCGTCGCGGAACTCCTTCATGGCGGCCGGGCCGAGCTCGGAGGACTGGAACACCACGTCGGCGTTCCGGGCGGCGAAGTCTCGGCCGCGCTCGGACGCGCCGGCCTGAACCAGGAGCGGTCGGCCCTGGGGGGAGCGGACGCTGTTCAGCGGGCCCTTCACCTTGTAGAACGCGCCCTCGTGGTCGATCGAGTGCACCTTGTCGGCGTCGGCGTAGGTGTTCGTGTCCTCGTCGCGGACGATCGCGTCCGGCTCCCACGCGTCCCAGAGCTTCTTGGCGACGTCGACGAACTCGTCCGCGCTGTCGTACCGGACCTCCGGCGGCGGCATCTCGTCGAGGCCGAAATTACGGGCGGAGTCGAGATCGGCGCTCGTGACGATGTTCCAGCCGGCGCGGCCGTTGGAGAGGCTGTCGATCGTGGAGAAGGCACGGGCGAGCTGGTACGGGTGATTCCACGATGTCGAGGCGGTGGCGACCAGTCCGATCTCGCTCGTGGACCCCGACAGGCGGGCGATGAAGGGGACGGGGTCCTGGTAGATCGTCGTCGTGTGTTTCAGGGCGGCCTCCGGGGTGCCGCCCATGGACGTGGTCAGCCCGGACACGTCGCTGAAGAACAGGAAGTCGAACTTCGCCGCCTCCGCACGTTGGGCAACCTGCTCGTGGAACTCGCCGTTCCACCAGTCGCCACCGTTCAATCGGTCCGACAGCGCCCACCAGGCCGGCGGGGCGAAGTCCGAGAAGAACGCGAAGTGAAAACGATCGGTCATGGAAATCCCTTCTGGTACGTACGTACGAGCACACTGTATGGTCAACCTATTGTCAACAGCGGGAGTTGTCCAACGGACCGACGAAGCTGATCTTCGAACGGGAAGGAATGTCGATGCACAAGGGAGTGCGATTGGCCATGGCGGGAGGAGTCATCGCGCTCCTGGTGGCGCTGGCGGGGTGCGGCGGAGGAGCATCGGCGGAGGGCGAGTCCCTGGACCTGGTCTACTTCAACGGCGGGCAGGGCAGCGACACCTTCACGCAGGCGATGGAGTCGACGATCTGGGCGTCGTTCACGAAGAAGGGCGGCACCGTGAAGAGCCAGTCCGGCGACTGCGGTATCTCGCGGCTGGAGCAGGAGGTCGAGGCGAACAACGTCACCTCATCGCTGTGGCAGTTCTGCAGCCTTGCCGAGATGGACTCCGCGATCTCGGAGGGTCTGCTGCAGCCGCTCGATCCCGAGGTCTTCCCGGCGGATGAGATCGCCGACGGCTATGTCCGCGCGGATGGGCTCGCCTTCGGATCGTGGACGATCGCGATGCTCTACGACGGTGCCGCGGTCTCCGGCGAGATGACGAGCATCGCGGACTTCTTCGACACCGAGCGCTTTCCGGGCAAGCGGTGCGCGACGAACTATCCGCAATTCTCCGGCCTGTTCGAAGAGGCGATGCTGTACCAGGGAGCGAAGCCGAAGAGCGTCTACCCGATCGACGTCCCGGCTGTTTACAAGGAACTCGACCGGATCCGCGGAGACCTCGTCCTCTTCGACAACACCGCCGAGGGCAGCCAGGACCTCCTCACCGGCCAGTGCGCGATCATCCTCAACGGCGGCGCGGACGCGATGGAACTCGTGAAGGAGAATCCGAGCCGCGACTTCCACGTCGTGCAGAACGACGGTGTGCGCGGCTTCTCCGGCCTCGGTATCCCCGCGCACGCCCCGAACGCGTCCGCGGCGAACATCATGCTCCGCGACATGATCGAGGATCGCGCCGCGCAGCAGGCGATGGTGGAGACCACCGGTATCGTGCCGTTCATGCTGGCGAAGCCGCTGGAGATGCCGGCTTCGCTCGCCGACTGGGAGGGCATGCTCGTCGGCGACGGATTCATTCCGCAGGACGAGACCTGGTACCAGGACGAGGCGGAATCCATCAACCGGGACTGGAACGCCTGGGTCGTCGGCTGAGATCGCGAGGGCGATGTCCCTCGATGCGCGCGTGCCCGTCGGTCCTGTGAGTGGCACCGCGCGTTGACGCTCGGTCTCACGCACTGCTAGCGTCGCCCTCGATTCGCACACATGGAGTTATGTCCGTATATACGATTGGTAGGCAACATGAGGCAGGTCAAGTCCACGCTTCGGCTCGGTCGTCGTCGAACCCTGCGACGCAGCGCGATCGCGCTCGCAGGGTCGGTCATCGCCGGGCTCGTCCTGGCCGGCTGCAGCGCTGCCGCCGACCCGAAACCGACCGAAGCACCCGCGGCCGTCACGAAGTTCAGCACCGAACGCGACGTCGCCCTGAAGACCCATATGGACGAGTTGTACGCCGAGGCCGTGGCGTCCGGGAACACCGAGGTGGTCTTCGGCTTCTCCGACGTGCCCTCGATGGTCGACGGATTCCCGGCGATGGTGGACGCCTTCCACGAGTTCTATCCCGACATCAAGATCACGCTGAAGCCGATCAGCTTCGGAACGTTCAGCTCGATCGTCATGACGGAGGAGGACACCGGCCAGCGCACCGCCGATCTGCTCTACAACTCCCTCCTCGCGCTCAGCGAGCTGATGGACGCGGATCGAATCAAGACCGACATCGACTGGACCGCGTTGGGGGCGGACCCAGCGCGTGCGGACGCTCCCGGGCAGATCGCCCTCGGCGACGGCACGTGCGTCGGCGCGATCTACAACAAGCAGTTCGTCAATGAGGCCGACCTCCCGGACGAGATCACGGGCTTCACCGATCCGAAATGGAAGGGGATGCTCACCAGCCAGGCCTTCAACGCCTACGCGTGCTGGGGCTTCCGTGCTCTTGCGACCGACCTGGATGACACGTTGGCGACTCTGAAGACGCTGACTTCTCAGAACGGGTTGAGCTTCAACGAGAACACGTTCGCTCAGCAGGTCGCCTCCGGTGAACGCCCCGTGATGCTCATGGGGAACCACCAGCAGGCCAGCTACCTGAAGGACGCCGGCATGGCCGCCGAGGACATCGGACTGAAGCTTTACCCGGGGACGGGCGTGTTCCGGCAGCGCGGCGCCGTGGTCGCGAGCACGAAAGCCCTGGAGGCCACGGAGCTCTGGTCGCTGTTCATGACGACGGACCTGGCGCAGCCGATCTGGTGGGACGACCTGGTGATGACCGGGTTCCTCGGCGATCCCGAGTCGAAGCTGACCAAGTTGCTCAACGAGGCAGCGGGTGGGACCGGCACGGAGTCGGGCTTCTTCGTCGTCGATGCCGAGGACAACTATCGCGAGCGCATCAAGGCGATGTCGGCGATCCAGGCACTGGTCACCGAGTAGAACCCCGATCGGTGGTGCTCCGAGCCAGGACGGCCTGGAGCACCATCGGCGTGGCCATGGTCCAGCAGGAAGAGGAGGAGGGCTGTCGGGGGCGGGCCGTCCGAAGAGGTCCCCGTTCGTGCTGGTGACATCGCTGCTGGTCGGGCTCGTCGTCGTCGTTCCGGTGCTGTTCATGGTGTTCGCATCGTTCCGCGGGCCGGGCTCGAAGCTGCCGCTCTCTCCGAACGCGGAGACGACCCTCGCGAACTACGTCGAGGTCTTCGGCAGCGCGGTGGTCGGCCGCACGCTGGTTGACACGGCGATCTACGTCGGCGGCTCCCTCCTGGTCGCGATGGTGATCGGCGTCCCGCTCGCGTGGCTGCTCGAGCGCAGCGATCTGCCGGGCCGGCGGTTCATCTGGCTGCTGGTGTTCGCCCCGATGGTCATCCCGTCCATCACGGACGCGCAGATGTGGGCCCTGCTCTTCGCGGAGCGGTACGGCCTGTTCAACCGGATTCTTCGCGTCTTCATGCCGTCGCTGCAGACCGGACCGCTCTCGCCCTCTGATCCGTTCGCCATGGTGCTCGCCCAGGGCATGATGGTGCTGCCGTTCGTCGTGCTGTTCCTGCAGACGACCTTCCGGAACATGGATTCCAGCTACACGGAGGCGAGCCTGATGAGCGGCGCTCGCGGAGTCCAGACCTTCTTGCGGGTCACGTTGCGGCTCGCGCTTCCCGCGATCCTCAGCGTCGCGCTGCTGCTGAGCGTCACCCTCCTCGGCGCCTTTGAGATCCCGCTGGTGTTCGGCATCGGCGAAGGCCTCACGCCACTGGGCGTTCGGCTCTACGTGATGCTCAACCCCGCGGGCCAGATTCCGGCGTACGGGGAGATCGCGGCCTTCGGCGTGCTGATCACGCTGATCTCGTTCGTTCTCATCCTCGCGTACAGCCGGTTCACGCGATCCGGGGACAGCTACGCGACGCTGGGCGGAAAGGGCGTGCGCTCATCACGGACCTCTCTCGGTGCCTGGCGTTGGCCGCTGTTCGCGGTGATCGGCGTGTTCCTGGTCGTCACCGTCGGCTCACGGTTGCTCATGCTGGTCGCGCAGAGCCTCATGCCGGTCGTCGCGAACATCAACCTCACCACTCTCGGCCGGGCGTCGTTCCAGGCCTACGAGCGACTGTTCGCGAACCCCGCCTTCCCGACCTCCATCCGGATCACGGCGACCGTCGCGATCCTGTCCGCGATCGTCACCGTCGTCCTCCCGTTCGCCATGGCGTGGATCGTGGTGCGCTTCCGCGGGAAGCGCTGGGTTCGCACCGTGCTGGACCTGATGGCGTCGGCATCGCTCGGTGTCCCGGGCCCGGTCGCGGGCTTCGCCTTCCTCATCCTCTTCCTGGCTTTGAACACGTGGATCCCCCTGTACGGCACGATCGCAGCACTGACGTTCGCGTACTGCTTCCGGGTCGGTTACAGCTACCGGTACGCGTCCGCGGCGATGATCCAGATCAACAAGGATCTGGAGGAAGCGTCGTCCCTGTCCGGGGCCTCCCGCACACGAACGTTGCGGTCGATCATCGCGCCGCTGCTCGCTCCCACCGTGATCTTCCTCTTCGTGCTGCAGCTGATGACGGCCGTGCAGGAGTTCAGCGTGCCGCTGTTCCTGCCGACGACCGACGGACCGCCCCTCAGCGTCTTCACCTTCAACCTCATCAACACCGCCAAGGCATCTGAAGCGGCGGCCGTCGGAGTGCTGACGGTGCTCACCTTCCTGGTCGTCATCGGAGTGGGAGCGCTCATCGCACGCCGCTTCCGGCCGACCGAGGACCGATGAGGCGCGCGGCATCATGACGACAGACAACGAAACGGACGGTGGCCCGATGCTCACGATCGAGGGACTCCGCAAGACCTATCACACCCGCCACGGAGAGGTGGAGGCGTCGAAAGGCCTCACCTTCACGGTCGACGAAGGAGAGATCCTGGCGCTCGTGGGTCCGAGCGGGTGCGGCAAGACCACCGCCCTGCGGTGTGTGGCCGGGCTCGAGACCCCCGATGGCGGACGCATCGTGATCGATGGTCGCGAGGTCTACTCCGCGTCGGCGAAGTCCGCCGTCTCGCCCGAGCACCGGGACGTCGGCATGGTGTTCCAGTCCTACGCCGTGTGGCCGCACATGACCGTGTACGAGAACGTGGCGTATCCGCTGCGGGTGTCCAAGGAGCGGATCCCGCGAGAAGAGCTGGATCGCCGTGTGCGGGAAGCGCTAGCGCTCGTCCGGATCTCGGAGCTCGCCGACCGCCGCCCCGCGATGCTCAGCGGTGGCCAGCAGCAGCGCGTCGCGATCGCACGAGCCGTCGCCCGCGGGTCGAAGGTGCTGCTGTTCGATGAGCCACTGAGCAACCTGGACGCGAAGCTGCGCGAGGAGATGCGCGGTGAGCTGCGCGCGCTGTGCAAGTCCGTCGGCGCGACGGTGCTGTACGTCACCCACGACCTCAGCGAGGCGCTCGCGCTCGCGGATCGGCTCCTGGTCCTCGACGGGGGAACGATCGCGCAGGAGGGTGCACCGGAGGACATCTACTTCCGGCCGCGGTCGGTCTTCGTGGCGTCGTTCCTCGGCCACCAGAACCTCCTCTCCGGCAACGCCACGGCGCAGGGGGACAGGATCCGGATCGACACCCCGGTGACGTCCTTCACCGTGGGCGCGGATGCCTCTCCCGTTCAGACGGGCGCGGTCAGCGCGGTCATCCGACCCGAGGCGCTGAGCATCCGACCGGTTCCAGACGGACAGCACGACGCGACCATCGAGGAGTCCCTGTTCCTCGGTTCCACGGTGGAGTACCTGATCCGAGGGAAAACGGGCGAATCACTGATCGCTCGTCTCCCTTCCCTCGGTGAGCGACTCGCAGTCCAGCGGACGGTCGCCGTCACCGTGGACCCCTCGGGAGTCACGCTGATCGATGAGTCCGCGTGATGACCACTCGATCGGGGGAGTGAATGCACACGTATCGGCGGATCGGACTCGCTGACGCCCTCCGGATGCTCGCCCCGCCATCCTCCTGAGGCGACCCGATCACATGACGGAGCCGGCGTTGACCATGAGGAACTGGCCGGTGAGGTGGCGGGCGTCGTCGCTGCAGAGGTAGCCGATCGTGGCGGCGATCTCCTCCGGTTCCAGGAGCGCGCGCATCGGGTTCGCGACCGGGCGGCCGTGGACGGCGGAAGCATCGCCGTCGTACAGGGCGGCGGCCATCGGAGTGTCCGTCAGTCCGGGGCCGACCGCGTTGACCGTGACGCCGGCGGCCGCGCCCTCCTGCGCGACGGCCTTGGTCAGCGCGATCACACCGGCCTTGGACGCCGCGTAGGCCGCGCGTTCCGGGAGCACCCGGACGGCGCCGCTCGAGCTCAGCGTGACGATCCGGCCCCAGCCGCGCTCGATCATTCCGGGCAGGCAGGCGCGGATCGCCCGGAAGGTTCCGGACAGGTTGATCGCGAGCACGCGCTCCCACTCGTCGTCCGGGTGGCCGACGACGGCGTGCGCGGCGTTCACGGCCGCGCTCGTCACGAGGATGTCGGCCGGACCGATGGCGGCCGTCAGGGAGGCCGCTGCGGCGGCCACGCTCTCGGACCGCGCCACGTCGCATTCGGCCCACGCGCCGCCGCCCGGCGGAGCCGCGCGATCCAGCACACCGACCCGCGCGCCACGGTCGGACAGCAACCGCGCGGTGGCGAGTCCGATCCCGGATGACCCTCCGGTCACCCAGGCGACTCGCCCGGTCAAGGGCCGTGACTCATGTGCCATGGGGGCTCTCCGATCCATCGAGTTCCACACTGAACTCTTTACTCGCCGTATATACGTATGGTAATCGTAATTACGAACTTCTCGTCGTGCTGACGAAGTTCACCCCCCTTCCGCGAGTCAGGAGTCAGCGTTGATCAGTGAGTCTGCAGAACTGCCCACGAGCGCGTCCGTCGTCATCGTCGGAGCCGGCATGGCCGGCCTGACCGCGGCGCGCGAGCTGGAGGCCGCCGGCGTGACGGATGTCGTCGTCGTCGAGGCGCGCGATCGGATCGGCGGCCGGGTCGCGCCGTTCGTCCGACCCAACGGACGCGTGCTCGGACAGGGCGCTGAGTTCACCGGTGCGTTCCAGGTGGAGGTCAACAAGCTCGCCGTCGCTCTCGGTGTTGAGACCGAGCCCATCCCCTTCGGCGGAAAGTTCGTGCGCATCCACAACGGCGAGCGGTTCGAGGAGGAGTTCCCGCTCGAGTCCGACCCGGAGGCCGCCGCGGAGTTCGAGGCGACCCTGGAGAAGCTGATGGACCTCGCCGGCGAGGTCGAGGTCGACCGCCCGTGGGCCGCACCGCACGCGTTCGAATGGGACCGCACCACGGCCGCCGCGTGGTTGGACGAGAACGTCACGAGCCCGCTCGCGCGCGAGATGGTCGAGTTCGAGTTCGCCTACGACATGAAGGAGATCTCGCTGCTCTACTTCGTGTGGTGGCTGGCGCGGTTCGGGGAGTTCGAGGGCCTCGGACAGTTCACGCACCGCTTCGTCGGAGGCAGCCACCAGCTGCCGGAGGGGGTCGCCGCCCAGCTCGCTGCCGAGATCCACCTCTCCGCGCCTGTCCGGACCGTTGACTACTCCGGGGACCGCGTGCGCATCGCGACCGACCGCGGCGCGATCGAGGCCGACTACGTGATCCTCGCGATCGAGCCCAACCTCGCCGCCGGGATCGAGTTCGTCCCGACCCTGCCCGCCGCGCGGGACACGCTGCAGAATCGCTGGCTCGCCGGCTACGACGCGAAGTACTTCGCCATCTACGACCGTCCGTTCTGGCGCGAGCAGGGCCTGGCCGGCGCCGCCATGGGCCCCGCGCCGGTGGAGTTCCTGCTCGATCTGTCCCCGGCGTCCGCCGACGAGGGCGTGCTGGTCGGGCGTCGTCCGCTCACCCCCGCCCGCTGGCGCGAGTCGCAGACCGGACCCGGTGAGCCGCACACGTTCGACGTGACCACGGAGCCGGAGAAGCTGCGCGAGCTGATCCTCGACGAGCTCGTGTCCTTCTTCGGGGAAGAAGCGCGCACGCCCAAGGAGTTCTACGCGTTCGACTGGATCGGCGACCGCTGGTCCCGCGGTTCCGGAACCATGATCCCGCTCGGCATCCTCAGCACCGTCGGGCACGCGTGGCGCGCGCCGATCGACCGGATCCACTGGGCCGGTGCGGACACGGGCAAGCAGGACTGGCTGGAGGGCGCGGTCACCAGCGGACAGCGCGCCGCCACCGAAGTACACGAACGACTGAAAGGCACCGCCGAATGACCATCGTGACCGAATCCCTGGCGCAGACGCGCGTCCTGGCGACCGCGATCCCCGGACCGCGCTCGCGCGAGATGCACGCCGAGCGTCTGGCGTCCGTCGCCGATCCCATCGCCAGCGCCTTCCCGGTCTACCTGGACCGGGCGGAGGGGGCGATCCTCCGCGACGTCGACGGGAACCAGGTGATCGACCTCGCGTCCGGTGTCGCGGTCACCTCGATCGGCGCGAACCACCCCGCGGTCGTGGCGGCCGTGACCGAGCAGGTCGCCGACTTCACGCACACCTGCTACGGCGTCACGCCGTACGAGGAGTACTACCGCGTCGCGCAGCGGCTGAACGAACTCACGCCCGGCGACCACGACAAGCGCACCGCGCTGTTCTCCTCCGGCGCCGAGGCGGTCGAGAACGCGATCAAGATCGCGCGTCGCGCCACCGGACGATCCGCCGTGATCGCCTTCGACAACTCCTTCCACGGCCGCACGAACCTCACGATGGCGCTGAGTGCCAAGCAGTACCCGTACAAGCAGGGCTTCGGTCCGCTCGCCGGGGACGTGCACCGCGCCCGGATGGCCGATCCGTACCGCTGGTCGACCGGACCGGAGAACTGCGCCGACGAGGCGTTCGCCGAGTTCGTCGCGCTGGTCAATGCGCAGATCGGCGCCGGCAACGTGGCGGCGGTCATCGTCGAGCCGGTCCAGGGCGAGGGTGGCTTCATCGTGCCCGCCGCGGGCTTCCTGCCTCGGGTGCAGGCCTGGTGCCGCGAGAACGGCGTCGTGTTCATCGCCGACGAGATCCAGGCGGGCGTCGGCCGCACCGGTCGCTGGTTCGCCTCCGAGTGGGAGGGTCTGGAGCCGGACCTCATCACGATCGGCAAGGGCATCGCGAACGGTCTGCCGCTGTCTGCCGTGACCGGACGCGCGGAGCTCATGAACGCCGCGCAGGCCGGCGGCATCGGCGGTACGTACGCCGGCAACCCGATCGCGTGCGCCGCGGCGCTCGCCACGCTCGAGGTCATCGAGTCCGAGGGACTGCTCGCGCGTGCGGAGGATATCGGTGCGCTGATGCGGGCGCGCCTGGAAGCGATTCAGCAGCAGCAGCCCGCGCTCGGTGAGGTTCGCGGTCGCGGTGCCATGATCGCGGTCGAGTTCGTCGACCCGGCCACGCGGGAACCGGACGCCGCGCTCACCGGACGGATCGTGGCGGCCTGCCACGCGGCGGGCGTTCTCGTCCTCACCGCCGGAACGTGGGGCAACGTGCTGCGCTTCCTGCCGCCGCTCGTCATCTCCGACGAACTCCTGAACGACGCGTTCGACGTGATCACCGAGGCCATCGCGGCCGCGACGCGCTGACGCGCGCGGTGGGTCGGCGCCGCCGACCCACCGCGACCAGAGGAAAGGACGAACGGTCGTGCGACCATCGCATGTCTGGCCGACACTCGCGACCCTGGCGATGTTCGTCGCCCTGGGCGTGCTCGACCCGACACTGGCCCTGTTCATCGACACGGAACTCGGGCACGGCGGATGGGTTCTGGGCCTCGCCATCGGCGCTCGCACCGTCGGCGCCTGTGTGGCGGCACCCATCGCCGGATTTCTCACCACACGCTGCGGTACGGCGCGGGTGACGATCATCGGCCTGGTCCTCGTCGCGCTGTCCATCGCCGGGTATCTGGTCGTCGACGACGTCGCGCCGCTCATCCTGCTCCGCCTCCTCGGCGGCATCGGGGAAGCCGCGGCGTTCGTCGGGCTCATCCGTTCCGGGTACGACCTGGCCACCCCGGCGGGCGCGCAGCGGGCCACGGTCGTGCTCACCACGGCGCTGTTCGTCGGGCTCGGCAGCGGCGCGGTCCTGGGGGAGTCCGTCCGCCTCACCTACGGCTTCCCCGGCGTCTGGATCGTCGCGGCGTGCACGGCTCTGCTGGGAGCCGCGGCTGCGCTGCCCCTCCTGCGCGTCGCGGCCGTGACCCGGCGGGCGCGGGTGTCCCTGCGCTCCACGCCGTTGCTCCACGGCGGATCGCTGGGCTTCGCCGGAGTCGTGGTCTTCGGCATGGCCGCGTTCGCCGCGTTCTCGACGTTCGTCCCGATCCGGGCGGCGGAGCTGGGGCTGACCGACAGCGGCTCGATCTTCGCGCTCAGTGCCGGAATCATCATCGCCATCCGCGTGCTGGCCGCGGTGTTCGGCGAGGTCGGAGCGCCCTCTCGGATCGTCGTCTTCTCGCTGCTCGCGTGCGGTGGGGGATGGACCCTCGTCGCCGTGCTCCCGAGCGTCGTGGGCCTGTACCTCGGCGTCGCCGTGGCGTCCGTCGGCTTCGCGCTGCTGTACCCGACCCTGCTGCACGCCGCGGTCGGGGGAGCGGGGGACGCGAACCGGGGCGGCGCGGTGGCCACCCTCACCCTCGCCTACGACGCCGCGCAGGGCGTCGGCGCGATCGCTCTCGGCGGTGCCGCCTCGGTGGCGGGGGGCGCGAGCGGCGCGTTCGTCCTGGCGGCCGCACTGCCGCTGCTCGGTGTCGTTGCGGCGGTCGCGGTGTTCCGCCGCACGAGTCGCGATCGGCATGGAACCATGGTGAGCGATGGACAGCATGGATGACCTCGGTACCCCGGCCTCTGCGCGTGGGCCGCAGCCGCACCGCACCATCGATCGCGTGACGCAGATCCTGGAAGAGGTCATCTACCGTCCCGGAATGACGTTCACCGAACTCACCAGTGCGCTGGATGCTCCGAAGAGCTCCGTGCACGGCTTCATCCAGGGGCTGCTCTCCTCGGGCTGGCTCTACGAGGCCGATCGCCGGTTCTACCTCGGCCCCGCCGTCTACAGCCTCACGCTGGCGACGGGCAGCCTCCGGTTCGGCCTCGTCCGGCACGAGGACATGATCGCCCTGCGCGAGGCCACCGGTCTCGGCGTCCTGCTCGGCGTGCGCGTCGGGGACCATCTCATCTACGTCGCGACGGAGGAGGGCCCGGAGCCTCTTCCGGGGTTCGATGCCCGGGCGAACATCCGTCGGACGCTCCTGTCCGACGCCGGGGGATGGGCGATCCTCGCGACGCTGTCGGACGCCGAACGGCACCGGTATCTGCAGGCGCACGGCGAGGCTCAGCCTGAGCGCCGAGCCGCGTTCCAAGACGCGCTGGCGCAGCTGCAGGATCGGGGCGCCGTCGCGGTCCTGCACCCGAACCAGGGCTACGGCGAAGTCGCCGCCGGATTCGCCGACGCACGCGGCGACGCCATCGCCTCGGTCGCGCTCGTCGGCGCCGTGTCAGAGATCGAGGGGCGGACCGAGGAGCTCACGAGCCTCCTGCGCGCCCACGTGGACGGGTGGCAGGAGCGCGCCGCCGGCGCGGCCGTCGGTTCCTCGCGCACCTACCAGCGCCCCGTCTACTGACCCGCGGCACGATCCGGGGCGTCCGTCAGGGGCCTCGCCGCGCTTCGTCTCGCTTCGCTCGCTAAACGACCGGAGCCGCGGCCACCTTACTACTGACGTTTTACCGCGCCGATTTTGGGGGTTGACGACTCCCGGTGCTCCCCTCGTAATATGTAACGAAGACGCAAGTTCGTAATTACGAAGTGAGGTTCGCAGTGGAGCCGTCAACGCTGATCACCGGCCGGGTGCTCTCCCTGGCTGCAGGGTTGAGCCAGGACCAGGCCCTCGCCGTCACGGGAACCGACATCGCCGCGGTCGGCTCGACCGAGGCGGCTCGCTCCGTGCTCGGTTCGCCGGCGCGCGTACTGGATGCCGGGCGTCGCACGGTGATGCCCGGCTTCATCGACTCGCACTCGCACGCCGCGGCCACGGCGATCGACTCGGCCACGATGGTCGACTGCGTCAACTGCCACTCGATCGAGCAGATGCAGCAGATCCTGTCCGAGAACCTGCACCGGGCCGCCGACACCGGCTGGCTGATCGCGCGCGGACAGTTCCTGCTGAACCTCCGCTGGACCGAGCGCCGGTACCCGGACCGCCACGACCTGGACAAGGTCAGCACCACGATTCCGATCGCCTTCCGCGCCGGACACAAGGCCGTGCTCAACACGAAGGCTCTCGAGGTCGTCGACATCGAGCGGTATGCGGGCGTCACGCACGGTGCCGCCGGTCCCGCGAGCATCGAGCGCGAGGCGGACGGCCGTCCGAGTGGCCGGATCAACAACCTCGACCCGCTGCTGCCGCTTCCGGAGCCCACCGCCGCCGAGGTGGACGCCGCGATCCGTAACGGGGTGCGGAACCTGTTCACCGCGAAGGGCGTGACCACGACGTGCGAGATCACCGACTCTCGGGCGTCCCTGCAGACGCTCGCCGACATGGTCGATGACGGCACCGCCGGCACGCGATTCAAGCTGCTGCTGTGGGTGCCCCGGACGTACACGCTGGATGAGGCGCTGGACTGGCGGGCACAGGGGCTGACCGAGCGGGCCGGCATGTTCGACGTGCACGGCATCAAGATGTTCGCCGACGGCGGCTACACCTCCTCCGACGCGGCCACCGAGGTCCCGTACACCGCGGCGGTGGCGTCCGAGCCCGGATCGATGGGTGTGCTGTCGTTCAGCGACGACGAGCTCGCGGAGCTGTTGGACCGCCTCGGCACCGCGGGTGTCGAGCTCGCCATGCACGCGAACGGCGAGCGCTCGCAGGAGCAGCTGGCGCGCGTCCTCGAGAACTTCACCGGCACCGCGCCGAAGCTGCGGCTCGAGCACGCCGCGAACTGGGTGTGGAACGCGCAGACGCCGGACCGCTGGCGCCGGGCGAACGCCGCCCCCGTGCCGAACCCGTCCTTCATGTTCACCATGGCCCCGGCGATGCCGCACTTCCTCGGGGAGTACGGTGCGCGTTCCGGACGCCTGCCCTACCGGACGCTCCTGGACCAGGGCTGGCGCCTTCCGGCGGGCTCGGACTGCACGCCCAACTACGACATCGAGGCGTCCGACCCGTTCACGTCCATGTGGTGCGCGATGGCGCGTGAAGGCTGGGACGGGGTGCCGATCGAGCCGGAGGAGTCGATCGATCTCGAATCGGCCCTCCGCATGCACACGCAGTACCCCGCCGAGCTGCTCGGCGAGGGCGACCGCAAGGGCACGCTCGAAGCCGGCAAGCTCGCCGATCTCGTCGTCCTGGACCGCGACATCACCGCGGGCGTGGACGCCGCCACCATCCGCGACGTCCAGGTCGATCACGTCCTGCTCGGCGGACGCACCGTCTACTCCCGTCCCGGCGCCGAGCCGCTGGCGGAGAAGACCCTATGACTCATTCATCGCCGGCCGCCCTTCGCGCGAGTACCGACATCTGACGACAGAAAGAGAAAACATCATGCGCTTCGATTCCGGCCTGCTGTCCCACGTCGGCGACATCGCGGGATACCCCCACGTCCAGGAGTGGCTGGAGCTGCCCAAGCTCATCGAGTCCGCCGGCTTCACCGGTGCCTGGTCGGCCGAGCACCACTTCGGGTGGGACATCGGCATCACCCCGACCCCGACCAACCCGCTGCAGTGGGGTGCCTACGTCGCGTCCGCGACGACCACGCTGCGCATCGGCCAGTGCGGTGTCAGCCTGCCCGCGCACCACCCGCTGCGCGTGGCCGAGGACGCCGCGATGCTCGACCACATGACCGGTGGACGCATGGACTTCGGGTTCATGAAGGGCCTCTCCGGCAAGGTGTCCGGCAACTTCGATCCCGCGCCGGGTGTTCCGCGCAACCATGACCGCACCAACGGCGACGTGATGTGGGAGGCGTGGGACGTCATCAAGAAGTTCTGGAGCGGCAAGCCGTTCCGCCACGACGGCGAGTACTTCACCTTCCCGTACCCGTGGGACGGTTCGAAGATCCCGGTGGACAAGCGTGACCCGGAGATCTACGCTCCGGACGGCACGCTGGAGCACCTGAAGGGTCTCCCGCTGCCCTTCCAGAAGCCGCTGCCGCCGGCGTACACGATGTCCGACTCCATCGCCTCGACCGAGCGGTCGGCGCGCGAGGGTGTCGGCGCCTTCTGCTGGGCGAACACGTTCGAGGGCACGCGCGAGGTGTGGGCCGCCTACCGCCGCGCCGCCGAGGAGTCCGTCGCCGCCGGAACGCTGCACGAGGGCTACACGCACAAGGTCGGCATGATGCGGCCGTGCTTCGTCGCCGAGACCGACGCCGCGGCGGAGGCCGTGATGCGTCCGGCGATCAACACGCTGTTCGCCAACATCTTCGGCTCGGACAACTGGCTCGGCCGCAACGCGATGCTGGCCAGCTACGAGGAGCTCACGCCCGCCGAGCAGGCGATGGACTGGTACGACTTCCTGCTCAGCAAGAACCAGTTCTTCGTCGGCAGCCCGGAGCGGATGACCGACCAGCTCAAGCGCTACGAGGAAGAGCTCGGCGCTCGGCACCTGATCATGTACTGGTCGATGCCGCTGATCAGCTTCGAGCAGCAGAAGCAGAGCATCCGCCTCTTCGCCGACAAGGTCATGCCGAACTTCACCTCCGAGGTTCCGGACGGGGTGGAGCACCTCCCGGCCACGGCCGCGGCATGAGCGCGGCCGACGCCGCACCGGAGGCCGAGCGCTGCGGCGCGGAGATCGTGATCCGCAACATCGCGGACGTCGCCGAGATCCCGATCGGCTCCGTGACCGTGGCCCACGACCAGGGCTGGACGAAGCTGCTGGTCCGGGAGGACCTGAACGGCAGCCCGGACCTGGCCGTGGCGATGTTCCGGATGGGCCCGCATCAGCACCACCCGCCGCACCGTCATCCGAATCTCGGCGAGCTCTACTTCATCTGGGAAGGGCGCGGACGGGTCCGCGTCGGTGACCGAGTGGAGTGGGTCGAGGCCGGCACGGCGATCTACATCCCGAAGGGCGTGCCGCACGGCATGGACACGGGGGACGAGGGCGTCTCGATCCTCATCGTGTTCCCGGAGGGCGACGACGCGAACATCGTGAAGGAGTTCGTGGAGGACTCCGACGAGCGCTTCTGAGCGCTCGGGGAAGAGGAGAGCATGAGCAGCATTCCGGGTTTCACCGGGCACGTGATCGCGCCCGGCGACGGCGAGTTCGAGACGGCGCGACGGGTCTACAACCTGCAGGTCGATGTCCGTCCGGCCCTCATCGCGCAGTGCGCGACCGTCGCCGACGTGCAGGCCGTGGTGCGGTGGGCGCAGGAGGAGGGACTGCCGCTGGCCGTCCGCTCGGCGGGCAACAACTACAACGGCTGGAGCACGAGCGACGGCGGCGTCGTGGTCGACCTCGGTTCGATGCGGGACGTGGAGATCGACGCCGCTTCCCGCACGGCCCGGCTCGGCGGCGGGACGCGGACGGGTGAGGTCCTCACCGCCGCCTCCGCGTCCGAGCTCGCTCCGGCCATCGGCGTGATGTCCTCGACGGCGGTCGGGCTGCTGCTCGGCGGCGGGTTCGGGCACCTGCGCAACCGCGCCGGCTGGTCGGCGGACAACATCATCGGCGGCGATCTCGTCACCGCCGACGGCGAGTGCATCCGCGTCGACACCGAGACGAACCCCGACCTGCTCTGGGCGCTGCGCGGAGCCGGTGCCAACTTCGGCGTCGTGACGTCGTTGGATCTGCGGTTGCACAGCATGCCGCGCGTGATCCGGACCGGCACGATGCTGTGGGGCGAGGACCGCCTCGAGGAGGGGATGCGGTTCCTCCGCGACTTCCTCGGCTCGGCGAGTGAGGACCTGTCCGTGGCCGGCTGGTTGAAGCTCGCCGACGATCCGGACAACCCCGGTGCCGTGAGTGCGGAGACGCCGCCGAAGGCGATGCGCGGCCGACCGTGCGTCGAGGTGACGTACTGCCACTGGGGTGCCCCCGAGGTCGCAGAGGTGGAACTGGCCGCGCTGCGCGGCGAGGGCCGGCCCGACTTCGAGTCCCCCGGCACGACGAGCTATCGCGACTTCCACTACCGCTGGGAGGCGTCGGCGACGCGCATCTCCTGGGACGCGGTGTCGGTGTCCTCGTTCGCGGAGGACGCCATCACGGTGCTCGCCGCGACCGCCCGCGCCATGACGCTGGACGGCACCCTCCGCTGTGTCGAGCTGTTCGACCAGCGCGGGGCGCTCTCCCGCGAGGGTGAGCTGGCGAGCGCGCAGCCCCGCGCCCTCCCCACGGCGTGGAGCGTCCGACCCGGAGCGCAGGCGTCCGACCCGGCGTTCGATGACATCAACCGTGACTGGGTGCAGCAGGTCATGGCGGACGTGCTCGCCACTTCCGTCGGCATCCCGGACGTGTGCGCGCTGAACTCCGCGAGCACGCCGGTGAGCGCCGAGCGGATCCGCACCCACTACGGTGCCGGGCTGCCGAAGCTGATCGAGCTGAAGCGCACGTGGGATCCGGAGAACGTCTTCCGCAGCAACCAGAACATCGACCCCTCGTGGGCGCTGGACGAGGCGGTGCGCGCGTGAGCGCCGCCGTCATCGCTGCACCGCGCCGCGTCGTCGTGGGGATCGACGACGCGGGGCGGTCGGCGTTCCTCAGCGACGATCGCGATGCGGCCGCGCTGCCGCGCGCGAACGGCACGCTGATGCACGAACTGTGGCGGCAGGACACGCCCACGGGCGGCGTCGCGCCGGCCGTGGTCGGACCGGTGCCGGAGACCGGCTTCGTCGTGCGCACCCTGACGCTTCCTCCGCACGCGGCGGGCACGCGCCCGGCGGCGGACCTGCACACCAGCCCGGCGTCCTACGTGATCACGGTGCTCGAGGGCGAACTGCTCGTCACCGTCGAAGCCGGCGAGAGCCTGCTCGGTGCAGGCGAGACCATCGTGATCCCGGGCAGCATGCACGACATCGTCAACCCCACCGAACACCCCACGCGGATCGTGTTCACGATGTGCGCACGGACGACGGAGGCCTGAGATGACCGGCGACCTGCAGGGCCTGCGCGCCGTCATCACCGGCGCCGCGGCGGGGATCGGACGCGCGTGCGTCGACGAGTTCGTCGCGCGCGGTGCCGAGGTCATCGCGATCGACATCGTCGACGCGCACCTCCCCGCGGGTGCGCGCATGGTCATCGCGGACGTGTCCGACGATGCCGCGGTCACCGCGGCCGCCGCCGACGTCCTGCGGGACGGTGGCGTGGACATCCTCGTCAACAACGTCGGGATCACCTTCGACGGGGGCATCGAGGCGGGCGAGATCGCGGACTGGGAACGCGTGTTCTCCGTCAACGTCTTCGGGCACGTCCGCGTCACCCGGGCCTTCCTGCCGGCGCTGCGCGAATCGGACCAGGCCGCGATCGTCAACCTCGCGTCGGTCCTCGGCGTGTACGGGTTCCGGAATCGGGTGCTCTACACCGCGACCAAGGGCGCGATCCTTTCCATGAGCCGCGCGATGGCGTCTGACCTGATCACTGAGGGCATCCGCGTGAACTCGGTGATCCCCGGTGTCGTGGACACGCCCTTCGTCGCCGACGTCGTCCGCCGCGCCCCCGATCCGGAGGCGAAGCGCGCGCAGTACGACGGCCTCCAGGCGACCGGGCGGATGGTGGACCCGCGCGAGATCGCCTTCGTGATCGCCAACACCGCCAGCCCCCGATCCGGCTCCATCGTCGGTGCCAGTGTTCGCGTGGACGGCGGGTTCGGTTCGCTCGTCGGCTGATCCGGTCCCGCATCATCACGACGAAGTGAGGAAGCCCATGTACGACGTCATCGCGCTGCGATTCGCGCACCTGAACGGAACGCGTTCGCACCTGTTCCACTGCAACCACTACTTCGGGCCGGACGGACCCCAGGACGCGGACTTCTTCTTCTGGGTGATCCGCGACGGCCAGCGCACCGTTCTGCTGGACTGCGGCTTCGATCGCGCTCGCGGTGAAGCGCGCAACCGTCCGCAGGACACCGACCCGCTGGAGTTGCTGGACCGCGTCGGCGTGGACCCGGCGGATGTCTCGCTGATCATCGTCTCGCACATGCACTACGACCACGTCGGCAACCTCGCCCTGTTCCCGAACGCGCGCGTCGTGATGTCCCGGGCGGAGTACGACTACTGGACCCGGCCGGGGATCCTGGACCGCACGCTGAACAGCAAAGTCGTGGACGCGGAGGACATCGAGGCGGTGCAGACCCTCCAGGCGCTCGGACGCCTCGCGCTGATCGACGCCGACAGTGAGGTCGCGCCCGGAATCCACCTCACCGTGCTGGGCGGACACACGCCGGGTCAGCTGATCACCGAGGTCACCACGGCCGCCGGCACGCTGGTGCTCGCCTCCGACGCCTCGCACTTCGTCGAGGAGTACGCCGAGGACCGTCCGTTCTGCCTGTTCCACGACCTCGACGTCCTGCACGCCGGGTACGCGGAGCTGCGCGACCGCGCGGCTCGGGCGGACACCGTCGTCGTGCCCGGACACGACCCCGGCACGGCCGGTGCCTTCGTCGAGATCGCCGAGAACTGCTTCGACCTGACCACGGCCGTCCCGGCCGCGCTCGCCCCGTGACCCGAAGGATCGCCATGTCCCCGTCCGCCCTGCCCACCACCAGCCGCGCCGCCGTCATCACCGAGTTCGGCGCCGACCTCGAAGTCCGCGACCTGCCGGTCCCCGAGCTTGAGCCCGGAGCGCTCCTCGTCCGCGTGGACGCCGCCACCGTGTGCGGCAGTGATGTGCACGTCTGGGACGGGTCACTGCACGCCGGCGGGATCCGGCCGATCAATCTGCCGGTCGTCGCCGGGCACGAGATGGCCGGCACCGTCGTGGGCATCGGCGCCGGAGACCTCTCTTATACGGGTGGGGGCGCGGTCCGGTCCGGTGACCGAATCACCTTCACGCAGGGACGGTGCGGCACCTGCCACCATTGCGCCGTGACCCTGCAGCCGAACCTGTGCACGAGCCGGCGCAGCTACGGCGAGAACTGTGAGGCTTTCCCCTACCTCGTCGGGGGGTTCTCCGAGTACTGCTACGTCTATCCGTCGGCCCGCAAGATCAAGATCCCGGACGGCGTGCGCTCCGAATGGGCCTCGGCCGCGAGCTGCGCACTGCGGACCGTGATCGCCGCCTACGAGCGCGTCGGCCGCATCGAGCCCTGGCAGACGGTCGTCGTGCAGGGCACCGGTCCGCTCGGGCTGTTCGCGACCGCCCTGGCGAAGAAGTCCGGCGCCGGTCGCGTCATCGCCGTCGGTGCTCCCGACGACCGCCTCGAACTGGCGCGGGCGTGGGGGGCGACGGACACACTGTCGGTCGCGGACCTGCCGACGCCGGACGCGCGGATCGGTGCGGTCGCGGACCTCACCGGGGGTGTGGGCGCCGAGGTCGTCATGGAATGGTCCGGCGCCCGGACCGCGTTCGCCGAGGGCCTGGAAATGGTCCGCCGTGGCGGACGCTACCTCGTCGGCGGACAGGTGGGTCCGCACACCGTGGAGATCCAGCCGTCCACGATCATGAAGAAGGGCATCGACGTGATCGGCTCGATGTCCGGGGCCGACGCGCACTACTTCAAGGCGATGGACTTCCTGCAGCGCAACCAGGACGAGTTCGACTTCGACGCGATCCTGACCAACCGCTACGGCCTGCACGAGGTCGGTGCAGCGCTGCGCGGCATGCAGAACCTCAGCGAGATGAAACCCATCGTGGACCCGTGGTTGGCCTGATGGAGACTGCGCTGCCGTTCGTCCGTCACGTGGGTGCGCCGCTGCGTGCACTCTGGGGTGACGACGCGATCGATCGGTTGCCCGCCGAACTCGATCGGCTGCGAGCGCAGCGCGTCGTGATCGTGTGCGGACGCACGCTCGCCGGTTCCGCGGAGCTGAATGATCTGGTCCGGCCGGTTCTCGGTGCACGCTGCGCCGGCATCTTCGCCGAGGTCGCGCCGCACAGCCCCGTGCCCAGCGTGATGAAGGCCGCGGACCTGCTCCGGGAGGTCGAGGCCGATGCCGTGCTCGCGATCGGTGGCGGCTCGGCCGTCGTCACGGCCCGGGCCGCGTCGATCCTCGCCGCGGAGTCCGCCGACGTCGGCGCGCTGGCCACGCAGCGCGACGCAAACGGGCGGATGGTCAGCCCGCGACTGTCGGCACCGAAGATCCCGAACCTCGTCCTGGCGACCACGCCCACCACCGCCTACGCGAAGGCCGGCGCAGCCGTGCGAGACCCGGCGACGGGCGAGCGCCTGGCCCTGTTCGACCCGAAGGCCCGCGCCACCGCGGTCATCTTCGACCCGCGGCTGGCAGCGACCGCGCCGAGCGGACTGGTCCGGGGATCGGCGCTGAACGCGTTCGCGATGGCGGTGGACGGACTGCAGGCGGCGGGTGCCGATCCGCTGGCCGAGGCGATGCTCGCGCAGGGACTCCGGGACGCGATCCGCTTCCTCCCCGACGTCGACGACGCCGCCGCGCGCGTCCGGCTCATGCTCGCCGCGCTGATGACCGGCATCGGCAGCGATGCCGCGGGCACCGGTCTCGCGCAGGCTCTCTCGCACGCGCTCGGACCGATCTCGACGGCGGCGAACGGCGTGATCGAGGCCCTGCTTCTACCGCACACCGCCGCGTACAACCTCGGCACGACGGATGCCGGACTGACCCGCGTCGGCGAGCTGCTGCCCGAGGGCGGTGGCGACGTCGCCGAGGTCCCCGCGGCGCTCCGGGAGTATCTGCGCACGCTCGGGAGCCCGATGCGCCTGCGCGACGTGGGCGTCGAGCGGTCGCAGCTCGCGGACGTCGTCGCCCATGCCGGCGACGACTGGGCGATCACCCGTGTCCCGCGCCCGGCCGGTCCGGCCGAGCTGACCGAGATCCTGGCCGCGGCCTGGTGAAAGACCTCCGGCGCTCGGCGCCGGCGACAGAAGTGGATGGAGAACGAATGAGCACCGAGACCGCTGGAACGATCACCAAGGAACTGGCGAGCGCCCGGTTCACCGACGAGATGCTCGCGGACATGCGCGCCCTCATCGGCACCGAGCTGCGCACCGCGTCCTCGGTGAACAACGAGTACGCCACGCGACTGGCGATCCTGCGCTTCGCCGAGGGCATCGGTGACGACAACCCGCTCTTCAGTGACGAGGACTACGCCGCGGCGACCTCGTTCGGTGGCATCATCGCCCCGCCGAGCTTCATCTTCGCGTGCCTCGGCTCGATCCAGGTGGGCTGGCGCGGTCTCGGCGGCTTCCACGCGGAGACCCGGATGACGTTCCGCAAGCCCATCCGCGTGGGCGACAAGATCACCGCGCGGGTCTTCTTCGACGGCTTCGACGGCCCGACGGACAGCAGCTTCGGCGGCCGCCGCATCAAGGACTACCTGCGCCAGGAGTATTACAACCAGGACGACGAGCTGGTCGCGACGTTCATCTGCTCGCGGATGCGCTTCGAGCGCGGCGAGATGCAGGAGCGTCGGGAATCGCGCAAGATCGAGCTGCCCCACCCGTGGACGCCCGAGCAGCTGACCGCGATCGAGGAGGACGTGCTCGCCGAGGCCCCGCGCGGTGCGGTGCCGCGCTTCTGGGAGGACGTCGAGGTCGGGGACGAGCTGGACACCGTCACGAAGGGTCCGATCGGACTCACCGACGAGATCGCGTTCGTCGCCTCCGGTGCGGCCCCCATCCCCCGTCTGGCCGCGCACCGCACCGCGCTTCAGCGCTACCGCAAGCACCCGAGCTGGGCGTACCGCGACCCGAACACCCAGGCGCTCGAGCCGGTCTACTCCGTGCACTACAACGACTACGCGGCACGCCTGCAGGGTGCGCAGATGGCATACGACGTGGGCATCCAGCGCACCTGCTGGGGCATCCACGCCCTGACCAACTGGATGGGCGATGACGGCTTCCTCAAGGAGCTGCACGGTCAGTACCGTTCGCACGTCTACCTCTCCGACGTCGTCCGCCTCGGGGGTCGCGTCGTGGCCAAGGAGATCGACGCTGACGGGGACGCCGTGGTGCACGTCGAGACGTGGGCCTGGAACCAGCGGGAGCAGAACGTCATGCCCGGCAGCGCCATCGTGCGTCTGCCCCGACGCAGCGAGACGCCGCATGAGTGAGTCATCGCCGGTGTGGGGCACGGACATCGCGGTCGAGCAGGTCGACGGGATCGCGTTCCGGATGTACCGGGACCGTCCCCGCCGGCTGGAGGAACTGCTCGATCTCGGCCTGCGCTGGGCCGACCGCCCGCACCTCGTGCAGGGCGAGCGGGTTGTGACCTTCGCCGACCTGCATGCCGCCGTCGGAGCGGACGCCGCGCGCCTGCAGGCCGTCGGCGTCGCGCCCGGAGACCGGGTGCTGCTGCTCGGCTGGAACGGTCCGGAGTGGATCGTCCACTACTGGGCGATCACCGCCTGCGGCGCGGTTCCCGTGCTCGCGAACGCCTGGTGGAGCGAGACCGAACTCGCGCACGCCGTCGCCACCCTCGCCCCCGCCGCCGTGGTGGTCGATCCGCGACTGGACCGGCCTGCCCTGGCGGGGATCACCCACGCCGCGTGGGACTTGGCCGAGGCGGAGGGAGCTCCGGCGCACGCCGTGGCGCACGGTGACGAGGACGCTCCCGCGGTCGTCATCTTCACGTCCGGGACCGAGGGTCATCCGAAGGCGGTCGAGCTCACGCATCGTGCCCTCCTGGCCGGCCTGCAGATGCTGCTGCACATCACCAAGCGCATGCCGCACCAGGTGCAGGACACCGACGGTGAGGCGGCCCTGCACACGGGGCCGATGTTCCACATCGGCGGCGTGCAGACGCTGCTGCGCTCGGTCATCGTCGGCGACACCCTCGTGATGCCGGCGGGAAGGTTCGACCCCGCCGAGGCCCTCCGCCTCATCGAAGCCTGGGGCATTCGGCGCTGGAGCGCCGTGCCGACCATGGTGACGCGCGTGATCGAGCATCCCGATGCCCGGACGCGCGACCTGTCCACCCTGCGCGCGCTCACGATGGGTGGGGCTCCGGTCGGACCCGAACTGCTGGCCCGCACGCGTGCCGGACTGCCCGGCATCACCCCGCGCATCGCGACGGGCTACGGGCTCACCGAGAACGGCGGACAGGCCGTCGCCGCGTCCGGTGCGGACACCACGTCCCGTCCCGGTGCGACCGGACGAGCGCTGCCGTGCGTCGAGCTCGCCATCGCGCCGCGGGAGAGCGGCGACGGGGAGATCCTCGTCCGCAGCCCCACGCAGATGCGCGGCTACCTCGGCACCGACGCGGTGAGCCCGATCGACAGTGCGGGCTGGCTGCACACCGGCGACCTCGGCCGGATCGACGAGGACGGCTACCTCTGGATCACCGGTCGATCGAAGGACATGATCATCCGCGGCGGAGAGAACATCGCCCCGGCGGCGATCGAAGAGGCCCTGGCCGCGATGCCCGGTGTCCGCGAAGCCGTCGTGTTCGGGATCCCGCATGCGGAGCTCGGCGAAGAGGTCGTCGCGGTCGTCGTCGCCGCCGGAGAGGTGGACGAGACCGCGCTCGCGGCCGGTGTCCGCTCCGCCATCGCGTCCTTCGCCGTACCGAGTCGGTGGGTGGTGCTGGATGAGCCGCTGCCGACGAACCACGCCGGCAAGATCGACAAGCCCCGCGTCGTCCGTGAAATCGGAGCGCGGCTCACGGCGGAGGTGGCCGGATGACCGTTTCGACGCGCATCGACGGGAACGTCGGCATTCTGGAGTTCCACCGTCCGCCGCTGAACTTCTTCGACCAGGAGCTGCTGGCCGAGATCGGCGCGGCGCTGCGCGCGTTCGACGCGGAGACCGCGGTCCGCGTGGTCGTGCTGTGCGCCGAGGGCCGTCACTTCTGCCCCGGCGCGGATCTGCGCACCATGGACGAGGCCGGGCTCCGCGCCGTCTACCGGGACGCGTTCGCCCTGTTCACGACCCGCAAGCCGATCGTCGCGGCCCTGCAGGGGGCGGTCGTCGGTGGCGGTCTCGGGCTCGCGCTCGCGGCCGACTTCCGCGTCGGGACGCCGGAGACGCGCTTGACGGCCAACTTCGCGCGCCTCGGTTTCCACCAGGGCTTCGGGCTCTCGGTCACGCTGCCGGCGGTCGTGGGCAATCAGGTGGCGGCCGAGCTGCTGCTGAGCGGACGGAACGTGCTCGGCGAGGAGGCCCGCGATCTCGGCCTGCTCGATCGGCTCGCACCGGCCGCGGAACTCCTCGACGCCGCGATGGACTTCGCTCGTGCGATGGCGGAGTCCGCACCGCTGTCCCTCACCGCGATTCGGGCGACGCTGCGCCGTCGCCTCGTGGCGGACGTGCATGCGGCGTTGGATGTGGAGGCGACCGCTCAGGCCGCGCTGCTGTCCACCCCCGACTTCGCCGAGGGGATCCGCGCCTCCATCGAGAAGCGCGCGCCGCAGTTCACCGGAACCGGGCCGTCCGAGGGCTGAGCGGCTCAGGCCGGCAGCGGGGCCTGCGCGCCGTCGCGGGCGAACACCTGCCGGCCGCCGACGTAGACGAAATCGATCTTCACGTCGCGGATGTTGTCCGCGTCCACACCGTCGGTGATGTCGCGGTCGAGCACGAGGAGGTCGGCGAGCTTGCCGGCTTCCAGGGTGCCCTTGCGGTCACCCTCGCCGAGGGCCTTCGCGCCGTTCACGGTGTGCATGCGCAACGCCTGCTCGAGGCTCAGCGCCTCGTCGGGCTCGACGATGCTGCCGTCCCAGGACTCGCGCTTCATCGTCGCCCACATGCTGAAGATCGGGTCGCTGACGTTGGAGTCGTAGTAGCACGTGGCGTCCGAGCCGGCCGGAAGATCCCAACCGGCCTCCATGAGGGAGCGGAACGGGAGACGGCCGGGACGCCGGGCGTAGTCGCCGAGGAGTCCGGGCATCGTCGACGCCATGAGGTAGATGAACGCCGGGTTGGGTACGGGGACGGCGCCGGCGCGCTTCCAGCGCGACGGCGTATCCGGGTTCCACACCCAGTCGGCCCCGTGCTCGAGCCGCACCGGCAGGTCCGGGTCGACGCCGAGTGACTCGGTGACGCGGCACACCTGCTCCTGGCAGCGCTCGCCGAGGGAGTGCAGCGCGAGCTGCAGGCCCGCGTCCCGCGTCTTCCGGATGAGGTCGGCGAGCTCTGCGTCGTCATAGGACAGGACACCGCGGGAGCCCGGTTCGAGGGCCACGTGGTCCAGGTACGGCACCTCGAGTGCGGCATCGCCGGAGGACATACCGCCATCGGCGAAGAGCTTGACGCCGATCATCTCCAGCAGCCCCGGGATCTCGCGAATCCCCGAGTCACGCCAGTGCAGCGCGTCGTCGAAGCTCATGATGCGCGGCACGCGGAAGAGCATCTTGAAGCGGGAGGCGAGCGTGCCGTCCTCCAGCAGCTCGGTGAGGATGTCCAGCGGCAACCGCGCGTCGCTGATCTCGCAGACCGTCGTCGTTCCGCGCGCCGTGTAGTCGAGGTGCAGGCGTTCGGCGATCGTCCGCCGCATGGTCGCCTCGTCGGCCTCCGGGTAGGCGAGCAGGCCGTCGAGGTTCGTGATCCGGCCGTTCGGCTGGCCGTCATCGCCGCGCTGAATCGTCACGGGGCCACCGGAACCGTGCTTGACGTCGAAGAACCGGTGCAGTTCCAGGACCTCCATGGCCTTCGTGCTGAGGACGCTGATGTGGCCGGTGCGGAGGGCGACGGGATACTTCGTCGTGATCCGGTCCAGGTCCTCCCGCGTGGGGTAGCGCCCGTCCGACCACCGGACGTTGAGCTGAAACAGTCCGCGCGCGTGCAGCCAGCCGGTGTCCCGGGCGACGTCCATCTGGTCCAGCAGCACCTGCTGCATCTCCTCGATCGACGAGCACGTGTTGACGCAGTCGAGCATCGAGGCGGCGCCGATCGCCGAGGACTGCGCGTGCGCATGCGCGTCGATGAAGCCGGGCATGATCGTCCGGTCGCCGAAGTCGGACACCGCCGCGCCGTCGCCGGCCGAGGAGTCGACGCCGACGATGTCCTCGCCCTGCAGGAGCACGGACGATGCGGTGTCGAGTCCTCGCGCCAGGGGGAGGACGCGGCCGCGCAGAAGCTGAGTCACGGGCATGGTGGGTTCCCTTCGTCCGGGCGCCGTGTCCGGTCATGTCGGGAGCACCGGCGCGCGTGCTCCCATCCTCCGGTACCGCATGCGGTCGGCGACATGAGAAGAACCCTCAGGGACCTCAGCCGACCGCTTGCTTGACGCCGTCTGCACCCTCTCATAGAGTCTGATAAAACGGACATTCATCCTTATACACGAACTCTGCGGGGATGAGCGACGGCCGGTCCGAAGGAGATGACATGGATCGTTCGCCCGAACCGATCCTCGAGACCACGGCGGGCGCGGTCCGCGGTCTGCGCCGTGGCGGGGTGACGAGCTACCTCGGTGTGCCGTATGCGGCGGCACCCGTCGGAGACCTCCGCTTCCGGCTGCCGCAGCCGCGCACGCGGTGGTCGGGGGTCCGTGATGCCACCCGGCCCGGGCCCACCCCGCTCGCGCACGCGGACGCGGCGACGATGATCCCGGAGGAGGCCGTTGCCGGCGACGACGTGCTGAACGTGAACGTCTTCGCCCCCGCCGGCGCCTCGTCCGGTCCGCTCCTGCCCGTTCTCCTGTGGCTGCACGGCGGAGGCTTCACCTCGGGCTCGCCGGTCAGCCCCTGGTACGACGGGAGCTCCTTCGCGCGATCCGGTGTGGTGGTCGTGACCGTCGCCTACCGGCTGGGCGTCGACGGCTTCGCGTGGATGGCGGACGCACCCCTGAACCGCGGTCTGTGGGACCAGGTCGCCGCCCTGGCTTGGGTCGAGGCCAACATCGAACGGTTCGGCGGCGACCCGCGCCGGATCACGCTCGCCGGGCAGTCCGCCGGGGGAGCGGCCGCGCTGGCGCTGATGACCTCGCCGGTCCTGGCCGGGCGCCTGAACGGCGTCATCGCGCAGTCCGCCAACGGACTCACGCGGACGGCCGCGGACGCCGCCGCCCTCGGCGCTCGACTGGCGCACGACGCGGGAATCGAACCCACCCGGTCCGGCTGGGCGGGTGTCTCCGCCGGGCGGCTGCGAGAGCTCGTCGCCTCCGTCGAGCCGTCCCTCCCGGATACGGCACCGGACCCGGCCGCCTTCGCTCACCAGTGGGTCTACGGCTCCGTGGAGCCGAGTCTCGGTCCGGCTCTCGACGACGATCTCCTGCCGTGCTCGGTCGAGGAGGCCATGTCGCACGGGGTCGCGGCCGAGACGCCGCTGCTGCTCGGCGCGAACGCCCACGAGATGGGCGACATCCTGCGCTGGTACGGCGCCGCTCTCGACAGGGTGGACGTGCGCGCGGCCCTGCGCTCCGCCGGCGTCCCGGACGCGCTCGCCGAGCGCCTCGATGACGAGACGCTGCCCGGTTCCGCCGAGCGTCTGGCGCAACTGGTGTCGCACCGCCTGTACCGCGTCCCGGTCGCACGCCTCGCGTCCGCTCGCGACCGGCATTCGGACCGCGCTCGCACGTGGCGCTACGACTTCGATCGGCGCTCCCCGGTCGCCGGTCTGGCCACGCACTGCGCGGAGCTGCCCTTCGCCTGGGACCTGCTCGGCGCCCCTGGCGTGCGGGAGCGGCTCGGGGAGCACCCGCCGCGCGAGCTCGCCGCGACGATGCACGGCGCCTGGGTCGATTTCATCACCGATCCGCGGCGTGAAGACCTGGCCCGCACCGTCCCCGGAGTCCGCCTGGAGGCCTCCGCCGCGGACGGCGAGCTGTACGACCTTGAGCGCGCGTTGGCGCGGGAGATGGCCTGACATGGACCACGACCGGACAGTTTCCGAACCTCGGGTCACGCCGGAGGAGAGCCGCACCGCACCACGCAGTCCCGGGCTCGTGATCGGCCTCGTGGTCGCGATCGCGTTCGTCATGTCCCTCAGCAACACGACGCTCGCCGTCGCGCTGCCCTCGATCATGGCGGACTTCGCCATCTCGGCCGGGACGGGCCAGTGGCTGCTGACCTGCTACATGCTGACCACGGCGGTGGTGCTGCCGACGACCGGGTGGCTCATCGATCGCTTCTCCACGCGGACCGTCTTCGCGATCGCCACGACGAGCTTCACCCTCGGCACCGTCGCGGCCGCTCTCGCCCCGGCCTTTCCCGTCCTGCTCGCGGCGCGCGTCGTCCAAGCCGTGGGCACCGCGGTCGTCCTGCCGCTGCTGATCACGCTGGTGATGACGCTGGTGCCGGTGGAACGGCGAGGGTCCGTCATGGGCCTCGTGGCCGTCGTCATGGCGGCCGGACCCGCACTCGGCCCGCCCGTGGGCGGGCTCATCCTGAGCTTCGCGAGCTGGCACGGCATCTTCTGGACGATGATTCCGCTCGTGGCCGTTCCCGGGGTCATCGGTCTGCTGCGCCTGCCGAACGTGGGTACGCGACGGGTGACACCGTTCGATCTCCTCTCCGTCCCGCTGTCGGTGGTGGCCTTCGGTGGTCTCGTGTACGCCCTCGGCTCGCTGAACGCCATCGGTGCCGGCGGACCGGCGGGGCTCGCGGCGGTGATCGTGCTGGGCGCGAGTGTGCTCAGCCTGGGTCTGTTCGTCTGGCGGCAGCTCGCCCGAGGACGGCGGGGGGCTGCGCTGCTCGATCTGCGTCCGCTGGCCAACCGCAACTTCACACTGGCGCTGCTCGCCCTGGTCGGGATCTTCGGTGCCATGCTCGGTTCGGTGAACACCCTGCCGCTGTATCTGCAGGGCTCCCTGCTGATCACCGCTCTGGCCACCGGGCTGGCGCTGATGCCGGGCGGACTCCTGGAAGCGGCCGTCTCGCCGTTCGTCGGCCGCCTGTTCGACCGGTACGGACCGCTGCCGGTGGTGGTGCCCGGCATGGGCCTCTCGGTGGGATGCCTGTTCGTGCTGGCCACCTTCGACGAGAACACGTCTCTCATCGCCGTGATTGCCGCGCATCTGACCTACTGCCTGGCCATGGCCATGCTTTTCGCGCCGCTCATGGCGACGGCGCTGGGGTCGCTGCCGACACCGCTGTACGGTCATGGCTCGGCGATCTTCAGCACGCTGCAGCAGCTCTCCGGAGCCGCTGGGACGGCCCTGGTCGTCGGCATCTACAGCGCGGTGAGCGCGAGTGCGCAGGCCGCCGGAACCCCGGACCCCGTGGCGTACGCGAGCGGTGCGCGCTCGGCCTTCCTCGCCGCGGCGATCGTCTCCGTTGTGCCGCTGGTGATCGTGATGTTCGTCCGACGGGCACCACGGGAGGTCTCGGACAGCCCGCGCGAATCGTGATCCGATCGTGCTCGATTTCGGGGTTGACGTGGCCGGAACCACGACCATAGGGTCGCAACTAGAAATACGTGTCCATATTCCCGAACTTTTGCGGTCCGCTGGATCGCGCGAAAACCGATCGAAAGGTACAAAGATGTCCGCAGGTTTTCGGAAAGCCGGAGTCATGCTCGCTGTTGTCGGCGTGCTCGCCCTGGCCGGCTGTTCCCCGTCCGGATCGAGCAACGGGGAGCACTCGCTCGACTTCGTCTACTTCGAGGGGGGCCAGGGCAGTGAAGACTTCTCCGAAGCGCAACGCGCCACACTGTGGGCGCCGATGATCGCGAAGGGCGTGCAGATCGACCGCCAGGCCGGGGACTGCGGTCTGTCCCGCCTGGCGCAGCAGGTCGAGGCGAACAACGTCACGCCGTCGATCTGGCACTTCTGCAGCATCGGTGAGATGGAGCAGGCCGCCGAGCAGGGGTTGCTGGAGAAGATCGACACCGACGTCGTCCCCGTGGACCTCCTGCAGGACGCCGCCGTCAACGAGTACGGCATCGGCTTCGGGACCTGGCAGATCGGCCTGGCGTACGACGCCGAGGCCGTCGGCAAGGAGATGACGAGCATCGCCGACGTCTACGACGTGAAGGGCTACCCGGGCAAGCGCTGCATCCAGAACGCCCCGCCGCAGTACAACGGCGCGCTGGAGGCGGCGATGCTGTCGCTCGGCAAGTCCGCGGACGACATCTACCCGATCGACTTCAAAGCCGCCTATGGCGAGCTCGACCGCATCCGTGACGACATCCTGCTGTACAGCAGCTCGGCGGAGGGGAGCCAGAACGTGCTCACCGGGCAGTGCGACATGGTGCTCACCTCGGCGGCGAACGCGCGCCGGCTCATCGCCGCCGAGCCCGCCCGCGATCTGCGCTTCGTGCAGGAGGACGGCGTGCTGGCGATGTCGGCCCTCGGCATCCCGAAGCACGCCCCGAACGTCTGGGGTGCCAACCAGTACCTGAAGGCGATCCTCGAGGACCGCGAGGGGCAGAAGGGCCTTCTGGAGAAGACCGGCAACGTCTCCTTCATGCTCAAGGATCCGATCGAGATCCCGGACTCGATGAAGCAGTGGCAGCAGTCGCTGCGCGGTGAGGGCTGGATCCAGATGGCGGAGGGCTGGTACCAGAAGAACTTCGACCCGATCCTCGCGCAGTGGAACGAGTGGGTCGTCGGCTGACCCTTCCGCACGATCAGCGGCGTCGCCCCTCGGGCGGCGCCGCTGTCGTTTCCCCTTCTCTCCGCTCCCACTTCCGGCACTTCTCGCGCGCTACTTCTGCCGCGTTCGGGAGCATCTGCGTGTCGCTCTCAAACGCGGCAGGTTCGAGCGCGAGGAAGTGACGGGAATGGGAGCGACGGGCGGGGGAAATGACGAAGGGCGAGTCCGGGATGGACTCGCCCTTCGGGTGTGGCCGGAGCTCAGGAGATCGTGAGACCGCCGTCGACGGGCAGGATCTGGCCGGTGATCTTGCGGGCCTCGTCGCTCGCGAGGAAGACGATCGCGTTCGCGACGTCCACCGGGTCGAGCTCGCCGACCAGGTGGCGCGCGGCGAGGCGCTTGGCCTCGTCGGTGTGCGAGTAGGCCGCCACGCGCGGCGTGAGCGTCGTGCCGGGGGCGATGGCGTTGACCCGTATGCCGTCCGCGCCGTAGTCGTACGCCATCGCGCGCGTCAACGAGACCACGCCACCCTTCGCCGCCGCGTAGCAGTTGCGATCCGGCAGGGGAGCGATGGCGGCGACCGAGGTCAGGTTGACGACGGAGCCGCCGCCGACCGCGATGAGGGCCGGGATGCCGTACTTCGACACCGCGAACGTCCCGAACAGGTCCACGCCGAGCACGCGCCAGAACTCCTCGACCGGCGCCTCGGTGACGCGGCCGTCGTTCGTCGACGAGCCGCCGGCGATGTTGCACAGGATGTCGAGGCGCCCGAACGTCTCCAGCGCCTGCGCGATCGCGCTCTCCACCTGGGCCGCGTCCGCGACGTCGCACCGGATCGCGACGAGCCGGTCCGGGTCGTAGGGCGCGTCGCCGAGGACCTCCGCGACCCGGTCCGGATCGAGGTCGGCGGCCGCCACGCGGGCGCCCTCCTCGAGCAGGCGAGCGACGGTCGCGCTGCCGATCCCGCCGGCGGCACCGGTGACGAACGCGACCTTGCCGTCCAGTCGTGCCATGCTCAACTCCGTTTCATGCCGCCGTCGACCGGGATCGACGTGCCGGTGACGAAGGCGACTTTGCCGTCCAGTCGTGCCATGCTCAGCTCCGTTTCATGCCGCCGTCGACCGGGATCGACGTGCCGGTGATGTAGGACGCGCGCGGCGATGCCAGGAAGGCGATGAGGTTCGCCACCTCCTCCGGCCCGCCGAAGCGCCGGGCGGGGATGAAGCGCGCCGCGAAGTCGCGGCGGCTCTCCTCCGTGGGATGGACGCGCTCGCGCACCTGCTCGGTGAGGATGCGTCCCGGGCCGATGCAGTTGACGGTGACGCCGTCCGCCGCGACGTCGCGCGACATGCCCTTCGACCACAGCTTCAGCGCCGCCTTCGCGGCCACGGCCGCGTTCAGTCCGATCGGTTCCAGGATGCCCGTGACGTTGATGATGCGCCCCCACCCCGCGGCCCGCATGTTCGGCAGAAGCGCCTCCGCGAGCCGACGAGCCGAAGTGAAGTTCAGCAGGAGGGCTTCGTCCCAGACGGACTCGTCCGCGGTGGCGCTGACCGGCCGGGTCCCGCCGGCGGCGTTGACCAGGACATCGCAACCACCCAGCGCCGCGGTGGCGGCGTCGATGATCGCGGCGAGTCCGTCGGGGTCGGTGATGTCGCCCGCGATGACGGCGGGGCGGACCCCGCCGTCATCCGCGATCCGGTCGGCGAGCGCCTGCAGACTCTCCGCGCGCCGCGCGACCAGCGCGACGTGCGCGCCCTCGCGCGCGAGGGCCACGGCCGCCGCGGCACCGATGCCGGCGCTGGCGCCGGTGACGATCGCGCGGCGGCCGTCGAGCTCGAGATCCATCAGGCGGTCGGCGTCGTGTACGGCGCGGCACCCTCGCGCTGGTAGACGAGGCGCCCGTCCGAGAAGACGTAGTCGACCTGGACGTCGCGGATGTTGTCCGCGTCCACGCCGTCCGTGATGTCGCGGTCGAGCACGACGATGTCGGCGAACTTGCCCGGCTCCAGCGTGCCCACCCGGTCCTCGATCGAGAGCGATCGGGCACCGTTGATGGTGTGCACCTTCAGTGCGCTCTCCAGGTCGAGGCGCTCCTCCGGGTCCATGATGTCGCCGTGGATCGTCTCGCGCTTCATGACGCACCACATGCTGTGGAACGGGTTGTAGACCTCGTCGCTGACCGACCACTGTCCGTCCGAGCTGCCGGACATCGGCCAACCCTGATCCAGCAGCGTGCGGTACGGGAAGCGGCCGTGCTCGGCGGCCTTTGGGCCGAGGAGCTTCGGGACGGTCGCGCCCAGGGCCGGGAGGAAGATCGCCTGCGTGACCGGGATCGCACCCGCGCTGCGCCACACGTCCGGCGTGGTGTCGTTCCACATGAAGTTGCCCGCGTGCTCCAGACGGATCGGGTACTTGGCCGGGTAGGCGGACGATCCCGCGACGATGCGGCAGATCTGCTCCTGGACGGGCTCGCCGTTGGCGTGCAGGGACAGCTGCATGTCGCGCTTCGCCGTTTCCTCGAAGGCGTAGAGCAGCTCCTCATCGGAGAACGTGAGCTTGCCGCAGTAGCCGTGACCGTGCGTCGCCTCGTCGAGATACGGGAAGTGCGTGCTGGCGTCGGCCGAGCTGAAGCCGCCGTCGGCGAACATCTTCAGACCGCGGACCTCGAACTGGTCCGGGCGCTCCTCGATGCCGAGCTCCTGCCAGCGGAGCACGTCGGCCAGCGGCATCATGCGCGGTGCCATCAGGTACGAGTAGATGCGCATCGGGGCGGCGCCCTCATCGATGAGGTCGACGAACCCGTCGATCGCCGCGCGCTGCTCCGTCATGTCGGCCATCGTCGTGACACCGCGCGCCGTGAAGACGCGGACCAGGCCCTCACGCAGGGCCTCGCGGGCGAGCTCGCGGTCCGGCATCGTCAGGGGCATCACGGTGTCGAAGTTCGTGACGCGGCCGTTCGGGTAGCCGTCCTGGTCGCGGTAGATCGTGACCGGGCCACCGCTGCCCTGGATCTCGCCGTGCATCTCATTCAGGCCCAGGGCCTCGATCGCCGCGGTGTTCATGACGCTGAGGTGTCCGGTGCGCAGTGCGATCGGGATCGTGGTGCTCACCGCGTCCAGGTCGTGACGGCTCACGTCGTGCGCGTCCGGCCACAGCTCGTCGAACATGAACAGCGTGCGGGCGATGACCCAGCCGGCGTGGTTGGTCTGGTCCAGGCTCTCGTGCAGGCGCGCGATGACGCCGGCCAGCGAATCGATGCCGGTCACGCAGTCGACCATGAGGTGACGACCGATGACGGTGGACATCCCGTGCGTGTGCGCGTCGATGAAGCCGGGCAGGACGCTGCGCGCGCCGAAGTCGAACGTCTCGGTCGCGTCGGCGGCGATCTCACTGCCGCCGACCTCGGCGATGCGGTTGCCGTCCAGGCGGACGGCCTGCTGCGGGTCCAGCCCCTCCCCGGAAAGCGGGAGAATGGAGCCGAGGATGGCGGTTGTCATGGGAGATCTCCTCCTGTCAGCGCGCGGCGCGCGGGCTTGTCCGTGAGGTCCGCGGGCGACGGGACGATGACAGCATCACGTTCCGCTCCCTTGCCAGACGAATGTCGATGTCCTCCGCAGTCTATCGGTCCAGCTTCGAATAGCCATACAAGAGTTCAGATTTATGGACTTTCCTTTATGGTGTTGACGACGACGCCATCCCGCGTCGCGTGTGCGGAGGTTTCTCGTGAACGAATACGACGTGGTGATCATCGGAGCCGGCCTCGCCGGTCTGACGGCGGCCCGGGAGCTGGAGGCTCAGGGTGTGCCGCGGGTGCTGGTGCTCGAGGCGCGCGACCGTGTCGGCGGTCGGGTGCAGGCGGTGGAGTTCGGCGGTCGTGTCCTGCAGCGCGGGGCCGAGTTCACCGGCGGATTCCACACCGACCTGCTCGCCCTCGCGGCTGAGCTCGGGATGTCCGCGGTGCCGCTGCCGGAGCGCAGCGGCCGCAGCGTGCGGGTGTCCGGCTGGACGCGCACCGAGGAGAGTGCGCCGTTCGAGACGGATCCGGAATCGGCGGCGGAGTACGTGAGCGCCTACGCCCGGCTGGAGGAGATGGCGGCCGAGGTTCAAGCGGACGCACCGTGGGAGGCGCCGCGGGCTCGCGTGTGGGATGACGCCCGCTTCGCCGACTGGCTGAACGAGAACGTGACGCGGCCGGCCGTGCGCGAGCGGATCCTGTTGGACTTCCCCGTGGACGCCGAGCAGATCTCGCTGCTCGCGATGGTGTGGCGGATCTCCCGCTACAACTCCACGAAGGGCCTCGGCGGCTTCGACATGCGATTCGCGGAGGGGCTGGCCGAGGTCGCCGCGCGTCTGGCCGCGGGCCTCACCAGCGAGATCCGACTGTCCTCGGCCGTGCGCGCGCTCGATCAGGGGCCGGACGGCGTACGGGTCAGCTACGACGGCGGGACGACCACGGCGGATCGGGTGATCTCGACGCTGGAGCCCTCGATCGTGTCCCGGATCGCCATCGCCCCCGCGCTGCCGGCGGCCCGCCTGGCGCTGCAGAACAGGTGGCTGGCGTACCACGGGTCCAAGCTCTTCGCGATCTACGAGCGGCCGTTCTGGCGCGAGCAGGGTCTGTCCGGAGTCGCCTCCGGCTCGTTGCCCGCCGAGTACGTCATGGACGTGTCCGTGCCCGGGTCCACCGAGGGCATCCTGTGCGGCCGACGGCCGGTCTCACCCGGTCGTTGGGCGCGCAACCCGCGCAGCGCCGAGCTCTTCTTCGACGAGCTCGTCGGCGATCCGGAGCGCATGGAGCGGGCGTACATCGCGCAGCTCGTTGAGTACTTCGGTCCGGAGGCGGCCGACTACACCGCGTTCCACTACGTCGACTGGTTCGATGACGGCTGGTCCGCCGGCTGCGGATCGCTGCACCTCCCGCCCGGCGTGCTCAGCACCGTGGGCAAGAACGTGCGCGAGCCGGTCGGGCGCCTGCACTGGGCCGGCGCGGACACCGGCGAGCAGGACGGCCTCGGCGGCGCTGTGCAGTCCGGTCGCCGCGCCGCGCGTGAAGTCGCCGACGCGTTGACCGCCATCCATCCTGAACCGCTGGACGACGTGGATGCTCGGGTGAGCTTCGACCGGCGCTGATTCGGAACGAACGGAGGGGCTCACGCGTCGCCGCGTGAGCCCCTCCGTCGTTCGCCGTCCTCAGAGGGTTCCGGTGAGGACCGGCTCCTTCTCTCCGAACAGCTCGGCGACCGGGATGAACGCGTGCATGCTCTTGGCGTTCTCGACCGTGATCGCGTCGCCGTCGATCGTGCAGGTGACGCGCAGGTGGTGCGGCATCTCGTAGAAGCGCCACAGCATCTCGTACGTGTTCTCGCTCGTCCACGCGCCCGCTGCGGCCACCTTCGGCAGGCGCCCGTCGGACGGCTTCATTCCGGGCGGAGTGTTCGGCATGCGAGTGCCGCCGTCGATCCAGGCCTCGTAGCCGCAGTGGATGACGTGCTCGACCTCGCCGACCGTCAGAGCGAAGGCGGCGCCGTCGTCCCCGAACGTCAGCGTGAGCCCGGTGGCATCGAACGGGTTCGGGTCAAGAGCGAACGTCCGTCCGGAGATCGCCTCCGAGGTCGCCGTGGTCTTCGCGCCCACCGGTCCCGCGAGCTGCCCTTCGGTCAGGCGCGTCCGCAGCCGCTCGGCGGCCTCGGGCGCTGCCGGCAGCGCCTCGGCTCCCGGCTTCGGCAGCAGGTGCGCGTAGATCATCTCGGACAGGACGTCCTCGGTGTCCTCGGTCTCGCTGGTGATCGCGATGACCATGTCGTGCTCGGGCAGCACGAGGCAGTACTGGCCCGTGTAGCCGATCGCGCGGTAGCCGTTGTTTCGGGTGAGCCAGATCTGGTAGCCGTAACCCTGGTAGTAGTCACTGACCTGCTGCAGCAGCTCGAGCTGCCGAGCGGGGTCCGGCTCCTTCTCGATCTCCGGGAAGGCGCCGAGCTCCAGCGGCCCCCACGGCGGACGCTGCTGCACCTGTGCGCTGGTCGCGGCCTGGATCCACTCCGCCGGAAGCAGACGCTCGCCGTTCCAGACGCCCTCATCCAGATAGAACTGGCCGAGGCGGGCGATGTCGTCGGTGCGCAGGCTCAGGCCTGAGGAACCGAGCGACAGGCCGGCGGGGCAACGGTCCCAGATCCAGCCCTCGAAGCCGAGCTTGTCGAACAGGCGCGGCGTCAGGAACTCGGCGACCGTCTGGCCGGTGAGCTTCGTGATGATCACCGAGAGCAGGTAGGAGCTCGCGCTGTCGTAGCGGAAGACCGTGCCCGGGGCGTCCTCGATCGGGATGCGGAAGAAGGCGCTCGCCCAGTCATCGCCGCGGTCGCGGTCCTCCCACATCGCGCCGCGGTGGCCGATGCTCATGCTCAGCAGGTGCTGCACGGTGAGGTCTTCGACGTACGGTCCGGCGGTGGAGTGATCGTAGTCGGGCAGCAGGTCGACGACGCGGTCATCGACCTTCAGCAGACCCTCGTTGACCGCGAAACCGATCGCGGTCGAGGTCACCGTCTTGCTCAGGGAGTACAGATTGTGGGGCGCTTCCGGCCGGTACGGGTGCCACCAGCGCCGCGCGATGACCGTGCCGTGCCGGAGGATGATGAGGCTGTGCAGCTCGCTGCCGAACTCTTCGACCGCGTCGAGGAAGGCCAGAATCTGCTCGGACGACACCCCCTGCGCCTCCGGCTCGCTGTAACTCCACGCACCGGTCTCGGTGCTCGCGATCGTCGTGGTGTCGGTCATTCCGTCTTGCCTCTCCTCATTGAGCCGCGTGTTCGAACGCGCGTCGCGATGAATGCGACGCGGCCCCTTGATTCCTACACGCGGAAAGTACTACGTATATATGAACACATCATTCGGCAGAGTTGGGAAGAATCTTATGGTTCGAGCGGTACGGCTTCACGAATTCGGCGGTCCGGCGAACCTCTCTCTCGATGAGGTTCCGCGCCAGGACCCGGGACCGGGCGAGGTGCGGCTGCGCGTCCAGGCCGCCGGTCTCACGAGGGACCAGTTGCCGTTCCTGCGCGGGCAGGAGCACAGCGGTGCTCCGCTCGCGACGCCGCCGACCCTGCCGACCCGGTTCGGGTACGAGGTCGCCGGTGTCGTCGAAGCGGTCGGCGAGGGCGTCGACGCGTCCTGGATCGGTCGCCGTGTTGCACCGATCGGTCCCTGGGATGAGGAGCGCTACGGCTGCGTCGGCGACGAATCGCTGGCGCCCGCCGACGCGCTGGTGGAGTACCCCGACACGCTCTCTGCGGCCGAGGCGGCGGCGCTGTGGGTGCCGTTCCTCACCGCGTACGGTGTGATCCACGCGGGAGGTGTTCAGCCCGGCGACTATGTGTCGCTGCCCGCCGGGGGCTCGGCCATCGCCCTGGCCGCGATGCAGATCGTGCGCGATCGCGGCGCGTACCCGATCGCCGTCGTGCGCCACGCGGACAAGGCTGATCGCCTGCGGGAGCTGGGCGCGCACGACGTCATCGTCACCGACACCGAGGACTACGTGACGCGGGTCGGCGAGATCACCGGTGGGGTCGGCGTCCGGGTCACCTACGACCCGGTGAACGGCCCGTTCCTCGCTGACGCGGCCGCGGCGGCATCGGTTCGTGGGGTCATCGTCGTGTACGGCATGCTCGCGGGTGAACCCGGCGTGCTGCCGCCGCAGGATCTCATCGGGAAAGGTCTCACGGTCACGAGCTACACGATGTTCGACATCGTGGGCGGCGAGCAGCGCGAAGAGGCGATCCGGTACATCCTGGACCGCGCCGCCGACGGGCGGTTCACGCCGCGCGTCGCGCGCACCTTCGGGCTGGACGACGTGCGCGCTGCGTTCGACTACATCGCCGCGGGCCCGGACCTCGGCCGCACCGTGATCCAGGTGGGCCCGGCCTGACCCGCTGCCGAGGTCCGCGGCGCGTCAGCGGCGGACCTCGGCCAGGAGGATCTCCGCCAGGGCGTGCGGGCGCGTGTTCATCACCTGATGCCCGGCGTCGATGTGGTGGATACGGCTCGCGTGCACGCGCTCGGCGAACTCCTCCTGCCACGCGATCGTGTGGCAGCGGTCCTGCAGGCACATGACGTAGGCGGTGTCCGTCGTCGCCAGGTGGTCGTACGCCCAGTCGCGCTCGGTCAGCATGACAGCCTCGGTCGGCCAGGCGTCGAAGCCGAGCTTGCCGAGGAACTCATCCGCCTGGTCGGGAGTCATGTCGTTGCACATCGAGGCCCGCGCCTGGGCGTGGAAGTCTCCGTACTCCATGTCCGCGACCCCGCTCAGGAAGAACTCCATGAGGGTGACCTCCGGCGGAGCGACGATGGTCGAGATGTGCACGTAGCGCCGGATGAGATCCGGACGCAGGGCGGCCGCCGCGGCGATCGTGATCCCGGCGCCGGAGTGCCCGGCCAGCACGACGTCGCGCAGCCCCGCCGCATCGAGTTCTTCAACGAACTCGCGTGCGACGTCGAGGGTGGACATCTCCGACACATCGCGGTCGCGCTTGAGACCGCACCCGGCCAGATCCATCGGCACGGCGTTGACCTCGTCGCCCGCCTGCAGGCGCAGCGCGGCGATCAGGTCGTCCCAGACCCAGCTGCCCTGTCCGCCGCCGTGCAGCAGGACCAGATTCACGGCCACGGTCAACGCCGCGCGCGGGGGCCGTTGAACTCGTCGTCGGTGACGAGGTCACCGATCTCGTCCGGCAGGTCGCCCTCGCCGGGCGTCTCGTACAGGGCGAGGTGCGTCATGAAGCTGTCCGGTGCGGCGCCGTGCCAGTGCCACTCACCGGGCGGGCACTGCACGATGTCGCCGGCGTTGATCTCGGTCACGAGGCCATCGCGGGTCTGGATGAGGCCCCGTCCCTCGGTGACGTGCAGCGTCTGACCGCGACCGTGGTTGTGCCAGGCGGTCCGGGCACCCGGCGCGAAGCGGATGTACATCGCCCGCATGATGGAGGGGCTCACGCCGTCCAGCACGACGTCGGTGTAGACCTCGCCGGTGAACCACGCCGGGGACGAGAGGCGGGTGGGGGGAAGGGGGAAGACATCCATGTCAGTTCTCCGATCGAGGGTTGTGTTGCGTCAGTCTACGCATTAGGTTCCCTATATCCACACATCAATACGTAATTAAGGACAACTCGTGATCATCGGTTTCATCGGCGTCGGCACCATGGGCGGCCCCATCTGTTCCAACCTCCTGCGGCAGACCGACCACGACATTCGCGTCTTCGACCTCAACGATGAGGCGGTTGCCCGGGTCGAGGCCCTCGGCGCCACGCGGTCCGGTCTCGCGGAGCTGTGCGCCGCGGCGGATGTCATCCTCACCTCCCTGCCCGCGGTGTCGATCGTGGAGAAGATCGCCCTCGGTGAGGACGGCGTGCTCGGCAACGCGAAGCCCGGAACCACCTACATCGACCTGTCCACGACGTCGGTCTCCTCCACGCGCGCGATCGCCGCGAAGCTCGCCGCGGCGGGCATCGACATGCTCGACGCCCCGATCAGCACGAGCGCGGACCAGGCCGGTCGCGGCGAGATGGCGATGATGGTCGGTGGTGACCCGGAGGTCTTCGAGCGGCACCGCGAGCTTTTCCACACGATGGGAGACCCGGACAAGGTCTTCTACGTGGGCGGCATCGGCAACGGCCTGGTCGTCAAGATCGTCAACAACTACCTCGCGCAGGCGTACACGGCAGCGGCCTCTGAGGCGTTCGCGGTCGGTGTCTCGGCCGGCATCGACGCTCAGGTGCTGCACAACGCGATCAGCCAGAGCAGTGGCAACTCGATGATGTACCAGGTGCTCGCCAACCGCGCGCTCGCCGGTCGCTATGACGACCCGGACTTCACCCTGGACCTCGGCTACAAGGACGCGCAGCTGTTCCTGGAGCTGTCCGACGATCTGAAGATCCCGACGCCGATCGGTTCGGACGTCCACACGCAGATGCGTTTCGCGCTCGGCGGCGATCGCGGCAAGCTCGACCACACCGTCGTGATGCGCGTCTACGAAGACCTGCTCGGCATCGACATCTCTCAGCACGAGGGCTGATCCGGCTGCCGTAGGAGGATTCCCCTGCTCGGTTGCGGAGAAATCCTCCTACGGAGGTCCCACCCCGCCCGGAATTCATCCGATAGTGTTGTCCGCAATTACGGATTACCGGACGAAGCGGTGCGATCGCCACGAGCGATACCGGGCCGCTCGAGACGGGGGAAAGGATGCAGACAGTGGCGGAAGACAGCGGGTCGGCAGAGACGACCAAGCGCGGATCGGGTGCGCCGCAGCACCACCGCACCATCGACCGCGTGACCCAGATCCTCGAAGAGGTCGTCTACAGCCCCGGGTTGCAGTTCGCCGAACTCGCTCGACGGATGGACGTTCCGAAGAGTTCGGTGCACGGCTTCATCCGCGGACTCGTCGCCTCCGGCTGGCTGCACGAGGACAACCGCCGCTTCTACATCGGCCCCGCCGTCTACGGGCTCACCATCGCCGACGGGAGCATGCGCCCGGGCCACGTGTCCCAGCATGATCTCGACGAGCTGCAGAAGGAGACCGGGGGAGCGGTGTTCCTCGGCATGCAGGCCGGCGACAGCCTCATCTACGTCGCTCAGGCCGGCTCGGACTCCCTGGACGGGTTCCGCCTGAAGAACACCATTCGGCGCACGGTCCTGGACACCGCCGGAGGCAAGGCGCTGCTCGCGGCGATGCCGGAGACGCAGCGCCAGGCGTTCCTGCGCCGGCACGTGCACGAGAGTGAGGAGCTCGTCGACGCCTTCCTGCAGGAGTACGACGACATCCGCGCCACAGGCCTGGCCTACAACAAGCGCACGCGCTACGCGGTCGGCGCGGCCCTCACGGATCGCGCCGGCGACGTCGTCGGGTCCATCACGATCACCGGCAAGATCGCCGATGCCGAGCCGCGCCGGGAAGAGATCGGCGCGATTCTGCTCAAGCACATCGAGCGCTGGCGCAAGAAGGCCTGAAAGCACGAATGACGATGCCCGCCGCGAAAGCGGCGGGCATCGTCATGTCCGGGCTCAGCCCAGGCGAACGGGCTGGGGCGGTCGGGCGGTCGTCTCATCGAAGATGACGCCGTCGTCGACCAGGGCGTCCAGGGCATCCTCATCGAGGCCGAGCATCTCGCCGACGATCTCGCGGCTGTGCTGTCCGAGCCGGGCCGGTCGCGGGGCTTCGGGTGCCGGGGTGTCGGTCAGGCGCAGGGGGCTGCCGAGCACCCACCAGTCACGCTCCGCGTCCGAGTGCTGGACGAGCATGCCGCGCTCGCGGGTCTGCGGGCTGTCGATGACCTCCTGCAGTGACAGGACCGGAGCGCACGGAATGGCGGCGTCGTTCAGGGCCGCCACGATCTCGGCCGTGGGGTGCTGGCGCGTCCAGGCCTCCACGACGCCGTCGGTCAGATCGATGTCCGCCGCGCGGGCCGCGTTGGTCGAGAGCGCGGGGTCGACGGCGAGCTCGGGCCGGCCGATGATGTCGCACAGGATTCCCCAGTGCCGGTCGTGCAGGCAGAGCACCGCGACCCAGCCGTCGGCGGTCGGGAAGGCGTTGTACGGAGCGACCGACAATCCGCCGTGGCGATTGCCGGTGCGCTCCGGAATCGTGCCGTCGCTGTCCATCCACCCGCCGATGTTCGAGGCCAGGGACGGCAGCACCGCGTCGTACAGGGCGACTTCGACCTTCTGTCCGCGGCCCGTCCTGCCGCGCTGGATGAGGGCGGCCATGATCGCGGCGGACAGGTGTGATCCGCCGAGGAAGTCAACCACCGCCGGACCGGTGCGAACCGGGGCGGTGTCCTCGAAGCCGGTGGTGGACATCACACCCGCGATCGCCTGGATCGTGAGGTCCATCGCGCGGATGCCGCTGTACGGACCCGTGCTGCCGTAGCCGCTGCCGGACGCGACGATCAGTCGCGGGTTGGCGCGCATCAGCTCGTCGACGTCGACCAGACGCTCGAAAGCGCCCGGGGCGAAGTTCTGGATCACGACGTCCGCCTGGCAGGCGAGGTCGTGGAAGACGCGCTTTCCCTCATCGGTCTTCAGGTCGATCGAGAGGCTGCGCTTGCCGGCGTTGAGCATGGAGAACTGCATCGCCTCGGTCGCCTTGCGCGCGGTCGGGCGGCGGTAGGTCTCGCCCGTCGGTGCTTCGACCTTGATGACGGTGGCACCGAGCCGCTGCAGCAGGAGCGCAGCGTACGGACCCATGTAGGCCTGGCCCAGTTCCAGAACCGTGATGCCCTCAAGGGCTGGTGGCGTCGTTGCCGTCATTTTCTCGTCCGTTCTCCGGCCGACTGCACGCGCCGGCTGCCGTTCAGTGTACATAATAACGGCCTGCGTGACGTATATATGGATTCTTTATCCCGGCGGGCATATCGGAAGTGGCATGCCAGCGAGGGGCAGATAACGCCTCTGGACAAGAAAAGGTGCGCGGGTAGAATGTTAGGTAGCGAATCGCGCCGCAAAATCTGTTGACACTGCGGCTCGCGAGACGTACTGTCTGTCAATACGACGTAGAAGTCGTATTTAGGGACAACTCCTGAGAGGGGATCGACGTGAGGTTTGACAGCGGCATCCTGGCCCATGTCGGAGATGTGAGCAATTACCCGTACGTCGAGGAGTGGCGGCAGCTGCCCGGTCTCCTCGAGTCGGCCGGCTACACCGGGATCTGGTCCGCTGAACACCACTTCGCGTGGGACGTGGGTGTCACCCCGACCCCGACGAACCCCCTCATCTTCGGCGCCTACGCTGCCGCCCTCACCACGAAGCTTCGGATCGGGCAGTGCGGCGTGAACCTCTCCGCCCACCACCCGCTGCGCGTCGCCGAAGACGCCGCCACGATCGACCACCTCTCCCACGGCCGCCTCGACTTCGGCTTCATGCGCGGGCTCAACCCGAAGGCGAGTTCGCACTTCGACCCGTCCCCGCACGTCGATCGCGACCACGCCGCCGGCAGCGGCCGGATGATGTGGGAGTCGTGGGAGGTCATCAAGAAGTTCTGGTCGGGGGAGCCCTTCTCCCACCACGGCGAGTTCTTCCAGCTGCCCTACCCGTTCGACGCCAGCGCGATCCCCGTGGAGTTCCGGGACCCCGCGATCTACAGCGATGACGCCACGATGGTCGCGCTGAAGGGCATCCCCACGCCGTACCAGAAGCCGATTCCGCCGTCGTGGACGATGATCGACTCCGTCTCCTCCCATCAGCTCGCGGGCCGGACGGGTGTCGGCGCGGTCAACTGGTGCGTGTCCTTCGAGGCCGCACGTGAGGTCTGGGACGCGTACCGGGTTTCGGCGCGGGAAGCCGCCGCCGCGGGCACGCTGCCCGCCGGCGCGAACTCGCGTCTGGCCATGATGCGCCCCACGTTCGTGGCGCGGACCGACCGCGAGGCAGAAGAGGTCTTCCGACCCGTGCTGAACGCGTTCTTCCCCAAGGTCTTCGGGGCGCCCGGACTGGCGCGCCCGCGGATGCTCGCGAGCTTCGAGGAGCTCACGCCCGAGCTCGAGGCGATGGACTGGTACGACTTCATGCAGTCGAAGGACCTCATCCTCGTCGGCTCGCCGGAGACGGTCACCGAGAAGCTCAAGCGCTACGAGAGCGAGCTCGGCATCGAGCATCTGATCATGTACTGGTCGCTGCCGCTGCTCACCTTCGAGCACCAGACGTCCAGCCTCAAACTCTTCGCAGACCGCGTCATGCCGCACTTCGCCGACGGCGACTCGCGTTCGGTTCTCGAAGACGTTGCGGCCCCGTCCGGTGTCCGATGAACACCATTGACGACGGCGCGCCCGCCGGGGTCGAGCCGGCGTACTGGGAGTCCTTCACCAGCGGTGTGCGCAGCGCGCAGGCCGTTCTGGAATCCGCGGACCTGCCGGCCGGCAGCGATCCGGCGCTGCGATTCTCGGCGACCCGAGCCGGGGTGGCGGCATGAGCGCTTCCGCGACGGTGCAGGACAGCGTCACCGCTGCGCTGGACACCCGTCTGACCGCCATCGAGGCGTCCGAGGACAGCGTCCACGCGTGGGTGCAGCTCGACGTCGTGGGGGCCAAACGCGAAGCCGAACGTCTGGATGCGCTGGCGCCGGCCGAGCGCGACGCGCTGCCGCTGGCAGGGGTCACCCTGGGCGTGAAGGACATCATCCACGTCGACGGATTCCGCACGGAGGCGGGTTCGCGCATCCTGCAGGGCTTCGAGCCGCACCAGGACGCGCCCGTGGTCGCATCGCTGCGCGCGGCCGGCGTGATCGTGCTGGGCAAGACGGTGACGACCGAGTTCGCCTCCGCGGACCCGGGTGCGACCCGCAACCCCCTCGACCTCGACCGCACCCCCGGTGGCTCCAGCTCCGGCTCGGCGGCGGCGGTCGCCGCGGGACACACCGACCTCGCGCTCGGCACGCAGACGGCCGGATCGGTCCTGCGTCCCGCCGCGTACTGCGGCGTCTACGGCTTCAAGCCCACCTACGACACCCTCAGCCGCGAGGGCGTCCTGCCGCTCGGCTGGAGCATGGACCACGTCGGCATCCTCGGGTCCGACCCGGCCCTGATCGCGGCCGCGTTCGCGGTCGCCGCCGGACGGCCGCAGGCCGAGGCGTGGACCGCACCGGTGCGGTTCGGGATCGCAGATCGTCACTTCACCGACGCGCAGCCCGGCATGCTGGCCGCGCTCGCTCGCGTGATCGACCTCGTCGGCGAACACGGCTGGGACTCGCGCGCGCTCACCCTGCCGACCTCGTTCGAGGCCGCCGTCGCGGCGGGCACGCTCATCCTGCCGGTGGAGATCGCGACGGCTCACGCCGAGCGCTATCCCGGAGCCGAGGACCAGTATGGTCCGCGCCTGCGCACGCTCATCGAGATCGGTCGGCGGATCTCCGCCCCGGACTACCTGCGCGCTCAGCGGGCGCGCGCCGTCGCGGCAGCCGACTTCGCCAGGATGCTGGCCGACGTCGACGTGCTCCTCACCCCGACGGTGCCGGATGTGGCACCCCTCGGCCTCGCGTCGACGGGCGACCCGCGCTTCCTCACCCCGATCTCGCTGTTCGGTCTGCCGTCGCTGACGGTCCCGCTGGCGATGGCGGGCCCCCTTCCGGCAGCCGTGCAGATCGTCGGTCGCGCCGGGGAGGACGACACCGTCCTGGCGATCGGCCAGGCGCTGGCCGAGACCATCCGCGGTACGGACCTGCACCGCGCCGCACGCGAAGACGGGAATGCGCATGACTGACACCAGCTCACCGTTCGGCGAGGTGCACTTCACCTCGGTCTACACCGCGCCGGAGCGCGCCCTGAGCGGCGTGACGGTGGCCGAGGACCAGGCGATGTCCCGCAGCCTGATCAAGCAGCCCATCTGCGGCAGCCCGGACCTGCTGATGGCGATGTACCGGATGGGTCCCAATGAGATCCACCCCGCCCATCTGCACGACAACGTCGGCGAGATCTACATGATCTTCGAAGGCTCCGGCATCGTCACCGTCGGCGACGAGACCCGCCCGGTCTCCCGCGGCGACGCCATCTACATCCCGCGCGGCGTCTCCCACGCCATGCGGACCGAGGACTCCTCGGTCGCAGTGCTGGTCATCTTCCCTGAGGGTGACCCGGAAAAGATCCACAAGACATTTCTGCCGACGGCGGCAGGGGAAGGGGCACACGATGTCGCGTGACCTGGTTATCGACAGCGCAGTGGAGGGTGACGTCGCGCACGTCCTGCACCCCTCGACACTGATGGGTTCGCACTCCGCGCAGAATGCGCGGATCATCGAGCGCGCCTCCGGCATTCGGATGTGGGACGTCAACGGCGACGAATGGATCGACGCCGCGGCGGGGCAGATCAACGTCAACCTCGGCTACTCCCGTCCGGAGATCGCGGCCGCCGTCGCCGAGGCGCTCGGTCGCGTGAGCTTCGCCAGCCTGTACTACGGGGGCGGGCACACCCTGGTCTCCGAGCTCGCGACGCGGCTCGCTGAGCTCACCCCGGGCGACCTCAACCACTTCTTCTTCGCCTCCAGTGGCTCCGAGGCCGTCGACACGGCGATCAAGTTCGCCCGCCTGGTGAACGGCCTCGAGGGCAAGACCGAGAAGATCCACATCATCGGCCGTCGCGAGAGCTACCACGGCATGACGCTCACCACGACGAAGATGAGTGGCCTGCCGAGCAACTGGCAGGGACTGGGCGGTCTCGACGAGAACATCTCGCACATCTCGCAGCCGCGTGCCGACGTCGACGGGCCCGCTGAGCTCGAGGCGAAGATCCTGGAGATCGGTGCCGACAAGGTGGCGGCGTTCCTCGCCGAGCCGATCTCCGCGCCGGGTGGCTTCGTCATTCCGCCCGAGGACTACTGGGCCCGGATCCGTGAGATCTGCGACAAGTACGACGTGCTGCTGATCGTCGATGAGACCGTCTGCGGCTTCGGTCGCACCGGGAAGATGTTCGGCATCGACAACTGGGGTGTGGTGCCCGACATCATGACGATGTCCAAGGGCATCAACAACGGCGCGACGCCGATGGGCGTGGCCGCGATCGGAGACCGCGTGCACGCGCGGCTGGCCGCATCAGACCGCCCGCTGAGCCACGGCTTCACCGGTGGAGCGCACCCGGCGGCCTGCGCCGCCGCGCTGACCACGCTCGACATCATCGCCGCGGAGAACGTCGTCGACGAGGTGCACCGCAAGGGCGCCCACGTCGCCGCGCGGTTCCGTGAGGCGCAGCGCACGGACGACCGGATCACGGACGTCCGCCAGCTCGGCCTGCTCGTCGCCGTCGACGTCACCGACGGGGTCTCGCCCTCGGCTGCGGCGTCCGCGATGCTCGCCACCCTGCAGGAGCGTCGGATCATCGGCCGCGCCTACCCCGCGACCGGCACGATCGTCTTCGCACCGGCTCTGACCAGCACCGACGACGAGCTCGATCTGCTCGTCGACGCCTACCTCGCCGCGCTGCCGACGGCGTGAAGGAGAAGATCATGAGCGACCAGCCGGTCCCCGTCATCGACGCGATGCACTTCCGTCGCACGCTCGGTCAATACCCCACGGGTGTCGTCGTCATCACCGCGGTCACCGACGGTGAGGTCGTCGGTATGACCGTCGGTTCCTTCGCCTCCGTGTCCATCGATCCGCCGCTGGTGGCGTTCTTCGCGACGTCCACCTCCGGCTCCTGGCGCGCGATCCGCGAGTCCGGGACGGCGTTCTGCGTGAACGTCCTCTCCGCGGACCAGGAGGACGTCTGCCGCCAGGTGGCGAGCCGGAAGAGCGACAAGTTCGAGGGCATTCCGCTGCGGATCACCGAGCGCGGCCACGCGGTGCTCGAGGAGGCGCTGGCGTACATCGAGTGCGAGACCGAGGCGATCCACCCCGGCGGAGACCACGACATCGTGGTCGGCCGCGTGCTGAACCTCGACATGCAGGGCACCACCAACCCGCTGCTGTTCTTCCGCGGTGGCTACGGCGCCTTCATCCCGCTCTCGCTCGCCTCAGCGGATGCCGGCCTGGCCTCGCAGATGCGGTTCGTGGACGTCGCGCGCGGCGCGATGGAACGGCTCGCCGGCGATCTCGACGCCGAGGTCAGCGCCGTCTGCACCGCGGGTGAGGATCTCGTCATCGCGGCGACCGCCGGACCCCTGGTGCGCCCGGAGATGATCACGCGAGTCGGTCAGCGCTGGCCGTTCGCGCCGCCGACCGGAGCGCTGTTCGCAGTCCACCGCGACGAGGCGGAACGGCGCCGCTGGCTGACCCGTGCCGCGGAGAAGTTCGGCGCGGGAGCCGCGACCGAGCTGCTCGAGCGCGTCGAGGCGGAGGGGGCGGTGTACGCGGTCGGCCCGGTCGACAGCCAGGCGCCGCTGTTCGACGTGCTCTCGCTGGACGTGCCTCTCGACCTCGTCCATGAGCACGCGGCGGCGTACAACCCGTCCGTCGACGAGGTCACCGGCGAAATCGATCTGCGCTTCGTCTCCGCCCCGATCGTGGTGGGCGGGGAGATGGTCTTCGAACTGTCCGCGTGGGGCCGGCGGCAGCCGCTGACCAAGGCCCAGGCGCGTCAGATCATCGACCGCGTGAAGGCGTGCGCCGCCGAGATCAGCACGATCATCATCGACGCCGGTCTCGTCCCGAACGCCGCGGCAGCGGTCTGAACTCTCGATCACACCTGACGCACCGCGTCACCGGAAAGGAAACTGAAGGCAGTCATGGAGTACGACAAGCACGACCACATCTTCGTCGGCGGTCGCTGGATCCCCGCGCACGGACCGTGTGACATCGACGTCATCGCGCCCGCCACCGAGCAGGTGATCGCCACGGTGTCCCGGTGCGACGACGTCGATGTCGACGCCGCCGTCTCGGCCGCCCGTGGCGCGTTCGACGAGTGGAGCCGCAGCTCGCTCGAGGACCGCAGCATGTACTTCGAGAAGATGGCGAGCCTGCTCGAATCGCAGATCGACGACGTCACCGACACGATCTCCACGGAGGTCGGACACCCGCGCAAGCACGCCCGTGTCGCCCAGGTGATCGGTGCCGTGGACGAACTGCGCATGATCGCGAAGGACCTGCATGACATCGCGTGGGAGGAGCAGCGCGGGGGCGCGACCGTCCGCCGCGTTCCGGCCGGTGTCGTCGCGGCGATCACCGCGTGGAACGCGCCGCTGCGCTCGATCGTGAGCAAGGCCGGTGCCGCCATGGCCGCCGGCTGCACCGTCGTGGTCAAGGTCAGCGAGGTGGCGCCGCTGTCCGGCTACATCTTCGCCGAGATCGTGCGTCAGTCCGGTGTTCCGGCCGGCGTCTTCAACTTCCTGGTCGGCACCGGCCCCGAGGTCGGCGAGGCTCTCGTCCTGCACCCGGATGTGGACATGGTCTCGCTGACCGGTTCCGTCGGCGCGGGCAGCCGCGTGATGGAGCTCGCGGCGCGCGGGGTCAAGCGCGTGCACCTGGAGCTCGGGGGCAAGTCCGCGCACATCATCATGGGCGACGCACCGCTGGAGGAGGCGATCGGCGTCACCGTCGAGGACGCCTTCCGCAACGCCGGTCAGGTGTGCGGTTCGCTCTCGCGCGTCCTCGTTCCGCGCGAACGCCTCGCCGAGGCCGAGGAACTGCTCGCGCGCAAGGCCGAGTCGTTCGTCATCGGTGATCCGTTCGCCGAGGAGACCACGCTCGGCCCGGTGAAGACCGCGCGCCAGCGGGATCGGGTGCGCTCGATGATCGAGGATGCCGTCGCGTCCGGCGAAGCCCGCCTCGTCACCGGAGGCGCGGAGCAGCCGGAGCACCTCGAGGACGGGTACTTCATCCGGCCGACGGTTTTCTCCACCACGAACGACTCGCGCATCGCTCGCGAAGAGGTCTTCGGCCCGGTGATCAGCGTCATCCCGTTCGAGGACGTCGACGACGCGATCCGCATCGCGAACGACTCCCCGTACGGTCTCGCCGGCGGTGTCTGGGCGGGCGACCCCGCCGACGCCCGCGCGGTGGCGACGCGGATCCGGACCGGACGAGTCCGCATCAACGGCAAGCCGCTGGACAAGAACGCTCCGCACGGCGGATTCAAGCTCTCCGGCATCGGCCGCGAGTGGGGCCGGTACGGCATCGAGGAGTTCCTCGAGTACCAGTCCCTCATGGGCTGAACCCGAGCACGCAACGACGACGCGGAGAAATGACGGACATGCTGCAGGACAACGGACTCTTCATCGACGGTGAGTGGACCGCGGCGACCGGCGGAGCGCCCGCGCTCACGGTCGTCTCGCCCCTGACCGAGCAGAACATCGGCGAGGTGCAGTCCGCCTCGGCGGGAGATGCCGACCGGGCCGTGCAAGCCGCACGCACGGCGTTCGATGAGGGTCCGTGGCCGCAGATGTCCGGACCGGAGCGGGCCGCCGTGCTGCGGCGAATGGCGGCGGCGTACCGTGACCGCGCCGAGAGCGTGGCGCAGACGGTGACGGCCGAGATGGGGTCGCCGATCACGCTGTCCCGGACGATCCACAGTGTGCGTCCGAGCGAGATGCTGGACTTCTACGCGGACATCGCGGAGAGCTACGGCTTCGAGCAGGTTCGCGCCGGCCGCAACGGTGACGCGATCGTGCGCAGCGAGCCGGTCGGTGTCGTCGCGGCGATCGTGCCGTGGAACTACCCGCAGACGGGCGCGATGCTGAAGGTCGCTCCGGCGCTCGCGAGCGGGTCCACCGTCGTGCTGAAGCCCTCGAAGGACACTCCGGTGGACGCGCAGGTCTTCGGTGAGGTGGCCGCGGAGGCGGGGCTGCCGGCCGGTGTGCTGAACATCGTGTCGTCCGGTCCGGGCGTCGGGGATGCACTCGTGCGGCACGACGGTGTCGACAAGGTTTCCTTCACCGGGTCCACGGAGGTCGGCGCGGGCATCGCGTCGGCGTGTGGGCTGGCGATCCGACGGGTCAGCCTGGAGCTGGGCGGCAAGTCCGCCGCCATCGTGCTCGCGGACGCCGACCTGGACCGCGCGGTCCCCGGCATCATCGCCTCGTCCTACGCCAACACCGGTCAGACCTGCACGGCGCAGACGCGCGTGCTGGTGGCGCGCTCGCGGTACCGCGAGTTCGTCGACGCGTTCGGCGCCGCGGCGGCCGCACTCCCGCTGGGCGACCCGTTCGACGCCGCGACCCGACTCGGGCCGCTCGTCAGCGCACGCCAGCGTGAGACGGTCCGCGGGTACATCGACGTCGGGCGCGGTGAGGGTGCCCGACTCGTGACCGGCGGCAACGACGCCGCGGTGCCGGACACGGGGTGGTTCGTCGCCCCGACCGTCTTCTCCGACGTCGACCCCGGCATGCGGGTCGCGCAGGAGGAGATCTTCGGTCCGGTGATCGTCGTGATCCCGTTCGATGACGACGCCGAAGCGATCCGCATCGCCAATGACTCGCAGTACGGCCTGTCCGGTGCCGCCTGGTCCGAGGACCTCGACCGCGCGCTGCGCGTGGCTCGTGGCGTCCGCACCGGGCAGTACCTCATCAACGGCGCCAGCGCGGGGCTGATCGCCCCGATCGGCGGTTTCAAGAAGAGCGGTATCGGCCGGGAGTTCGGCGTGGAGGGCTTCCAGGCCTACCTCGAGATCAAGTCCATCTCGGTCCCGTCCGGCTACCTGAGCGTTGCGGGGGCGGGCGCATGAGGGCCGCGGTCTTCCGCGGTGCGGGCGAGCCGCTCGCGGTGGAGGAGGTCGTCGTCGCCGACCCGATCGGCCAGGAGGTGCGCGTGCGCACCGTCGCGGCCGCCGTCTGTCACAGCGACCTGCACTACTTCCGCGGTGTGCTGCCGGTGCAGACGCCGATGATCCTCGGTCACGAGTCCGCCGGGGTCGTCACGGCCGTCGGGCCGGACGTCACCGGAGTGCGCGTCGGTGACCACGTCGTCACCTGCAACTCGGTCTTCTGCGGCCAGTGCCGCTCGTGCGTGAGTGGAACGCCGGCACGCTGCACGGCCAAGCCCCGCTTCCGTTCCGCGGATGAGGCGCCACGGTTCTCCGACGCGGACGGCGAGATCAACTCCCTCGCCGGCATCGGCGGGTTCGCCGAGGAGATGGTCGTGCACGAGCACGCCGTCGCCGTGATCGATCCGGCCATGCCGATGCGCACCGCCGCGCTGCTGGGCTGCTCGGTCGTCACCGGTTTCGGTGCCGTGTTCCACACCTCCCCGGTGCGCCCCGGACAGGACGTCGCGGTGATCGGCTGCGGTGGCGTCGGACTGAACGTCGTCCAGGCGGCGCGCTTCGCCGGAGCGCGTCGGATCATCGCCGTGGACCGCGTGGACTCCAAGCTGGAACAGGCCAAGCTGTTCGGTGCCACCGACGTGGTCAACACCACGAACACCACGCTGACCGAAGCGATCGGCGCGCTGTCCGAGGGCGGCGTGGATCACGTGTTCGAGGCCGTGGGCCTGAAGCAGACGATCGAGGACGCCTGGGGCGCGCTGCGTCCGGGTGGCACGGTGACGGTGATCGGCGTCGTGGACCCGAACCTGCGCATCGAACTGCCGGCGCGTTCGCTCGTGCAGGAGAAGCGCCTGGTCGGCTCGCTGATGGGGTCGAACCGCTTCCGCATCGATGTGCCGCTGTACGCCGAGCTGTACCTGGCCGGCCGGATCCGGCTCGACGAGCTCGTCGGTGATGTCACGGACCTCTCCGGCATCGAGGACGCCTTCGCCGCGATGGCCTCCGGTGAGGCGCTGCGCACCGTCGTCGAATTCGCCTGACGCGAGAGCCCCGATCGGGTTGCCCTGAGACTCGTTTGCCTCTAGGCTGATCGGAAATAGGAACTTTAGATCGCAATAAGGAAATCCCCAACGGTGAGGAATGAGCATGAGTGAAGAAGTCGTCCTTCTTCCGGTCGATGAAGCGCTCATCGACGACATTCGCAAGAACATCGGCGTGACGCAGGAACAGGACCTCGGCGTGATCGAGGCCCTGACGATGAAGCGGTACGCGCGTTCGGTCGGTGAGACCAATCGGCTCTACTACGACAGCGAGTACGCCCGCTCCTACGGTTATCGCGACATCATCGCGCCGTGGAACCTGCTCGTCTCCGTCCTGGGCTGGGCGGAGGGCTCGGCCAACGAGGACCTGCGCGTGGACGGGACCGAGGTCGGCGCGACGCTGCCCGGACTGCCGGCCAGCGGCTACCGCCTGATGGGCGGCGGCGAGGCGATGGAGTTCCTCGCGCCGGTGTACCCGGGCAGCCACCTCACGATGACGACCACGCTGGTCGAGGTGGAGCCCCGCGAGACCCGCAGCGGCCTGATGGCGATCACGAAGCTCAAGCGCGAGTACTTCGCCGACGGCGACCCGGTGCTCGTTTCGATGCAGACGATTCTGGTGAGGTGACCATGGAACAGCAGACGATCTTCGACGATGTCGAGGTGGGCCAGGCGTTGGACGGCTTCGAGGTCGTGCCCAGCAAGGTGCAGATGATGCGCTACTGCGCCGTCACGTGGAACATGCACCGCATCCACTTCGACGAGGTCTACGCCGAGCAGGAGGGCTACCCCGGTGTCCTGGTGCAGTCGCACCTGCACCAGGGGTTCCTCACGCAGCTCGTGACGGACTGGATGGGCCCGGCCGGACGCATCGTCTCTCTGGAAGCCACCAACCGCCGCTTCGCCATCGCGGGGCAGACCCTGACCCTGCGCGGCACCGTCACCGCCGTCGAGCCGATCGATGACCAGCGCGGTCGCGTCCACCTCGACATCGAGGAGGTGCGTCTCGCGGATGACACCGTCTGCGTTCCGGGCTCGGCGGTCGTCGAACTGCCGACGCGCGCCGCGTGTGACGCCATCGTCGCCGGACGTGCGGCGTGAGCGGCCTGCCGATTCGGCGCGAGTGGATCGCCGCCGATGACGAGGCCGGCCGGCGGGCGCTGCCGGTGACCACCGGCGTCTACGAGCTCGCCGACGCGGAGGGGCGCACGGTCGTCCTCGGCATCGCCGGCGGCCGCAGCAAGTTCGGCCTGCGCAGCGCGGTCGTGGATGCGCTGAGCGCGCACCCCGCCGCGACGACGTACCGGTACGAGATCACCACCAACTACATGTCCCGCGTCTACGAGCTGGAGTGCCTGTACGCACCCACCGTCACCTGGAATCCCGACAGCGCGCCGGTCGGCGCGCGAAAGGCATGAATCATGCAGCTTTCCCTTGATGAAGAAGAACTCGCGCTCCTGAGCGAGGTCCGTCGCTTCGTGCAGAAGGAGATCGTGCCCCTCGAGCACGACATGGATCCGGACGCCGTCGAGCTCGACCCGGAGAACTACGCGCGCCTGGTCGAGAAGACCAAGGAGATGGGCCTGTACAACCTCGAACTCCCCGAGGAGTTCGGTGGGCCCGGCATCTCGACGACGCTGCACTGCCTGATCGCGATGGAGACCTCGCAGCACCGGGCCGGACTCTACGCCGCCGCCTACAACGTCTTCGGCCACCCGGGCCAGATTCCGCTGCTGTCGGCCTACGCGAACGATGACCAGAAGGAGCGCTATCTCTACCCGTCCGTGCGCGGCGAGAAGAAGGCGTGCTTCGCCCTCAGTGAGGCCAGCGGCGGCAGTGACCCGGGTCGCTCCATCATCACGCGCGCCGTCCAGGATGGGGATGACTGGATCATCAACGGCAGCAAGCTGTGGATCAGTGGCGCGCTCGAGGCGGACTTCGCGGTGCTGTTCGCTCGCACCGGCGGCCCCGGCCGCGACGGCGTGACCGCGTTCCTCGTCGACACCGACACCCCCGGCTTCACGGTGTCCAGCGTCGTGCACACGCTGCGCTCGACCAAGCCGGGCACCGAGATCGCGCTGCAGGACGTCCGCGTGCCGAGCGCGAACATCCTCGGCGGCCTCGGCAACGGCTTCAAGATGGCCAACCACCGGCTCGCGAAGAACCGCATCCCGTACAGCGCCGCCTGCGTCGGCGTCGCCGTCAAGGCCCAGGAACTCGCCGTCGAGTACGCCAAGGTGCGTCAGGCGTTCGGTGAGAACCTCATCGATCACCAGGGTCTGAACTGGATGCTCGTCGAGAACGAGATGGATATCCGCAACGCCACCATGATGGTGCTGCTGGCCGCCGACCGCGCCGATCGCGGCCTGCCGTTCCGTTCGGACGCCGCGGCCGCCAAGATCGCCGCGACCGAGGCTGCCGCGCGCGTGGTCGACCGCGCCATCCAGGTGCACGGTGGCATGGGTGTGTCCAAGGAGATGCCGCTCGAGCGCTGGTACCGCGAGCTGCGCATCCGTCGGATCGGTGAGGGTGCGACCGAGGTGCAGAAGATGCTCGTCGGTCGTGAGCTCAAGTACAACCCCTACAAGTTCTTCCTGTACTGAGGAGTATCGCCATGGCGCGCCCCCTGATCATCGGCAACTGCTCCGGCTTCTTCGGCGACCGGCTCGCGGCCGCGCGGGAGATGGTCACGGGTGGGCCGATCGATGTGCTCACCGGCGACTGGCTCGCCGAACTGACCATGCTCATCCTGGCCAAGGCCCGCAGCCGGACGCCGGGTGCGGGTTACGCCTCGACGTTCTTGAAGCAGATGGGTGACGTGCTCGAGGAGTGCCTCGACCGCGGGATCCGCATCGTCTCGAACGCGGGTGGGCTGAACCCGGCCGGTCTCGCCCAGGCGATCGCCGACCTCGCCGCCGAGCGCGGCCGGACGCCGAAGATCGCGTACGTGACCGGTGACGACGTGCTTGAGGCGCTGCCGGGCATGCTCGCGTCGGGGGCGGCACGGCCGTTCCCGAATTCGCCGGAGATCGATCCGGACAAGGTGGTGAGCGCGAACGCGTACATCGGCGGGTGGGGCGTGGTCGAGGCGCTGCGCGCCGGCGCGGACGTCGTGATCACCGGCCGGACCACGGACGCCGCTCTGGTGTGCGCACCGGCGGCGTGGTGGCACGACTGGGCCCGCGACGACTGGGACCGGCTCGCCGGCGCGGTCGTGGCCGGACACGTCATCGAGTGCGGCACGCAGGCGACGGGCGGCAACTACTCCTTCTTCACCGAGGTCGCGGACATGCGCCGCATCGGCTTCCCGTGGGCGGAGATCCACGAGGACGGCAGTGCGGTGATCGGCAAGCACCCCGGCACGGGTGGGGTCGTCAACCGCGAGACGGTGCTCTCGCAGCTGCTCTACGAGATCGGCTCTCCGCTGTACCTCGGACCGGACGTCGACGCGCGCTTCGACACCCTCGCGGTGACCGAACTCGACACGGATCGGGTACGAGTGTCCGGTGCCGTCGGACAGGCCCCCTCCGGGCTTCTGAAGACCTCGATCAACATGATCGGCGGCTACCGGAACGACCTCAGCGTCGCCCTGGTCGGCCTCGACATCGAACGCAAGGCCGAGCTGCTCACCGAGCTGTTCTGGGACGCGTGCCCGTACACGCCGGAGGACTACGACGCCGTCGACGTGCGGGTGCAGCGCACCGACGTCGAGGACCCGGACACGAGCGAGCGCGCCACGGCCACGTGGAGCATCACGCTGAAATCCACGCGGCCGGAACTGGTCGGCCGGCGTGCGTCCGGCGCCCTGGTCGAGCTCGCGCTCGCCAGCATCCCGGGTTTCTACCTGCTCAGCGGTCCGCCGTCCGAGGGCCGAGAGTTCGGCGTCCACGCCTCAGCGCTCGTTCCGCTGGCTGCGGCGCATCAGACGGTGCACCTGTTCGGCGGCGCGGAGATCGACGTCGCCGACCTGGACGTGACCGAGCGTGACGCGCAGTTCGCACCCGAGGTCGCAGCGGCCGAGGAAACGGAGCCCATCACGGGCGACACGCGACGCGTGCCGCTCGGGCAGCTGGTCGGTTCGCGGTCCGGCGACAAGGGTGGCGCGGCCAACCTCGGTCTGTACGTGCGGGATCCGCGCGTGTGGCCGTGGCTGGACGCGCACCTGACCACGGAACGGTTGCGTGAACTCATTCCCGAGGCCGCCGATCTCGCCGTCGACCGGCACCGGCTGCCGAACCTGCACTCGCTGAACTTCGTCATCCACGGCTTCCTCGGCGACGGCGTGGCGGCGTCCACCAGAATCGACGCGCAGGCGAAGAGCCTCGGCGAGTGGATCCGGGCACGCGCAGTCGATGTGCCCGTGGCACTGCTGGACTGATGCGCGCCCTCGTCCGATCGGTCGGTTCTGCCCTGGTGTGGTCGGTCGGTTCTGCACTCGTGCTGCGGTCGGTCGGTCCCGCCCTCGAGTGGTCGGCCGGTTCTGCCCTCGTGCTGCGGTCGGTCGGTTCCGCCCTCGTGCTGTCGGTCGGTTCTGCCCGCGCAGGTGCAACGCATAGGATGGTCCGAACGCGAGAGGGGCACAATGCCTGAGACATCGTCGCGGCGGGTTCCGACGGCGCGCCGGAGTGATTCCCGACGCCTCGCGGAGCACATCTTCCTCACCGTCCGCACCCGGATCCTCGCTGGCGAGTACCCGCCGGGCAGCGCCCTGTCCGTGGAGGACCTGGGTGCCGAGTTCGACACCAGCCGGCAGCCCGTCATGGACGCCATGCGCCGACTGGCCGGGGCCTGGCTGGTCGACATCATTCCCCAGGTCGGGTGTCGGGTCGCGAAGTACTCCCTGCAGGAGTCCGTCGACCTGATCCACGTCACGGCCCAGTTCGAGGGCGAGGTGGCGGCGCTCGCCGCACGTCGCGGCACCGACGAGCAGATGGAGCAGCTCCGACTCTGCAACGAGCGGATGCAGCAGACTTCAGACAGCGCGGACCTGATCCCGCAGGCTCGGGAGATGCATGAGCTCATCCTCGCGGCCGCCCACTCGGAGGGCGTCGCGCGGGCGAGCGCACAACTGTGGGAGTTCGGTCACTTCGGCTGGACCTCCGCGGTGCAGGACATCAGTCCGGTCTACATCGCGGATCCCGCCTACTCGCGTGCGAACATGGGGGCGCTCATCGCCGCCGTCACCAGCCGCCAGACCCGTCTGGCGCGAGTGTGCGCGATCCAGTGGCTCACCGGCGCCCTGCTCGCCGCGCAGATCGACCTTCCGCCCGACCTCGCCTGAGCCCGGGGGCGGACCGGCCCGACGCTCAGCCCCAGGGATTCGTGGGAGTGCGCGGGTCGCGCACCGGGGTGGTGGCGTAGTCCGCGTCCGTCACGGGCTCGAGCCAGTCGACCTGGTCCTCATCCGTACCGGACAGCTCCCACATCGCGAGGTGGCGCATGTACCCGTCGGGGCCGGCGCCGTGCCAGTGGTCCTCCTCCGCCGGGCACTCGACGGTCTCACCGGCGTGCACCTCCGCGACCCCGTCACGTGTGCCCACGAGGGCGACGCCGTCCAGGACGTACAGGGTCTGGCCGCGGCGGTGGCGGTGCCACGTCGTGCGCGCGCCGGGAGCGAAGTGCACGATGCCGCTCTGCATGAGCGATCCCTCGCGGCCGTACGAGATCATCGTGTACCAGGCGTCGCCGGTGTAGATGGTCGGGTCGGCGGGTGTGGCGCCGTGGGGGAGGAAGACCTCCATCAGGCGGGGACCTCGGCGCCGCTGAGCGCTGAGACGACCTCGCGTGCCGCGCGTCGGCCCGACTGGACGGCGCCGCCGAGCGCGTCGACCAGGCCGGTGTCCGCGCCCGCCCAGTGGAGCGGTCCGATCGGCTCGCGCAGGTGGCGACCGACCGTGCTGAGCACGCCGGGCGGCAGGTGGAGCGAGCCGCAACCGGCCGACCAGGAGTCACCGATCCAGTCGAAGTAGTGCACCTCGCGCGGATGGGCGGCCTCGGGGCCGAAGTACTCGACGAGCTGGGCGACGTACGCCGCCTTCAGCTTGTCCTGGTCGCCGACCAGCTCGGTGAAGGAGAGGTCGTCGCTGCCGGGCGTGCGCGCCCACCGACCCGCCGAGAGCGGGCGGCGTCCGCACAGGATGCCCTCCTCGGCGTCCGGGAGGGAGACGTCCATGATGAACTCCGCCGGCAGCGACCCCATCGCGACTCCGGAGAGGCCGTTGTCGCGCCAGAAGGGGCGCTCGTAGACGGCGTAGATCTTGGAGGAGTGGTACGCCAGCCAGCGCTCCTGGAGCGACACCCGTCCGGCCGGCAGCGCGGGGATCATCTGGATGCGCGAGACGATCGAGGGCTCCGGCGTGAGGATGACCCGGCGTGCGGCGACGCGGCCGCCGTCGTAGGCGATCACGGCGTCTGCGCCGGTGCGGTCGATCGAGCGGACCGGCGAAGACAGGCGGATCTCGGTGGACAGCCGGTCCGCGATCCGCTTCGTGATCTCGGAGGTGCCCTCCACGAAGCGCAGGTTGAAGGTGTCCATGCCGCGCAGCGACCCGTACTTCGAGATCCACCACAGGATGGTCAGCAGAGAGATCTGCTCGGCGTCCACCGGGAGGTCCAGGAGCACGCGCTCGCGCACCTCCGGGCGGGTGGCGGTGCGCTCGACCCAGGACGAGAACAGTTCGTCGTCCCATTCGCGTGCTCGCGGTGCGTCCCACGGGGCGTCCGGGGTGACCGACTCCACCATCTCGCCGAGACGGTCGAAGACGGCTTCCAGCTGCGCCGAGGCCTCCGGGTCGTCGGCGAAGGGCGAGGTCTCCTCGAACCGCTCGCCGTGCGAGATCCGCACCGTGCTGCCCGGGTGACGCGGGAGGGGGACGGCGACCATGCCGAGTTCCGCCGTGAGCTCGGCGAGGTCCTGGTGGAATGCGCCGGTGAACTCGGCGCCGCGCTGCAGCACCCGCGTTCCGACGTCGGCGCCTTCGACGCGTCCGCCGATGCGGTCGCGTGCCTCCAGAATGAGGATGTCGGTGATGCCCTGTGCTTCAAGCTCTCGGGCTGCGGTCAGCCCGGCGAGCCCGGCTCCGATCACGACGACGTCGAACCGCTCGATTTCCTGGCTCTCGTTGCTCACGACTCTCCCTTGAGTTCACTATTACAGAACAAAGTCTGCCAATAGGACGCTATCCGTCGATCGTGACCGGTGTCAACGGCGAAGCATCGCCACCAGGGCCCAGGTTGACGTTCTCCGCCTCTGGAATAAGTTCACAATTACAGATTGAAGTCTGCTAGTAAGAATGAGATCGTGCCGCGTCAGGCAGCGCCACGCACCAACAGGAGGAGAAGATCGTGAGAATCGTACGAGGGCGCACCGCGGACCCGGTTCGACTGGTGACGGAGGGGCAGACCGGCACCCTGCGTCTGGACCCCGTGCTCGCCGAGGAGGGCGTGCGCGCGTTCGAGGCCGTGTTCGATCCGGGCGCTCGGACCGACTGGCACACCCACGAGGTCGCCCAGATTCTGGTCATGGGATCCGGCGAGGGAATCATCGCCAACCGCAACGGCGAGGAGCATCGTCTGCTCGCGGGCGATGTGGTCTACACCGGTCCCGATGAGGAGCACTGGCACGGGGCGTCGCCGGACGTGTTCGTGACCTACTTCGTGATCTCGCTCGGCGCGACGCACATGGTGGGCTCTCCGGTGACGGACGACGAGTACGCCGAGACCTGGGCGCGAATCGCGCCGAGCGGCGACTGACGACGCAATCAGAAACGGGGCTCGGTCGCATCGCGATCGGGCCCCGCTTCTCGTGTACGCGATCAGCTCAGCTGACGATCCACACGTTCCATCGCTCGAGGATCGTGCCGATGTTGTCGAGGTACCAGCGCTCGTCCATCGGGAAGAAATCGTCGCTCGTGAGCACGCCGGCCCAGTCGCTCAGTTCGTCCGGCACGGGCAGCTGGTCCTTCAGCATGACGGCGTAGCCGGCCTTCGAGACGAGCATCTCGGCGAGGCCCTTGCGGTTCTCGATGATCGACTTCAGGTACTTGTTCGCGGCCTCCGGGTTCGGCGCGCCCTTCGGAATCCCGATCGCCGCGTAGGCACCGACGCCGTCCTCCTGCACGAAGCGGATGTCCCGCTCGGGGTTCTGGTCCGCCATGATCTTCGTGTCCCCCGCGCCGTTCAGCATCATGCCGCACTGCCCGGTGAGGAGGTTCTGGCCACCCTCGGCGGTGTTGCTGAAGAAGAGGATGTCGCTCTTGATGCGATCCAGCTGCGCGTAGACCCGGTCGAAGTCGAAGGGATAGATGTCCTTGGGGGCGACACCGTCGTGGACCAGCGCGGCCTCGAACAGGCCCGAGTACATCGGGAAGTTGGACACGCACCGCTTCCCGGGGAACTTCTCGGTGTCGAAGAAGTCGCCGATGCTCGTCGGGTGGTTCGGGTAGACCGCCCCGTCGTAGGCGAGGCCCATCGTCCAGGAGGCGAAATCGATGCCGTAATCATCCACGTGGTCGTCCTGCACGAGGTCGGTGGGCACGACGTCACGATCGATCTTCTGCAGCAGACCCTGCTCGATCGCCTGCTGCTTCTCGGCGGTGCTGCAGAAGACGTAGATCGACGCCGTCACGTTCCCGGCCGCGACCTCCTGAGCGAGAGTGTTGATCCCGCAGTCACCCTTGGTCACCGTGATCTCACCGCCCGTGTCCGAGGTGTAGCCCGCGAACAGGGTCTTGCCGAGCTGCTGCTCGTACTCCTCCGTGTACCCGCCGGAGGCGGCATAGACGAAATCGGCCGAGGCGGACCCTTCGCTCGGCCCACCGCTGCACGACGTCATGAGCGCGGCGGCACCCACGAGTGCCGTCACTGCGGCGAACTTCCTGCTGAATCTGAACACCATTGTTCCCTTCTTCATGCGGATAAGCAGAATTCAGCTCGAGAATGTGAACTTCATTCGGCGCTGGGACTCTCATGGCGCTTCCCGCGCAATGTCAAGGAATGCCCCGGCCCCCGCACGCGAACGTGCGGGGGCCGGGTTCGGGAACGGGTGTCTCTCAGCCGACCAGCCAGGTGTTCCAGCGCTCGGAGATCTCGCCGAGGTTGTCCATGTACCAGCGCTCATCCATGGGGAAGAAACCGTCCCCGGTGAGGACTCCGGACCAGTCCTTGAGTTCATCAGGCACGGGAATCGGGTCCTTCAGCAAAACCGCCGGTCCGGCCACGCCGATGAGCATCTTCTTCAGCCCGTCACGGTTCTCGATGATCGACTTCAGGTAGGCGTTCGCCGCCGTCGGGTTCGGGGCGCCCTTCGGGATGCCGATCGCGGCGTAGGCGTCGACGCCGTCCTTCTGGACGAACTGGATGTTCCGATCGGGGTTCTGGGCCTGCATGATCTTCGTGTCGCCGGCGCTGGTCAGCAGCAGGCCGCACTGCTTCGTCAGCAGGTTCTGGCCGCCCTCCGCGGTGTTCGCGAAGAACAGGATGTCGTCCTTGATGCGGTCTAGCTGAGCGTAAGCGCGGTCGAGGTCGAGCGGATAGATGTCCGCCGCGGCGACACCGTCGTGGAGCAGGGCCGCCTCGAACACCCCTGCGTACATGGGGAAGTTGCTCACGCAGCGCTTGCCGGGGAACTTGTCCGTGTCGAAGAAGTCGCCGATGCTCGTCGGCGCGGTCGGATAGACGTCACCGTCGTAGGCGAGTCCCATGGTCCAGGCGCCGAAATCGATGCCGTACTCGTCGACGTGATCGTCCTCGACGAGATTGGTGGGCACCACCTTGGGATCGATCTTCTGCAGCAGTCCCTGCTCGGCGGCCATGGCCTTTTCAGCGGTGGAGCAGAACACGAACACCGAAGCGGTGACGTTGTTCGCCTCGACCTGCTGGGCGAGGGCATTGATGCCGCAGTCGCCCTTCTGGATCGTGACCTGGCCGCCCGTCTGTTCGGTGTAGGTGGAGAACAGGCTGCGGTCGATGAGCTGCTCGTACTCCTCGGTGTACGCGCCCGCCGCGAAGTAGACGAAGTCGGCGGACTCCGTGCCGGCCTGGGAGGCGTCGCTGCTGCACGCGCTGACCGTGAGCGCGACGAGCGCGGCTCCGACCACGGTGGTGATTGCCCTGCGGGTGGTGAACATCGTCGTCCTCTCAAGCGTGGGGGTCGCGGAATCAAGTTCGTCAATACGAACTTGATTCCGCGAATGGAGCATAAGCGGCGTCGGCTCCGAACGTCAAGAGGCGGACCCGATCGTGATCGAGCCCGCCCCCTTCACGCGGAATCCGTTACTCGAGCAGCCAGGCGTTCCACTCCGCGAGCATGCTGTCGTAGTTGTCGCGGTACCAGATTGCGTTCTGGTCGAGGTAGCCCTTGCGAGAAATCATGCCTTCCCAGCCCGCGAGGTCGGCGGGCACCGGGAGGGGGTCGGCCAGCACGATCGGGGTGACGGCGGTCCGGCTGAGCATGTCACTCTGAGCGTCACGATTCTCGATGATCGACTTCATGTACGCGCTCGCGGCCGCCGGGTTCGGCGCGCCGGTCGGTATTGCCATGGCGGAGTACGCGTTCAGGCCGTCCTCCTGCACGAACCGCAGATCGCGATCGGGGTTCTCCTCGGCCGTCAGTTTGAGGTCTCCCGCGCTGGTCATCAGCAGCGCGCACTGGCCCGTGAGGAGGTCCTGATTTCCCTCAGCGCTTCCGGCGTAGAACAGGATGTGGTCCTTGATGCGATCCAATGCCGCGTATGCGCGCGGGAGATCCGGCGGATACACCGCGTCCGGGCTGACCCCGTCCGAGAGCAGCGCGGATTCGAGTGCGCCCGCGGTGACGGGGTAGTTGCTCAGGCAGCGGGTGCCCGGGAATCGCTCCAGGTCGTAGAAGTCGGCGATGCTCGTGGGCGGTGTGCTCACGGCGTCGGCGTCGTACGCGAGCCCGATGTTCCAGGCGCCGAAGTCGACGCCGTACTCGTTGAAGTGCCCCTCGGCGACGAGGTCCGTCGGGACGACGTCGGCGTCGTACTTCTGCACGAGCCCCTCCGTGATCGCCTGGTCCAGCTCGGCCTTGTTGCAGAACACCCACAGCGACGACGTGACGTTCCCGGCGGAGACCTGCTGCTCGAGTGTGCTCAGGCCGCAGTCGCCCTTCTGCATCGACACGACGCCCCCGGTGTCCGCGGTATAGCCGGCGATGATCGTCTGCTTCTGGGCCTCTTCGTATTCGCCGGTGTAGCCCCCGGCGGCGAAGATCGTGAAGTCGGCCGAGGCGGACTCCTCGGTGCCGTCGGCGGCGCCGCTGCAAGCCGTCAGCAGCAGGGCGGCGAGCGCGGTGACTCCGGCGGCGGCCCAGGGCGCGGTGCGTGTGGACATCTCGTTTCCTCTCGTCGTCGTAATACAAACTCGAGTTCGTAATGACGAACTCGATGTGCATCCGGAGCCTAGGAGGCGGCGCGAGCGGGTGTCAAGAGCGCCGCGGTGCCGGCAGAACGATGAACGGCGGGGGTGTGGACCGAGCCGTCCGCACCCCCGCCGCCGCGGGACGTCAGCGCGTCAGGAGACCAGCCAGTCGTTCCAGCGCTGCAGGATCGTGTCGAAGTTCTCGAAGTACCAGCGCTCGTCGGAGGTGAAGAAGCCCTTGCCGGAGAGGAGTCCGGACCACTCTTCGAGGCCCGCCGGTGTCTCCAGCGGCTCGGTGAGCAGAACCGGGACGACGACGGTGTTCGCGAGCATTTCGCTCTGTGCGTCGCGATCCTCGATCACGACCTTCATGTACTCGTTCGCGGCGGTGGGGTTCGGTGCGCCCTTCGGGATGCCCATCGCCGCGAACGCGTTCACTCCGTCCTCCTGGACGAATCGGATGTCGCGGTCGGGATTCTGATCGGCCGTGATCTTCGTGTCGCCGGCGCTCGTGATCAGCAGGCTGCACTGTCCGGTGAGGAGGTTCTGGTTGCCTTCCGCGGTTCCGGAGAAGAAGAGGATGTCGCTCTTGATGCGGTCGAACGCGGCGTAGGCGCGGTCGAGGTCCATCGGGTAGATGTCCTCCGGGGCCACACCGTCGTGGAGGAGTGCCGCCTCGAAGATGCTGGAACCGACGGGGAAGTTGCTGACGCAGCGTTTGCCGGGAAAGGTCTCCGTGTCGAAGAAGTCGCCGATGCTGGTCGGCGCGGTCTTCACGGCGTCCGCATCGTATGCGAGTCCCATCGTCCAAGCGCCGAAGTCCACGCCGTACTCGGTGTGGTGGTCCTCCTGGATGAGGTCCACCGGCACCACGTCCGTGTCGATGGGCTGCAGGAGGCCCTCCTCGGCGGCGATGTCCAACTCGGCGGTGCTGCAGAACACCCACAGCGAGGCCGTGACGTTGTTCGCCTGAACCTGCTGCGCGAGATTGCTGATGCCGCAGTCACCCTTCTGCACCTGCACCTGGCCGCCGGTGGCTTCGCCGTAGGCTGCGAAGAGCGTCCGCTCGATCACCTTCTCGAACTCGCCGGTGTACCCACCGGCGGCGAAGTACACGAAGTCGGGGGAGGATGCGTCGCCGGCTGCGGGGGACCCGCTGCAGGAGGTCAGCAGCAGGAGCGCGGCTGCGGTGGCGCCCGCAGCGATGATTGGTTTCGAACGTGTAAACATTTCTGTCCCTCTTTCGCGGGGCGAGGTACTCTGACATATCACTCGTGGTCGAAAGCCCGGGCTTTGGGTGATATTCAGGGTTTCTGGCATGTATGGGGCGTTGACTCCGGCATATCCTGCCCCTAGCATTACGTATATAGCAAGTAACGTTCGTATATCAGAACATGTTCAGTGGTGAGCCTTGCAGTGGCGTTCGGAGGACCCTCCGCGCCGCGGGCGTAGCCGGACAGGAGTCATTCGGTGCGTGCCGCCCAGCTCATCGCCCCCGGCGAGGTCGCCCTCGTTGAGGTGCCGGACCCGCGCATCGAGGCGTCCACGGATGCCGTCGTCCGCGTTGTGGCGGCGGCTGTCTGCGGATCGGACCTTCACGACTTCCGCGACGGTCCGCGCGTGCAGCCCGCGCCCATGGGGCACGAGTTCATCGGCGTCGTCGAGGACATCGGGACTGACGTCGCCACGCTGCGTCGGGGAGATTTCGTCATCGCGCCGTTCGCGATCTCCGACGGCACGTGCGACTTCTGCCGCGAGGGACTGCACGTGGCCTGCCGCAACGGCGGCTACTGGGGTGACCCCGCATTCGGCGGGGGCCAGGCGGAGGCCGTTCGCGTGCCGTACGCCGACGGCACTCTGGTTCGGGTGCCGGCCACGATCGCACCCGACGATCACCGCGCGTTGCTGACTCTCGCCGACGTCTTCTGCACCGGGTGGTACGGCGTGCGGGAGGCGGGCGTCGGGCCGGGCGATCGGGTCGTGATCATCGGAGACGGTGCGGTCGGGCTGCTCGCCGTGCACTCCGCCAAGCTGCGCGGTGCGGAGGAGATCGTGCTGATGGGCTCGCACGAGGACCGGATCGCGATCGGCGAGCGGTTCGGCGCGACGACCGTGGTCCGAGCGCGCGGCGCAGAGGGCATCGCGCAGGTGCGGGAGGCGAGCGGCGGCGACGGGTATCCCGCCGTCGTGGACGCCGTCGGCTTTCGGTCCGCGTACGAGCAGGCCGTGGGCGTCGTCCGTCCCGGCGGTGTCATCTCCCGCGTCGGCGTGCCGCAGAATGAAGAGGCACCCGTCGGCTACGGCTCCCTGTTCGGCCTGAACGCGCGGTTGGTGGGGGGAACGGCACCCGTCCGTGCCGTCATCGATGAACTCCTCGCGCTCGTCCTGGACGGACGCGCCGATCCCGGGTGCGTCATCGACGCGGAGTTCGGACTCGACGAGGTTGCCGAGGCCTACACGGCCATGGCCACCCGCACAGTGATCAAGGCGCTGCTGCGGCCCGATGGTTCGCGGGCAGCGCGTCGGCTATCAAAGGAAGTGAGTGGTCAATGAGGATCGAAACACGGCTGGACGGCGAGGTCACGGCCGACGTGATCGTCGTCGGCGGCGGCATCGCCGGGCTCGTCACCGTTCATGAGCTCGCGCGACGCGGAATCACCGACGTCGTGCTGCTCGAGGCCCGCGACCGCCTGGGCGGATGTGTCGAGGGCGTCACGCGCGAGAACGGCCGTCTGCTGCAGCGCGGTGCGGAGTTCACCGGCGCGTTCCAGCACGCGCTGATGCGAGTGATCGATCACCTCGGGCTCGAGGTCGAGAAGCTTCCGCGCGTCGAGGGCGATCTCGTACGCGTCGAGAACGGACAGCGCCACGTCGAGGCGTGGCCGTTCGCGAGCGATGACGAGACCGGCGCCGCCTACGGCGGCCTGTACGAGAAGCTCGGCGAGATGGTCGGCCAGATCTCGGTCGCCGAACCCTGGAACGCGCCCTCCGCCGCGGAGTGGGATGCGATCACCTTCGAGGACTGGCTGGTGCGCGAGTGCGACATCCCCGCGGCGCGAGAGGCCGTCGCGCTTGACCTCGGCTACGACACGCACGAGGTGTCCCTGCTCAGCATCGTGTGGTGGATCGCGAAGTACGGCTCCATTCAGGGCATGGACGAGTTCGACAGCCGCGTGGTCACAGGTATGTCGAGTGTCGTGGACGGCCTGGTCGCCGCGTCCGAGAACGTCGCCTACCTCAACTCTCCCGTGACCGCGGTCGCTCAGGACGCCGACGGCGTCACCGTGTCCACGGCGTCGGGAACCGTCCGCGCGTCATCCGTGGTCCTCGCGTTCGATCCCGGAATGGCCGGGCGCATCGCATTCACCCCCGAACTGCCCGCACAGCGGGCCGCCTTGATCCGGCAGTGGGGTGGGTTCCACGACTGCAAGGCCTACTTCGTCTACGACCGCCCGTTCTGGCGCGAGCAGGGTCTGAACGGCACGCTGCGCGGCCAGAGCGTCGTCGAGTTCGGCATGGACGTCTCGCCGACGGACGCCAGTGAGGGCGTCCTCTGCATGCGGCGGCCGCTGACTCCCGGTCGCTGGGAGCGGGTGGCTCCCGAGGGCGGTCCGGCGTTCGACGACCTGGTCGGCGACGCGGACGCCTTCTTCGCGGTCGCGATCGAGCAGATGGTCGAGTACCTCGGGGAGGAAGGGCGGAACGTTCGCGAGTTCCACTACTTCGAGTGGGAGGGCGATGAGTGGTCTCAGACCTGCGGCCTGAACCGCTTGGCCCCGGGTGTGCTCACCTCCGCCGGGCCCGCGCTGTTCGAAAACGTGGGGCGGATCATCTTCGCCGGTGCGCAGCACGGCTTCGAGGACACGCTCAGCGGAGCCGCCGAATCCGGCGAGCTCGCGGCGGCCGCAGCCGAGCGTCTGCTTTCCGTGACTGAGGAGGTCTGAGATGACGAACGGACTGGAGAACTTCAGCGGCGAGCTGGTCTGGCCGGACAGCCCCAGGTACGACGACGCTCGCAGCGTCTACAACCAGCGGATCGACATGCGCCCGGCTCTCGTGGCGCGGTGCCGGACGACGGCCGACGTCCAGATCGCGTTGCGGTACGCCCGCGCGAACGACCTCGAGGTCGCGGTGCGCAGTGCGGGAAACAACTACAACGGATTCTCGACCTCCGATGGCGGCGTGGTGATCGACCTCGGTGCGATGACGGACGTCACGATCTCACCGGAGGACGCCACCGCCTGGGTCGGCGGCGGCATGACCGGCGGCGTGCTGCTGAAGGCGGCCGAGCCGTACGGCCTGGCGCCGGTGACGGGTGTGATGTGCGAGACCGGTCTCGGGCTGATGCTCGGCGGCGGATTCGGACACCTCCGCAATCGTGCGGGGTGGTCGGCGGACCAGATCCTCGGTGCCGAACTGGTCACCGCGGATGGGGAGATCGTTCGGGTCGGCACGGAGGAGAACCCGGACCTCCTCTGGGCTCTGCGTGGCGCGGGGGCGAACTTCGGCATCGTGACGGCGCTGCGGCTGCAGCTGCACACGATGCCGGCCGAGGTCGTCAGCGGGGCGATGTACTGGGGCGAGGACCGCATTGCGGAGGGACTCCGCGCTCTCCGCGACGTCCTGGCCGTCGCGTCGCCGGACTTCTCCGTCGCGGGCTGGCTCAAAGCTGCCGATGCGCGTGCCGTCGTGGGCGGCCCGCCGGAGCACCTCGCCGGCAAGCGGTGCCTGGAGATCACCTACGTGCACTGGGGTACGCCCGAGGACGCGGCAACCGCCGTCCAGGCGCTGCAGGATGCCGGTTCGCCGGATGCCGTGGTCCCCATGAGCGTCACCTACCGGGGCCTGCACGAGCGGTGGAAGGGCACCGGCGCGCGGATGACCTGGGACGGCGTGTCCGCGCGGACGCTGTCCGAGCCGGTGATCGACCTGCTCGTCGCCACGACGCGGGAGAGCATCATCCCCGGATCACGACGCTGCATCGAGCTGTTCGACCAGCGGGGAGCGCTGGCGACGGAACCCACCCTCCCGAGCTCGCAGCCGCGCGCCCTGGAGACCGCCTGGAGCCTGCGCCCGGGCGTCAGCAGCGTCGACCCGAGCATGGACGAGCCCAACGACCGCTGGGCCCTCGACTTCCTGGCGGCGGTCCTCGATCTCGAGGATGGAATCCCGGACGCGTGCGGGCTGAATTCGACGAGCTGGGTGCCGGACGCCGAGCGCGTCCGAACCCACTACGGCGCCGGGACGGCGCGCCTGGTCGAGCTCAAGCGCACCTGGGATCCGGAGAACGTCTTCCGCAAGAACCAGAACATCGACCCCGCTTGGGTGGTCTGACATGCGATCGATGCTGTTTGGATATAAGAACAACCGTTCACAAACCAAAACAGCGGTGATAGCATCGCAGGACGACGAGCTCCTCACGAACGGTGAGGTCGTGAGTCCAGAACACAGAGAAGTGATCGCCGACCGCACCCGATTCAGCCGGGGCAGCGGACGCGGCCGGAAGGGTACGAAGATGTCCACACGAATGCGACGGGCCGGGCTCGCGCTCGCCAGTGCCCTGGCGCTCGGCACGGTGCTGGCGGGCTGCGGCTCGTCAGCGGGCGACGCCGGGGACGGTAAGTCCCTCAATATCGTCTACTTCGAGGGCGGTCAGGGCAGCGACGAGTTCTTCGACGCGATGAAGACCACGCTCTGGACGGCGTTCACCGACAAGGGCGGCGTGATCGACCGTCAGGCCGGCGACTGCGGCATCTCGCGCCTCGCGCAGCAGGTCCAGGCGAACAACGTCACGCCCTCGATCTGGCACTTCTGCAGCATCGGCGAGATGCAGCAGGCCATCGACGACGGTCTCCTCCAGAAGCTCGACACCAAGGTCGTCCCGCTCGACCTGCTCACCGACGACACGCAGACGGAGTACGGCGTCGGTTGGGGTGTCTGGCACATCGGCCTGATGTACGACGCGGACACCGTGTCGAAGCCGATGACCAGCATCGCGGACTTCTTCGACACGAAGACCTTCCCCGGCAAGCGCTGCGTCCAGAACGCACCGCCCCAGTACACCGGGATCCTGGAGGCCGCGCTGCTGCACCTCGGGACGAAGCCGGCCGACCTGTATCCGCTCGATTTCGACAAGGCCTACGGCGAGCTCGACCGCATCCGCAGCGACATCATGCTGGTGAACAACGCCGCGGAGGGCAGCCAGAACATGCTCACCGGTGAGTGCGGCATCGCGCTGGCGTCGGCGGCGGACGCTCGCTGGCTGCAAGCGGAGAACCCCGACCGCCACATCGAGTTCGTGCAGCAGGACGGCATCCGCGCGATGGCCGCCCTGGGCATCCCGAAGGGTGCGCCGAACCCGTACGGCGCCAATCAGTACCTCAAAGACGTGATCGAGGACCGCTCCGCTCAGGAAGGCCTTCTCGAGGCGACCGGCGTGGTGCCCTTCATGCTGAAGGACCCGATCGAGGTCCCCAAGTCGCTGGCGGGCTGGGAGGAGTCCCTCACCGGAAAGAACTGGATCCCGATGGCGGAGCGCTGGTACCAGGACAACTTCGACTCCATCTTGACCCGCTGGAACGCCTGGGTCGTCGGCTGATCGACTCCCGGTCCGCGCGGCTCGCGCCACGCGGACCGGGGTCTGACTCGAAAGCAGAGCAATTGACATGACATCGATGCTTGACCGGACACCCACGGAGGTGTCGGACCAGTCACACGTCGTGAAGATGGTGGAATCGCGCCGTCCCGGCCGACTCTCCCGCATCATGACGAACAAGGCCGCCCTGTTCCTGATCCCGGGCATCCTTCTCTACCTCTACGTCTTCGTATACCCGCTGGTGCTGATCGTCATGCGCAGCTTCAACGTCGACGGCAGCCCCGGATTCAACCCGGCCGGCTGGACGATCGAGCACTACGCGGCGGTCCTCACCGACCGAGCGTTCTGGATCATGCTCGGCAACACGCTGCGGATCGCGGTCATCTCGACCGGCCTGTCCGCGCTGATCTCCTACCCGGTCGCGTACTTCATCAGCAAGGCGCCGCCGAAGATCGCGAACTTCGCGATGGTCGCGATCATGCTGCCGTTCTTCGTGTCCACAGTGGTCCGGATCTACGCCCTGGCCCAGATCCTGCAGCCCATCGGCCTGTACCGCACCCTGGGCGGTTCGGTGCTCGGCATGATGATGTACCTGCTGCCGTTCATGATCGTTCCGATCTACGCCAGCATGCGCGGCATCGGGGACGAGATCACGCAGGCGGCGCGCACGCTCGGCGCAAGCCCGTGGAAGGCGTTCGTTCGCACCTACTTCCCGCTCACTCGCACGAGCTTCATCTCGACGGTGCTGTTCGGTTTCGTGCTCAGCTTCGGCTTCTACCTCATCCCGGCGACGCTCGGTGATGTGAAGGACATCGTCATCACGCACTACCTCGAGCAGCAGATCCTCGGCTACCGCTGGGGCATCGCCGGCGCCATGGCCGTGCTGCTGCTGATCGTCACGCTCGGCATCTTCGCAACGGCCGCGAAGTCCATGACGGCCAACAACGCCGTCGGCGGCGTGACCGGTTCGCAGAAGGGCACCTCGGCGCGCAAGTTCGCCTGGACGCCCGGCATGATCGCGATGGGTGTGCTCACGCTGCTCGTGGCGCTGTACATGCTGTTGCCGCTCGCGGCCGTGGTGTGGGTCTCGTTCACCGAGCAGAGCTACGTGCAGTTCCCGCCGACCGGTTACTCACTGCGGTGGTACGAAGAGGTGTTCCGCGACCCGAGCTGGCTGAAGTCGGCAGGTCTCAGCCTGCAGATCGCCTCCCTGAGCGCGATCGCGGCGACGATCCTCGGCCTCGCCACCGCTTACGGTCTGACCCGCGGCGCGCGTCGGATGGCGTCCGGCCTCCAGGTGTTCTTCTACACTCCGGTCATCGTCCCGGGCGTGCTGCTCGGTACCGCGGTGTTCGGTCTCGTGCTGCAGCTGCGCATCAACGGCACCCTGCTCGGCTTCGTGCTCGCGCACATGGTGCTGCTGCTGCCGTTCACCACGCTCATCCTGACCGCGGCGATGCGGGGTACCTCACAGACCAACGAGCTCGCGGCCCGCACGCTCGGCGCGTCGCCCTGGAAGGCGTTCCTGCGCGTCACGCTCCCCGGCATCGCCACGTCGATCGCCGTCGGCGCGCTGGTGAGCTTCCTGATGTCGCTGGATGAACCGGTGATCTCCATGCTCGTCTCCACGACGAGTGAACCCATCTCGGTGAAGTACTTCATGGCGTTGCGCCGATTGGTCCGACCGGACCTCGCGGCGGTCGGAACGCTCTGGCTCCTGGCCTTCGCGGTCCTCGGTGTCGTGTTCCTCATCGTCAAGAAGGCGATCGCCGCCAAGAACAACAAGATCCGCTCCCAGCTTGGAGAAGACAACTGATGTATGCAGAGAACGGCGTCACGGTTGACGCGAACCGCATCTCCCACTCGTACGGCGACTTCAAGGCGCTGGATGATGTCAGCCTCAACGTCGGCGGGTCGGAGTTCATGACCCTGCTGGGCGCGAGTGGCTCCGGCAAGTCCACGCTGCTGCACTCCATCGCGGGGCTCATCCGCCCCGAGGACGGCGCCATCTACATCGGCGACACCGACGTCACCAAGTTCGCGCCGGAGAAGCGTGACCTCGGCTTCGTGTTCCAGAACTACGCGCTCTTCCCGCACATGAGCGTTTACGCCAACGTCGCGTTCCCGTTCCAGATGCGCAAGACCGACAAGAACGAGACCCACAAGCGGGTCATGGAAGCCCTCGACATGGTGGGCCTCGCGCACATGGCGAAGCGTCTGCCGACGCAGCTCTCCGGTGGTCAGCAGCAGCGCGTCGCTCTGGCGCGCGCGATCGGCTTCCAGCCGCGGGTGCTGCTCCTGGACGAGCCGCTCGGCGCCCTGGACCGTCAGCTGCGTCACCAGCTCGGGGTCGAGCTGCGTCGCCTGCAGCGCGAGATCGGCATCACGACGCTGTACGTGACGCACGACCAGGAGGAGGCGTTCCTGCTGTCGAACCGCATCGCGGTGATGAGCAAGGGCAAGATCGAGCAGGTCGGGACGCCGGACCAGATGTACCGGAGCCCGGAGAATCACTTCGTCGCGACGTTCCTCGGTGACCTGAACTCACTCGACGGTGCCGTCACCGCGGTGAACGGCACGGATGTCACCCTGCAGGTGGCCGGACAGAGCATCGTGGCCGAGCGCCGCGACGGTTTCGTCGTCGGGGATGCCGCCATCGTCGGGTTCCGCCCCGAGGACCTGCACCTGGTGGCGGAGAAGCCCACCTCGCATCCGTCCATCGAGGGAACCGTGGCCACCGCGATCTTCAGCGGCAGCTTCATCCAGTACGAGATCGAGATCGGCGAGGGTGTCACGGTGAACATCACCGCGAGCGGCTCGCGCGAGATGTACCAGGTCGGCGACCGGGTCCACCTGTCGTACGAGGCCAAGCGCGTCCTGCTGTTCCCGGCGGAGCGCGCCGAAGCCTGACGCACCAGAAACGAAAGCCCCGCCGGAGAATCGCTCTCCGGCGGGGCTTTCGTTGCCGTGTGTGCGGCGTCAGCCGGTGACCGGGACCGCCGCCGCCAATTCCGCGGCGAGGGCGCGGCGGGCGCGACCGAACGCGGCGTTCTGGTTCACGCCGAGGATTCCGGTGAGGTTGCCGTCCGTGCGCATCTCGATGAGGAACCGGCCCTCCTCGACCGAGCCCTTCACGATCTCCTCCTCCTGGCCCTTCACACCGGCGAACTGGACGTGCATGTCGTACTGGTCCGACCAGAAGAAGGGCAGCGGCGCGTAACCGTCCGCGGTCGTGCCGAGCAGCGCTCGCGCGGCGTACTCGCCCTGGTCGACGGCGTTGGTCCAGTGCTCGATCCGCATCGCGCGGTCGTAGCCCCGGTGCTGGAAGCGCGCGATGTCGCCCGCGACCACGACGTTCTCGGCACCGATCGCGCGGCAGTGCTCGTCGCACACGACGCCGTTGTCGATTTCGAGTCCGGACTCGGCGAGCCACGCGGTGTTCGGGATCACGCCGATGCCGGTGACGACGACGTCGGCCGGGATGACCTCGCCGCCGGTCAGTCGGACGCCGGTGACCGCGGTTTCGCCCTCGATCGCCTCGACGCCGGCGCCGAGCTTCAGGGTGACGCCGTGCGCGCGGTGCTGGTCGGCGAGGTGGTTCGCCATGATCGGGCCGATCTGCGCCTCCATGGGCAGGGGCACTGTGTCGATGATCGTGACCTCCAGCCCGGCGAGGGCGAGGGATGCGGCGACCTCGGAGCCGATGAACCCACCGCCGACGATCGCCACGCGCGAGCCTCGCTCGATGTGGTCACGCAGCGTGAGGCAGTCGTCGAGGTCGCGGTAGTACATCACGCCGGGCAGGTCGGAACCGGGGCAACGCAGGTGACGCACGCCGGCGCCCGTCGCGATCATCAGACCGTCGAAGGTGATCTCCTGGCCGTCGGCCAGGCTGATGACGCCGGCCTCGAGGTCGAGCCCCGTGGCGGCGACACCGAGGATGAGGCGGGCGCGCACGTCTTCGAAGATCTCGAGGCGGGCCTCCTCCGGGGTCCACTTGCCGGAGAGAACCTCCTTGGAAAGTGGTGGGCGGTCGATCGCCGGGTGGTGCTCGCTGGCATCGATGAGGGTGAGCTCGCCATCGTAGCCCTGTCGCCTCAGCTCCTCTGCGCCGCGGAGCCCGGCGAGCGAGGCGCCGACGATCGCGATGTTCTTCATCTGGTCCATGACTAACATATTAGCTACGGGATTCGCGCCCGCACAATAGTCCATTTCGAGGACGGTTCTGCCACGAGCGACCGTTGCTATTCCGGATGCGCCGGCGCGGTCGGCCCCATTTGGGCCACGACGGGGTGGGCCATTGAGTCTGGATACCCAACAGCCGGTTCGGTATCGCGGACACAAGTGGTGCGCGGCAGTGCATTCGTAACCGACGAATTCCGCGTCGTTCAGGCCAGAAGACGCGGACGAGGCGTTCGAAACGCGGATCGGTTGAGATCGGCTGCCAGAGTGCCGACCTGGCCGGCACGGTCTGTTCGCGACGCGGGAGCAACGGGGCCCGGTGGAGGTCGGCCTCCGACGGGAGCGTCGCGAACTTCTCCCACATCGACCTCTTGCGCACTGGCATGTTACAGATTACTCTCGACGTACAGGCGGTGCCCGCCGCAACAATGATGTGAAACGAGGCCAGAGGTGACAGACGCATCCGTGATCGCCCCCGAGGGGACCGACCTCATGCGTGCCGTCCGCATTGCCGGCGACGGGGTCGTGGTCGCTCAGATCCCACGCCCGCACGGTGAGGGCGTTCGCGTGAAGATCGGCTACGCCGGAATCTGCGGCTCCGATCTCGGCATGATCTCCGGGGGCACAGACGAGGGCGTCGTCCTCGGCCACGAGCTCGCCGGGTGGACCGAGGACGGCACGCCTGTATCGATCGAACCGATCCTGCCGTGCCGCGAGTGCGCAGCCTGCCGGGCCGGCTTCTACAACATCTGCGAGGTCGGCGGATCGACCTGCCTCGGACTGGTCGCGGAACGCGACGGCGGCATGGCGGACGAGATCATCGTTCCGGCCAGCGCGCTGATCGAACTGCCCGCCGGTCTGGACGTCGCGAACGCCTGCCTCATCGAGCCGATCGCGGTGGGCCTGCACGGCCTGCACCGTGCGGAACTGACCGCCGGAGAGCGCCTGCTCGTCATCGGTGGGGGAGCGGTCGGACTGCTCGCCGCAGCGACGGGTCGCGCCCTCGGCGCCGAGGTGGACATCGCCGTGCGCCACCCGCACCAGCGAGCTCTGGCGGACCTGTTCGGCGCGGGCGAGCCGGAGGGCACCTACGACGTCGTCCTCGTCGCCGCGACCGGAGACGCCACGGTGCGCCAGGCGCTGGACAGCGTCGCTTACGGCGGCCGCATCGTCTACATCGCCCTGATCGACGGCCCGCTGCTGCCGGGCGAAGCGATCAGCAAGGAGATCTCCGCCGTCACGAGCATGGGCTACAACGGCCACGGCCCGCGCGAGGTCGACGAGGCCGCGGCGATCCTCGCCGCGCATCCCGAGCTCAGCCAGGTCATCACGCACCGCTTCCCGCTCGATCGTGCCGAGGAGGCCTTCGCCGTCGCCCGGGACCGGAGCGCCGGAGCGATCAAGGTGGTGCTGGAGCCGTGACCCGTCCCATGCTTCCCACGTTCCGCGGCGTCGACCACATCGGCCTGACCGTCCCGAGTATCGATGAGGCTCTCGCCTTCTTCGTCGACGTGCTGGGCGGAGAGGCCTACTACGGCTTCGAGCCCGGTCATGGCGACGGCGACGACGACACCGCCGCCGAGAACTTCGACATCGACCCGTCCAGTCGCATCCGGGAGATCCGTCTCGTCCGGATGGGCAACCTCAACCTCGAGCTGTTCGAGTGGGTCGCCGAGCGCCCCGGGCAGAAGATGCCGTCCCTGGACGGTGCCGGCGGACACGAGCTGTGCCTGTACGTCGATGACGTCGACGCGGCGGTCGCGCACCTGAAGGCGCACGACATCGAGATCCTCGGCGACAAGCTGGCGCTGGAGGGTCCCGAGGCCGGACCCGACGCCTTCTACATCTACTTCCGCGCCCCCTGGGGGCTGCTGGTGGAACTCATCTCCTATCCGCACGGACGGGCCTACGAACGCGAGTTCAAGCGCCCGCTCTGGAACCCCTCTCGACCGGACGTGACACTATGACCACCCCTCTTGCAGACACCGTCTCCATCGCCGACCTCATTTCGCTGCGCGGTCGCACCGCCGTGATCGTCGGCTCGGCGCAGGGCATCGGTGCCGCCACCGCCCGCCGTTACGCCGAGGCCGGGGCGAACCTGATCCTCGCCGACCTGAACCTGGAGGCAGCCGAGGCGCTCGCGTCCGAGCTCGCGGCGAAGTTCGACACGGACATCACCGCGCACTGGGTGGATGTCAGCGATGAAGAGGCGGTCGGCAAGCTCGCCGAGGCCGCGGTGGAGCGTACCGGCCGTCTGGATGTCTGGGTCAACTTCACCCACTACTCGCCGATGGGCCGCGAGGAGATCGTCGAGAGCGAAGAGTTCCCGATGCTCACGTGGAAGCGTTCGCTCGATGTCAACCTCACCGGTTGCTACCTGGGCGCTCGCGCCGCGGCACGCGCGATGATCGCCGCGGGCAACGGCGGCGTGATCATCAACACCACCTCGACGGTGACCGACCGCTACCCGGGTCACGCCGGCATGCTCGGGTACGCCAGCTCCAAGGGCGGCATCGAGCAGCTGACCATGATCCTCGCGGCGGAGCTCGGCAAGCGCGGCATTCGCGCCCTCGCGCTGAAGCCGACGGTCATCGACACTCCGGGCGTGAACGAACACCTTGAGGCCGTCGAAGAAGCCAGTGGACGCAAGCTCGGCACCTTCGAGGACAGCATGCCGATGCGTCGCTACGGCAAGCCGGACGAGGTGGCCCGCGTCGCGCTGTTCGCGGCGTCGGACATGTCCGCATTCATGACCGGCTCGATCCTCACGGTCGACGGCGGCGAACTCACGATCTGATCGACGAAGAACGAGCGGGAGGACTACGCATGGCTGAGACTGAACTCGCACCGGCGGACACCGTCGAGGCGACCATGGAGGAGCAGTTCCGCGTCGAGCGCTGGCTCAACGCGGAGGCGGACGCGCTCGATGGCAACCGGCTGCATGAGTGGCTGGCGATGGTGCACGAGGACATCCACTACGTCCTGCCCGTGCGCGTCACGCGCGAGCGGCAGGCCGGCCCCGGCTTCTCGCGGACCTCGCTGCACTTCGACGAGAACTACAGCGCCTTGCGCACGCGCGTGGAGCGCCTGGACACCGACTACGCCTGGGCGGAGAACCCGGCATCGCGCACCCGCCGACTCGTGACGAACGTGCGCGTGACGCGCGCCGCCGACGGCGTCCTGCACGTCAAGTCGAACCTGCTCGTGTACCGCAGCCGGTTCGACCTGACCACGTACTCGCTGCTGCTCGGCGAGCGCGTTGACGAACTGGTCGAGGTGGACGGCGCGCTGAAGCTCCGCCGCCGTCACATCCTCCTGGACCACACCACCCTTCCGACCGCCAACCTGGCGCTGTTCCTCTGAGGAGACGGACATGCCGATTCACTTCGATCCCCAGGTCGACGAGATCCTCGACCACGTCGACGACTCCCTCGACGCGGGCACCTTCCCGGTCTCCGTCCTGACCGACAAGGGTCTGTTCGACCGCGAGCTGGAGCGCATCTTCACGCGCGCCTGGGTCTACGTCGGCCACGAGAGCGAGATCACCAGCCGCGGTGACTACGTGCACCGCTACATCGGCAAGGACGCCTTCGTCCTCGTCCGCGGTGAGGACGACCAGGTCCGCGTGCTGTTCGACTCGTGCCGCCACCGCGGCGCGCTCATCTGCCGCGCGGAGAAGGGCAACGCCTCGCACTTCCGCTGCTCGTACCACGGCTGGACCTACGCCAACACCGGTGAGATGACCGGTGCGCCGATGTTCCGCAAGGCGTACGGCTCGATGGACAAGAGCAAGTGGGGTCTCATCCAGGCCGCGCACGTCGAGAACCTGCACGGCTTCATCTTCGCCTCGCTCGACCCGGAGGCGCCGACGCTCGAGGAGTACCTCGGCGAGATGAAGTGGTACTTCGACCTCGTCTACGGTCAGCTCAAGGACGGCTGGGAGGTCATCGGCGAACCGATGCGCTCGATCGTCCACGCGAACTGGAAGACCGCGTCGGAGAACTTCGGTGGCGATGACTACCACACGATGTTCCTGCACAAGTCGCTCACCGAGGTCAACCTGACCGCGTTCTACATGGACGACACCCGTGCCCCGCTGAGCGTGATGCACGTGCTCGCCGGCAACGGTCACTCGATCGCACTGGACGTGCGTCCCGAGGACGACGGCAAGGGCTTCTGGATGTGGCCGAACGGCGAAGAGCTCTACACCGACGCGCTCGGCGAGGAGCTGTACGACACCGCCCGCCGCACGGCGAGCCACGTCGGCACGATCTTCCCCAACTTCTCGATACTGGGCTTCCCGCTCCAGCAGACCGTGGAGTCCGGTCCGGTCGCGATGCACGTGATCCGCGTCTGGCTGCCGCGCTCTCCCACCGAGCTCGAGCTCATCAACTGGGTCCTCGTCCCCAAGGGGCTGACCGAGGAGCAGAAGACCGAGGCCGCGCGCTCGGCCCTGGCCACGTTCGGCACCTCCGGCACGTTCGAGCAGGACGACACCGAGCCCTGGGAGGCCGTCGCTCGCACCAGCGAGACCGCGTTCGCGAAGAAGATCGACATGCAGCTGAACTACCAGCTCGGTATGCCGCAGAACGGCACCGCGATCTCGCGTCAGGGCGACGAGATCCTCTCCGGTCCGGGTATCAAGTACTTCCCGGCGTTCGAGGAAGGTCTGCTGCGCGGGTTCTGGCGGCGCTGGGTGCAGTTCATGCGTCCCGGCGACTACCCGACCACGATGACCCCGGCGGAACAGGACGGCGAACGTGGCTGACAACAGCGGAGACCCGGAAGGCATCTCCGGGGGCGAGTACATCGACATCGCGAATGAGTTCGCCCACGTTCTCGTGCGGAAGATCTACACCCGCAACGGCGAGCGCCTGGAGATCATCGCGCCGCACCTCGAGAAGCAGATCCGCCTGGATCCGCTCGAGCTCGAGGCGCTGACGTGGCAGACGACGGCCACGTTCTCCCGAATGCTCGAGGAGCCGTTCGGAACGGCAGACCCGGAGATTCCGGTGCTGACGCGAAGCAGGAAAACATCGGCAAGTGAAGGTGAGGGAAGTGATCATGGCAACTGAGTCCTACGCGGTTTGCGACAACTGCGGCACCCAGTTCGGCGAGGCGTCTCCTGTGGACTGCCCGATCTGCTGGGATGTCCGCAACCAGATGCGGCGCGGACAGCCGCGCGGTTGGACGACCGTCGAGCAGCTGGGCGCGGACCACCGCAATGTCTTCCGGGACGACGCCGGGTTCACCGGCATCGGGACCGAGCCGGCGTTCGGGCTCGAACAGCGCGCCGTGCTGGTGCCGTTCGGCGAGTCCAACCTGCTGTGGGACTGCGTCACGCTCATCGATGACGAGACCGTCGCGGAGATCGAGCGGCGCGGCGGACTGTCCGCGATCGCCATCTCGCACCCGCACTACTACGCCTCGATGGTGCAGTGGGCCGAGCGCTTCGACGTCCCCGTCTACCTGCACGAGGACGACCGGGCCTGGGCGATGCGCGACGACTCACGCATCGTGTTCTGGAGCGGTGAGACGCTGAGCCTGTCGGACGACCTCACGCTCGTGCGCGTCGGCGGCCAGTTCGCGGGGTCCCAGATCCTGCACGTCGCCTCGCGCGACGCGGTCCTGGTCGGCGACTCCGTCCTGACCACGCTCGACCCGGACTGGGTGGGCTTCAGCTACGCGAGCGGTGAGATCCCGGGCGGCGGCTGGACCCAGCTCCTGCCGCTGGACGAGGTGGCGACCAAGCAGCTGCATGACGCGTTCGCGGCGCTCGACTTCGACCTCGTCGTCGGATCCTGGTGGGAGCACAACCTGCCGACCAACGGCAAGGACATCATCCTCCGCTCGGCGGTGCGCTCGATCCTCGCCGTGCGCGGCGACGTGTCGGCCCGCACCATGCCGCCGGTGGGTGGCTATGCCCCGCTGGAGGAGCGCCCGACGCTGGAGACCTCGCCGTTCCGAGAGGCGGAGCGGGTATGAGCACGCTCACCGCCGAGCGCATCGGCACCGATGACGCCGGGCTGGCCGCCAACGCGACCGTCAATCGCCTGGGTCCGGTCAACCTCATCGTCACCGACATCGATCGCTCGCTCCCGTTCTACGAGAACATGGTCGGGTTGCAGCTGCAGTCCCGTGGTGAGGGCACGGCGTCCCTCGGCGTCGGTGGCGACGAGACCCTGATCGTGCTGACCGAGGAGCCGGACGCCGCTCGGGCGGACCACAAGCACGCGGGGATCTACCACGTGGCTTTGCGGGTGTTCTCCGAGCTGGAGTTCCAGCGGGCGCTGCAGCGCTACATCGAGGGCGGCTGGCCGCTGAAGGACACCGCGGACCACTTCGTCTCCCGGTCGATCTACGTCGATGACCCGGACGGCAACGAGGTCGAGGTGTACGTCGACTGGCCCGTCGCGACCTGGCCGACCGGGCTGAAGCCCGGCGACCTGTACGACGTCGGCTACGTTCACGTGGACTTCACGCCGCTGTACGAGCGGATCAAGGACCAGCCGTTGCAGCCGAAGGCGCCGGCCTCGATGATCGTCGGCCACCTGAACCTCGCCGTCTCCGATGTGGACGCCGCCATCGAGCACTACACCTCGACGTACGGACTCGAGGTCGTCTGCCGCAACGAGGACGCCGCGTTCGTGGCGTGGAACGGCTACCACGGCCACGTCGCGCTGCAGACGTGGTGGGGTCCGAACCTCGCTCCGGTCCCGGACCACACGGTGGGGATGCGCTACTTCACCATCTACGGAGATCACGACGAACTGATCCCCGACAACTCCGGCCACGTCGTCCGCCTGGTGGCGGCCACGGCCGACTCGCACACGGAAGGTGCATGACATGCGAGTGAATCTGGATCTCGGCAAGTGCATGGGCTACGGCAACTGCGTTGACGCGGCGCCGGAAGTCTTCGACCTCAACGAGGACACCGAGCAGGCGATCATCCTGATCGCCGAGCCCGGCTCCGAGCTCGAAGAGGCGGCGCAGCGCGCGATGCGTGCGTGCCCGGCCAAGGCCATCACGCTCTCGTGAGGTTCTGATGGACCTTGCGATCGCGGGACGAGTCGCACTCGTCACGGGCGGATCCAGCGGCATCGGTCGCGGGATCGCCGAGGCGCTGACCGCCGAGGGCGTGCGCGTCGCGGTGACCTCCCGGGACGCCGCGAAAGCGCGCGACGCGGCCGAGGCGATCGGCGGCGGTGCGCGCGGCTACGGCTTCGACTCGGGCGATCTGGATGCGGTTCCAGGGCTCGTCGAGGCCGTCCGTGCGGACCTCGGTGAGCTCGACATCTACATCGCGAACACGGGTGGACCACCCGCGGGCGATCCGCACTCGTTCAGCGTGGCGCAGTGGGAGACCGCGAACCGGACCCTCGTCCTGTCACCGTTGGCCGTCATCGAGCAGGTCCTTCCGGGCATGCGCGAGCGCGGCTTCGGTCGCGTGGTGGCGATCGGTTCGACGTCCGTGATGGAGCCGATGGATTTCATTCAGCTCTCGAACGTGTACCGGCCGGGTCTGGTGAACGCCTTCAAGGTGCTCGCCCGCGAGTCCGCTCCGGACGGCGTCACCTTCAACCACGTCCACCCCGGGGCGATCCTGACGAACCGCCTCATCAGCACGTACGCGTCGGAGGACGCGGCCACGGACGGGGCGAAGGACATCCCGGCCCGCCGCTTCGGCACGGTGGCGGAGATCGCCGCCGCGGCGGTCTTCCTCTGCTCGCAGCAGGCGAGCTACATCAGTGGGACGGCGCTGCTCGTGGATGCAGCGTCGACGAAGAGCGTCTGAGGGCGCACCAGCAGGGCGTGGACACGCGGGTCAGGGCGTCCACGAGAACACGATCAGTCGGAAATGTGAACCGGTCCACGGGCCGGTCAGACAAGGAGAGCAACAATCATGTCGATCGGTGACGACTACGCCGTCTGCACGAGCTGTGGCCTGCAGTTCCCGAGTGTCGAGCCCCCGGAGTTCTGCCCGTTGTCGCATGACAACCGCAGCTCGTTCCGCGGACTGCCGGAGGGATGGACCACCCTGGCCGAGCTGCGCAAGACCGAGCACCACAACGTCATCCGCCAGGACGGCGAGTTCATGGGCCTGTGCACGTCGCCGTCGCTGAACTTCGGCCAGCGCGGCTTCATCGTCCCGTGGGGCGACTCGAACCTGATGTGGGACATGGTCCCGTACTTCGATGACGACACGTATGAGCGCATCCAGGAGCTCGGCGGCCTCAAGGGCATCGCGATCTCGCACCCGCACTTCTTCTCGACGATGATCGAGTGGGCGGACCGCTTCGACGTGCCGATCTACATCCACGAGGACAACCGTCCGTGGGTCTTCCGCCCCTCCGAGCGCATCCACTTCTGGAGCGGCGAGTCGTTCAAGCTGGACGACGACATGACGCTCGTCCGCACGGGCGGCCACTTCGCCGGTTCGCAGATTCTGCACATCGCCTCGAAGAAGACCGTGCTGGTGGCCGACTCGGTCAACCTCGTCTCCGACCCCGGCTTCGTCAGCTTCGAGTACGGCTGGGCGCAGATCATCCCCACGGACGAAGAGGCCGTCCGTCAGGTCGTCGCCGCGTACGAGCCGTACGAGTTCGAGACGATCGTCGGCGGCTGGTGGGACCAGCGGATCACCGGGAACTACGAGACGATCCGTCGCTCGGGAGACCGCTTCATCGCCGCACTGCGCGGTGACCTGGCCGCCCGCAACGTCGGCATGTCGCCGGCATCCTCGGCCGCATACGCCGTCTGAACACCTCCGGCCCCGCAGCTCGCGCTGCGGGGCCGATCTCGCGAAAGAAGGAACCCATGACCACCGCCCCCGAGCCCGATGGCGCGCTGATCCTCGAACCCGACGTTCGGGTGCCGGTGCAGGGTCGTCTCACGCTGGCCACCGAGGTGCTGCGTCCGCGCGCGGACGGGAAGTACCCCGCGGTCCTGGCGCGCACGCAGTACGGCAAGTCGATCTTCGACGTGTACGCGAGTGCTTTCATCGATCCGATCGCGCTCGCCGCGGCCGGGATCGTCGTGGTGGCGCAGGACTGCCGCGGTACCGGACGGTCCGAGGGCGTGTTCCGACAGTTCCATGACGAGGCCGCCGACGGCGCCGACACGATCGCCTGGATCGCGGAGCAGCCGTGGAGCGACGGCCGCGTGACGATGGTGGGCGGGTCCTACCTGGCCACCACGCAAAGCCTCGCGGCGACCGCGTCGCCGCCGGCGCTGAAGGGCATCGTGCCGAGCTGGGGCGGGTCGGACTTCTACGACTCGTTCGCGTACCGCGGCGGCGCCCTGGAGCTCGGCTTCACGCTCCGCTGGGCCATGGAGGCTGCGCGAGCCGACGCTCGTCGCCGCACGGCACGCGGGGAGGACGTTTCCGAGGAGTTCGCGACCCTGACCGCTGCGGTCGAGGACATCTGGACCACGTACGCGCAGGTGCCGCTGAACGCGATGCCGCGCGACGTTTCGCTGATGCGCAACTACGGCGAGTGGCTCGAGCACCCGGACCGCGACGAGTACTGGCAGGCGATCTCGCCGCGTGACCGCTACGAGAACTTCCGCGTGCCGACGATGCAGATCGGCGGCTGGTTCGATGTGCGCCTGGCCGGCAACCTGGAGAACCACATCGGTCTGACCGAGCGCGCCGGCACCGAATACGCGCGCGAGAACCAGCGCCTGGTCGTGGGTCCGTGGGGACACAACCCCGAGCGTTCGGCCGTGAGCGAGGCCAACGGCGACCTGCACTTCGGCTACTACGGCGGCTCGCCGGGTGCCGGCGACGTGGGCGGGCGGGCCCTCGCGTTCCTGAAGTCCGTGCTGGCCGAGGAGTCGGTCGCGGGCCCGCGCGTGCGCATCTTCGTGATGGGCGCGAACGTGTGGCGCGACGAGAACGAGTGGCCGCTGGCCCGCGCCGTGAACACGCCGTACTACCTGCACGCGGGTGGCGAGCTTTCGACGGAGGCGCCCGCCGAGGCGCTGCCGAGCACGTTCCGGTACGACCCGGCCGACCCGGTTCCGACCGTCAGCGGCAACACGCTGCTGCGTGACGGTGGGCGCTACCACGGTCCGCGCGACCGTCGTCCGATCCACGATCGGCCGGACGTCCTGGTGTTCCGCACCGAGCCGCTGGAGCACGACGTCGAGGTCACGGGTCCGGTGACGGTCACGCTGCACGTGTCGACCTCGGCGCTGGACACCGACTTCACCGCCGCGCTGCTGGACATCCACCCGGACGGCAAGGCCGTCGGCATGACGGACGGCATCCTCCGGCTGCGCTACCGGGAGGGCACGGATCACCAGGTCCTGGCCACTCCCGGCGAGGTCTACCGGATCGAGATCGACCTGGTCGCGACGAGCAACGTCTTCAAGGCCGGCCACCGGATCGGTGTCGACGTGTCCAGCTCCAACCTGCCGCGCTTCGACCGCAACCCGAACAACGGTGGCGTGATCGCCGAGGCGACCGAGGCGGACTTCGTGGTGGCCGATCAGACCGTGTTCCACGACGAGACGCGGCCGTCCTTCATCACGCTTCCCATCGTCCCGAACTGAACCGCGTCGAACGCTCGCTTCCCGACCCGGGAGCGAGCGTTCGCGGCTCAGTCGAGCAAGCGTGCGCTGATGTCGTCGTTCGCGGCCCTGTGGAGCAACCGTGCGCTGATGTCGTCGTTCGCGGCTCAGCCGAGTAGACGTGCGCTGATGTCGTCGTTCGTGGCTCAGTCGAGCAACCGGGCGCTGATGTCGTCGATCGCGATGACGAGTTCGCTGTTGTAGGGGGCGAGCGGACCGGGCACGTACCGCACCGTGCGCAGCGATCCGCTGTGCGGGAAGCGGCCGCGCCGCTCGTGCAGGTCCCAGTCGACGGGTCCGCCGCTCTCGGTGCCCGCGCTGATGCCGGTGAACGGTGCCATCCCGATGAGCATCGGCATGCGGGGGAGCTCTCCGAGCAGGACGCCGTCCACCTCGACGGTGACGCGCCAGGCGACGTCGGGGAGGGCGTCGAACCGCGTCACGATCGTGTGCACGGGTCCGTCCACCGGCATCGTCAGACGGTGCACGTCACCGTAGGCGTTGTACGTCAGGTGCAGGTCCCCGTTCTCGGCGAACAGCACGTAGCCTCCGCCCTGGTCACCCTGAGCGAACAGCACCCCCGCGCCGAGCTCGCCGCAGACGTCGGCGTGCACGGTGAAGGAGCGCAGCTGCGTCAGGCGATGGGACCGCCAGCGCTCCAGTGTGGGAGTGCCGGGGCGGAGCGTCACGGGCTGGGACCGCTCGAGGTGCGTGGAGGGGATGCGGCGGTAGAACACATCGTCATCCGGCATCGGGAAGACGGTGTTGTGCCAGGCGGCTCTGCGCCACTTCCCGGCGAGACGTGCGACGACGTCGGGGTGCGCGGACGCGATGTCCGTGGTCTCGGCGGGGTCGGCGGCACGGTCGTAGAGTCGCCAGCCGGTCAGGTCGTCGTCGCGCTCGGAGAGGTCCGGTGCGACCAGTTTGAAGCGGCCCTCGAAGAACGCCCGCTGCGCCAGGTCGGACAGGTACTGGTCCCGCGCATCCGTCCGGTCTTCCCCACGTAGCAGCGTCGCGAAGCTGTCGCCATCCGCGGGGGCGGTCGCGATTCCGCGGAGCACCGTGGGCCGCTCGACGCCGGCGAGTTCGAGCAGGGTCGGGGCGACGTCGGTGATGAACGCGAAGTCCCCGCGGAGGCCGTCGTCGCCGTCCGCGCGCGGGAGTCCGGCGGGCCAGGACACGATGAGCGGGGTGTGCACGCCACCCTCGAACACCGTGCCCTTGTATTGGCGGAACGGCGTATTGGAGGTCCGCGCCCAGCCGCGCGGGTAGTGGCCGTGCACGCGCGGTCCGCCCATCTCGTCCAACGGACGCGGGACGTCCGGGAGCCAGTCGGCGGGCAGGCCGGGGAGGTGCACGAAACGGCTGAAATAGCTGCGGGTGCCCTCCGGGCCCCCTTCGCCGGTGCCGCCGTTGTCGCTGGTGAACACGAAGATCGTGTTCTCGTACTCGCCGAGCTCACGGAGCCTCGCGACCACACGGGCGAGCGATTGGTCGACGCCGTCCACCGCCGCGGCGTAGACCTCCATGTGGCGCGCGTACAGTTCCCGCGTTTCGGCGTCGAGGTCCTCCCAGCGCGGGACCGCGGTGCCGTCGACGTCCGTCCAGTCCGGCAGCGTCATGTCCGCGGGGAAGAGGCCGGCGTCGACCTGGCGGGCGAACCGCGCGGCCCGCGCGCGGTCCCAGCCGGCGTCGTAGCGTCCGCGGTACTTGTCGAGGTCCGCGGGTTTGGCCTGCACCGGTCCGTGCACCGCGTGGTGGGCGAAGTAGAGGAAGAACGGTCGGCTCTCGTCGTTCGCCCGGAGGCCGTCGATCATGCCCAGGGCCTCGTCGGTGAGGCGGTCCGTGAGGTACTCGTCGTCGCGGAAGGGCTCCGTCACCACCGAGTTGTCCCGCACGATTCGGTGCGGGTGGTACATGGTCGTGAAACCGTCCATCGAGCCGAAGTAGCGATCGAATCCGCGCTGCAGCGGCCAGGAGGACCGGTCCGCGCCGTCGTGCATCAGAGACTCGTGCGTGAGGTGCCACTTGCCGACCATGAAGGTCGCGTAGCCCCCGGAGCGGAAGGATTCCGCGAGGGTCGGCAGCGTGTCCGGGAGGAGCATGCGGTAGCCGGGGAAACCGGGGTCGAGGTGCGCGACGTGTCCGAAGCCGGCGCGGTGCGGGTTCGCCCCGGTCATCAGCGCCGCGCGGGAGGGCGAGCACAGCGGAGTCGCGTGGAAGTCGGCCATCCGGTAGCCGTCGTCGGCCAGGGCCTGCACCGCCGGGGTGTCGATCTCGCCCCCGAAAGGGGAGACGTCGCTGAAGCCCATGTCATCGACGAGGACGACGACGACGTTCGGCGCCCCCGCGCGCGCACGTCGCGGCGGTTTCCACGCCGGCTCGGACGTGGACGAACGCGGGGAGACGATCCCGTCGAAGTTCTCGTATCCGCGGGGCTCGGCGCCCCGGACATCGTGCAGCCGGCCCATGCGATCTCCCCTGTGAGACGTGACAGTCGTTCGCTACTGCGATTGAATATACGCATAACAGAACATGAGTGTGTTGGCAGCCGTGACCGACCGGGCCCGCTGGGCGGACCCGAGTCCGGGGGCGAACCGCTTGCAGCGTCTACCTTCAGACCATCGATACGCCGCCGCGGCGGCAGAACGGAGTTCCCGTGTCCGAATCCCGAGTCCGGATGGTCGTGCTGTCCACCGAGAACCTGGAGTCCTCGATCGCGTTCTACGAGGGGCTCGGCTTCCCGCTGAAGTTCCGGGATGGCAGCCACTTCGCCGCCCTCGACGGCGGCGACATCACGCTCGCGCTCGCGACCAAGATCGATCACCCGATCCCGGGTCAGGTCGTCGTCGGCGTGAAGACCGATGACGTCGATGCCGCCGCGCGTGCCATCGAGGCGGCCGGAGGCGGTATCGCCCGCGGCCCGTACAACGACGCTCACGAGCGACGTGCGGTCGTCTACGACGACCAGGGCAACGGCATCGTCTTCTACTCGCCGCTCCCGGCGTAACCTTCGTACCCCGCTCCTCGGTCGCCGGCGCTGTCGCCGCTTCGAATCGCGGTGGCGAACGCGACGCACTCGTCGATGGATGACACCCCCGAGGACATCGTGACGCTCCGTCTCGCTGGCGCTCGCCCAACGAACAGGGGCGGGCGTCGAGCGTGGTGCTCGCGGTGGTTCAGAAGGGTGGTGGGGTGTCGTCGGGGGTGGTGAAGACGACGGTTCAGAAGGGTGGTGGGGTGTCGTCGGGGGTGGTGAAGACGACGGTGCGGGGTGGTTTGTCGGTGTAGGTGATGCCGAGGGGGCTGGTCCAGCGGATGAGTCCGCCGGGGAGGTTGTCGGCTTTCCATCTGGTGTGGTGTTTGAGGGTGTGGTGTCGGCGGCAGAAGTGGCCGAGGTTGCTGATCGCCGTCGGGCCACCGTGGGCGGCGTCGATGGTGTGGTCAGCGTCGGAGCGGGTGGCGGGGTATCGGCATCCGGGGAACCGGCAGTGTTCATCCCGGACCCGGAGGATCCGTCGTTGGTCGGCGGAGGGCTGATACCGGTCGATCTCCAACACGTGCCCGGTCGTCGGGTTCACGAACAATCGGTCCCATCCGGGAGCATTGCCCGCCAGAGCACGGGCTGTGTCGGTGTCGATCGGGCCATGCCCGACCAGCTCCGCCACACCAGGAAGACCACCCGCGGGAGGAGAACCCTCACCCTCCGTGGTGCCGGTGAGGATGCTGGCGGGGATGTTCACTTGGACGTGTGCGCGGATGGTGGCCGGGCCGTCGCCGGCGGTGGTGGGGTCGGTGGTGAGCAGGAGGTCGGCGAACACGTCGGCTTGGATCTGCGCCAACGTCCGCTCATCCCGCACCCCCGGCGGGCGTACCGGTGCAGGCGGTCGGCGATGCCGTGGGCCTGCACGGTGGGCAGGTGGGCGTACAGGTCGCTCATCCCGTCCGCCCCGTCCCGGACCTCCACGCACCGGGCGGCGCGGGCGGCCTGGTGGCGTTCGTCGATGCTGTCGGTGCGGGCCGCTTCGGCATCCATCACGATGCGATGCCGCAACCGTCCCGCCGACTCGTGTTCCGCGATCGTCACGGAGGAGGCTTCGAACTGTCCCCGGGCGGTGTCGTCACTGATCGCACACCCGGCGTCCATGATCGTCCGCACATGCGCCCAACTGATCCGCCCACCCGCGAGCGCTGCATGAGCGGCCGGGAACCGGTTCACCAGCTCCCAGGCGTCCGAGATCCGAGACTGCACCGTCCGGTCACTGACCCGGAGGGCTGCCCCGACCTCCGCTGACAGGTCACGGATCGCCAGGTCACGGTCCCGCACCCGGGTCGGGGAATCGGCGGTCATCTCCTCCGCGAGCTCGAACACCGCCGACAGCACACTCGCCTGCCGCGCCTGAACCCCCGCCAGCTGAACCGCCAGCGCGACCGCCGCGTCAACCAGAGCCCGCCGCCGCGCATCAAACCCCACCGGCACCGGCCGGTCCGGCCGGTCGGGTTCCTCGGGTGCTTCGCCATCGAATGCCATACCCACATTCTCCCACGAAATGGGAACATAACTACGAATTTCAGTACGTAGACCGCGACGTTCACAGTCGCCACCGCGCGCCCGACCTCGCGGACGACCGGTGTTTCCAGAGCGCGCCCGCGGTAGCTCCACATCGCGCACCACGCCAGCGTCTCTCATTCCCGCCCGCCCGCTCGCCGAGACTGCGATCGCGAGCCCTCCACGCTGCCGGGATCGGCCGTACATCGTCGTCAGCATGCCCTTCCGATGACCGGAGAGGATCTCCGGATCGCAACCAGTGTCGGCTCTCCTCCTCCCCAGCGAAGTGAACCCGGCCATCTCCGGGCCGCAACTCGCAAGACGGCACGCCCGTTCCCCACGGGCCCTGGGGACAATCGCCACGAGCAACCCAAAAGCGAACAAAACTACGATCATGAATGCTCGAATCGACAACCCCAGCATCACCCGCACTCGAGGCCCGGCGCTCCCTCCTTCACCGTGGGCGGCCCGAAATTCTGCGCACACCCCTGGGGGAGTAGGTCGTGCGTGTCCCCGTGATGGGCGCCGAGTCGGACTCCGAAGACGGGATGCGCGGATGGCCCGCGCATCCCGGGACGAGCAGGCCAGAGGAGACCATGAAGGTCATGGCGGGCAACCTTGCGGTCGCCGCGGTCCTCGCTCTCACGCCTCGGGGGACGCTCTTGATCGTCGTCCTGTCCGGCGACCTCGTGCTCTCGGCTTGCAGAGCGGCTGGGCAGTCGGTCTACGACGCCGGCCAGGCGATGGTGTCCTTCGCGCCGGCGGGATACTCCTGCAGCGGCACGCTTCCCCGGGCCCAGGCCTCCTGGACCGGGGCGATGATCCGCCAGCATTCTTCGGCGGCGTCACCCCGCACCGACAGTGCGGCGTCGCCTTCGAGAATCTCCGCGAGGACCTCGGCGTAGGCCTTGAAATCGCCTTCGCCGAGGTCGGTGTCGAAGGTCACCCGGTGCAGCGCGAACGGGTCCTCTCCGCCGTTGACGTTGATCTCCAGCGACATCACATCCGGGTTCAGGCTGATCCGCAGCACGGCGCCCTTCGCGGTCCCGGTGAAGCCGCCCGGAACGTGGCGAACCGGCTTGAAGTTCATCACGACCTCACGCCGCGGTTCGGACAGCGCCTTGCCGGAGCGAAGGGTGAACGGCACACCGGCCCACCGTGCGGTGGCGACCTCGAACGTGACCTCCGCGAGCGTCTCCGTCTCGCGTTTGGGATCGACGCCCTCTTCATCGACGTAGCTCGGCAACTGCCGATCATCGATGGTGCCGGCGGTGTAACGCGCGCGGTGCGAGAACGACGCGGCGTCGTCATGCCACACGCGCGTGGCCCGCAGAGCGGCACCGGTGGCGTCGCGCAGATCGCGCTCATCCAGAGTGGCCGGTGGCTCCATCGCGACGAACGCGAGCACCTGCAGCAGATGACTCTGGATCATGTCCTCGAGTGCACCGCTGTGGTCGTAATACCCCGAACGGCCCTCCAACCCGAGCGCTTCGTCATAGGAGATCGAGACGTGCGAGACGTGTTCGGCATTCCACAGAGGCTCGAACACGCGATTCGTGAACCGCACGCCCAGCATGTTCAGCAGCGTGGTGCGGCCCAGGAAGTGATCGACGCGGAAGATGTGGTTCTCGGGCAGGAGCGTCGCGAGCAGCTCGTTCAGCTCACGCGCGCGGCGCTCGTCGACGCCGAACGGCTTCTCCAGGGCCAGGACGATGTTCGGCGGCAGCTTGATGCGCTTGAGCGCCGCGCAGGAGGCCGCCGCGATCGCGGGCGGCACGGCGAAGTAGAGTGCGATCCGGCCGGTCAGCTCGCCCAGGAGCTTCTTCATGTCGGTGCTCTTGGTGATATCGGCCTTGCGGTACTCGATCGTCGTGAGCGAGGCGAGGCAACCGGTTCCGCTGTTCTCCGTGAACGTGCGCTGCACCAGCGTCGCCCAGGTCGCGTCGTCCCAGTCCTCGACGCCCACGCCGACCAGGCGGATCGTCAGATTGGGCTGACGCTCCAGCAACTGTGCGAGCGCCGGCAGCAGAAGTCGCGACGTCAGGTCCCCCGTCGCCCCCAGGATCACGAGAGTGGTGTCGTTCTTCACACCGACACCATATGCCCGGACTCGTAGCGCTCGGGCCGTTCCCGCGGAATGATCGGATCATGCCAGCACGCATTGAGGATCACGCCCTGCTCAGTGACTGCCGAACGGCGGCACTGGTCACCGCGGATGGGGATGTCGACTGGTTCTGCCCCCCGCGCTTCGACTCACCGAGTGCGTTCGCCGCGCTGCTCGGCCACGAGGAGCACGGCCACTGGGCGCTGCACGCGACCGGCGACGAAGTGTCGCGCACTCGCCGCTACGACGGCGGCACCTTCCTGCTCGTGACGCGCTGGCGCACGGCGACCGGCGAGGCCGAGGTCATCGATGCGCTGCCGTTCGACGGAGACCGCACGCACCTCATCCGCCGCGTCGTCGGCATCTCGGGCACCGTGTCGTTCCGCACGGTCCTGCGCATCCGGTTCGGCTACGCCACGGCGTTGCCGTGGGTCCGACAGCTGCACGACGGCAGCGGTCCGGCCATCGCGGCGATCGCCGGACCGGACGCCGCGGTGGTCCGGGGCATCGCGCTGTCGGCGGACGGCAACAGCCACGCGGCGGACTTCACGATCGCCGCCGGCGACACTCGTGACCTCACGATGACCTGGTACCCGTCGTGGTCGACCCACCCCGAGCCCCTGGACGTCGACGCACTGCTGCATCGCACCCGCCGGACATGGCACGAGTGGTCGGACGTGTTCCGCGTAGACGGCCCCCACCGTGAACTCGTGAGTCGGTCTCTGCTGGTCCTGCGAGCGCTCAGCCACCGGGACACCGGAGGAATCGTGGCCGCTCCGACCACCTCGCTGCCGGAGCTGCTCGGCGGGGCCCGGAACTGGGACTACCGCTACGTCTGGCTGCGCGACGCGGCGCTGGTGCTCAGCACTCTCGTTCGGCACGGGCATCTGTCATCCGCGCGCCACTGGCGCTCCTGGCTCCTGCGCTCGGTCGCCGGCGACCCGCAGGACGTCCAGATCGTCTACGGCGTCGCGGGGGAGCGTGACCTCGCCGAGCGGGAGGTGGACTCACTGCCCGGCTACGACGGCGCGGCACCGGTGCGCGTCGGCAACGGTGCGGTGTCCCAGTTCCAGGCGGACGTCCTCGGCGAGGTTCTCGTCGCGATGTCCGAGGCGCGGGCCGCGGGACTCGCGGAGGAGCGCGACACCTGGTCCCTCCAGCGCGCACTGATCGAGCACGTGGTCGCGATGTTCGACCGCCCCGATGAGGGCATCTGGGAGATTCGCGGCGAACCGAAGATGTTCACCCACTCCCGTGCGCTGGTGTGGGCGGCGCTCGATCACGGGGTGCGCGCGGTTCGCGAGCACGGCATGTCCGGCGACGTCGACGCCTGGGAGCGTCTGCGGGACCGGGTGCGGGCGGACGTCTTCACGCACGGCGTCGCCGACGGCGGCTGGTTCACGCAGACGTTCGGGTCCGACGAGGTCGACGCGTCGCTGCTGGTGCTGCCGCAGGTCGGCTTCTGCGCCTGGGACGACCCGCACATGCTCGCGACCGTGGAACGCATCGAGACGGATCTCATGCGGGACGGTTTCGTCCTGCGGTACCGCACCGAGTCCGGCGTCGACGGGCTGGCGGGGACGGAGAACCCGTTCCTGGCCTGCTCGTTCTGGCTCGTGGAGCAGTACGCCCGCACCGGACGACGCGATGACGCCGATCAGCTCATGGAACGCGTGTGCGCGGTCGCGAACGATCTCGGCCTGCTCAGTGAGGAATACGACACCACCGCCGGGCGCCAGGTCGGCAACATGCCGCAGGCGTTCTCGCACCTCGCCCTGGTCCGCGCGGCGGACGCCCTGCGCTGACACGCGGACGCCCCGCCGGATGGCGGGGCGTTCGCGTCGGGCCTCAGCCGCGGATCGCCTCCTTGAACGAGACGCGCGAGCCCATGCGCAGGAGCGAGTTGTCGTAGATCTTCGCGGCGACGATGACCGCGAGCACGCACGAGGCCAGCATCACGACCAGTGCGATGAGTGGCTCCCACCACTGCGCCTCACCGAGGAACAGACGCAGGGGCATGCCGACCGGGGCCGAGAAGGGCACGTAGCTCATGATCGTCAGGACCACGGGATTGTCGTTGAAGAACACCACCAGGAAGTACGGCGCCATCACGAGCAGCATCAGGGGCGTCGTGGTCGAGCCGATGTCCTCCTGACGCGAGACCATGGCAGCACCGGCGGCGTAGAGCGCGGCGAGCAGGATGAAGCCGAACAGGAAGAAGATCGCGAACCACACCAGCGGCGCGCCCAGCATCCCGAGGACGTTCGCCTGACCCGTGACGGTGAGTCCGACCACCGTGATCACGACGATGCCGATGATCTGCCCCATCGCCAGGACCGTGTTGCCGAGCACCTTGCCGGCCATCAGCGTCCGGGTCGAGATCGACGCGATCAGGATCTCCACGATGCGGGTCTGCTTCTCCTCGACGACGGACTGCGCGATCGTCGTGCCGAAGGTCATCGCGGCCATCATGAACAGCATTCCGAAGCCGAGCGCGACGATGTAGCGCAGGAACGGGTCCGTCGTCGCCGGTTGCAGGATGTCCACGGTCGGCACCACCGCGAGCTTCATCATGAGATCGGACGGCGCGGCGTCCTTCGCCAGGATGGTGAAGCCGGTCGGCGAGCTCGCGTCGCCCACCACGGCGGCGTTCACGGATCCGTCCAGCACCGCCTTCTCCGCGGCGGCACGGTCGGCGACGTCGGTGACCTTGAGGCCGCGGACGTCGGACACCGCGCTCGCGGCGTCTGCGGTCACGGCCACCGGCGTCTTCTCATCGGCGGCGTTGCCCGCGGAGAATCCACCGAAGAGGACGAGCGCGAGCGCCAGGGCGAACAGCACCAGCGTCGAGATGATGAACGCCTTGCTCTCCAGCTTGGAACGGATCTCGCGCTCGGCGACGAGCAGGACCGACTGGACGGGCGAGGACGTGCGGGTCTGCGCAGCGGTGCTCATGAGATGACCTCCGTGAAGATCTGGGTGAGAGTGGGTTGCTTGGGCGCGAACGACGCGACGCCGCCTGCGGCGACGGCACGCTGCAGCACGCGCTGCGCCGTCGCGGCGCCGTCCACGTCGAACAGTGCGTAGCCGCCGTCGAACTGCGTGATCGTGACGCCGGGCTCATCCCGGAGCCAGCCGAGATCGGCCTCGGACACGAGCTCGTACCGGTCGGTCGAGTGCTGCGCGCGGAGCTCGGCGCGGGAACCGGCGGCGCGGATCGTGCCGTCGGCGATGATGACCAGGTCGTCACACAGACGCTCCACGACGTCGAGCTGGTGCGAGGAGAACAGCACCGGTACCCCGGCGGCCGCGCGGGTCTGCAGGACCGTCGCGACGACGTTGACCGCGATCGGGTCGAGCCCGGAGAAGGGCTCGTCCAGGATCAGGAATTGCGGGTCGTGGACCAGGGCGGCGGCGATCTGCGCGCGCTGCTGGTTGCCGAGCGACAGGGCCTCGATCTTGTCGCCGAGTCGTTCGCCGAGTCCCAGCTCGGTCAACAGTGCGGTGGCGCGGGAGACGGCGTCCGGCTTCGAGAAGCCGTGCAGTCGGGCCAGGTAGACGATCTGGTCGAGGACCTTCATCTTCGGATAGAGTCCGCGCTCTTCCGGCATGTATCCGAAGCGGCGCCGGGCATCCGTCGTCAGGGGCGACCCGTCCAGCGTCACGGTGCCGCCGTCGGCGTTCAGTACGCCGAGCATGATGCGCATCGTCGTGGTCTTGCCGGCGCCGTTACCGCCGACGAAGCCGGTGAGACGGCCCGGTGCGACATCGAAGGTGACGTCCTCCAGCACGCGCCGTCCGCCGAAGCTCTTGGTGATCCCATCCAGGTGCAGCATCTGGATCTCCCTTCCGTTGCCTCTACGCTAGAGACGGCGCATCCTCGGCGGCTCCCCCGTGCGGGGGAGAACTGAGGATCAGCCGTGAGGGGGAGCACTCGGCTTGCGACCCCGGATGCCTCCGAACTACATTCAGATGCATAGAAATTCCCCGCGTCACAAAGGATCTTCACGCATGAGCACCATCGGCTACATCGTCGGCTCGATCTCGAGCACCTCCATCAACCGCAAGCTGGCGAAGGCCCTCGCAGCCGTCGCCCCCGAGGGCACCACGCTGGTCGAGATCCCGATCGCGGACCTGGGCTTCTACACCCCGGATGCGGACGCCGACTACCCGGCCGAGGCGACCGCCTTCAAGGAGGCCATCGCCGACGTCGACGGCGTCATCATCGTCACCCCCGAGTACAGCCGCTCGATCCCCGGTGTGCTCAAGAACGCCCTGGACTGGGCTTCCCGCCCCTGGGGTCAGGGTTCGTTCGCAGGCAAGCCGACCGCGATCATCGGCACGTCCGGCGGCGCGATCTCCACCGCCGCCGCGCAGCAGCACCTGAAGGCGATCCTGAGCCACATGGACGCCCCGGTCCTCGGTCAGCCGGAGGGCTACGTGCAGAACAAGCCGGGCCTGTTCGGCGAGAACGGCGAGGTCTCGGACGAGGGCACCGTCGCGTTCCTGCAGTCCTACCTCGCGGCCTTCGAGACGCTCATCGCGCGCTACGTCCCCGCCGCGGAGCTCGTCAACGCCTGACGCCACGCTTCAAGAACGGCCCCCGGTACACACCGGGGGCCGTTCTTCGTCTCTGCCCCCGGGTTATGCAGCCCTCGGGGTGTGAGTCGGACGGGGTCTACGCCAGGCCGTGGCGGTGTGCGTAGACGACGGCCGCGACGCGGTCGCGGGCACCGAGCTTGGCGAGCAGGTTCGACACATGGGTCTTCACGGTCGCGTCACCGATGAACAGCTCGGCCGCGATCTCCGCGTTGGAGTACGCCTGCGCGAGCAGGCGCAGGACCTCGCGCTCGCGCTCGGTGAGCTCCGGCACGATCGCGCTGCTGCCCGTCGGCGTGGGCAGCGGGGTGCCGGATGCATCGGAGGGCGAGCCGGCGAAGCGCTCGATCACCCGACGGGTCACCTCCGGGGCGAGCAGGGCGTCGCCCGACGCCACGACCCGGACGGCGTTCCCGAGCTCTTCGGCGCCCGCGTTCTTCAGCAGGAAACCGCTGGCCCCGGCCTGCAGCGCCTCGAACACGTAGTCGTCCCGGTCGAACGTGGTCACCACGAGCACCGCGGCGGTGACGTCCGGGTCCGCGACGATGCGGCGCGTGGCCTCCAGGCCGTCCATGTCCGGCATCTGCACGTCCATGCAGACGACATCCGGGTGCAGTTCGGACGCGAGAGTGACGGCCTCGGCGCCGGTGGCGGCCTCGCCGACGACGGTGACATCGCCGCCGGCCTCCAGGATCATCCGGAATCCGGACCGCATCACGGCGTGGTCATCGGCGAGCAGGACACGGATCATGCGGAATTCCTTCACATCGGGGCGTTCGAGCGCGCGCGGGGCCGGCTCAAGCCGTCGCCTTCGCGCGGACGGGGGAGGCGGGAATCGGGCCGAGCGGGACGTGCACGCGCACGAGGAATCCGCCGCGCGGACGGGGACCGGCCTCGATCGTGCCGCCCGAAGCCGCGGCACGCTCGCGCATGCCGAGCTGGCCGAGGCCGGCGCGCGAGCTCAGGGCGTTGCGCCCGGTGTTGGTGACCTCGAGCTCGACCGCATCCGCGGTGTAGCGCAGGCGCACGTCGGCGGCGGCGTCCGGGCCGCCGTGCCGGCGGGCGTTCGTGAGCGCCTCCTGGGCGATGCGGTAGAGGTTCACCTGCACCAGTTCCGGGACGTCGCGCGGCTCCCCGATCACCTGCAGGGTGGCCGGGAGGCCGACCACGACGGATTTCGCCACGAGCTCCGGGATGTGGGCAAGCCGCAGGGTCGATGGAGCCTCTCCGGCGCCGGCTGTGCCCGGCGTCCGCAGCGTCTCCAGGAGGTGGCGCAACTCGGCGATCGCCGTGCGCGCATCGCTCTCGATGCCGCGCAGCGCCTCGGCGGCCGCGTCCGGGCTCAGCGCCATCACCGTCCGTGCCGCCCCGGCCTGCACGCCCATCGCCGAGACGTGGTGAGCGACGACGTCATGCAGTTCGCGGGCGATGGCGACGCGGTCCAGCGCCACGGCCTGAGCAGAGGTCACCTCGCGCTCCGCCTCCAGCTCGCGCTGGCGGAGGGCCAGCATCTCCTTCTCGATCGCGGCGCGGTACGCGCGCTCGCCAATGTAGTACGCGCCGCCGAAGAAGGCGATGTTCATCAGCAGCTGCAGCAGCATGAACGCCACGAGCGGGCTGAACAGGCCGGTCCGTGCCAGGGCGTCATCGACGTCCGGGTTCGGGTTCGTCGCGGTGATGAACATCGTGATCAGGAGCCAGAGGAACATCAGCCCGATCAGGATCCCGCGCGCCCACGTCGCCCGGCGGCGGTCCTCGACCCAGGCGCCGATGGTGAACAACGCGATGAACGCCGTGACGTTGCAGACGTACAGGTCCGGGATCCGGAACGTGATGGAGAGGAAGAAGCCGGCCAGCACGGCGGTGGCGACCGTGATCGGGAACCGGCGTCGAAACATCAGCGGCAGGGTGGTGAGCGCACCGATCAGGATGCCCCAACCGAGGCGGTCGGTGGCGTCGCCCCAGATGCCGGCGACGGTGCCGAGGGCTGCGCTGATGACGTACGTCACGAACAGCGCGACGCCGAGGACGAGGTCCTGGCGCAGTTCTCGCGCGGTCGGCGCCGGGCGGGTCAGAGCTTCGGACATGGCCCCCACGCTAGCCGCCGCCCGCGCGGTCAACCTCCCCCGCGCGGGGGATCTACCGCACCCGCACGGGGTCTGCGACCATGGCCGCATGACGAGCTATCGGGTCGGCGTGATCGTCGGCAGCCTCTCCACCCGCTCCATCAACGCGCGGGTCGCGGCGTGCATCGCCCAGCTCGGTCCGGACGCCGAGCTGGACTTCTTCGACATCCCGATCGGCGAGCTCCCGTTCTACCGCACCGACTTCGACGCCGACTATCCCGCGGAGGGGGAGGCGCTCAAACGCGCCATCGCCGAGGCGGACGGCGTGCTGATGGTGACGCCGGAGTACAACCGATCCATCCCGGCGGTTCTCAAGGACGCCATCGACTGGACCACGCGACCGCCGCGTACGAGCGTGTGGCCGGGCAAACCGGTCGCCATCACGGGGACATCGGGCGGTGTGATCTCGACCGCCGTCGCCCAGGAGCACCTGCGCTCGGTGATGGTCTCACGCGGCGCACTCGTGCTGGGCGACCCCGAGATGTACCTCCGCTACGACCCCGAGCTGTACGCCGAGGACGGCACGATCACGAACGCGGGCACCCGCGACTTCCTGCTCGGCTGGCTGCGCGGATTCCGGGACCTGATCGCCCGCTCCGAGGGCTGACGCGGGCTCAGGTCGCCGCGAGGAGTTCGCGCAGCGCCTGTCGCAGTGCTTCCCGGTCGGTGGGGTCGAGGATCGACGTCAGCTCGGCGTCGGCGGTCGTGACGCGCGGCTGCAGCATCGCGTACTCCGTCTGTCCGGCATCCGTGAGCGTGACGGTGTTGCGGCGACGGTCGGCGGGGTCCCGGTGGCGCGCCACGAGTCCGCGCCGCTCCATCCGCGCGATGAGGTCCGCGATGGTTGACCGGTCCAGGTCCACCGCGTCGCAGAGCTCGCGCTGACTGGCGTCCCCGACCCGATGCAGGACGGCCATGATGGCGTACTGCACGCTGCTGGTCTCGGTCGACACCACCCGGGTCCAGGTCGCCACGTGCAGCTGCTGCGCGCGGCGGATCAGATATCCGGTGTGGCGGTACGGATCGAGTTCGGTGTCGGGAGCCATTCGCTCAGGCTACCGAGGCTCCCGCGGTGACCGGAACGAGCAAGCCGTCGAAGAACGTGGTCAGCTCCGCGTGCGCGTCCAGCGGCAGCACGTGCGCGACGTACTGGTCCGGACGGACGACGACCACGACGCCCGCCGCACTGATGCCGCGATCGGCGAACACGTCGCTCGTCGCGGACAGCGCCCAGATCTTCTCCCAGTCCGGCAGCGACAGCGGTCCGGTATGCGGGCGGAGAACTTCCGGGAACGAGGTGGAGACCACATCGTGGTGGCCGGCGCGGATCACACCGTGCACGTCGAACACCGCATCGATGTCCGCGCCCGCGGGGGTGAAGCGGGTGACGGGGGAGTCCGTGGCATCGGTCAGCCACGTCGCGAAGTCGCGGACCTGCGCGTCGTCGCCGAAGGCGTACAGGCGCCAGCGGCCGTCCGCGCGCGCGGTGTGACCGAGCTGCATCGGACGGGCGTCCGAGACGCGCACCACCGGGGCGGCCTTGAAGCGCTCGCCGACCGGGTAGCCGGGGGCGAGTTCCTGGTGCTCGGTCGTGCCGGTCAGCGCGGACGGCGTGTAGACGGTCGCGAACCCGGCGGTGTAGCGGCCCTGGCGCGCGAACTCGGCCTCCATCGCCTCGGCGGTCACGCCGCCGCGCTCCGGGTGCCGCGGGTCGAACGCGGGCTGCGCGATGAAGGCGGACCAGAACTTGTCGAAGTCGATCAGGTCCTGCGCGACGGCGCGACGCTCGGCCGCGTACGAACGCAGCAGCGACGGCTCGCTGCGACCGCTGAGGACGGCGCCGAGTTTCCAACCGAGGTTGAACCCGTCCTGCATGGACACGTTCATGCCCTGACCGGCCTTGGCCGAGTGCGTGTGGCAGGCGTCGCCCATGATGAACACGTGCGGGTCGCCGTCGCGTCCGGCGAGGTCGTCGAAGTGGTCCGCGATGCGCTGACCCACCTCGTACACGCTGGACCACGCGACCGAGTGCACGTCGATCGAGTACGGGTGCAGGATCGCGTTGGCGACGTCGGTGAGCTGCTCCACCGTGGTCTGTCGGATCGAGCTGTCACCGGCCGGGACCTCGCCCAGGTCGACGTACACGCGCACCATGGAACCGCCCTCGCGGGGGATCATCAGCAGCGAGCCCTTGCCGGCGGACTGGATCACGTTCTTCGTGCGCCAGTCCGGGAAGTCCGTGGCGGCCAGCACGTCCATGACGCCCCAGGCGTGGTTGGCGGCGTCGCCGTGCAGCTTCGAGCCGAGCGCGCGGCGCACGTTGCTGCGCGCGCCGTCGCAGCCCACGACGTACTTCGCCTGCACCCTGAACTCTTCGCCCGCCTCCCCACGACGCAGGGTCGCGGTGACCGGGTATTCGCCCTCGCCGACGGCGACGGTGACCAGCTCGACGCCGTAGTCCGGCGTGATCTTCGCGGCCGACTGCTCGGCGTACTCGAGCAGGTAGTGCTGCATGCGGGCCTGGTTCACGATGACGTGCGGGAACTCGCTCAGCCCGGCGGGAGTGTCCTCCACGAAACCGGTGCGAGCGATCTTGTCGCGGTCCTCCGCGGACGGACCCCAGAACCGCACCTCGTTGACCCAGTAAGCCTCGCGCAGGAGAGCATCGGCGAGACCGAACGCCTGGAACATCTCGACCGTGCGGCAGGCGACGCCGTCGGCCTGACCGACCTCGAGTTCACCCGCCCGCTTCTCGATCACGCGGGTGCTGATCTCGGGGAACGCGGCCAGTTGCGCGGCCAGCACGCTGCCGGCCGGCCCGGTGCCGACGATCAGGACGTCGACCTGCTCCGGAATGTCCGTGGGGCGATCCACGCCTGCGCCGGCGGCCGGAATGATGTCCGGGTCGCCCGGGCGGTAGCCGTCTCGATAGAACTGCACGTGGTCTCCTTTGATACGCGACAACCGGGGTGCCATGGGGGCGAGGAGAGCATATCCTCAGTACCCCAACGATTGCAAGGGCGGGTCCCGCCGACGGTGCGGTCGCCCGTGTCAGCCGAAGATCATCGGGACGTCGTCATCGTCCGCCGGCGCGAGGTCCAGGTCGACGACGACGGGGACGTGGTCGCTCGGCGCCTCGCCCTTGCGCTCGTCGCGCGCGATGGACGCACCGGTCACCGCGTCCGCGAAGGCCCGTGAGCCGAGGACGAAGTCGATGCGGATGCCCTCGTTGCGGGGGAACTTCAGGCGCTGGTAGTCCCAGTACGTGTACCCGGTCGGGATGAGCGGACGGACCACGTCGGTCAACCCGGCGCTCTCCAGATCGAAGAACGCCGACCGCTCCTCGGGGCTGACGTGCGTCGAGACCCCGACGCGGATGTCCGGGTCACCGTTGTCATCGTCGAACGGGATCACGTTGTAGTCGCCGACCAGGGCGAGCTTCAACTCGGGGTCGGCGGCCAGCGACGCTCCGGCCGCATCACGGAGCGCGCGCAGCCAGTGCAGCTTGTACGCCATGTGCGGGTCCTCGAGCGACCGGCCGTTGGGGACGTAGAGGCTCCACACGCGCACCCCACCGATGGTCGCGCCGAGGGCGCGCGCCTCCTGCGGCGCATCCGGACCCTCATGCCCTTTCGCGAAGCCCGGCATCCCGGCGAACGCGTACTCCACGTCCTCGATCGGCTCCCGGCTGGCGATGGCCACACCGTTCCACTGGTTCAGCCCGTGCGCCACGACCTGGTAGCCCGCTGCTTCGAACTCGGCGTACGGGAACTGCTCCGGCTTGCACTTGATCTCCTGCATCGCGAGCACATCCACGCTCTCGCGCGACGCGAACTCGACGATGCGATTCACGCGGGCGCGGACGGAGTTGACGTTCCAGGTGGCAAGACGCATGGGTCCAGCCTACGGGTGGCGTCGGACAGCGCACCGCGTCGAGCACCGCTCGCCGCGGGACTCAGGACGGCGTGGCCGTGCCGCGCAGGACACCGCGCGCCAGGGTGTGGAAATGGCGATTGAAGCCGAGGATCGCGGGAGTCGCGTCGGCGTCCAGCTCGAGCGCGTCGACATCCAATGCGTCCAGGACGAAGAAGTACCGGTGCGTCCCGGTTCCGGCCGGCGGCGCCGCTCCGATGTACTGCTTCGTGCGCATCTCGTTCGGCAGCGTCACGGTGCCCGCCGGCAGGGCGCCCTCGAGCGTCCCGGCGCCCGCCGGCAGGCTCGTCGTCGTCACCGGCAGGTTGTAGATCGCCCAGTGCCAGAACCCGGAACCGGTCGGCGCGTCCGGATCGAAGACGGACAGGGCGAGCGAGCGCGCGCCCTCCGGGACGCCGGACCAGGACAGCTGGGGTGACAGATCCTGTCCCCCCGCACCGGTGCCCCAGGCGGAGGTGGGCAACGCCTCACCCTCCGCGAAATCCGAGCTGGTGAGCGTGAGGCTCGGGACCGGTCGCAGCCGGGCGAGCGCGTCGTACGGGTCGTAATCGAACACGGGTGACCACCTCTCCGCTCGCCACGATAACGACCGCCCGGTGTGAGCGCCACCGCACGACCGCCTGCCCCTTCTCGGTGGAGTGTGTCAAGATTCATCCAGGCTCCGTCAGGGGCCGGAGGACGTGGCTCACTTTTGGGGATTGGCGAGCACCAGGCTCGCCGGGTGGGCACGTCGGATCCCGCCGGGGGGCGGAAGAAGCTCGGGAGCGACATGAGCGATGAGACGAGCGCGTTGCAGTTCGAGATGATGCTGGTCATGCGGCATCTGAACCATCTGCAGCGACATGCCGACTGGGAAGAGGCCCCGCTGGACCGCAGCGCCTATGTGCTGATGAGCCGGATCAGCGTGGACGGGCCGCTCACGATCCGCGAGCTGCGCGAGGTGCTCGGCCTGGATGATTCGACGCTGAATCGACAGACTGCGGCGATCGTGCGAGCCGGCCACCTGGAGCGGACGCCCGATCCGGACGGCGGCGTGGCGCGGAAGTTCCGCCTGACCGAGGCCGGACGCAAACGACTGGCTGACGAGCGTGACTCCTATGCCCGTGAGCTGGGTGGCGTCGTCGACGGTTGGTCACCCGCGGACCGCGCCGGTCTCATCGCGACGTTGCGTCGATTCAACGAAGCGTACGAGGCCACCGAAGCGCGGCCCTGGGCGCGGCCTGCGGTCTGACCCACTCGATGCCGCCCGGGTCAGAGTTCCCGGCGGATCGACGTTGCTTTGGCAACGTTCTCATGACATTGTCACATCACCATGAGCGCTGAGCACCGATCACCGAAGCGACCGACGATGAAGGACGTCGCGGCGCTCGCCGGCGTGGGGCTGTCCACGGTCTCGCGCGTCGTCTCCGAGCGCGGCGTCGTGAGCGCGACGAAGGTTCGCGCGGTCGAGTCCGCCATCGCGCAGCTCGGCTTCCGTCGCAATGACTTCGCGCGCAACCTCCGCACCGGCACGGCCGAGACGATCGGCGTCGTGGTCACCCGCATCTCCGATCCGTTCTACTCGTCCCTGGTCAGTGCCATCGAGGAGCGGGCGCAGCAGCGGGACATGCTGGCGCTCGTCGCCTCCGCGACCGACGATGCGCGCGAAGCCGAGCGCATCGTCGGACGCCTGCTCGGTCGTCGCCTGGACGGACTGGTCATCGTGGTCCCCGAGGACGCTGACGTGTCCTTCCTGCAGCGGGAGATCGACGACGGACTGCCGCTCGTCTTCGTCGACCGGCCCTCGCCCGGGCTCACCGCCGATGAGGTCGTGGTCGACAATCGGAGCGGCGCCGCCGCCGGGGTGGCGCACCTCGTGGCGCACGGTCACCACCGGATCGCCTGCTTCGCGCACGCGACCGGCAGCTACACCGCCGGTGAGCGGATCGCCGGATACCGTGCCGGGCTGGAAGCGGCCGGGATCGCGGCGGATGACGACCTCATCGTCACCGTCGACGATGACGACCCGGAAGCGTGCCGTAACGCGGTTCGGGCGATGGATGCGCTGCGGGAGCCGCCGACGGCGTTCCTCACGACGAACAGCCGGACCACGAAGTCGCTGCTGACCGCCGCCCCGGCGCTCGGGGGGCGGGCGCTGGTCGGCTTCGATGACTTCGACACCGCACCACTGATGACACCGCCGACCACGACGATCGCCCAGGACCCGGCCCACATCGGCGAGGCGGCGGCGGACCTGCTGTTCGCCCGCATCGACGGGCTCACCGGGCCGGTCCGCCGGGGGACGCTGGGCACCCGGGGGGGGCCGCGCGGGTCGGGGGAGGGGGCCCCGCCGAGCCGCCCCCCGGGAGCGGCGCACATCGTTGCGCGATCGTGGCGTAGCCTGCTGACCGCCGCCCCGGCGCTGGGGGGGCGGGCGCTGGTCGGCTTCGATGCCTTCGACACCGCACCACTGATGACACCGCCGACCACGACGACCGCCCAGGACCCGGCCCACATCGGCGGGGCGGCGGCGGACCTGCTGTTCGCCCGCATCGACGGGCTCACCGGGCCGGTCCGCCGGGTGACGCTGGGCACCCGGGTGGTGCCGCGCGGATCGGGTGAGGTGGCCCCGCCGAGCCGCACCCCGTGAGCGGCGCACATCGTTGCGCGATCGTGTCGTAGCTGAGCTGTCGCCGGACTTGAAATGGCAACGTTTCCATGTTTCCATGAACTCCGCCGCGCGGGGCGCGGAGTATCCAAAGGAGGATCACATGCGAAGGACGATCACAGCGGTCGCAGGCATTGCCATCGCGGGTCTGGCGCTGGCCGGATGCGCATCGGGCGATTCGGGCAAGGGCTCCGCCTCGGGCGGTTCCGGAGACAACAGCCAGGTCGAGATCTTCACCTGGTGGGCGTCGGGCTCCGAGAAGGTCGGTCTGGACGCCCTGGTGAAGGTGTTCAACGAGCAGTACCCGGACGTGAAGTTCGTCAACGCGTCCGTCGCCGGTGGCGCCGGATCGAACGCGAAGAACGCGCTCGCCTCGCGCCTGAAGGCGAACAATCCGCCGGACTCGTTCCAGGCGCACGCCGGTGCCGAGCTGACCGACTACATCGAGGCGAACAAGCTCGAGGACCTCAGCAGCTTCTACAAGGACAACGGCCTGACGGACGCGTTCCCGTCCACGCTCGTGGACCGACTGACCGTCGACGGCAAGATCTACTCGGTGCCGAGCAACATCCACCGCGCCAACGTCGTGTGGGTGAACACCGCGGTGCTGAAGAAGGCCGGCCTCGACGCCACGAAGGCCCCCGCCGACATGGACGCGTGGATCGCGGACATGAAGAAGCTCAAGGCCGCCGGCGTCGCCACGCCGCTGTCCGTCGCCACTGACTGGACCCAGGTCCAGCTGTTCGAGAACGTGCTGCTGGCCGACCTCGGCGCGGACGGCTACTCGGGTCTGTGGGACGGCACGACGAAGTTCGACGACGCGAAGGTCACGACCGCGATCGATCACTACTCGCAGCTGCTCGCGCTGGCCAACACGGACGGAACCGGTCAGGACTGGCCGGTCGCGACCGACATGGTCATCGACGGTACGGCCGCCTACAACGTGATGGGCGACTGGGCGCTGGCCGAGTTCGACGGCAAGGGCAAGACCTACGGCACGGACTTCACGACCTGGCCGACGCCGGGCACCGAGGGCACGTTCGACTTCCTCGCCGACTCGTTCACGCTGCCGGTGGGTGCCCCGCACCCGGAGGCGGCCAAGGACTGGCTGAAGACGATCTCCTCGGCTGAGGGCCAGAAGGCCTTCAACCTCGCCAAGGGCTCGATCCCGGCCCGCACCGACGCGAACAAGGCGGACTACCCGGCGTACCAGCAGGGGGCGATGGACTCGTTCAGCAAGGACACCATCGTCAGCTCGCTGGCGCACGGTGCCGCCGTCAAGGTGTCGTGGCTGACCGACGTCACCTCCGCGATCGGCAAGTACGTGTCCGACAAGGACGGCAAGGCGCTGCAGGACGCGCTGGTCCAGGCCCAGACCAAGGGTCTCGGCAAGTAATCCGCACGGGTGAGAGGCGGCGCGCGTCGCCGCCTCTCACCTCGGACGCTCGCGTCCGGAATCGAGAGGACACCCGTGCGCAAGGGAATCCGCAACTGGGGGCCACCGCTCCTGCTCATCTCGCCGACGATCATCATCGTCGCGATCTTCGTCTACGGCCTGATCGGTGTGAACGTGTCCACCGCCATGACGCGGGACTCGGCACTGACCGCGTCCGAGTTCGTGGGACTGGCGAACTTCACCGACCTGCTCAGCGAGCCGCGCTTCCTGCACTCGCTCGGCAACCTCGGCATCTTCACCGTCTTCTTCATGGTCGGCACCATGGTGTTCGGCTTCCTCTGGGCCTGGCTGCTGGACAAGGGCGTCACCGCCGAAGGCGTGTTCCGCTCGGTGTACCTGTTCCCGATGGCGGTCTCCTTCGTCGCCTCCGGTGTGGTGTGGCGCTGGCTGCTCAGCCCGACCAAGGGTGATCGTGCCTCGGGACTGAACGGCCTGCTGCACTCGATCGGTCTGGGCGGCCTGCAGAGCGACTGGTTCCAGGCGCCCGGATGGGGCATGGCCGCCATGGCGATGCCCGCCATCTGGCAGCTCGCCGGCTACGTCATGGCACTGTTCCTGTCCGGCTTCCGCGGCATCCCGGAGGAGCTGCGCGAGGCGGCCCGCATGGACGGCGCCAGCGAGTGGAAGCTCTATCGCTACGTGATCTTCCCGCAGCTGAGCCCCGTCGCCCTGTCCGCACTCGTCATCGTCGCGCACATGTCGCTGAAGGTGTTCGACCTGATCATGTCGGTCACCGGTGCCATCTACGTCACCGAGGTTCCGGCCACGTACATGTGGACCGCCCTGACCGGTGCCGAGTACGGCAAGGCGTCCGCGATCGCGACGATCCTGCTGCTGCTCGTGTGCATCTTCATCATCCCGTACCTGATCTATACGGCTCGCCAGGAGAGGAGGTCACGATGAGCATCGCCACCGGTATCGAAACGCGCGGCAAGGCCCTCTCGCAGGCGCCGAGCGCGAGCCGCGGTCGCGGCAAGCTCGGGCGGACGGCGAAGTACGTCCTGCTCGTCCTGTTCGTCATCATCGTCCTGATGCCCGTCTACGTCCTCATCGTGACGAGCCTGAAGCCGCCGTCGGACGTCAGTGCGCCGACGTCCTGGAGTCTGCCCCTGCGCTGGCCCTGGGAAGCGGGCGCCGACGGAACCACCGGCTTCGACAACTGGTCCATCGCGTGGGACGCCCTGATCGCCCCGATCGGACGCACGTTCCTGCTCGCCATTCCGGCGGCGCTGATCTCCGCGGTGCTGGGATCGATGAACGGCTTCGTGCTCTCGCGCTGGAAGTTCCCGTACGCGAACCTCGTGTTCACACTGATCCTGTTCGGCATGTTCATCCCGTACCAGGCGATCATGACGCCGCTGGTGCAGATGAAGACGTCGCTGGGGATGCCGAGCAACATCGGCACCCTGCTGATCGTGCACATCATCTACGGTCTGCCGATCTGCACGCTGATCTTCCGCAACTACTACGAGGGCATTCCGAACGAGCTGATGGAGGCCGCCCGTGTGGACGGGTCCGGCATGCTCTCGACCTACGCTCGCATCGTCCTGCCGCTGTCGTTGCCCGGCTTCGTGGTCACGATCATCTGGCAGTTCACCTCGGCGTGGAACGACTACCTGTTCGCGCTGTTCCTGTCCGATCAGAACGGCGGACCGGTGTCGCTGTCGCTGGTGAACCTCGCCGCCGGCGCGCAGCTGTCCAACTACGGCGCATCGATGGCGGGCGCGCTGCTGGCGTCGCTGCCGACGCTGCTGGTCTACGTCATCCTCGGCAAGTATTTCATCGGCGGTCTGATGAGCGGGTCGGTCAAGTCGTGACGGTGGTTCTCGCCATCGACATCGGGGGCACCAAGGTCGAGGCCGCCCTCGTGGACCAGGACGGGACGGTGCGCGCGGGATCCCGCGTGCGTCGTCCCACGGGCCGGGACATCGAGCCGATCGCGATGCGGGCGGCCCTGGCGGAGGTCATCACGGAGGCCACCGCGGCACCGGGCGGCGAGGCGGTGCTCGCCGTCGGCGTGGGTACCGCCGGCCCGTTCCGGGACGCCGGTGGCGTGATCGCTCCGGTGAACATGCCGGGTCTGAACGGCTTCCGGCTCGCGGAGGAGGTCGCCGGCATCGCCGCGCGTGATCTCGGTCGTGAGCTGCCGGTGCGTGTCGGACATGACGGCAGCTGCCTGGCCGTCGCGGAAGCCTGGATCGGTGCGACCGCCGGGTCGACCGCGTCGATGTCGATCGTGGTCTCGACCGGGATCGGCGGTGGCATCGTCATCGACGGTGTGCTGATCGCGGGCGCGTCCGGCAACGCCGGTCACCTCGGGCAGACCCACATCTCCGGTGAGGGCCTGACCCTCGAGGAGGTCGCCTCCGGCCCCGCGAGCGTCGCGTGGGCGCGGGCGCGCGGGTGGAGGGGGACCTCCGGTGAGGATCTGGCGCGCGATGCCGCCGCCGGAGACGAGACCGCACGCGCGGCCATCGTCCGCTCCGCGCGAGCGGTGGGCGCCGGTCTCAGTGACGCGATCACCCTGCTCGACCTGGAGGTCGTCTCCATCGGCGGCGGCTTCTCCCAGGCCGCGCCGGACTACATCGAGCTCGTGCAGGAGGGATTGGCCGCCGCCGCCGTCTTGGACTACGCGCGGTCGGCGCGCATCGTCCGCAGCGGGCTGCACGGCGACGGTCCGCTGGTCGGTGCCGCCGCGATCGCTCTGCGCTCGGCGGGTGCTCTGTCCTGAACGCGGGTCAGGACGCGAACGCCAGCACGATCGTGAAGACCGCGATCACCCCGGCCAGCCAGATCGCGGCGATGGTGAGGGCGATCAGCGGCATCGTGCGCGGCCGGCAGATCACGACCCCCACGACGGAGATGATGATCGTCAGCAGGAGCAGCCCGGCGCCCCAGACGATGCCGGCCAACGCGGTCGTCCCCCCGGCCTGACCCTGCAGGAAGCCGAGGCCGATCAAGGCGGTGGGAACCATCGCGCTCGTCACTCCGAGGACGAGGCAGATGATCGCGAGCGCGAGGTTCCGGCGCGGTTCCGGCGTCGCGTAGCGGAGGATCGAGTCGGCAGATGGGGCGGCGTCGCGCACGACGTCCGTGGGCCCGCTGACGGGGAGGGGCTCGGCGGTGGCGGTCACGGTTCTCCTATCGGGTGTGCACCTTTGCACGGCATGAACTTAGCGGTGGCCGCCCTCCCCGGCAATGCCCCACCGCGAAACATTCATGCGCGTCCGAAAAACCTCGCACTGCGGGGTGTCCCGGACGTGCCTGGGTGTTTCGCGGAATCCGTAGAATCGGGAGCATGACCACGATGCCCTCGCCCGAGCTCGAAGCCGACCGCCAGAAGCTGATCGCCCTCGTGAAGGACGAGGCGGTGTTCCACGGCGACTTCACCCTCGCCAGCGGCAAGCAGGCCAGCTACTACGTCGACATGCGCCGGCTCACCATGGACCACCGTGCGGCCCCGGCGATCGGTCGCATCGTGCGCCAGCTCGTGGCCGACTTCCCGACCGTCACCGCCGTCGGCGGCCTGACGCTCGGCGCCGACCCGATCGCGAACGCCGTGATGCACGCGTCCGCCGAATCGGACGCTCCGCTGGACGCCTTCGTCGTGCGGAAGGAACCCAAGGACCACGGACGCGGACGCCAGATCGAGGGAGCGGAGATCGAGGGCCAGGACGTCGTCGTGGTGGAGGACACCTCCACCACGGGGCAGTCCGCGCTGAAGGCCGTCGAGGTGCTGCGCGCCGCCGGCGCCAACGTGGTCGCGGTTGCCGTCGTGGTCGACCGCAAGACCGGCGCTCAGGCCGCGATCGAAGCCGAAGGGCTCGCGTGGCGCTCCGCGATCGACCTGGACGACCTGGGCCTCGACCCGCAGTAAGTCTCGTCACGTCGAGTCCTATGCATTTGCATGGAAACGGCGTATGCTGTGCGCCATTGACCACGCGATGAAGCGAGGGACCGTGGGGACAACGGATGTGCTGTGGAGTTCGGCGGAACTGACCGCCTATCCGGCGACGGGTGCGGTCGACCACGCCCGTCCGACGTACCGGCACTTCTCCACGGAGGGTCTCGAGCGACTCGCGCGGATCGAGCTGTGGGAACAGCACAACGCCGATGCGCTGGTCGCGCTCGCGGCGCGATCGATCGGAGACGTGCCGCTGGTCGCGACCGAGCGCAACCTGCGGGTGGAGGAGATGACATTCGCCTGGGTGGGGGCGAATCCGCACATCGTGGAGCGCACGCGCGACCACATCGCCGCCACGGGGACGGACGGCGTCGCGCTGTACTTCTCGCTCGCCGGCGAGGCGTTCTTCTACCACCCGGACGGCGTGCACCTGCAGCGACCCGGGACGATGCTGGCGTGCGACGTGAACCAGCCGTTCCTGCGTGGCTTCGCGCACGGGTTGCAGGAGTACGTCCTCACCGTGCCGCGGCACGTGTTCGAGGACGTCACTGAGCAGCCCCTGCCCCGCGTTCCGGTGCTGTCCAGCTTCGCGGACATCCCCGGTGGTGACGTGCACGCCGCCGCTCTGGCGCGTCTGATCCGGACCTCGCTGACCGGATCGGACCCGACGGCCGTCGCCGCGACCGAGGCCGCCACGCTGGACCTGCTGCGTGCGCTGTTCACGACGGACGGTGCGAACTCGTCCGGGGCCAAGCGCCGCGCTGCCATCGCCTGGATCCGTCGGAACCTTCGCGACCCCGGGCTGTCGGTCTCCCGGGTGGCCGCCGGCGTCGGCATGAGCGAGCGCAGCCTCTCCCGCGTCTTCAGCGAGAGCGGGGGCGCCGGGGTGGCGCGCACGATCCTGGAGATGCGCCTCACCCTCGCGCACCGAATGCTGTCCGCTCCCGGTGCGCCGAGCGTGCAGGACGTGGCGCTGTACTGCGGTTTCGCGACCGCCGCGCACTTCAGCCGCGTCTTCCGGGAGCACTTCGACACCACGCCGGCGGAGGTCCGCGCCGCCCGCTAGCTGTTGCTGGCCATGAGGTCGTTGATGGGCTCGAGTGAGTTGCACCAGAAGCATCTCCGACATGCTCTCCAGTGACGTCGGGAGCTGGGCCGATTCTCTGGCATGCAACTCTTGCAGATATTTCGTCACTCACCTATATTCGTGATGACCGAAATAACTGTGAAGGAGTGATCATGTCCTCATTGACGTATTTTGAGGTCACCTCCCCGGCGGCGGAGGCGGCGCAGGAGTTCTACCGGGCGATGTTCGGGTGGGACGTGCAGGTGATCGACGGTATGGGCGGTTACGCCCTGGTGAACACGCACGGGGAAGCGGGCGCACCCGGCGGCGGTATCGGCCCTCTGTTCGGGCCGACTGGCGGGGTGCGGATCTACTTCTCCGAGCCAGATCTCGCCGCAGGTCTCAAGCGTGCGGTCGAGCTCGGCGGGACGGTGCTTCAGGAACCGACAGAGATTCCGGGGTTCGGCTCCTTTGCCGTGTTCGCCGATCCTGACGGCAACCCGATCGGCCTGTGGGATCGCCCCCGTCTGGGGGCGTGAGCATGGATCGGGACAAAGCGATCGATGCGTTCGCCGAACCCCGACGGCGCGCGATCCTCGAGCTGGTCTCGACCCGGGAGATGCCCGCTGGGCAGGTGTGTGCGGCATTCCCGGAGGTGTCGCAGTCGACGGTGTCCCAGCACCTGAAAGTGCTGCGCGAGACTGGCCTCGTCTTCGAGCGCCGCGATGGTACCCGCCGCCTGTACCGGGCGAATGCGGACGCACTGGAAGAGCTGCAGCGTTATCTGAGCGACCTGTGGGCATCGAGCCTGAGCGTCGCGAAGACATTGGCCGAGGATGCCGGCGGCCTCGGACACCGAGCGGATGCGGGATGACCATGGCAAGCGAATCGACGGGACGACGGCATCTCCAAGCGGTCCCTTCGGCGAGCCCGGATGCGGAAACAGCATCTCGGCTAGACGATGCGGTCCTGGCCGAGGTGACGGTGCAGTGTTCGGCACCAGAGGCGTTCGCGCTGTTCATCGACACGCTCGCCGGCTGGTGGCCGTTGCGGGACTACTCGATGGCTCCGGGCGAGGTGATCGCGGTGGAGGTCGATCGCAGGCAATGGGGCAGCATCGTCGAGGTGCGCCGTGACGGCAGCCGCGCCCGATGGGGCACCCTCGTGATCTGGGAACCGGGGCATCGGTTTGCGATGAACTGGCTGGTGACTCCCGGGCTGGAGCAGACCCTCGTCACGGTCACCTTCACCTCGCTAGGCCGGCAACAAACCCGCGTATCGCTGGTGCATTCCGGCTGGCAGGGAATCGACCCGGCGCGACTTGGCATCCAGCTCGGCTACACCGAGGGCTGGGCGAAGATCCTCGGCCGCTTCGCGGCGAGCACACGAACCCCGTAGAAGGGCAGTGCAATGACCACTGCATCCACCCATGCCGACGCCAGGTCGGCGGGACCGACGATCATCGCCTGCTCGCTCGTATCGTTCATGGTCGGGCTCGACGCGCTCGTCGTGACCACCGTCCTGCCGCAGATTCGGGTCCACTTCTCCGCCGGGCAGGGTCTGCTCAGCTGGGCTGTGAACGCCTACGCTCTCGCGTTCGCGGTCGCGATCCTGGTTGGCTCCGCACTCGGAGACCGTTTCGGGCGACGCAACATCTACCTCGACGCAGTGATCGTCTTCGCGATCGCCTCGGCGTGCTGCGCCCTCAGCCCTACGTTCGGATGGTTCATCCTCGCCCGGGCCGTGCAAGGCGCGGCAGCGGGAATCGCGGCACCACTCGCCCTGACGATCCTCACCATCGCCTTCCCGCCCGAACGACGCGGACGCATCCTCGGCATCTGGGGCGCGATCACCGGGCTCGCCGTCGCAGCCGGCCCGCTGGTGGGCGGTGCAATCGCCCACGGCTTCTCCTGGCAATGGGTGTTCTGGCTCAACCTCCCCGTTGGGGTCCTCGTTGTGGTGCTCTCGCTACGCATACAACGCGACGGGCCGCGCGCGCGCCGCATCGACGTCCTGGGATTGGCCACGGTGACCATCGGCACGGTTCTGCTCGTCCATGCGCTCGTGCGTGTCCGGCCAGACAACCTCACGGACGCCTCGATCTGGGTGGAAGGTGCTGCGGGGGTCGCGGTCCTGGCCGCGTTCGCATTCTGGCAGACGCGCACCGCAACACCGGTTGTGCCGCCCGTGCTGTTCAGATCACCCGGATTCACCGCCGCATCCCTGGCCACCGCCGCACTCGGCGCAGGTCTCTACGGTGCCGCGTACCTTCTGTCCCAGTACATCGCGGCGACCATCACACACGACCCGCTGAACATCGGACTCGCTCTCCTGCCCTGGACCGGCCTGGCCATCATCATCGCCCCGCTCGCCGGCCGACTGTCCGACCGGACCGGAGAAGGCCCGCTCCTCGCGGCCGGGCTCGCACTCCAAGGGCTGGGGGCACTGCTCATTACCATGTTCGGCGGAACGAACTACCTGAGCCTTCTCGGCCCGCTTATCATCTCCGGCATAGGCATCTCGGTCGCTTTCCCGACCTCCGCGACAGCCCTCATGCGCCACACAACCCCTGAACTGGCCGGAGCTGCATCCGGCGTCGGCAACGCATTCCGGCAGGTCGGTGCCGCGATCGGGGTCGCCGTCGCCATAGCTGCCTTCTCCTTCGCTGGCGGCTTCACCACCCCGGCTCAAGCGCAGACCGGCCTTCACACCGCGACCCTCACCCTCGCCGTCATCGGCGGCCTCGGCGCAATCGCAGCAGCAACGATCAGCCGACGTGCGAAAGCCGCCGCGCGGTCGAAATCCCATGACGCACGCCAACGCACCACTCACGCCTGAGGGCCGCAAGCGTCTCATTGATCGCTGCCGCACCCGACCAATCGCGCACGTTGCCGAGGAGATGGGGATCTCCCGCGCCACAGCGTCCAAGTGGGTGAACCGCTACAAACGCCCCGTCAAGCTCGGGCCGATCGATCACTCCTCCGCCCCAGCACGACAGCCCAGTGCCACACATCGCCGAACGCCCGGGACACATGGTGCACATCGACGTGAAGAAAGGCGGCCGCATCCCCGACGGCGGCGGGTGGCGAGTGCACGGGAAGAACATCGCTGAAGCCAAGGCCGTGGCCCGGACGAAGACGCGTGGCGCAAAGACCGGTTACGTCTTCCTGCACTCCGCGATCGACGGGTACGCCCGCCTGGCCTACACAGAGGCGCTGCCTGACGAGAAGGCCGTGACCGCCATCGCGTTCCTCGACCGGGCACGAGCATGGTTCGCAGCCCACCGAATCACGCAGATCGAACGGATCGTGACCGACAACGGCTCCTGCTACCCCGCGGCCGCGTTCGCCGACGCAATGGGTGGCAGCCGGCACCAACGCATCACGCCTACAGCCAAGTGCCTGCCCGAACACCCCCGCTTGTCGGTTTCGGACAGCGGCTGTTTCATCTCCGCCACGCGCCGTCGCAGACGCGCCGCGTGAGCCATTCTCGCTCCACGCCCACCGACGACGGTGGCCGGAACGAGGAGCACCAATGGCGGAGTTCAACGATGGCATCGCAGCCACCGCGCTGCCCACGGACGGCGTGGTGGAGACCGACGTCCTGATCGTGGGATCGGGGCCGAGTGGATCGGCGGCGGCACTCGCCCTGTCCACGTACGGCATCCCCAACGTGATGATCACGAAGTACCGCTGGACGGCCAACACCCCGCGGGCGCACATCACGAACCAGCGGGCGATGGAATTCTTCCGGGACATGGGCGTCGAGGACGAGGTCAACGCCCTCGCCACGCCGCACCACCTGATCGGGGACACGGTCTTCTGCTCGTCGATCGCCGGCGAGGAGTTCGGCCGAATCCTGACATGGGGGACGAGCCCGGCTCGGCACGCGGACTATGAGGCGGCCTCCCCGACGCTCAACTGCGACATCCCGCAGAACTACCTGGAGCCGATCCTCACCCGCAACGCCACGATGCGGGGGACGCAGACGCGGTTCTCCAGCGAGTACGTCTCGCACGTGCAGGATGCCGACGGCGTCACCACGACCGTGCTCGACCGCGTCACCGGCCGCACGTACGAGGTGCGCTCGAAGTACCTGATCGGCGCCGACGGGGCCCGCTCGAAGGTCGCGGCCGACATCGGACTGCCCTTCGAGGGCGCGATGGACATCGCCGGGTCCATGAACATCACGTTCCGGGCCGACCTGGAAGCTCTCGTGGGCCACCGCCCGTCGGTTCTGTACTGGGTGATCCAGCCGGGCGCGAACGTCGGGGGCATCGGGGCGGGCCTGGTCCGCATGGTCCGGCCGTGGAAGGAATGGCTGATCGTCTGGGGTTACGACATCACGCAGCCGCCGCCGTCGATCGACGATGAAGCCGCGCGGGAAGTGGTCTACCAGCTGCTGGGCACCCGCGACATCGACGTCGAGATCACCGGCACCTCGCTCTGGGGCAACAACGAGATGTTCGCCACCGAACTGAGTCGGGGGCGCGTCTACTGCGTCGGCGACGCGATCCACCGCCACCCGCCGTCGAACGGGCTCGGCTCGAACACGTCGATCCAGGACTCCTACAACCTGGCGTGGAAGCTCGCCGCCGTGCTGCGCGGGCAGGCGGGCCCGGAGCTGCTGGACACGTTCACGACCGAACGTGCGCCGGTCGCGCGGCAGATCGTGACGCGTGCGAACAAGTCCTCGCGCGAGTTCGCCGGTTTCTTCGACGCCCTCGGGGTGACGGACGCGGCGGACGAGGCCGGCATGGTCGCCGCGATCGCGGAGCGGAAGCTGCCCACCGCGGCCGGTGCCGCCCGCCGCGCGGCCCTCGGCGAGGCGATGGAGCTGAAGGACTACGAGTTCAACGCCCACGGCGTCGAGCTCGGCCAGTTCTACACGTCCAGCGCCGTGGTGTCCGACGGGTCCTCTCGCTCGGAGCCGACCCGCGACCCGGAGCTGTACTACCAGGCCTCCACCGTGCCGGGTTCGCCGTTGCCGCACGCCTGGGTCGGGGACAACGCGCACCGGGTCTCGACGCTGGACCTCGCGCCATCCACGCGCTTCACGCTGTTCACCGGGATCTCGGGTCAGGCGTGGGCGGACGCCGCCCCGGCGGTCGCGGCGAAGCTCGGCATCGACCTCGGTGCCGTGGTCATCGGTCCGGGTCGTGAGACCGAGGACCTCTACTTCGACTGGGCGCGACGCCGGGAGGTCGGCGAGGACGGTGTCGTCCTGGTCCGTCCGGACAAGATCATCGCCTGGCGCTCGCAGGGACTCGTCGAAGACCCCGAAGCCGCGCTCACCGAGGCTCTCACACGGGTACTGAGCCGGTCCGCCGGCTGAAGGGGACTGACATGGGAAGCCGTGCCAGTTCCGCATGGACGCAGGAATCGAGCCGGTCCGCCGGCTGAAAGCGACTGACATGGGAAGCCGTGCCATCTCCGAATGGACGCAGGAATCGGGCCGGTCCGCCGGCTGAAAGGGACAGAAATGGGAATCACATTCACCCACACCACGCTCGGCCAGCGCGTGCTGTTCGGCACCGGGGACGCCGTCGCGAACGTCGCCACCGCCGTCGGGGACCTCGACGCCGCACGTGTGCTCATCATCGCGGACGCCTTCGCGAAAGAACTCGCCGACGAGATCGCCGACCGGCTGACCGTCGTGGCCCGCATCGATGACGTGGTCCAGCACGTCCCGATCGAGCGAGCGGACGCCGCCGAGAAGATCGCAGCCGACGCCGACGTGGACGCCATCGTGTCCATCGGCGGCGGGTCAGCGACCGGACTGGCGAAGATCGTCGCGCTGCGCACCGGCGTGCCCATCGTCGCCGTGCCGACCACGTTCGCGGGCTCGGAGGCGACGAACGTCTGGGGCCTGACGGAGGGCAACCGCAAGACGACCGGGTCGGATGACCGCGTGCTACCCCACACCGTGGTCTACGACGCCGCGCTGAGCGCCGGAATGCCGGCGCACGCAGCGGTGGCATCCGGCCTCAACGCGGTCGCGCACGCCGTCGACGGCTTCTGGGCACCGCGCGCCGATCCGATCAACGCCGCGCTGGGAACCGAGGGCCTGCGCGCCCTCGCGCCCGGGCTGCGCGCCCTCGTCGCGGACGGCGAAGACATCGACGCCCGCGAGCGCGTGCTCTACGGGGCCTACCTCGCCGCCGTCGCGTTCGCCTCGGCCGGATCCGGCATGCATCACAAGATCTGCCACGTGCTCGGCGGGGCGTACGGGCTGCCGCACGCCGAGATGCACGCGGTGGTCCTGCCGTACGTCGTCGCCTTCAACGCGCCGGCGGCACCCGAGGCGGCCGCCCGCATCTCGGACGTGCTCGACGGCGCTCCGGCGGCCGAGGGGCTCTGGCAGCTCGGCCGCGACCTCGGTTCGCCGGTGGCCCTGCGCGACCTCGGTTTCGACGACGCCGACATCCCGGAGGCTGCGCGTCTGTGCGCGGAGGCGATTCCCGCCTCGAACCCGCGACCGGTGAGCGTCGCTGAGCTTGAGGCGCTGCTGCGGGCGGCCTGGGCCGGCACCCCGGTGGCACGAACGGAGGAATCCTGATGACCCACACGATCTCGGCGGAGCAGTCCGCCCGCGAACAGGAGCTGATCGAGACGGTGGTGGCCTCGTTCGAGGGCGCGACCGATGACCGGCTGCGCGTGCTGATGCAGGCGCTCGTGCGCCACCTCCACGCCTTCATCCGGGAGGTGCGACTGACCGAGGAGGAATGGAATGCGGCCATCGCATTCCTCACGCAGGCGGGGCACATCACCGACGACCGACGACAGGAGTTCATCCTCCTCTCGGACGTGCTGGGCGCGTCCATGCAGGTCGTCGCGGTGAACAACGAGGCCTACGGTGACGCGACGGAGGCGACCGTGTTCGGACCGTTCTTCGTCAACGACGCCCCGCTGATCGCCTCCGGCGAGGACATGGCCTTCGGCGCCACCGGCGAAGCCGCCTGGGTGGAGGGCACGGTCCATGACACCGACGGCAACCCGATTCCGGGGGCCCGCATCGAGGTGTGGGAAGCCGACGAGGACGGCTTCTACGACGTCCAGTACACGGACGGACGCACCGCCGCTCGCGCGCACCTGTTCAGCGAGGCCGACGGCGGCTACCGGTTCTGGGGCCTCACCCCGACGCCCTACCCGATCCCGCATGACGGACCCGTCGGCGCGATGCTCGAGGCCGTCGGACGCTCGCCGATGCGCGCGTCGCATCTGCACTTCATGGTCACCGCCCCCGGGTTCCGGACGCTCGTGACGCACATCTTCGTCAACGGCTGCGACTACCTCGAACGCGATTCGGTGTTCGGCGTGAAGGAGTCGCTGATCAAGGAATTCACCCGACACGCGGCCGCCGAGCCCACCCCGGACGGCCGCGACACGGCCGGCGCGGAGTGGACCAGCGCGCGGTTCGACATCGTGCTCGCTCCGGCCGCGGACGAGCAGCACCCGGAGTCAAAGGAGACCCCCTGATGAACGCACGCAAGACACCCCGGCGACGGATCGCGCTCGCGGTCCTGACCGCCACCGCCCTGCTCGCCACGGGGTGCAGCGCCGGCCTCGGCGGAAGCAGTGGCTCCGGTGGCTCCGGCGGCGAGGGCGCACCCATCCGCATCGGCTACGTGACCCCGCAGACCGGTGCGCTGGCGCTGTTCGGAGAGGCGGACTCCTACGTCCTGGACGCCATGAAGACGTACTTCGGCAAGCATCCCGTGACCCTCGCGGACGGCACCACGCACCCCGTTGAGATCATCGCCAAGGACACCCAGTCCGACGCCGTGCGCGCCGCCGATGTCGCCAACGAGCTCATCCTGCAGGACGACGTGGACCTCATCCTGGTCTCTTCGACGCCGGACACGGTCAACCCGGTGTCGGATCAGTGCGAGGCCAACAAGGTCGTCTGCATCTCCACCGTCGCCCCCTGGCAGGCCTACTTCTTCGGCCGCGGCGGGGACGCGAAGACGGGCTTCAAATACACGTACCACTTCTTCTGGGGGCTCGAGGACGCGCAGGCGGTCTACAGCGACATCTGGACGAAGACCGCCGGGGCGAAGGCCAGCGTCGGCCTGCTGCTGCCGAACGACCCGGACGGCAACGCCTGGGCGGACCCGAAGACCGGCTTCCCGCCGTTCATCACCGGGGAGGGCCGCACGGTGACCGATCCGGGGCGGTACGAGAACGGCACGACGGATTTCTCGGCGCAGATCGCGCAGTACAAGAAGGCCGGCGACGACATCCTCACTGCCATCCCGATCCCGCCGGATTTCACCACGTTCTGGCAGCAGGCGGTGCAGCAGGGGTACAAGCCGAAGACCGCCACCGTGGCCAAGGCGATCCTGTTCCCGGCCGCCGTCGAAGCGCTCGGGAAGCTGGGGAACAACCTGTCCACCGAGGTGTGGTGGCACCCGACGGTCCCGTTCTCCAGCTCGCTGACCGGGCAGAGCGCCCAGCAGCTGGCGTCCGACTTCGAGAAGACGACCAAGAAGCAGTGGACGCAGCCTCTCGGATTCGCCGAGGCCCTCTTCGAAGTGGCCGTCGCGGCCCTCGAGAAGACGAAGACGGTGGACGGGGACGGGATCTCCGCGGCCTTGAAGACGCTCAAAGTCGACACCGTCGTCGGCACGGTCGACTTCGGCCATGGTCCCGTGCCGGGCGTCGCGAAGACGCCGCTCACCGGCGGACAGTGGCGACTGCGTCCGGACGGCGGTTACGACCTCGTCATCGTCTCCAATCCGGGACATCCGGAGATCCCGACCGGCGGCAGCCCGGAACCGATCGACTGGTCGGGCAAGTGAGCACGGCCCTGCTCGAAACGAGGAGCCTCGGTCGCTCCTTCGGCAAGCTCGAGGTGCTGTCCGGGCTCGACTTCCGAGTCGAGCAGGGCGAGGTGCTCGGCATCATCGGACCCAATGGCGCCGGCAAATCGACGCTGCTGGCGGTGCTCGGCGGGAGCGTCCCGCCGAGCACCGGCTCGGTGCACTACGGCGGGGAGGACGTCACGCGCCGGCCCGCGCACTGGCGAGCCCGGCACGGGATCGCGACGAGCTACCAGGTGCCGCGTCCGTTCCTGGGCATGACCGTGCTGGAGAACCTCCTCGTGGGCGCGCGCTTCGGCGCCGGGCTCCGTGGTGCGGAGGCGACCGCGTCCGCCGTCCGGGCTCTGGAACTGACGAACCTGACGCCGCAGGCCGACGCCCTCGCCGGGTCGCTGCGCCTGCTGGATCGCAAGCGGCTGGAGGTGGCCCGGGCGCTCGCCGCTCGACCGCGCGTGCTGCTGCTGGACGAGGTCGCGGGGGGCCTCACCGAACAGGAGCTGCCGCCGCTGATCGACCTGGTCAGAACGGTCCGGGATTCCGGGGTCACGGTGGTCTGGATCGAGCACGTGGTGCACGCGCTCACTGCGGTCGCCTCCCGCCTGATGTGTCTGACCTACGGACGGCTCATCGCGGACGGCGCACCGGAGGACGTGCTCGCCTCGCCCGAGGTCCGCGCGATCTACCTCGGCATCGAACCCGAACTGGGGGAGGGGGACGCTCATGCTGACGCTTGAGGACGTGCACGTGTCGTACGGGCAGCTGCCGGCGGTCCGGGGCGTGTCACTGGAGGTGCCGAGTGGGGGAGTGCTCGCGGTCATCGGCGCGAACGGGGCCGGCAAGTCCACGCTGCTGAAGGCCATCGCCGGGCAGCTCCCGCTGCGCTCGGGCCGGATCCTCCTGGACGGTGCGGACATCAGCGGCTTGCCCGCGCACGTTCGGGTCCGCCGTGGGGTCGCCCTCGTGCCGGAGGGGCGGCGCCTGTTCAAATCCCTCACCGTCGAGGAGAACCTGCTGACCGCGCTGGCCTCGCGGCGCACCGGCCCGTGGGACCTGGAGGCGGTCTACGAGCTGCTGCCGATCGTCGCCGAGCGGCGTGATCGTATCGCCGGAGATCTTTCCGGCGGGGAGGCGCAGGCGACCGCGATCGCCCGGGCACTCGTGACCAACCCGCTCGTGCTCCTCCTGGACGAGGTGAGCCTCGGGCTCGCTCCCGTCGTGGTGGGGCAGATCTACGCGGGCCTGCCCGCGATCCGCAGCCAGGGCACCGCGGTGCTGCTGGTCGAGCAGGACGTGCGCCAGGCGACCTCCGCGTCGCCGGATGTGCACTGCCTGTTGCAGGGACGAACCTCACTCGCCGGGCGGGACCTCCCCCTGGACGAGATCACCGACGCATATTTCGGGGCCTGACATGGACGTTGTGTACGCGATCATCCAGGGCATTCTCCTCGGCGGGCTGTACGCCCTCTTCGCCGCGGGACTGTCATTCATGTTCGGGGTCATGCGCCTGGTGAACCTCGCCCACGGTGCCCTCGCCGTGCTCGCGGCGTACGGCGCGCTGCTGCTCGTCCGGCAGGGTGTGCCTTCGCCGCTGCTCGCCCTGGTGGTGGTGGTGCCGGCGATGGCGCTGCTCGGCTACGTGCTGCAGCGGACCGTGCTGCAGCGGACGCTGTCCGACTCACCACTGCCCTCGCTCCTGGTGACGTTCGGGCTTGCGGTCATCATCGAGAACGTGTTGCTGGTGACGCAGTCCGCCAACCAGCAGCGCCTGTCGGTCGGAGCGCTGGACACCGCATCCATTCCCCTGTTCGGCGGCCTGAGCATCGGGGTGTTCCCACTGCTCGTGCTGGTCTTCGCCGTCCTGGCGCTCGGCGGTCTGTCGCTGCTGCTGCGCCGGAGCGCGTTCGGCCGGCAGGTGCGCGCGGTCAGCGATGACCCGGGAACGGTCTCGCTCGTGGGGGCGAACCCGAAGCACGTGTACGCCGTCGCCGCGGCGATCGCGTTCGGGCTCGTCGCGGTCGCCGGTGTCGCCGGGGGTGTGCAGTCCGGGTTCAATCCCACCTCGGGCGGCATGCTCCTGATCTTCGCGTTCGAGGCCGTCATCATCGGCGGGTTGGGGAGCCTGTGGGGCACCCTGCTCGGATCCGTGATCCTGGGTGTCGTGCAGACCCTGGCGGCACGCGTGGATTCCACGCTGTTCCAGCTGGCCGGGCACATCGTGTTCCTGGTCTTCCTCATCCTGCTGCCGCAGGGACTGATTCGACGGAAGGTGCGTCAGTGAACACTCCTCCGGTGCGCGTCGCGCGCTTCTCCCGCACCTCGGTGATCGGCGTCGCGGTCGCTCTCGTGGCCGTCCTCGTGCTGGTCGTGATGCCGTACTACGTGCCGCTCGGCGCGAGTCGGCAGGTCACCAGCCTGTTCATCTACATCGTGCTGGCGACATCGTGGAACCTGCTCGCCGGCTTCGGCGGCATGGTCTCGATCGGACAGCAGGCCTATATCGGGCTGGGCGCGTACGGCCTGGTGACGCTCGTGTCGCTGGTCGGCGTCGAGCACCTGCTCGCGATCCCGCTGGCCGCGATCGGCTGCGCGATCGTCGCCGTGCCGATCTCGTACGCGGCGTTCCGATTGACCGGAGGCTATTTCGCCGTCGGGACGTGGGTGATCGCGGAAGTCGCACGCCTGCTCATCATCCGGGTTCCGGCGCTCGGTGGCGGGTCCGGCATGTCCGTGCCGCCGATGGCGGGCGTCGATCGCGACCTGCAGATCGCGATCGGCTACTGGGCGGCGCTCGCGGTCGCCGTCGTGACGGTCATGATCGTCGTGCTGGTGGTCCGATCCCGGCTCGGGCTCGCCCTCACCGCGGTGCGCGACGAGCCGGTGGCCGCGGCGACCAGCGGGGTCGATGTGGTGCGGGCCAAGCGCATCGTGTTCGTCCTCGCCGCCGCGTGCGCCGGTGCGGGTGGAGCGCTGCTGGCGACCTCCACGCTCACCGTGCAGCCCTCGTCCGTGTTCTCGGTGAACTGGACAGCGACGATGATCTTCATCGTCGTGATCGGTGGCGTCGGCTCGATCGAGGGACCCATCATCGGCGCGGTCGTGTACTGGGGGCTGCAGGTGCTGCTGGCCGACTACGGGGAGCTGTACCTGATCGGCCTCGGCGTGCTCGCGATCGTCATCGTGCTGTGGGTGCCCGGAGGTATCTGGGGTCTCATCACTCGCCGTCGGCGCGTGTCCGTCTTCCCGGTCTCCTACCGCCTCGTCCCGGCGAAGACCGTCCCGGCGGACTGACCCGGCGGACGGACCCGGCGCGGGCTCTGTGTCGGGTGCAGGCGGTTGTGCAGGACCGGATGGGGCCCGATCCGCAGAATGCCGCGGGCGAGCGTCCTGCGCAACTACTGAGCGTCCTGCGCAACCGGACGGATCCTGCAGAATGCCGCGGGCGAGCGTCCTGCGCAACTACTGAGCGTCCTGCGCAACCGGACGGATCCTGCAGAACCCGGGGCCGGGGGGACGGGCGGTGGGGTGGGGGTGACTAGAACAGGCCCAAGACCAGCGTGATCGCCAGGAACAGTGCCAGTTGATAGCCGGTGTTGATGATCGTCAGCTTCAGGGGCTTCTGCTCGAACGAGTTGTGCTGGAGAAGGGTGGAGGCGGAAAGGGCCAGCCATGCGCCGGCCCCGACCGCCAGGGCCATCCATACCGAGTGGTTTCCTGTCGCCGCGGACGTGAGCCCGACGGCGAGCGCGAGCCCGATGGTGGTCGCGGCGTTGGAGACGGCGAGGACGACGAGGTTCCGTGTTCGGACCGGCTTGCTCTTCTCCGGCGTGATACCGGTGAGCGCTTCCCACGCATCTGCGATGGCCCCCTTCGAGTACCAGGCCATCGCGACGACCATCCCCGCGACGAACGCGACGAGCACCCCGATCCAGCTGATGTCCATGCCCCAAACCTTCCTGACGGCCCGGACTCGGTGAGTCCTGGCGACAACGAGATGCGGTTGATATAATCAAGCGTGGTTGACAATGTCAATGCTCCGTCGCGGCGTTCCTATGGCCAGTTCTGTGGCTTGGCACGCGCGCTCGACGTCGTCGGAGATCGCTGGAACCTTCTGATCGTGCGCGAGCTGCTGCCCGGACCTCTGCGATACGGCGAGCTGAAAGCATCCCTGCCGGGGGTGGCGAGCAACCTCCTGGCCGAACGACTGCGGACGATGGAGGAGACCGGCGTCGTGGAACGAGCGCTCGGAGGTGCAGGCGTCCTCTACGGACTGACGCGATGGGGCGCGGAACTGAAAGAACCGATGGAGGCCCTGGGTCGCTGGGGCGTTCCCCTGCTGGCCGAGGGTCGGGGTGATGACGAGTTCCGCCCGCGTTGGCTGACTCTCGCCCTACCCGCCATCCTCCACGGTCGAACGGCAACGCCGGCCGTCGAGGTCGGTTTTGACGTCGAGGGTCTGCTCATCGTGCTCCGCATCGACGAGGATGGCCCGAGCGCACGCATCGGTGACGAGAATCGCCCGGACACCGTACTGGTGGCCGACGCGGAGACCGTCGTCGGCCTCGTCGCCGGCGCGCTCACCGTCGACCAAGCCATCGATGCGGGAGAACTCCGCGGAGACCCGGCCCCCCTTCGGCAAGCGTTCGCCTGAGCCGCCACCTCGACGGCAGGGGCCTGGGGCGGCGAGAGGCGTCAGTCGTCCTTGCGTCCGCGGTTGCGGTACAGGCGCCAGATGGTGACGACCAGCGTGGTGCCGATGATGAGGGCCATCACCGCGAACATCAGGTCGCGTTCGGTCATACGGCTCGTTCTCCTCGGACTGCGGCGGCGGCGATCTGCTCGATCCGGCGGGCGACGGTGGGGGCGGTCTTGGCCATGGCGATGTGCGTCAGGGCGAGTTTGCGCACGCTGGGGGAGAAGGAGTCCCAGGTCGCTCGCGCGCGCGGGTCCGCGTCGAGCGCGGCGGCCAGGTCGTCCGGGACGATCCCGGCCTCCGGACCCTCCAGGACGGTCCACATGCCGTTCGCCTTCGCCGCATCGATGAGCGCCTGTCCGGCCGCTGTCATGCGTCCGTCCGCGAGCAGGCGCTCGACCCGGGCCTTGTTCGATGCCGCCCAGGCGCTGCGCGGCGAACGCGGCGCGAACCACAGACGGGACGCGCCGTCCTCCGGTTTCGCGACGCCGTCGATCCAGCCGAAGCAGAGCGCCTCCTCGACGAGCTGGTCGTAGAGGGATCCGCGGGTGGTGCCGGCGGGAAGGACGACCCATGCCCCGGTCGAGTCCGCACCGTGGGTGCTCAGCCACTGCCGCCACTGCGCGGCCCCGTGCACGGTCACGCGTTCGGCGTCCTCGAGCTTGCCCATGTCGGTCCTCCACCGGTCGTGGCCCTCAGCATAGGCGGCGGGCCGTCGGACCGGCGCGGCACGCGGAGCGGACACCGCGGAGGCCGGGCACGCGGGCTAGATTTGAAGGGTGGGGAGCAGCGCAGGAGCGTGGGACGACGAAGACCTTCCGGATCAGACGGGCCGGGTCTTCCTCATCACCGGCGCCACGGCCGGCCTCGGATACTTCGCCAGCGAGCAGCTCGCCCGCGCCGGCGCTCACGTGATCCTCTCCGGTCGCAACCCCAATCGGCTGCAGGCCGCCCGCGCCGCACTTCTGCGCCGTGTGACGAACGCCTCGACCGAGTCCATCCTGCTCGATGTCACCAAGAGCGGATCTATCCGGTCGGCGGCTGCGACGCTGCGATCACGGGATCGGCTGGACGGCGTGATCCTCAACGCCGGACTCGTCCACCCGCCCCAGCGGCGGCAGTCGGCCGAGGGGCACGAGCTCGTCCTGCAGACCAATGTGCTCGGTCACTTCGCTCTCGCCGGTGAGCTGCTGCCCGCGCTGGCGAAGACCGCGAAGCGGCGACCCGGTGCCCGCATGGTGTGGCTCGGCTCGGTCGCGGTCGCCTCGTGGCGTTCCACCGAACTCGCGCCCGAGCTGGAGTCCGGCTATTCCGTCCACCGCGCATACGTGCAGTCGAAGTTCCTGACGCAGGCGCTCGCCGCCGAGGCCGACCGTCGGCTGCGGGAGGCGGGCAACCCGGTCGGCAGCGTGCTCGCGCACCCGGGCTACTCGCTGGGCGGTCGCTCGCCCGGCGTTCGCGGAGTGAACGAACCGGGTCGGCTGAAGCGCTTCCTGGACAACCTGCAGACGCCCATCGCGCAGTCCAAGGAGCTCGGTGCCGCAGCGGAAGTCCGGGCCCTGATCGATCCGTCGGTGCAGTCGGGTGACATGGTCGGCCCGCTCGCCGGTTTTCGCGGAACGCCACGGGTCACCGCCCGCGGCGAGCGCAACCGCATCACCCGCATCAGCGAGCAGCCGGAGGTCGGCGCGCAGGCATGGGAGTTCTGCGCCGAAGCCACCCGCACCGTCTGGCCGTTCACGAAGTTCTGAAGCCTCCATCGCGGACCGCGTCCGCCCCAGCGGGTGAGAGGATCGAAGGATGCATGCCATCCCCGTGATCATCGACTGCGACCCCGGCCACGACGACGCGTTCGCGCTCTGGCTGGCGCTGGGCTCGGACGCACTGGACGTGCGGGCGGTGACGGCCGTGGGCGGCAACGTCGATCTCGCGCACACCGCGAACAACGCCCGCGTCGTGCTGTCGGTCGCCGGTGTCTCGGACATCCCGGTGGCCGCCGGAGCGGCCGGCCCCCTGGCGCGCGTGCTGGAGACGGCCGAGGGGATCCACGGCGCCAACGGTCTGGGCGGACCGGCCGTGCTGCCCGAGCCGACGTTCGCGCTGGAGGAGCGGGACGCGCAGACCCTGTTCGCGGATGTCCTGACCGCGGCGGAAGAGCCGGTCGCGATCATCGCCACCGGACCGATCACGAACGTCGCGATCCTGCTGCGCGACCGTCCGGACCTGCACGAGCGCATCCGCGAGATCGTCTGGATGGGCGGTTCCACCGAGCGCGGCAACTACACCCCGTACGCCGAGTTCAACTCCTGGGTCGACCCGGAGGCCGTGGACATCGTCGTCCGCTCCGGCATCCGGTTCACGATGGTCGGACTGAACATCACCCACCAGGCACTGCTGACCCCGGCCGTGCGCGAGCGGATCGTGGCGATCGGCAACGAGACCGCGCGCTTCAGCGACGAGCTGATGGAATTCTTCTGCCGCACGAACGATGAGATGTTCGGGATGCCCGACGGCCCGTTGCACGACCCCGTCGCCGTCGCCGTGCTCGCCGCGCCGGAGACGGTCACGAGCCGCCATGTGCGGATGGACGTGGAGCTCGTCGGCACCGAGACGCGGGGCGTGACCAGCGTGGATCTGCACGGCGTGACCGGCCGGGAACCCAACGTCCACGTCGCGATGGACCTTGACGTCGACGCGTTCTGGGACGCCGTGGTCGCCGCCGTCTCGCGCCTGGCGTGAAGCCCGGGGTGCGCGAGGTCAGACCGAGAGGTAGAGCGCGGCTTCGGCGCCCGGAGGGACCGGCGTCGAGCCGACCGTGACCGTGGTCCCGACGGACAGTCCGGCATCGTCCAGGGCACGCAGCAGCTCCGGATCGCGGTCGCTGACGCGGACCACGCGGCCGGTGTGACCGGGCGCGGCCTCCGCGAGCAGGACGAACGGGACGCGTTCGATCGTCCCGTCGGCGTCCGGGATCGCGTCGCCGTGCGGATCGTGGCGGGGATGGCGGAGCTGGGCGTCGATGGAGGCCAGCAGGCGGTCGCTGACGGCGTGCTCGAGGACCTCCGCCTCGTCATGCACCTCGTCCCAGCTGTACGCGTGCGTGCGCACCAGCCACGTCTCGATGAGGCGGTGACGGCGGACCATCTCCACCGCACGACGCTCCCCGGCGGCGGTGAGGTGGATCGCACCGTAAGGCACATGCGCGACCAGGCCGGACGCGGCGAGCTTCTTGACCATCTCCGTCACGCTGGAGGGGGCCACCCCGAGCGCGGTGGCGAGCCCGGACGGCGTGATCGGCGTCGGTTGCCATTCGGTGTGCGCGTAGATCGTCTTCAGATAGTCGTCGACCGCGGGAGAGGGCACCCCACCAGGGTAGTCGCCCGCGGCCGACGACTCATCCCAGGAGCGTCTCGCCGATGAATCCGCCGGCCAGGCAGCCGGGCGGGATGGCGAACACGGCCGAGCCGATGGGCGTCGTCCACCGGTTGAGCAGATCCAGCTCGTCCAGCCGTCGCTGCACGGGTGTGAACTGCGCATCGACGTCGGCCTGGAACGACGCGAACAGCAGTCCGGACGAGGACACGCCACCGCCCGTCGGGCGCTCGTCATAGTTGTATGCCCGACGGAGCATACGCTGGGTGGCGTCGTCGCTGCGCGCGCGGCGCAGATGGGAGAACTCCGGGATCACGGGGAACCCGACCGCCGTGGTGGCGGCGAAGTCGGGCTCGTCGTGCTCGCGGACACCGGTCAGCGGTGCCCCCGAGGCCAGGAACCGGCCGGCGGCCTGCTCGCGACCGCCCCGGTCGAGTACATCCCAGGTGTCCAGGTTCATCTCGATCCGGCGGAGCACGAAACCGGTGCCGCCGCTCAGCCACCCCTGCGTGCTCCACACCACGCGGTCGAAGTCGACGGTGCCCGGGCGGGGGTTCGCCGTACCGTCGATCTGTCCGAACAGGTTCCGCATCGTGGTCCCGGACGCCTCGCTGCCGCGCGCTCGCCGGAAGCCGCTCTGCGTCCACCGCACGGCGGCGAAGCTGCGGGCGTCCTTCAGCAGCATGCGCACCGTGTGAGCGACGGTGAGCGGATCATCGGCGCAGACCTGCAGCAGCAGGTCCCCGTCGCTGAACTCCGGCCGCAGGCGGTCGACCGCGAACGCCGGCAACGGGGCGAGCCAGGCCGGCGCCGACCCACCGGCGCGGGCGACGAACGCCGGGCCGAAACCGAACGTGACGGTCAGGCGTGCGGGGGCGAGGGCGAGCTCCGGCTCCGAATCGGCCAGGGCCGGCTCACCGGCCGTGAGTCGGACGGCGTCGTCGGTGAGGATGCGCATGAGTCGAGCCAGGGCGGAGCGGTCGACGTCGGCGCGCAGGTCCAACCCGATCAGGGTCGCGTGCGCCTGCGGGGCGGTGGCGATCCCGGCCTGGTGCACGCCGTGGAAGGGAACCGTGTCCGCACCGTGCACTTCTTCGGTGGGGGTCGGGTCCGGGGACCCGGCGGCCCGGAGTGCGGTGTCGAGTCCGATGGCGGTCGCCGCGCCGACACCGGCGACAGCCCCTCCGAGGAGGAACTGTCGCCGGGTCGCCCCCCGCCGTGTGATGCGGGGAGCGGACATCAGTGCCCCGATCCGTGCGATGGCTCGCCGGTGCCCTCGTACTGCTCATTGCCGCCGGCGTAGTCCTTCACCGGCGCGCGGACCTCGACCGGCTCGCCGCCGTCCAGCGTGAGCGTGATGGTCACCTCATCTCCCGCGACGAGCGCGGAGGTCAGCCCCATCAGCATGATGTGGTTTCCGCCCGGCTCGAGCGGGAAGGTGCCGTGGGCGGGCACGACGAATCCGTCCTTCACCTCGGACATCACCATCTCTCCCGCTGCGTTCGCGGTCGTCTGGTGCAACTGCGTCGACGTCGATGCGGGTGTCGACGCGGCCGTGACCCGGATGTCCGCGTCGGTGTCGTTGTGGAGCACACCGAAGGCGGCGGTCATCTCGGACGCCCCGGCGGCCTTCGCCCAGGCGTCGCTGACGGTGAGGCTCGCGGGTGCCGCGGTGGCGGCCGGCGCCGCGGCCGCACAACCCGCGAGCGCGATCCCGACCAGTGCCGTCAGGGCGACGGCGGCGATGCGTCCGGGCCTCATCGCTCCTCTCCGTTCCGGGGAGCGCGGACATCGGCCGTGCGGCGACGACGCAGTGTGAGGACGAGGATCAGCACGAGCACGGCGATCGTCGCGCCCGCTCCGCCCACGAGGAACAGTCGTCCGGTGTCCGCGTCGCTCGCCGCCGCGGCGGCCGCCGCGGTCGAGGTCGGGGTGGCGGTGGCCGGGTGGGTGGTGGGTGTCGGTGCAACGGCGGTTTCGCCGACCGTGAACGGGACGATGCCACTGATCGGATGACCGGGTGGGTGGTGGGTGTCGGTGCAACGGCGGTTTCGCCGACCGTGAACGGGACGATGCCACTGATCGGATGACCGTCGCTGGAGACCACGCGCCAGCGGATCTCGTACGACCCGTCGGCCATGTCGGACACCGGGACGGTCACGACGTTGCCGTTGAGCTCGGGTTCGCCGGAGGCGTGGTCGGTCTGTGCGGAATCGACCACGAGCACTGCGAGACCGGTGGGCAGGAGGTCCGCGGAGAAGTCGAGCTCGACCTGTTCCGGCGGCGTCTTCAGGTGGGTGTCGGGGGCGGGGGAGGAGGAGGTGAGCTCGTCGTGGGCCTGAGCTGCGGTGGGGACCGCGAACACGGCCACGGCTGCCACCACGGTGGCGGCCAGGAGAATGCGGAAACGGGACATGGGGAAAAGAACCTCTCAGACGGCGCAGGGCGCCGGGGCGTCGACCGGAGCGGTCGATGTTGCGATGAGCACCGGTGTGGAACCGGTGGAGCCGGCCCATCAGCGACGGGCGGGCGTCGGCGCCGGGGCGTCGACGGGCGCGCCCGTGGTCCATCCGCGCACGGGTGATGTCGGAGGTCCGGACGCGCGACTCAGATCGCGGAGGTCAGCGGTGGTCCACGGCGGCGCACGTGGTGAAGCACGAGCGCGGTGCGGACCGGAAGGATGCGGGGCAGCGGCGGTGTGCGGCGAACCGGACCGCGCGCGGCCTGTGAGCCGACCGCGAGCGCAAGACGGCGGCGCACCGCGGCGACGAGCTCCGCGGTGACGCGGGCGATCGCGGCCAATGCGCGCTCGCCGCGATGGAGGGCCGCGATCGTGAGCAGCGCGGCCACGGCGTGACCGCCCCACATGATCGGCCCGGGGGATGCCGCGCCGGTCGGCACGGCGACCGAGATCGCGGTCATCATCGCGGCGTGGTCGTGTCCGAGCGTCGTCTCCGCCCCGGGGCTCCGCGCGGCGCCGAGCACGAAGAGCAGGTGGAACAGCGCTTGGCTGAGCGTCACAGCGATCGCCAGGCGAGGCAGGGACAGCCGACGACCGGCCAGCAGGGTGCACACGGTGAGGGAGAGAATCGCCGGGACCGCGATGCCGAGCCAGGAGGGTACCGCGCCGCCCGCGGTGACGTGCGAGACCAGCGCCACGAACGTCGCGACGCTCGCCGCGGCCGAGCCGCGCGCGAGCCGAACGTTCCGGGACCGGCGCATGCCCCCAGTCAACCAGGTCGACCGGCCGGCGGCGAACCCGCGTTCACGCGCCCGTGAACAGCATCCAGAGCAGGGCGGCGTTCAGGGTGATCAGAGCGCCCGCGACGGCGACGCCGAGCACGGTCGTGCGTCGTCGGTTCCGGAACGCGCCGAGGGTGTCGCGCCGTGCGGTGAGCCATACGAGCGGGACCACGGCGAAGGGGATGCCGAAGGACAGCACCACTTGGCTGAGGACCAGGGCCGCCGTGGGGTCGACCCCGAGCGCGAGCACGATCAATGCCGGGAGGATGGTGATGACGCGACGCAGCATCGTCGGGATGCGCCGATGCAGCAGACCGGACATCACCTCGGCGCCGGCGTACGCGCCCACGGAGGTCGACGCCAGTCCGGACGCCAGCAGGCCGACTGCGAACAGCGCCGCGACGACCGGGCCGAGGTGCTGTGCGATCGCGCCATGCGCGCCTTCGATGGTGTCGGTGCCCGTCACGCCGACCAGGTTCTGCGCCGCCAGCAGCAGCATCCCGAGGTTCACGGTGCCCGCGATCGCCATCGCCAGCGAGACGTCCCACCGCGTCGCGCGCAGCAGGCGAGGGGTGCTGGGGCGGTTCGGATCGCGGACGTCGAAGCGGTCACGCACGAGGGCGGAATGCGCGTAGATGGCGTGCGGCATCACGGTGGCGCCGAGGATGGACGCGGCCAGCAGCACTGAGCCGCTGTCCTGGAAGCGTGGGAGGAGTCCGTCCAGGACCGAACGAGGCGATGGCGGAGCGAGCACGACACCGGCCAGGAACCCGATCGCGATGATCAGGACGAGCGCGATCATCACCCGCTGGAACGGCACGATGCCGCGCCGGCCGTGCAGCGCGAGCAGCAGCATCGAGACGACGCCGGTGATCGCGCCGCCGAGCACGAGGGGGACGTCGAACAGGAGGTGCAGCGCGATCGCGCCGCCGATGACTTCGGCGACGTCGGTCGCCATCACGACGAGTTCGGCCTGCAGCCAATAGGCGACGCGGACGCCCGGCCGGCCGATCCGGGTCCCGAGCAGCTCGGGAAGGCTGCGCCCGGTGACGATGCCGAGTTTCGCGGAGAGGTACTGCACCAGCCACGCCATCAGGTTGCCGAGCACCACGACCCAGACCAGCAGGAACCCGTACGCGGCCCCCGCGGACATGTTGGACGCGACGTTGCCGGGGTCGAGATACGCGATGCCCGCGACGAGGGCCGGGCCGAGCAGCCACCGCGACGTCCGACTTTTCGGCATGCCGAAATCATAGCGACTTTTCGGTCCACCTAAAACAGTCGTGAACGCGATGACCGCATCGCGTGGGGCGGAGATCCCCGCGTCCTGGCGGGAGGCCTCCGGCTGGGTAGCCTGGGGTGGTGAGTGAGGCAGCTAGCGAGACGCCGGAATGGACCACCTGGGGTGTCGGCCCGTGGCCGGGGGACTGGCCGGAGGGGGAGCAGTACGACCCGGACCTCCTGCGCGACGGCGACACCCGGAACGTCATCGACCGCTACCGGTACTGGACCATGGCGGCCATCGTCGCGGACCTCGATCAGCGCCGGCACCCGTTCCATGTCGCGATCGAGAACTGGCAGCACGACATGAACATCGGCTCGATCGTGCGCAGCGCCAACGCGTTCCTCGCCGACACCGTGCACATCATCGGACGCCGCCGCTGGAACCGTCGCGGCGCGATGGTGACGGACCGGTACCAGCACGTCGTTCACCACGCCACGGTGGAGGAGTTCCTGGCCTGGGCGAAGGACGCGCAGCTGCCGGTGCTGGCGATCGACAACGTCGGCGACGCGCAACCGGTCGATCGGGCCGAGCTGCCCGAGCGGTGCGTCCTGCTGTTCGGTCAGGAGGGTCCCGGGCTCTCGCCGGAAGCGCTGGCCGGATCCGACGGTTCCATCGAGATCACCCAGTACGGCTCCACGCGCTCCATCAACGCCAGCGCGGCCGCGGCCGTCGTGATGTACGAGTGGTGCCGCCGTCACGCGTGAGCGGTGCGCGGCAGAGCCGTGATCAGCCCGTCGACGAGCATCGCGAAGGTCGCATCCGTTGACAGGGGCAGGCCGAACCCACCGCGCCGTTCCAGATCGACGAAGCCGTGCAGAGCGGAGCGCAGCAGCCGTATCGCGTGCAGGGCGGCGTCGCCGCTGAGGTGCAGTCCCGCCAACGGGCCGGCGATGGCCGCCAGCAGCGCGTCCGCGGAGACCTCCGCGGCGCTGTCCGGAGCCGGAGCGGTCAGCAGCAGTTCGTAGCGTCCGGGGTGCGCCAGAGCCCAGGCTCGGTACGCGTGCGCCGCGGCGCGCACGGCCGGTGCGCCGTCCAGGTCGCCCGTGGCGGCGAGGATCGTGGCGGCCAGTTCATCTGCGGCCGCCGCGGAGACGAGGTCGCGCAGTGCCGGCAGGCCGGGCACGTGCTTGTACAGGCTCGGTGTCGCGATACCGAACACCGCGGCCACGCGGGCCAGGGACAGCGCATCCAGGCCGTCCTGGTCGACGAGCTCCGACGCCGCGGCGACGACACGGTCCGACGTGACTCCGGCGCGGGGCACGTCAGGCTGCCAGGAACGCGGCGACGCGGGTGGCGACGGCGTCCGGCGCCTCGAGCATGGGGGCGTGTCCGACTTCCGGCACCAGCATCACCTCAGCGCCGATCGTCTGTGCGATCCACGCGGCCTCCGCGGCGGGGTCCGGCCAGTCCGGGTCCGCCGTGCCCATCACGATGAGCGCCGGAGCGGTGATCTTCGCCAGCCAGGGGGCGAGCACGGAATGATCGGCGCCCGCCACCGTCGCGCGGAACGCGTGCCACCGTCCGTCGGTCAGATTCGCGGTCACGCGTGCGGCTCGTGCGCGGCGGTCCGCTTCCGGCAGACCCGGCCAGAGGGACGCGGCGAACGAGCGCCAGACGCCGGGGCCCCACGGCCGAAGCAGGGCCACCGTCATCAGGGCCGCGGACAGCTTCGACCCGCCGTTGCGCAGAAACGGTCCGCACAGCACGAGCCGGTCGACGCGCTGCGGTGTCCGCCCGGCGACGAGCGCAGCGGCGCCGGCGCTCATCGACGCACCGACCAGCACCGCCGATTCAGCGCCCAGCTCGTCCATCACGGCGACGAGGTCGTCGGCGGTGGCCTCGTCGCCGTACCGGGTGAAGGTCGCATCGCTGTCGCCGTGGCCGCGGAGATCGACGGTCACCACCCGGTGCCCGGCCGCAGCCAGTCGGTCCGCCAGGGGGTGGAATGCGTCGCGCTCGTCGCCCATCCCCGGCGAGCAGATCACGAGGGGACCGTCGCCGCGCACGTCGTACGCGAGCCGTCCGTTGTCCGTGGCGAGGAATCGTGTGTCCATGCACGTAAAGCTAAGCTCATTAGCTTTACGTGTCAACCGGGTGTGCGGACGCGGCGTGGGCGATGAGGAGCGCGCCCTCGCGCGACCGCCGGGTGCCGGGTCAGCCGGCGGTGCCGATGCGGGCTGCGACCAGCGCCTCCGCATCGACGGTGAGATCGAGCGTGACGGTGGGGCCGCCGTCGTACGTCAGTGTGACCGGGGTGGGTTTGGCCTCCGGACTCGTGGCGCACGCCACCGCCGTCTCCGTCGCCTTCCCGCCCACGGTGAGGGTCGCCGTCAGATGCACGACGCCGTTGCCCGCGCAGATCAGATCCACGCGCCACGCGCCGTCCGGCTGCGTCAGACTGACCTGCTCCGGATGGCCCGTCTCCAGGACCTCCGATTTCACGGAGTCCCCCTGCTGACCCGCTCCCAGGGCGGTCCGCGCCCAACCGTCGGCGTCGAACTGGCCGAGCGGGAGCGGCGTCGCGGAGGTGATGTCCGGCGCTGCGGTCGCGGACGTGGTGCCCGCGACGGTCGGGTCCGACACGGTCTCGTCGTCACCTCCGGCGCTGCAGCCGGTGAGAAGCAGCGCGACGGCGAGGCTGGACAGCACGATCGGGCGACGCATGGGGCAACCGTATCCGCCCGCGGCGTGCGCTCCGGCTCGACCCGCCCGGGGCGCGGGATCCTCAGGCCGGGATGTCCATCCAGGCGCTGCCCCGGATGCGCCATCCGAGCGTCAGCAGGCGCGCGATCATGTAGACGCCGAAGAAGCACACCGCGACCCAGGCCAATCCGGCCGATCCGGTGACTCCGGACCACACCACGATCAGCAGAGCTGGAATCGTCGGCACGAGGTTCAGCCCTCCGGCGATCGCCAGATATCGCGCGTCACCGGCGCCGATGAGCACCCCGTCCAGGACGAACACGACGGCGGCGATCGGCTGCGCCACCGCGAGGATGATGAGGGCCGGGACGATGAGGCGGGCCAGCCTCGCGTCCCCGGTGAAGGCCAGGCCGATGACGGGGGAGAGCGCGCCGATGGCCACGCCGACGATCACGCCGAACCACAGTCCCCACGCCAGGGTGCGCCGCAGGACGCGCAGCACGGTGCCCCGATCGTCGGCTCCGAGCCCCTTGCCGACGAGCGCCTGCGCCGCGATCGCGAGAGCGTCCAGGGCGAACGCGGCCGTCGAGAAGATGGTGAAGACCACCTGGTACCCGGCGAGTTCTTCGGTGCCGAGGGAGGTCGCCACCGCGACGGTGAGCAGGAATGCCAGGCGCAGGCTCGCGGTGCGCAGGAACATCCATCCTCCCGAGCGCGCGGACCCCCGCACGCCGTCGCGCTGCGGGCGCCGACTCGCACCGTGGCGCCGGGCGAGTGCGGCGACGATGATGACGTACGCGACGACCATGCTCCACTGCGCGACGACCGTGCCGAACGCCGAGCCGCCGATGCCCCAGCCGAAGCCGTAGATGAACAGCCAGTTCAGCAGCGCGTTCGCCGTGAACCCGCCCCCGGCGATCCAGAGCGGGGTCACGGTGTCCTGGAGACCGCGCAGCATGCCGGTCGCGGCGAACACGATGAGCATCGCCGGCAGCCCCCACATGGACAGCCCGAGGTACGCGCGCGCCTGCGCGGCGACGTCGTCGGCGGGGTTGAACAGCGCCACGAGCCAGGGCGTCAGCATGTAGCCGACCAGACCCAGGACGGCGCCGATGCCGAGGGCCAGCCACATGCCGTCGATGCCCACGGACACCGCGCCGCGGACGTCGCCGGCGCCGAACCGGCGTGCCACGGCGGGCGTGGTCGAGTACGCCAGGAAGATCATCAGCCCGACGATCGTCTGCAGGATCGCGGAGGCGATCCCCAGCCCGGCGAGGGGCGTGGTTCCCAGGTGCCCCACCAGAATCGAGTCGACGATGAGGAACACCGGTTCCGCGAGCAACGACCCGAGCGCGGGCAGCGCCAGCTTGAGGATGTCGCGGTTCAGGACGTCGGGCACTCCCCGAGCCTATGGCGAGTCCGCGAGGTCGCTGAGAGGCTCGCTCGGGCGGTGGTGGAGCGATGGATCACGATATATCGTTGACCATCGCTCAGGACCTGAGGAGGCCATCATGAACGGATCGTTCCCCGCCGGCTCCGGTGCCGGCTCCCCCTTCGGCGGCTCGGGAATGCCCGGCTCGCTGTGGGAGGTCATGGACCAGTTGCGCACCGCTTTCGACCGCAAGCCGACCCCGCGGATGAACCGCGGTGACGTCCGCGCCTCGGTTCTCGGCCTGCTCGCCGAGAAGCCGATGCACGGCTACCAGATCATCCAGGAGATCGAGGAGCGCAGCGGAGGGACCTGGAAGCCGAGCGCCGGCTCGGTGTATCCCACGCTGCAGCTGCTCGCGGACGAAGGACTCGTCGAGACCGAGGAGTCCGGCGGTCGCAAGGTCTACTCGCTGACGGAGGCGGGCCGGGCGGCGGCGCAGGATTCCGATTCCGACGAGGCGCCGTGGGAGACCGCGGGTCGTCGGGACGGTGCTCGCCCCGGTGAACTGACCAAGGCCGCGGCGGAGCTCGCGCACGCCGTCGCCCAGATCGGGCGTTCGGGCAGCTCCGATCAGGTCGCCGCTGCGAGCAAGCTGCTGGAGGAGACCAAGCGGAAGATCTACGGCATGCTCGCCGAAGGCTGATGTGAGCACGACGTCGACCGTGCCCTCGGAGTCCCGCAGCCGTTATCGTCGCATCCTCCGCTTCGCGGCCGGCTACCTGGTGCAGACCTGGTGGTTCGAGATCGTGCTGGTGCGGCTCGGGATGCGCCGGATCGCCGAGCGGACCCGGAGCGCGCGGACGCAACGGGTGGCGGTGCGCTTCCGGGCGATGGCGATCGAGCTCGGCGGACTGATGATCAAGGTCGGCCAGTTCCTGTCGTCACGACTGGACGTGCTGCCCCCGGAGGTCACCTCGGAACTCGCCACGTTGCAGGACGCCGTGCCACCGGCGCCCTTCGCGCAGATTCGCGCGCTCGCGGAGTCCGAGCTGGGCATGTCGTTGGAACGCGCATATGCCTCCTTCGAGGCCGAGCCCGTCGCGGCCGCCTCGCTCGGTCAAGCGCACCGCGCGCGTCTGACCACGGAGCTGGCGGCAGACGTCGGGTTCACGGACGTCGTGGTGAAGGTGCAGCGCCCCGGCATCGAGGACGTGGTGGCGACCGACCTCGCCGCGCTGAACCGCGTCGCGGTGTGGGTGTCGCGATTCCGCACCGTCTCGGCCCGAGTGGACGCTCCCGCCCTGGTCGCGGAATTCGCGCGCACCTGCCGGGAGGAGGTCGACTACCTCCACGAGGCCGGGGCCGCGGAGCGCTTCGCGGCCGATTTCGCGGGCGACGATCGCGTGTCCGCCCCGGTGGTGGACTGGGAGCGAACGACGCGTCGGGTCCTCACGCTCTCGGATGTCACCGCGATCAAACTCGATGACGTCGAGGCGCTGCGGGCGGCCGGAATCAATCCCGCCGCGGTCGCGAACGCCCTCGCCCGACTGATGTTCGAGCAGCTGTTCACGCACGGCTTCTTCCACGCCGACCCCCATCCGGGCAACCTGTTCGTCACGCCCACGGCCGAGACCGCGGGCTTCCGGATCACGTTCATCGACTTCGGGATGACGGGGGAGAGCAGCCCGGTGTTGCAGGCGGGGCTGCGTCGTCTGCTGATCGCGGCGGCCGCGCGGGACGGCCACGGCCTCGTGGCCGCGATGGACTCTCTGGGTGTGCTGCTGCCCTCGGCGGACACGCGGGAGCTGGAACGCGCCATGACGGCCGTGTTCGACCGGTTCGGCGGCATGGGCTTCGCGCAGCTGCGCGAGGTGGACCAGCGGGAGCTGGACGCGTTCGGTCGGGAGTTCTCCGAGCTGCTGCGCGAGGCGCCGTTCCAGTTGCCGGAGGATTTCCTGCTGATCATTCGCGCGGTCTCGCTCGTCAGCGGCGTGTGCTCGTCGCTGGATCCGCGGTTCAACGTGTGGGATGCGATCGAGCCGTTCGCCGGCGAGCTGATGCGGTCGCAGGGCGGCGCGGCGCTGAGGGACTTCGTCGATGACGCGGTGGCCAACGCGGGTGCCCTCTGGCGGCTGCCGCGCCGGGCGAACGCGCTGCTGGACACGGTCGATCGCGGAGAACTGCGCGTCGACCTCGGTCGTCTGGACCGCCGCGTGGCCAACCTGGAGTCCTTCGCGCGGCGCATCCTCGGCGGCGTGTTCTTCGCCGCGCTGCTGGTCGGCGGGGTGCTGCTGCTGCCGACCGCCGTCGTGCCGGGCATCGTGCTGATGTGCGCGTCCGCGATCCCGGGGATCTACGCCCTGGTCGGCGGTCGCCCCGGCCACTGAGCCTCCGTCTTTCCTCCGTCTCCGGCAAGAGCGGGTGAACCATGCACCGCAGGCCGTATGGTGGTGGGATGAGTGACGCCCTTCGTTCCGGACTGGCCATCAACGACTTCAGCGACACGATCCGCCCGCAGGACGACCTCTATCGGTTCGTCAATGGCGAGTGGCTCGATCGCACCGAGATTCCCGCGGACAAGGCGCGCTGGGGCTCCTTCCTGCTCCTGGCCGAACAGGCCGAGAAGCATGTCCGCGAGATCGTGGAAGAGGCGCAGGGGAGTGCCGCGACGGGAACCGCCCGCAAGATCGGTGACCTGTACAGCAGCTTCATGGACGAGGAGGGCATCGAGGCCGCCGGTGCCGCGCCGCTGGCCGACCAGCTCGCCCGCGTCGATGCCGTCACCGACGTCGCCTCGCTGCTGACCCTGCTGGGCCAGCTCGACCGCGAGGGTGTGGCGTCCGTCCTCGGACTGTTCGTCGAGCCGGACCCGGGCAACCCGGAGCGCTACGTGCCGTTCCTGGTGCAGTCCGGGATCTCGCTGCCGGATGAGAGCTACTACCGCGAGGAGAGCTTCGCGGAGATCCGCGAGGCGTATCGCGCTCACATCGCCCGGCTGCTGGAGCTGGCCGGCGTCGCGGACGCAGCCGCGCAGGCCGACCGCGTCTTCGCCCTGGAGACCGATGTGGCCGCGAACCACTGGGACAACGTCCGCAGCCGGGACGCCGTGGCGACCTACAACCTCAAGACCTGGGACGAGCTGACCGACCTCGCCGGGCTCGACCTCACGCCCTGGCGCGACGCCGTGGCCGTGGCCAACCCGGACGCGTTCAACGAGGTCGTCGTCTACCAGCCGAGCTTCGCCGAATCGCTGTCGCAGCTGATCACCGCCGAGCGCCTGGACGACTGGAAGGCGTGGCTGCGCTGGCGCCTCGTGCACGCCGCCGCGCCCTACCTGTCCGGCGCGTTCGTCGACGAGAACTTCGCGTTCTACGGGACCACTCTCACCGGTGTGCCCCAGAACCGGGAGCGCTGGAAGCGCGGCATCTCCCTCACCGAAGGTGCGCTCGGTGAAGCGATCGGCAAGGAGTACGTCGCCCGGCACTTCCCGCCGGCCGCCAAGGACGCGATGGACGTCCTGGTCGCGAACCTCATCGAGGCCTACCGCCGCAGCATCGAGAAGCTGGAGTGGATGAGCCCCGCCACGCGCGAGAAGGCCCTCGACAAGCTGTCCAAGTTCACGCCGAAGATCGGCTACCCGACGGTGTGGCGCGATTACGACGCGCTGGAGATCGCTCCCGATGACGTGCTGGGCAACGTGCTGCGCGCGTCCGTGTTCGAGCACGACCGCGAGGTCGCCAAGGTGGGCAAGCCCATCGACCGCGACGAGTGGCACATGACGCCGCAGACCGTGAACGCGTACTACAACCCGCTGATGAACGAGATCGTCTTCCCGGCGGCGATCCTGCAGTACCCCTTCTTCGAGGTGGACCGGGACGACGCCGCCAACTACGGCGGCATCGGTGCCGTGATCGGTCACGAGATCGGGCACGGCTTCGACGACCAGGGCAGCCGGTTCGACGGAGACGGCCGTCTGCAGGACTGGTGGACCGACGCTGACCGCGCGGCCTTCGAGGAGCGCACGTCCTCGCTGATCGCGCAGTACGACGCGCTGACGCCGGTCGGGCTGGACGGTCACCACGTCAAGGGTGCGCTCACCATCGGCGAGAACATCGGCGATCTCGGGGGCCTCGGCATCGCGCTGCAGGCGTATCAGCTCTCGTTGGATGGCGCCGAGGCGCCGGAGATCGACGGGTACACGGGCCTGCAGCGCCTGCTGCTGTCCTGGGGACAGGTGTGGCAGCTCAAGGTGCGTGAGGCCGAGGCGATCCGACTGCTGACCATCGATCCGCATTCTCCGAACGAGTTCCGGTGCAACCAGATCGTGCGGAACATCGATGCCTTCTACGACGCTTTCGGCGTGGGTGAGGGCGACGCCCTGTGGCTTCCGGAGACGGAGCGCGTGACAATCTGGTGAAGAAACGGCGGATGACCACCGCCGTCATGGAGAGGATGCACTGTGGGAGTGCCATCTGAGACTCCGCGCGAGTCCGCGCCGCTGACCCGGCGCGGAACTCGGCGGCGAACGAGGCGTGCCCCGGCGCCGCGTCGCGCCTTCACGGCGACGATGCGGGCCCTGGACGGGTTGACCGAGACGGGGGCGCGGGTCTCGATCCACGTCAGCGACCTCGACCGTGAGATCGTCGTCCTCGCCGGCGACGACTTCGTGACCTATCCGGTGGCGGGTCTGGGATCCGTCCCGATTCTGATCGAGACGGCCGCGGGCGTGCGTGACGGCCGACTCGACCCGGACGCGCGGGTGGCGCGGGAGAGTGTCGTGCCCGCGGTCGCCGGCGGGCTGTGGCAGCGGATGCACGCCCAGACGCTGCGCGTGGCAGACCTCGCCGCACTGAGCGCGGAGACCGGTGATCCGCTCGCCACGAACGCCCTGCTGGGCATGGTCGGACTGGACGCGGTCCGCAACAGGCTCGTTTCGATGGGGTTCACGCGATTGGCCGTGCTGGACGGCTACCGCGACGTGCGAGGGCCGGATGACGCCCCGCACATGGCGGTCGGCACCACACGGGACCTGGCGCGCCTGATGACGCTCATCGTCAACGGCCAGGTCGTCGACGCCACCGTCAGCGCGCAGGTCGGAGAGTGGCTGACGCGTTCGAACGACCTGTCCCTGGTCGGTTCCGCGACCGGGTTGGACCCGTCCGCACACGACGATGATCGGCACGGGTTGCTGTTTCTGAACCGCACCGGCCACGACGACGGTGTGCGCAGCGAGGCCGGTGTCATCGCCGGTCCGCGGGCGGGGGTCGCGTACGCCATGACCGTGTGCTTCGATGACCTGTCGATGGCCCACCGCCTGCGGGTCCACGATGCGTTCCGGACCTTCGGCGTCGACCTGATGGAGTACGTGTACTGATGGTTCCGACCGATTGGACGCCGCACCGACGCGAGGACGGCGAGGTGCTCGGCTGGATCCGGCCCGAGGGCGAGGACTGGGTCCCGGTCGACCTGTTCGGGCGGGAACTGACCGCACCCGGCGAGTGGCTGGATGCGGAGTCCGTGCTGGAGGAGCACGGTATCGGGTGGCTCGCCGATCGCTGGGTGCTCGAGCGCGGGGACCTGCCGCCGCTCGCGGTCCGCGTCGTCGAGGTGACCACCGAGCGCATCGTCGTCAAGACCGATGACTTCGGTGCGATCGACGTCCCGGCCGAGGCGATCGTGCTGGAGTGGCCGGTCCCGGACCGCCTGCGCCCGCAGAGCGCGGAGGATCGTCCGGTCGCCCCCTGGGACTGACCTCGTCGCTCGCACCTCCGGCAGGTCTTGGGACGTACTTCTGCCACGTTCGAGAGCAAGTCCGGGGATGCTCCCGAATCCGGCAGGACCGCGCGCGAGGAACTGTCGTGACTGAGCGCAAGCAGTAGGGCGGCGGAGCATCTCCGTCCGCAGAGGGATGTCCGGGCGCGGGTGGACGCCTAACGTCGAGGACATGGAACACGCGGCGGGACCCGTCTGGCTCATCGCCGAGGACCTGCTGCTGCTGATCCTCGATGATGCGCGCGGCGTAAGCGCGGGTGGTGTCGACGTCCGGCTCGCGATGGGCGGCGGACTGCTGATGGACCTCGCCGAGGCCGGCCTGGTGTCGTTCGGGCCGCGCACCGGGCTGCTCTCCTCGCCACGCGTGGACGTGACGGACGATGCGGTCACGGACGATGACGTGCTTGCCGCCGCACTGGCGGTCGTCGCGGACGGCCCTCGGGACGCGATGTCGACGGTGCCGGCGCTGGCTCGTCTCGGCGGCCGTCCCACGGCGGACGTCCTCGCCGAGCGGCTCGCCCGGCGCGGTGTCCTGGAACGGCGGGAGGGGCGGGTGCTCGGGCTGTTTCCGCGGACGGAGTGGCCGATGGCGGACGCCGGACACGAGACCGCGATGCGCCGAGGACTGCGACACGTGCTGCTCGACGGCGGTGTGGCGACGGCCCGGGAGGACGCCCTGATCGCCGTGCTGCAGGCGTTGTCCGGGTTGCGGGTGGCGGTGGGACGCGAGGGCGGCGTCTCGGAACGGGAAGTCGCGGCGCGGGCGACGCGCGCCCGGCGGGAAAGTGCCGAGCGCGGTCCGGCGGCTCACGCGGTGGCGGTCGCCGAGGTGGCGGCCGCGGTGACCGCCGCCGCCGTGATCGGCAGCGGGGCGTGATCTCCACGCCGGCGGCGCCGGGGGCTGGTTCCGGCGGGTCTGCGTCGCTCGCCCGGCGGCCCTGGGGATCCAGGCGCCCCGGGGGGCCGGCCCGGGGCGCGGGCGGCGCGCCCCGGGGGGGAAGGTGCCGGGCGGGGCCCGGGGGCGCGCGGGGGGGCGGCCGCGGGGGGGGCGCCGGCGGTGCCCGCGGCCGCCGTGATCGGCAGCGGGGCGTGATCTCCACGGCGGCGGCGCCGGGGGCTGGTTCCGGCGGTTCTGCGTCGCTCGCCTGGCGGCCATGGTGATCCAGGCGCCCCGGGGAGCCGGCCGTGACGCGCAGTCGGCGGTGTTCCGCGCCGGCATCAGCGGGGCCCGACCGGCCGTGCCGACGGATCCGCATGCGCTGGAACGGCGGGCGCGACAGGTGCTGTCCGCGGACGCGTTCGCGTACCTCGCCGGTGGGGCCGGAGCTGAGCGGACCATGGCGGCCAACCGCAGGGCGTTTCGGGAGTGGCAGATCTGGCCGCGTCCGGCCCAGGACGTCGCGGTGCGGGATCTGTCGGTGCGGTTGTGGGATCGCACGCTGCCGACTCCTTTCGTCCTCGCGCCGCTCGGCGTGATGGAGCTCGCGCACGCGGAGGCGGATCGCGCGGTGGCGCGCGCGGGCGCGGCCCGCGGAGTGCCGTATGTCCTCAGCTCGCAGGCGTCCGTGCGCATGGAGGAGGTCGCGGCTGCGGCGCCGCGGGGCGAGCGCTGGTTCCAGCTCTACTGGTCCGCCTCCGACGAGCTGAACGCCTCGCTGCTGCGGCGGGCGGAGACCAGTGGGTGCACGGCGGTCGTGATCACGCTGGACACGCACCTGCTCGGGTGGCGCACCCGCGACCTGGATCGCGGGTTCCTCCCCTTCACGCGGGGAATGGGCATCGCGCAGTACACCTCGGATCCGGAGTTCCGGCGTCTCGTGCAGGAGCGCTCCGCCCAGCCGCCGCCGGACGAGAAGGGCCCCCGGCTGACGCCGTCGACCGTCGCCACGGGCATCTCCATCGCGCGGCACGGGGCGGCCCTGACCGGACGCACGCGGCTGCGCGACAACCTGCGCTCGCCCTTGCCGCGGGCCGCGGTCGAGACGTTCCTGGACGTCTTCGCGACCCCGACCCTGACCTGGGACCGGCTCACGAAGGTCCGGGAGTGGACGTCCCTGCCGGTGGTGCTGAAGGGCATCGTGCACCCGGACGACGCCGAGCGCGCCGTCGAATTCGGCTTCGACGGCGTCTGGGTGTCGAACCACGGCGGTCGGCAGATCGACGCCTCCGTGCCGACGCTCGCGGTGCTTCCCGAGATCGCCGAACGCGTCGCCGGGCGTGTTCCCGTGGTGTTCGACTCGGGCGTCCGCGGCGGGGCGGACGCGCTCATCGCGCTGGCGCTCGGTGCCACCGCGGTCGCGATCGGTCGCCCGTACGCGTATGGGCTGGCGGTTGCCGGGGAGCAGGGTGTGGACCAGGTGCTGCGTGACCACATCGCCGAGCTCGACATCTCCCTCGGTCTGGCCGGACGCACCGCGGTTCGGGACCTCGACCGAACCGTCCTGCGCCGCGCGAGCTGACCCGGAGAGAGGCGTTCGCGGCCCCTTTTCGCGCCCTTCGTCGACACCCGTCGGCGATGTCTGGGACGGGTGTCGGCTACATACATACGTTGTGCGCATTACATGATAATTTCCTCACGATCGCTGTCTGGGGCGGCCTCCTCCAGCGCCTTTGGGGGGCAGCGATCACTTCCTGTCGTCGCGCCCGATTTCTCGCGACGACGCTCTTTGTCGTACCTGTGTGGGGAGATTTCGCATGTCATTTCAGCGTGCGCTGGCGATGTCGTTGACCGGTCGTGCCGGGTTGCGTTCCCGAGGCCGAGCCGTGCGGAAGGCACTGGCGCTCACCGCGAGCGCGGCGCTCGTCGCCGCCGGCGTGGTGGCCGTGGACCTGTCGACCCCGGAACCGGCCGCCGCCGTGGCGCCGTTCCCCATCGCAGACACCGTCCCCGGCAAAGCCGGAGCGCTGAACAACAAATGGGACCGTGCCCGTAGTGGTGACGGCAACGACGCCGTTGGCGGACGCTACACGACCGACGGCTGGACCCGCCTGACGAACGCCGAGGAGAGCCAAGCGACGAACATCCTCTCGAAAACGGCGTTCCCGTCTTCGACCGGCTTCGAGCTATCTTTCGACTACCGCCAGGGCGGTGGGCAGTTCGCGCACGGGAATGAATCGGAGGACCGCACCGGCGACGGCATCGCCTTCTACCTCGTGGACGGGACGGCAGGCGTGACCGCCGGTGCGCCCGGCGGCGGCCTTGGGTACGGCGGTGGCGGTGACGACACGGATCTGACCTGTGGTGTGCGGGGTGGCTACCTCGGCGTCGGCCTCGACGTCTATGGGAACTTCGCGACGGAGCGGGCCGGTGCCCATGGCGGCATCACCGGCGGGTCTCCGAGTGCCGTCACCGTGCGTGGTTCCGGCTCGAACGAGTGTGAAGCGGGCAACGAGTCCAACTTCCCCTTCATCGCCACCACTCCGGTCTCCGGAATCGCCACGGCTGGCCCGGGCGAGAACGGCTTCGAGGACCCCGCGGACGACGCGGAGTCGCAGTACCGGCGCGTGCAGCTGGTCGTGCAGCCGACCACTTCGAACACGCTGAACGTCACGGTGCGGATGTCGCCGCTCGCTACGAAGGACTCGACCGATCCGGGTGAGCTCACCGAGGTCTGGCGGGGGGACATCGCCGGTGTGGCCGGCCAGGTCGACCTGCCGGAGACGCTGAAGCTCGGTTTCTCCGCGTCCACCGGATTTGCCACCGACTTCCACGACGTGCGCAACATGATGGTGCGTGCGCTGGCAGACGTGTCCACCACCGCGACGATGACCTCCACTCCGACGGCGGATGGCTCGTACCGGCCGGGGGACACCGTCAGCTACGACCTCACCGCGACGAACGCGGGCCCGACGACGATCGGCGATGCCCCGAACGGCGTCTCCCGCGTCGTGCACGACGCCTCGGCCCTCGGTTTGACGGACGTGACCTGGACGTGCGTTCCCTCCGGTGGCGCCGTCTGCACCGGTCCGACCTCCGGCACGGGGACCGCGATCTCGACGGAGTGGACCGGGCCGAAGGGGTCCAGCGTCACCATCAAGGTGACGGGCACCGCCTCCCTCCCCGGCACTCACCGGCCGTCGGTCATCGCCCCGACCGACTTCGATGACAACACCGTGGGGCAGGACGGCTCCGCCATTCAGCGCGACGGTGGTGCGGTCGACCCGCACACCGCCGATAACACGGCATCCACCGCGTTCACGATCGTCGCGCCGAGCTTCACGCAGACGAAGACCGCAGACGCCACGCAGTACACCCCGGGCCAGCCCGTCGAGTACACGATCACCATCACCAACGCCGGCACGCTGGCGGGTTCCGCCAACATCGACGACATCGTTCCGGAGGCCGTGACCGACCTCTCGGTCGACTGCGAGACGACCGGCACCGGCGCGGCGTGTGACCCCGTCCTGGACGGCCAGCATGTGTCCGGCTCTGTGAACCTCCCGGTGGGTGGGGTCGCGACGGTGACGATCACCGGCACGGCGAGCGCCGTCGGCCCCGTCGGCAACACGGTCACCGTGACGCCCGCACCGGGTTGCCCGACATGCGGCGGCGGCATCGCCACGACCCCGCCGCTGCAGTCGTACCAGTCTTCGGTGGGCGCGAGCCTCGTCGTGACGGATCAGAACGGCGGAGGTCCGACCGACCTCGTGGTCGGTGACACGCTCACCTTCACGCACACGATCACGAACTCCGGGCAGCTCCCGGTGACCGGGGTCCGGTTGGACCTGGAGTCCACGCCGGCGACGATCGCGACGCCCACATGCACGCCGACCGAACTGGCGCCCGGGCAGAGCGCGACGTGCGTCACCACGTACGTCGTCCAGCAGAGCGACGTGGACCGTGGTGCCATCAGTGTCACCGGAAACGCGCTCGCCGACGTCACGGGTCTCAGCGCCCCGATCGCCTCCGGCGTCGACTACACCCTCAACGGTGAGCGCACGGCGACGGTCAGCCTGACCGGCGGCGGAACGCCGAAGGACGGGGGAACAACGTTCGACACCGTCGGTGAGGAGATCGCCTACGCCTACACGGTGCGGAACACCGGAAACGTCACGGTGAACGGTCTGGGCGCGTCCTTCACCGCCTTCACCGGCGTTGCGGACGTCGCCGAGGCACCGATCGTCACGTGCACGCCGACGACCCTCGCGCCCGGGGATGAAGCCGAGTGCACCACGACGTACGCGGTCACGCAGGCCGACATCGACCGCGGCACGCTGGCCGCGACCCTGGAACTGACCGGTTCCGACGCGGTCACCGCCTCCGCGGAGTCGACGCTGTCCGCGATGCGCGATCCCCAGGTGACGGCGGTCCTGACGTTCGACGCAGCGAAGTTCAGCGCCGTGGGGGACGAGATCGCCGCGACGGTCGCGGTGACCAACGACGGCAACGTGACCCTCGATGCCGTCGCGATCACCGGCGGCCGCGGCGACTACACCTGCCCCGAGGGAGCCGTCGCGCCGGGTGAGACGGTCACCTGCGCGAGCACCATCACGGTGACGACCGCGGACCTGCAGGCCCAGTCGATCACCGAGTCGCTCACCGTCACCGCGACCGCGCCCGGTGGGGCCGGCGCGTCGGCCACGGCGACGGAGACGGCAGCCGTGATCGAGGATCCGGAGATGTCTTTGACGTCCGGACCGATCGGCCTGCCGCCCACCGTGGCGGCGGGTACGGAGATCCCGGTCACCTTTACGCTCACCAATGACGGCAACGCGCCCGTCACCGGCATCACGGTCGACGGTGCGTCCACCACCGGTGGCACGCTGTCCGCCGTGACCTGCACCCCGGCCGACCTGGCCGTCGGCGGCACGGTCGAGTGCACGGCGACCTACACCGTCGCGCAGTCCGAGATTGACAATGGCACCGCGGTATTCACCGCCACCGCCACCGGCACCACGCCGGGCGGGACCACGGTCACCACTGGCGCGACAGGCGATCTCTCGATCGACCTGTCCAGTCGGCGGACGGCCGATGCGACGGTGGTCCTCAAGGTCACGACAGAGGCCGCGAAGCCCGTCGCAGGCGACGAGCTCGTCTATGAATACACGGTCACGAACACGGGTAACGTCACGCTGACCGACCCGGTCGTCACCGACACGCTCGGCAACACCGTCGTCTGCGTGCCCGCGCCCGTAGCCCCGGGTGCCACCGCGACATGCATGGCGACGCACAAGGTCACCCAGACCGAGGTGGACGCCGGCTCGCTGGTCGTCTCCGGCATTCTCACCGGGCAGATTCCGGGAGACGAGATCACCGCGAAGTCGGAAAGCGTGACCACCGAGTTCGAGCGTCGTGAGTCCCTCACGATCACCGCCGAGACCCCGGTCGTGAACGACGACAACGAGAACGGTCGCACCGACGACGGTGACTCGGTCACCTTCACGTTCACCGTCACCAACGACGGCACCACGACCGTCGACGGCATCATCGTCACGGACGACGTGCTCGGCGAGGTGATCTGCGATCCCATCACGCTCGCACCGGGTGAGGTGGCGACCTGCACGGTGACCATGCCGATCACGCAGGACCAGATCGATGACGGCGGAATCACCGTCGAACCGACGGTGACCGGTGACGGGCAGCTCGGCGAGATCTCGGCGCCGGGTGAGGAGTTCACCTTCCCCCTCGAGCAGATCGACTCGCTGACCCTCGTCGCGGGCGAGACGACCGTCGTCGACGCGAACGAGAACGACCTGCTGGACCGGGGTGACGGCGTCCGCTTCGCGTACACGCTGACCAACGACGGCAACACGACGGTCACGGACATCGAGGGCGCGGATTCGACGCGCGATGAGATGACCTGTGAGGCGACCTCGCTGGCCCCCGGTGCTTCCACGACGTGCTGGATCGACGCCGTCGTGACGCAGGGCGATGTCGACTCCGGAGCGATCGAGTCGTCCGTGACGGTGAGCGGCGCCGGTGCGGCGGAGGAGCGGATCGAAAAGACCGCGTCCGCGAGCCTGGAGACCAGCCAGAGCGAGGCTCTGAAGATCGAGACCGGGACCCCGGTCGTCTCCGACGCCGATGGCGACGGACTGGTCGATCCCGGCGACACCGTGACCGTGGAGTTCACGGTCACCAACGACGGCACGCGCACGCTCAACGGGATCACGGTGAAGGATGACCTGTTCGGAACCGTGACCTGCACGCCGACCACGCTCGGCGCCGGGGAGACGGCGACCTGCGCGGCCGAGCACGTCCTCACGCAGGAAGACATCGACCGCGGCAGTGTGGTCATCGACCCCACCGTCTCCGGCAGCGGCAAGGACGGCGTGATCGCGGCTGACGGCACACTCACCGAGGTGGAGCTCGATCGCGCCTCGACGCTCAGCGTCGAGGCACTCCCGACCTCGTCCGATGACCGCAACGACAACGATCTGATCGACACGGACGACACGGTGACGTTCTCGTACCGCGTGACGAACGCCGGCAACACGACCGCGACCGACATCGCGCTCTCGGACGCGCAGGGCCGCATCGCGGTGTGCACCCCGGCCGAGCTCGGCGCCGGCGAGAGCGCCGTGTGCCAGATCTTCGCGACGGTCTCGCAGGAGGACGTCGACCGTGGGTCCGTGGTGACCGATGGCACGCTGACGGCGACGGGTCCCGATGAGGCACCGTTCACGCCGGTCGACGTCGACAACGAGGAGACGACGTCCCAGACGTCCGGTCTCGCGGTCGCCGTCGAGCAGCCGACGATCGATGACGTCAACGACAACGATCTCACCGACACCGGCGATGTGCTGACCTACGCCGTGACGGTGGGGAACACCGGCACGACGACCGCGGAAGAGATCGCCGTCATCGACCCGGTGCTGGGCAAGCTCGCTTGCACGCCCACCACCCTCGTCGGTGGGCAGACGGCGACCTGCACGGCACAGACGACCGTCACGCAGGGCCAGGTCGACGCCGGCAGGATCACAGTCACTCCGGTCGCAACGGGCACGGGACATGCTGGCGCGAAACTGGGTGCCACCGGCACGCCGGTGGAGACCTCCCTCGACCAGGTCGCAGGCATCTCGACCACCGTCGCAGCCGAGCCGGTCGTTACGGACGCGAACGTCAACGGTCGTGCAGACGCGGGCGACACGGTGAAGTTCGTCTACACGGTGGAGAACACGGGGACGACGACTCTCACAGGCGTCCGCATGAGTGATCCCAACCTCGGCCCGGTCGCCTGCAAGCCCACCGCGCTCGCCGCCGGCGCGACGGCAACGTGCACGCTCGTTACCACGGTGACGCAGAAGCAGGTCGACGAGGCCGGAGAGCTCACGGCTGAGCCGGTGGCCGCCGGAACCGGTAGGGAGGACGGCGCAGACTCGGCACTGTCCGTGACCGCTGAAGCTCGCACGGTTCCGCTGGACCAGGTCGGCGACGTGTCGATCACGACCGCGAAGCCGAGCCTCGCGGATGAGAACGAGAACGGGTTGACCGACACCGGCGACATCGTGACGTACACCTTCACGGTGACCAACACCGGCACCACGACACTGCACGACGTGACCGTCAAGGACGACCTGCTGGGCACCGTCACGTGCCTGCCGGACACCCTCGCCGCCGGTTCCGTCGCCACCTGCACCGCCACGCACACCGTGACGCAGGACGAGGTGGACGCCGGTCAGATCGTCGTCACGCCGTCCGTCTTCGCGAAGGATGTCAACGGCGCCGTGAGTGAGCAGGGCGCAGCCGTTCCGCTCAAGCTCGACCAGGTCGGTGGCCTGTCCATCGTGGCGGAGGAGCCCAAGCCGATCGATTCCAACGGCAACGGACGCACCGATGCCGGCGACGAGATCGAGTTCACCTTCACGGTGACCAACGACGGCACCACCACCGTCGACGACAGCACGATCACCGACCCGCGACTGGGCGATGTCGAGTGCAAGCCGACGACGCTGGCCGCCGGTGAGGTCGCGACCTGCACCGCCGTGTTGACGATCACGCAGGACGACGTGGACAACGGGTCCGTGTCCGTCGATCCCGCCGCCAGCGGTGAGGACTCGAACGGCAAGGTCACCGGTGACGGTGACGGCCGCACAGTTGAGTTGGAGCAGGACTCCAGCGTCACCGTGACGCCCGAGGACACCGTCACCACCGACGTCGACGGCGACGGTGAGATCGCCACGGACGACACCGTGACCATCACGTACGTCATCACGAACGACGGAAACACGAGCCTGACCGACGTCGGCCTCGCGGACCCGAAACTCGGTGCGTTCACGTGCACGCCGACCGACCTCGCCCCGGGTGAGAGCGCGACGTGCAAGCTGACGTACACGATCGACCAGTCCGACGTCGACGCGGGTGAACTCGTGGTGAAGCCGCAGCTGACGGGGAAGGGCCCGGACGGTCCGATCTCGGTCGAGGTGCCGCCGACGCGGGTCGCGCTGGACCAGACGTCCGGTCTGACCGTTACCGTCGACGACTGGCGCGTGGTCGACGCGAACGAGGACGGACGCATCGCCGCCGGCGATGAGATCTGGTACTCATACGTGCTCACCAACACCGGCACGGTCACGCTGGACCAGCTGGCGATCGACGACCCGCTGCTCAGGGACACCCCGATCACGTTCCAGTCCGTCGCGGCGGCACCGGCGAGCCTGGTGCTCGGCGGGAACGGCCTGCCCGGCGGCGCGTCGATCACGGCGCGCGCCACGGCCGCGTACATCGTGACGCAGGCCGATGCGGACGCCGGTCAGGTGGCCAACGTCGTGACCGCGTCCGGGCGGACGCCGGCCGATCAGGCCGTGCTCGCGGAGCAGGACGCCGTGATCACTCCGCTCGAGGGGGTCTCGGCCCTGTCGGTGACGCTCACCGCGGGCGAGCCCACGGACGTGAACGGCAACGGGCTGGCCGACGCGGGTGACACGATCGCGGTGGCCTTCACCGTGACGAACACCGGCACGACCACGCTCCACGACATCACGCTCGTCTCGCCGACGCTGGTCGCGGCCGGCCTCACGGTCACGTGCACGCCGACCGCGCTCGCGCCCGGTGAGACGGCGACCTGCACGAGCGCGCCGTACACCGTGACGAATGCGGACGTGGACGCCGGAACGGTCACCTTCGGGGCGTCCGCCACGGGTGTGGACCCGGATGAGCAGACGGTCTCGGCCGTCGCCAAGCCGGCCGCGGTGGAGCTGGACCGCATCGGTTCCGCCGAGCTGGTGAAGTCCGTGCTCGCCCTGACCGACGTGGACGGCGACGGGCGCTACGCCGCCGGCGACACCATCACGTACGGCTTCACGGTGACGAACACCGGCACGCTCACGCTGCGCGACGTCATCGTCACGGATCCGCTGCTCGCGGGTCAGGGCATCACGGTGTCCTGCCTGCCGACGATGCTCGCCGCGGGCGAGACCGCGACGTGCGCGGCGTCCGAGGCCTACACGATCACCCAGGGTGACGCGGACGCGGGCGGCGTCGACAACGTCGCGACCGCGCGGGCGACCGACCCCGACGGTGAGGACATCGTCGACGAGAGCCCGGGCACGAGCACGGAGTTGACCGAGGACGACGCCCTGTCGATGACCAAGACCTCGACGGTCTCGGACACGAACGGTGACGGCTACATCGCCGCCGGCGACGAGGTGGACTACCTCTTCACGGTGACGAACCACGGCACCTCGACCGTCACGGACATCGTGATCGACGACGCCAAGCTGGCGGCGGCCGGAGTGAGCGTGACGTGCGAGGCCACGAGTCTCGCTCCCGGGGAGTCCACGACGTGCGCGGCGGATGAGCGGTACCTGCTCACGCAGGCGGACGCCGATGCCGGGGGCGCGGTCAACGTCGCCATCGCGCGCGGCGAGGGTCCGGGTGGCGAGGACATCGTGTCCCCGCCGACCGAGAACATCACCGAGGGTCCGGACGACGACGACGCGGCGTTCACGGTCGCGAAGACGACGGACGTGAAGACGTTCGCCGCCGGCGACCTGATCACGTACACGATCACGCTGACGAACACGGGTGCCGTGACGCTGCACGACGTGGTCCTGACCGACGTCGACTTCTCCGGAACGGGCGAGCTGAGTGAGCCCGCGTGTGGCGACCTCACGTCCGTGGCGCCGGGGGAGAGCGTATCGTGCGTGCTGACGTACGTCGCGACGCTCGCCGACCAGACGCGTGGCTCGCTGAGCAACGGCGCGACCGCCGAAGCGGACGCCCCGGGTGGGACGTCGATCGACGGTGGCGACGACAACGAGGTGATCGCGGAGGACCTGCCGCCGCTGCCGACGACAGGTGCGGACGTGCCGCTCCTGCCGCTCGGTCTCGGCGGGGTGCTCCTGCTGAGCGGTCTGGCCGTGTTCTTCTGGCGACGCCACCGCGCGACCGAGGTGCGCTGATGTCCGATCGCGCGCGGGGAATGGCAGCACTGGTCCTGGTGGGTGCCGTCATACTGCTGGCCGCGTGCTTCGGCGGACGGCCGGACGGGGGTGCCACCGGCACCCCCGGGCCGGACCCGGCGTCCACGGTGCCGAGTGGCGACAACGGTGACCTGACTGACCCGGTCGGGGCACGTGACGCCCTCGTCGATGACGCGTGCGCCGCCGACGAGGGCGGGGTCTGGTCCGGCACCGGCACGATCCGCAACACGGGGGAGGGTGCGGTGACCTACCTCGTCCGCTTCTCCGTCGTCGACGTCACGACCCACGCTGTGCTCGGCAGCGGGGACCAGGAGCTCACGGTCGAGGCCGGGGCGTCGGCCCCGGTCGCGGTGCCGGCGTTCTACACGCAGGACGGCGACGCCGAGCTGTCCTGCCACGCGCGCGTCGTGTCCGGAACCGCGGGCTGACGAAGCCCTCGCCGCGAGGTCAGGCACAGCCCGCGCGGGTAGGATTGAGGTGCGCGGCATGTCCCCGCGAATCGCACCCCCTTTACGACCATTGGAGCCACCGTGGCCGAGCAGTCCCGCCTCGACAAAGTCATCTCTCTCGCCCGTCACCGCGGGTTCGTGTTCCAAGCGGGTGAGATCTACGGCGGTTCCCGATCGGCCTGGGACTACGGCCCCCTCGGCACCGAGCTGAAGGAGAACATCCGTCGGCAGTGGTGGCAGACGTTCGTCCGGGGGCGCGGCGACATGGTCGCGCTGGACTCGTCCGTGATCCTCCCCAAGCGCGTGTGGGAGGCGTCCGGTCACGTCGCGACGTTCAGCGACCCGCTGGTGGAGTGCCTGCAGTGCCACAAGCGGTTCCGGGCTGACAACCTCATTGAGGACTTCGAGGCGCGCAAGGGGCGCCCCGCCGAGAACGGTCTCGCCGACATCCCGTGCCCGAACTGCGGCACGAAGGGTCAGTACACCGAGCCGAAGGCGTTCTCCGGTCTGGTGAAGACGTACCTCGGTGTCGTGGACGACGAGTCCGGGCTGCACTACCTGCGTCCGGAGACCGCGCAGGGCATCTTCGTCAACTTCACCAACGTCGTCACGGCGTCGCGGAAGAAGCCGCCGTTCGGCATCGGCCAGGTCGGCAAGGCGTTCCGCAACGAGATCACGCCGGGCAACTTCATCTTCCGGACGCGTGAGTTCGAGCAGATGGAGATCGAGTACTTCGTGCCGCCGGCGGAGGCGCAGGAGTGGTTCGAGCACTGGGTGGAAGCGTGCTGGAACTGGTTCCTGGACCTCGGCATCGACCCGGAGAACATGCGCCAGTTCGACGTTCCGGCTGACGAGCGAGCGCACTACTCGGCGGGCACGATCGACTTCGAGTACAAGTTCGGCTTCCCGGGCAAGGAGTGGGGCGAGCTCATGGGTGTCGCCAACCGCACCGACTACGACCTGTCCAGCCATTCCGAGGCGTCCGGGCAGAGCCTGACGTTCTTCGACCAGGCGTCGGGTGAGCGGTATACGCCGTACGTGATCGAGCCGTCGTTCGGTCTGACCCGTTCGATGATGGCGTTCCTCGTGGACGCGTACGTCGAGGAAGAGGTGCCGAACGCGAAGGGCGGCACCGACACCCGCACGGTCCTGAAGCTCGACCCGCGTCTCGCGCCGGTGAAGGTGGCCGTGCTGCCGCTGAGCCGCAACGAGAAGCTGTCGCCGCTGGCGCGTCAGACGGCGGACGACCTGCGGGGCCGCTGGGCCATCGACTTCGATGACGCCGGGGCGATCGGTCGCCGGTACCGCCGGCAGGACGAGATCGGCACGCCGTTCTGCGTCACGATCGATTTCGACTCGCTCGAGGACAACGCCGCGACCGTCCGCGACCGCGACACGATGCAGCAGGAGCGCGTCCCGCTCGCGGAGCTCAACGACTACCTCGCGGAGCGCCTCCGCGGCGCCTGACGCTGTGTTGACGAACGCCCCGGACTTCGCGTCCGGGGCGTTCGTTGTTGAGGGCGTCTCGTGTGTCGATTCCAGTTCCGCGGCGGTCACGCTGCGGAATTCCCGCTCGGTGATCGGCGCGCTCGCGCGTCGAGGCGTCGGTGCGTGCGTTGCGGGCGGGTTCGTCTTGCGTTCCGGCGTGGTTGGGTTCTTTTGGCTTAAGACGACACGGGTTCTGCGGATGGTCCCGTTCGTCCGTCGGCGCGCGGCTGTTGGGATGGTCGCCTCAGGTGCGCCGGGGGTGCGCGGGGTTCGTTGCGTCCGGCGCTGCGGGTTCCTGCGGGGGTGCGGTTTTGGCTTAAGACCGTCCGTCCCGGCTCGGCTCGCGTCGCCGGGTCGCGTTCGTGAAGTGGTCATCCGCCCCATCCAGCTCGTGGAGCGAGCGCATGCGAGATGAAGCGTCGCGAACCGCACGGCGTATGCGCCACGGACGGAGTTCTCCCCGGCCATCATGTCTTCCGCCTCGTTCGTGCCACGGCTCGCGGCCCGGTGGGGTGCCAGGCCTGGGTGGGGTCGACCCAGTCGGGTGGCCGGACTTCGGGGACGCCGTTGTTCATGTGGATGTCCCAGTTCATGTGGTCGATGGAGCGGTGGTGGTGCCAGCAGATCAGGACGCCGTTGTCGGTGGTGGTTTTTCCGCCGTTGGACCATGCGGTGACGTGGTGGATTTCGCACCATCTCGCGGGGGTGTGGCATCCGGGGATGACGCAGGACCGGTCGCGGGCGATGATCGCTCGCCGCTGGTCGGGGGAGAAGAAGCGCTTGTCGATCGTGAGCTTCACGATCCGGCCAGTCGCGGAGGTGGTGAGGCGCTGGATCGTGCCACAGCATCCGACGTGCTTCGCCGCCGCGAACGGAACCGGAACATCCGTGCCCGTTCCGTCGGCGCCGGGGATGGTGGCCCACCCTTCGCCCGCATGGACGGTGTCTTCGGTCGCGTGGATCACCAGCACGGGTGCGCCGCCGCCGTTCGTCGGCATGTCCGGAGCGTTCGGGACCGCGGCAAGGATCGTGCCGAGCGCGTCATGGTTGCGTTGCGCCATCGTCCGCACATCCGCGTTCTCATCGGACTCGTCCGATGGCCGGAACCTCACATCCGTCGGCTGGCCGTGCGGGTTGTTGATCGAATCCAACAGGACCGAGAGCGCACCGGCAACATCGGGGACGAGCTGACCCGCGACAGGGACGAGCCCGTTGCGCTTGACGCCCAGTCGCAGGGCCCGACCCCGGAATGCTTGCTCTTCTTCAACCTCGGCACCGGTGATGTCGAGGTCCGTGGCCATCCGGAGGCTGAGGTCGCGGAGCGTGTCCGTCATGACCGGGGCACCCGTGGTCGTCGTCATCGCCGCGAGAACCTCATCGACCTCCGCGAGGTCGGCCGGGTTGACTCGATCCTTGATCTCCCGGAGAGGACGGGCGGCGGCCTCGAGCCCGTCCGCGCCGATCGCGCCGGTGGTGAGCGCGGTCCGCAGTGCGGGGAACTCCGCCGGCTTCTCCTCACCCGAGGCAAGCGTGCGGGCCGGCTTGATCGTAGCCGCGAGTCGGCTCCACCGCTTGACGGTGGTGGGCGCGGCACCCGTGATGCGCTGGAGGACTTCGTTCGGGTTGCGGCAGTCCGCGGAAACATCGAAGCGCTCGGCCGTGGCGGAGCGCTTCTCGATGATGCCGGTGCTGAGCACCAGGGTGGCTTCGACCTGCCGGTGCAGGTCCCCGACCCCGATCAGGAACGCCAGAACGTCATCCCGGGAGGCCGTATCGAGGGTGCCGGCGGTGAGGATGGAGCGGAGGTCGGCGACGGCCGTGGCCATCGTTTCCCGGGTCCGTTCCATCGTCTTGTTCATAACCCATATTCTACCGGTGGCGTCCGACATTGGAGGTCGAATATCCCAGGCTGTAGATGGATTTATGCCTGTCGAGATGAGGTTGTTCTCACCTCTCGGCCCGCCTCGCCGGCCACGACGATTCGTCTCACCAGCGCTCGCTGAACGAGCGGCTTGGGGGCCCACGGACGGACCGTGAGCCGGCGTCCGGAACGCTCCCATTCACCGGGCAGTCTTAAGCCGAAACCCAGCCCCTTCGACATCCCGAGGTGCGGCAGGAGCCGCACCCCGCACGACCGAGCGCATCCGACCCCACCATCCCGATATCCGTGCCCGAGACGACATCGCGACCGCCCGCAGAACCCGTGTCGTATTAAGCGGATGAAAGGTGACCACGCTGGAATGCGAGATGGGCGCGTCCGCAACGCGCCGAGCGACGTTTCGACTGGCGGGCGTGAGCTCAACGAGCGGAAGGGGTGGCCGTGTCGGGAACGCGAGACGGCGTCGAGAACGGAAGCCTGCTCCCTCCGTCTGGAGCAAAGGAAGGTGACCACGCGCCAAAAAAGGTGCGCACGTCCGCCGACACCGGAACTCAGCCCTCCATTGCGACCCCGTGGCGCCAGTGGAGCCGTGGGCCGCGTCGCCGCGGGGAGTCACCGCGCGTCGACATCACACGGAGCATCGATGGGCAACGCGTCGGACGACTCGGGCACCTCGATGAAGGCGATCCGTTGAAGTCTGAAATCCCAGACGACGCGCGCGGCCACGGAACAGGCCGCGCCCCCGAGGCCCCGCAGAATGGACTGATGACTCCCCGCGGCGCCTCGCCGACCATCGCCCTGTGGGTGCTGGTGGCCGGATGCCTGCTGGCGGGGACCTCGTCGACGTTCATCCGCCTGTCGGGCGCGAACGCCGTCACGGCGGCGTTCCTGCGCTGCGCACTCGCGCTCCTCGCCTTCGCGCCGTTCATCGTGATGGAGTGGCGGCGGTACGGGCCGCCGAAGCGGCGGATGGTCGTCCTCAGCCTGATCGCCGGTGTCCTTCTGGCGGCCGATTATCTGATGTACACGCAGAGCGTCCTGGACGTGGGCGCCGGCGTCGCCACCGTGCTCATCGGCGTGCAGGTGGTCGCCCTCCCGATCCTCACCTTCCTGTTCGTGCGCGAACGCGTGGCGCGGCGATTCCTGATCGCGCTGCCGGTGATGGTCGCCGGCCTCGCGCTCACCGGCGGCCTCGGCAGTGCGGCCGGTTCCGACTCGGGGCATCAGGTGCGCGGCGCGATTCTCGGGGTCCTCGCGGGCATCTGCTACGCCGGGTTCCTGTTCTTCAACCGTCCGGCCGGTGCGATCGATCCGCGCATGCTCTTCCTGCCGACGGCGCTGGCGACGGCCTCGTCCGCTGTGGTCCTCGGTGCCGTCGGGCTCGGCAGCAGGACCTTCGACTTCGATATCGGGGTATCGGGCTGGTTCTGGTTGTCCCTGGTCGCGATCCTCGGGCAGGCGCTCACGTTCGTCCTCATCGCCTACGGCCTGGTGCGCCTGGACGCCGGCCGCGCGGCCCCGATCATGCTGCTCCAACCGATCAGCGCGGTCCTCGTCGGGGCGCTCGTGCTCGCTGAGCGCCCGTCCCTGCTCCAACTCCTCGGCATCGTCCTCACCGTCGGTGCCGTGGCGCTCGCCACCGTCGGTCCCCGGACGATCGGCCGCCGCACGGAGCCCGGGTCAGCCGAGGCCTGACCGCTCCACCTGTTGACATCGTCATCCTCGTTGGCAACCATTGGGTTGCATGAGGGATGACATCGCGCAGCACGTGGAGATCGCGGCGAGCATCGAGACCGTGTGGCGGCTCGTATCCGAACCGGGGTGGTGGATCAATGATGGCCGTCTCGGGCATCACCGCGTCGAGCGGATCGGGGACGAGTGCATCGTCCACGATCCGAACCTCGGTGCGTTCTCCGTGGGCATCGTCGCCCTCGAGCCGCCGCACCGCGCGGTCTTCACCTGGCACCCCGGCGGCGATGACGTCCCCCGGACCACCGTGGAGTTCACGCTCGAGCAGGCGACCGACGCCGTGATCGTGACCGTGAGGGAGTCCGGGTTCTCGGCCTTCGCCCCGGACGCGCACGAGCGCAACTTCGGTGCGAACGAGGCCGGGTGGCGCGAGGAGCTGGACCTGCTCCGCGCAGCGACGGAGGCGGCCCACCGTGCCGTCGACCGCTGACACCGTCCTCGTCCTGCACGCCCTGGCGGATCCGCATCGCCTGCGCATCCTGGACATGCTCGGCACCGCTCCGCGTGGCGTCACCGATCTGGCCCGTGCGCTGCCGATCACGCGCCAGGGCACGGCCAAGCACCTCACCGTCCTCCGAGACGCCGGACTGGTCGACGCGACGACCGGCCGCGAGGCGGTGTACCGCGTCCGGCCCGCCGCCGTCGCCGCCGCGGCCGCGACACTGTCCGCTGCCGCCGACCGCTGGTCCGGACAGCTGACGCTGCTGAAGCAGACGGCCGAGGCCATCGACGCGACGACCTGAACCCTGCGGGCTTACGCTGATCGCATGCCCTCCCCGGACCTCGTCGACCGTGCCACCGGTGCGCTGCTCGGGCTCGCCATCGGCGATGCTCTCGGCATGCCGACCCAGACCCTGACCCGCGCGCAGATCGCGGCGACCTACGGGCCCATCACCGGGTTCCGGGACGCCACCGCGGACCAGCCGATCGCCCCCGGACTGCCTGCCGGCACGATCACGGACGACACCGAACAGGCGCTGATGCTGGCCCGCCTGCTCATCGAGGGCCACGGCCGGATCGACCCCCGCACTTTCGCCGATGCTCTCGCGGCCTGGGAGGAGGACATGATCGCCCGCGGGTCGCAGGACCTCCTCGGTCCGTCCACGAAGGCCGCCATCGCCGCGATCCAGGCCGGCGCCGGACCCGACGACGACCCGGGACGCAACGGCACCACCAACGGCGCCGCGATGCGCATCGCTCCCGTCGGCATCGCCGTCGCGCCGGGGCCGGACCTCCTGCCCGCCGTCGTCAGCGCGTCCCGCCTCACTCACAACACCGGGCCAGGACTCGCCTCCGCGGCCGCCGTCGCGGCGGCCGTGTCCGCGGCACTCACGGGCGCGCCCACGGCAGCGATCCTCACGGCCGGCATCGAGGCGGCGGACGCGCTCGCCGATGCCGGCAACCACGTCTCGGCTGACCCGGTCGGCGATCGCATCCGGACCGCCGTCGCCGCGGTCGCCGGTCTCGACGAGACCGTGGCGCTGGAGGTCATCGCCACGCGCGTGGGGACCTCCGTCGCGGCGAACGAGTCCATCCCCGCGGCCTTCGCCCTGATCGCCCGCTTCGGCGATCAGCCGTTCACCGCCCTGTGTCACGCGGCCGCCATCGGGGATGACACCGACACGATCGGCGCGATCGCCGGAGCGATCCTCGGTGCCCAGCACGGGACGGCGGCTTGGCCGGACGAGGTCACCGACACCGTCATCCGCGTGAACCACCTGGACCTTCCGCCGGTCGTCGCCGACCTGCTCGCGCTTCGGACGGAGTCGGCCCGATGACCGGCCGGGTGCTCTACACCGGACAGGCCATCGTCGACATCGTGATGCTCATTCCGGCGCTGCCGCAGCCCGGCGGCGACGTGTTCGCCAGCCACAGCGAGATCACCGCCGGCGGCGGTTTCAACGCCCTCGCCGCGGCGGCGCGGGACGGCGCCGACGTCGTCCATCTCGGCGTGATCGGCACCGGACCCTTCGGTGACGTCGTCGCCGCGGCGCTCGCCGCAGAGGGCGTGACGATGCCGGCGCCCCGTGTTCCGGACGCGGACAGCGGCTTCAGCGTGGCGATGACCGATGACACCACCGAGCGCACCTTCGTGTCGGCACTCGGCGCGGAGGATGCCGTCGACGTCACCGTGCTCGACGCGGCGGACGTCGCGGCAGAGGACGTCGTGATCGTGTCCGGCTACTCGCTGCTCGGCGGTCGCAACACCGACGCCCTCATCGCTTGGGTGCCGATGCTGCCGGCCGCCACCCGGGTGCTGTTCGATCCGTCCCCGCTCGTGGCCGACCTCACGCCCGCGGCGTGGCAGGTGGTCCGGGACCATGCGGACATCTGGAGCCTCAATGCCCGGGAGGCCGCGGAGGCCCTGCGGCGATTCGGCACGGAGGTGCCAGCCGATTTCGCGGCCCGCGCGCGGGCGCTCGCCGAACGCGTCGCCGGTGCGGTCATCGTTCGGGACGGTGCGACCGGTGCGGACCTGTCCACGGGCGAGCACATTCCGGCCTTCGCGGTGACGGCCGTGGACACCAACGGCGCCGGTGACGCCCACACCGGGGTCCTCGCGTCCGCCCTCGCCCGTGGTCTGGCGCTTCCGGTCGCGGTGCGTCGAGCCAATGCCGCAGCGGCCCTCGCCGTCACGCGCCCGGGGCCCGCGACCGCCCCCACCAGGGCCGTGACGAACGCCCTCCTCGCCCGCGGCTGAGTTCGTCGGCGCAGTGAGCACGGTTCCCGCGGACCACCCCGTCCTCGTCGCGTTGCAGACGAAAGCCGCTGCGCTGGCCGGCCGTCGCGAGTCCGACGCGATCGCCCTTCGGGATGAGCTGCGCGCGGTACAGGCGGAAGGGTTCGCCGCCTCGCCGGACACGATGCACTCGCACTGGTCGACGCTGAAGACCTACCTGAAGCTCGAGCACGGGCGGGTGATCACCGGGAAGCGGATTCCCGCACTTCTGGATCAGCTTCGCGACGGAGACCTGCCCGATGTGCTGGCCGTGTTCGAGGACTTCATGTCGGTCGTGTACACGCGGGGAAACTTCATCCTCATGCCGGTCATCGGCCCGGGAACGCGCAGTCCCCGCACGAACCTGAACACCAAGCGCGGCACCGGAGTCGACAAGGACTACTGGGACCGCACCCTCCACCGCATCGCGACCGGGGGATACGCGGACTTCTTCGGTGGGGCCGCGGTCGCGCCGCGCTTTCGGCTGGACGACAGACCGGGCGGGTTCGCCGAGTACATCGCCGAGGAACGGCTTCAAGCGTCCATCGGCCCCGAGGGGGACGTCCTCGAGCTGTGGGAGGGGCACCTCGACTCCCCGTCAGCGCTTCCGACGAACACCGGGCAGGTCCGGGATTTCGTGACGAACGCCACGGCGCAGATCGTGCTGCGGAATCAGGCGTTCGCCTGACCGGCGCGCTCTTCGAACCCGGGCACCGGACGCAGGCGGAAGATGAGGATGCCGAGGTACGTGTCCATCCACGCCTTCTTGTGCGGGAAGCGGGCCGCATCTGCCGCGGACATCGACGGCTCATCGGCGGCGTCCACCCAGAGCCCCGCGGCGCTGAAGATGTTCAGCAGATCCGCGATCGTGTAGGTCCGCTTGGTCAACGCCATCGCGTCGTTCCAGGCCGCCCGATACGTGAAGTCCGCACCGGCGTAGTACTCCGCTCCGAGCGACGTGCCGTTCTGCTCTGCCCGTTCGCGGGCGTACCGGAGCGGATGAGTCCGCGTGAGCAGGATGAAACCGTCGTCGGTGAGGCGCTCGCGAGCGGCACGGAGGACGGCCACGGGGTCCGTGGCGTAGCCGAATGACTGCAGGAAGAGAATGCGATCGAAGGTCCGCCCGGTGAGTTCCGGCAGGTCCTCGAACCGGTTCAGATCTCCCTGCACCAGCTCCAATCCGCGCCGTGCGGGAACGAGGTCGGCACCGACGTCGATTCCCACCGACGCTCCGGCGCCTGCCGCCACCAGCTCCGCGAGTTTGCCGCCGTTGCCGCAGCCCAGGTCAAGGATCGTCCGCCCGACGACATCACCGAGCAGCGCGCGCTGCGCCGGCCACTCCACGAGGGTGTCCAGCGAATCCTCCCGCGCTCGGGCTCGCTCGTAGTCGCTTGACAGGGCGCTCCACACCGCGCCGTTGTCGGACTCGCCCGCCGCCTCGCCTGCCTGCGTCATGCCACCGACGCTACCCGCTCGGTGTCGGACGCTCAGTCGTTCGAACGCCGGATGCGGGTGAACGCGGCGGCGGAAACGCCGCCGAGGACAACGACGCAACCGATCGCGGCCGGCAGCAGGAACGGCATCAGCGTCGCGGCCGTACCCGTCCCGGCCCGGGGGGACGCGCCCCGCTCCGCCTCGAACTGTCCGTCGACGGCACCGGTGGGCACCGGGGCGGACGTCGCCCGCTCGGATGCTCCGGGTGACGCGACCGCGGACGGCACGGGGGCGGCCGGCTGCGGCTCGGGCGAGGCCGCGCCGGTCTCCGTCGCCTCCGGAACCGGTTCGGGTGCGATCGGAGCCGGGGGCGTGGGATTGGCGGTCGGGTCCGGGGTCTCCAGCGGCTCCGCGCCCGCGGTGACGGGATCGGCGTACCGGCCGAAGACCTCGACACCGAACAGCGTGCCATCGTCCGCGGTCGCGAGCCCGACGCCCATCACGTTGTAGCCGCTGTTGAGCAGATTCGCGCGGTGGCCGGGGGAGTCCATCCACATGGCGTGCAGGTCGGCCGGGGTCGCGTCCGAGGACATCGCCACGTTCTCCGCGACGCCGAGCCATCCGTCCGGCATCTTGGTCGCATAGTCGGCGTCGTGCGAGAGCTCGCCGGAACGCGCCAGCTGTTCCGCCCAGCTCTGTGCGACCTCGGCGACGGCCGGGCTGTAAGCGACCGGTGCGGCGTCGTGCTCGGCGCGGGCGGTGTTCGTGAGCTCCAGGACTGTGGCGGCTTCTGCAGCGGTCCCGGCCGCGGGGGTGGTCGCAGCGGCGGCGGAGGTCGCCGGGAGCAGCACCGCGGCCGTCAGCGCGGCCAGTGCGAGCAGGGCGCGCAGAGGCCGGGTGATCGGGGTCTTCATGGCACACCTCAGCTGTTCGTCGCGCCTCCACGGTACGCACACGTCATCCGCGGATCGCGCCGTCGCGGGGGAGTGTGTGAGAAATCTCACGCGATCGCGGATGTGACCTCGCACGTCCGTCGAGTTCGTCGGGGCGCCGGTCCGCAGGAGAATGAGGGGACGCATCCGTCGCCGTACAAGGAGGAAAAATGGCCGAGGTCGAGAGCTTCACGCTGGATCACACCGCCGTGAAGGCGCCGTACGTCCGACTCATCCAGGTCGAGACCGGACCGCGGGGGGATCAGATCTCCAACTTCGACGTGCGCCTCGTCCAGCCCAACGAGGGCGAGATCCCGACCGCGGGGCTGCACACCATCGAGCACACCATCGCGGGTGTCCTGCGTGACCACCTCGAGGGCGTCATCGACATCTCGCCGTTCGGATGCCGGACCGGATTCCACCTGATCACCTGGGGCACGCCGCACGTCGCGACCGTCGTCGACGCCATCGCGGCCAGCCTCCGTTTCCTCGCGACCGAGGCCACGTGGGCGGACGTCCCCGGCGTCTCGGCCGTCGAGTGCGGCAACTACCGGGATCACAGTCTCCACTCGGCCCGCGAGTGGTCCGCGCTCATTCTCGAGCGCGGCATCAGCGTCGACGCCTTCCAGCGCGTCGACGTCGTGCACTGACGCCCGACGTTCCTCATCCGTCATGGGCTCAGACGGACACCCGTCCGCTGTCGGCGGACACCGATCCCGGCCATGCCGTGGCGTGCGACGATGGCGACGTGACAGAGGACTCCGGCGCGGACATCATCGCCCGTGCCCAACTGCTGCTGGCCGCGGGTGAGCCGAGCGCGGCCAGTCACGTCCTCGATCGCCATCTGCGCGCGCACCCGGACGACGCCCGAGCGATGATCGAGCTCGCCCACGTCCTCGTGGTGCAGGGTGACCCCGGCGCGGCGGAACGTATCACGCGGGACGCGCTCGCCGACCACGACGCCGCCCCGTGGGCGCGCGCCATGCTCTCCCAGATCATCGCGCTGGATCCGACTCGGGCGGAGGAATCGCTGCAGTGGTCCCGTGCCGCTGTCGCCGCTCTGCCGACCGCTCCGGGACTGCACGTCGTCCTGGCCGCCCGCCTCGGTCGCCTCGGCCGGACCGAGGACGCGTTGCGTGAGATCGCCACGGCGACCCTGCTGGCGCCGGATGATCTCTCGGTGCGGGTGGCCCTTCATGTGCAGTCAGCCCGCGCACTGCTGCCCGCTCCGGGGGCCGCGGCGGAGGCTGCGGCGCACGCCCGCGCCGCCCTGCAGCTGGACCCCAGCGATGACACGGCGGCGGGCCTGCTGGCCGCCGCGCAGGCGGTCGCGTCTCGTCCGGTGACTACGCTGGAAGGACCCCACCGACCCGGAGGAACCGCATGACCGTCACCGCCCAGGCCCGCTCGCACGCCGAGGATCTCGCCGACTTCGTCGAGGCGTCGCCGTCGAGCCACCACGCCGCCGCCGAGGTGGCGCGTCGCCTGGAGGCCGTGGACTTCACGCGGTTGGAGGAGACCGACGCGTGGCCGGAGCAGGCCGGGGGACGCTTCTTCATCATCCGGGACGGGAGCGTGATCGCCTGGATCGTGCCCGCGAACGCGGACGCCACGACGGGTGCGCACGTGTTCGGCGCACACACCGACTCCCCGGGGCTGAAGCTCAAGCCGAAGCCGACGACCGGCACCCGCGGCTGGTTGCAGGCCGCCGTCGAGGTTTACGGCGGTCCGCTGCTGAACTCGTGGCTCGACCGTGAGCTCCGCCTGGCCGGACGCCTCGTCCTCGCCGACGGCACCGTCGTGCTCGCCGACTCCGGGCCCCTGCTGCGCCTGCCGCAGCTCGCGATCCACCTCGACCGCACGGCGAATGACGGCCTCGCCCTGGACAAGCAGTTCCACACGCAGCCGGTGTGGGGCTTGGGGGACCCCTCCACCGCGGACGTCCTCGCCGCCGTGGCGGCGACGGCCGATGTTGATCCGGCCGACATCCGCGGTTACGACCTCATCACCGCCGACACGCAGCGCGGTGCGATCTTCGGCCAGGACGACGCGTTCTTCGCCTGCGGCCGGATGGACGACCTCGCCTCGGTGCACGCCGGCCTCATCGCGCTCGCCGCCGCCGCGGACGGCTACGCCGGCGAGCACATCGCCGTGCTCGCGGCGTTCGATCACGAGGAGATCGGATCGGGCAGCCGCGCCGGCGCCGACGGTCCGATCCTGGACGACGTGCTCACGCGCGTCTGGACTCGCCTCGGCGCCGGCGCGGAGGAGCGCCTGCGCGCGATCGCCGCGTCCTGGTGCGTGAGCAGCGACGTCGGACACTCGGTCCACCCGAACTACGTCGGCAAGCACGACCCCGTCGTCCAGCCGTTGCTCGGTTCCGGACCGATCCTCAAGATCAACGCGAACCAGCGCTACGCGACCGACGCCCTCGGCGCCGCGGCGTGGGCGGGGTGGTGCGAGAGTGCGGGCGTGCAGAGCCAGGAGTTCGTCTCGAACAACGACGTGCCCTGCGGCTCCACGATCGGGCCGATCACCGCGACGCGGCTCGGCATGAAGACCGTCGATGTGGGCATCCCCATCCTCTCGATGCACTCCGCGCGCGAGCTCGCCGGCGTCTCCGACCTGCACGCGCTGTCCCGCGTCGCGAGGGCCTTCCTCACCGCGTGAGCTTCGCGTTTCCTATGCGGCGTCGATGAGAGTGCCGCAGGTCGCTTGTGCGCGCCGTCGCCCGGGTGCACGATGAGTGGTCTGGTCGCGCCGGGGTTTGCGCGGTCGCAGGAGGCACATGAGCACGCAAACCGCGGCGCCGACCACCGGGTCGACGCCGATCATGAGTCATCGGCAGATCATGCTGGTGATCTACGGACTGATGGCGGGCATGTTCCTGTCGTCGCTGGATCAGACCGTGGTCGGAACCGCGATCCGCACGATCGGCGATGACCTGCACGGTCTCGACCAGCAGGCGTGGGTGACGACGGCGTACCTGATCACGTCCACCGTCACGACACCGATCTACGGCAAGCTCTCCGACGTCTTCGGCCGCCGCCCGCTGTACCTGTTCGGCATCGGTGTGTTCATCGTCGGTTCACTGCTGTCCAGCTTCTCCACCTCGATGCTGATGCTGGCCGGGTTCCGGGCGTTCCAGGGCATCGGCGCCGGCGCCCTGATGTCCCTGCCGCTGGCGATCATGGGCGACGTGCTCGCCCCCCGCGAACGAGCGAAGTACCAGGGGTACTTCATGTCCGTCTTCGCGATCTCGGCGGTGATCGGACCCCTCGTGGGCGGGCTGTTCGCGGGCACGCCCGAGATTCTCTGGATCGCCGGATGGCGCTGGGTGTTCCTGATCAACGTGCCGATCGGACTGGTCGCGCTGGGTATGGTGTGGCGCTTCCTGCACCTGCCGCGTTTCCACTCCGGCGCGAAACCGCGCATCGACTGGTGGGGCGCGACGATGGTCGTGGTCACCCTGGTCCCGCTGCTGCTGATCGCCGAGCAGGGTCGCGAGTGGGGCTGGACATCCGTCGCGGCGTTCGTCTGCTACGGCATCGGTGCGGCCGGGCTCATCGCCTTCCTCATCATCGAGAGCCGAATGGGGACGGACGCGATCATTCCGCTGCGCCTGTTCCGGCGGCGTCCGTTCTCGATGTCGATCATCCTCGGCTTCCTGATCGGTTTCGGCATGTTCGGGGCCATGCTCACGCTGCCGCTGTACCTGCAGATCGTGCTGGGCCAGACACCGACCGAGTCCGGCTGGGCGATGCTGCCGATGGTGGCCGGCATCATGCTGGCCGCGATGGGCAGCGGCCAGATCGTCGCGCGGACCGGCAAGTACCGGATCTTCCCCGTCACCGGCACGCTCACCGTCACGATCGGCTACCTGCTGCTGTCCTTCCTCACGGCGGACACCCCGTACTGGTACCTCGCGATCTGCATGCTGGTCGTCGGCCTCGGTTTCGGTCAGCTCATGCAGTCGCTGACCCTCGCGACCCAGGCGTCCGTCGAGCCGCAGGACATGGGAGTCGCGACCAGCTCGTCGACCTTCTTCCGGCAGATCGGCGGCACGCTCGGCACGGCCGTGCTGCTGTCCGTCCTGTTCACCGTGGTCGGTGGCAACATCACCACGGCCATGACGAACAAGACCGATCTCACCGCGGCGCTGAACGCGGCGTTGAACCCGGCCGTCGCGTCCGAGGCGCACAACGCCGGGGTGATGAAGCAGATCTGGACGCCGGTCACGGGCAAGCTGCAGGACGGCATCGCCACCAAGCTCGACGAGGCCACGACGAAGACCACGGACGCGGTCACGACGGCGGTGACCGCCAAGGTCACGCAGGCGGTCGAAGCTCAGGTCGCGGCGGGGGTGATTCCGGCCGCTCAGAAGCAGGCGGTGATCGACGCGCAGGTCAAGACAGCCCTGCCCGATGCCACGGCGGAGGGTCTGAAAGCGGCGGCGGCGAAGGCGAACGCCACCGTCACGGACGGGAAGCTCGCCGTGGATTGGAGCGACAGGACGCAGCGTGAGGCGTGGGTGAAGGAGCTGGTGCCCACCATCGTGACCGGCATCAAGGACGGCACGTCCGGCAGCTCCGGGTCCTCTGATTCCTCCATCAGCGACACCTCGTTCGTGACCGGCGCGACGCCGGCGCTGACGCGGCCGTTCCTGGTCGGCTTCACGAAGTCGGTCGTCACGGTCTACTGGGTCGGGTTCGGTGTGATGGCACTCGCCTTCCTGATCGCGCTGTTCTTCCGCCCGCCGGAGTTGCACGCCCGCTCGGCGCTGCAGGAGGCCGCGGACCGCAAGCGCGCCGCAGAGAAGGCGGCCGCCAGCGACGGCTCGGCGGAGCCCGAATCCGATCCGGTGGTGGCCGAAGAGGGTACGCCGGAGCCGGCATCGGCCGGCGCCGAGGTGTCCGATCACCCCCTCAGCCGGCGCGAGTGGCGGGAGCGTCACGAGCAGGACGCGCCCAAATCGTGACGCGCACCTGACGCCGAAGCCGCGGAGTTCTGCCAATATGTGAGCCACCCCTATTCGGCGAGCCTTTGGAGGCAGGTCGTGTCCACTGACGCTGGCGTCAAGCCCACCCTGATCGAACACAACGGCATCGACATCGTGCCGGAGGAGGAACGGACGGCGCGGCCACGCGATCTGTTCTGGCCGTGGTTCGCGGCGAACGTCTCCGTGTTCGGAATGTCCTACGGGTCGTACCTGCTCGGTTTCGGCATCTCGCTGTGGCAGGCGACGATCGTGGCGATCCTCGGCATCGTCATCTCGTTCTTCCTGTGCGGGCTGGTCGCGATCGCCGGCAAGCGTGGGTCCGCGCCGACGATGGTCCTGTCCCGTGCCGCGTTCGGCGTGCAGGGACAGAAGCTGCCCGGCATCATCTCCTGGATCACCTCGATCGGCTGGGAGACGATCCTCGCGATCACCGCGGTGCTCGCCACTGGGACGGTCTTCCGCCAGCTCGGCTGGTTCGCGGGTGGCGACGTCGCGGTGAACGTCGTCGCCACCATCGTGGTGGCGGCCCTGATCGTGGGCGCCGCCGTGCTCGGATATCACACGATCATGAAGCTGCAGTCGGTGCTGACGTGGGTCACGGGCCTGATGACGATCCTGTTCCTGGTGCTCACGTTCGGCTACATCGACTGGAACGTCATCGGGACGCAGCCCTCCGGCAACCTCGGGCAGATGATCGGCGCCCTGGTCTTCACGCTCACCGGATTCGGGCTGGGCTGGATCAACATCGCCGCCGACTGGACGCGCTACCAGAAGCGCACGGTCTCGGACGCGAAGATCGTCGGGTGGAACACGTTCGGCGGTTCCATCGCCCCGATCTTCCTGGTGTTCTTCGGTCTGCTGCTGGCTGCGTCGAACAAGACGGTGACGATCGGCGGGCAGTCCATGGGGCTGAACGAGGCCATCGGGAATGACCCGATCGGCGCGCTGTCCTCGATCCTGCCGACGTGGTTGCTGTTCCCGTTCCTCATCGTCGCGATCCTGACCCAGGTCTCCGGTGCGGTGCTCGGCATCTACTCGTCCGGTCTCACGCTGCTGAGCCTCGGCATCAAGATCCCGCGTCCGGCAGCGGCCGCGATCGACGGTGTGATTCTCACGATCGGCACGATCCTCGTCGTCTTCTTCGCGCAGAACTTCATCGGTCCGTTCCAGACCTTCCTCACCACGCTCGGCGTGCCGCTGGCGGCCTGGGCCGGCATCCTGATCGCGGACATCCTGCGCCGCCGCAAGCCGTACGACACGGAGGCGCTGTTCGACTCGAACGGTCGCTACGGGGCGGTGGACTGGATCTCCGTCGGCACCTTCGTCGTCGCGATCATCATCGGCTGGGGCTTCGTCCTCAGCGACCTGTTCACCTGGCAGGGCTACTTCATGGGTCTTGTCGGTGGGGTCAAGGGTGAGTGGGCGGGTGCCAACCTCGGTGTCCTGTTCGCCCTCGCCATCGGCTTCCTGGTGACGTTCTTCGCTCGCGCCGGGGTGATCCGCCGCCAGGAGGAGGGATTGTGAGCGACGATCGGCCCTGGCTGGTCGTCATCGACCCGCAGGCGATCTTCGCGTCGCCCGAGTCGGAGTGGGGCTCGCCCTTCTTCGCCTCGGCGTTCGCTCGCATCCGCGAGCTTGCCGACGCGTTCGGTCCGGACCGCACGGTCGTCACGCGCTGGGTGCCGACCGCGGACCGGTCCGGATCCTGGGGGGAGTACTTCGCGGCCTGGCCCTTCGCGGACCAGCCCGCGGATGATCCGCTGTTCGCCCTGGTCCCGGAGGCAGAGGGGCTCTCGTCGCTGCCGACGGTGGACCGGCCCACCTTCGGCAAGTGGGGCGGCGCGTTGACGTCGGTGATCGGTGAGACCCCGCACCTGGTCCTCACGGGGGTGTCGACGGACTGCTGCGTGATCTCCACCGCGCTCCCGGCCGCCGACGCCGGTGCCTTCGTCACGGTGCCCGCCGACGCCTGCGCCGGCTCCACCGCGGAGAACCACGCCGCCGCGATCACGGTGATGGGCCTGTACCCGCCGCAGATCACGATGTCGGACACCGCCGCCGTGCTGACCTCGCTCGGGCGCTGACCGCGCCGAAAGGCGAGCACAGCGGCGGGCGCCGTGCCCGGCGCGCCGTGGTCCGGGGCTGCCTGGGCGGCGGGTCGGGGGCGCGGCCCGCCCGCGTGTCGCAGTCGAAGCGCGGGTCGTCAGCGGGGGGCGCGGGCCCGGCCCCGAACGACCCATGCTTTTTCCTTCCCTTCATGGTGGGTTGTAGGTTTTGAAAAAAGTGCGTGCCCCCGCCGCCCCCTGCCCCGCCCCCCCCGCGGAAACCCCCCCCCCGCCTCCGGGGTGGGGGCCTTGTCCCCGCCGCAGATCACGATGTCGGACACCGCCGCCGTGCTGACCTCGCTCGGGCGCTGACCGCGCCGAAAGGCGAGCACAGCGGCGGGCGCCGTGCCCGACACGCCGTGGTCCGGGTCTGCCTGGACGGCGTGTCGGGTGCGCGGCCCGCTCGTGTGTCGCAGTCGAAGCGCGGTTCGTCAGCGGGGGACGCGGGCCAGGCCCCGAACGAGTGCCCAGATGCCGAGCAGCGATGCAATGATCTGGCCCGTCACGTACGGCAGGAGGACGGTGCGCCAGCCGCCGGGGAAGTTCGGCGTCACCTGGGTGAGCACCAGAACGCCGGCGATGACCAGGGGTGGCACGACCGCCACGTAGACCTTCTCCGCCCGCCGCCAGACGGGCGAGAGGCACATCATGACGATCCCCGCGACCCAGCCGACGAACGGCAGGACGATGCCGCCGAACGCGATCACGAGTCCGGTGGCGATCACCATGCCGCGGGTCGCGAGGGAGCCGCGGCCGTACAGGCGTCCGGACCCCTCATACGTCGGCACCGGAACCGAGGGTTGCGGCAGCTCGCCGCGTGCGGACGCCGCGATGAATGCCGGGTCCCCGAGCGCGGCGATGCGGTCGCGCGCCGCCGCATCGTCGAGTCCGGCGAGCTCCTCCGCGACACCGGCGCGGATCTCGACAGCGGTGTCATGTCGGACATCGGCCAATGCGGCATCGAGCCGCGCCAGGTAGCGGTCTGCTTCGGACTCAGGCACGGGGGTCCTCCATCGGATCAGTGCGAAGGGCGAGGGCCAGCAGCCAGATCCCCACCACCGTCGCGGCGAGAGGCAGAACCGGCCAGACGACGGCGGTCACGCCCCACTGCGCGAGGCGGGGCTCGGCGAGCATCGGGTTGCGCACCTGGAAGTCGCCGCCGCCCGGGTCGTCGATGAGAACGGGGGCGGTCGCGCCGAGAACGACGCCGATGACGATCCACAGTGCGCACACCGCCAGCGGAGTCAGCGTCGCGATGAGGGCCGTGCGGCGGGTGAAGCGACGCGCGCTCCACACCAGGGCGAGGCCGGCGAACCAGCCCAGCACCGGGACGAGGAATCCGCCGAACCCGGACACGATCGCCGCCGTGATGGCGAACCCGCGGGTGCCGGCGATGCCGCTGCGGCCGGGGGAGCGCCGCAGGCGACTGACCAGATACACCCCGACCGCGGCGGCGGCGATCGGCAACCCGATCCACCCGATGAGAAACGCCGTCCAGAGCACGTCGTAGCTCGTCGGCAGGAGCGGGTTGCGCGCGGCGTCGTCGGCGTACCGGGTGCTCGTTCCGAACAGTCCCGCAAGGAGTGGGACGATCGTTTTCAGCAGCAGCCCGGCCCCGAGGGGCACGGCCGTCGCGACGATCTTCTCCGCCCGTCGCCAGCGCGGCGAAGCCCACACCAGTGCCACTCCGACGATCCAGCCCAGGACCGGGACCACGAAGCCGCCGAGGGACATGACGATGACGGCGGTCGCGGCGAAACCCATTGACGCGACTCCCTCCGGTGCCCGGCCGGGAGTGGCGTCGGCGGAGTCGCTCAGCTCGCCGCGGGCGGACGCGGCGATGAACGCCGGGTCGCCGAGAGTGATCATGCGCTCGTGCGCGGCGTCCGGGTCCAGGCCGTCGAGTTCTTCCGCGACGCCGCGCCGGATCTCCGCTGCCGTCTCCGGCGGCAGCCCGCGCAGCTCGATGTCGAGCTGCTCCAGGTAGCGCGTCGTCTCACTCTGCGTCACGGTCATCTCCCGCTCCGTTCACGATGTCGTCCACTGCACGGGTGAACGGTCCCCACTGCCGCCGGAACTCCTCGAGTTCCGCGTGTCCGGCATCCGTCAGCCGGTAGTACTTGCGCACCGGACCCGGTCCGCTCGGCCGTTCGAACGCGATCACGACGCCGCGCTCACGCAGCCGCGACAGCACCGGATACAGCGTGCCGATGCTCGCGATGAGCCCCGCCGACGTCAGCTGCTCCGAAAGTTCCCAGCCGTACATCGGCTCGCGTGCGAGCAGGCCGAGGATGCAGTGCTCCACGACCCCCTTGCGCAGCTGCGCTCCGACATCGGCTGTCATGCATCGCACGTTACCTTGTCACGCAAGATACCCGCAACGCCAAACACCCAGGCACGTCCGAGACCGAGCGCACTGCGGGGTTTCTCGGCCGCGCCTGGGTGTCTCGCGGGCGGTCGGCTCTTCGGGAGCGAGGGGCATCGACAAAGCTGACCGTGCGGTTTAAAATTCGACCGTGCGGTCAGATTTAACCCGGATCCAGCAGATCCGCCGCGACGACATCCTGGCGGCGGCGGTCGAAGCGTTCGGCACCGAGCGCAGCGAGGACGTGTCGATCGCGGGCATCGCGGTGCGCGCCGGCACCAGCAAGGGCACCGTGCTCTACCACTTCGGCTCGCGGGCCGCGCTGCAGGAGGCGGTGGTGGTCGATCTGTTCGAGCGGGGCTGGAATTTCATGGCCGACCGGATGCGCGGGATCGATGAGCCGGCGGAACTGCTGTACGCGTACCTCGACTCGAACCTGCGCTTCATCGTCGAACGCCCGACTCACGTGATCGCGGTGCACCGGATCCTCGAGGGGGTCACCCTCCCCGATCAGGCGCCGGATGCCATCGAGCAGCTCGCCGAGATTCTGCGCGACGGACAGCAGCGCCACCGATTCGGGGCGTTCGATCCGGTCGTCGTCGCCAAGCTGATCCGCGCGATCATCGATGCCGCCTCCTACCACCTCACCGAGGCCGCCGACCTCGACATCGACCATCACCTCGACGAAGCGATCGCTTTCGTCGAACGGGCCGTCGGCTCCCGTCGACGGCACAATTCCCCCCAGTCGAAGGACCCCTCATGAACATCACTCTCGCCCGACTCGTCCGCACGCTCGCGTGGACCTACGTCGGGCTCAGCATCGCCACGGTGCTCGCCCTGATCGTGCTGTCGCTGCTCGCTCCCGCGGACGTGACCATCCCGGCATGGGTGCGCGGCGTGATCGTCGCGCTGACCTCGCTGCTCACGCTGCGCTTCGCGATCGCCGCGGCCCGACACGGTGGACGCGCGCTGCTGCGACTGCGCATCATCGCGCCGATCCTCCTGATCGCCGTCGTCGCGGTGCTCTTCTTCCTGCCACTGCCGCTGTGGATGGTGATCGAGCAGGCGCTGTGCGGTGTGGTGCTGGCCGCCCTCACGGTGGCCGCGTACTTCCCCGCGGCGGCATCGCCGCAGGCGGCCTGAAGACGCGGCGACCGCGCGGCGCGCAGCCGGGCGTCGGTCCGTCAGCTCAGCGAGTCGACTGCCGCGCTGAGCGGGTCGCGAAGAAGCTCACCGGCGGTCAGCCGTGGTCGACGGCGGCGGAGAGGGCGGCGCGGACGGCGCGGACGGCGGGTCGGTCGGCGGCGGCGCGGCGGGCGGCGGAGAACACCACGCGCTGCGGGTCGCCGGGCAGGTCGAGCAGACGCACGGTCGGCGGCTCGCCGGCCCAGAGCAGGTCCGGCAGCAGGCCCACCGCGTGGCCGCTCCGGATCAGGCGCAGGTGCGCGATGAGGTCCCCGGTCTCATAGCGGACGTCCGGCTCGAACCCGGCGGCGCGGCACAGCTGCATCGCCCACTGTCGGGCGGCTGTCCCGGCCGGCTCCATCACCCAGGCGCGGGACGCGAGGTCCGTGAACGCCGCGACCTCGTCCGCCGCGGCCGCCCGGATCGGATCGAAAGCGAACGGGACGTGGTCCAGGTCCGGGTGGCGCGGACGCAGGTGACCGGGATACTCCTCGGCGACGGCGAGGTCGAAACCGCGCGCGGCGACCTCGAACAGGCCCTGCTCCGGTGGCCGCTCGACGACCTCCACACGCAGGTCCGGATGGTCCGTGGCCAGGTGCGTCAGGGCCGCGGGCATGATCGCGTGCGCAGCGGACTGGAACACCGCGATGCGCACCGTGCCGCCGACGCCGGTCCCGGAGCGTGCGATGTCCGATTCCGCCTCGGCCATACGGTCCAGGATCGCCTCGGCGTGCTCGACGAGGACGCGGGCCTGCGGGGTCAGACGGACGCGGCGGCCGGACTGCTCCAGCAGGGGCGTTCCGACCTCGCGCTCCAGGATTCGCAGCTGTTCGGACACGGACGAGGGGCTGTAGTTCAGCGCCTCCGCGACGGCGGCGAGAGTCTCGCGGTGTGCAAGTTCCACAAGCAGACGCAGGCGACGGACATCGAGCATGGGCGGCCCCTTTTCAATGATCGGTTTCACCGAACAGTATCCATCGATTTCTATCGCTTTACCCGAACGAACAACGGGTCGATACTGGCGGAATCCCCACTGCGCTCTTTTTCCCAGGAGGAATCGTGTCCGAGCTCGTCACTGCAGACGGCATCACCACCGCCGATGTCGTCGCCACCGTCCGCCGCTGGCTGGATGAGGCCGCCCAACACCCCGTCGACCCCGCCGCCGAGCGCCTCGCCGGTGTGCTGAAGGACGCGCACGGGCTCGATTTCACCGTCGGCTTCGTGGACGGCGTGATGCGCCCCGAGGACACCACGGTGGCCGCGTCCGCGCTGCGCTCGCTCGTCCCGCTGACGCCGAAATTCCTGCCGGCCTACCTGCGCGGTGCGATCGGCCTGGGCGGCGCAATGGCACCCGCGTTCCCGTGGGCCGTCATCCCGATCGCCCGCCGGGTCCTGCGCCAGATGGTCGGACACCTGGTCCTGGACGCGACCCCGGCCAAGCTCGGTGCCGGCATCGCGAAGCTGCGCGCGGGCGGACACCGCCTGAACCTCAACCTCCTCGGCGAGGCCGTTCTCGGCGAGGACGAGGCCGAGCGCCGACTCGAGGGAACGCGGAAGTTCCTGGCCCGCGACGACGTCGACTACGTCTCGATCAAGGTGTCCGCCGTGGTCAGCCAGCTGTCGATGTGGTCCTTCGACGAGGCCGTCGCCAAGGTCGTCGAGAAGCTCACACCGCTGTACGAGCTCGCCGCGCGCGCCGAGCGCGAGGGCAAGGCGAAGTTCATCAACCTGGACATGGAGGAGTACCGCGACCTCGACCTCACCATCGCGGTCTTCACGGCTCTGCTGGACCAGCCGCAGCTGCGTGACCTCGAGGCCGGCATCGTGCTGCAGACCTACCTCCCGGATGCCCTCGGTGCGATCCAGCACCTGCAGGAGTGGTCGGCCCAGCGCCGCGCGAACGGCGGGGCGCCGATCAAGGTCCGCGTCGTGAAGGGCGCGAACCTCGCCATGGAGCACGTGGACGCCACGGTGCACGGGTGGGAAGCCGCCACGGTCCCCAGCAAGCAGGAGGCCGACACCAACTACAAGCGCGTCCTGGACTGGTCCATGACCCCGGAGCGCACCGCGAACCTCCGCCTCGGCATCGCCGGCCACAACCTCTTCGACGTCGCCCACGCGTGGCTGCTTTCGAAGAAGCGCGGCGTCACCGACGGCGTCGAGTTCGAGATGCTGCTCGGCATGGCGACCGGACAGGCCGAGGCCGTCCGCGCGGACGTCGGCGAGCTCCTGCTGTACACGCCGGTGGTGAACCCCAGCGAGTTCGACGTCGCGATCGCGTACCTGATCCGGCGCCTCGAGGAGAACGCCTCGCAGGAGAACTTCATGTCCGCCGTCTTCGAGCTGGACAGCGACCAGGGCCTGTTCGACCGTGAGCAGGCGCGCTACGAGGCATCCCTCGCTGAGCACGAGCGCACGCTCGGCACCGTCCCCGGCCCGAATCGCACGCAGAACCGTGCCACCGAGACGCCGGACGCACCGCTGCACGACTTCCGCAATGAGCCCGACACCGACCCGGCGCTCGGTGCGAACCGTGCCTGGGGTCGTGAGATCCTGGCGCGCGCCGCGGACAGCGACGAGGGCGTTCAGATCATCACGGACGCGAACGTCGCCGATGCCGACGCTCTGGAGACCGTCATCGCGGGTGCCCACGCCGCCGGCACCGCCTGGGGGCAGCGCTCCGGCGACGAGCGTGCCGACATCCTCCATGCCGCCGGGCTCTCCCTCGCCCGCAACCGGGGTCGACTGATCGAGGTCATGGCGTCCGAGGCCGGCAAGACCATCGCCGAGGCCGACGTCGAGGTCAGCGAGGCCATTGACTTCGCGCACTACTACGCCGAACTGGCTCGCGGCCTCGACCGCGTGGACGGGGCGACGTTCGTTCCGTCGAAGCTCACCGTGGTGGTTCCGCCGTGGAACTTCCCGACCGCCATCCCGGCCGGCGGAGTGCTGGCCGCGCTCGCGGCCGGGTCCGGCGTCATCATCAAGCCGGCCCGCCTCACCAAGCGCACCGGCGCCGTGATGGTGGACGCGCTGTGGCAGGGTGGCGTTCCCCGCGACGTCCTGCGTCTGGTGCAGCTGTCCACCGGTGAGCTCGGTTCGACGCTCGTCGCGGACGAGCGTGTGGACCGGGTCATCCTCACCGGCTCGTACGAGACCGCCGAGCTGTTCCGCTCGTTCCGCCAGGACCTGCCGCTGCTGGCGGAGACCAGTGGCAAGAACGCGATCATCGTCACGCCGTCCGCGGACCTCGACCTCGCCGCGGCGGACGTCACCAAGAGCGCGTTCGGCCACGCCGGACAGAAGTGCTCGGCCGCGTCGCTCGTGATCCTCGTCGGCTCGGTGGCCAAGTCCGACCGCTTCCGTCGTCAGCTCGTGGACTCGGTGACCTCGCTGCGCGTCGGCTACCCGACCGATCCGACGACCGTCATGGGCCCGATCGTGGAGCCCGCGCAGGGGAAGCTGCTCGGTGGCCTCACCACCCTCGGCGCGGGGGAGAAGTGGCTGATCGAGCCGAAGCAGCTCGACGAGTCCGGCAAGCTCTGGAGCCCCGGTGTTCGCACCGGCGTGAAGAACGGTTCCGAGTACCACCTCACCGAGTACTTCGGTCCGATCCTCGGCATCATGGAGGCGGCCACCCTCGAAGAGGCCCTCGAGATGCAGAACGCCGTCGACTACGGCCTCACCGCCGGCCTGCACTCGCTGGACCCGGACGAGCTGAAGCTCTGGCTGGAGAAGGTCGAGGCCGGCAACCTCTACGTCAACCGCGGCATCACCGGCGCGATCGTGCGTCGCCAGCCGTTCGGTGGCTGGAAGCGCTCTGCCGTCGGTGCCGGTTCCAAGGCCGGTGGGCCGAACTACCTGCACGGCCTCGGCGACTGGACTCCGGCCGAGCCGACCGCGCGTCCGATGACGCTGAGCGCCCCGGTGGAGAGGATCGTCGCGGCCGCCGATGGTGCGGACGCCGCCTGGCTGCGGGCCGCCGCCGGCAGCGATGAGCGCGCGTGGCAGGACGAGTTCGGCGTCGCGCGCGACGTGTCGAACCTCGGGGTCGAGCGCAACGTGTTCCGCTACCGCGCCCTGCCGGTCGCAGTTCGCGTCGGTGCCGAGGCCTCCGAGGCTGAGGGTCTGCGCGTGATCGCCGCGGGTGTCCGTGCCGGAGCCCCGGTGTCGGCGTCGTTCGCGGTCGCCCCGTCGAGGAAGGCCGCCGCGGCGCTCACCGCCGCCGGTGTCACGGTGTCCGTCGACAAGGACGCCGCCTGGCTGAAGCGGCTGTCGAAGAAGGGCCTGCCGGAGACGCGCCTGCGCCTGGTCGGCGGCGACGCCTCGGCCGTCGCCGCCGCCGTGGACGGCTCGCCGGATGTCGCGGTGTGGTCGCACGCGGTCACGTCCGCAGGTCGGGTCGAGATGCTGCCGTTCCTCCGCGAGCAGGCGATCTCGATCACGAACCACCGCTTCGGCAACCCGACGTCCCTCTCCGACGGCCTCCTCTGACACCGATGCTCTCGCTTCCGGCAGTTCCGGCCCCTCGGATCTGCCGGAGGCGGGAGCATTTCCGTGCTCGCTCGCGCGCATGACCTTTCTCCTGCGTGAGACCCGTCGGACGTGGGAGCAACCCCGAACCGGCGCCGACGGACCGCCCGGCGTTCAGCGACCGCGGGCGCGCACGAAGCCGAGTCGGGCGCGCCAGACGGCGAGCCCGGTGATGACGGCGCCGAGAACGAGGGAACCGATCATCGCGGTGGTCGCGGAGTCACCGCCGTCCGGCGTGAGGACGTGCCAGAGCCCCGGGGCGACGAGCTTCCCGGCGGCGAGGAGCACGAGCGCCGTCGTGGCGATCGCGATGGCGACCACGAGCCCCGCGACGGCCGTCCCACGTGACGCTCCGCGTAGCCAGGTGACGCTCGTGAGGACGAGGGCGGCGATCGCGATCACACACGCGGCCGGGACGGTCCACGCGTAGAGGTCGGGATGCAGCAGTGGGATGCGGTGGCCACCGAGCCAGAGGCTCCCGACCGTCAGTTCGAGGCCGACGAGGAACAGACCGACGGCGGTGAGCACGATCGCGCCGGTGGGGGAGAACCACCCCGCTCGCCGGCCGCCCGGGGCGGGCAGACGGTCCAGACTCCAGGTCCTCGGCACGCGGATTCCGGTGCGGTCGATGATGACGAATGCGAGGGTCGTCCAGACGACGAGGTGCAGGGCGAATTCGATCGCGAAGCCGACCGTGCGGCGCACCACCTCCGCCGCCGCCGCCGCAGGGTCACCCGGTGCGGCCGCGGACAGGGTCGCGATCGCGACGCCCGCAACGGCGACCGGCAGGACGATGGACAGGAGCAGCACCAGGGTACGGCGCCAGGGCAGGTACGTCCGCGGGCCGAGGAGGCGCAGCGGGCGTCCGCCGTAGTCGGCGGCGATGACGGCCGGATCGCCGAGGTCGACCAGCGCCTGCCGTTCGGCGTCGGGACCCGAGGCGCCCAGTTCCACCCGCGCCTCGACTGCCTCCCTGACCGCGGCGTGCAGCTCTGCGGCGACGTCATCGCGGTCCGCTTCGGGTAGATGCGCAACGGCCGCGGCGACATACCGTTCGGTGAGGGAGGCCACGTCAGGCCTGCTCGGGCTCAGGGGTGCGGGCGGCTCGGGGGAGTGTGTCCAGCGCGCCCGTGAGCGCCCTCCATTCCGACTGCAGGGCGGCGGCGGCTCGGGCCCCGGCATCGGTCGTCCGGTAGAACTTGCGGGGGCGAGCCTCGTCGGTGTTCCAGTCGCTCGTGAGATACCCCTGCTGTTCGAGTCGACGCAGGAGCGGGTACAGCGTGTTGGCGTCGGTATCGAAGCCATGGCGGGCGAGTTCCGTGAGCAGCGCGTAACCGTATCCGGGGGTCGTGAGCAGCCACAGACAGGCGAGCACGACGGTGCCTCGACGGAGTTCATTGAAGTGTCCCTCGAGGGGGTCGCCATGAGCCATGTACGTCACTATAGTGTGTCCAACACACTATAGGGAGTTGATTCACTATGCGTGAACTCGTCGTCCGTTCGCCACTGATCGCGTTCTTCGTCCTCGCCTTCGCGGGGTCGTGGATCCTGTGGTCGCCCATGTGGCTGACGGCCGGGGGCATCGGGGTGATCCCCGTCGAACTGCCCGTCGGCGCGCTCATGCTCGTGAACCAGCTCGGTCTGTTCGGTGGCCCGTTCGCGTCGGCGCTCGTCGTGACCCGGGTCGTCGGCGGTCCGGGGGCCGTCCGGAGGCTCCTCGGCAGGCTGGTGCGATTCCGCGCGCCATGGTGGTGCTGGCTCGTCGCGGTCCTCGCCGTGCCGCTGTGCATCGGGGCGTTCGCCCTGGCCGGGCGGAGCGTGACGGTCACGGTGCCGATCATCGTGCAGCTCGCGATCATGGCTGTCGTCTACGTCCTCGGCGGACCCCTGCAGGAGGAGATCGGCTGGCGGGGGTTCGCGCTGCCCAGGCTGCAGGAGCGATTCCACCCGGCCGCCGCGGCGCTCGTGCTCGGGGTCGTGCACGCTGTGTGGCACGCGCCGCTGTTCCTCGTGCGCGACTGGGACACCCCGCACGGCGATGTCTGGGATTACGTCGCCTACCTGGGGATGACCGTGGCGCTCGCCGTCGTCCTCGCCTGGGTGACGAATGCGGCCGGCGGCAGCCTCGTCCCGGCGGTGCTCGGGCACAACGGCGTCAACTGGTCACTGACGGCGGCGGCGCTCCTGACCGGGACCGCCGGGAGCGTCATCCCCGCCGCGCTCGGGCTCGGCGTGCTGGCGGTCATCGCGCTCGTCGTGACGCGCGGGCGCCTCGGGGAGCCGCGGGTGGCGGCGGGTGGCGGGCCCAGCGCGGCTGGGCGCGCGCCCTCGACGGCCTCGCTCGGGGGCCGGCACGAGGTTCCGACGCTCCGAGTCGAGGAGTCGATCAGGCGGTGACGATGAGGGTCACGCCGTCGGGGAGGAAATCGTCGACACGGCCGCCGATCGGCCTCACTTCGTGGCGGCCTTCGCAGCGGCCTTGGCGGCCTTCTTGAACTCGCGGACCTTCGTCAGCGAGTCCGGGCTGGTGATGTCGGCGACGGAGCGGAACGAACCCTCCTCACCATAGGGCGCGGACGCCTCGCGCCAGCCGGCCCCGGTGTAGCCGTACTGCTTGCCGAGGAGCGCGAGGAAGATCTTCGCCTTCTGCTCGCCGAAGCCGGGCAGCGCCTTCAGGCGCTTCAGCACGGTGGCACCGTCCGGGTCGTCCCGGGTCCAGAGCTGGGATGCGTCATCGTCCCAGTCCTGCGCGATCGCCGCGCACAGCGCCTGCGTGCGCTCGGCCATCGAGCCGGGGAAGCGGTGCACGGCGGGCGTCTCGGAGAACGCGGCCTTGAACGACTCAGGATCCGTCGTCGCGATCGTCGCGGCATCGAGCGACCCGGTGCGCTCGAGGATCTTCACCGGACCGGCGAACGCGGTCTCCATCGGCACCTGCTGGTCCAGCAGCATGCCGATCAGGAGGGCCAGCGGGTTGTCGGACAGCAGTTCGTCGGCAGCGGGATCGTCGGTGATGTGCAGGGCCATGAGACCAGTGTGACACCGCTCACCGCGTGCACGAACTGCGCACATGCTGGTGAAGCGGTCGCAGAAGCAGCTGTCTGAGCCGGTTGCCGGCGCCCGGGAGGCGGGACTGTCATGGCAGGCCCTCGGGGTGAGCCGTCAGGCGGCGTTCAAACGTTTCGGGGGTGCCGTGCCGCACTCCGAGGGCGGGATCGGGATGACTGACCTGTTGGAGCGCACGCGGGGCGGTCACTCGAGCCCAGCGCCGTTCGACATTCCGGACCGGTTCGAGCACAGTGGCGGGGCCGGTGGGAGACTCACCGGAGCTCCAGGTGGGATCACCGGCGCGTCGGTCGTTAGTCCCGCTGCTGTGCAGGAAGGTGCCGGACCGGTGATGCGAGAATCGGGGGGTGTCTGACGTCTCCGATCTCGTCTCCGCCGCTCGTCTCGCCCCCGTCGTCGTGATCGGAGGTGGCATCGCCGGACTCGTCACCGCGTACGAGTGCGCCAAGATCGGCATGCCCGTGACCGTGCTGGAGAGCCGGGCGGATCTGGGTGGTGCGATTCGGACGATCACCGTGGAGGGCGCGCGCGCCGAAGCCGGCGCCGTCGCCTTCGCGCCCGACGGCGCCGTGGCGGAGCTGTTGACCGCCCTGCGCGCCGACGAGCCGGACCTCGCGCTCGAGACCGTCGCGGGAACCCGCGCCGGGCGCCTCACGACGTCGCCGCGCGGACTCGTGCCGCTGCCGGACGGCGTGCTCGGCATCCCGGGCAGCCCGTTCCTCGCCGAGGTCGTCAGCCTGATCGGCTGGAGCGGTGCGTGGCGGGCGTACCTCGACCGCCTGCGGCCGCCGCTCACGATCGGACACGAGCGCGCCCTCGGTCCGCTGGTGCGGCGCCGAATGGGCCCCAAGGTCGTCGACCGGCTGGTCGCGCCCGTCACGCGTGGGGAGATCGGGCTGGACCCCGACGCCGTCGACGTCGAGCTGGCCGCGCCGAGACTGAACGCCGCGCTCACTCGACAGGGGTCGCTGTCGGGCGCGGTGAGCGAGATCCTCGAAGCGGACGCCGAGCCGGAGCGCGTCACGCTGCAGGACGGGATGAGCACGCTCATCGCCGCTCTGGCGCGACGGATCGTCGAACTCGACGGCGAGATCGTCACGGGCGCTGAGGTCATGGCGATTCGACGGTCCGGGGGCCGCTTCGTCGTGGACTCCACGGTCGAGGCGGACGGGCGGGAGCACGCTGCCGCCGTGGTGATCGTCGCGACGGACGAGGGCCCGGCCCGGCGGCTGCTGGCCGGGCACGTGGAAGTGCCGGCCGCGGCCGTCCCGCAACGACTCGCGACCGTGACCGCGACCGTGACCGGCGGTGATGCCTGGCAGGACGGGGTGTACCCCCGGCCCGGCGACAGCGAGCTCGTCGTGATCGATGACCTCACGACGCAGTGGGGCGCCGGAATCGATGGCGCGCGCGTTGTCCGTGCGCGTCTGACGGTCGCCGCCGATGCGACCGAAGCGGAGGTGGCCCGAGTGGTCGGCGCCGAGATCACGCGCCTGCTGAACACGACCGTTCGTGCCACGCAGGTGGAGTTCTTCGCGGGTGCTCCGCACCGGGAACAGCTCGGATTCGCGGCGTCAGCGGCGCGCATGCGGGCCGCGGTGCGTGCCGTCCCGCGCCTCACCGCCGTCGGTGCGTGGCTCACCGGCGCCGGACTCGACGCGACGGTGACGGATGCGATCCAGGCCGCAGAGCGGGTCCGGCGCGAGGTTCTGTTCGGTGATGCCCTGCCGGATGCCTGAAACGGCATATGGCGTTACGCTGGTCGAGTCACACGCATGACCCGAGGAGGCATCATGAGGGGCAAGATCGGACTCGTCGTCGGTTTGGGCGTCGGTTACGTCCTGGGCACGCGCGCCGGCCGCGAACGGTACGAGCAGATCGCGGAGGCCGCCTCGAAGCTGTGGCACACCGATCCGGTGCAGAAGCAGGTCGCGAACGTCAAGGCCATCGCCACCACCAGCGCGCTCGCCGTGCCGAAGACGCTGTGGAGCGGCGCCGTCAAGGTGGTGCAGGCCGTCACCGGCGATTCCGGCTCGAGCGCGGCCGGCCAGAGCACGACGCGCGGTGCCTCCCGGACGCCGGCCGCGAAGCCGACCACCACCAAGCGCGCGTCGTCGGCCAAGAGTTCAACGGCCGCGAAGGCCACCGAGAAGGACTGATATGACGACCCCTCGCGGTTTCCGTGACCGTGCCGACGACGGGCTGCTGAGCCTGGTCGGCGAGGTTCCCGAACTGGTGCGCAATCTCGTCGTCGCGGAGGTGAACGCCGGGAAGGACTGGCTGACCCGCGTGGCGAAGGACGCCGGCATGGGCGTCGGCTGGTTCTTCGGCGCGCTGTTCTTCCTGTTCTGGGCGATTCCCTCGCTCGGCACCTTCTTCATCGCCGGACTGGCCTCCTGGATGCCGGTGTGGCTGTCCGCGTTGCTCGTCTTCGTGATCATGCTGCTGATCGCCGGCGTGCTGGCGCTGCTCGGCGTGTCGCGGATGAAGAAGATCGCCAAGAGTGAGAACCCGGTGAAGGCGGCCAAGACCGACGCCGTGATCGTGAAGGAAGTCGCAGATGAGTTCTGACCGTTCCCTGTCCGTCTCCGTTCCCCGCACCGCGGTGCCGCTGGGCATCACGGACCCGGTCGAGTCGGCACGAGCCGAGCTGAAGGCCGCCCTCAGCGCGATCGAGGAGAAGGTCAACGTCCCGAAGCAGGCGAAGAAGGCGACCGTCAAGGCGCGCCTGTTCGCCCGTCGCGAGCCGGCTGTCACCGCTGCGGCCGTGCTCGCCGCCGCCGCGGTCGTCGGCGGTGTGGTCTGGGCGATCGCGCGTTCGCTGTCCACCCCGCGCTGATCCCGTCCGGTCGCCTCAGACAGTCGGGTCCGCCGGTCGCCGCCGCGTGAGGTAGCCGACCGCGAGGCCGACAGCCACGCCCACGACCGTCTCGATCGCGCGGTCGGCCAGCAACTGGGGCACCGGCAGCGGAGCGGCGAGGTTCACCATCAGCAGCGCCTGCGTCGTGATGAACAGCAGCGCGACGGCATAGTTGCGCGCGACCAGCAGCTCGGCGACCGCCTGCAGGGCGATGACGATCAGGACCACGACGATCGCCGGGGGGCTCCACCACAGCAGCAGGCCCGCGATCGCGAGGCCACCGAACGTTCCGACCACGCGCTGCACACCCCGGACGAACTGGGGCATCACCTCGCGCGCCATCAACGGGACGACGGCGGAGACCATCGCCCAGTACGGATGACCGATTCCGATCGCGGTCGCGATGGTTCCCGCGATGAGCACACCGGCGGTTGCGCGGAGCACATGGCGACCCTCGACCGGATGTCGCGGTTCCGTGTCCGCGAATCCACGCCCGGGTCGGAATCCGCCGATGGCCCCGACGAGGACGGACACCCCCGCGGCGCCCCCGGTGACCAGTGCCGCGGGCAGCAGCATGCCGGTCGTCGTCGGGAACGACGCGCACGCGGTGAGCGCGAAGACGGCGAACAGGGGGCCGGGCGGTTGCCACCGGCGCGCATCGCTGATGGCCGCGACCACTCCGGCGAGTGCGGCGGCGGTCGGGACGATCAACCACGCCCGCGCGGGGGAGAGGCCGACGAGCACGCCGCCCACCACGCAGAGCGTCTGCACTGCGCCAACGGTGAGCTGCATCCGCAGCCGGACGCCGTGCGTCGCCCCGCGTCCGTACACCGAGGTGAACGCGCCGAACACGGCGTAGATCGACCAGTCCAGCCGCCCGAGCAGCAGGAGGACGAGCAGAGGCACGGCGATGGAGATGGCAGCGCGAATCGCGACCCGATGCGCGCCGTCATGCGGGCCGAAGCGCACCAGGGCGTAGGAGAGCGGATCGCGCGGTGACATCGGCACCATTGTCTCGCCCGCGGAGCGTGCGGAGGGAGGTGCTCGGGCGTCCGAGGGCTCTCGTTCCCGCCCCGGGGGCCCTCGCGGGGGGTTCCGACACGCGGGATCAGGGGTATATTCGTGGGAAACAGGCAGTAGCGATGGAGCGGACACTGCCGGTGACGCGATCCCGAGCCCCATGCGGAGGACCGGGCCGTCACTCTCCCGGATCCGCTCCCCGTGGGCGGCGATCACCCCTTCCAGAGAGTTGCCCATGAACACAGCCATCGACCACCACGACAAGCCCCTGTCCGGGTGGCGCGTGCTCGTGCCCCGTGGCGGACCGTGGGGCGACTCGGTGGCCGCGAGCCTGCGCGAGCAGGGGGCGGTGCCGGTCGTCGCACCCCTGATCAACTTCGCCGCGACCACGGAACCGGCCGCGCTCGAGGACGCGCTGGAGCGCCTCGCCGCCGGTGAGTTCGACTGGCTGACCGTGACGAGTGCCACCACCGTCGACGTTCTCTACGCATCGCGCGCCCGCATCGCACCGTCGACCCGCGTGGCCGCCGTCGGTGAGACCACCGCCGCGGCGCTGCAGGCCGCCGGCTACAAGGTCGACCTGGTTCCCGCCCGCGACAATTCCGCCGCCGGCATGGCGGAGGAACTCATCGCCATGGAGCCGGAGAAGCGCCACATCCTCACGCTTCGGGCCGAGGCTGCCAAGCCCGTCCTGACGAAGGCCCTGCTGGCGGCGGGACACGATGTGCACCAGGTCGTCGCCTATCGGACCGTCGGCGTCCCCGTGACCGAGCGCATCGCACGCGATGTCGCCAGCGGACGCATCAACGCCGTGCTGATCACGTCCGGATCCGTCGCCGAGCAGGTCAGCCTGCAGTTCCCGTCCATCCCGGACGAGACGATCGTCGCCGCCATCGGCCCGCGCACCGCGAAGGATGCCCGTCGGGCCGGACTGGACGTCGACATCATCGCCGACAAGCAGACGGTGGACGCCCTGATCGCCGCGGTGTCGAGCTTCCCTCTCCCTCACGCGGCGGACGAGTTCGCCCGATGAGACGGGTCGTGATCCTCGCCGGTGGCGTCGGCGGGTCACGATTCACGCTGGGCGTGCGCGAGGCGCTGCGCCGCGGCGACGAGGACTTCGCTCTCACCGTCATCGCGAACACCGGCGATGACCTGTGGCTCAGTGGCGTCCGGCTGCAGCCGGACGTGGACTCGTTGCTGTACGCCCTGGCCGGCCAGAACGACACCGTTCGTGGCTGGGGACGGGCGGGCGACACGGAGCGCGTGAACGCGGAACTGCAGGCGTGGGGCGCGGGCTGGCCGTGGTTCACCCTGGGTGATCTGGACCTGGGTACCCACCTCGCCCGCACCGGCTGGCTCCGCGAGGGAGCCACGGTGTCCGATGTCGTCGCACGGTTGAACACGCGCTGGGATCTCGGCGCACGCATCCTTCCCATGACCGACGCCGAGGTCGACACGCGGGTCCACCTGCAGGACGGTGGCGACTTGCACTTCCAGGAGTGGTGGACAAGGCACCGCGCCGCCCTCGTCCCGACACGGTTCGAGAACCCGGGCATCGACCGCGCCCGGCCGGCGGAGGGAGTGCTGGACGCGCTCGCGGCGGCCACGGACATTCTCATCGCCCCCTCGAACCCCGTCGTCTCGCTGGGCCCGATCCTCGCGGTCCCGGGCATCGCGGACGCGCTCCGCGCCGCCGATGCCCCGGTCGTGGGCGTCTCGCCGATCATCGACGGATCGGTCGTGCGCGGGATGGCGGACGTCTGCCTTCCGACGATCGGTGTCGAAACCGCGGCGGACGCCGTGGCTCGTCACTACGCCGCGCGCTCCGCGGCCGGAATCCTGGATGCCTGGCTGCTCGCCGAGGAGGATGTCGCCCTGGCTCCGGCCGTGGCCGCGGCGGGCATCGACGCGCACGTCATCCCGCTGTGGATGAGCGACCTGGACGCCTCCGCCGCTCTCGGCGCGGCCGCACTCGCCGTCTCCGATGAGCAGGGCCGCCCCGGCGTCTAGCCTGTCGCTCTCACCCGGCGCAGTTCCGAGATCTCGAAGCTGCGCCGATCGGGAGCGAGGACGTGATCGCTCTCACCATCGGCAGGTTCACGGCGTGAGAAGTGTCGAGGGTGAGAGCAATCGGTCATTCGGCGCGTTCGGCGGCGAGGTGGGCCCGGAACCGCCGGAGAGCGCGGCGCACGGGGCGCAGATCGTTCGCTGCGCGGGCCTTGTCCCGAGCCCGGTCGAGGCGATTGATCCACGCGCGGATGCCGTAGTAGTAGAACCGCAGTCCGTCCGGCGTCAGATCACCGGCGCGCACCGTGGTGTCGGCCGTGACGGGCGCCCCGGCGGGCAGGATCTCGCGGGTGGTGAACCCCTCGTCCTGCATGAGGTGGACCGCGTTGGCGTAGAACGCGAGGTAGTCATCGATCGTGGCGCGCACCCGCCGTCGGCGGTGACGCTCGCTGGCATCGAGCACGGCCTCGTGGCGGCGCAGTGCCTCGGTCACCCAGGACACACGCGACAGAATGCGCTCCGGCGGCAGGTCGCGAAACGCGGTGGCGGAGGGGATGCGCGGGCGAGGCATGGCGTCAGAGGGCGTGCGCCCGCGTGCGGCGGCCGAGGGCGGGCGAGCTCAGCACCGCGGTGAGGTCCGCCGGTGTGTCCACGTCGTGGCGGATCGAGGTGGGTGCATCCAGCGCTTCAGCGCCGGACGCGAGGTGCCGGGCGAAGGACCCGGGACCGAAACGGGCGACCACGTCGGCGGGATCCTGCGCGGTGAGGACGGTCGTCCCGGTGCCCGCGAGGTCCGCGACGGCACCGAACCGGACGCCGCGAGCCGTGACGAGCAGCCGCGCCAGGTCCTCCGGGACGAGGGCCGGCAGATCCGCGTGCAGCACCGCCACCGGACCGGTCACACCCTGAAGTGCGCCGGTCACCGCCGCGTTCAACGGCGCGTCCAGGTCCGGATCCGCAGACCGCTCCGCGGCCGCGGGCTCGGGCACGATGACGGCCCCGAGCGAGCGTGCCGCGTCGGCGAGATCGGCGTCGGAGGTGACGACCACGATCGTCCCGACGCCCCCGGCCGCGTGCACGGCCTCGATGGTGTCCAGGGCGATGGCGCGCGCGAGCGACGGCGGTCCGGCGATGCGCGACTTGCCGTGATCGGTGTGCTTGACCGGGACGACGACGGTCCAGACCGGCTCGCTCATGAGTGCCGCTCGCGCAGCCGGGGCAGGACCTCCGCCCCGTACCGGCGCAGGAACCCCTCCTGATCCTCGCCCGGGTCGTGGAAGACGAGGTGGCGGAATCCCAGATCCAGATTGTGCTCGATCGCGGCGACGTGCGCCTCCACATCATCGGACACGATGAATCGGCTCGCGGCGCGCTCGATCGGCAGGGCATCGGCGAGACGCTCCATCTCCACCGGGTCGTGCACGTCCTGCTTCTCCTCCGGGCGCAGGGCGAGGTTGGCCCAGAATCGCGTCTTCTCCTGAGCCTCCGCGATCGTGGGCGCCAGCGAGACCTTCACCTCGATGAGCGTGTCGATGTCGTCGCGAGTGCGGCCGGCCTTGGCCAGGCCGTCCTCGAGCGCGGGCATCAGGGTGTCCGTGTACAGCGCGTCGGCCTTGCCGCTGGTGGTGATGAAGCCGTCGGCGATGCGGCCCGCGAGCCGCGTCGCGGCGGGCCCCGCGGCGCCGATGTAGATCGGGACCGCGACCTCCGGTCGGTCGTAGATCGTGGCGTCCTGCGTGCGGTAGTAGGTCCCCTCGAACGTGACGCGGTCCTCGCTCCAGAGCTTCCGGATGAGCGTGATCGCCTCCTTCAACCGCTGGAAGCGCTCCGGGGACTCCGGCCAGACCTGGCCCAGCGTCACCTCGTTCAGCGCCTCGCCGGTTCCCACGCCGAGAATCATCCGTCCCGGATTCAGGACGCCGAGGGTCCCGAAGGCCTGGGCGATCACTCCCGGGTGGTAGCGCAGAGTGGGGGTCAGGACGGAGGTGCCGAGCAGGACGCGTTCGGTGACCGCGCCCATCGCGCCCAGCAGAGGGATCGCGGCCGGGGCATGGCCGCCCTGGTGTCGCCACGGTTGCAGGTGGTCCGAGACGAAGACGGAGTCGAAGCCGACCTCCTCCGCGACGCGCGCGAAGCGCACGAGGTCGTTCGGACCGAACTGTTCGGACGAGGCCTTGTAGCCCAGTCGCAGCGGAACCGTCATGACTGATCCTTCCGTCCCGTCCATCCTGTCACTCGCGAGATGACCGGGTCGCATACGGGGATCGTTGCGGCTTTGTGAATCGTGACGTCCACGGATCCATCCGGACGCTGGCAGACTGGGGTCATGGTCACCCTTCTGCTCGATTCCGCCCACCTCGAGGTGGCGCTGTCGGCGACGGAGCGGGCCGCTGCCTTCCACCGCGACGCGATCCGCGTGCGACGTGACCACATCGTCCGGGTCCAGCTCACCGATGACCCGTGGACCTGGTTGCGCGGTGTGCGCAAGCCCGGCACGATCATCCCGAACGTGCTCGCGGCCGGCACTTGGCACTCCATCGCCGGGACCGACTTCGTCGTCGTGCGCGGGCGTCGTCCGGGTGTCGTGATCGATCTGTCCGAGCAGGCGCCGTACCAGCGCCTGCTGCTGACCACCCGCCACGGTGTGACGCTCGTCGAGGCGTTGCGACTGGACGCCGACGAGCAGGCGGTGCCGATCGATGACATGGTCGCGGCGGACACCGAGCGGCGCACCGGGGCGATCCGCACACGCCCGCGTCCGGCCACGGCCTGAGCGCGCAACCGGAAACGACGGCGGGCCACGGTCTCCCGCGGCCCGCATCCGATCGTCGTCGGTTCAGCTGACGTCGCGACGCCAGGTCGTCAGCCCGCCGATGATCGTCAGGACGACGGCGTAACCGGCGAGCACGAGAGCGCCGGCCCACCACGCCAGCAGGGTGCCTCCGGCGCCGGTGACGGACAGCAGACTGTAGCCGATCAGGGAGCTGGTGGCGCCACCGGGGAGGTAGTTCAGCGGCTCACTGAGGTTCTTCACGAACATGGCGCCCACGGACAGGAGCGGCTCGACGAACTGGGTGAACGCCAGCACCACGACGATGGCCGCGACCTGATTGCGGATGATGCTGCCGACCCCGACACCGATCAGCGCCCACAGCACCTGTGCGAGCACGGAGCGCCCGATCAGGGCCCACGTCGCGGCCTGGTCGAGCTCGGTCGGGCGGTCCTTGATGCTGAACAGCAGGGCGCCCACGCCGACGGTCACGATGACCGAGACCACCGCGAACATCGCGCCCATCAGGACGGCGACCAGCAGTTTCGCCGCCAGCGCCTGACCGCGCCGCGGAGTGGCGAGGAACGTGGGGGTGAGGAGCTTGTGGCGGAACTCCGTGGTGACCATCAGCGTCCCGAACAGCAGCGGGAAGACGTAGCCCGCGGTGCCCGAGATCGAGTAGACGTACGGCGCGAGGCCCTCCGTCGGCAACGGCGTGCGTTCGCCGCCGGCGCCGCCCGTGCCACCGAAGACGAAGGCGGCGCCGAGGACGCCGGCCTGGAAGGTCATGTACGCCGCGAGGACGATCAGCAGCACCCACCACCCACTGGTGGTGAACTGCTTCGTGACCTCGGAGCGGGTCGCGTTCGCAAGACTCACCGCTGCTCACCTCCGTCGCTGTCATCGTTGAACTGCCGGAAGAAGGCATCCGCCGGATCCTCGTCGGCGTCCGCCTCCTCGGCCGGCGCCTCCGGCTCCTCGGCCGGGAGGGCCGCCGTCGGGGCCTCGTCGCCGGCCGGCGCGGCAGCGGACGGTTCCGTCTGGTAGCGCCCGAAGAACGCGTCCGCGTCCGCATCCGCGGGGGAGCGCTCGCCGTCGTCCGCTTCCGGCGGCAGGCCTTCCGTCGCGTGATCGCGCTGCGGCGGGACCGGTTCGGCGGTCGGTGACGCCACGATCGCGATCTCGCCGGTGGAGGCCACCTCGTAGAGGGACCCGCTGCTCGGTGGCGGGGCCCAGCGATCGTCCGCGTCGGAGGCCCACGGGGAGGGGCCGTCGTCGGTGGTCAGCGGTGCCGTCACCGGGCTGTCGCGGAAGATCCGGGGTGCGTCGTCCGCGGGCTCCGCTGTCGGCTCCGCTGTCCGCTCCGCGTCGTCGGACGGGACCGCCGTGGCCGGGGGCGTCTGACCGGGTGCAGCGTCGGCTCCCTGATCGCCCGGCGTGTAATTGAACGCGGCGGGCATCCACCACGGCCGATCACCACCGTCCGTGGGTGGGGCGTCATCGCCGGCCGTGTCGCCGGCGGGAGCATCGTCGCCGGCCGGTTCCTCCGCCGGCGCCTCCGCCAGGTGCGCGTCGGCGTCGGCGAGGGGGGTGGTTCCGGGCGGGGCAGCGATGTCGGCGGGCATCCACCACGGACGTTCCGTGCCGGCCAGTCGCACGGGCTCCTCCTGCGACGCGTCATCGCCCGACGTCCCGGACGCCTCGTCGACCTCGACGTGCGGTGGAAGCGGAACGGCGACGGTCGGCAGGTCCGCGGACGCCGGCTCCGGGTCCATCGCCGGCAGCGTGAGCGCCACGTTCGGGTTCTCGACCGGTGCCGGACGCTCGGACGCGTCCGTCTCGGGCTCGGGGGTCTCGGCGCTCTCGGTCGGCACGGGTGCCGCGAGACCGTCCGGCTCGGGCGTCGACGCCGGGGCATCGTTCGTCGTCTCCCTGGCGGTCTCGGTCGATTCCGGTCCGTCCCCATCCGTGGGTGCCGGGAGCGGCGCCTGTGCGTCATCCGAGGGTGCCGGATCCCGGGTCGGGTCCTCCGCGGACGGCTCATCCCCGGTCGCGTCGCCGCCGTCGCGCTGCCCGGTCGCGTCCGCCGGCGCGGTCGCGTTTCCGACGGCCGGCATCGGGATCGCCGCGGTGGGGGCGTCCTCCCCGTCCGGGCGCTGGTCCGCGGTCGGGCTCTCGGCGGCGGTCTCCGTGTTGTCGGCGAGGGGAATCGCCACCGTGGGCGCGTCCTCGGCCCCGGTGGTCACCGGTGCGGGCTGGTCGATCGGGCCGAGAGGGATCGCGACCGTCGCCGCGTCGTCGGCGGGATCCGGGGGCGTGCGCGCGTCCTCGTCCGGCGACGGCTCCGACACCGCAGTGTCGAGCGCGGCTGCGCTCGGGACGTCGGCTGTCTCCGTGTCACTGGCCGTGTCCGTGTCACTGGCCGTGGCCGTGGCGAGTGCGGCTTGAACGCCCGCGTCCGCGGCCGCGCCGAGCGGAGTGTCCGTGGTCGCCGCCTCCGGCACCTGCGCAGCGGCGAGGGCCGCGGCCACGCCCGCCGCGCCGGCGGAACCGAGCGCGGCCGCCGCGACGGTGACTCCTTCGCCGAAACCGGCGGTGTCCGCCGGAACCCGAATGGGCTCGTCCGGGACCCGTCTCATCTACACATCTGACGCTGCCGACGATAACCCGTGTCCGTGTCACTGGCCGTGCCGTGGCGAGTGCGGCTTGACCGCCCGCGCCCGCGGCCGCGCCGAGCGGAGTGTCCGTGGTCGCCGCCTCCGGCCCCTGCGCGGCGGCGGGGGCCGCGGCCACGCCCGCCGCGCCGGCGGAACCGGGCGCGGCCGCCGCGACGGTGACTCCTTCGCCGAAACCGGCGGTGTCCGCCGGAACCCGAATGGGCTCGTCCGGGACCTCGCGCGCGGCGACCTCCGTGGCGGGTTCGGCGGCCGGGACGGCCTCGGTGACCGGCTCGGTCGTGTCCGGGGCCGTCACGGGCGACTCGGCGGTGGGGTGCGGGACGGCGGCCGTGGCGGCGCGTCCGGCTCCGGTCGCGGACGGGTGCACGCGCACACCGTTGACCAGGTCGAAGAAGATGTCCTCCAGCGTCGGGCCGCGACGCACCAGCGCGCTCAGCGGAACTCCGGCTGCCGCAGCGGCCGCACCCACCTGGGTCGGCGATGCACCGCGGACCGTGAGTCCGGACCGCAGCACGGTGGCGGAGATCCCGGCGTCGGTCAGAGCCTGCAGGAGAGCGTCCCGGTCCGGTCCGTCGACGATCACCGGCGGTTCCTCGTCGATGATGAGGTCATCGAAGTCGCCGTGGAAGACGAGACGGCCCTCGGAGATGATCACCAGTTCGTCCGCGGTCTGCTGCACTTCGGCGAGCATGTGCGAGGAGACCAGCACCGTGCGGCCCTCCCGCGCGAGGGCCTGCAGGAAGCCGCGCACCCAGGTGATGCCCTCCGGGTCGAGGCCGTTCGTGGGTTCGTCGAGCACGAGCACGCCGGGGTCGCCGAGCAGTGCGGTGGCCAGTGCCAGGCGCTGGCGCATGCCGAGCGAGTAGCCGGACACCTTGCGGTCGGCCGCACCCGTGATCCCGACCAGAGCGAGAACCTCGTCGACGCGGGACGGCGCCACACCGGCGGCCTGCGCGTAGACCTTCAGGTGATTGCGTCCGGTGCGTCCGGGGTGGAAGCTCGACGCTTCCAGCACCGCGCCCACCGTCTGCGCGGGGCGATCGAGCTGGGCGTACGGCTTGCCGTCGATCGTCGCGGACCCGGCGGTCGGCGTGATCAGGCCGAGCAGGATGCGCAGGGTCGTGGACTTTCCCGCGCCGTTCGGACCGAGAAAGCCGGTCACGACGCCGGGGCGGATACGAGCGGTGAAGTCGGATACAGCTGTCACGGCGCCGAAGCGTTTGGTGACGCCGGAGAACTCCAACACGTGGCCTTGGGGCATGCGTGAGCCTCTCCTCGTTGCGGGGGTCAGTGCTTCCATTGTGGTGGATGCGCGACGGAATGGAGGGATCGTCCCCCCACCGGCGCGCTGTCGTTCTGCGACGTTCGGAGGTGAACCACCGACACGCGCGGGTAACGTAGTCGCGTGACCACCGAGCAGCAGCAGGAACCGTCGGTCCTCGTCCACCGACAGGGGGGCCTCGGCCGCCTCACTCTGAACCGTCCGCGCGCGCTGAACGCGCTGGATCTGGACATGGTGCGTGCGCTCGCCGCCACGCTGCGCGCGTGGGTGGACGACCCCGACGTCGCGACGGTCCTCATCGACGGCGCGGGCGAGCGCGGCCTGTGCGCCGGTGGCGACGTCCGTGCGCTGCGCGCGGCCCTGGTGGAAGGCCGAACGGAGGAGGCGGAGACGTTCTTCCGCGAGGAGTACGACCTCGACCTCCTGATCGCGACGTACCCCAAGCCCGTGGTCGTCTTCGCGGACGGCGTCACGATGGGAGGCGGCATCGGCCTGGCCGGGCACGCGGCCATCCGCATCGTGACCGAGCGCTCCGTTCTGGCCATGCCCGAAACACGCATCGGGTTCACCCCGGACGTCGGCGGCAGCCTCCTGCTGGCCCGAGCGCCGGGACGCCTGGGCGAATACCTGGGGCTCACCGGAGCGACGATGACCGGAGCGGACGCCATCGAGGCGGGCTTCGCGGACCACTTCGTTCCCTCCGAGCGCCTGAGTTCCCTGCTCGATGCCCTGCAGCACCGTGCCGACCCCGGCACGCCCTCCGAGCTGGTCCTGCTGTTCGATGAGACGCCGGACGCCGGTCCGCTGCACGCCGAGCGGGAATGGATCGATGACGCCTTCGCCCGGGACACCGTCGCGGAGATCATCGCGCGCCTGCGGGAGATCGGTGGCGCCGCGGCCGCGGCGGCGGACACGTTGGAGGAGCTCTCGCCGTCCTCGCTCGTCGTGACCCTGGCCGCGATCCGGGCCGCCCGATCGAACCCCGATCTGTCCGCCGTTCTGGAGCAGGAGTTCCACCTCGGGGCCTTCCTCGGTGGGCGGCCGGACATGCCCGAGGGCATCCGCGCGCAGCTCGTGGACAAGGACCGCAACCCGTCCTGGTCGCCGGCGACGATCGCGGACGTGCCCGCCGACCTCGGCGAGACCGCGCTCGCGTTCCGCGGTCCGCGTCCGCTGTGGGAGTGAGCGACTCACCGCTGGCGGCGTCCGCATACGAGGTGCTCGGCGTCGCCGCGGACGCCTCGCACGCGGATCTGCGACGCGCCTACCGCCAGCGGCTGCGGGAGGCTCATCCGGACACCGGCGGCGATGCCGCGGTCTTCGTCCGAGTGCAGCGAGCGTGGGCGCTGGTCGGAACCGACTCCGCTCGCGCGGCATATGACCGCGGGCGCAGTCCTAGCACGATCCCCGAGCCCACGTGGGCGGCGGCGGAGCCGGCCGCGCGAGCCCGGGACACGCGGCCCATGCCGCGCAGCCACGGCGTGCCCGGGGGATGGAACCGCCATCGATATCTCACCGGGATCCGGGAATGGGCCGGGCGCGGGGTCACCCTCGCGGATCCGTACGACCCGGCGCTCGTGCGGTCCGCGCCCCGAGAGCTGCGGCGCCTGCTCGCCGACGCCCTGGCTGAGGAGAACACGGCGCGAGCACTGAACGATCTCGGGATGGGATACACCCTCTGGCACGATCTCGCCGTTCCGCGCACGGGGCTCAAGCTCGATCATGTGGTGCTCGGCCCGAGCGGTCTGTATGCCGTGACCTCAGACGATTTCGGCGGTGCCGTGCGGGTGCGTCGGGGTGAACTGATCGGGGACACCGTCTCCGGGTCACCGGTCGCGCACACGGTCGGCGCCGGGCGCGCGGTGGGCCGGTCCGCCGGCGTCCGCTTCGGCGGGGCGATCGTGGTGCTTCCGGACGCGGACGTTCCCGAGACGATCACGACGCTCGGCAAGGTCAAGGGTCTGCCGGTGGTGGCGGTCGGGGCGTCCGCTCTGACGACGGTCCTGCGCCGCGGCGTGGACGGTGTCCGGGACCTGGGCGGGACCGAGATCTTCGACATCCGCACCCGGTTGCAGCAGGCGATCCGCCTCGTCTGAGGTGCGCGCCCGAACGGGACTGACGAGGTCCGGAGACGGAAACGGCGGCAACCGGCCAAGGGGGGTGGCCGGTTGCCGCCAGGATCATCAGAACGATGATCCGTCTGCGACCGAGCCGAAGGGGGATTCTGCTCGGAAGACGTGTGCCATGCTAGCGCCATTTCGCCGGTTAAGGGACCGCTCTCACGGGCGGCGTCGTGAGATTCCCCGAGATTCCGCCAATCGGTGCTCACATGCGCGTGAATGGATTGCGATGTGCTCATGACAGACGCGCGTGTCGCACCCGATCGCGCTGTCCGCTGACAGCGCAGGCGCTCGCCTTGAAATGTCGGTGGTGCGAACCTAGAGTGATCCGTCGGCCTTGCACACCGCGGGCCCTCGCATCGGAGAAAACGTGCTCGGGAAACTCCTCGTCAAATACGCCGGCAAGTACTGGCCCTGGCTGATCGTGGTGCTGGTCTTCCAGTTCGCATCCGCCATGGCCTCGCTGTACCTGCCCAACCTCAACCGCGACATCATCAACGTGGGCGTGCAGAACGCCGACATTCCCTACATCTGGCGGACGGGCGGCTGGATGCTGCTGATCTCGCTCGGGCAGATCCTCGCCTCCGTCCTGGCGACGCTGTTCGCCGCACGGGTCGCGATGTCCGTCGGCCGAGACATCCGCGCGGCGGTGTTCGGCAAAGTCAGCGAGTTCTCCGAACGGGAGGTCTCGCACTTCGGTCCCGGTTCTCTGATCACCCGCAACACGAATGATGTCCAGCAGGTGCAGATGCTGACGATGATGGGCTCGACGATGCTCGTCACGGCGCCGCTGCTGGCGATCGGCGGCATCATCATGGCGCTGCTGACCGATGTCGGGCTCTCCTGGTTGCTCGCCGTCGCCATCCCCGTGCTGCTGATCATCGCGCTTCTCGTGATCAGCCGCATGGTGCCGCTGTTTCGCAGCTACCAGACCAAGCTCGACGCGATCAACCGCATCCTGCGCGAGCAGTTGACGGGTGTGCGCGTGGTGCGCGCGTTCGTCCGCGAGCCCATCGAGGAGGACCGCTTCCGCGTCGCCAACGCCGAGATGCGCACCGTCGGGCGTCGGGTCGGCTCGCTGTTCGTGATCCTGTTCCCGGTCGCCATGCTCGTGCTGGATGTCACCATCGTCGGCGTGATCTGGTTCGGTGGCATCGAGGTCAACCGGGGCAACATCGAAGTCGGCACGCTGTTCGCCTTCATGCAGTACGTCATGCAGATCCTGATGGGCGTGCTGATGGCCAGCTTCATGACGATCATGATTCCCCGCGCGGCGGTGTCCGCCGAGCGCATCGGTGAGGTGCTGGACGCCGACACCGGGCTCGCGACGGCGGCGAACCCGGTCACCGACTTCCCCGAGACCGGCACGGTGTCCTTCGAGGACGTCGAGTTCAGCTACCCCGGTGCTGACGAGGCGGTCCTGTCCGGGATCACGTTCGCCGCCGCTCGCGGCGAGACGGTCGCGATCGTCGGGTCCACCGGATCCGGCAAGACCACGCTCGTTTCCCTCCTGCCGCGCCTGTTCGACGTGTCCGCCGGAGCCGTGCGCGTCGACGGCGTCGATGTCCGAGAGGCCGACCTGGAGGCGCTCTGGGCCACGATCGGTCTCGTCCCGCAGCGTGCGTATCTCTTCAGCGGCACGATCGCCTCCAACCTCCGCTTCGGTCGAGAGGACGCCACCGACGACGAGCTCTGGCAGGCGCTGGAGATCGCCCAGGGCGCCGACTTCGTGCGGGACATGCCGGACGGCCTGGACAGCAAGATCGCGCAGGGCGGAACCAACGTCTCCGGCGGTCAGCGACAGCGGCTCGCGATCGCCCGCGCGATCATCCGGCGGCCGGAGATCCTGATCTTCGACGACTCCTTCTCGGCCCTGGACCTCACCACCGACGCCCGCTTGCGTCAGGCACTGTGGACCGAGCTGCCCGAGGTGACCAAGATCGTGGTCGCGCAGCGCGTGTCCACGATCACCGACGCCGATCGCATCGTCGTTCTCGAGGGTGGGCGCATCGCCGGTCTCGGCACGCACGAGCAGCTGCTCGCGACGAGCGAGACCTACCGCGAGATCGTCGAATCGCAGCTGGGGGTGGACGCATGAGCGAGTCGCAGACCACGGACAAGTCCGCCGCCGAGCTCGAAGAGGACAACGCCGCGGCGATGGAAGCCGCGATGGAAGCCGGCCAGTGGGCGCAGGGCGGCAAGGCGAAGGCCTTCTGGCCGAGCTTCAAGCGGATGATCGGCCTGCTGGCACCCTGGAAGTGGACGCTGGTGCTGGTCTCCGTGCTCGGCGCCGTGGGAGTCGTGCTCGCCGTGGCCGCGCCGAAGGTCCTCGGACAGGCCACCGACCTCGTCTACGAGGGCGCGCTCGGGCTGATCCTGGCGGACAAGTTCCCCGCCGGCACGACGCAGGAGCAGGTCGTTGAGGCGCTGCGCGGTGCGGGCCAGGGCGACTTCGCGAACATGATCGCGAAGATGGAGCACTTCACCCTCGGGCAGGGCGTCGACTTCGGCGCGCTGCGCGGCGTGATCATGGCCGTGCTGATGATCTACATCGCCTCCGCGATCCTCAACTGGGTGCAGGGATACGTCGTCAACACCGTCATGGTGCGCGCCATGTTCCGCCTGCGCGAGCAGGTGGAGGCCAAGATCAACCGCCTGCCGCTGTCGTACTTCGACCGCATGCAGCGCGGACAGCTGATCTCGCGCGTCACCAACGACATCGACAACATCACGCAGACGATGCAGCAGTCGCTCTCCGGAGCGATCACCTCGATCCTAACTGTCGTCGGCGTGCTCATCATGATGTTCACCATCAACTGGCTGCTGGCCCTGGTGGCCCTCGTCTCGCTGCCGCTGATGGCGGTCGTGTTCGGCGTCATAGGTCCGCGCTCGCAGAAGGCGTTCAAGAGCCAGTGGGCGCAGGTCGGTGTGCTGAACGCGCGGGTGGAGGAGTCCTTCTCCGGCCACGCTCTGGTGAAGGTCTTCGGCCGCGAGAAGGAGTCCGCCGCCGCGTTCGCGAAGGAGAACGAGGAGCTGTACCAGGCCTCGTACAAGGCGCAGTTCCTGTCCAACATCATGATGCCCGCCATGACGTTCATCGGCTCGCTGACGTATGTCGGCATCGCCGTGATCGGTGGCATCATGGTCGCCTCCGGCAACCTCCGCATCGGTGACGTGCAGGCGTTCCTGCAGTACTCGCAGCAGTTCACCCAGCCGCTCTCGCAGCTCGGTGGCATGGCTGCGGTCGTGCAGTCCGGCACCGCGTCGGCCGAGCGCGTCTTCGAGTTGCTGGATGCGCAGGAGCAGTCCCCGGACGCCTCCGACGCGCCCGCGCTCGTGGACGGACCCGGCGTCATCGAGTTCCAGGACGTGCAGTTCTCCTACTCGCCGGACAAGCCGCTCATCACGGGCCTGTCGTTCCGGGTGGAGCCGGGCCAGACCGTGGCGATCGTGGGACCGACCGGAGCCGGCAAGACGACGCTGGTGAACCTCATCATGCGCTTCTACGAGCTCGACGGCGGGCGAATCCTCCTGGACGGCCAGGACATCGGCGAGCTCACCCGGCACGAGGTCCGCTCGCGCACCGGCATGGTGCTGCAGGACCCGTGGTTGTTCGCCGGCACGATCCGCGAGAACATCCGCTACGGCCGCGCCAACGCCACCGACGAGGAGATCGTCGCGGCGGCGGTCGCGACCCGCGTGGACAACTTCGTCCGCTCCCTGCCGGACGGCTACGACACCGTCCTGGACGAGGACGCGGCGAACGTGTCCGCCGGTGAACGCCAGCTGATCACGATCGCCCGCGCGTTCGTGGCGCAACCGTCGGTGCTGATCCTCGACGAGGCCACCAGCTCCGTCGACACCCGCACCGAGGTGCTGCTGCAGCACGCCATGGCGGCGCTGCGCGAGGGGCGGACGTCCTTCGTCATCGCGCACCGGCTGTCCACGATCCGCGACGCCGACCTCATCCTCGTGATGGAGCACGGCGACATCGTGGAGCAGGGCGATCACGAGACTCTCATCGCCGCGAAGGGCGCCTACTGGCGCCTGTACCAGTCCCAGTTCGAGCAGGCCGTGGACGCCGAGACCGCCGAGGTGCTCGCCACCGGTGTGATCACGCTGCCGGCGACGGAGTCGGTCGCAGCCGTCGATGCCGAGCTCGCGCCGCAGGCGCCCGAGTCCGTCATCGCGGCGGAGGAAGCCCCGCAGCAGACTCCCCCCGGAGCCTGATCTCGCGTCTGAAACACCATCAAGCGCGCGAGACGCCCATGCGACGCATGAGTGTCTCGCGCGCTTCGTGGTGTTCGCCCAGGTGGGACCGGTGATCGCGGGAGGTGCGGATGCGGAAGGATGGTGGGATGGCCTCGCGTGATCACGACCTCCCCGAACTCCTCCCGCAGCTCGAGCCGTTCCTGCGGGACTGGGTCGACGCGATGCGGCGCCGGCGGCGAGTCCCGGGCATCCAGGTCGCCGTCCGCCTCGGCGACCGGCTGCTGTTCTCGTACGCGTCCGGGCTCGCCGACGCATCCACCGGTGCCGCGCTGACGACGGGGCACGCGTTCCGCATCGCGTCGCATTCGAAGACCTTCACCGCCACCGCGATCATGCAGCTCGTGGAGCGGGGGCGGCTGCGGCTGGATGACACCGTGGGCGCGGTGGTCCCGGAGCTCGCGGACGCCCCGATCGCGGGAGCCACCGTCCGAGAGCTCCTCGGGCACCAGTCCGGTGCCGAGCGGGATGGCGCCGACGCCGTCTTCTGGCAGCGCGAGCGAGCGTTCCCGGACCGTGCCGAGCTGATCGAGACCATGCACCGGGACCGCGTGTTCGGCTCGAACACCCACTTCCACTACTCGAACCTGGCGTATTCCGTGCTGGGCCTCATCGTCGAGGCCGTGACCGGCCGCGGCTGGAACGAGGTCGCGCTGGAGCTCGTGGCGCCGCTCGCGGAGATCATGAGCGAGCCGGCTCTGGTCGGTCCGGAACTCAACGTCGGACCGGATGCGCCGCTCGTGTCCGGTCACGCGATCAGCCCGTTCGAGCAGTTCGGCGATGCGGATGAGGAGTCGGCGGTGATCCCGCCGGTCGACACGCGCGTCGAGGGCCCGGCGACCGGGTTCTGGGCCAACGCCGAAACGATCTCCGCCTGGGTCGCCGCGCACGCGCTCGGTTCCGGTCACTTCCTGACCGACGACACCAAGCGGCTGATGCAGCGGGACGAGTCCCTCATCGAACGGGGCGGGCCGCGCTGGTACGGCCTCGGCTGGATCATCCGGAAGATCGGCGAGCGACGCGTCATCGGACACTCCGGCGGCTTCCCCGGCCACATCACGCAGACCTGGTCGGACCCCACGACCGGCTTGGCCGTCAGTGTTCTGACGAACCGCATCGATGGTCCGGCGACGGAGATCGCGAACGGCGTGATCGCGCTGATCGACGCCGCCCGTGCGGCCGTGGAGGATGTCTCGGCCGCCGTGCTGCGTCCCGAGCTCGCCGGGACCTACCTGTCCCTGTGGGGATCGGTCAGCCTGATGCCGCTGCCCGGGGTGGTCCTGGAGGCCTCGATCGACGGCGGCGACCCGGCGGGGGGACTGGCCCTCCTGCGGGAGACCGACGGGGCGCTGCGGGCGAAGGCCGAGGACGGCTTCGGGGATGCCGGCGAGGAGCTGCTCATCGACGCCGACGACGAGGGGGCCGTGCGGTCGGTCACGATCACCGGCATTCGCCATCACCGACGCGCGGACTTCCCGGACCGTCGCGCCGCCATGCTCGCGCCCTGACGCGCTCGTCCGCCGGGGTGCGGCGTCCGGGATCAGTCCCAGCCGAAGAGGGCGAACGGGTGGGTCAGGCGCCACCACGGGCTGGGGTCCGGCAGGTCGTTGGCGACCCGGACGCCGACCTCGTCCGTGCCCAGAGTGCCCGTGACGCTGAGGGTTCCCGCGGGGGCGCCGGCATCACGGTCGGAGCCGAGCTTCGGAGTCGAGATCACGGTCGGTGTGTGCTGCCAGACGGACCCGGTCGCGTCCGAGATCGTCACCAGCTTCGTGCTCTCGCCCCATGCGGTGCTCACCTCGGCGACCGCGGTGTCCTTCGGCACCAGCACCACGGGCTGGAGGGCGGCATCGAGCTGGGTGTAGAGGTTGCGTGAAACCGCGTTGCGGGCCGCGTCGTCCTCTTCGTGCAGCGCGACGGCATAGGTCTGCACCGTCTTCCCACCGATGTCGAGGTTCTTCACCGAGAGCAGGTTGTAGCCGTCGAGGGACCCGGTTTTCAAGCCCACGACGCCGGGGTCGCCGATCAGGCCGTTCGTGTTCTTCACCAGGCCGGCGCCGGGAAGATCAACCGACGGCTTGGCGACGATCTCGGCGACGATGGGGTTCTGCATCGCCACCTCGGCGAGTCGAAGGAGACCCTGCGGCGTCGCGACATTGCGCGGGTCGATGCCGGTCGGTTCCACGAGGGTGATACCGATGATCCCGGCGCGGTTCATCCAGTCGGAGGCGGCTGCGGCGTAGTCCTCGTCGGACGGCCAGATCGACTCGGACAGGATGTCGGTGTAGTTCCCCGCCGAGCCGAGCAGGATGCCCTCGATCAGCTGGTACTCGGTCAGGACGCCGTCGACCGGGACGTCGAGGGCCGATTCGTCGTTGGTGAGGTAGCGCCAGTAGTTGTCGCTGTCCTGTTGCGTGAAGTGGAACTCCGGGCCGGTCTCGCCCGGGGCCAGCGGGCTGTGGTCGAGGATCGTGAGGACCGTGACCACCTTCGTGATGCTCGCCAGGGTCACGGCCTCGTCCGTGGAGACGACGACCGGTCCGTCCTTCACACCGACGCCCGCGTATCCCTCGCTCGGCCAGGTGATCTCGGGGGATTTCACCGCCGCCGGCGTGACGGGAATCGTCTTCATGGTCGGCGGGAGGGCGTTCAGGGGCCACAGCAGCGTCGTTGCGGCGTAAGCGGCCACCAGGGCCAGGAGCACGCCGACCGGGATCCAGCCGGCCTGACTGCGACGGATCGGAACCCCGGAGAGCAGGTCCGGGACGACCACGGTGCCGCCGGAGCGCAACTTGCGCTTGACCTGTCGAGGGTCGACCCAGGTCAGCGCGGTGTCCGTGGTGGGTGTCGACGGTGTCGGCACGACGGTGTCGCTCTGCCGCGCGGCGTCTCCCGCGTCCGCGGTGGGTGTCGTTCGGGGCACCAGGCCACGCTATCGCGCTACGACGCCGGAACCCGCCAGCCGTGGCCGATGTCAGGCATGATCGGGGGTGAATGTCGTCATGCCGCGTCCCCTCTGTGGTCAGACCACAGGCGTATACTGACGCGGTCCTCAGGAGTTCCATGTCACCCGCCGCTGCCGCCTCGCCCGCCTCGTCCTTGACCGTCCCGCCCTGGCGCATCTGGCTCATCTGGGGGGTCGGAGTCGCCGCCTACGTCCTGTCCGTGGCCAACCGCACCTCGCTCGCGTCCGTCGGGGTGGACGCCGCCGAGCGGTTCCACGCGGACGCGTCCACGCTGTCGATGTTCGCCGTGCTGCAGCTCGCCGTGTACGGCCTGATGCAGATCCCCGTCGGCCTTCTGCTGGACCGGTTCGGCGCCCGGCCGATCATCACGATCGGCATGGCGTTGATGGCGGTCGGGCAGCTCGTGATGGCGTTCTCACCCAACGTCGGCATCGCGATTCTCGCGCGGATGCTGCTCGGCGCCGGCGACGCCGCCCTGTTTCCGAGCGTTCTGCGCGTGGTCGCGACCTGGTTCCCCGCCCAACGGGCGCCGTTCATCGTCCAGCTCACCGGGATCATCGGTCAGGCCGGGCAGCTCGTCGCGCTGATCCCGCTGGCGGCCCTGCTGCACGCCACCACCTGGACCGTCGCTTTCGGCTCGCTCGCCGGACTGGGTGTCCTGTTCACGGTCGTGGTGTTCGCCGTGATCCGCAATCACCCGCCGGAGCGGGCCGCGGACGTCGCGGTGGACACGTCCACGGGCGCGATCCGGGTGGTCCGGTCATCCTTCGACCTGCGCCAGAGTCTCGCCGACGCCTGGAAGCACCCCGGCACGCGCCTGGGCTTCTGGAGCCACTTCACGACACCGTTCGCCGGGACCGCGTTCATCATGCTCTGGGGCGTGCCGTTCCTGACCGAGGGGGAGGGGCTCACCCGCGGGAACGCCTCGATCATCACGACCCTGTACGTCGTGTTCGGCATGGTCGTCGGGCCGATCCTGGGCGCGCTGTCCAGTCGTCACCCGATGCGCCGGTCCAACATGCTGGTGCTGCCGACGGTCGCGTTCCAGCTCGTCGCGTGGGTGACGGTGTGCCTGTGGCCGACCGCCGCGCCGATGTGGCTGCTGATCATTCTCGCGCTCGCGCTCGCCACCGGCGGCCCGGCGTCCATGATCGCGTTCGATCACGCCCGCACCTACAACCCGGAGCACCGGCTGTCGACCGCGACCGGCATCGTGAACGGGGCCGGGTTCCTCGCCGGTCTGCTGGCCATCCTGTTCATCGGTATCGCGATGGACCTGCAGGGTGCCGGGGACCCCGCGAACTACAGCCTGGACGCGTTCCGCCTCGCGTTCCTGACGCAGGTTCCGCTGTGGTTGATCGGTTCGGCGTTCATCCTGCGCAATCGACACCTCGTGCGGCGCGGGCTCGGTCTCACCAAACGCAAGACGGCCGCAGGAGACCCGCACGCCTGAGTTCGGGTCTTGTCCGTGTCGGATCGGAGTGTTTGCATGGGGTCATGGAGCGTACGACCTCGGCAGACGGGACCCCGATCGCCTGGCATCGCGTCGGGCATGGCCCCGTCGTGGTGATCGTCGGGGGTGCGTTCTCGACCGCGCCCGATGCCGCCCCGCTCGCCGATGCACTCGACGCGCGCGGGCTGGCCGGTGTGACCTACGACCGGCGTGCCCGCGGCGACAGCGGTGACACCGCGCCCTACGCCCCCGACCGCGAGACCGAGGACCTCGCCGCCGTGATCCAGGCCACCGGGGGAGTGGCCGCCGTGCTCGGGCATTCCTCGGGCGCGGTTCTCGCGCTGTACGCCGCCTCCCGTGGGGTGCCGATGACGAGGCTTTTCCTGTCCGAACCGCCGTTCCGCTTCGGTGTCGATGAGCCGGCACCGGACCTGCCCGAGCGCCTGCAGGCGCTGGTCGATTCCGGGGACCGGGGCGGCGCCGTGACCACGTTCCAGATCGAGGGCGTCGGTCTGCCTGCCGAGATGGTGGAGCAGATCCGACAGAGCCCGATATTCCCCGGTCTGGAGGCCGTGGCGCAGTCCACCGTGTACGACGCGACCCTCACGCGCGATGTGTCCACTCCGACCGTGGCGATGCGGGAAGTGGGCAACGACGTGACCGTGCTGCTCGGATCGGAGACGTTCCCGATCCTCACCGCCGCCGCGCATCGGCTCGTGGACGAGATGCCGCAGGCGGAGCTCGTCGAGGTGCCGGAATCGAAGGGCCACCGTCCGGACCCCGCCGCGACGGCCGCCGTGATCGCGGCACGCGTCGCCTGAGGTCGCTCCCACTCCCGACACTTTCACGCGCCCGAAACTGCCGCCGGTGAGAGCATCCCCGCCATCGCTACCACTCCGGACACTTCTGCGCGCCCGGAACTGTCGGAGCTGAGAGCGACGGACGATGGAGCCCGGCGCTCCGGTGGGACTACACTGGGCGGCACACACCACGGGAGCCCCACGCGGGGCTGAGAGGAAGCCATCCGGCTTCGACCGTCGAACCTGATCTGGGTCATGCCAGCGAAGGAAGGGAAAGAAAATCGTGCCGTCCACCGCACCTACCACCTGGCGCGTCGTCGACATCGTCGTCGCCAGCGTCATCGCCGTCGCCTGCGCCGTGCTCTTCATCATCTGGAACTTCGCCTACGAGGGTCCGTCCGCACTGCTGAAGCCGCTGCTGCCCGGGCTCCAGGGGCTGCTCGCCGGACCGTGGCTGATGGCCGGTGTCCTCGCCGGCCTCATCATCCGCAAGCCGGGTGCCGCCCTGTACGCGGAGATGGTCGCCGCGTCCATCTCCGCGCTGGTCGGCAACCAGTGGTCCGCGCTCACCCTGGTGTCCGGTCTCGTGCAGGGGCTCGGGGCCGAGCTGGTGTTCCTGGTGTTCCTGTACAAGGTCTTCAACCTGCCCGTCGCCGTGCTCGCCGGGGCGGTCGCCGGACTGGCGTGCGGCATCAACGACCGCGTGCTCTGGTACCCCGGCGCGGACACGCTGTTCACCAGTGTCTACATCACCTCCACCACCCTCTCGGGTGCGGTGATCGCCGGGGTCGGATCCTGGGCGATCGCCGCGGCACTGGCCAAGACCGGGGCGCTGAACCGGTTCGCCGCGGGTCGAGCCGCCACGACGCGCGTCTGAGGCATGACAGCGGCGGCGCTGCAGGCGCAGGGATGGGGCTGGCGATACGCCACCCGTCTGGCGTGGGCGGTGTCGGAGGTGACCTTCAGCATCGAACCGGGCGAGCGCGTGCTGCTGCTCGGCGCGTCCGGCGCGGGCAAATCGACGGTGCTGCACGCCCTCGGTGGCGTGCTCGGCGGTGATGATGAGGGTGAGTCCACCGGCACGCTCCTCGTCGACGGAGCCGCGCCGAGTGCCGTCCGGGGGCGGGCCGGCATGGTGCTGCAGGACCCGGACAGCCAGGCGGTGCTCTCCCGCGTCGGGGACGATGTGGCGTTCGGCCCGGAGAACCTCGGGGTAGACCCCGCGGAGATCCCCGGCCGCGTCCGGGACGCGCTCGACGCGGTCGGGCTGGATGTGCCGCTGGATCGATCCACGGCGGCGCTCAGCGGCGGGCAGAAGCAGCGGTTGGCGCTCGCCGGAGTGCTGGCGATGCGTCCCGGCGCGCTGCTGCTGGACGAACCCACCGCCAACCTGGACCCGGACGGCGTGCTCGAGGTCCGCGACGCGGTCGTGCGGGCGCTGGAGGCCGTGCCCGCCACGCTCGTCGTCGTCGAGCACCGCATCGACGTCTGGCTGCCCATCATCGACCGCGTGATCGTGCTCGGCTCGGGCGGCGTGATCGCCGACGGGACGCCGGATGCCGTGCTGGCCGCGCGGGGTCCGGAGCTGGCTGCGGCCGGCGTGTGGGTGCCCGGCATCCAGCCGCAGCTGCCGGACCCGCCGCGGAGCGCTCCGGGTCCGGTCCTGCTCTCCGGCCGGGAACTCGTCGTCGCGCGGGTGCCGAAGCATCCGGTCGCCGGTCCGCTCGCGGTGCAGGTGCGCTCCGGGGAAGCTCTCGGCATCGTCGGTCCCAACGGTGCCGGGAAGTCCACGCTCGCACTCACCCTGGCCGGTCTGATCCCGCGGGAGGGTGGGGACCTCACCGCCTCCGAAGCGCTCGCCGACGGTCTGCGGCCGGACCCGTACCGGTGGCGGTCGCGTGAGCTCCTCACGCGTATGGGGATGGTGTTCCAGGAGCCCGAGCACCAGCTGCTGGCCACGACGGTGCGTGCCGAGCTCGCGGTCGGACTGCGGGCGCTGAAGCTTCCCGAGGCGGAGGTCACGCGTCGTGTCGACGAGTTGCTGCAGCGCTTGCGGTTGGACCGTCTCGCGGAGGCGAACCCGTACACGCTCTCCGGGGGAGAGCAGCGCCGTCTCACCGTGGCCGCGGTCCTCGCCACGCAGCCGCTGATCGTGCTCCTGGATGAGCCGACCTTCGGTCAGGACGCCGTGACTTGGGCCGAGCTCGTGGCATTGATGGCCGAACTGCGCGACGAGGGCCGCGCCATCGTCGCGGTCACCCACGACCTGGACGTGCTGGACGCCCTGCACGCCCGGCGCCTGCCGGTGGGGGCGGCATGACCGCGCTCGCGTCACCGGTGAACGCCTCACCCCGTGCTCGCGGCGGGCTGCTGGCTCCGCGCAGCCCCCTGGCCAAGCTCGGTGCTGCTCTCCTCCTCGCATTGCCGTTGATCATCACGCTCGATGTGGTCTCGGCATCCGTCGCCCTGGTGCTCGGATCGCTGTTCGTGTTCGGCTCCGGACTGCGCCCACGCGAGTTCTTCCTGCGGACCCTGCCGATCTGGCTCGCCGCCCCCGCCGCCGGCGTGACGATCGCGCTGTACGGTCGCCCGTCCGGTGCCGCACTGTTCGACTGGGGGTTCGTGCACGTGTCGGAGGGATCGCTGCAGCTCGCGCTCGCGACGATGCTCCGGCTGTTCGCGATCGGATTGCCCTCCATCGCGCTGTTCGCGACGATCGATCCGACCGACCTCGCGGACGCGCTCTCCCAGCGCCTGCACCTGCCCAGCCGCTTCGTGCTCGGCGCGCTCGCGGGGATGCGGCTGCTCGGTCTGCTCACCGACGACGTCCGCGCGCTCGGACTCGCCCGCCGGGCGCGGGGCGTGGCCGACACCGGGCGGATCCGGCGGGCCCTCGGCACGGCTTTCGCGCTGTTCGTGCTCGCCATCCGCCGAGGAACGAAGCTCTCCACGGCGATGGAGGCACGCGGATTCGGCTCCGCGATCCCACGCACGTGGTCGCGCCCGGCGCGGTTCACGGGCGCGGACGCGGCCCTCCTGGTCGTCGCCGCGCTGATCTCGGCGATCGCCCTCACCGCCGCGGTGGTGACCGGCGCGTTCGCCTTCGTCTTCGCCCCGGCCTGATCTCCCGGTGCGGCCGCGCTCATCCGCGTGCCCCGATGCAGGACCGCGGATTCTGGAACTTCCCCCACTCGGGGCGTGAATCGGGACATTTCACGCCCAAAAGGGAGAGCCACGCGTGCCTGCGCTTCGAATCTGTCGTGAATGAGCGTAAAGTCCCCTGTTATCGCATCGGTCCGGCCGCCCTCACGCCGGCGACAGGTCGGCTGGATCGCGCTGGTGACGCGCCGCAGCGGAACCGGCGACAACGAGCGCGGGTCCGGCCAGACGCGCGCAGATCGGAGGAACCATGGAGTGGTTCACAGCCCGCCTGCCCGACGAGATCTTCGCGCTGGTGCTCGCCTTCGCGTTGTCCGCCATCATCGGCTACGAGCGACGGCGCCGGCTGAAGAGCGCCGGGCTGCGGACGCACGCACTGGTCGCGGTCGGCTCCGCGGTGTTCACGATCGTCTCCTCGGACGGCTTCGGCGGAGCACTCGGGACGGATGTCGCGCTGGATCCGTCCCGCATCGCGGCCCAGATCGTGTCCGGCATCGGCTTCCTCGGCGCCGGCGTGATCTTCGTCCGGCGCGACACCGTCAGCGGCCTCACCACCGCGGCGTCGATCTGGATGAGCGCGGCGATCGGCATGGCCTGCGGCGCGCGGCTGCCGATGCTCGCGATCATCGCGACGGCGCTGTACCTCGTCGGCGTGACGGTGCTGCCGATCATCGGACGCCGCTTCGCGCCGGACGCGGCAGAGGAGACCGTGATCCTCGCCGAGTACCGCGAGGGCAAGGGTGCCCTGCGCGCGGTGCTGGCGGAGTTCGCCGCAGCCGGAACCGTCGCGACGTTCGAGAGCGCCACCGAGCGTGAGCGGCCCGGAAAGAGCCCGCGCATCCGTGCGCACATCCGCATCACGGGTGCCTCCCCGCACGAACTGGAACCCCTCGTGCGCTCCGTCGCCGAGGTGCCCGGGGTCACCTCCGTCCGGGTCCTCTCCGACGCCGACGTCTGACAGCCGCTCGACGAGCGGCACGTCCACCGTGCGGCCCGACGCTAGCGGAGGATGAGCGTGTTCAGCAGCGACGCGATTCTTTCCGCCTCGTCGTGGTGCACGCGGAAGCCGATCACACCGGAGGATGTCGCGACGTCCACGATGCTGCGTACGCCGTCGCGGCGGGAGCTCACGGACGTCACGGCCTTCATCGGCAGCATCTCGGACCCCTTCCGATCTCGGCGGACTCCCGTCCCGATCAGGGACAACCCGACCGTCAGGACTCCGGCGGCCACCTTCACCCCGGACACCCCGTGCGGCCGGCGCCACTGGATCCGGTCGGCCCAGATCTCCACCTCGGCGTTCCGGCCGGCGATGTGTGACGTGAAGCGCAGCGCCGGTTCGGTGCCGCCGGAGAGGTACGCGGTGACCGGGAGCGTGGGCTGTGTCGGCGGGGCCCCGCGCGGCGGCGTCGGGCGGTACTGCGGTGCGGCCGGAGCCTGGGGTGCGACGGGCGCCTGCGGGGCGCGGGGCGCGGTCGCCGACGCCGCCGGCCGGGCGGTGACGTCCGCGCCCTGCTGACGGGCGGACGTGATTCGCGGACGGCGGTGATCGGTCCATCCGGTTCCGCTCCACCACGCCTCCCACTGCGGGCTGATGGGGTACCAACCGGCTGCCTGCTGCACCATGCCGCCGACGATACGGAGCACGGCCCGAGCGGGCAGTACGGAGCGAAGACGGGCCGCACTGAGCAGTAGCCTGAAGGGGTGTACGACGCCCCCGAACGAATCGTGCGGCGGTTCGCCGCGGCGGGGAATCTCGTCGTCTCCGGACAGCCCACGGCCGTGCTCGGCGGCGACGCGACCGCACCGCTGCGCGAGCTCCTCGTCGCCCTCGGCGGCGACATCTCAGAGCCGGGGGAGGCGCTCTACGTCTACGCGGACGGCGATGCCGGCGTCTCGGTCGGCGACGGGAGTGCGCTGCGCGATGGCGTGATCGTCATCGAATGCGGACGTCTCCCGGCACTGCGCAGCGATGGACTGAGTGAGGAGCCCACTCGGCTGCCGTTCCGGGCGTATCGCCGGACGGACGGGACGCGCGTTCGCGTCCTCCCCGCGGACGCTGCCGAGACCGCCGATGCCGAGGCGCGGCTGGACTGGGCGCGCGCGTTCATGCCGGCGTGCACGGCGCTGGCAGCCGAGCTCTCGGCATCGGGTGTCGTCCGCGGTGTCCGCATCGGCATCAGCATGGTGCTCGAACCGAAGACCGCGACGCTCGCGCTGTTCCTCCGCGACGCCGGGGCGGAGGTGGTCCTGTACGCGCACGCGGATGAGACCGACCCCGCCATCGCCGACGCGCTGCGGCGCCGCGGATTCCCGGTGCACGCGTCCGGCGACACCGCGCGGCAGCTGGCGGACGCGCGCGCGTTCCTGGCGTCCGGACTCGACCTACTGCTGGATGACGGCTCGCACCTGATCCGCCTCGCGGCGCACGACGGCGTCGTGCTGCGCGGTGCCGCCGAGGAGACGACGAGCGGACTGCGTCCGCTGCGCGCGCTGGGGGACCGCCTCACGATCCCGGTCGTGGCGGTCAACGACGCGCGGATGAAGACGCGTTTCGACAACCGGTACGGCACCGGGCAGTCGTGCGTCTTCGCGATCGCCGATCTCCTGGAGCGCATCGGCCGGGGGATCGGACCGACCACCGCCGTCATCGGCTTCGGACCCGTCGGCGAGGGCGTCGCGCAGTACGTCCGCGCCCTGGGCTCGCATGTCGTCGTGGTGGAGACCGATCCGGTGCGCATGCTGGAGGCTCGGCACGCCGGCTGTCCGACGATGTCCCGGGAAGCCGCCCTGGACATCGCGGACCTCGTCATCTCCGCCACCGGTGTCGCCGGAACCATCACGCCGGACGACCTGCGCCGCGCCGCACGACGACCCGGCGACCGTCCGGTCTTCGCCGTCGCCGGCGGCGTCACGGACGAGATCGAGCTGGACGCGGCGCTCGCGTCCGGAGGCGTCATCCGCGCGCACGCGCCGAAGGTCGACGCGCTCGTCTTCGACGACGGCGAGGTGATCGTCCTCGATCGCGGGGGCTGCATCAACATCACCGCCGCCGAGGGCAACCCGGTGCAGATCATGGACTACTCCTTCGCCGCCCAGCTCTGCGCCGTGCGGCTGCTGGCCGAAGGTGCGTACCCGGAACCCGGAGTCCACGCCCTGCCGCCCGAGGTCGACGACCACATCGCCGCACTGCTGGTCGGATTCGCCCCCGTCAATGCCCGCGTCAATGCCCGCGTCCATGCCCCGGACGAGCCCGCGACGTCCTGGCACCCCACCCGCTTTCCCGACCTGAACCGCTTCGCCCCCGAGGAGCCCGCATGACCCCCGACGTCGTCGTCTACTCGGCACGACTGGTCCTGCCGATCACCGCGCCCCCGATCGTGGAGGGCGCCGTCGCCGTCCGCGACGGCCGGATCCTGCACGTGGGTGACCGCGCCTGGGTCCGCGAGCTGCTGGCCGAGCGCGGTGAGGAGCATCACGAGGTCCGCGTCGACGGGATCCTGATGCCAGGTCTGGTGAACGCGCATTCCCATCTGCAGTACACCGGGATGGCCGAGGTCGGCCGACGTCGCCACGCCGGCTTCGAGGACTGGGGCGCGGCCTTCGACGCCGTGTACGAGCCGGGCGCACGGGATTGGCATGCGGACGCCGTCGACGGCGCGCGGCAGATGATCCGCGCCGGAATCACCTCGGTGGCCGACATCGTCACCGATGCCGAGGCGCTCGGGGTCCTCGGCGAGACCGGACTGAACGGCATCACCTACTGGGAGGTGATGAGCTGGACCAACGCCGATTGGCGCGACGGCGGCCGCGACCGCATCGTCGCCGAACTCGACCGCATCCCGCTCACCCCGGGCGCGGGGCTGTCCCCGCACGCGCCGTACTCCCTCGACACCGAGCCCCTGTTGGAGATCCCGGACCTCGTCCGCCAGCGCGGCCTGCGCACGCACCTGCACCTGGGCGAGTCGGCGCTGGAGGGACACCGTCCCGGTACGGCGCCGGATGACCCGTGGCGCTTCGTGAAGGTGGACAGCTTCCGCTCGCTCCGCGACGCCGGCTTCGGTGCCAGCGCGACCGAGTTCGTCGACCAGCTCGGCGTCCTCGGACCGGACTGCCACATCGCGCACGGCGTGTACATGACCGCCACCGATCGCGCGCTGCTGCGCGCTCGCGGCACCTCCGTCGCCCTGTGCCCGCGCTCCAACGAGGTCATCGGTCTGGACGAGCCTCCCGTGGCGGCCTACCTCGTGGAGGGTTCGCCGCTCGCGGTCGGCACCGACTCCCTGTCCTCCTCCCCGTCCCTGGACCTGATGGCCGACGTCGCCGCTCTCGTCCGCATCGCGCGCTCGCAGGGGTACACGAACCGCGACCTGCATGCACGATTGCTCGCGATCGCCACGCTCGGGGGTGCCCGCGCCCTCGGACTCGACGTGGGCCCGGACCGCACCGGGTATCTCGCGGTCGGTGCTCGCGCCGATCTCGCGTTCTTCGCCGTCGACGGCGATGCGGCGGACGGCATCGCCGCACTCGCCGAGGACGCCGCCGGACGATGCGTCGGCACGGTCATCGCCGGGGAACTCGCCTGGGCGCCGGAGGGCTCAGCGCTGTCCCCGGAGGTGCCGGCATGAACGAGCGGGTGCCTCGACGCGGCGTCGACGGCACGATCATCGAGTGGCTCGACGTCCCCGCGCGTGCGGTCGAGCTGCACCTCGAGCCGCACCCCGAGGGCGGCTGGTACCGCCGCACCTGGGCGTCCGCGGCCACCGTCGACGCGCACGGCGGTACTCGTCCGGCCGCCACCATGATCCTGTTCCTCCTGCCGCCGGGGGAGTCCTCCGCGTGGCACGTGGTCACGAGCGATGAGCTCTGGCTCTGGCACGGGCCCGGCGCGGTCCGGATCCAGCACGGTGGTGCGGCCCCCGCACCCGACGCGGGCGAGACGTGCGTCCTGGACGCCGCGAACCCGCAGGTGCTCGTCCCCGCCGGTAACTGGCAGCGCACGCTGCCCGCCGAAACCGAGACCCTGGTGAGCTGCGTCGTCTCACCCGGCTTCAGCTTCGACGATTTCACCCTCGCCGATTGACCCCGCGAGCCGCGCCGTCATGCCGTGCCGCCCACGGTGCGCAACAGGGGGTAACCGCCGCCACGCGCAGGCGCGCCCGCGCGTAGGCTGGAGTTCCCGCACCCCCGCCCGACCTGGAAGGTCAGCCATGTCCGCTCTCTCCCGCCACCTGCGTCGAGGCCTCGTCGTCGCCGGTCTCGCCGTCTCCCTGATCGGGCTGTCCGCCTGTGCGGGCGGATCGGACACCGGGTCCTCCGCCGCTCCCGGCGCCACGACGGACGGCGCGCTGCAGACCATCACGCCGGGCAAGCTCACCATCGCGACCGGTCAGCCGGCGTACTCGCCGTGGGTCATCGGCGACAAGCCGGAATCGGGCGAGGGCCTGGAGGCCGCCGTCTCCTACGCCCTGGCCGAGAAGCTCGGCTTCGCGAAGGACGACGTGGTGTGGGTGCGCACCACGTTCGATGCCGCCATCGCTCCGGGGCCGAAGGACTGGGACCTGAACATCCAGCAGTTCTCCGCCACCGACGAGCGGCGCCAGGCCGTCGATTTCTCCACGCCGTACTACACGACCTCGCAGGCCGTCGTCGCGAAGGACGCCACCACCGCGGCGAAGGTCTCAACGATCGCGGACCTGAAGAAGGCCACCGTCGGCGCCATGGTCGGCACCACCAGCTACACCGTGCTGAAGGACGCCACCGGCGTTGACCCGCAGGTGTTCAACAGCAACGCGGACCTCGTCGCGGCCCTGCAGAGCGGCCAGATCGACGCCCTCGTGGTGGACCTGCCGACCGCGTTCTACGTCACCGGCGCACAGGTCGAGGGTTCGGTCATCGTCGGGCAGTTCGCCGACACCACCGGCGGCGACGAGCTCAGCTATGTGCTGCCGAAGGACTCCGCCCTGACCGCCCCGGTCTCGGCGGCCCTGGACGCCCTGCGCGCGGACGGCACGCTGGACAAGCTGGCCGAGAAGTGGATCACGAGCCAGGCCGACGTCCCGGTCCTGAAGTAAGCGGACCCGCTTGTCCGTTCCCGGAGCGGTCCCGCGTTCGCCGACGGAGATCTCCGCCGTCGAGCTCGGGCGGCGCGCGTACCGGCAGTCTCGAGCGCGACGCTCGATCCTGATCAGCATCCTCTCGACCGTGGTGTTCACGGTCGTCATCGGGGTGGTCATCACCAACACCCCCGGCTGGGCCGTCGCCCGGAAGACCTTCTTCGACGTGTCCTACGGCGTCGAGGTCTTCCCGAAGATCCTGCAGGGACTGTGGCTGAACATCATCGTGCTGTTCTTCGCCGCGATCGGGGTCGCGATCTTCGCGACCCTGCTGGCGGTGATGCGGAGTCTGCGCGGCGCGGTGTTCTTCCCGCTGCGGGCGGTCGCGACGATCTACACCGACCTCTTCCGCGGTCTGCCGGTGATCATCGTGCTGTACCTGGTCGGCTTCGGCATCCCGACGCTGCAGCTCTTCCCGAAGGTCCCGATGGCAGTGTGGGGCACGATCGCGCTGATCCTGACCTATTCCGCCTACGTGTCCGAGGTGCTGCGCGCGGGGATGGAGTCCGTGCATCCGAGCCAGCGCACGTCCGCGCGTTCGCTCGGGCTGACCCATGCGCAGACCCTGCGGATGATCGTGATGCCGCAGGGCGTGCGCAAGGTGATGCCGGCGCTGATGAATGACTTCGTCTCGCTGCAGAAGGACGTCGGACTGATCTCGGTGCTCGGCGCCGTGGACGCCGTCCGAGCCGCCCAGATCGAGAACGCGCTGACCTACAACTACACGCCGTACGTCGTCGCGGGACTGCTGTTCGTGCTGCTGAGCTGGCCGATGATCCGTCTCACGGACTGGTACGCCGCACGCGCCCAGCGCCGTGAGCAGCAGGGAGGTCTGGTGTGAGCGCCGTTCTGGACATCCGCGGGATCCGCAAGCACTTCGGCGCGGTTCCCGTCCTGCAGGGCATCGACCTGGCCGTCCACGAGCACGAGGTGGTCGTGCTGATCGGCGCGTCCGGTTCCGGAAAATCCACGCTGCTGAAGACGATCAACCTCATCGAGCAGGTCGATGACGGCCAGATCTTCCTGTCCGGACAGGACATCACCGATCCGCGCGTGAACGCCGACCGCGTGCGCGCCCAGATCGGTGTGGTCTTCCAGCACTACAACCTCTTCCCGCACCTGACCGTGCTGGAGAACGTCACGCTCGCGTCCCGCAAGGTGTTCAAGCGGCCCGCCGCGCAGGCACGCGACCAGGGGATGGCGGTGCTCGCTCGCATGGGCCTCGCGGACAAGGCGCGCGAGTACCCCGATCGCCTCTCCGGCGGCCAGCAGCAGCGGGTGGCGATCGCTCGCGCGGTGGTCACGGACCCGCGCGTGCTGCTGCTGGATGAGATCACCTCGGCGCTGGACCCGCAGCTGGTCGGGGAGGTGCTGGACGTCGTCACGGAGCTGAAGGAATCCGGCTCCACGATCCTGATGGCCACGCACGAGATGGCCTTCGCGCGCCGGGTCGCGGACCGGGTGGTCTTCCTCAAGGACGGTGTGCTCGTCGAGCAGGGGCCGCCGGAGCAGATCTTCGACGCTCCCCGTCACCCGGACACCGTCGCGTTCCTGGCTCGGATCCTCTGAATTCGCACCGCGCCGGGGCGGGGATTCGACACCGTGCCTGCAGCGGTGGACAATGCAGATCGGGGCATGGAGGTGGCGGTGGCGGCTGATGACGTGAGCGATGACGCGACGGCGCCGACCCGACGTCCCTACACGTTCTGGCGATTCCTTCGGGATGCCCTCGTCGTGATCGTGATCGCTCTGGCCGTCTCGTGGGGCGTGAAGACGTTTCTGATCCGATCGTTCTACATTCCCTCGCCGTCCATGTCCGACACCCTCGAAGTGAACGACCGGGTTCTGGTGAACGAGCTGGTGCCCAAGACGGTTGACCTCGAACGCGGCGACATCGTCGTCTTCCGCGATCCGGGGTCCTGGCCTACATTCCCTCGCCGTCCATGTCCGACACCCTCGAAGTGAACGACCGGGTTCTGGTGAACGAGCTGGTGCCCAAGACGGTTGACCTCGAACGCGGCGACATCGTCGTCTTCCGCGATCCGGGGTCCTGGCTCGGCGTGGCCCCGGCCACCCCACCCACCCCGGCGGAATGGTTCCTGGATCTCGTCGGTCTCGGAGCGTCCGACAGCGACGAGTACCTGATCAAGCGCGTCATCGGGCTGCCCGGAGACCATGTCGTGTGCTGCTCGGCCGGACACCTCACCATCAACGGCGTCGAGATCGACGAGCCGTACCTGCGGGAGGCCGGTCCCGCGTCCGAGGTGGCCTTCGACGTCACGGTTCCGGCCGGTCACCTCTGGGTGATGGGCGACAACCGGAACGAGTCCGCGGACTCCCGCGCCCACATGGGAACCCCCGGTGGCGGATTCGTCCCCATCTCGGATGTGGTCGGTCGCGCTTTCGTGATCACCTGGCCGGTCGAGCGATGGTCGTTGCTCTCGGACCATCCCGACGTCTTCGCTGACGTGCCGAAACCGAAATAGCGGCCCGTTGCAGGAGTACCCTGTCCGATGGACACCAGGGGAGGCCCGTCATGACGCAACCCGATCCCGCCGGGTCGCAGGACCCGCAGGACCCGCACCGCGCTTCGGCGGAATCACCCGCACCCTCGGACCCCTACGCTGCGGCGAGCTATCCCGTGGCGCCGCCCGAGACGTATGCGGACCGGAGTGCGGCATCGCAGGAAGCGGGCGCCGCGGCCGTCGACGGGGTCAACCGCGGTGTGATTCCGGCGAGCATCGGCCTCGCGGTCGGAGTGATCGCGTCGATCCTCGGTGCAGCGAGCCTGCTCGGACTCCTGCGGCCGGGTGAGGGGTGGATCTGGCCGGCTGTCCTGACCTTCGTCTTCCCCGCCTCGATCCTGGCCCGTCCGCGCGCGCTGTCTCGCACCGTGCGCACCCTCGCGATCATCGGAGTCGTCCTCGGCGTCATCGGCGCGGCGATGATGCTGATCGCGAGCCTGCGGCCGTCCTGAATCAGGTGGCGTTCCAGAGATCGCGGTAGTACGCCAGGCGCTCGCGGTCCGGGGTCAGACCGTAGGCGAGCACGAGCGCATCCTCGAAGCCGGGGCCGTAGTTCCACTCGGTCGACAGGGCGGCCACGGCGATGTCCGCCCATCGGTCAGCGACGCCGAGGGCCCCCAGATCCACGTGTCCGACCGGCGTGCCGTCCTCGGCCAGGAGCGTGTTCGGTGCGCAGGCGTCCCCGTGGCAGACGACGAGGCGGTCGACCGGCGGAGCCTCGTGCAGGTCGGGCGGCACCACGACGCCGCGCGCCGCCGCGTTCGTGATCCGGGCCGGGACCGTCCACTCGAACGGGCACTCGTCCACCGGCAGCGCGTCGTGCAGCTGCCGCAGGCCCTTCCCGACCGCGCGGACCGCCGTCTCCGGCTCGGTGATCCAGCGCGGGTCCACGGCGCTGCGACCGGGGATCGCCGCCGTCACCATCCACTCGTGCCGCTCGTCCTCACCGCGCTGGAGGACGTGCGGAACGGTGGTGAACGGTGCCGCCCACGTCAGCCGCTGCGCCTCCTGCGCCAGGGATGTCTCGGGGTGCCGCGGGCCCCACTTGATGTAGCGGACGCCCTCCGGTCCGTCCGCGCGGAAGGTGAGCCCGCCGACCCCGTTGCGCCACACCGGAACGAGTGCGGCCCCCGCGGCGAGCACGCGCACGCGTTCCGGGATCGGGATGTCGTCGGTCGGGATCATGCCTCCATCGTGCCCGATACGCTCGAGAGGACGAACGGAGCGACATGACACAAGCGACCCCGCACGGAACGGTCTACGTCATCGGGTCGACCAACATCGACACCGTGCTGAGCGTGGCGCGCCATCCACGCGTGGGGGAGACGCTGACCGCCACGGGGATCGCGACCTTCCCGGGTGGCAAGGGGGCGAACCAGGCCGCCGCCGCCGCTCAGTCCGGTGCCCGCACCGTCTTCGTGACGCGTGTCGGTGACGACGACGGCGCCGCCCGGTACCGGGAGCACCTGCGCCGCCGCGGCGCGGATCTCGACCGGGTCGGGACGGCCCCCGGCCCGACGGGTCAGGCCAGCATCGTCGTCGACGCCGAGGGACAGAACACGATCATCGTCGTGCCGGGTGCGAATGCGTTCCTCGGCGCGGACGCCGTCGCCGACCTGGACGGCGTGATCGGTCCGGGCGATGTCATCTCCCTGCAGCTGGAGGTGCCCCTCGAGGTGGTTCGCGCCGCTCTCGAGCTGGCGCGTCGGTCCGGGGCCACGTCGTTGTTGAATCCGTCCCCCTGGCGCGAGGATGTCCTGGACCTGGTCGCCGCAGCGGACATCGTGGTGGTCAACGAGGAGGAGGCCGCCCAGCTCGGCGAGGACGATGACCGCGTGGTGCGCACTCTCGGGGCCGACGGCGCGCGCTGGGGCGATGTGACGGCCACCGCGCCTCGCATCCATGCCGTGGACACCACGGGGGCAGGAGACGCGTTCACCGGCAGTCTCGCCGCGGCGCTCGTGCTCGGCGCGTCGCACGCGGAGGCGCTGCAGTCGGCCGTGGACGCGGCGACGGCGGCGTGCCTTCGGCCCGGCGCTCAGCAGTGGGCCCAGGACGAGTCCTGACTCGACCCCGCCGGAGGCGCATGTCACTCCGCCGCGCGGAGCCGTTCGGAGACGTCGGCGATGACCATCGCGAGAACCGTCGCGTGGTTCTGCGCGGGGTCCCGCGCGGCGTAGACGAGCGTCATGTCCTGACGTTCGTTGAACAGGCACGCGAGGTCGTGCACGGCGTCGGCGGCCGGTCCCGCCAGCTCGGCGCGATACGGACCGACGAAGTCGACCCAGTGCCCGCGCTCGGCCGCATGCCACTGCTCGCGCAACTCGGGCGACGGCGCGACGTCCTTCGCCCACAGCTCGACAGCGGCTCGCTCCTTCGAGACCCCGCGGGGCCACAGGCGGTCCACCAGCACGCGCACGCCATCATCCGGGGCCGGCGCCTCATAGACGCGCTTCAGTCGCAACAGCATGCAGAGAGAGTACGCGCTCGGCCTTGGAATCCGGAGGTGCGTCGAGGCGGATCCCCCGCGTAGGCTGAGACACGGTGTCGCGATCGGTGCGACGCCGTCCCGCTTCTCGCGGCTGTTCGAAGGAGAACTCATGGACCTCACGGGAGCCGGTGCACTCGTCACCGGTGGCGCGAGCGGACTCGGAAACGCGACGGCGAAACGCCTCGCGGCCGCGGGCGCGCACGTCACGATCATCGACCTGCCTTCGTCCCCCGGTGAGAGCGCCGCGGCCGAACTCGGCGGTACCTTCGTCGCCGCGGATGTCACGGACGCCGCGCAAGTCGCGGATGCGGTCGCTCGCGCCCAGGAGCGGGCGCCCCTGCGAGTGGTGATCAACTGCGCCGGCATCGCCCCGCCCGCGAAGGTCCTCGACCGCGAGGGCAACCCGTCGCCGTTGGACGCCTTCGCGAAGATCATCCAGATCAACCTCATCGGCACGTACAACGTGATCTCTCAGGCGGCCGCGGTGATCGCGAAGAACGACCCCACCGACTCCGGCGACCGCGGCGTGATCATCAACACCGCCTCCGTCGCCGCGTTCGACGGCCAGATCGGTCAGCCCGCCTATTCGGCCTCCAAGGGGGGCGTGCACGCGATGACGCTGCCGATCGCGCGCGAACTGGCGCGCTACGGCATCCGGGTGTGCACGATCGCGCCCGGGATCATGGAGACCCCGATGCTCGCCGGCCTCCCGGAGGCCGCACAGGCCTCGCTCGGCCAGCAGGTCCCGTACCCGCAGCGCCTCGGCAAGCCGGACGAGTACGCCGCGCTCGCGATGTCCATCATCGACAACGGCTACCTCAACGGCGAGACGATCCGCCTGGACGGCGCGATCCGGATGGCGCCGAAGTGAGCGACGCGCCGGTCCTGCTCGCCGTCGAGGACGGCCTCGCCCGCATCACGTTGAACCGTCCGGAGCGCATGAACGCGTTCGACGCGGACACCGCGTACGCGTGGGAGCGCGTCACCGCCGAAGCCACCTCTCGCGATGACGTCCGCGTCATCCTGCTGCAGGGGGAGGGGCGCGCGTTCTGCGCCGGCGGCGACGTCCGTGCCATGGCCGAGGGGCTGGGCATCTCCGGCGGCATCGAGGAACTCGCCGGGGTCATCAACTCCGGGATCCGCCACCTCGTGGAATCGTCCGTTCCGGTGATCGCGGCCGCGCACGGCACCACCGCGGGTGGTGGCCTGGGCATCCTGCTCGCCAGCGACTACGCGGTCGTCGGTGCGGACTCCCGCCTCGGCAGCCTGTACGCCGACATGGGGCTCACGCCGGACCTGTCCGTGACCGCATCGCTGGCGCGGGCCGTGGGGGAGCGCCGGGCGTTGCAGCTGGTCCTCTCGTCGCGGCTCCTGTCCGCCGACGAGGCGCGGGAGTGGGGACTGGTCGCCGAGGTCGTCGCACCCGAGACGGTCCGTACGCGTGCCGAGGAGGTCGCGCGGGCGATCGCCGCTGGCGCCGCCCACGCCTACGGAGAGGCCAAGCGCCTGATCCGTTCCCGGTGGGATCGCACGTTCGAGCAGCAGCTCGCCGAGGAGGCCCGCACCATCGGTGCGGCCATCACCACGTCCGACGCCGAGGCCCGGATCGCCGCCTTCGCGGCGCGGGCGTCGCAGAAGAAGGAGAACTGATGACCGAACGCACGCTGGCCGGAAAGACCATCCTGCTCTCCGGCGGCAGCCGCGGCATCGGACTGGCGATCGCGCTGCGGGCGGCCGCGGACGGCGCGAACATCGCGCTGCTGGCCAAGACGGACACCCCGCATCCGAAGCTCGAGGGCACCATCCACACTGCCGCGGACGCCATTCGCGCGGCCGGCGGCAATGCGCTGCCGATCCTGGGGGACGTCCGCAACGACGATGACGTCACCGAGGCGGTGCTGAAGACCAAGGGTGAGTTCGGCGGCATCGACATCGTCATCAACAACGCCAGCGTCATCGACCTGTCGCGGTCACTGGATCTGCCGATGAAGAAGTACGACCTGATGCAGGACGTCAACGTCCGGGGAACGTTCTCGCTCTCGCGCACCGCCGTGCCGCTGCTGCAGGAGTCCGAGAACCCGCACATCCTGTCGCTGTCCCCGCCGCTGAACCTCACGCCGAAGTGGCTCGGCGCGCACACCGGCTACACGCTGGCGAAGTACGGCATGACGATGGTCACGCTCGGGCTCGCCGCCGAGTTCGGCAAGGACGGGATCGCCGCCAACACGCTGTGGCCGCGCACGACCATCGCCACCGCCGCCGTGCAGAACCTGCTCGGCGGGGACCAGGTGATGGCCGCCTCGCGGACGCCGGAGATCTACGCCGACGCCGCCCACGCCGTCCTCACGCGTGACGCTTCGTCCGCCACGGGCAACACGTACATCGTGGAGGACGTGCTGGAGGAGGAGGGCGTGACGGACTTCTCCGCCTACGCCGCCGTCCCCGGCACCCCCGATTCCCGCCTCTTCCCCGACATCTTCCTGGACTGACTCACCGCGAGACACCCAGGCACGTCCGAAAAACCCCGCAATGCGGGGAGTCTCGGACGTGCTTGGGTGTCTCGCGTCAGTGGACGATGAGGGAGCGCCAGTTGTCGGGCAGACGGTCGGCCGGGCCGGGGCTCGTCTGCGACGCTGAACGCGCGGTGGGCGGGGCGAGGTCCGGGCCCGACGCGAGCGTCTGTTCCGTCCGGTAGTCCCACCACCAGTCCTGTCCCGGCTCGAAACTCCGCATCAGCGGATGGCCGGTCTCGTGGAAGTGCGCGGTGGCGTGCTGTCCCGGTGAGCTGTCGCAGCACCCGATGTGACCGCACTGCGCGCATCGGCGCAACGCGACCCACCACCCGTCCTCGCTCGCCAGACACTCCGCGCAACCGTCCCCGCTCGGCGCCGCCGTCGGATCGATGCCCTCAATGGTGTCCATGCCATCTCCCTTCGTCACGGCCGATGCTAGGCCGCCGATGGCACGCGTGGTAGCGGATGCGGTCCGGATGTGGTGTCGATTCGATCGCGAGCACGGCGGCGGGTCTCATCGACGACACGCCGCCGCCACAGGCGCAGACTCGGCGTGTCGGACTTCCTGCCCGCGGCTGTGCGCGGGCGCGGTGCACGGACGCCGGGGCTCTGTCACAGTGTCGGGCGCCGGTGTGGGTGTCCGGTAGCGTGCGGGGATGAGCGCCCTGCCTTCCCTCGCCGACCTGTTCTCGTTGGCCGGACGGACCGCGCTGGTCACGGGCGGCGGATCCGGCATCGGCCGGGGAATCGCTCGAGCGCTCGCCGGTGCGGGCGCGGAGGTCGTGATCGTCGCGCGTCGTCCGGACGTGCTCGAGGCGGCGATGGCGGAGATCATCGCGGGCGGCGGGCGCGGTCGGACGATCACGGGGGACGTGTCCACGCGGGACGGAGTGCGCGCGGTCATCGCCTCGGCCTCCGATGAGATCGACATCGTCGTGTCCTCGGCCGGCATCAACCTCCGCCCGCCGATGGCGGAGATCACGGATGACGTCTGGGATGCGACGATGGCGGTGAACCTCGACGCGCCGTTCCTCCTCGGCCGGCACTACGGCCCGCGGATGGCCGCGCGCGGATACGGTCGCCTGATCCATCTCAGTTCGCAGCAGGCGCAGCGCCCCTTCGCCGACAGTGGGGCGTACGGGGTGTCCAAGGCAGCCGTCGAGGGTCTCGCGCGGGTGCAGTCCGAGGCGTGGGCCGCGGCCGGCGTGACCGCGAACGCCCTCGTGCCCGGCTTCGTCCCGACGCCGCTGAACGAGAAGCTGTGGTCCCGTCCGGGGGTCAGTGACGCGCTCGCGGCTCGGACCCACGTCGGCCGAAACGGCACGCCGGAGGACTTCGGCGCGGCAGCGGTCTTCCTCGCCGGACCCGGATCGTCCTACGTCACCGGCCAGACGATCGCCGTCGACGGCGGCTTCTCCGTGCACTGATGTCGGACGTAGCATCGGTGGATGCGCAGCACCGCCGATGACCTGATCGCGATCGCCGACGGTTATGGGGTCCTGTTCCCCGACGGGAAGGACCCGCTGCGGATCATGCTGCGGCTGACCGAGGAACTCGGAGAGGTGGCGGCCGAGGTGGCTCATCTCGAGAGCCACGGGGCGAAAACGGCCAAGCACGGCGCACCGGACCGGGCGAGGTTGGCCGCCGAGGTCGAGGACGTCCTGCACAACGTGTTCGCGCTCGTCCGGCACTACGGGATCGAGGACGCCCTCGACGCCGAGATCGTCGCGACACTCGCACGCCATCGCGCCGCGCTCGCTGAGCCGCGGTCCTGACGCCGATGACGACCGACACGATCACCCTCACCGTCCCGGACCCGGACGAGGTGTCCGCGCGCTTCACGGCCGAGTGTGATCGTGTGCGCATCATGCTTCCGGACGCCGAGATCCAGCACATCGGTTCCACCGCGGTCCGCGGCTTCCCGGCGAAGGATGTCGTCGACGTGCTCATCGGTGTCCCGGCAACCGCGGTCGCCGCCGCCGCACGGACGCTCGCGGGCGCCGGCTACGACCTCGAGGGCGAGCGTACCGGGCACGCGTGGCTGAGCGCCCCCGATCGAACGGCTCGGCGTTGCGTGCTCCATGTGGTGGTGCGGGACGGGTCGCAGTGGCGCGATCGGATCGCATTCCGCGATCTGCTGCGCGTCGACGGCGCCGCCCGCAGCGCGTACCTCACGACGAAGCGTGCGGCGGCATCCGGCACGTCGGATTGGGGCGTGTACACCGCCGCGAAGGCGGACACCGTGGTGCGGCTGCTCGCCGAGGCACGGCGCCGAAACACCGGCGACACATGAGGGGCCCATACTGGTAGCGCGCCGTCGGCGCCGGAAGGAGACACCGTGACCCTGCAGCAGGAGATCATCGCCGCCCTCGGCGCGAAGTCGTCCATCGATCCCACCGAGGAGATCGAGGCCCGCGTCGAGTTCCTCATCGACTACCTGCGCGCCACGGGTGCGAAGGGGTACGTCCTGGGCATCTCCGGCGGACAGGACTCCACGCTCGCCGGTCGCCTCGCGCAGCTGGCCGTGGAGCGGGTGCGCGCGGACGGGGGCTCGGCCCAGTTCATCGCCGTTCGTCTGCCCTACAACGTTCAGCACGACGAGGACGACGCGCAGGCTGCGCTGTCCTTCATCGGCGCGGACCGGGTCCTGACGGTGAACATCGCCGCCGGCGTCGAAGGGGTTGAACGGGGCATCGAGGAGTCCGGCGACGAGATCAGCGACTTCGTCCGCGGAAACATCAAGGCGCGGATGCGCATGGTCGCGCAGTTCGCCATCGCCGGGCAGCACGGCATGCTCGTGATCGGCACCGACCACGCCGCCGAGGCGATCACGGGCTTCTTCACGAAGTTCGGCGACGGTGCCGCCGACCTCACACCCCTGGCCGGGCTCAACAAGCGGCAGGGGCGCCAGCTGCTCGTGGAGCTGAACGCCCCCGAGCACCTGACCTACAAGAAGCCCACGGCGGACCTCCTGGATGGGACCCCGGGCCGGGCCGACGAGGACGAGCTGGGCCTGACGTACGAGGACATCGACGACTATCTCGAGGGGAAGTCGATCGACCCCGCGGCCGCCGGAACCCTGGAATCGAAGTACCTCGGATCGGCGCACAAGCGCCACCTTCCGGTCACGCCGGATGACACCTGGTGGCGCTGAGCGGTCTTCCGTGGGAGTGACGCCCGCGTTAGCGTGACGCCATGACCATCGTTCCCCTGACCATCGAAGCCGATGCGGAGGGGGACGGCTTCGTTCCCGTCCTGCCCGTCACCGTGGCCGGACGGGAGGTCCGCATGGTGCTGGACACCGGTGCCGCGCGGACGTCCGTCCCCGCGGGGGACGCCACCGCGTTCGAGGACGCCGGAACGTCGACCGTGCGCGGCGCGCTGGGTCAGGTGGATGCACGTTCGGTCCTGGTGCCGTCCGTCCGGCTCGGCGAGGTCGAGGTGACGGGCCTCACCGCTGGCGTGCGTGCGGACGGCGACGGGCTCCTCGGCATGGACGTGCTGCGGCGGCACCGTCTCGATCTCCGCACGTCCTCCCGGGAGCTGGAGCTCGACGGGGACGCCGCGGTGCCGGAGGTCCACGAGCTGACGCTGCCGTCGCGGTCCCACGTCTTCCTCGAACTCGTCCTCGGGGGACAGACGGACGCGCTCGCGGTGTGGGACACCGGGGCCAGCGTGTCCCTCGTCGACGCGGGGATCGTGGCGTCACGGCCGGAGCTGTTCCGGCCCGCCGGGATCTCGACAGGAACCGACGCCGCCGGAGTCAGCGCGTCAAGTGAGATGGTGATGCTCCCGACGTTCACGATCTTCGGACGCCGCTTCGCACCCAGCCTCGCCGCCGTGGTCGACCTCGCGCCGATGCGTCCGGACGGGGACCCGGAGTTCACCGTGATCCTGGGCTGGCCGGCGATCGCTCAGGCCGATTGGTCCTTCGACTTCCGTGCCGGACGCTGGGGCTTTCTCGCCGAGGACGCCCCGCGCTGACGCGCCACCGGACCGCAGAACACCCGGGCCCGTCCGAGGTACCGCGCGTTGCGGAATGCCGCGGACGGGCCCGGGTGTCTCGGTGGGTTACTTGACCCAGCTCGGGGCCATGATGAACTTGCCCGGCTGGCCGGCGCGCAGCTGACCGGGCACCGTGATCGCGATGATCAACGAGATCACGAACGGCAGCAGGATCGTGATGAACCCGATGAACACGAACATCAGGATGTAGGACGCGAAGTAGATGATCAGCGCGACCAGCTGCCAGTTGAGGTTGTCCGCGTAGGCCTTGCGGGCCAACGGCGTCGCGGTGTCCTTGCGGATCACGTAGAAGATCAGCGCCGGGATCCAGCCGAAGAACACCGACAGCCAGAGGTTCAGCGTGATGTCGTTGATCTCCGCCTCGGTCGGCGGGCCGTAACCACCCGGTGCGGCGGCGTAGCCGTACTGCTGCCCCGGCTGGGCGTAGGGGTCACCGGCGGGCTGGCCGTACGGCGCTGCGGTCGGCTGGCCGTACTGCGGCTGCCCATACGGGTCGGCCGGTGGCTGCTGGCCGTACTGCGGCTGGCCGTACGGGTCAGCGGCGGGAGCCTGCCCATAGGGGTCAGCGGCGGGAGCCTGCCCGTAGGGGTCGGCGGCCGGTGCCTGGCCGTAGGGGTCAGCGGCCGGTGCCTGGCCATTCGGGTCGGCGGCGGGCGCCTCACCCGTCGTGTCCACGGACGGCTGCTCGTACGGGCTGGACGTGCCCGCCGCGTCGTCGGCGGTCTCGGAAGAACCAGCGGTCTCGTACGGGTTCGCCGATGCCGCGTCGTCAGCGGCCGGTGCCGCGTAGGGGTCAGCGGCGGGCGGAGCCGCAGCGGTCTCCGACGCGGCGCTGCCGGCGTCGTCCGCAGCCTGCTGGGCGTCGTCGGTCGTGGGCGGCGTGAACGGGTTGGGGTCCTGCGTCCCGTCCGTGCCTTCGGTCGGGTTCTCCGGTCCGGTCATGGTGTTTCCCTCCGATGGAGTGCGTGCGAGAACCCCTCCAAGCTAGCCGACGCGCCCCCGGAACGCACTCGTATTCCGCCGTAAGGCGACAATTCCGCATCCACTGATCGTCCAGTCCGATCCCCGTATCCTGGAATACATGACTTCTGAGCAGGGAACCGTTCGCGCCACCGGTCGGCAGGTGCGCCCTCGCACCGAGGGATGGTCGCAGAAGCTCGACGGCGAAGGACGCCCCGCGTTGCAGTTCGCCAGCCCGAAGCGGGGCAAGCCGCCCGTGCACCTCGCGGACTTCACGCCGGAGGAGCGGGTCGCCCGCGTGAAGGAGCTCGGTTTCCCCGGTTTCCGGGCGAAGCAGCTCGCCACGCACTACTTCACGCACTACACCTCAGACCCCGTGGACATGACCGACCTGCCGCAGGCGGGTCGGGAGGAGCTCGTGTACGGGCTCATGCCGAACCTCCTGACCGAGGTCCGCCGACTCGCGACGGACAAGGGCGACACCATCAAGTTCCTCTGGCGCCTGCACGACGGTGCGCTCGTCGAGTCGGTGCTGATGCGCTACCCGGGCCGAATCACGCTGTGCGTGTCGAGCCAGGCCGGCTGTGGCATGAACTGCCCGTTCTGCGCCACCGGGCAGGCGGGGCTGACGCGCAACATGTCCGCTGCGGAGATCCTCGAGCAGGTGGTGCGCGCCAACCGCGTCATCGCGAACGGTGAGCTCGGGGGAAAGAAGAAGGACGACCACTCGATGGAGCGGGTGTCCAACATCGTCTTCATGGGGATGGGTGAGCCGCTGGCCAACTACAACCGCGTCATGCACGCGGTCAAGACCATGGTCGCGCCGCAGCCGGAGGGGCTGGGGATGTCCGCGCGCGGCATCACCGTGTCCACGGTCGGTCTGGTGCCGGCGATTCGCAAGCTCGCGGATGAGGACATCCCGGTGACGTTCGCGCTGTCGTTGCACGCGCCGGATGACGAACTGCGCGACGAGCTCATTCCGGTCAACTCGCGGTGGAAGGTCGATGAGGCCCTGGACGCGGCCCGCGAGTACTTCGAGAAGACCAAGCGTCGTGTCTCGATCGAGTACGCCCTCATCAAGGACATGAACGACCACCCCTGGCGCGCGGACCTGCTCGCCAAGAAGCTGAACGCTCGCGGTCGCGGGTGGGTGCACGTCAACCCGATTCCGCTGAACCCGACGCCCGGATCGGTGTGGACCTCGTCCGATGTGGCCGTGCAGAACGAGTTCGTTCGGCGGCTGAACGATGCCGGAATCCCGACGACGATCCGGGACACCCGGGGCAAGGACATCGACGGCGCGTGCGGCCAGCTCGTGGCCACCGAGGACGACAAGGCCGCGGCGGAGGCCGCCCCCATCGTCTGATCGCATCCGCGCGGGCGGTGCACAACCCCCTTGCGCACCATGCCCATCGGCGTACGGTGCCGATCATGACCGTGATCACCTCCCACCGCCCGGAGAGCCTCCGGCGTTCGGTGTCCAACACCATCAAGGGCTCCGCCGGAAACCTCGTCGAGTGGTACGACGTCTACGTCTACTCCACGTTCGCCGCGGCGTTCGAGACGAAGTTCTTCGCTGCCGATGACTCGAACTCGCAGATCTACATCTGGGCCATCTTCGCCGTCACCTTCCTGATGCGCCCGGTGGGTTCGTGGCTGTTCGGGCGGTTCGCGGACCGGCGCGGCAGACGCGCTTCGCTGTCGGTGTCGGTGTCGATCATGGCCGCCTGCTCACTCGTGATCGCGGTCACCCCGACACGGGAGACGATCGGCGTCTGGGCCGCGGTCATCCTCGTCCTGTGTCGCCTGGTGCAGGGCCTCGCGACCGGCGGCGAGTACGGAACGTCCGCGACCTACATGTCCGAGGCGGCGGTGAAATCGCACCGCGGCTTCCTGTCCTCGTTCCAGTACGTGACCCTCGTCGGCGGTCAGGTGCTCGCCCAGGCGGTGTGGCTGATCATGCTCACCGGGTGGGGGTCGGACGCCATCGCCGAGTGGGGCTGGCGCGTTGCGTTCGGCATCGGCGCCGTGGGCGCGCTGGTCGTGCTCTGGTTGCGCCGCACGATGGACGAGTCGCTCACCGCCGAGTCGCTGACCGACATCCGGGCCGGGAAGGTTCGCCGGAGCGGGTCGATGCGGGAACTGCTCGGGAACTACTGGCGAGAGCTGCTCGCGGTGTTCCTGGTCACGATGGGCGGGACGGTCGCCTTCTACACCTACACCGTCAATGCGCCCACCATCCTGAAGACGACGTTCGCGGGCAAGAACGCCGTGCTCGGCGGTGTCATCACGCTCGTCGCCCTGATCATCCTGATGCTGCTGCAGCCGCTGGGAGGGTGGATCTCGGACCGCATCGGGCGCAAGCCGGTGCTGATCTTCTTCGGCGTGGGCGGTGTCCTGTTCAGCTGGGTCCTGATCCTGGTGCTGCCGACCGTGACGAACGCGCTCGGAGCGTTCGCGATTCTGCTGGTCGGGTTCGTGATCATCACCGGGTACACCTCGATCAACGCGATCGTGAAGGCCTCCATGCTGCCGACCCACATCCGCGCGCTCGGCGTCGGTTTCGGCTACGCGATGGCGAACTCGATCTTCGGCGGAACGGCTCCGCTGCTCTACGCGGCCGCCAACAAGGGTGGCGTCGTGCCGCTGTTCGCGATCTACGTGACGGCGGCGATCCTCATCTCGCTCATCGTGTACATCGTGCTGCTGCGCAACCACGGACCGAATTGGCTCGATGACGAGGAGCAGATGCACGCCCGTAAGGAGGGGCCCGAGCACCGCACGTTCCCGATCGGTGTCTGACGCCGCAGCGGGTTCGCGCTGGGCGTGCTCTGGGGCTGCTCGCACGGGACGCCCAGGCGCCTCGTTCTACCCTTGACGAATGTCTTTTTCCGATCACCGGCCCGGCCGCATGGGATCTCAGGGTCGTATCGAGTTCGACACCACGGCCGAGCAGCAGGAGCCGATGGAGTTCCAGCGCACCTTCATCCCGGACGCCACCGGCAGCGCGACCGAGGTGGACCCCGCTGAGCTGAGCGACCTCGACCGCCTGCAGGCGGAGGACTTCGCCGACACTGAGCCCACCGGACCGATCGGTGCGACGTCGGCGACCGAACCGCTCGAACCGGAGTTCATCACGGACGCCTTCGAGCCGCGCGCCGGTGAGCCGACCGAGGCCTACGAGACTCTGCCGATGAGCGAGTTCGAGCGTCCCGCGTTCGACGAGGCCGCTCCGCGCACGGCGCCGGTGGAGGCCGCCACGCGTGCCCAGCGCCTCGCTCGCGCTCCGCGCGAACCGCGGGCCCCGCGGCGTCCGATGCGCCGGATGGCGATCCTCGGCGGTGCCGAGGGCGCCGTGCTCGACCAGGTCCCGACCGAGACTCCGCGCTACGTGCAGATGTTCTTCGTGCTCCTGGGCACGGCGGTCGTCTCCGCGCTGTCGATGTTCTTCGCGCTGCTGACCGGCGTTCGCGTGGCGGTGTGGCTGGCGATTCCGTTGGCGATCATCTGGGCGCTCATCATCTTCAACCTCGACCGCTTCCTGACCTCGACGATGAAGTCGACCCGCCAAATCGGGAAGCTCATCGGTCTCGCGATCCCCCGAGTGATCATGGCCGCGATCATCGGAATCGTCGTCGCCGAACCGCTGGTGCTGCAGATCTTCCAGAACGACATCCAGCGCGAGGTGACTTCGACCAACATCACCCAGTCCCTGTCCGACCAGAAGGCCCTGGAGACCGGACCGGAGAAGAAGGCGCTGGACGCGGCGACCGCGAAGGTGGCGGCGCTGGAGAACCAGTCCGCCACGGGAATCGTCGCCGGGGCGGACTCCGCGACGGCGACGGAGAAGGCCGCGCAGAGCTCGGTCGACAGCCTCACCTCGCAGATGGCGGACCAGCAGAAGGTCATCGATCAGGCTCGGCAGATGTATCAGTGCGAGCTGAACGGCGGAACCGAGGTGGCCGGCTGCACCGGTGTGGCGGGCGAGGGCACGAGCTCGGACGCCGCCAAGGCGCAGTTGCAGCAGGCGCAGTCCACGTATGACGCGCTGGCCGCACAGCTTCGTGATGCGCAGGCGGCTCTGACCGCCGCCCAGACCAGCGGCAAGGACGCGGCGAGCGCGTCTGAGAAGACCAACCGGCAGCAGGCCCAGGACCAGTTGCCGGCCGCGCAGAAGTCGTACGATGCCGCGCTGGCGGCATACAACGCGCGTGCCGCCTCGGTCGCCACCGGCAATGCGGACGCCGTCGGCCTGCTCTCGCAGATCACCGGACTGAACAGACTGTCCGAGAAGGAACCGACCCTGGGCTGGGCGCACTGGCTCATCGCGGCGCTGTTCTTCATGATCGAGCTGCTGCCCGTGCTGGTGAAGGTGCTGACCTCGCACGGCGACAAGACGCTGTACGAGAAGGCCGAGGAGGTCGAGAAGTCGATCGCCGAGGACCGGGTCGTGCGCCGCGGCTTCCACGAGCGGGCGGCCATCGCGACCGACACCCCGATCTCCGCAGTCTGACCGTCTCGGCGAGCCCGGTTCCGTTCCGCGGCGGCACCGGGCATCATGGACCGCATGATTTCCGGGGGGACGGTCACGACGCGTCGTGATCCGCGAAATGTGACCGGTCGGATCGTCGGAGTGGACATCGCCCGCTTCCTGGCGATCCTGGGCATGATGGCGGCTCATCTGTGGACACCGCTGCTGATCTTCACGCCCACGACCACGCCCGCGGGGCAGGCCGCCGAGGTCGTGGGTGTGGGCGTTGAGGGCAACGCTGCGGCCCTGTTCGCGGTGATCGGCGGCGTGAGCCTGGTCCTGTCCACGCGAGCGGCGGCGCGGACGCGTGGGCCGGGCGGTGTGCTGCTGAGCGTCCTCGGACGAGCGCTGGTGGTGATCATCATCGGCCTGGTGCTGCCGCTGGTGCACACTCCGATCCTCGTGGTGCTGGTCCCCTTCGGCGTGTCGATGATCCTCTCCGCGGCCTTCCTGCTCGCACCGTCCTGGCTCGTGGCGTCCGCCGCGGTCGTGCTGGGGGCCGTGGGCGGAATCGTGAACGCCACGATCCGCGTGGGCCTGGGTCTCAGCACTCCGATGGAGGGGGACTCCCTCGACATTCGGGTCTGGACGGAGAACCCGGTGGAGGCGCTGCGAGCGGTCCTGTTCACCGGTACGTACCCGGTGATCACCTGGGTCGTCTACATGCTCGCCGGGATCCTGATCGCCCGCGGACTGCTGCGTGCCCGTGCCGCCGGATCCGCTCGGCGCTCCGCCCTGCTGCTGGCCGCCGGGGGAGTGATCGCCGTGATCGTCGCGATGGTGGTGTCCACGGGGATGATCGCCGCTTTCGGCGCCGGACTGCCGGCGGGCGTCGACCCCGCCGATTCGCGCTACGGCGCCGCCCCCACGGCGGACCCGTGGCTGCAGCTCGTGGCCGCTCCGCACACGGGGACGCCGGGGGACCTGCTGCGCACGATCGGCATCGCCGCCGTCGTGATCGGCCTCTGCACCGCCGTGTGGGATCGTCCCGGACGCCGATCCTTCCTCACGCGCTGGGTGCAGGCGGGCGGTGCCGCGCCGCTGACGATGTACTGCCTGCACGTCCTGCTCACGGCGACCGTCATCGGCATCGCCGGCGGCCCGCGGACCTCCGCCTGGTACGTGTACGGACCCGGGGCCTGGGGGTTGCAGGTCGCGGTGCTGTTGCTGCTGGCACTCGTGCTCGTCCTGCTGCATCGACGCGGTCCGTTGGAGGCGCTGGCCAGCCTCGCCGCCGGCGCCCTGTCCCGGTTGGCGCCCCGGCGGGCGCCGGATGCCGTGGGAATTGCCGTGACGAACGACCTCATCCCCGATCAGCCCGAGGAAATGCAGAGTGTCGATGCAACACCGGTGAAGCACCCGCTCCGTTAGCATGACGGCATGTCCGGAATCATCATTGATCCGCCGGACCAGGGGGATCGCATCACGCGTCTGCGTTCGAGCTGGTCTGAGACCATGCCCGACGTCGACACCGGCTCGATCGAGGTCTTCGGGCGGATCGGACGCATCGCCGCACTCGCCGACGTCTGTCGGGACCGCACGCTGGCCGAGGTCGGGCTCACGCGCAGCGAGTTCGAGGTGCTGTGCGTTCTGAGTCGCACCGAGCGGCCGATGCGTGCCAGCGAACTGGTCGCGGAGATCCGGGTGTCCGGTGCGGCCGCGACGAAGATCACCGCCCACCTGGAACGGCTCGAGCTCATCAATCGCGAACGGCACGACCGCGACGGGCGCGTCGTGCTGCTGTCGATCACCCCGAGCGGGCGTGAACTCGTGGTCCGGGAGTTCCCGGACTGCATGACGTTCGAGCACGACCTCCTGCTGGGGCTCGACGATGCGGAGCAGGCCGCACTGTCCGCCCTCCTCGAGCGCGTGCTCACCGAGGTCGAACAGGCCGCCGAACCCGGCGAATGACGGGCGCGGTGCCGGTCCGGTAACGTCGGATCGTGACCCTCCCCGATGGGCCGTCAACGGCGGTCTCGCGTCGTCCTGCCCTGCGGCTCGGCCTCGTCCTGGCCCTGCTCACCGCGCTCTGCTTCGGCACCTCCGGTGCGCTCGCGCGGGGGCTGATCGACGCCGGATGGACGCCGGGGGCGGCCGTGACCGCCCGCGTCTGGGTCGCCGCGCTGGTGCTGCTGGTCCCTGCGGTCGTCGCGCTGCGTGGGCGCTGGCACCTGGTGCGGGCCAACATCCTCACTCTCCTTCTGTACGGCGCGTTCGCCGTCGGTGCCACGCAGCTGTTCTACTTCCAGGCCGTCGCGCTGGTGGACGTCGGCGTGGCACTGCTGATCGAGTACATGTCTCCGGTCGCGGTCGTCCTGTGGCTGTGGTTGCGACATGGCGACCGGCCCCGGGCGCTCACCATCGGCGGTGGCCTGATCGCGATCGCCGGCCTGGTGCTCGTGCTCGATGTCTTCACCGGGTTGTCACTGAACCCGATCGGCGTGCTGTGGGCGATGGGGGCCACGGTCGGATCGGCGGTGTACTTCGTGCTGTCCGCCCCGGAGGGCGAGGTGGGGCTCCCGCCCATCACGCCGGCCGGGGTCGGCGGCCTGGTGCTCGTGCTCGATGTCTTCACCGGGTTGTCACTGAACCCGATCGGCGTGCTGTGGGCGATGGGGGCCACGGTCGGATCGGCGGTGTACTTCGTGCTGTCCGCCCAGCAGGGCGAGCAGGCGCTCCCGCCGATCACGCTGGCCGGGTTCGGCCTGCTGGTCGGCGCGATCGGTCTGACGCTGGCCTGCGTCCTCGGCGTCCTGCCGTTCGCCGTGACCACCGGGGAGGTCGCCTTCCTCACCGGCACTGTGCCATGGTGGGTGCCGGTCGTCGCGATCGGGGTGATCGCCGGCGCGCTCGCGTACGTGTTCGGCATCGTGTCCACGCGCATGCTGGGTTCGCGCCTCGCGGCGTTCGTGGCGCTCAGTGAGGTGCTCGCCGCGGTGCTGTTCGGGTGGCTCCTGCTCGGTCAGCTGCCGGGACTGTGGCAGCTGCTCGGTGGGGTCCTGATCCTCGTCGGGGTGGTCCTGGTGCGGCTGGGAGAACCGGACGAACCCGGTCCCGCCGTCCCGGAAGTCGTCTGAGTGCGGCGACGGCCCCGTCGCGGCGCTAGCGTGGTGCCATGGTCGAATATCGATACCTCGGTAACAGCGGACTCAAGGTGTCCGAGATCACCTACGGCAACTGGGTGACGCACGGTTCTCAAGTTGACGATCCCGCCGCGATCGCCACCGTGCACGCAGCGCTCGATGTCGGCATCACGACCTTCGACACCGCCGACACCTACGCCAACACCCTCGCTGAGGCGGTCCTCGGAAAGGCGCTCGAGGGCCAGCGGCGCGAGTCGCTGGAGATCTTCACCAAGGTCTACTTCCCGACCGGCCCGATGGGGCCGAACGACACCGGTCTGTCGCGCAAGCACATCTTCGAGTCCATGAACGCGTCGCTGCGGCGTCTCGGCACGGACTACGTCGACCTCTACCAGGCGCACCGCTACGATCACGAGACGCCGCTCGAGGAGACGATGCAGGCGTTCGCTGATCTGGTCCGCCAGGGCAAGGCCCTCTACATCGGCGTCTCGGAGTGGACGGCGGAGCAGTTGTGTGCGGGGTCCGCCCTGGCGAAGGAGCTCGGTTTCCAGCTCATCTCCAACCAGCCGCAGTACTCGATGCTCTGGCGCGTGATCGAGGAGAAGGTGGTTCCGACGAGCGAGGAGCTCGGCATCTCCCAGATCGTTTGGTCGCCTATGGCGCAGGGCGTGCTGAGCGGCAAGTACCTGCCCGGCCAGCCCGTTCCGGCCGGCTCCCGCGCCACGGACGAGAAGAGCGGAGCGAACTTCATCAAGTCCTTCCTCCGCGACGACGTGCTCACGGCGGTGCAGCGGCTTCGTCCGATCGCCGAGGACGCGGGCCTCACCATGCCGCAGCTCGCGATCGCCTGGGTGCTGCAGAATCCCAACGTCGCGGCGGCGCTCGTGGGAGCTTCCCGCCCGGAGCAGCTCGCGGACACCGTGAAGGCGTCCGGCGTGAAGCTGGACGCGGACGTGCTCGCCGCGATCGACACCGCGCTCGGCGATGTCGTCTTCCGCGATGCGGCGGACACCGACACGGTGTCGCCGAAGGCCCGTCTGGTCTGAGCGGTCCGGCCGTGGCCGTGCACAGTGCGGGCATCGCGCTCGTGCGCGGCCGCGGGCCGGAGCGGGCCGTCCTGGCCGGTCACATGGGCGGCCCCTTCTGGGCGCGCAAGGACGAGGGTGCGTGGTCGCTGCCGAAGGGGGAGTACGACCCCGCCACGGAGTCCGCGTGGGATGCGGCGGTGCGTGAGTTCGGTGAGGAGACGGGACTGCGGCTGCCGGAGGGCGACGCCCGCGAGGTCGGCGTGTTCCGCGTCACGTCCGTGAAGCAGCTCACCGTGTTCCGGCTCGCCGTCCCGGCGGAGGCGGACATCGACCTCGGTGCGGCCGTCTTCGGGACGTTCGAGCTGGAGTGGCCACCGCGGTCGGGGCGGATGCAGGAATTCCCCGAGCTGGACCGGCTCGCTTGGCTCGCCTTCCCGTCCGCCCGCGAGCGGCTCGTGGTGGGCCAGCGTCCCATCCTCGACGTTCTCTGACCGAACGCTCCCTCTTTCGACACGTCCTCCCACGTCTTCCTGACGAAGGCCGGAGCGAGGCGGCGTCGTTCTGCCTTCCCTCACTTCTCCCGCGCGATTCCTGCCGCGCGGGGGAGCGAGCGCGTGACAGGATCGACGGGTGGATGGACCCCTGCGGCTGCTGACCCTCGACGATGCGCCGGCCATGGCCGACCTCTACGCCCGGGAGGCGGAATTCCTCGCTCCGTGGGACCCGGCGCGCGATGCCGAGTGGGCGACCACGGCGGTGCAGCGCACGACGATCGCGCGGCAGCTGAGCGAGCTCCGGGCGGGCCGGTCGGTGCCGTTCGGCATCGTCGTGGACGGAGAACTGGTCGGCCGGCTGAACCTCAGCGGCATCATGCTCGGGCCGGCTCGCACCGCGAACCTCGGGTACTTCGTGGCGCAGAGTCACAACGGTCGAGGGCTCGCCACGGCGGCGGTCCGCGCGGCGGCGGAGCACGCTTTCCGCGAGCTCCGACTGCACCGTCTGCAGGCGGCGACTCTGCCGGAGAACGCACCGTCTCAGCGGGTGCTGGCCAAAGCCGGGTTCGAGCGCATCGGCTTCGCGCCCAGCTACCTGCACATCAATGGTGCGTGGCGGGACCACGTCCTGTTCCAACTGGTCGCGCCGGAGTAGAGGTCACGACGAGCGGGCCGTGCGCCATTCGTCGATCAGTGCCGGCATCCGCGCGGACAGGAATCGGAAGAAGTCCGCCATCTCCGTGGCGCGGTCCCGGACGGCATCGTCGTCCGGATGGTCGTCGGCGATGGCCGCCACGAGGTCCGCCAGCCGGCCGTACACCGGCGTGCTGTTGGTGACGGAGGCGTAGAAGGTGTCCCGCTCCAGGGCGTAGCGCAACGTGCGTTCGCCGGGGGTGGCGCGGCGGTGGATGAAGTGAACCTGCTGCAGATACTTCATGGCGCCGGACACCGCCGCGGGGCTCACCCCGAGGCGGTCCGCCAATTCGGCCGCCGTGTAGCCCCCCGCGGGGGCGGCGACCAGCGCCATCAGTGCTCGAGCCGGCATGCGCGGCATTCCGGCCGCCGTCATGACCGCGGCGGCCTGCTCCGCGGCATCGACGCCGCGGTGCTCGACGGGTCCGTCCATGGCGCTCATCGCCGTCCTCCGGCCGGTGCTGCGGAATCGTCGATCGCGGTGCATATCCGGGTCGCCGACGAGGACGCCGCCCTCGTCGCTCCTGGGCGCGAGTGGGTGCTGTTCTGCGGCGGTGTCATGCCGCGCAGAATACGCCTGTTTCACAACTTCGTGAATAGTCTGAAGCTCCCTGATCGGGAACGCAGAGGATCACGCGGTCCACAGCTCGCGTCGCGAGCTCAGTGCGAGCTTGCCGAGCACCACCCCGACGTGCGCACCCACCGTGCGAGCGCTGATGCCCAGCGCATCGGCGATCTCCGCGTCCGTGAACTCCCGCGTGAGGAGTCCGGCGACCTCGCGTTCGCGCGGGCTGAGCGTGGCCCACGCGTTCTCGTCGCGCTCGGCGGGAACCGTTGCCGAGCCCGCGGAATCCAGCACGGTGCGCAGCTGTCGGCGCGAATTCATCTCCAACTTCGCCAGCACCTTCCCCATATGCACCGCGACGGTCTTCGCGCCGATGTGCAGGTTCTCGCCGATCGCCGCATTGGTCAGTCCCTGAGCGGCCAGCACCGCGATCTCGCGCTCCCGGGGGGTGAGAGCGCTCAGGGTCACCATGCCGTGCGGAGTGAGGGCGGCGTCATCCGGCCCGAGGATCGACGCCCGGCCGAGCGGAGCCCCGAGCTGCGCCGCGTCCAGGAGGGCGGTCGCCTCCGCCGCGGCCGGAATCAGGCGGAGCGCCGCGAATCCGCGACGCGCGGCGCGGAGATACCGGCGGGCTCCGGACACCCCCGACCCGACCTGCAGCATCAACCGTCCGGCATCGAAGGACGCCTGAGCGAGAACGCCGGGAAGTTCCTCCCCCGACGTCGGGTCCGCGCCGGCCCGATAGGAGCTGATCGCTTCCGGGAACCGACCGTGCGCTTCGTGCACGCGGCCGGTGAGCCAGGCGATCGACCCGTAGACGGGTTGGAATCCCGGGGCCGGTAGCGCCCGCAACCGGTCGAGCTCGAGCTGGGCTTCGTCCGCACGGCCGAGGGTCGCGAGAGCGTCGACCCGGTAGGCGTACAGGTTCTGGTTCCGCAGCAGGCGGCCGGCGAGGAGGCCGTCCGGGGCGAAGGCGGCCAGCTGCGCGGCAGGGTCGCGCTCCGCGCGCGCCAGCGCGATGTGCGCCAGCAGTTCGTACTCCGCACCGATCGCGTCGTAGCTCGTCGACGTCACCTGGGCTGCGGCGGTCATGCTCGCCCGCCAGCCGTCCACGTCGCCGGCACCGGCGGCGAGCACCGCTCGCAGGGCGAAGTACCCCGGCCGCCCGACGGCGTCCATGTCGTCCAGGATGACGGCGGCCGCCTCGTCGGCGGTGTCCTCGACCTCGGCGATGTCGCCGAGCAGGTACTGCGCGTGCATGTGCATCGTGCGCGCGGTGCCGGTGCCCCACCCGGCCGTGCCGTCGCGGAGCATCCGCATGCACACGTCGAGGTCCGCGGCGGCCATGCGGATGTAGCCGATGGTGGAGAAGATGCCGGCGCGGATGAGGCGCGCGTCGGACAGGGTGGGGGTCTGATCGGGTGCCGTCGCGATGGCGTGGCTGAGCGCGGCCACCTCGGCCTGAACGCGCTCGGCCGGACCGACCGAACTGACTCCGAACAGGGACATCCCGATCGCACGCAGCTGGACGTCGTGGGCCGTGGGCAGCCACCGGAAGCGCGGATCGAGCCGCTCGCTCGCCGCATCCCACAGCTCCGGCTCGCGCTGCTGCACGGCGATCAGCCAGGACGCGACCGTCCGGGCCTCGTCGAAGTGCTCCAAGCCGAAGTCCCCGGGTCGGGCCTGCGGTGCGAGCAGGCCGAGGATCAGCGAGGTGTGCATGCGCACGATGAGGCCGGACAGCTCTCCGGCGGCGAGCATGCCCGGCGCGGGGGCGAGGTCGGTGACGTCTTCCGGGAGTCTCGGCAGGTTTCGCAGGAGATCGGCACCGAACGCATCCGCCCAGTCGTAGTCCCCGCGGAACTCGCGGACGTGCAGCAGCGCGAGGTCCCGCAGGTCGCTGCGGGGCATCTCCGTCAGTCGCGGGATCCACTCGATCATCCGGGGGAGGCAGGACAGGGCGGTGGAGAGCGCGTAGAGCGCGACCACGAGCTCGTCGGACAGGGCCGGATCGTGCCGGCCGGCCAGCTCGATCCCGCGTTGCATGGCATCGAAGACGTGCTCGACGTTGCGGGCCCGGGTGTTCTCCGCGACGGCGGTGCGCACGTCGGCGAACAGGTCGCCCGCGAGCGGTGTCCCCTGCACGATCGCGGCGTCCAGTCGCCAGAGCAGCGCGCGGTGACGCGTGGTCGAATCCCCTCCGGGCACGGCCTGCGCCCCGGCGTTCAGGATCGCGGCGCGACGTCCGCCGTACAGATGATCGGCGACATCGGCGCCGTACAGGTCATGGAACACCGCGAGCTCCGGTGCTCCCTGCGGTGCCGTCGCCGGGCGTCGGACCAGCAGACCGGTCGCGAGCGCGCCGCGGACATCGACGGGTTCGGCGAGGAGTTCTCCGATCCGGACGAAGTCCGCCTCGCGCAGCGGGGAATGCAGCGTCGCCGCCACCTCCATCGCCGCGCGGACGCCGTCCGGCAGCTCGGCGCCGAGCCCGGCGAACGGATTCACCGGGGTGAAGTTCCCCGATTCCAGGGCGTCGGTGAGATCTTCGTCGAAGCGTGCTCGCGTGCCCGGCGCCTGGGCGGCGCGGGTCGCGACGGCCTCCGCCATGGTCAGCGCGACCTGGTCGATCAGCAGGGGGAGGCCGCCGGACGCTCGCCGGACGCGCTCGGCGAGGTCTCGCGACACCTCGATGCCGTGCACCGCGGACATGTACCCGCGCACACCGTCGACATCCAGCGAGTCGACGGTGATCGGCCGACTGCTGAGGGATTGTGCGCCACCGGTCGGCAGCAGCGATTCGGCGATCGCGCGCGTCCGCGGGTCACGTCCGATGAGGACGACGCACGCCATCTCCGCAGGGAGGCGGCCGACCACGACGCGGAGCGCGCGGATGGAATCGTCATCCGCCCACTGCACGTCATCGATCATCAGCAGGAGCCGGCGGCGCGTGGACACCCCGCGCATCAGTGCGGTCAGGAGGCGGTCCGCGACGCTCAGCAGGGAGGCGGCGGGCGACGCTTCGGGCCGCTCGGTCGCTCCCGCTCGCCGCCTCGCCGGCGCCGCGTCGCGGATCAGCTGATCGGCGACGGCGTACGGCGTGCGGTGGCGGAACTCGTCAGCCGCGACGGACACCGCTCGCCACCGGACCGGACCGGGACGGCGACTCTGCGCGAGAATCTGGCGACCCAGGACGCTCTTGCCTGAGCCGGAGACACCGGAGACGGAGAACACGGCGTTCCCGCTCTCGAACGCTTCGGCGAGGAGACGCTCCGGTTGGTCCGTCGGCGCCAGCGAGGGGAGAACGACGGGACGGCTGCCGTCCCGGCTGGTCGCCGGGCGGCGCTGCTGCCGTGCGTTCGGTCGGTGCGAGTCCTGGGGCACGAGCCACCGCCTTCCGTGTGTCGGAAGCACGCCGCACAGCATCCGCTCGGCACCGGAGGAGGGTGCCGACGGGGTCCGGGAACGGGGCGTCTCCGTCTTGCTCCAGGCTACCGTGCGCCATGCACACCGGCGGCTCCGGGGACCGATGCGGCGAGACCGTTGCGATGTCGTGATCCGTCCCCGGCCGATCGCATCATCCCGCCGGAACCAGGGGGCGACGACGCACGAGCACCAGCGATGCGGCGACGCCGACGACGATCACGGCGAGCAACCACCAGAGCCCGCGCAGATCGGTGCCGGACGCGCCGATCGTGGGAGCGTCCGCGATCGGCGACACGTGCGCGAAGCCCTGCGGAAGGCCGAAGATCGGACCGAAGAAGCCGACCACGACCGCGACCAGGACGAGCGCCCACGACACCGCCACACTCGCCCGCGGCAGCAGGATCACCAGCAGCGCCGCCACCACGATGAAAACGCCGGCTGCGGCGGCCTGCCCGCCGACGACGATCCACGCGTCCCGCATCGCCTCGGCGTCCGGGCCGCTCTTGGCCAGGCCTGCCGCCGCCCCGAGAACGGCGGCCAGGCAGACGATGACGATGGTCACCGCGGCGTTGATCACGTAGCCGAGCAACCACCGCTGTCGTCCGACCGGCGCGGCCCAGACCGGTTCCACCGATCCCCGCGCCTCCTCCTGCCGGGCGCGCACCATGACCTGCACGACGGCGCAGGACGCCAGTACGCCGACCATGGTCATGAAGATCGTCACGGTGCCGGCGACGAGGCTGCCTCCCTGGGTCAGGGAGGTCAGGACCTTCGCCAGCGCGGCGTTGTCCTTCGCGGCGGTGCCGACCACCGACGCCAGTCCGGTCGCGAGGGCGCCGGTGAAGAACGAACCGACGGCCCACCACAGCACGCCGGAGCGCACGAACCGCCAGACCATGCTGGTCGGACCCCGCAGCGCCCACGATGCCCGCTGCGGACCGCGGCGTCCGGGCACGAACGACGCGCCCACGTCGCGCGCGTGCAGCAGAACCGCGGACACCGCTCCCACCACGATCGCGAAGCCGACGCAGAGCAGGATCGGCCGTACGTCATCGTCCGCGAAGGGGCGCGTGTTCTCCGCCCAGCCGAACGGGCTGAACCACGCGAGCGGGCCGCTGGTCATCCGGGTGAGATCGGCGGAGGGCGTGCCGGATGCGTTGCCGAACCCGCACATGAGGAAGGTGATCATGATCATCGCGACGCCGAAGGTGTTCGCGCCACGGGAGGTCGAGAACAGCTGAGCCCCGAGCAACGCGATCGCGAGGAAACTGAGTCCGGCCGCTCCCACGGCCGCGCCCGCGACGAACGATCCACCGACCGGGAGACCGCCGACGATGAACGCGAGGGCGATCATCACCGCGGTGAGCAGGTTCGCGACGACGCCGTGCAGCACCGTTGCGGTGAACGCGGACCCCCGAGCCGCCGGCGTGGCGCCGATGAGCTCGGTCCGCCCCTCCTCCTCGTCGGCGCGCGTGTGCCGGACGGCGAGGAACGAGCTCATGAATGCCGCGATCATGACCAAGAACGGCAGGATCAGGAACAGGACGAACGGGGCGTGGTCGGGTCCGGACGGGAGTCCGCGGAACAGCAGGATGACCGGGTTGGCCATGACCGTCGCGAGCAGCTCCCGGCGTTGATCGAGCGTGCCGTAGGACTGATTCACACCGCCGATCGCGACCAGGGCCATGAGGGCGTTGCCGAGGATCCACAGAGTCAGCTGCAGTGCGTCACGCCGCACCATGACGCGCCACAGCGCGATGACGGCGCGCATCATTCGCCCCGCGACCGCCGCGCGGCCGCGACGTCGTCACCGTAGTGCTTCAGGAACAGGTCCTCCAGCGACGGGGGGTTCACGCGCAGGCCCTGTACGTTCATGTGCCCGAGCTCGGGCAGCACCGCGGGCATGCGGTCGCTGTCGACCGTGAACGTCGCTCGTCCGTCCGCGAAGGTGGCATCGTGAGCCCCGACGAGCTCCAGCGGTGCGTCCGCGTCGAAGGAGACCTCGGTACGGGTGAGGTGGCGGAGCTCGGCGAGGGTTCCGGATTCCACGACACGACCGGCGCGGATGATACTGACGCGGTCGCACAACCGCTCCACCTCGGAGAGGATGTGACTGCTGAGGAGCACTGTCGCGCCGTCCCGGTGGACGCGGGCGACCTCGCGCTGGAAGACCACCTCCATCAGCGGGTCGAGTCCGCTGGTCGGTTCATCCAGCAGATACAGCTCGGCCGGCACCGCGAAGGCCGCGATCAGTGCGATCTTCTGCCGGTTGCCCTTCGAGTACGCCCGGCCCTTGGTGCGAGGTTCGAACTGGAACTCGGTCATGAGCCGGTCGCGCTCCACCCGGTAGGTGCCCGACCGGGTGTTCGCGCCGCGCAGCCGCGCGAGCAGATCGACCGCCTCGCCCCCGGACAGGTTGGGCCACACACTGACGTCGCCGGGGACGTACGCGATCCGCCGATGCAGTGCGACGGCGTCGCGCCAGGGGTCGCCGTCGAGCAGGCGGACCGTTCCGGAGGACGCGCGGGCAAGGCCGAGCAGGATGCGGATCGCCGTGGACTTCCCGGCACCGTTCGGGCCGAGGAAGCCGTGGACCTGACCGGATTGCACATCGAGGTTCAGGCCATCGAGAGCGTGCACGCGACCGTACGCCTTGCGCAGGTCGGAGGTGAGAATCACCGTTGTCATGGCCGCAGACGCTACGCCTGTTTCACGAATTTGTGAATACTGCGAAGTCTATGAATTTCCCCGAGTGCAGACTCACGGGCGACGGTAGAGGAGGACCAACGTGCGCTGCGGAAGATCCAGTTCGGTGCGTCCGGTGGTGTCCGGATCCTCGTCCAGGATGCGCTCCACGGCGGCGAGCATCTCGGCGCGCGCGTCCGGTGCCGCGGCCAGGAAGCTGCTCACGGTCGCCCAGCGCTCGATGTAATCCGTCCGGCTGATGCGCTCCGGCCATGGCACGAGATGCGCGCCGACGGTCGTGAATCCGGGCAGATCAGCCTGTGCTGGCACCTCGTCGGGATCTTCCTCGGCACGCGCCGCCGCGGACGCCGGATGCGCGATGGCGCCGGCGGCGGTTTCCCACGCGCAGTGCGGGTCGGGCCAGTTCCACAGCAGTGCCAGGACTCCGCCGGGGCGCAGGACGCGCGCGATCTCCGCAGCGGCCCGTTCCGTGTCGAACCAGTGGAATGCCTGCGCCACGGCGACCAGGTCCTGTGACGCGTCCGCCACAGGGATGTCCTCCGCGGTGCCGAGGAGCGCCGTCACATTCGGAAGCTTGCGCCGCAGGACGGCGAGCATCGACTCGGCCGGCTCGACGGCGGTGAGCTCCGCCACGCGTCCCTGCAGACGCTCGGTGAGCTTGCCGGTACCCGCGCCGAGATCGAGGGCGGCGTGGACGTCGTCGTCGGCGAACAGGTCCACCGCCGCGTCCGGGAACCCCGGCCGGTAGCGGTCATAGGCCTCGCCGGTCGCGGCGAAGGAAGCGGCCAGTTCGGATCGGCTCGGCGTGCTCACCCGCTCGAGCGTACGCGTCAGCCGATCAGACTCGCGAGGTCGTCGACGGTCATCCCGAAGTTCATCCGGACGCGGGGGAGGGCGAGTTTGTCGCTGCCGATCCGCACGTAGCCGTGCTCGGTCGTCACCGCCAGATCGAATCCCGCCGCGGCGACGCCCTGCTTGGAGCGGTCGTCGTAGTGCCCGTACGGGTACGCGATGACCTCCTTCGCGCCGAGGATCTTCGCGCTGGTGTCCAGGTCGGCGGCGATCTGCTCGACCGTCCAGTTCACCATCCGGCCGCGGCCGTTCGCGCCGGCGGTGTGCATGTCGTGCGTATGGGAGCGCTGCTGCACCCAGATCGACGGTGTCGGGGCCTGACGTGCGGACGTGATGACGAACGACGTCGTCAAGACGTGGTTCTGCGTGGCGACCGGAACCGCCATCTGCAGCCACGTGCTGTCGGCGTCGTCATCGGTGACGATCACGGAGCGGGGTGGGAGGTAGAGCGCGCCGTCGATGAACGCCTCCAGCTCGTCCCACGTCGGCAGGTAGAACCCGCCGTCCGCGATGTACTCCATGTCCGCGCGCCAGTCGCTGATGCCGTAGAAGTTCAGCTTCAGCCAGCCGGGCTCGCCGTCCGGCTTGTCGGTGAACTGGTGGTACATCAGGATCGGGACGGCGGTGGCCGCGGCCGCGTTCTCGGAGGGCGTCATCCACGCCGCATGCAGGGTCCGCTCCCGCCGGGCATCGCACGTCACGGTGTCGGCGCCGTTGATTCGCCCGGCGCCGTCTCGTGCCTGCGCGGATGCCGCGTCCGCGTACCAGCCCGCGAACACCCGCCCCTCAGCGCGGGGAATGGGCAGACGCTCGTAGCGCTGACCGATCCGCTCCACACGTGGGGGCTCGCTGATGCCGTCGCCGGTGAAGTCCACGGCGCAGCCGGTCGGATCGCCGGATGCCACGACCAGGCGCTGGGAATCGGAGAGGATCGGTGGCGGGGGAGGAGGCGCGACGAGAGCGGACGGGGCTGCTGCAGCGGGAACGGCGTGGGCGGCGGCGAGTCCGGTGAGGCCGCCGGCGAGCATCGTGAGCACGGCGGTCAATACGGTCAGCGGCAGTGCACTGCGGCGCGCTCTCCTGCGCGCGGACGCGGTCCTCACCGTGCTCTCCCCGATCCCCCGAACGGCCGTGTGAGTCCATCTTCGCGCATCCTTCGCTCGGAACCCTCGTCCGGAATTTATGTATGCACAAAGGCCACGTTAGCCGGAATGGTGGCACATTGAGTCGATCTGTGTATACACTGTCCGGACGAGGAGGTGGCGATGAGAGCCAGTGACCGCGCGTACGAAACGCTCTTGGAGGAGATCCAGGCCGGCGATCTCGGTCCCGGAACGGTGCTCGCTGAGGTTGAGCAAGCCGCCCGTCTCGGGGTGAGCCGCACGCCGCTGCGCGAGGCCATCGGGCGTCTGGCCGCCGACGGGCTCGTCGCCCAGGCTTCCCCGCGCGTCACCGTCGTCACCGACATCGACCGCGACGACATCCGCGAGCTGTTCGAAGTGCGCCGCGCGCTGGAGGAGACCGCCGCGCGCCTGGCCGCCGAGCGCGGCGATCGCTCGCTGTTCACCCAGCTCGCCGCCGAGTTCGCCGACGTCCACCTCGACCGCGAAGCGACGCGCGACGCCTACGCCGGCCTGATCGCGCGCTTCGACCAGACCGTGGACGACGCCGTCCGCAATGACTACCTCACGTCGGCACTGCGGACCGTGCGCACCCACCTGGTTCGGGTTCGGCGGCTGTCCCGTGAGAACCAGACGCGCCTGCGGGCCTCCGTCGACGAACATCGGCTGATCGCGACCGCGATCGCCGCGGGCGAGCCGGAGCTGGCCGCCCACGCCACCCACGTGCACCTGCACAACGCCTTGACCAACATCCTGGCCTCTCTTCCGGAAGGACACTCATGACCGTCAACCACCACGTCCGCGTGTACAAGAGCGCCGAGGCGCTCCCGCGCGAGGACCAGCTCGCCTGGAAGATCGCCGCAGTCGCGACCGACGAGGTCGCCGTCGAGCCCGCCGTCGTCGACATGATCATCAACCGCATCATCGACAACGCCTCGGTCGCTGCGGCGTCGCTGACCCGCAAGCCGGTTTCCGCCGCCCGCGCTCAGGCGCTGGATCACCCCGTCTCCCGTGGCGGCGAGGGGTCCACCATCTTCGGTTGCGTGCTGCAGGACCGCACCAGCCCGGAGTGGGCGGCGTGGGCCAACGGTGTGGCCGTCCGCGAGTTGGACTACCACGACACGTTCCTCGCAGCGGAGTACTCGCACCCGGGTGACAACATCCCGCCGATCCTCGCCGTCGCGCAGCACGTGGGCAAGGACGGCGCGGCGCTGGTGCGCGGCATCGCGACCGGCTACGAGATCCAGGTCGACCTGGTCCGCGCGATCAGCCTGCACAAGCACAAGATCGACCACGTCGCTCACCTCGGCCCGTCCGCCGCGGCCGGCATCGGCACGCTGCTCGGGCTCGACACGGCGACGATCTACCAGGCCGTCTCGCAGGCGCTGCACACCACCACGGCGACGCGTCAGTCGCGCAAGGGCGAGATCTCGTCCTGGAAGGCGCACGCTCCGGCGTTCGCCGGCAAGATGGCCGTCGAGGCCGTGGACCGCGCGATGCGCGGCGAGACCAGCCCGAGCCCGATCTACGAAGGCGAAGACGGCGTGATCGCCTGGATGCTGGACGGTCCGGACGCGGCCTACGAGGTTCCGCTGCCCGCCGCCGGTGAGGCCAAGCGCGGCATCCTGGACACCTACACCAAGGAGCACTCCGCGGAGTACCAGGCGCAGGCGTGGATCGACCTCGCCCGCAAGCTCGGCAACGACCGTCCGGAGCTGCGCGACCCGGCCAACATCGCCTCGATCGTGCTGCACACCAGCCACCACACGCACTACGTGATCGGTTCCGGGGCGAACGACCCGCAGAAGTACGACCCGACGGCCAGCCGCGAGACGCTGGACCACTCGATCCCGTTCATCTTCGCGGTCGCGCTGCAGGACGGCGCCTGGCACCACGTGGACTCCTACGCACCGGAGCGTGCGGGACGGGCGGACACCGTCGAGCTGTGGCACAAGATCACCACGGCCGAGGACGCCGAGTGGACGCGCCGCTACCACTCCGAGGACCCGAACGAGAAGGCCTTCGGCGGCCGCGCCGAGATCACCCTGACCGATGGCACCCTCATCACCGAGGAGATCGCGGTGGCCGACGCGCACCCGCTCGGTGCTCGTCCGTTCGCTCGCGAGAACTACATCAACAAGTTCCGCCTGCTCGCCGAGCCCGTCCTGGAGCCGGCCGAGATCGAGCGCTTCCTCGAGCTCGTCCAGCGCCTGCCCGAGCTGACCGCGGACGAGGTCCGTGAGCTCTCCATCGTCGCGAAGCCGGGCGTGCTGGATTCCGCCCCGTCACCGCGCGGCCTGTTCTGACACCCGTGCCCCGCGTCCGTCGGGACGCGGGGCACGATCCGACCCGATCCGGAGGATCCCATGCTGTACGCACAGACGACGGCCGCCGAGAAGCGCCGCCTCTTCCGCGAGCGTCTCGCCACCGGCGAGCTGCTCCGCTTTCCCGGTGCCTTCAACCCCCTGTCGGCTCGACTGATCGAGCAGAAGGGCTTCGAGGGCGTCTACATCTCCGGCGCCGTGCTGTCCGCGGACCTCGGCCTGCCGGACATCGGACTGACCACGCTCACCGAGGTCGCCGGTCGCGGCAAGCAGATCGCGCGGATGACCGAGCTTCCCGCCCTCATCGACGCCGACACCGGCTTCGGTGAGCCGATGAACGTGGCCCGCACGGTCCAGGAGCTCGAGGACGCGGGTCTTGCCGGCCTGCACATCGAGGACCAGGTCAACCCGAAGCGCTGCGGACACCTGGACGGCAAGGCCGTCGTGGATGAGGCGACCGCGCTCAAGCGCGTCCGCGCCGCCGCAGACGCTCGACGGGACGACAACTTCCTCATCATGGCGCGCACGGACGTTCGTGCCGTCGACGGCCTCGACGCCGCGGTGGACCGCGCGAAGGCCCTCGTGGACGCCGGTGCCGACGCGATCTTCCCGGAGGCCATGCGGACCCTTGAGGAGTTCGCCGCGATCCGCGCCGCCGTGGACGTCCCCGTGCTGGCGAACATGACCGAGTTCGGCAAGAGCGAGCTGTTCTCCGTCGAGCAGTTGTCCTCGGTGGGCATCAACATCGTCATCTGGCCGGTGTCGATGCTGCGCATCGCGATGGGTGCGACGGGCCGCGCGCTGGACGAGATCGAGCAGAAGGGGCACCTGCGCGACAAGCTGGACGAGATGCAGCACCGTGCCGACCTCTACGAACTGATCGACTACGAGGCGTACAACCACTTCGACAGCGGCGTCTTCAACTTCACGATCGCCCGCTGACCCCCACCCTCATGCGCGAGACACCCAAGCACGTCCGAGACACCCTGCAGCGCGCGGTGTCTCGGACGTGCACGGGTGTTTCGCGAAAGTATTGACCCACATCTGCGAAGGAGCATGACATGACGGATACGGACATCAAGAAGGGCCTCGCGGGCGTCGTCGTCGACGTCACGAGCGTTTCCAAGGTCAACCCGGAGACGAACAGCCTGCTATACCGCGGCTACCCGGTGCAGGAGCTGGCGGCGACGCAGCCGTTCGAGGCCGTCGCCTACCTGCTCTGGAACGGCGACCTGCCCACCGACGACCAGCTCGCCGAGCTGCGTGCCACCGAGCGCGCGCACCGCGCGCTCGCGGACAACGTCAAGGCCGCGATCGATCTTCTCCCGCTGGAGGCGCACCCGATGGACGAGGTCCGCACCGCGGTCAGCGTGATCGGTGCGTCCGACACGTCCGGGTCCGGTTCGGTGCTGGACGCCGCCGGCTCTCCGGAGGAGAACCTGGAGCGCAGCGTCCGCCTCTGGGCGGCGCTGCCCGCCATCGTCGCCTACGGCCAGCGCCGTCGTCGTGGCCAGGAGCTCGTCGCGCCGCGCGATGACCTGGACTACGCCGCGAACTTCCTCTGGATGACGTTCGGCGAGGAATCCGACGAAGTCGTCGTGGATGCGTTCAACCGCTCCATGACCCTGTACGCCGAGCACTCCTTCAACGCCTCGACCTTCACCGCACGTGTGATCACCTCGACCCTGTCGGACCTCTACTCCGCCGTCGTCGGCGCGATCGGTGCGCTCAAGGGCCCGCTGCACGGCGGTGCGAACGAGGCCGTGCTGCACATCTTCGACGAGATCGGCACGGCGGAGAACGTCAAGCCGTGGCTGGACACGGCCCTCGCTTCCAAGCGCAAGATCATGGGCTTCGGCCACCGCGTCTACAAGCGCGGTGACTCGCGTGTGCCGACGATGAAGGCCGCGCTGGACACGTTGATCGAGCACTACGACCGCCCGGACGTCCTGGATCTGTACACCACGCTGGAGAACGAGTTCGTCAGCCGCAAGGGCATCTACCCGAACCTGGACTACCCGTCGGGTCCCGCGTACAACCTGATCGGCTTCGACACGCTCACCTTCACGCCGTTGTTCATCGCCTCGCGCGTGACCGGCTGGACCGCGCACATCGCCGAGCAGACCGCATCGAACGCCCTGATCCGCCCGCTGTCGGAGTACGTCGGACCGGACGAGCGGCACATCGACGGCTACGTCGCCACCGAGGCCGAGAAGGCCGCTGCGGAGCGTCCTGCCGAGGAGGGCTGACATGGCCGCCGAGAAGGTCGTCATCCTCGGCGGTGCGCGCACCCCGATCGGCTCGTTCGGCAGTTCTCTGAAGGATGTTCCGGCGCACGAGCTGGGCGCCGCCGCGAGCCGTGCGGCACTGGCTCGAACCGGTGTCGCCGCTGAGGAGATCGGCGAGGCGGTGTTCGGCTGCATCTCGCAGGTCGGTCCGGACGCGTACAACGCCCGCCGCGTGGCCCTCGCGGCGGGCCTCGCGGCGAGCGTTCCGGCCTTCAACGTCAACCGTCTGTGCGGATCCGGGCTGCAGGCGGTCTGGTCCGGGGCGCAGGAGCTGCTGTGGGGTGGCGTGGACGCCGTGCTCGCCGGTGGTGACGAGTCCATGTCGCGAACGCCGTTCCTGGACTTCAACGCCCGGGGGAACGCGCGCCTCGGGGACCGAAAACAGCTCGACGGGACGCTGGCGATCCTCACCGATCCGTTCTCGAACAAGCACATGGGGGTCACCGCGGAGACCGTCGCGCAGCGCTACGGCATCTCGCGCGTGGAGCAGGACGAGTTCGCGGTGGAGAGCCAGCGCCGGGCGGCGTCATCTGCCGCCCAGGCGGCGTTCGCGGAGGAGATCGTGCCGGTGTCCTCCGGCGGTCGCAAGCCCGTCGAGGTGAGCGTCGACGAGCATCCCAAGCCCGACACCACGGTGGAGGTACTGGCGGGGCTGCGTGCGGCGTTCGCCGAGGGCGGCTCGGTCACCGCGGGCAATTCGTCCGGGATCAACGACGGTGCGGCCGCGATGGTGCTGATGCGCCAGTCCGATGCCGCGGAGCGCGGCACGCGGGGACTCGCGACGCTGGAGGCGGTCGCCACGGCCGCACTGGAGCCGGAGATCATGGGTTACGCGCCCGTCGTCGCGCTGCAGCGATTGTGGGACCAGACCGGGTTGACCCCCGCCGATGTCGACGTCTTCGAGCTGAACGAGGCATTCGCGTCCCAGGCCGTCGCGGTGATCCGGGACGGCGGGCTCGACCCCGCGAAGGTCAACCCCTATGGCGGGGCCATCGCGCTCGGTCACCCGGTCGGCGCGACCGGGGCGATCCTCACCCTCCGCGCGGCGATGGACCTGCATCGCCGTGATCTCGAGTACGCCGTGGTCACGATGTGCATCGGCGGCGGGCAGGCGCTCGCGGCGCTCCTGCGGCGAGTGGACTGAGGCGGACCCATGTTCCAGCACGCTGACCACGATGAGGTGGCGGTCACCGGGATCGCGGGGGTGTTCGCGGCCCTCGCCAATGCCGACCGGGTGGCGATCGTGCGTCACTTGCGCGCGGCGCAGCAGACGCACCCGGAGGGACTGTCCATCACGGCGCTGGCGGATGCGGTCGGTCTCACGCGGTTCGCCACGTCCCGCCACCTGAAGATCCTCGGCGCCGCGTCGCTCGTCGCGGTCACCGCGGCCGAGCGCGCGCTGCTGCATCGTCTCGACCCGTCCGGCTTCCTGGGAATCGAGGACTGGATCTTCGACATCGTCGAGGCCTGACGCCGTTCCGATCCAGTTGCGGTCGCCGCAGCCGAGGGACACCTCGAGACCGGCTCGCGAGCCGGCGGATCACACGGCGGTGTCCCGGCGCCCACGGGCACCGGGACACCGTTCCGCTCAGCGCGTGCGCCGGCGGAGCATGGCCAGAGCGAGTCCGGCCGCGAGGAGGAACGATGCCCCGAGGGCGATTCCCCATGGCACCTCGGCCCCTGTGGTCGGCAGCGAGCCACCCGCCGCCGTCACCGTGACGGTCGTGCGCAGGTCCGGGCGTCCTTCGGCCGAGACCACGAGCGTGTGTTCCCCGATCGCGAAGTCGTTCGGAATCGCGATCGCGAACGACACGGTCCCGTCCGCGCTCGCGACCGGAAGCGTCCCGGCGTCGATCGGGTCGCTGTGCAGCACGGCGGTGATGCGGTCACCCTCCGTCAACCCGGACACCGTCACGGCGAGCTTCTCGCCCTGCGCGACCCTCCCGGTGCCGACATCGACCGTGGCCCACGGGCTCTCGGTCGGGGTCGGGGTCGGGGTCGGTCGGGTGCCCTCGTCCACCTCGGCGCGTCCGAGCGGCGCCGGCTCGACGACGGAGTGCGCGGCGAAGTAGTCCACCGTCGCGGCGAGGTCGACCTGACCCGAGTCGGTCCGGTTCGCACCCTCCGCGAAGGTGGTGAAGTCGTCACCCCCGGCGGCGAGGAAGGAGTTCGTCACGACCGTGAACGTGTCGGTCGGTTCAATCTCCGTTCCGCGCAACTGCATGGAGGTGACGTGCGAACCGCGGTCGGCGTCGGGCAGGTAGGTGTAGTGGAACCCGTCCGAGATGCCGAGGTGCAGCTTGGGTCGGGACGAGCCGTCCGGCTGCCACTGCTGCTCGAGGATCGTCTTCAGCTGCGCGCCGGTGAGCGAGAGCGTGACCAGGGTGTTCGCGAACGGCTGCACGTTCGCGACGTCCCGGTAGGTCACGGTGCCGTCACCGACGTGGCGCAGGTCATCGCGCAGGCCGCCCGGGTTCATCAGGCCGATCTGGGCGGGGGTTCCCGCGTAGGAATCGTTCGAGGTGGCCCAGAGGTACTGGTCGGCGACGAGATTGCCGAGCGTGGACTCCACGCCGCGGTCCGATCCCGCCTCACCACCGCGCAGGATGTCCGCGCTGATCGTGCCGACGGGCGCCGCGCCCTCCGCCTCAGCCGTCTTCGCCGCCTCGTCCACGATCGCCTGCACCGTCGGGTCGGCGTCGTACGCCGGAGCACCGTCGACGACCAGGGGAACCAGCGATCCCGCGATCGAGACGAGATCCTTGGTGGACGGATCCACCGCGATGTCGAGCTTGCCGAGGGTGGTGCCGTACTGGTGCGCCTGGATCACCGGTCGCTCGCCACCGGGACCGGCGATCTCGCAGGCGTAGGGCTGGTGGGTGTGACCTGACACGATCGCGTCGATGTCGGCGCTGGCGTCGCGCACCAGCTTGCCGAAATCGGTCTGCTCGGTGCGGAGGGCTGCGCAGTCCGGCGTCGCATTGCCGTCGTGCGCGAGCAGGACGATGACGTCCGCGGCATCCGCGGAGACGATCTCCTGGGCGACGCGGTTCGCCGCCTCCAACTGGTCACCGAAGGCCAGCTCGGCGACACCGTCCGGTGAGACCATCGTGGCCGTGCTCGGGGTGACCGTCCCGATGAACGCCACACGGACCCCGTCGATCGTCTGCACGTCGTACGCGGACAGGGCCGGGTCGGTCGTGCCCCGCTCGTACACGTTGGCGCCGAGGCCGAAGCGTGCATCTCCGTACCGCGGCAGGACGCGGTCACGGAGGTCCGCGAAGCCCCGATCGAACTCATGGTTGCCGACCGCGCTCACGGTCAGCCCGGCCGCGCTCAGCGCGTCGATCGTGGGGTCGTCCTGGCTGATGAAGGACGTGAACGTGGACGCGCCGATGTTGTCGCCCGCCGAGACGAGAACCGTGTTGGGATTCTCGGCCTGGAAGGCGTCCACGGCGCCCGCCAGCACCGCGGCGCCGGCCTCACCGCTGCCGAGGCTCTGCTCGATCCGACCGTGGAAGTCGTTGATCGTCAGCACCTGGATCTCGGTGGGGGCGTTGAGGTCCTCGATGCCGAACAGGGTCGTCGTCCCGGAGACCTCGTTGCCGACGGCGAGCGCGGGCATTCCGGTCGGGGAAACCTCGGCCGGAAGGAACGCCAGCCCCTCCGGACCGAGGTCGCCGGCCCCGGACAGGTTCGTCTCCGCATCGGCGGCGAAGTCACGGTTGTTGACGTACGTGACGAATGCGGCGTGTGCCGGGTCCGTGATGTCGTAGACCATCACTCCACCGACGCGCTCGAGCCCCACGAACGCGTACGTGCGTCCGCCGACCTCGCCGATGACGAGGTTCTCCGGTTCCGGGCCCTTGTCATCGCTGCGGCCCTCGAGGTTCGCCTCCGTGTGGTTGGAATTGACGTACTCCGGGATCGCCGCGGCCGTGATGGACTCGAACGCGTCGCCGGAGTCGAACACCTGCGTCCCGTCCGTGGTCCAGATCGAGAACGACCGACCGCCGAACGCGTAGAGGCTGTCGTAGCAACCCGCAGCGTCGTTGAAACCCAGTTCGCGTGTGACGTTGAGGCGGCCGAGATCCGCGTCGCCGGTCAGGTCGGCCAGCGGGCTGTCCGGGCACACCGGACCGTAGCCGTCCTCCGCCAGGTCCTTCACCCGCGACGGCTCGACGTAATCACCCCACTCCCGGGCGTCGCCCTCGTTCGCGGTGACCAGGTACGTCGTGTCGTTCGCCCGGTAGGAGGCGATGCCGTCCGGCATGTAGGCGCCGTGCAGTCCGGGGAACGTGCGGATCTCGAAGGCGCCGTCCTTGTCCGACGGGTCCAGGCCCTGACCGGCCACCCCGTGGTCCTTGTACCCGAAGGAGCGGATATCGGTCACGGTCGCGGCCGCGAGATCAACGGTGGCGTAGGCGTTGGCCTCCTGCAGCGCGACATATGCCGTGGTGCCGTCGATCGCGACGTACTCCGGCTCCAGGTTGCGCGAGACCGGGTGATCGTCGCCGTGCGGAGTGGGTCCGAACACCCGGACCTCCGCCGGCAGCGCACCGTCTTCGTAGGCGTGGAAGTCCGCGGTCCGGACATCGGCCTGCACGGGAGCGGCGAGGTCGGTCGGCAACGACACGACGCCGACCGACCCCTCCGGGTCGGAGGAGAAGTCGTCCGCGGGCTCGCCCTCGTTCGCGACCACGGCGTAGGTGCCGTCCGCGGAGATCGCCACCATGTCCGGCAGCGCGCCCACCTCGACGGTGCCGAGCACCGTGGCCGCGTCCGCGTTGGCGTCGAAGAACACCAGGTGGCCGGGGGAGACCTTGTCCGCTGCCTCGATCGCGACGACACCGAGCCCGTCGGAGCGGACGGCGACGGAGTTCGCGGTGCCCTCCGAGGCGATCGTGTAGAGCTCGCGCGTGCCGGACACGACTTTCGCGTCCAGGACGCTGACCGAACCGGCCTGCGCGTTCACGACGAACAGCCGGTCGCCGTGGGCGGCCACGATCTCGGCGGCGGACGCGTCGAACACGCCCGTCTCGAACGTGCCGAGCGGAGTCAGTGACAGTGCGGCGTCGTCGGCGCTGTAGGTCACCGGTTCGGCGACGACGGCCGCCGTGGCGGGGGTCGGGGCGAGGGCCAGAGCGCACACGGCCGCGATGGCGGCCAGGGCTCCCGTGCCCGCACGGAGGAGGTGCGAAGGCATGCGAGGGGATTCCCATCTCGAGTCGGTGGGCGTGGAACTCACGCCCCGGCCCACGCTCGCGGCCGGAGGTGGCGCGGCGGTGAACAGCGGGCGTCCGCGAGGAGAAACCGGTGCCGTCCGGGGACAGGTGACGGACTCCCGACAGCCGTTCCGGGACACTGCCGAGCAATCGGTGGACCGCGCCGAAAAGTTGCTGAACGCCCTAGGAATTACTAGGACGTCCATGTATTCTGTCCGAGGTGCCGACGAGGGCACGAGAGGAATGGGAACGATGACTCGGGAACTCACCCACTTCGTGGGCGGAAAGCACATCACGGGGACCTCCGGACGCTTCAGTGACGTGTTCGATCCGTCAACCGGCGAGGTGCAGGCTCGCGTTCCGCTGGCTTCCACCGACGAGGTGCGCGCCGCCATCGCGAACGCCGCCGCCGCGCAGGTTGGGTGGGCCGAGACCAACCCGCAGAAGCGTGGTCGCGTGCTCACACGGTTCATCGACCTCGTCGCGAAGGACACCGACTACCTCGCGCGACTGCTCTCCAGCGAGCACGGCAAGACGGTCGAGGACGCGAAGGGCGACATCCAGCGCGGGATCGAGGTCGTCGAATTCTCCGTCGCCGCTCCGCACCTGCTCAAGGGCGAGTACTCCACGAGCGCCGGAACCGGTATCGACGTCTACTCCCTGCGTCAGCCCCTGGGCGTCGTCGCGGGCATCACGCCGTTCAACTTCCCGGCCATGATTCCGCTCTGGCAGGCCGGGCCCGCCCTCGCGTGCGGCAATGCGTTCATTCTCAAGCCCAGTGAGCGTGACCCCTCGGTCCCGCTGCGGCTGGCGGAACTGTTCCTGGAGGCCGGGCTGCCGGAGGGTGTCCTGAACGTCATCAACGGCGACAAGGAGGCGGTCGACGCGATCCTGCACGACGACACGATCCAGGCCGTCGGTTTCGTCGGTTCCACCCCGATCGCGCAGTACATCTACGCCACCGCCGCTGCGGAGGGAAAGCGTGCGCAGTGCTTCGGCGGCGCCAAGAACCACATGATCGTGATGCCGGATGCGGACCTCGATCAGGCCGCGGACGCGCTGATCGGGGCGGGCTACGGCTCAGCCGGCGAGCGCTGCATGGCCATCTCGGTGGCGGTCCCGGTGGGCAAGGAGACCGGCGACGCGCTCGCTGCCAAGCTCGCCGAGCGCGTGCAGCACCTGAACGTCGGTGCCTCACTGGACGAGGGCGTGGACTACGGCCCGCTCATCACTCGTGACGCCGTGAACCGCGTGACCGACTACATCGCCGGTGCGGTGGACAGCGGCGCGGAGATGCTCGCGGACGGGCGCGGCCTCGTCGTCCCCGGCCACGAGAACGGCTTCTACCTCGGCCCGACCCTGTTCGATCACGTCACCACCGACATGGCGATCTATCGCGAGGAGGTCTTCGGTCCGGTGCTCGTGATCGCCCGGGCGGACGACTACGAGGAGGCGCTCGCGATGGCGACCGACCACGAGTACGGCAACGGCGTGGCCATCTTCACCCGGGACGGCGACACCGCGCGGGACTTCGTCCACCGCGTCCAGGTCGGGATGATCGGCGTCAACGTGCCGATCCCGGTGCCGATCGCCTATCACACGTTCGGCGGCTGGAAGAAGTCGGTCTTCGGTGACCTGAACCAGCACGGTCCGGACGCCTTCCGCTTCTACACGAAGACAAAGACCGTCACGAGCCGCTGGCCCTCGGGGATCCGCGAGGGTGCCAGCTTCGTGATGCCGACGATGAAGTGAGAACAGCATGAGTACCGTCACCACCACGACCGATGACGAGCTGGAGGCGATCCTCGAGGCCGTCCAGGAGTTCGCCGCGCACGAACTCGCACCGTTCGCCATCGCACGCGACGAGACCGGCGAGTTCCCCGTCGACACGCTGCACCGCGCCGGAGAGCTCGGCCTCGGCGGCATCTACGTGTCCGAGGACGTCGGCGGCACCGGCCTCAGCCGGCTCGCCGCGGCCCGCATCTTCGAGGCGCTCGCGTACGCCGATCCGACGATCGCCGCCTACGTGTCCATCCACAACATGGTCGGATGGATGATCGACTCCTACGGCACCGACGAGCAGCGTCACCGCTGGTTGCCGGATCTGACGGCGATGGTGGAGCTCGGTTCCTACTGCCTGACGGAGCCCGGTGCCGGCTCGGACGCCGCCGCCATCACCACGAGCGCGATCCGGGACGGCGAGGACTACGTGCTCACCGGCGTCAAGCAGTTCATCTCCGGCGCCGGGACCTCGGGCGTGTACGTCGTGATGGCCCGCACGGGGGACCCGGGCTCACGCGGCATCTCGGCGTTCATCGTCCCCGGAGACGCGGACGGTCTGTCCTTCGGTCCGCACGAGAAGAAGATGGGCTGGCGCGCGCAGCCGACGCGACAGGTGATCCTCGACGAGGTCCGCGTGCCCGCGGCGAACCTGCTCGGTGAGCTCGGTGGCGGATTCAAGATCGCGATGAAGGCGCTCAACGGTGGGCGGGTGAACATCGCGGCCTGCTCGCTCGGCGGCGCCCAGTGGGCGCTGGATCGGGCCGTGCAGTACGTCCACGAGCGCTTCACGTTCGGCACGCCGCTGTCGGAGCAGCCGACGGTGCAGTTCGCCGTCGCCGACATGGCGACCGACCTGCGGGCGTCCCGTCTGCTGGTGCAGGACGCCGCTGAGGCGATCGATGGCGCCGCCGCGGACGTGGCCCAGCGCTGCGCGATGGCCAAGCGGTTCGCGACGGATGCCGGATTCCGTATTGCCAACGAGGCGCTGCAGCTGCACGGTGGATACGGATACCTGCAGGACTACGGCATCGAGAAGGTCGTCCGCGACCTCCGCGTGCACCAGATCCTGGAGGGCACGAACGAGATCATGCGCGTCATCATCGGACGCGACGTACTGGGAGGTCGACGATGACCAGAGTGGCGTTCCTCGGACTGGGACACATGGGACTGCCGATGGCGCGAAACCTCGCCGCCGCCGGCCACGAGGTGGCGGGCTTCGACGTGATGCCGGCGGCCATGGCGGCGGCCGCCGAGGCGGGCCTGCCGACGCGTGAGAGCGCGACCGCGTGCGTGACCGACGCCGAGGTCGTGATCACGATGTTCCCGAGTGGTGCGCACGTCATCGCGGCCTTCGCCGGCGCGGAGGGCGACGGCGGCCTGCTGGATGAGGCGCCCTCGGGTGCGCTGTTCCTGGAGTGCTCGACGATCTCCGTCGCGGAGGCACGGGAAGCCCACGAGCTCGCCGCGAACGCCGGTCAGCGGTGCCTGGACGCCCCGGTGTCCGGTGGCGTGGTCGGCGCGGAGAACGGCACGCTCGCGTTCATGGTCGGCGGCGCCGACGCCGACGTGGAGACGGCACGTCCGCTGCTCGAGGTGATGGGCGCACGCGTCGTGCACTGCGGTGGGCCCGGTCTCGGTCAGGCCGCGAAGGTCTGCAACAACATGATCCTCGGGATCTCGCAGATCGCCGTCGCGGAGGCCTTCGTGCTGGGGGAGCGTTTGGGTCTCACCCACGACGCGCTGTTCGACGTCGCCGCGCACGCGTCCGGTCAGTGCTGGGCGCTCACCACGAACTGTCCGGTGCCCGGGCCGGTGCCGACGAGTCCGGCGAACAACGAGTACCGCCCCGGGTTCTCCGGCGCGCTGATGGCGAAGGACCTCGGACTCGCGCTGCACGCCATCGAGGACACCGGCGTCGAGGCCGCGCTCGGCCGCCACGCACAGGAGATCTACGCCGCGTACGCGGCCGGTGCTGGCGCGACCCGCGACTTCTCCGGGATCATCGAGAGCATCCGCGTCGCGAGCGTCGCGACGGACTGACCGAAGGGACGCCATGACCGACTTCGAGACCATCCTGGTCACCACCCAGGGCCGCGTGGGCTGGATCACGCTGAACCGGCCCGAGGCGCTGAACGCGCTGAACTCGCAGATCGCGCACGAGGTGGTCGAAGCGGCGGAGGCGTTCGACGCGTCCGAGGACATCGGAGCGATCGTGGTGACCGGCTCGGAGCGAGCGTTCGCCGCGGGAGCCGACATCAAGGAGATGGAAGACCTCTCCGGCGCGGACATGCGTCTGGGTGACCATTTCGGCGCGTGGCGTCGATTCGTCGCGGTCCGCAAGCCCGTGATCGCCGCGGTCAGCGGTTTCGCGCTCGGCGGCGGATGCGAGCTCGCGATGATGTGTGACGTCATCCTGGCTTCCGACACCGCGAAGTTCGGTCAGCCCGAGGTCAACCTCGGTGTGATTCCGGGCATGGGCGGCACACAGCGGTTGACCCGCGCGATCGGTCCGTACAAGGCTGCGGAGCTCGTGCTCACCGGGCGCCTCATCGGTGCCGACGAGGCCGAGCGGGGTGGCCTGGTCTCCCGGGTCGTGCCCGCCGCGGAACTTTTGGCGGAGACGCAGAAGACCGCCGAGACGATCGCCGCCAAGTCGTTGCCGGCGATCATCGCCGCGAAGGCCGCGGTGCGTGCCGCGCAGGAGATGTCCCTGTCCGCCGGCCTGGACTACGAGTTCGCGCAGTTCTCCGCGCTCTTTGACGGTCCGGACCAGAAGGAGGGCATGGCCGCCTTCCGCGAGAAGCGTCAGCCCGCGTTCGGCAACCGCTGAGACATGGCCCCGTTCCGGTGCTCAGAGCGGGTCTGGGACGGGGTCCGGATCGCGGAAGTCGCCGGCGGTCTTGCGCAGCCGCGCCACGATGCCGACGAGGTTCTGGATGTCCTCGGCGTCCAGCCCGACGTCCGCGAACACGGCGTTGAGGACGGCGGTGGCCTCGTCCACTCGCGCTCGACCGTCCTCCGTCAGCACGAGCACCGCGGCTCGGCCGTCGATCGGGTGCGGGTGGCGTTCGACGAGTCCGGCCTTGGCGAGCCGGTCGACGGTGTTGGTGACGCTCGTCGGATGCACCTGCAGGCGGGCCGTGGCGCTCGCCATCGGCATGCGCCCCTCGCGGGTGAAGGCCAGCAGACGCAGCATCTCGTAGCGCGCGAAGGACAGATCGAACGGCTTCAGTGCGGACTCGACACGGGCGAGCCAGAGCTGGTGCGCGCGCATGACACTGGTGACGGCGGTCATGCCACCGGCTGCGCTGTCCCAGCCGTGCGCGATCCACTGCCGACGGGCTTCGGCGATCGGGTCCACCGGAAGCGGGCGATTCTGTGCCATGGGTCGTCCTCCTGCCCTCCCACGCTACCGGTCCCATCCCGGACGGCCCGCCGCCGCGCGGGCGCCCACGAGCGGATCGGTCACGTGCGCATGACCCGATTCGACAGGTGGGAGAGCATCGCACGAGCCCTCTCGATTCGCTTGGGCAGAGGGCGGCGAATTAGGATCAAGCCGAGCGGGAGGAGTTGTCGATGAAGATCATCGTCCTGGTGAAAGAGGTGCCGGACACCTATGGCGATCGGAAGCTGAGCCTGGAGACGGGCCTGGCGGATCGCGCAGCGAGCGAGTCGGTGCTGGACGAGATCGGCGAGCGGGCGCTGGAAGTCGCCCTGTCCTACGCCGACAAGAACGCCGACACCCACGTCACCGTCCTCTCGATGGCTCCGGAGAGCGCACTGGCGACCGTCCGCAAGGGTCTCGCGATGGGCGCCGCCGATGCGGTGCAGGTCGTGGACGAGGCCCTCATCGGTGCTGACCTCACGCTCACGGCCGAGGTGCTCGCCGCGGCCGTCCGCCGCGCCGGGTTCGATCTCGTCATCGCCGGCAACTCTTCCACCGACGGTTCCGGCGGTGTGATCCCGGCGATGATCGCCGAGCTGCTCGGTGTCCCGGGCGCCACCGGCCTGTCCGCCGTCGAGATCACCGGCGACGCGGTCAGCGGTACGCGTCCGGTCGACGGGGGAACCCAGCAGGTGTCCGTGTCGCTGCCCGCCGTGATCTCGATCACCGAGGCGCTTCCGGACGCCCGATTCCCGAACTTCAAGGGCATCATGGCGGCCAAGAAGAAGCCGTTCGAGCAGGTCTCCCTGGCCGATCTCGACGTCAGTGCGGACCCGTCCGCCGCGCCGCGGGCGATCATGGTCACGGTCGCCGAGAAGCCGCCGCGCGCGGCCGGCGTGAAGATCACCGATGAGGGCGACGCGGGCACGAAGCTCGCCGAGTTCCTCGTGCAGAACCGACTGGTGTGAGGACAGGACGATGACTGACTACCCCGCTGACGCCATCCTGACCGTTCTGGAGACGACTCCGGACGGCGCACTGGCTTCCTCCTCCGCCGGACTGCTGGGCGCCGCCGCCGCGGCCGGCACTCCCGTCGCTCTCGTCCTCGGCGCCGCGGCGCAGGGTGACGCCCTCGCCGCGGCCGCCGCCGAGCTCGGCGCGACGCGCGTGCTCGTCGCGGACGCGGGTGACGGCACTCGCCTCAGCGCGCCCGCCGTGGACGCCCTCGTCGCCGCTGTGGAGGTCGTCCGTCCGGACGCCGTGCTGATCTCGCACTCCGCCGATGGCCGTGACCTGGCCGGACGCTTCGCGGCCCGCAGCCGCTCGGCTCTCGCTGTGGACGCGGTCGGTGTCGAGCGTGACGCGGAGGGTGTCGTGGCCCACCACTCGGTCTACGGCGGGGCGTACACGTCCTCGTCCGCAGCGACGTTCGGTCCGCTCGTGATCACCGTTCGCCAGGGCGCCGTCGACGCACGAGCCGCCGCCCAACCGGTGGCTCAGGAGGCCCTCGCGGTGACGGCGTCCGATGCACCCGCCGCCACCGTCACGTCCTTCGACGCGGAGACCGTCGTCTCCTCGCGCCCGGAGCTGCGCGGTGCGGCCAAGGTGGTCTCCGGTGGTCGAGGACTCGGCTCGCAGGAGAAGTTCGTCCTCGTCGAGCAGCTCGCTGACGCCCTCGGCGCTGCGGTCGGCGCTTCGCGCGCGGCCGTCGACGCCGGCTACATCCCCTACGCGCACCAGGTCGGTCAGACCGGCGTGTCGGTCTCGCCGCAGCTGTACATCGCGCTCGGCATCTCCGGGGCCATCCAGCACCGCGCGGGCATGCAGACCGCGAAGACCATCGTCGCCATCAACAAGGACGGCGACGCGCCCATCTTCGACGTGGCGGACTTCGGCGTCGTCGGCGACCTGTTCACCGTGGTGCCGCAGCTGATCGAGGCCCTCGAAGCTCGGAAGAACTGACATGGCGACGTACGGCGCGAGCATCCGACGCGGGTTGCCCCGCGTCTCCGGAGGCGAGCCCTGGCCACCCGCCGGCGAGGTCGAGGGCATCGCCGCCGCTGCGGCCGAGGTGACGGCGCCCGTGGCGCCTGCCGTCGCGGCGCCCG
>NZ_LN648875.1:0-616268 GCF_000826185.2 Microbacterium gorillae | reverse complement strand
GGGGGGGGCCACCCCAAACCCGCGCGCGGGGGGGCGGGGCGGTGGGCGGGCCTGGCGGGGGGGGGGGGGTGGGGACCCGTGGCCGCCCGCCGGCACCACGGCACTCGTGGCCGTCCCCGCCGAACCCGAGGCTCCTGCGGTGACCGGCGAGCCGGTGGCCGCCACCGAGACCCCCGCCGCCGTCGTGGCTCCGGTCGCCCCTGGTCGGGACGTCTCCGTTCCCCTCGCCGCACCGACCACGGTGTGGGCGGGCAAGAACGCCAACGTGCACCCGGTCGCGGTTGAGCCCCGTCGCTACGGACCGCTCACCGCCGGGCAATGGGTCGGCGCCGTCATCGTGGGCGGCATCGGACTGCTGTTCGCGGCGGCCATGGTCGTCTTCTTCATGCGCTGGATCGTTTCGCTCGACGGTGTGCGCTCCTTCATGCACACCTACCCGGGCGAATACGATCTGCCGGCTTCGTCCACTCCGGGCTTCCCGCTGTGGGCCCAGTGGCAGCACTACCTGAACATCTTCATGATGGCGCTGATCATTCGCACCGGGTGGCTCGTGCGCACGCAGGCGCGTCCGGAGGCCTTCTGGAGCGCGCGCTGGACGAAGGATGACAAGAAGAAGATCAGCATCATGCTCTGGCTGCACCAGAGCGTGGACATCTTCTGGTTCCTCAACGGCATCATCTTCGTGGTGCTGCTGTTCGCGTCCGGCCACTGGATGCGGGTCGTCCCGACCAGCTGGGAGGTCTTCCCGAACGCGCTCACGGCGCTGATGAAGTACATCTCGCTGGACTGGCCGACCGAGCACGGTTGGGTCAACTACAACAGCCTGCAGCAGATCATGTACTTCCTCACGATCTTCATCGCGGCTCCGCTCGCGGCGATCACCGGCGTGCGGATGAGCGGACTGTGGCCGAAGAACGCGAAGACGCTGAACAAGATCTACCCGGTGGAGGTCGCGCGCGCGATCCACTTCCCGGTGATGCTCTACTTCGTCGTCTTCATCGTCATCCACGTGTTCCTGGTCTTCTCGACCGGAGCACTGCGGAACCTGAACCACATGTTCGGCAACAGTGACAACGTCAACTGGGTCGGGTTCTGGTTCTTCTTCGCCGGGATGGTGGTGGTCGTGGCCGCCCTGGCTGCGGTCCGGCCGCTGGTGCTGGCACCGATCGCCAAGCTCACCGGCAAGGTCTCCCAGCGCTGATCGCCTGGCCTCCCTCGTGAGTCAGGGGGAGGCGGAGGCCTGGCCGGCGGCGAAGGCCTCGTCGGCGCCGAGGTGGAACATGTCTCGCTCGGCGGGACGGACGATCGAGCGCGCGCCGGGGAGGTCGAGGTCGCCGACCAGGTCTCCACGGCCGCGGACGACGGCGACGGGTCGGCGGGTGGCCTTGCCCTTGACGAGGTCGGCCGCCCCGCACAGCTCGTCGGCGACGCAGGGCTGGGTCACGGCGAGGGGACGGCCTTCGGCATCCGTGGTGCCGCGCAGGTCCTCGAAGACGTGGACGCCGCCGGCGCCGATGGCATGGTCGGTCTGGCCCTCGCGCCAGGCGCGGCCGAGCGTGTCCGAGATGAGGACGCCGATGCGGGCGCCGGTGGACGCACGCAGGCCGGCGGCGAGGGCGCGCGCGGACGCGTCCGGATCCACCGGGAGCAGCAGCACGGTGCCATGCGGAACGTTCGAGGCGTCCACTCCGGCGGCAGCGGAGACGATACCGAGCCGGTTCTCCACGATGCGGGTGACGTGACCGCTGGGAGAGGTCCGGGAGGCCACCAGGCGCACCGTCTCGGCGGTGATGGCGTCCTCGCGGTCCGTCGCCGCCAGGAAGCGCCCTTCGGCCTTGGAAACGATCTTCGAGGTCACCACGACGATGTCGCCGTCCTGCAGAGCGCCCGCGAGTGCGGTGATGAGGACGGCGACGAGGTCGTCGCCGGAGCGGATCTCGGCGATCCCGTCCGGCGCGAAGACGCTGAGCATCAGCGGGAGAAGCGCACCTCGGTGACGATCTCACCGAGGAAGGGTTCCTCCTGCTTGGCGCCGTCCAACGTGAATCCGTTGCGGTCGTAGAAGCGGTGGGCTCGCGGGTTGTCCTCGTTCACCCAGAGGTAGCAGGGCTGACCGGCGGGGACGACGGAGTCGAACAGGCGCTGTCCGATGCCGTGGCCCTGGTACTCCTGCAGCAGGTAGATGAAGATCAGCTCGCGCTCGGCGGGCGGGTTCTCATCCCGGGCGGGGCCGGATCCGGCGAAGCCGATGATCTGGCCGTCCACGAGGGCGGCGTTGCGCACGAATTCGGGGCCCTGCTCGGCCCAGCCGGACCACAGCTCGGCGAGGCGCCGCACGGAGATGTTCTCCAGGACAGCCGTGCTGATGACGCTGTCGTAGGTCTCGTGCCAGCACTTCGCGTGCACGCGGCCGAGGGCCTCCGCATCGCTGACGCGGACGGGACGGACGACGATCTCTGATGCGCTCTGGTCTCCCATGGCCAGACTCTAACCGTCCGCGCGGGCAGGACGAAATCGGCCGACTCATGGTGCGGTGCAGTAGCGTTTCGTCGCGTGAATCTCATCTGGCGGACACTGCTCACGATGCTCCGCGCTCGACTCCGTGTCCGTCGGGACGGGCGGTTGGCGCCGACCGCCGTCTCCCGCGTCCGCCTGACCACGCTGCCGACGGATCTCGACATCCTCCGGCACATGAACAACGGCCGGTACCTGTCGCTGGTCGACCTCGGCCGATGGGATCTGCTGGTGCGCACCGGGGTCCTCGGGGCCATGCGAGCGCAGGGGTGGCACGCCGTCGTCTCCAGCGAGACGGTCACGTTCCGGAAGTCCCTGACGCTGTGGCAGCGCTTCGACGTCGAGTCCCGCCTGATCGGGCACGATGACAAGGCGGTGTACCTCGAGCACCGGATCCTGGTCGCCGGTGACATGTACGCCCGGATCATCGTGCGGGCGCGGTTCGTGCGTCGCAGTGGGGGAACGGTGCCACACGACGAGCTGTTCGCCGCCCTGGGCCGCCCCGACGAACTCCCGGAGATCGCCGACTGGGTCGAGGACTGGGCACGGGCCTCGGCGCTGCCGCCGCGCCGAGTGCCCGCACCCAGCGACTGGGACTGATCGCTAGTCGTCCTCCACGTGCGCGAGCAGCGTCATCGGCAGGGCGTCCCGGGTGACGGACAGCTTGCGCATCGCACGGTACAGGTGCGATTCGACGGTTCGGACCGACAGGAACAGCTGTCGCGCGATCTCCCGATTGCGCAGACCGCCGGCGGCGAGCATCGCGACCTCTCGCTCGCGCGCCGTGAGGGTCTGCTGCGTCGCCTGCCGCGCCCGCAGCAGCGAGCGCACGTGCCGTTGCTTCAGCCGTACGGCTCGCTCCTCCGCGGCGTCGCCGACCACGAGGGGGCTGAGCGCGTCCAGCGCGCGCTGCGCGTGCTCGGGCAACCCGCGGGAGACGAACACCTCGGATGCGCGGCGCAGCGCGCCGGCGTCGTGGTGCCGCACGCCCGTGACGTAGTCCTCGAAGGCGGCGGGACCGGACCCCGGGATCGGCTCCGGCACTCCGGGATCGCTCGCCGGCGCGGCGGTGCCGTCGATCGAGGCCACGTAGCGCCGCACGACGCGTCCGAGGGGGGAATCGCCGAGCGCGTCTGCCCCGTCGCTGAGCGCGTCCGGGCCGTACTGCGCGTCCTCGGTCAGAACGTGTCCGGCGGTGAGGGCGAACGTGACGAATCGTCCGGTCAGCAGCGGGATCGGTGTGACCTGCGGTTCGCCGGAGAACCGGTGCAGGGCCCACTGCGACAGCTCGGTCTGCCGCTTGCGGCGGAGGAAGCGCCGCAGCCCGGCGAGCTCGGCGTGATCCCCGCGTGCGGCGGATGCGAACATCCGACACACCACCAGGCTCACGACGCCGGCCGGGTCGGCGAAGCGCAGCGCGTCGGCGAGCAGATCCTCGATCAGCGTGCGGAGCTGTTCCGGCGGCTCCAGGCCGATCGCGACGTAACTGAGCGCGAGCACGAGCAGGGCGTCGTTCGCCTGCCGACGAGACAGGTCACCGTCCATGGCGGTGACGTGGGTCAGCGAGCGGATCAGCGCGATGAGGCGGTCGGTCGACTCGGTCAGGGACCGGCCGTCCAACGCCAGCGCGTGCACCGCGCTCAGGACGCTGAGTGCGCGCAAACGGGCGACATCGCCCGCGGACGGGTCCGCGGCGATTCCCGCGGCGAGAGCGGCGGCATCCTCCTCGTCACCGTCCTCCAGCAGCTCGGCCGCCCGCAGCGTCTCGGCGAGGGCGCGCACGCGCGGCGCGAGTGCGGCCGGCACCCGGCCCTCGATGCGATCCAGCAGGTCGGCGGCACCGGGTGCGGTCGTGGTGAGCGGCAACTGCAGGCAGTGCGCCCAGAGGAAGAGATCCTCACCGGAGACCGCGGGCGAGAGGTCGGCGACGTACTGCGCGAAACGATCCAGATCGTCCGGCTCGTTCCGCGCGATCATGCGCACCGAGCTGTCGTTGAGATCGGGGTGCGTGGTCATGATGCGGCGGGCGAGCGCGGCCGCCGCTTCGGTCTCTCCGCGTCGGCGCGCGAACCACATGGCGTTGGTCGTCACCATCAGCTGCGTCTTCTCGGAGATCATCTCGCGCAGATGCGCGTCCGTCGCCAGAGCGTCCGCGGCGATCATCAGCTCCGCCTCCGAGCACGACGCATCGACGTCGACGGACGCGCACACGTCCGCGATGATCTCCCGTGTGGGTCCGCTGAGGTCCGTCGACTCCTTCTGCAGGCGCAGGGCGGTCTGCAGCGGTGGCGCGATGCACAGGCGGCCGCCGATGTCGCTGATCACGTGGGATTCGGCGAGCAGGCCGAGTTCGACCCGGTCGAACGAACGCATGAGGCGGGAGAAGCGGATGCCCACCAGGGGAACCAACTGCCCGGCGAGCGCCTGCAACGGGGCGGGCAGGGCGGCGACGATGTCAGAGGCGGCCACGATCGTGCGCCGCGAGAAGCGCGCGAGCGTCCCCTCCTCCTCGGCCGCCTCATCGGCGTCGTGGACCAGCAGGACGGCCAGTCGCGGGAATCCCGCACTGGTCGCCCACACCCAGGTGCGATCGGCGGAGCTGGGTTCCGCGCGCAGCCCGCCGCGCCGGAGCTGTTCATCGACCAGCAGGCCGTTCTGAGCGGCCGTCAGCGGACGAAGCGGGATGACGGTGGCGTCGGTGACGAGCGTCTCGTGCAGGTGCTCGACGGATGAGGAGAAGGGCCGTGGGGGGCGGCGGGTGAGCAGGAATCGGACCGGGCCGAGCGATTGCGCTTCACGCAGTCGCGCGACCTGCGCGGGGGTCATCGTCTCGAGGTCATCGAGAACGAGAACGCCGGTCTGGAGGTCCGTGGGGGAGAGGTCGGCGGCGGACACGACCGTGAAGCCGTGCGCTCGCGCGGACGCGGCGGCGGCGAGGCGGATGCTGGTCTTGCCCATACCGCCGTCACCTTCGACGACGACGTCCCGGCCGGTGAGGACCTGGGACAGTGCGCTGTCCAGCTCCTCGGCGCGGCCGAGCAGTTGGGGGGCCGCAGGCAANCTTCACGCAGTCGCGCGACCTGCGCGGGGGTCATCGTCTCGAGGTCATCGAGAACGAGAACGCCGGTCTGGAGGTCCGTGGGGGAGAGGTCGGCGGCGGACACGACCGTGAAGCCGTGCGCTCGCGCGGACGCGGCGGCGGCGAGGCGGATGCTGGTCTTGCCCATACCGCCGTCACCTTCGACGACGACGTCCCGGCCGGTGAGGACCTGGGACAGTGCGCTGTCCAGCTCCTCGGCGCGGCCGAGCAGTTGGGGGGCCGAAGGCAACGGGGCCGTTGCGGGGCGGTGGGGGAGTGGTTCTCGATTGGACATGTTGCGTCGAATGTATTTCGACGGCGAAGCGCCGGTCGGAGTGATCCGAGGAATGTACGTATCACCTGGGGGGATTCGGTGATGCTGGGGATTCCGACAGTAGACCGATTGTGATCTACGCGCTAGCAGGCCGGGGTTCCCTGCACAGATCGACGTATGGCCCAGACCCAACTTCCGTAGTGCGGTTTTCGGACCCTCACTCGTGTCGGGGGCCGTCCAGAACGTCGTCCACGTCGTAGGCCACGGGACGCTCCAGCTGCTCCAGGCGGCAGGAGTCCGGCGTCCGATCGGGCCGCCATCGCTCGAACTGCACGGTGTGGCGGAAGCGTGCTCCCTCGAGCTGGTCGTAGCGCACCTCCAGGACGCGCTCCGGACGCAGCGGGACGAAAGTGGTGTCCCGTCCGGCCGAGAAGCGAGAACGCTCTCCCGCAGCGGTGGCGACGGATCCGTCGGCATCCCGCTCCACCAGGGGCTCCAGCTCCGTGACGAGCTCCCGCCGTCGGACATCGGTGAACGCGGACACCCCGCCGACCTGGCGCAGCACGCCGTCCGCGCCGAACAGCCCGACCAGCAGGGATCCGACGCCGGTTCCGGACTTGTGCACCCGGTACCCGATCGCCACCACGTCCGCCGTTCGCGCGTGCTTGATCTTGAGCATCGTGCGTTTGCCGGGCTCGTAGACCGCATCGCGGGGCTTGGCCACCACACCGTCCAGCCCTGCTCCCTCGAAGCGTTCGAGCCAGGTCGAGGCCAGCGCCGGGTCGGTGGTGGTGCGGGTCAGTCGGATCGGCGCCGGGACGTCGGCCAGCAGGCGTTCCAGCCGTGCGCGACGCTCGTGGAACGGGTGCGCGAGGAGATCCTCGTCGCCCTCCCGCACCAGGTCGAAGGCGATGATCAGCGCCGGTGTCTCGGCGGCGAGGAGCGTCACGCGAGAGGCCGCGGGGTGGATCCGCGCGGACAGTGCCTCCCAGTCCAGCCGTCGCCGACCGTCGGCTTGCACGGGCACGACGATCTCGCCGTCGATCACGCATGGGCGAGGCAGAATCTCGGCCAGGGCGGCCGTCAGTTCGGGAAAGTAGCGAGTGAGGGGTTTCGCGCCCCGCGATCCGAGCTCGACGCTCGAACCGTCCCACGACGCGAGGACGCGGAAGCCGTCCCACTTCGGCTCGAAGCTCAGCCCACCGGGATACTTCGCCGGGTCCGGGATCGTGGGCACCGATTTCGCGAGCATGGGCGCCGGCAGGTCGTGGCTCATGGGTCCATCCTGCCCCGGCGGCGGGGAGAATGGTGGGGTGAGGACGCCGCCGCCGAATGCCCCCTGCCCCTGCCAGTCCGGGCGGAGCTACGGGACGTGCTGCGGGCCCTTCCTCTCCGGCGCCGCGGTGCCGGAGACTCCCGAGGAGCTGATGCGCTCGCGGTACACGGCGTTCGCGGTCGATGACGTCGACCACCTGCGCGCCACGTGGCATCCCGGAACGGTTCCGGAGGTTCTGGAGCCCGACCCGGACACCCGATGGCTCGGGCTGACGATCGTGGACGCGCCTCTTCCGGCTCCGGATGCCCGCCGCGGCGTGGTGGAGTTCGAGGCTCGCCATCGATCCGGCGCGGAAACCGAGACGCTGCACGAGCGCAGCCGCTTCGTGCGCCAGAGCGGGCGCTGGTGGTACCTCGACGGCGTGCACTCCTGAGCCGCAGCGCGCTCGGTAGCATCGGAGGGTGTTCACGCCCCCGGAATCGCCCGTCGTCGTTCGCGGCAGCGCGGCCGGTCCCCTCTCCGCGTACCTTCTCGCCGTGCTGGCGTGGGGGATCGTGCTGTGGGGTGTGGGCCGGTCGAACCTGATCGGTGGTGCCGTGGTGCTCGGAATCGGCGTGCTCGCGGGCGCGATCGCGGTGTGGTTCGCGACGGGGGCAGCGGTCGAGCTCGACCCGAACCAGGTCGTCGTGCGTCGTCGCCTCCGGCCGGTGTGGCGATCGTCGCTCGGGAACCTCACGCACGTGGTGGAGAACATCCCGGCACGGCCGCGGATGCCGTCCCTGGCGGGGTGGACGTTCCGGACCCGGGATGGCGAGACGGCCCAGCTGGAGCTGGCGCTGTTCGCCCCGGCCGACCGCCGACGCCTCCGCCGGTTGTTCGACGACCTCGTCGTGGACGCGGACGCCGGGCTCCGGCGGCGCTGAGATCGCTCTCCACCGGGCACCGAATCGTCCCGGGGGTGCGGGTCGAAAAAAAATCCTCGAAGAGCCGGACACCGGCCTGATCTGCGGGTAATGTGCCAGGGGGTCAGCGGCAGGGGGCCGCGGCGACGAGGGAGATGCATGGCTTTCACGCTCCGCCGAGCGCGCACGCATCTCGGCCGGCTGGTCGCCATCGCCATCGTCGGGCTGCTCGCCGTGCTCTCCATCGGACTCGGTGAGGCGATCACCGACAGCGGACTCGATCGGGGCGCCGCGCTGATTCTGGACAGAGCCGCACCGGAAGCGCAGACCCTCAGCGTGCAGATCCTTCGCGTCCCCGGGGCGGAGAAGCAGGCGCAGGCCGTCGAGGACGCCATCCACCACGCCACCTCCGGAGCCGAGGTGTCGATCGTCGAGCAGACCTTCACGCAGGAACCATCCGGGTCGCACACGGTTGTTCTGCTCTCCGACGCCGACATCTCCCAGCGAGCCGCTCTGGACGCCGGTGCGTGGCCGACCGCGGCCGGCGAAGTGGCACCGACCACCGCCGCGCTGAACGCCTTGGGCGCGCATATCGGCGACGAGATCCCGATCGGTCCGGTGTCCGCACGCATCGTCGGGTCCTGGACTCCGACGGACCCGGCCTCGTGGGAGTGGTCGTCCACTCCGGGGGTGGGCGGCACCGTCGACGCGATCGGTCCGCTCGTGATCACCGACGCGGACATGGCGAAGATGGACTCCACGCCGCAGACCCGCTGGAACATTCGCCCCACGCGCTTCGACACGGCCGCGGTCACCGCCGACCAGCGCATGATCGAGGAGCTGCGCGGCATTCCGGACAGCGCCGACCCGCAGCGTCAGGTCTCGGCCGCGATCGAGGTCGGAATCGCGGCGACCGCGGCGCGCATCGTGGCCGCGACCGCGACGGCTCGGGGTGTCCTCCTGGTTCCGCAGGTCGTCGTGGTCGTGCTGGCGGCGCTCGTGATCGGCCTCCTCGTCGCGGGCATGTCCCGTGCCCGCCAGGACGAACTCGTGCTGATGCGCGCGCGCGGCGCGGCCGGCGGTGAGCTGGGCCGCCACGCGGCCGTCGAATCCGCCCTCGCCGTCCTGGTCGGGGGAGTCGTCGCATGCGCCGTCATCCTCGCCACCGGGGGAGACGTCCTCGTGGGGGCGGCGATCGGCGTCCTCCTGGCCGCGGTCGCGGCGAGCGTCGCCGTCGTCGCGACGCTGCGCGATTCGGCGCAGATCGCGCGCCGCCGCGCCGACAGCGGCCTCCTCGTCGCCGGCGCCCTCGTCCTGCCGTTCCTGCTGGCAGCCGGCGTGGCCGGACTCGCCCTGGCGCAGCTGTTCAGCGACGGGTCCTTCGTCGTGGGCGGACGTTTCGACGTCCTCGCGGCGTCCGCTCCCGCGCTCGCCCTCGTGGCGGGATCGTTCGCGGCTCCGCTGCTGGCGGGCCCGGCGGCCGCGCTCGCTGAGCGGCTCGCGCGTCGCGGGCGCGGGGTCATCCCGGTGCTGCCGCTGCGTCAGCTCGCCCGACATTCGCAGGTCGTGGCTCGCGGGCGCGGGATCATCCCGGTGCTGCCGCTGCGTCAGCTCGCCCGACATTCGCAGGTCGTGGCCTCCGCCGTACTCTGCCTCTCCCTCGGCGTCGGCAGCGTCGTGCTCGGAGCGGGGCTGCTGACCGGGGTCAGCGCGGCGATCGGCGCCGCCGTCCACACCCGGCTCGGGACGGACGTGCGGGTCCTCTTCCCCGGTACCGACAGCGCCACCACGAAAGCGGTCGTGGGCGTGGACGCGGTCGCCGGACTGCCCGGGATCACCGGGGCCGCTCCGGTTCTCGTGCAGCCGGCCAGCGCGGGCGAGGAGAAAGCCGGTTTCATCGCGCGCGCGGGCACGGCGCTGCCGGGTGCCCTGCGGGCCGCAAAGGCCCCGGGGCCGACGAGCGGATCGACCATCACGGTCTCCGGAGACAAACCGGATCCCGTCCGCTCCTACGATGAGATGGGCAACCCGATCCTGGATCCGACGATCCCGCCCCCGCTGATCGAAGTCACCCCCTGGTTCATGACCGACGCGGGCGTCGTGACGCGCGGCGCGGTCACGCAGGTGCGCATCGATGGCACGACCCACGAGATCACCGTCCCCGTTGCGACCGGCGAGCACTTCGTCGCGTACGACCTCATTCAGGGCGCCGGCGCATCGGACTGGGCCAAGGTGCCGTTCGAAGTCGCGTCTTCGCTGAAGGCGTCGACGGAAGGACGAGTCGCACTGGGCTCCGAGACGCCCAGCGTCCGCATCGTCGCCGGCGACGCCGGGCCCGTTCCGGCGGTCGTGACCACCGCCTTCGCCGAACGGCTCGGCCTCAAACGCGGCAGCGACATCACCGTGCAGCTCTCGCGATCATCCACCACCGCGAAACTCACCGTGGCCGCGGTCGTGCCGTCGGTCCCCGGCGCCGGGGACCCGTCCGCGATCGGGGTCGACCTGGTCTCCCTCGAGCTGTCCGTGCTGCATGACGGCGCAATACCTCCCGCGGCGCGCGAGGTCTGGGCGTCGGCTGCGGCACCGGACGAGCTCGCCCCCGCCGTGCGTGCGGCCGTTCGCAGCACGGGTGCGACGGTACTGACCCCGCAGGCGGTCAGTGACGCCCCGATCCTGGACGCGGCGAACCTCGCGATCGTCTCCGGTATCGGCGTCGCGGCCGTCCTGGCGGTGGTCGGCTTCATCACGGTGTCCGCCGGCGGCTCTCGGCCGGATGAGACTCTGCCGCTGCGCGCGGTCGGGCTCACGAGGTCGCGCCAGCGGCGGGTGCGCGCGGTCGAAGTCCTGGTGACGGGAGTGTTCGCCGTGATCATCGGCATCATCGTCGGCGTCATCGTCGCCGCCTTCATCGTCCCCGTGATCGAGGGGGTGCTGGTGTGAGCCGTCCCGGAACCGCCACCGTGCTGCTGCGCACCGTCGCGACGGCCCCGCTGCTGTCCGCGTTCATCGTGCTCGTGGTCGCCGTCCTCTCCCTCGTCGGTGCGGCGGCACCGGTGTATCTCGAGCAGGCCCGGACCGCGACCGTGCGCGCGGCGGTCGACGACGTCACCACCATGGCCGCTGATCCCACGGCGTCGGTGGTCGGTGCGCCGACGGACGGCACCGGGTGGAACGGAGTGACTGGCCAGCTGGCCGCCCTGCGCGCCGCCGCCCCTGCGCCGTTGCAGGGTGTGCTGGGCAAGGGCACCTACCGGCTCACGCTGCCCCCCGCCCAGGCGCCCGGCATCGCCGGCACGCCGAAGAACTGGATCAGCCTGGCGATCGATCCGGACGTCGGGAAGCTGGCGCGCTACACCTCCGGATCCGCGCCGGGGGTGTATACCGACAAAGACAAGGGTTGGCAGATCGCGTTGTCCGCGGTCGCGGCGAAGGACCTGAAATGGCCCGTCGGAGAGACGCGCCGGATCACGTTGAATGTGACGACGATCCCGGTCACCCTGACCGGCACGTTCGAGCCGATCGACCCCGACGCGGACGCCTGGGCGCACCGCTCGGCGCTGCTCGTGCCCGGTCAGCAGGTCAGCCCGAGCGGGGACATCACGCTGACCGCTGACGCGGTGCTGCCCGAAGAGCTCCTGTCCGAGGTCTCCGACTTCGCCGACGTGACGCGCGTCACGGCGTGGTTCCCGTTGAACGTCCACGCCATCACCGCCGACAACGCGGCCCGGCTCGCTCAGCAACTGCGTGTCTTCGCCGCGAATCCGCAACTGATCGGCGTGACCTTCGCACACTCGTACGGCGTCCCGGCGGCGTTCAACTCGGCGGTCCCTGTGGCCATCGACGCGGGCGCGTCCCGAGCGGCGGCGATGGTCGCCGTGCTCGCCACGATCGCCGTCGGTCCGTTCGCCGTGGCATTCGTGGCGCTCTCGCTGGCGGGGCGGATGCTGTCCGAACGCCGCGCGCCGATCGTCCGACTCATGCGCGCACGCGGGGCTGCGCCCTGGTGGGTGCTGACTCTGATCGCGGTTGAGGGGCTCGTTCTCGGTGCGATCGGCGCGGCCGTCGGGGCCGGCGTCGCGGCCGCGATCGCCGGATGGGGTGGCGTCGGTGCCCTCGTGCCGCCCGCCGTCTTCGCCCTGGTCCCGATGATCGTGCTGCCGGCGATGTCCTGGAGCTCCGCCGAAGAACGTGAGCGCCGTGACCTCGGTCTGGCCACACCCACCGCGAAGTGGCGGCGCATCGCGATCGAACTCGTCGTGCTCGCGCTGACCGGCGGACTCATCGCCCTCGTGCTCACCCGCGGCACCGCGGTCGCCGGTGTTGATCCGCAGCTCACCGTCCTGCCGCTCGCGCTCGCGGCCGTGGGCACGGTCTTCGCGCTGCGGGTGCTGCCGCTGGTCGTGTCCGCCGCAGAACGGCGTGGCGTCCGTGCGCGGGGGCTCGTGCCGTTGCTGGGGCCGGCGCGCGCCCGCCGAGACCCCGCAGTCCGGGTCGCCCCGGTGCTCGCCGTCGTCGTCGGTGTCGCGGTCGCGATGTTCGCCGTCGCGTTCTCCACCACCGTCACACGCGGCATCGAGGTGGGCGCCCGCACGACGGTGGGGGCGGATCTGCAGATCTCCGCGCCCTACATCCGCGCCGAGGACGCGGCGAGCCTGGCCCACATCGACGGTGTGGCCGCCGCTGCGGTCCTGGAGCTCGATGAGCAGACCGAGGTCACCGGCAACGGCGGCCGGACGCGCGTTCACATCTATGCCATCGACGCCGCCGCCATGGCGGCGGTGCAGCAGGCGGACCCGGATTCCGCGCTGCCGTGGCAGGCGCTGCGGGATGCCTCCGGCGACAAGGTGCCGGTGATCGCCTCCACGGCGATCAGCGATCGCGTGGGGAAGGACACCGCCGTGAACGGCACGGCCGTGAACGTCGCGGCCGTCGCCGGCCCGCGGTCGCCGTTCGGTTCGGCGGAGAAGTGGGTGATCGTCGATGCCTCCCATATCGGCGACCTGGTGCGCACCCCGATCGCGCCGGTGCGCGTCTTCGCCGCTCTCGCCCCGAACGCGAACGCCTCCGCCGTCGTGGAGCACGTGCGCCAGACGCTCTCCGGCGCCACCATCGAGGTCCCCGATGACATCGCGAAGCGCTATGCCGGGGACCCCGCGCTCGCGGCCGTGCGCACCGGGATCGTGGCGGCGCTGGTGATCGTCGCGGTCCTGCTGGGCGCATCGGTGGCGATGACGCTGGTGCTCGGCGCGCGCTCCCGCGGGCGACTGGTCGCCCTGCTGCGCACCATCGGTTACCCGCGCGGACGGGAACTGCCGCTGGTGCTCTGGGAGACCGCGCCGGCACTGCTGATCGCGCTGCCGTTCGGCATCGCCGCCGGCATCGGGATGTCCTATCTTGTGACCGGGGCGCTGGATCTGTCCGGCTTCATCGGGACGGAATCGCAACCAACCGTGATTCTCGGCGGATGGTGGCAGGCGGTGATCGTCGTCGGCTTCATCGTCGTGGCGGCGGTGTCGGTGGCGCTGGCCGCCGTGGTCGCGACCCGCGTGTCGTCGGTCACCGTGATCCGAGCGGGAGATGAGTCATGACCGGAAGGAACGGCGTATGAGTGCGACCGACATCCACTGTGAAGGACTGGTGCGCATCTTCACCGCCCAGGGCGTGGAGGTGCAAGCGCTGCAGGGACTGGACCTGCGCGTCGATGCCGGCGAGATGGTGGCGCTCGTGGGCGCGTCCGGATCCGGCAAGTCGACGCTGCTCGGGATCCTCGCGGGACTCGACACGCCCACCGCGGGCGCCGCGAGTGTCGACGGACACGACCTCACCACGATGGGCGCGAAGGAGCGTCTCGGCTATCGACGACAGAGCGTCGGTTTCGTCTGGCAGCAGTCCGGTCGCAACCTGCTGCCCTACCTCACCGCCCGCGAGAACATCGCGATGGCGCACGCCGTCGCGCGGGTCGTGCCGCCGCGCGAGCGCGGTCCGATCGGCGATGACCTGCTGAAGATGCTGTCCGTGGATCATGTCGCCGACCATCGGCCGTCGCAGCTGTCCGGCGGACAGAAGCAGCGCGTCGCGATCGCGGTGGCCCTCGCGAACTCACCACGCGTCCTGCTGGCCGACGAACCCACCGGCGAACTGGATGAGACCACCAGCGCCGAGGTGCTCGGCGCCATGGAGCTGGCCAACAAGGAGCGGGGCGTCACCACCCTGATCGTCACGCATGACTCGGGCGTCGCCGAGCACGTGGACCGCACCGTCCGCATCCGGGACGGGCGGACGGCGACCGAGACGCTGCGCAGCACACTCACGCACGCGGACGGCACCACCGTGCGGACCGCTCAGGAGTATGCGGTGCTGGACCGCGCCGGACGCCTGCAGCTCCCGGCGGAGTTCGTCGGTGCCCTGAACCTGCGCGAGCGCGTCCGGTTGGCACTCGAGCCCGATCATGTCGAGGTCCGGCCGGGGCACGCCGGGGCCCCGACGCCGGATGCCGTTCCGGTTCCCGCCGTCCCGGTTCCGGATGCCCCCGCTGCGCCCTTGACGCGGGCCGAGGCCCGTCGTCGTCTTGAGGAAGGAGGCGGCCGATGACCGCCGTTCTCGCCGCCCGTCAGGTCACCCGGTCATTCTCCCTGCCCTCCGGGGACGTGCACGCCGTGCGCGGCGTGGATCTGGAGGTCGACGCCGGGGAGCTCGTCGTGATCCGCGGCCGGTCCGGGTCGGGCAAGACGACGCTGCTGACGATGTTCGGCGGCCTCGATCGCCCGACCAGCGGCACGATCGAGGTGGACGGCGTGGATCTGGCCGCACCGCAGACGGACCTGGACGCCCTGCTCGGCGCGCGGATCGCTTCGATCTTCCAGACCTCGGGTCTCATCCCCGTCCTCAGCGCCGCCGAGAACATCGAGGTGCCCCTCCGCATCCGCCGGATGGATCCACGCGAGCGCGATGCGCGCGTGGTGAGCGCGTTGGAAGCCGTGGGCCTCGCCGGCCACGCGAACCAGCGTCCCGCGGAGCTCTCCGGTGGTCAGCAGCAGCGCGTGGGGATCGCGCGCGCACTGGTGATGGACCCGGGGCTGCTCCTGGCCGACGAACCCACGGGGCAGCTGGACAGCGAGACCGGGGTGCAGATCATGGACCTGATCGCGGACCTGGTCCACCGGCGCGGCACGGCCGCTGTGGTGGCCACCCACGACCCGGCGATGGCCGCACGCGCCGACCGTGTGCTGGACATGCACGACGGGGTGCTCAAGACCGCGGACCTCTCCCTCGCCCCCTGACGGAGCGACGAGTGTCCAGGCGAGCCCGCGTACGCTGGATCGGTGCCCGCGAAGATCCTGCTCTACTACCAGTTCACGCCGATCACCGACCCCGACGCGGTCCGGCTGTGGCAGCGGGATCTGTGCGAGGGGCTCGGACTGCGCGGCCGCATCCTGCTGTCCAAGGACGGCATCAACGGTACGGTCGGCGGCGACATGGCGGCGGTGAAGAAGTACGTCCGCAAGACCAAGGAGTTCGCGCCGTTCCGGAACATCGAGTTCAAGTGGTCCGAGGGAACCGGCCTGGATGAGCAGGGTCAGAGCCTCGATTTTCCGCGGCTGAGCGTCAAGGTCCGCGACGAGATCGTCTCGTTCGGTGCGCCGGGTGAACTGCGCGTGGACGAGTCCGGCGTCGTCGGCGGCGGTACGCACCTGACGCCCGGAGCGCTGCACAAGCTGGTCGATGACCGGGGCGACGACGTCGTCTTCTTCGACGGTCGCAACGCGTTCGAGGCGGAGATCGGCAAGTTCCGCGACGCGATCGTGCCGGACGTGGAGACCACGCACGACTTCATCGCGGAGATCGAGTCGGGCAAGTACGACCATCTCAAGAACAAACCCGTCGTCACCTACTGCACCGGCGGGATCCGGTGCGAGGTGCTGTCCAGCCTGATGACCGCGCGCGGCTTCGGTGAGGTCTACCAGCTCGACGGCGGCATCGTCCGCTACGGCGAGAGCTTCGGCAACACCGGCCTGTGGGAGGGCTCGCTGTACGTCTTCGACGGCCGTGAGTCCATCGAGTTCGGTCACGACGCCGCCGTCATCGGCCGCTGCGCCTCCTGCGACGCTCCGGAATCCCGCATGGTCAACTGTGCCGACGACACCTGCCGCAATCGCGTCGTCCTGTGCGCCGCCTGCGGCGACACCGCCACCTGCGCCCGCCACGCATGACGTATTCAGCGGAATGGACCCGGGTCGCGGAGCGTTGAGATGAGCATGAGCCCGGAGAACGTCGACGTCGTCGTGATCGGTGCGGGTCAGGCCGGGCTCAGCGCCGCGTACCACCTGCGTCGGCGCGGGTACACGCCGCCCGAGGAGCGGGGCGAGCGAACCTTCGTCGTGCTGGACGCGGACGCAGAACCGGGCGGGGCCTGGCAGCACCGCTGGGCCTCACTGCACATGGCGACGGTCAACGGCATCCACGAGCTGCCCGGCTTCCCGGTCCCCCCGGCGGACCCGAACGCGCAGGCGCGGGACGTGCTGCCGCGGTATTTCGCGGCGTACGAGGACCGCTTCGACCTGCGCGTGCGTCGCCCGGTCCGGGTGCAGGCGGTCCGGCGCGTGGACGCGGATCCGCAGGGGCGACTCCTCGTCGAGACCGACCACGGCAGCTGGTCGACGCGCTACGTCATCAACGCGACCGGCACCTGGACGCAACCGTACTGGCCGTACGTCGCAGGGCGGGAGAGCTTCGACGGGGTCCAGCTCCACACGCACGACTACGTCTCTCGTGACGCGTTCGCCGGAAAGCGCGTCGTCATCGTCGGCGGCGGAGTGTCCGCGACGCAGTTGCTGAACGAGATCGCCGACGTCGCGGCGGACGTCTTCTGGGTCACGCGCCGGGAGCCGGACTGGCAGCGCGGCGAGTGGACCACTGCGTCGCGCATCGAGGCGCTGGACGGTGTGGAGCAGCGGGTGCGCGAGGGGCTGCCGCCGGGCAGTGTCATCTCCGTCACCGGTGATCGTTGGACGCCGTGGGTGCAGAGCGCACAGGAGAAGGGTGTGCTGGTGCATCACCCGATGTTCACTTCCATCGAGCCGGATGGCGTGCGGATGCCGGACGGCACCCTGCACGCCGCCGACGTCATCCTCTGGGCGACCGGATTCCGGCCGGCCATCGCCCACCTCGCCCCGCTCGGCCTGCGGACGCCCGCGGGTGGGCTCCGGGTCGAGAACGGTCGCTCGATCGACGAGCCCCGGTTGTTCCTGATCGGCTACGGACCCAGTCAGTCCACGATCGGCGCGAATCGTGCGGGCCGCGACGCCGTCCGAGCGATCGCCCGCGACGAGGCCGCGGAGCCGGTCCCCGTCGGCTGACTCAGCGCGCGATCGATCGCGTGACGGTGAACTTCGGCGTCCGCGACAGCTGTTCGGTCGGTCCGACGATCCGCTCCAGGGCCGCGCGATGACGCAGGTGCGAGTTGAAGACGGTGATCAAGGCGCCGCCCCGGCGGAGCACCCGCGCGGCGCCGCGGAACAGGTGCTCGGCCATGTCGTCCACCACGGCGTGGCCGTCGTGGAACGGCGGGTTCAGCAGCACGAGGTCCACGGTTCCGTCCGGGACGGATGCCGCCGCGTCCTCCTGACGCACGTCGACGTTCACCCGGGCCGCGACGCCCGACGCGGTGGCCGACGCCGCCGCCGCCCAGGAGCGATCGGTCGCGATGACCTGCGCATCCGGGAGGCGGCGGGCGAGCGCCGTGGCCAGCACACCGGTGCCGGTACCGAGATCGAGCGCGGTCGCGCCGGCGCCGGTCCCGAGATCCGCGGTGCGCAGAGCCGCATCCAGGGTGTCCAGGAGCGCGCGGGTGCCGATGTCCAGGCGCGGCCCGGCGAACGCGGCCCCGTGGGCGTACACGGCGAAGTCCACTCCGGCGACCTCGGCGTGCCGAGGGTACGAGGCGGCCCCGCCACCACGGGGACCGGACGCGACGAGGGCGCGTGACTTGAAGCGTCCCCGGGTGGCGTGCACCGCGTCGAAGTGCCGTTCCACGGTGGCGTTCATCGAGTGCGTCATGTGCTTGTCCCGCGCGGCGCCGAGGAGGAACACCTCGGGGTGCGCGTGCGCCGCGACCAACGCGGTGATCTCGTCCAGCTCGGCGAGCGCCTTGGGCAGGGTGAGCACGACCAGACGCGCATCGGCGACCAGTTCCGCTCCGAGGGGGAACCGACGCGCCCCCTCCGCGGCGACGTTCGGCGGCGTGAGGTCGTCGAACGTCCGAATCTCCGGTGCGGCGAGGCCGGACATCCCGGCGCTCAGCAGGCCGGGGCCACCGATCACCACGAGCGGACCGGGCACACGCGCGATCGCGTCCTCGTCCGCTGCGCCGAGCGCGACCCGCGCCTCGAGCATCGCCAGCCGTTCGTCCCCGCTGCTCGTCTCTGACCTCACCTCCCCATGTTTCCACGCGTGAGGCCCTCCGTCGTCCCCGTGGAGGTCATCGCTCCCGGATGGGTTCGGGAGCGGCGCGGAGCGAAGGCCCTGAGCGGCGCGATGCGCAAGGGGGGTGACAGCGTCGCCACCCGGCTATAACCTGCCGCACAGGCGCGGCGGGGAAGCCGCGTGGTGGGAGGAAGCATGATCGCCCAGACGCTCATCGTCCGTGCGGCCGACATCGCTCATCCGGACGTCCCGGGATGGCGGTTGGTCATCGCCGCACTCATCGGATTCGCGATCATCATCGCGCTGATCACATGGCTGAAACTCCATCCGTTCCTGGCCCTGACGATCGGTGCGATCTCGGTGGGCCTGATGGCGGGGCTGAACCCGGCCGATACCGTGACGAGCTTCTCGAACGGGTTCGGCGCCACGATGGGATCGGTCGGCGTGCTCGTCGCCCTCGGCGCGATGTTCGGCAAGATCCTCGCCGATTCCGGCGGAGCGGACCGGATCGTCGACACTCTGGTCAGCCGCGCGTCGCCACGGGCCCTGCCGTGGGTGATGGCACTGGTCGGCTCGATCATCGGCCTGCCGATGTTCTTCGAGATCGGCCTCGTGCTGCTGATGCCGGTGATCATCCTCGTCGCCCGCCGCTCCGGCCAGCCGCTGATGAAGATCGCGATGCCGGCGATCGCGGGACTGTCCACCATGCACGCCCTCGTGCCACCGCACCCCGGTCCGCTGACCGCCATCGGTCAGCTGAACGCCAACCTCGGGCTGACCCTGCTGTTCGGCGTCATCGTCGCGATCCCGACCGTGATCATCGCCGGACCCCTGTTCGCCGGACTGGCCGCGAAGTGGGCGCCGGTTCCGGTACCGGACCTGTTCGCCACCGGTGACCCGGAGCAGCAGAAGGGACGGACGCGTCCGAGCTTCGGCGCCACCATGACCTGCGTGCTGTTGCCGGTCGTGCTGATGATGGCCAAGGCGATCGCGGACATCTTCGAGCCGAAGTCGATGTCGGCGTGGAAGCTCGTGCTCGACTTCCTCGGCACGCCCATGATCGCCCTGCTCCTCACCGTGATCATCGGCATGGTCGTCCTCGGACGGGGCGGTCGGATGGGCCGTGACGGGATCATGGGTTCGGTCGAGAGCGGGCTGCCGCCGATCGCCGGCATCATCCTGATCGTCGGTGCCGGCGGCGGGTTCAAGCAGGTGCTGATCGACACCGGCATCGGCGACGTGATCACCGGCCTGGTCGCCCAGAGCGGCGTGTCGGTTCTGCTCATCGGCTGGTTCGTCGCCGCTCTGGTCCGCGTGGCCACGGGTTCGGCGACGGTCGCGATCGTGACCGCCTCGGGCATCATGGCGCAGTCCGCGGCGGGGCTCTCGCCGACGCACACCGCCCTGCTCGTGCTCGCGGTCGGGTCCGGATCGGTCTTCCTCTCGCACGTGAATGACGCCGGTTTCTGGCTCGTCAAGCAGTACCTCGGCACGACGATCGGTCAGACGTTCAAGACCTGGACGGTCGTGGAGTGTCTGATCTCGGTGGTCGGCCTTGCCGGGGTGATGGCGTTGAGTCTGGTTGTGTAGCCCATGACGACGAAACGGAGTGGACGATGACGGACGACGTGCGCGCGGGCACACCCCCGCTGGTGCTGGTGGTCATGGGGGTGTCAGGTTCGGGCAAATCCACGGTGGCGGGGATTCTGGCCGGAAAGCTCAGTTGGGACCTCGCGGAGGGCGATGACCTGCACCCGCCGGCGAATGTGGCCAAGATGCATTCCGGCACGCCCCTGACCGATGAGGACCGGTGGCCCTGGTTGGAGAAGGTGGGGGCATGGATCCGCGAGCACGTCGCGACGAAGACGCCGGGCATCATCACGTGCTCGGCGCTCAAGCGCGTCTACCGGGACATGCTCGGGGGTCCGGGCGTCGTCTTCGTGCACCTCGCGGGCTCCCGCGAGAGCATCGACGAGCGGCTGGGCAAGCGGCTGAACCACTTCATGCCGGAGAGCCTGCTCGGCTCCCAGTTCGCGACGCTCGAGGATCTGGAGCCTGATGAGGACGGCATCGTCATCGACATCGGCGGCACTCCGCGCGAGGAGGCGAATGAGATCATCCGCCGTCTGCGGCTGACGCCCTCGGACGCCACCGCCACGCTGCGGACCCTGCCGCACTGACGCGGGGCGTCAGCCTTTCGCCGGACCGTCCGTCGGCGCGGCTTCGGGATGATCCGCGTCGCCGTCGGCGGCGCGCCGGTTGTTCTCGGCGGCGGAGGCCGGGAACCACTTCTCGGCTCCGGCGGCCGGACGCTGCGTGCGCACCACGATCACCACCGCGACGACACCGATCGGGATGAGCACCCAGCCCAAGACCCGCATCCAGCCCCAGCCGTACTGCCCGCCGAAGATGATCATCGCCGGACAGAGGAAGGTCAGCAGGATGATGATCGACAGGGCTCGGATGGCCGCGGTGTTGGCCTTGGCCGCACTCTCGCCGGTGTCGTAGGCGTTCGCCTCCATCGCCACGCGCGGCTTGAGGAACGCCAGCAGGGGGAGGACGATGACCACGGCGATGCCGAGTCCGATGAGCATCGCCATGATGAGGTTCGAGATCGGCCCGAGCGCGAGCAGGAACGTCGCGGGCGTCCCGTCCTGCGTGTTGAACAGGTAGGCGCCTTCGGCGACCATCCGCGTGGCGACGCCGGGGACGAGCAGCAGCACGACCCCCGTGACGAAGATGGCGAGCGTCGGCAGCAGCGGCGCGGTGATCGAGCGGATGATCGCGGCTATCACCGGATTCGGAAGGGTCTCCTTCGCGACCAGCGGCTCCAGGACGAGCCACGCGGTGGGCAGCACCGCAGCCCCGCCGAACACCATGGGCGGCCACCCGAGAACGTCGTCGGGGTCGTCGATCCCGACGAGCACCGCAACGACCCAGGCCGCGACCGCGATCGCGGTCAGCACCACGGAGACGGGTGTGACGAAGTTCCGCCACAGCAACCGACGCTGGTGCGCCATCAGCGCCTGTTCCTCGTCCCCCGAAGCACTCATGGCGCGAGCTTACGTGCCGGAGGGGCCGGTGGCCGCCGACCGGACTGTCGGAAGGTGCGGATCAGTCCAGCTCATGCTGCAGCCGGCGCGTGATCTCGGCGATCGGCATCGCGCGCGGGAAGACCGCGACGACGACGTCATCGCGGCCACTGCCGTGTCCGTCCGGGTGCACACCGAAGCGGCGCATGGCGTCATCCAGCGCCGTCCGCAGCGTGGCGGCCGCGGTCCGCTTCCCGCGCAGCGCCTGGCGCAGCACGTGGTTGTGCACGGCCGCGATGAGTGCGGCGAACCCGACCGCGTCCACCGGGTCCAGACCCGGCAGTGCCTGGCGCAGGTACTCGTCGAACATGCGCTCGTACCGGAACACCGTCACGATCTCGCGCTCGCGCAGAGCCGGGATGCCGCGCACGAGTTCGTAGCGCTTGCGCGCCACGTCGAGGTTCGAGGTGAACCGCCGGAAGACCACCATCGCGCCGTCCGTCGCCGCCTGCCACGGATTCTCGTGCGGCTGCTGGAAGAACTCGCGCAGCTCGTCGAGCACGACCTCGTGGTCGGCGAAGACCACGTCGTCCTTGCCGCCGAACTGCCGGAAGAAGGTGGACCGGCTGACGCCTGCGGCCTTGGCGATCTGATCGACCGACGTCTGGTCGTAGCCCTGCGCCTCGAAGAGGTCCAGGGCGGCCGTGACGACGGTGTCGACAGTGGCGGCCTGCGGACGGTTAGCGCTCATTCCCCCGAGTGTAGACCGGCACCCGGACTCGACCGGGGTGGCACTCGGTGTCGTTGCCCGCCGGTCAGCCCAGCGGATTCGTGTTGCGGATGTCCGCGAGCATGCCCTGCGGCATGGCGAAGGCGCCGTCGGTGGTGTTGACCATCAGGGCCAGCTCCGGGTTCATGCCGGTCACCACGGCCCGCCCCAGCATCGGGACGCCGAACGCGGCGACGTCGCCGGTGATCTCCAGCGCTTCGGCCGTCGAGGCGACGACCATGAACTCGGTCTCGTCGACCTTCGTCAGCACCGGGTCCACCGTGCCTTCCGCCGGGTCGGTGGTGCTCGGCACGAACACCGTGGCGGCCAGGAACGCGTCGATGAGGTCGATGTGGGTCACCTCACCGCGCTCGGCGCGGGCGGCGAGGACGGCCAGGTCGTCGGTCGGGGTTGCGTTCTTCTCGGTCATCCCTCCATTGTCCGGCCAAGGGGCGCTGGGGGCGGTCCCGGCGCTCAGGAGCAGGTAGTAGGCTGGGGGATTGGTCGCATATCTCGATATCGAGAGACTTTCCGGACCGCAGCTCAGCGAAGGAAGCACAGTGGATCTGTACGAGTACCAGGCACGAGACGTTTTCGAGAAGTACGGAGTGCCGGTGCTCGCCGGCATCGTCGCGGACACCCCCGAGGAGGCCCGTGCGGCCGCCGAGAAGCTGGGTGGCGGCGTCGTCGTGGTGAAGGCCCAGGTCAAGACCGGTGGCCGCGGCAAGGCGGGTGGCGTCAAGGTCGCCAAGTCGCCGGAAGAGGCTGAGGAAGCGGCGAAGGCCATCCTCGGCATGGACATCAAGGGTCACACCGTCAACCGCGTGATGATCGCCGCCGGTGCCCGCATCGCGCGGGAGTTCTACTTCTCCGTGCTGCTGGACCGCGCCAACCGCTCCTACCTGAGCCTGTGCTCGGTCGAGGGTGGCATGGAGATCGAGCAGCTCGCCGTCGAGAAGCCCGAGGCGCTGGCCCGCATCGAGGTCAACCCGCTGACCGGCATCGACAAGGACAAGGCGCTCGAGATCGCCAAGGCCGCGAACTTCCCGGAGGAACTGCTCGACCAGGTCTCCGAGGTCTTCGTCAAGCTCTTCGACGTCTACAAGGGTGAGGACGCGACGCTCGTCGAGGTCAACCCGCTCGTCCTGACCGAGGAGGGCCAGATCGTGGCTCTCGACGGCAAGGTCTCGCTGGATGACAACGCCTCCGAGATCCGTCACCCGGACCACGAGGCGCTCGTCGACGAGGCCTCCGAGAACCCGCTCGAGGCCAAGGCCAAGGCGTCCGGCCTGAACTACGTCAAGCTCGACGGTCAGGTCGGCATCATCGGCAACGGCGCGGGCCTGGTCATGTCGACCCTCGACGTCGTCGCGTACGCCGGTGAGAACCACGGCGGCGTGAAGCCGGCCAACTTCCTCGACATCGGTGGCGGCGCGTCCGCCGACGTCATGGCCGCGGGCCTGGACGTCATCCTCGGTGACGAGCAGGTCAAGAGCGTGTTCGTGAACGTCTTCGGTGGCATCACCTCCTGCGACGCCGTCGCCAACGGCATCAAGGGTGCCCTGGAGAAGCTCGGTTCGGCGGCGACCAAGCCGCTCGTCGTGCGTCTGGACGGCAACAAGGTCGACGAGGGTCGCGCGATCCTCGCCGAGTACGCCCACCCGCTCGTCACCCTGGCCGCCACGATGGACGAGGGCGCCGACAAGGCCGCCGAACTCGCCAACGCCTGAACTTCTAAGGACTGAGAACATGTCGATCTACATCAACAAGGACTCCAAGGTCATCGTCCAGGGCATCACCGGTGGCGAGGGAACCAAGCACACCGCGCTCATGCTCAAGGCCGGCACCAACGTCGTCGGTGGCGTGAACGCCCGCAAGGCCGGCACCACGGTCTCGCACACGGACAAGGACGGCAACCCCGTCGAGCTGCCCGTGTTCGCCTCCGTCCAGGAGGCCATCGACGCGACCGGCGCGGACGTGTCCATCGCCTTCGTCCCGGGCGCGCACACCCGCAGCGCCATGATCGAGGCCATCGACGCCGAGATCCCGCTGCTCGTGGTCATCACCGAGGGCGTCCCGGTGGGCGACTCGGCCGAGGCCTGGGCGTACGCGACTGAGAAGGGCAACAAGACCCGCATCGTCGGCCCGAACTGCCCCGGCATCATCACCCCCGGTGAGTCGCTGGTCGGCATCACCCCGGCGAACATCGCCGGCAAGGGCCCGATCGGTCTGGTGTCGAAGTCCGGCACCCTGACCTACCAGATGATGTTCGAGCTGCGCGAGATCGGCTTCTCGACCGCCATCGGCATCGGTGGAGACCCGGTCATCGGCACCACGCACATCGACGCCCTCGCGGCGTTCGAGGCGGACCCGGAGACCAAGGCCATCGTCATGATCGGTGAGATCGGTGGCGACGCCGAGGAGCGCGCCGCCGAGTTCATCAAGGCCAACGTGACCAAGCCGGTCGTCGGCTACGTCGCCGGCTTCACCGCCCCCGAGGGCAAGACCATGGGCCACGCCGGCGCCATCGTCTCCGGCTCGGCCGGCACCGCTCAGGCCAAGAAGGAGGCCCTCGAGGCCGCCGGTGTCAAGGTCGGCAAGACGCCGTCCGAGACCGCGGACCTGATGCGCGAGATCATCCAGGGTCTGTAAGACCCACACCGCACGACGGCCCCCGGAGCGATCCGGGGGCCGTCGTCGTCCGGGCGCACAGCCGGACGACGCGTCAGCGGGAGGAGAAGGCCGCGTCGAACGCGGCGGCGGACGGCGTGATCGCCGCCATGCGCCGGACGAAGGCCAGGGCTTCGGGAGCGCCGTCGAGGCGGTCCATGCCGGCGTCCTCCCACTCGACGGAGAACGGACCGTCGTAGCCGATCGCTCGCAGCATGCGGAAGGCGTCCTCCCACGGCACGTCGCCGTGGCCGGTGGAGATGAAGTCCCAGCCGCGCCGCGGATCGGCCCAGGCCAGGTGCGATGACAGCCTCCCGTTGCGCCCGTTGCCGAGACGCTTCTTGGTGTCCTTGCAGTGGACATGGAAGATCCGATCGCGGAAGTCCCAGAGGAAGCCGACCGGGTCGATGTCCTGCCAGACCATGTGCGACGGGTCCCAGTTGAACCCGAACGAGGGTCGGTCGCCGATCGCCTCGAGGGCACGGGTCGCGGTCCAGTAGTCGTACGCGATCTCGGACGGGTGCACCTCGAGCGCGAAGCGGACACCGACCTCCTCGAACACGTCGAGGATGGGGGAGAAGCGCTCGGCGAAGTCGCGGAACCCGGCGTCGATGAACTCCTCCGACGCGGGCGGGAACATCGCCACCGCCTTCCAGATCGCCGACCCGCTGAAGCCGGTGACCGTCCGCACGCCCAGCGCGGCGGCGAACCGGGCGGTGTTCTTCAGCTCTTCGGCCGCGCGTTGCCGGACGCCCTCCGCGTCGCCGTCGCCCCAGACGCGGTCGCTGAGGATGTCGCGGTGGCGTTCGTCGATCGGATCGTCGCACACGGCCTGCCCGGCGAGGTGGTTCGCGATCGCCCAGACACCGAGGCCGTTGCGCTCGAGGATCTCCCGCCGAGAGGCGACGTAGGCGGCGTCGTCCCACCGGGACACGTCGATGTGATCACCCCAGCACGCGATCTCGAGTCCGTCGTAGCCCCACTCTCCGGCGAGACGGGCCACCTCCTCGAACGGCAGATCCGCCCACTGGCCGGTGAACAGGGTGATGGGGTTCGACATCGTTCCTCCAGGGGTCCGGGTTCAGGACGGGATGGTCTGCCAGGCGCTGCCGGCATCCGAACTGGCTTCGACGGCGGCCAGCGCGCGCTGGATGTGCAGGCCCTCGGCGAAGGACGGCTGCGGTTGCGTTCCCTCGGCGATCGCCGTGACGAAGTCGACGACCTGGTGGGAGAACGCGTGCTCGTAGCCGAGCATGTGCCCGGTCGGCCACCAGTTGCCCACGTACGGATGCCCGGCCTCGGTGACGATGATCCGACGGAAGCCGAGTTCGAGCTCGGGGGCGGTCGCGTCGTAGAACTGCAGTTCGTTCGGCCGTTCCATGTCGAAGGACAGCGCGCCGCGGGACCCGGAGATCTCGAACCGGAAGGCGTTCTTGCGTCCGGTCCGGAATCGCGTCGCCTCGAACTGCCCGAGAGCGCCGTTGCCGAAGCGCCCGGTGAACAGGGCCACGTCATCGACCGTCACGGCGCCCCGTTCGTTCGACGCGGTTCCGGACAGCCCCACGCCCTCGCTCATCAGCGGACGCTCGCTGACCAGGGTCTCGAGGAGGCCCGAGACGGATGTGAGCGGCGAGCCGGTGATGAACTCCACCATGTCGATCGCGTGCGCTCCGATGTCGCCGAGGGAGCCGGACCCCGCGCGATCCTTCTGCAGCCGCCAGGTCAGCGGTGCTTCGGCGTCGCTCAGCCAGTCCTGCAGGTACTCCGCGCGGACCTGCCGGATCTCGCCGAGCCGTCCGTCCGCCACCAGGTTCCTCGCGAACGTCGCGGCAGGAACGCGGCGGTAGGTGAAGCCGACCATCGAACGCACGCCGTGCGCGGACGCCTCCTCGGCGGCGGCGGTCATCTCCTCGGCCTCGGCGACCGTGTTCGCCAGCGGCTTCTCACACATCACGTGCTTGCCGGCGCGCAGCGCGGCGATCGCGATCTCGGCGTGCGTGTCGCCCGGTGTGACGATGTCGACGACGTCGATGTCATCCCGCGCGATCGCCTCGCGCCAGTCCGCGGATGACTCCGCCCAGCCGAGCTTCGCGGCCGACTCCGCGGCTCCGGTCCGTCCGACGAGCAGCCGCATCTCCGGATGCAGCGGCAGATCGAAGAAGCGCCGAGCCACGCTCCAGGCCTGGGAGTGGGCTGCGCCCATGAAGCCGTGGCCGATCATCGCGACCCGGAGAGATGACGTCATCGTGACTCCCGTAAAAGTTGTTTACCGCAACATATTCACCCGACCGGCGGATGTCCAGCCCTCAGCCCTGTGGCGGGGCCGTCGAGCCCCGAACGACGAGCTCGGTGGCGAGCTCCACCCGCGGCGAGGGCGGGCGCTGCCCGTCGATGAGATGGAGGAGGGTCCGCAGCGCCATCGCTCCGATGTCCTGCAGCGGCTGAGCGACGGAGGTCAGCGGGGGGAGCGACTGCTCTGCGACCGAGGTGCCGTCGAACCCGACGATGCTGAGATCCTCGGGGACCCGGATCCCCCGGGCGCGCGCCTCCTCCAGCACCCCGATCGCGATCGTGTCGCTCGCCGCGAAGATCGCCGTCGGCGGCTCCGGCAGGTCCAGCACGGCGCGCGCCCCGGCCAGCCCCGTGGTGCGATCGAAGTTCGACCCACTGCGGATGTAGTCGGCGGTGGAGGGAATCTCGGCGGACATCAGGGCGGCGAGGTAGCCGTGCAGGCGGGCCTGGTTGCACTCCGCGCGCTCGTGTCCGCCGAGGTACGCGATCCGGCGATGGCCGAGACCGATCAGGTGTTCCGTGGCCGCCCGACCACCGGCCCAGTTGGTGGCTCCGACGCTGGTCAGATCGGCGGGCGGGGTGTTCAGCGGATCGATCACGACGACCGGCAGCCCGCGGGCGGTGAACGCGGCGTGCTGGCTCGGGGTGAGCTGACTCGTCACCGCCAGCAGTCCCTGTCGGCCGGAGTCGGCCATGCGGTCGGCCCAGTCGTCGGCGTCGGTGAGATGGAACTTCGCCGGCTCGATGCTGGAGACGACGACGTCGATGTCGGAGCCGTGCGCGTAGGCGAGGATGCCGTTCAGCACGCCGATGGCGTACCCGTGCTTCACCTCGCCGATCACGAGATCGATCATGGTTCGGCCGGACGTGCGTACGCGCCGGCCCTGTGGGGAGTGATACCCCGCCTCGGCGATCAGCTGTTGAATGCGCTCGCGGGTGCCGGCGGAGACTCCCGCGCGATTGTTGATCACCTTCGACACGGTGGGCACGGACACACCCGCGGCCGCGGCGATGGTCGCGAGATTCGCGCCGGAACGGTCGGTTGCCACGATGCCTCCCAGAAAGTTTTCGTTCGATGACAGTCTGCTCAGCGCTGCGCCGCCAGGCAAGAGGTCCGGGAATTCTGACCCTGTTGACAGTATTGACACTCATGGATCCAGATGGCTACTGTCTGGCGAACGAAATAATTCGCGCACTTCACGAAAGTTTTCGCTCACAACACTCTCGTTCAACGGAGAACTCAGATGGCACGACGCACCACCCGCTCATCCCGTCGAATCCGTGCGGCCGCCGCCGTCGCGGTGCCGGCACTGCTCCTCTCGCTCGCCGCGTGCGGCACGTCCGGTCCGGCCGGTGCCGGCGGCGGTGGGTCTGACACCGCGCTGATGTGGTCGCTGTCGGGAGCGCCGAACGAGAAGATCCACCAGGACAGCGTGGACGCGTTCAACAAGGCGCACCCGGACGAGAAGCTCGAGGTGAGCTTCATCCAGAACGACGCCTACAAGACGAAGATCCGCACCGCGATCGGCGCAGGTCAGGCCCCGACCCTCATCTACGGCTGGGGTGGCGGCACGCTGAAGTCGTACGTCGACGCCGGACAGGTGGAGGACCTCACCGGTTTCATGGGCGAGCATCCCGAGATCAAGGACAAGCTGTTCCCCGGCGTCTTCGACGCGGCCACGATCGACGGGAAGATCTACGCGATGCCGATCAACGGCGTCCAGCCGGTGGTCCTGTACTACAACAAGAAGCTCTTCTCGGACGCCGGCGTGCAGCCGCCCAAGACCTGGGACGACCTGATGGCCGCGGTGAAGACGTTCAACGCCAAGGGCATCGCTCCGATCTCCTTGGCCGGCCAGTCGCGGTGGACCTCGATGATGTGGCTCGAGTACCTGTTCGACCGCGTCGGAGGTCCGGCGGCGTTCAATGACGTGTTCGCCGGAAAGACCGATGCGTGGTCGAATCCGGACATCATCACCGCGCTGACCATGGCGCAGGACCTGGTCAAGGCGGACGGATTCGTCAAGGGGTTCGCCTCCGTCACCGCCGAATCCAACGCCGACCAGGCGCTGCTCTACACGGGCAAGGCCGCGATGATGCTGCAGGGCGGCTGGGCCTACGCGAACATGAAGGCCGACGGGCAGGGTTTCGTGCAGGACGGCAACCTGGGGTTCCTGGCGTTCCCCTCCGTCGAAGGCGGTAAGGGCGACCCGGCGGACGTCGCCGGAAACCCGGCCAACTACCTCTCGATCTCCGCCACCGCCTCGGACGAGCAGAAGAAGACCGCGAAGGACTACCTCGCCGCGGGCCTCTACACCGACACGATGGTGGACGCCTACATCTCCTCCGGAGCGGTTCCGGTCGTGAACGGCATCCAGGACAAGATCGCGAAGACGGATGACGCCGACTTCCTGAGCTTCGCCTACGACCTCTCCAGCAAGGCCCCGAGCTTCCAGCAGTCGTGGGACCAGGCGCTCAGTCCGACGGCGGCGGAGGAACTGCTGAACAACATCGAGCAGCTGTTCTCGCTCACGATCACGCCGCAGCAGTTCGCCGACAACATGAACAAGACGATCGGCAAGTGATGGTCACGGTTCCGGCCGCGCGGGCGGGTCGACGGCCCGCCCGTGCGCCGGCCGCGGGTGGCATCTCCTGGCTGGCGGTCCCCGCGCTGGTGATGTTCGTCGCGTTCGGCCTGATTCCGCTCGTCGGGGTGCTCGGGTTGAGCTTCACCCACTGGGACGGCATCGGCGCGATCACCTACACCGGAATCGACAACTGGGTGGTCGGCCTCACCGATCCCGGGCTCTGGCGGGCGTTCGGTCTGACGATCCTGATCATGGTGCTGTCCTGGCTGATCCAGACCCCGATCAGCCTGCTGCTCGGGGTGTTCACCGCCGGGACTCAGCGCTATCGAGCACTCCTGGCGGTGCTCTACTTCCTGCCGTTGCTGCTGTCCTCGGCAGCCATCGCGGTGGCCTACAAAGCCCTCCTGGACCCGAACTTCGGCCTGGCCGCGGGTCTCGGCCTGCCGTTCCTGGCACAGAACTGGCTGGGGGATCCCACCCTGGCGTTCGGCGTGGTCCTCTTCGTCATCGCGTGGCAGTTCGTCCCCTTCCACACCCTGATCTACCAGGGCGGGGTGCGGCAGATTCCCCGGTCGATGTATGAGGCCGCGCAGCTGGATGGCGCAGGACGGGTCGCACAGTTCTTCCACATCACGCTGCCGCAGTTGAAGTACACGATCATCACGTCATCGACGCTGATGGCGGTGGGCTCTCTCACCTACTTCGATCTCATCTTCGTACTGACCGGCGGTGGGCCGGCGAACGCGACCAGGATCCTGCCGCTGGAGATGTACCTCACCGGTTTCAAGGCCAACCAGATGGGACTGGCCAGCGTCATCGCCGTCGTGCTGGTCCTCGTCGGGCTCGCCCTCGCGCTCTTCCTGCAGCGTCTCGGTGGCAAGGATCGCTCGGCGAGCCAACTGGAAGGAGCCTGAGATGGCGACGACGACCACGACTCTCGTCGTGCCGAAGGCTTCCGATCGGGCCCGACTGCGCCGCCGATCGAGCGAACGCCCGAACATCCTGGGTGGCTTCGCCGGCTGGGTCTGGCTGGCGATCATCGTGCTGCCGGTGTACTACATCGTCGTGACGAGCCTGAAGCGTCAGGCGGACTACTTCGCGCAGAATCCGCTCGCTCTGCCGATGAATCCGACGCTGGAGAACTACGTCGCGGTTCTGCAGGCGGACTTCTTCCGCTACTTCCTGAACAGCGTGCTGATCACGGTCGGCGCTGTCGTGCCGACCGTCGCGCTGTCGTTCATGGCGGCGTACGCGATCGTGCGTGGTCGAGGGAAGTTCCTCAAGGTGGTGAACACGACGTTCCTGCTGGGCCTCGCGATCCCCCTGCAGGCGACGATCATCCCGGTGTACCTGATCATCATCCGGTTGCACCTGTACGACAGCCTGCTCGCCATCGTGCTGCCCTCCATCGCGTTCGCGATCCCCCTGAGTGTGCTGCTGCTGAGCAACTTCATCCGGGACGTCCCGAACGAGCTGTTCGAGTCGATGCGGTTGGACGGCTGCAGCGAGTGGCAGACGATGTGGCGACTGGCGTTGCCGCTCACTCGCCCCGCCATCGTGACGGTGTCGATCTACAACGCCCTCGGCGTCTGGAACGGCTTCCTCCTCCCGCTCGTGCTGACGCAGAGTCCGGAACAGCGCGTCCTCCCGCTCGCGCTGTGGACGTTCCAGGGCGAGTTCAGCGTGAACATCCCCGCCGTGCTGGCGTGCGTCGTGCTCAGCACACTGCCGCTCGTCGTCGTGTACGTCTTCGGCCGGCGACAACTGGTCAGCGGTCTGACGGCCGGATTCAGCAAGTGATTCTCCCCGGCCACGGCCGGACCTACCCGAAGGAACAACCGTGACGACTGACCCGACGACCGACGCCCCGAACCGCCGCGCGCTGATCGTGCGTGGCGGGTGGGACGGGCATGCGCCCGTGGCCGCGACGAACATGTTCATCCCCTTCCTCGAAGAGCACGGCTACACCGTGCGCGTCGAGGAGAGCCCGGCGGTGTACGCGGACGCCGGGGTGATGGCCGAGGTGGACCTCATCGTCCAGTGCAACACGATGAACACGATCGAGAAGGACGAGCTCGCGGGACTGCGCGCCGCAGTGGAAGCGGGCACCGGCCTTGCGGGGTGGCACGGCGGCATCGCGGATTCCTATCGCAACAGCTCCGACTACCTCCAGTTGATCGGCGGGCAGTTCGCTACCCACCCGAGCAAGCACCCGGATCACGTGCGCGGCGAGCAGTCCGACAACTACCTGCCCCACACGTACGAGATCACCGACCTCGGACGGGAGCACGAGATCATGGCGGGTCTGCAGGATTTCGCGCTGACGACGGAGCAGTACTGGGTGCTGAACGATGACCTCATCGACGTGCTCGCGACGACCACGCACCCGGTGCAGCCGTACCACCCGTGGCATCGACCGATCACCTCGCCGGCGGTGTGGACACGCGAGTGGGGTCGGGGGCGCGTCTTCGTCGCGACCCCGGGACACTCCATCGACGTCCTGGCCGATGAGAACGTCCGCACCATCATCGAGCGGGGGCTGCTGTGGGCGAGCCGGTGAGTGAACTGCGGGTCGGCATCATCGGATGCGGCAACATCGTGTCGCAGTACCTCGACACGTTCACGCGGCTGCGCTCGGCACGGCTGGTGGCGGTGGCGGACCTCGTCCCGGAGCGCGCCGCCGCCGTGGCGGCCGAGGCCGGCCCCCGGCCCGACCCCATCGAGGACCTCCTCGCCGCCGAGGACATCGATCTCGTGATCAACCTCACCGTTCCCGCCGTTCACGCCGAGGGCTCGCTCCAGGTGCTGGCAGCCGGAAAACAGGGGTACAGCGAGAAGCCGCTGGCCGCCGATGTGGCCTCCGGCGCGCGGGGGATGGCGGCCTCCGCTGCGCCGGGCGGGGCTGGGGGCGGGGGCGGCCCTCGCCCCGGAGCGCGCCGCCGCCGTGGCGGCCGAGGCGGGGGTCCGCGCCGACCCCATCGAGGACCTCCTCGCCGCCGAGGACATCGATCTCGTGATCAACCTCACCGTTCCCGCCGTTCACGCCGAGGTCTCGCTCCAGGTGCTGGCAGCCGGAAAACAGGTGTACAGCGAGAAGCCGCTGGCCGCCGATGTGGCCTCCGGCGCGCGGGTGATGGCGGCCTCCGACACGACGGGCCGGTGGGTCGGCTGCGCGCCGGACACGGTCCTCGGCGTCGGCCTGCAGACGGCTCGCAAGGTGATCGACGACGGCGTCATCGGGAGACCGCTGGCCGCGACGGCCACGATGGTGACGCCCGGGCACGAGCGATGGCACCCGAACCCCGACTTCTACTACCAGGCCGGCGGCGGTCCGCTGCTGGACATGGGCCCGTACTACGTGACGGCCCTGGTGCACCTGCTGGGGCCTGTCGTTTCGGTCACCGCTTCGGCGAGTCGCATGCGCGATGAGCGCGTGATCGGTTCCGGGGACCGTGCCGGGCAGGTGATCCCGGTCGATGTGATGACCCATGTCACCGGTGTCCTCACGCACGCCGGCGGCGCGCTGTCCACCCTCATCATGTCCTTCGACGCCGTCGCCACGCGGTCGGCCAACATCGAGGTGCACGGGGAGACCGGATCGATGGTCGTGCCGGACCCCAACGACTTCGACGGTGACGTCCTCGTGCGTGCGCTGGGCGACGCGGAGTGGACTCTCCAGGAGCCGTCGGCGGGCTACCGCGACGCCGGCCGCGGAGTCGGGGTGCATGATCGCGCGATCGCGGGGGACGGAGCCCGCGCCTCCGGGGAGCTCGGTCTGCACGTGCTGGAGATCATGGAGTCCGTCCTGCGTGCGGCCGACGAGGGATGCACCGTGGAGGTCACCTCGACGTGCGAGCGACCGGCCCCGGTGCCGCTGCAGGGCCTCTGAGTCCGTCCGTCCGCGGACGGACGGACGGGAGACAGTCGGATCAGGCGACGGTGCCGGCGGCGATCATGTCCGCGATGTCGCGGAGGTCGTCGGCCCAGCGCTCGCCGTGCGCTTTCGTGTAGCGCGCCGTGGGCAGGGCGATGCTCAGTGCGGCGGGCGTGCCGTCCGGCTCGCTGACGGCGATGGACAGCGCCGCGACGCCCGGCTCGCTCTGGCCGAAGTTCCAGGCGATGCGCGTCTCCCGGACATCCTCCAGCTGCTCCAGCAGAGCCGGCACGTCCAGGTCGGGGTACGGGTCGGCGGTGGCGGAGTTGGCCATCGCGTACCGCGCCCGGATCTCCTCGTCGGTGAGGTCGGCCAGGAGCGCCTTTCCGCCGGAGGTGAGGTGGGCGGGCAGGAGGACGCCGACCCGCGAGCCGAACTTGAGGTAATGGTTCGTCGCCTCGATGCCGTCGAGGTGATTGATCCGGGTGCCGACGAGCGTCGCGAGGTGGACGGTCTCCCCGGTGCGTTCGAACAGTGCCTCCAGCGCCGGACGCATCCGGTCGATCAGCGAGGGGATCGGTGTCGCCAGACTCGGGTTGCGCAACGCCGGGCCGACCGCGTAGCGGCGGTCCGGACCCTGCACGGCGAATCCGTCGGCGACGAGCGTGGCGAGCAGGCGCTGGGCGGTTGAGGCGTTCACCCCCAGGGCGGCCGCAGCTTCGGTCACGCCGACGGAAGGCTCTCCGATCAGGGCCTTGAGCAGGACGAGGGCGCGGTGGACGGACTCGACTCGTGGTGCTGAATTGCGCGTCACGCAAAACAGGTTACCAACTCTTGCGCTAATCGCAATCTTGTTCCTACAATCGCCAGACCGGAATGCTCCGTGCCCCAATCAATGACGCTCCAGGAGGCTTCGATGACGATGCAGAACCTCGACACCCCGCGTGCCGCGATCGTGGTGGGTGCCTCCAGCGGGATGGGCGCCGCGGTCGTGCGACGCCTCGTCGCCGACGGGATGACCGTCGCCGCCCTCGACCTCGCCACCGCGAACTGGCCGGCCGATCAGCCCGCCGCGTACACCGGGGCGATCGATGTGACGGACGCGGACGGGGTCGCCGCCGCGATCGGCGGTGCCGCCGCTGCACTCGGCGGCGTCGACGTGGTCGTCAACTGCGCCGGCATCCTCGGCCCGGTCACCCCGACGGTGGAGACCGAACAGTCCACGTTCGAGCGCATCATCGCCCTGAACCTCGGCGGTGCGTTCGCGGTGACCCGAGCATCCCTCGCGCTCCTGCTGCCGCGGGGGTACGGGCGGATCATCCACATCGCCTCGATCGCCGGCAAGGAGGGCAATCCCCAGATGGCGGCCTACTCGGCATCCAAGGCCGGAGTCATCGGCCTGGTGAAGTCGGTCGGCAAGGAGTACGCGGCCAGCGGCGTCACCGTCAACGCGATCGCCCCGGCATCCATCGAGACCCCGCTCATCCAGGGCATGACGCCCGAGCGCCGGGACGTGCAGCGCTCGCTCATCCCCATGGGCCGTTTCGGCACCGTGGACGAGATCGCCGGTCTCGTCTCGTTCATCGCCTCGCCCGATTCCTCGTTCACCACCGGTTTCGTCTTCGACGCCACCGGCGGTCGGGCCGACTACTGAGGAGCATCATCATGACCCAGAACACCGTGAGCAGCGCCATCGTGACCGGTGGTGCCGGCGGCATCGGCCGCGTCGTCTCCGAGCGCCTGGCGAACGCGGGATACCGCGTCGTCGTCGCGGATGCGTCCGCAGAGGCCGCCGCGGCGGTGGCGGCCGCCCTGCCGGGTGAGCCCGGCACGCACGTCGCCGTGGCCGGCGACCTGACCACCCCCGAGGCCAACGAGCGCGCCGTCGCGGCCGCCCTCGACCTCGGCGCCCTGCGTGCGATCGTCAACGGCGTCGGCATCTCGCCGAAGGACAATGGCCGCAAGCGTCCGTTCTTCGACGTCTCGCCGGAGGAATGGGACCTCGTCATGGCCGTCAACGTCAAGGCGCCTCTGCTGCTGATGCAGGCCGCGTACGACAAGATGCCCACGGACGGCACAGCGTCGGTCGTGAACATCCTCTCCATCGTCTCCAAGTGGGGCACCGGGGGACTCCCGGACGACGTGTTCCCGCCCTTCCTGCCGTCCTCCATCGCGTACGCGGCCTCCAAGGGCGCGCTGCAGAACGTCACGGCGTCGCTGTCGCGTGAGCTCTCCAGCCGACACATCCGGGTCAACGGCGTCGCGCCCGGTTTCGTGCAGACGCAGATGCTCGGCGGCATGCCCTCCGTCGAGACCGAGACGATGACCCGTCAGGTGCCGATGGCACGCTTCGCGCAGCCGAGCGAGATCGCGGACGCGATCGAGTTCCTGCTCAGCGACAAAGCCACCTACATCACCGGCGCGAGCCTGGACGTCAACGGCGGCGCCCTCACCTGCTGACGCAGGTTCCTCCCTCCCCTCCACCCCACTAAGAAGGACGATCTGATGTCGAAGACGACAGGACTTCTCACCGAAACGGCGAGCATGCGCGCGCCGGGCAACCAGAGCAAGCGCTCCTCGATCGCGGGCTTCGTCGGTTCCGCACTCGAGTACTACGACATGTACATCTACGCGTCCGCGTCGGCGCTGGTGTTCTCCCGCATCTTCTTCCCGGACAGCGGCGCGACCGGACTGCTGTACTCGCTCGGCCTGTACGGCGTCGCCTACCTCGCGCGCCCTCTCGGCGGCATCCTGGCCGGACACCTCGGCGACAAGTTCGGTCGCCGCAACATCATGATCCTGACCCTGCTGGTGATGGGAATCTCGACGTTCCTCATCGGCTGCCTGCCCACGTTCAACGCCGTCGGCGTGCTGGCGCCGACCCTGCTGGTGCTCATGCGCCTGTGCCAGGGGCTTTCGGTCGGCGGCGAGCTGTCCGGCGCTTCCTCGCTGACCCTGGAGCACGCCCCGCAGAACAAGCGCGCGCTGTACACCTCCTGGGCCATCAACGGGATCTGGGTCGGTTACATCCTCGCCACGCTCGCCTTCATCGGGGTCGCAGCGCTGCCCGATGACCAGCTGCTCTCCTGGGGCTGGCGCGTGCCGTTCTGGCTGAGCGCGCTGATCCTCATCGTCGGCCTGATCATCCGTCGCACCGTGCGCGACCCGGAGGCGTTCGTGGAGGAGAAGGAGTCCGGCCACGTCGCCAAGCTCCCCCTCGCTCAGGTGTTCAAGCACCAGCCGTGGGACGTCATCCGCGTGATCTTCGCCGCCTTCCTCGTCGTGATCTCCACCACCGTTCCGGTGTACGGCCTGACCTACGCGACCAACGTCGTCGGCATCCCGTCCGGCCACATGCTGTGGGCCGTCATCGCCGGCTACGTCGTCGCGCTGGTCACGCAGCCCCTGGCGGCATCGCTCAGCGACAGGATCGGCCGGAAGCCCGTGCTGATCGGTGGCAATCTCTTCGGGGCGGCAGCGGTGTGGCTGTTCTTCTACGCCGTCGGTCAGGCGAACATCTGGCTGATCTTCGTCGGCATGATCCTGTGCATCTCGATCGGTTTCGCCGCCACCAACTCGGTCTACCCGGCGTACTTCTCCGAGTTGTTCAGCACCCGCTACCGCGTGTCCGGCATGGCGGTCGGACTGCAGCTCGGCCTCGTGCTGACCGGCTTCTCGCCCGTCATCATCCAGGCGATCTCCTCCGCCAACGGCAACGCCTGGTGGCCGGCGGCGCTGTTCACCTCCATCGCCTGCGTGATCTCCGCGATCGCGGTCGCGACCGGACGTGAGACCTACAAGACGCCGCTCGACGAACTGGGGGTCAAGTGATGACGACGCGTGAGACGGACCTGCTGGTCCTCGGCAGCGGCATCGCCGGCCAGACCGCCGCGACCGCCGCGGCCGAAGCGGGGCTTGATGTCATCCTCGCCGAGAAGACGGCGACGCTCGGCGGCTCGACCGTGATGAGTGGCGGCTGGTTCGCCTTCAGCGGCACGGACGAGCAGGCCGCCCAGGGCGAGCAGGACTCGGCGGAGGACTTCCGCCGCGACCTCTGGGAAGTCGGTTCGCACCGCAGTGACCCGGCACTGCTGGATGCGTACATCGAGCACCAGGACGAGGCGTACCGGTGGTTGAAGGACCACGGTGTGCAGTTCCGGGAGATCGAGATCAGCTCCGGTCAGTCCGCCAAGCGCAGCCACAACTCGGCGATCATCGACGTGATGGCCGAACTGCACCGGCAGTTCGAAGCCGCCGGGGGAACGACGCTGCGCGAGCACCGCGCCGTGAAGCTGCTGACGGACGCCGACGGGGCCGTCACGGGGGCGCGTCTGCAGTCCCCGGACGGAGAGGTCGACGTGATCGCCCGGCACGGCGTGGTCCTGGCCACCGGCGGATTCTCGCGTGGAACCGAGCTGCTCGGCATCTTCGCGCCCGAACAGCTCGCCGCGATCCCGTTCGGCGGTCGGGGCAACACCGGCGACGGCCTGCGCATGGCCTGGCGTCTGGGCGCCGACATGGCGGACATGTCCGCCGTCAGCGGCACCTACGGATCACACCCGGACACCGGGGACGTGCACGAGCTGCTCACCGCGTACTACATGGGCGCCATCGTCGTGAACCGTGCCGGCAAGCGATTCATGGACGAGTCGCAGGACTACAAGACGCTTGGTCGTGCGGTCCTGGATGAGCAGGACGGTCTCGGCGTGCAGATCTTCGACGCCACCGTGCGGGCGAAGTCCCACCCCGGCATTCCGCTGAAGGACATGGACATGATCGAGGGACTCGGTCACATCCACCACGCGGACACGTTGGCCGAGCTGGCCGAGCTCGTCGGTGTGGACGCGGACGCGCTCGTGGCGACGGTGGAGCGGTACAACCGCGTCGCGACCGACGGCGTCGCGGACGAGGTCGGCCGCGAGAGCCTGTGCAACGGCGTGGGCGAGCTCACCCCGATCGTGCAGGCGCCGTTCTACGCCTACCCGGCGAAGTCCCTGATGACGACCACGTACGCGGGTGTGAAGACCACGCCCGAGGCACAGGTCGTGAACGTCGACGGTGAGGTCATCGACGGGCTGTACGCCATCGGTGAGGTCGTCGGCGGATTCCACGGTGCGGCCTACATGACCGGCTCGTCGCTCGGCAAGGGGGCCGTGTTCGGCCTGCAGGTCGCCCGGAACACCGCCGGCCGCGCGAAGGCATCCGCATGACGCTCACGTTCGACGTCATCGTGGTCGGGTCGGGCATCGGCGGGTCCTCCGCCGCGGCCACCGCGGCCCGGTCGGGCGCCCGCGTGGCGCTGCTGGAGAAGTCCGACACGTTCGGCGGATCGGCGGCGCTGTCGGCCGGCATGCTCTGGACGGCTCCGGACCTGGACGCGTACAACCGTCGCATCCCGCTCGGAAACCCGGTGCTGGGCCGGCGTCTGGTCGAGGACTTCGCGGACGCCATCGAGGAGGTCCGCGCCACGGGTGCGCGCGTCGCGGATGAGCCGACGACCGACATCATGACCTACGGCATCGGCTACTCCACCGACATCCACGCGATCCTGGCCGCATGTCGGGACACCGTGACGGATGCCGGCGGCATGGTCGTCGCCGGGGCTCCCGTCCGGGAACTGATCGTCGAGGACGGTGCCGTCGTGGGCGTGATCGCGGCGACCGCGGACGGGCCACAGGAGTTCCGCGCGCCGTCCGTCGTGCTGGCATCGGGCGGCTTCGGGCGCGACCCGGAACTGCTGACGCGCTACGTCGGCCCGCAGGCGGATCGCCTGCTGGCGCGCTCGCACGTCGGCAACGTCGGGGACGGACTGCGCCTCGCGCGTGCCGCCGGCGCCGGGGGCAGCCGCAGCATGGCCTCGTTCTACGGGCACCTGGTGCCGTGGCCGCTGGCGGCGTTCGAGCCGGAGCACTATCTGCCGTACTCGCAGTACTACTCCGGATCCACGGTGTTCGTGAACCTGGCCGGTGAGCGGTTCGTGGATGAGACGCTGGGCGATGAGATCATCAACCAGGCCCTGGTTCCGCAGCCCGAGGCGCGCGGCGTCCTGATCTTCGACGAGCACGTGCACCTGACCGAGGCGCGGCAGGAGCCGTTCCCGGGCCTCGGGGCGACGGACCGCTTCGAGACCGCGAAGGAGGTCGGGGGCCTCTGGGCCAGCGCCGACACCCTCGACGAGCTCGTGCCGCAGATCGCCGCGTGGGGTGTGGACGGGGTCGCACTGACTCGGACGCTGGAGGCCTACGCAGACGCAGCGGAGACCGGTGGTTCCGCGCTCGGCGTCCCCGTCTCGGTGGGCGCACGCGCGCCGCAGACCGGACCGTTCCACGCGATCATGGTGCAGCCCTCGATCACGTTCACCTTCGGTGGCGTGCCGATCTCCACGGACGGTGAAGCTCTGGACCCGGACGGACGCGCGATCCCCGGGCTGTACGCGGCGGGTGCCGACATCGGCGGCCTGTCCAACATCGGCTATGCGGGTGGACTTGCGCCCGCCTACATCACGGGTCGATGGGCCGGTCGCGCTGCGGCCGCCCGCGCCCTCGACGGAAAGACACGAGCATGAGCAACACCAGTGACGTCCTGGTCATCGGCGGCGGCGGATCGGGCCTGGTGGCCGCGATCTCCGCGGCCACCAGCGGCGCGACCGTGACCGTGCTGGAGAAGTGCGACAAGCCCGGTGGCAGCACCGGCATGTCCGTCGGCAGCTTCACGGCCGCCAACACCGCCTACCAGTACCGGGCCGGCGTGAACGACTCGATCGAGCTGTTCATCGCGGACATGAAGACGGCCAACGGCGCCGACGAGGCGCGCGAGAACGTCGAGCTGCGTCGCGTGCTCGCCGAGAACGCCGGCACGACGCTGGAGTGGCTCTCCAGCATCGGCGTGCAGTTCCTCGGTCCGACGCCGGAACCGCCGTACGAGAAGCCGCGCATGCACAACGTGCTGCCGAACTCGGGCGCCTACATCACCGCGCTCCTGCGCGAGGCGCGCAAGCGCGACGTGACCATCGTCACCGGCGCCCGCGTGGAGCGCCTGCTGCGCAACGCGGACGGCGAGATCATCGGGGCGCGTGTCGCGGGTCGGGAGTACCTCGGACGCCGGGCCGTCGTGCTGGCGACCGGCGACTACTCCGCCGCCACGGACATGAAGGCCGCGTACGTCGGTGAGGACGCCGCACGCGTGCCGGCGGTCAACGTCAACAACACCGGTGACGGCTTCCGCCTGGGCAGCGACGTCGGCGGCGTGATGCTGCAGATGGATCGCCTGTACGAGGGTCTGCGCTTCCCGCCCGGAAAGTTCCCGGACCCGATCAAGCTGCTGCCGAACCACCCGGCGATCTCGCGCATGATCCGCCTCGTCGCGGAGAAGCTCCCGCCGCGGCTGCTCGGTGTGCTGATGCGCGGTGCGCTGACCAGCTGGGTCGGCCCCAACAACACCATGTACGCCGCCGGGGCGATCCTCGTCAACGAGCGCGGTCGCCGGGTCGCGAACGAGGACTCCGACAAGCTGCTCGCCCGCGGTGTGGCCGCGGACAGCAACAAGGGCTACATGGTCTTCGACGGAGCACTGGCGCAGAAATTCTCCGCCTGGCCGAACCCTGTCTCGACCTTCCCCGGCGTCGCGTACGCGTACGTGCAGGACTACGCGCGCTACCGCCCGGACATGTTCTACAAGGCCGACACGATCGCGGAGCTCGCCGAGAAGGCCGGAATCGACGCGGCGGGGCTCGCCGAGACCGTCCGCACGGCTCGGGCGAACCACGCCGCGGGCGAGGACGCGGAGTTCGGCCGGACGAAGTTCGGTTCCGGGATCGGCGAGGGTCCGTTCTACGCCCTCGGCCCGATGCAGTCGTACATCACCCTCGCGGACGGCGGACTCGCGGTGGACACCACGCTGCGCGTCACGACGCCCGCGGGCGAGACGGTTCCGGGACTGTACGCGGCCGGGTCCACCGGCCAGGGTGGCCTGCAGCTGCTGAACCACGGTCTGCACATCGGCTGGGCCATGGTCTCCGGTCGGATCGCCGGACGCAACGCGGCGCACGCCGCCCCGCGCACGGATCTGACGCCGGTCGGGGAGAAGGGCTCGGTCCTCGGCACGCCCGTGGCCGACCTCACGTTCATCCCCTGAACCCGACGTCCGTACGCCTCGGGCCCGACAGCACCGCTGCCGGGCCCGAGGCGTCTGTCGCCAGCGACCGTCGCGATGTTCCGTCTCGCCGGCGCTCGCTGATCGAGGATGCCGTCAGCGGGGATCGAGGACGTAGCGGTCGCGGGCGGCGAAGACGCCGATGACGATCTGGGCCAGCATCGTGACCACGAGGATCAGCAGAGACGCGGTCCACCCACCGGTCGCGGTGTGCAGCACGCCGAACAGCAGCGGCCCGATCGCGGCGATGGCGTAGCCGACGGACTGCGACATCCCGGACAGCGCTGAGGCGGCCCGATGGTCGCGGGCGCGCTCGGCCATGAGGGTCAGCGAGATGCCCAACGAGGACCCGGAGAACAGCCCGAGTGGGATGACCCAGAAGCCCACGGCAGCGGGCGCGACGATCAGCCCGACGATCCCGATCAATCCGACCACCGGAGTCAGCGCGGGCGTCAGGCGGGCACCGCGCCCGCGCATCAGGAGAGCGATCCCGAGCGCGCCGATGAGCGAGACCAGCTGGAACACGGAGACGTCGAGCCCCGCGACCGTGGCGCTGCGTCCGGTCGACGCCGACACCGCCGCGAGCCAGGTCACCAGCACGTAGAAGACGGTGGACTGCACGCCCATGTAGCCGGCCACGGCCCAGGCGGTCGGATCGCGCCAGATGCCGGCGAGTCCGCCGGCCGCCGTCCCTCCGGCGCGGTGCGCACGCATCTCGCGTCGGCTGACCAGGCCCCACGCGATGATCGCGATCGGAACGAGCCCGCCGCCGATCAGCAGGAGCGAGAGCCGCCAGTCGGAGCCGCCGCCGACCCCGGACAAGGGCACGGCGAGCCCGGAGCCCACGGCACCGGACGCGCCGAGCAGGGCCGAGTAGACGCCCATCATCAGCGGGACGCGGGTGGGGAAGTCCCTCTTGATGACGGCGGGCAGAAGGACGTTGCCGATCGCCAGCGCGACACCGATGAACCCGGTGCCGATCCACAGCCAGAGGCTCGAACCGGGAATCGAGCGCAGGACGCACCCCACCGCCAGCACGATCAGCGCCGCCAGCACGGCACCGCCGAGGCCGAGGCGGCGGCCCAGACCGTGCGTCAACGGTGACACGACGGTCCAGATCAACAGGATCACCGTTGACAGCGCGCCGAGCACCGCCAGCGGGATCCCCGTGTCAGCGGACATCGCCGGGATCAGGGGACCGACGGCGGTGATCGCGGGACGCATCACCGTGGCGACGAGGCACAGCGCGACCACCGCGGCGATCGCGGCCGCGGGGGATCGCCGGGAGGGTGTGGTCATGCTCCGATCCTGCCCCAACTGATCAGACGGCGGTGAAGTGGTGCGCGATCTTGATCGCCGATGCGGCCGCGGAGGCGAAGTACGCCAGCACGGCGGCGGCGTCCGCGGGTCGCGCGGAGGTGGCAGCGACGGCGCCGGAGAAGACGGTGTCGATCGCGCAGTCAGCCGGCATCACGCCGAGGATGCGCACGCCGGGCTGGCCGACGAGCTCGCTGAGCTGCTGGAATCCGAGGTCCACGTCCCCGCTCGCGAGTGACGCCGCGACGGGCACGCCGGCACGGGCCTGGACGAGGCGATCGCCGATCTCCGCGGTGAGCCCCCAGTCCTCGACCATGCGGACCAGAGCGGTGCCGCTCGGGCCGGTGGAATAACCGATGCGCTCGGTGGCGCGCAGTGCGTCCCGGAGCGCGGCCGCGTCGGGGAACGCGGGGCCGTCCGGGGCGGCCGCGGGTTCGTCCGTTCCGGACGGAACGGCGACGGCGACCGGGGAGAGCACGAGCGGCGTCACCGTGGCGGGGTCGATGTGACCGGCGTCCGCGAGGCGCTTCAGGGCTCCGGAGGCGAGCAGCACGAGGTCGAACGGTTCGCCGCCGCTGACGCGCTCCTCGGCCGTGACGCCGCCGACGGACTCGATGTCGACGCTGGGAAGCCCGGCCGCGACGGAGGCGTCCGCGAGGTCACCGAGCACGTGGCGTGTGGCCATCGACGAGATGCCCCTCATGCCGCGTCCTCGAACGTCTCGGCGTCGACCTCGTCGGCCTGACCGGCGTTGTAGCGCGGACCGGTGACCGTGCGGGTGTCGATGAGCGCGCCGGCGCGCTCCAGCAGTGCCGGGTCGATCACGAGATCGACGGCCGCGAGGTTCTCGTGCAGGTGGGTGATCGAGGTCGTACCGGGGATCGGCACGACGTGATCGCCACGGGAGAGCAACCAGGCCAGAGCGAGCTGCGCGGGCGTGGCGCCGGCCTCGGCGGCCAGGGCTCGCCAGGCCGGGAGAAGGTCGGCGTTCGCCGGCCAGTTCTCCGCCTGGAAACGCGGCATGTGGCGACGGATGTCCTTCGGTGCGAACTCCTCCGGGTCACCGACGCCGTCGGCGAGAAAACCGCGGGCGACGGGGGAGAAGGCGACGAGAGCGACGCCGGACTCACGCGTGGCCTGCACCATGCGGAGTTCCGGATTGCGGGTCCACAGCGAGTACTCGTTCTGGACGGCCGCGATCGGCGCGACCGCCTGCGCCTCGTGCAGGCGGTCGACGGAGACCTCGCTGAGGCCGATCGCGCCGATCTTGCCGGCCGTGACCATGTCGGCCAGGGCCCCGACGCTGTCGCCGATCGGCACCGTCTTGTCCCAGCGGTGCAGGTAGTACAGGTCGATGTGATCGACGCCGAGGCGGCCGAGCGACGCGTCCACCTGGGCACGAAGCGTCTCCGGACGACCGTCGATCGTCTTCACGCCGTCCACCGGCGCCATGCCGCCCTTGCTGGCCAGGATGACCCGGTCGCGGCGGCCGCGGAGGGCGCGACCGACGAGTTCCTCGTTGCGTCCGGCGCCGTACAGCGTCGCGGTGTCGAGCATCCCCACACCGGCCTCGAGTGCGGCATCGAGCACCGCCAGGCCCTCGTCGACGGACGGCGGGGTGCCGTAGGCGTGGCTCAGGTTCATGCAGCCCAGGCCGATGCGGGGGAAGTTCACGCGAGCTGCTCCTGCAGTGCGCCGAGCACCCGGTAGCAGTCGATGACCTGACGGATGGACGAGTTCGGCTCGCGACCCTCGCGGATCGCCGCGATGAACTCGCGGTCCTGCAGCTCGATGCCGTTGGTGCTCACCGCGACATCGGACACGTCGATGGGCTCCTCGCGGCCGTTGACGAGGTCGTCGTAGCGCGCGATGTACGTCTCGGTGTCACCGATGTAGCGGAAGAACGTGCCGAACGGACCGTTGTTGTTGAACGACAGCGACAGCGTGCAGATCGCGCCGGTCTCGCTCTTGAGCTGGATGGACATGTCCATCGCGATGCCGAGGTCCGGGTTGATCGGTCCCTGGATGGCGTTGGCCTGCACGATCTTGCCGGCCTGGTAGGCGAACAGGTCGACCGTGTGGGCGGCGTGGTGCCAGAGCAGGTGGTCGGTCCAGGATCGCGCCTCACCCTTCGCGTTCGTGTTCGTCCGGCGGAAGAAGTACGTCTGCACGTCCATCTGCTGCACGTGGAACTCGTCCGCCGCCACGAGATTGTGGATGTACTGGTGGGACGGGTTGAAGCGGCGGGTGTGCCCGACCATCGCGACCCGGTCTGAGGCCTCGGCGGCCGCCAGGGTCGCCTCCGCCTCCGCGAGCGAATCCGCGAGCGGGATCTCGACCTGGACGTGCTTGCCGGCGGCGAGGACCGCGCGGGTCTGCTCCGCGTGCTGCTGCGTCGGGGTGGCGAGGATGACCGCGTCCACGTCGTCGCGCTCGAGGACGGCGTCCAGTCCCACGACCGCGGTCGCGATGCCGTACTCATCGGCGAGGGCCTGGATCTTCTCCTGCTTGGTGCCGGCGACGACCGTCACCTCGGCGTCCTCGATGTTCGCCAGGCCGTCCAGGTGCTTGCGTCCGAAGGCGCCGGTGGCGCCGACGACGGCAACGCGGATCTTGTCGCTCATGCGTGTCCTTCTCAGTCGTTCGTTCAGGCTCGTTCAGGCGGTGACGGGCTGGGCCGACGCTTCGGTCGGGGCCTCGGCCTCGCCCGGCGCCTCGTCCTGCTCCGTGACGCCGACGGGGTTGCTGATCACGAGGTGACCGACCGCCGTGTTGGATGCGGGCACGTGGTAGAACCGGTGGTCGACCTCGGGCGCGCCGCCCCCGAACTGATCATCCATCGCGCCGCGGGCGATCAGCCAGTCCACCAGCTCGATTCCCTCCGAACCGGCCTCGTCGACGTACTCCATGTGCGGCCACTCGGTGAGGCCCAGCGGGTCGGCGATCAGGTGGTCCAGGAACGCGTTGTCCCACTCCTCGTTGATCAGGCCGGCGCGCGGACCCTGCAGCTGGTGGCTCATGCCACCGGTGCCCCAGATCTGCACGTTCAGCTCCGGACCGTCCCACTTGTCCAGCGCACGACGCAGGGCCTTGCCCAGCTCGTAGCAGCGGCGACCGGACGGCACCGGGTACTGCACGACGTTGACGGCCAGCGGGATCACCTTGACCGGCCACTCGGGGACGTCCCCGTAGACCAGCGACAGCGGCACGGTCAGTCCGTGGTCCACGACCATCTCGTTGACCAGCGTCAGGTCGAAGTCGTCCTGGATGATCGACTGCGCGAGGTGTGCGGCGAACTCCGGGTAGCCCTGCACGTCCGGCACCGGACGGGGGCCGTAACCCTCGTCGGCGACCGGGTAGGACGCACCCGTGCCGAGCACGAACGTCGGGACGATGGACGCGTCGAACGCGGTCGCGTGGTCGTTGTAGACCAGGATCACGACGTCGGGGGTGTTCTCCTTGGCCCATTTGCGGGTCCAGGTGTACCCGTCGAAGACCTTCTTCCAGTACGGCTCCTCGGTCTTGCCGAGGTCCATCGCCGCACCGATCGCGGGCACGTGCGAGGTGAACACCGCGGAGGTGAACTTCGCCGGCGCGTCCTCACGCATGACCTCGGACTTCTCATTCGACGGCGGGGTCCAGCCGTCCAGGTCCTTCAGCCGGTTGCCTTCCGGGCGACGTCCGCCGCCGAGCATCATGTCGCGGTACGCGGCCTCGCTCATGCCGGTCATGGAACCGGCCATCTGCTGGAAGCTCAGGCCGTGCGTGGCACCGATCTTGGAGAGGAAGTAGATGTTGCCACCCTCTTCCATCATCGCGTTCAGGTCCATGTCCAGGACGGCCTGGCGCGCCTTGGGCGTGAGGTCCCAGTCGTCGAGGTACGCCGGGGTGTCGGCCAGGAAGCGCTCGCGGTTCTCCGGCTTCATCAGCGACATGGACAGCTGGTTGAGCTGGTAGCCCTTCCGGGCCTGCTCGGCGTCGAAGATGATCGTGCCGGGGACGTTCTTGTACGGCTTGTCGAGTGCCATTTCAGGCTCCTTCGTTCCAGTAAAGACGGGTGGGGTTCTCGACCAGGAGCTTGTGCTGCAGCTCGGGGGTGGTCGCGATCCGGGGGATGTAGTCGACCAGCAGCCCGTCGTCAGGCATGTGGTCCTTGAGGTTGGGGTGGGGCCAGTCGGTTCCCCACAGCACGCGGTCGGGGAACTCCTCGACCACGCGACGGGCGAACGGCACGACGTCGTCGTACGCCTGCTGTTCGCCGTCGAGGGCGCGCGGACCGGTGACGCTCAGGCGCTCCGGGCAGGAGACCTTGGTCCACACGTTGGGGTTCTCGCGCATGAAGCGCAGGAACAGCTCGAACTCCGGGCCGTTCGGGTCCTTCGTGACATCCGGACGACCCATGTGGTCGACCACGACGTCGGTCGGGATGGCGGAGAAGAAGTCGTAGAGGTCCGGCAGGTCCTCGGCCTCGAAGTAGATCACCACGTGCCAGCCGAGTGGGGCGATCTTCGCCACGATCTCCTCGAGCGAGTCGGTGGGGACGCGGTCGACGAGGCGCTTGACGAAGTTGAACCGGACGCCGCGCACGCCGGCGGCGTGCAGCTCGGCCAGCTGCTCGTCGGTCACGTCACGGCGGACCGTGGCGACTCCGCGGGCACGGCCGTCGGCGCGCTGCAGCGCGTCCACGAGTGCGCGGTTGTCGGCGCCGTGGCACGTGGCCTGGACGATGACGTTCCGCTCGAAGCCGAGCTTGTCGCGCAGGGCGAACAGCTCGTCCGCCGAGGCGTCGCAGGGCGTGTACTTGCGCTCGGGGGCGTAGGGGAACTCCGCGCCCGGACCGAACACGTGGCAGTGCGCGTCCACTGCGCCCGCCGGCAGGCGGAACGTCGGGGTGGACGGACCGTCGTACCAGTCCAGCCAGCCGGGGGTCTTCTCGAACGGACCCGTGGTCTCTCCGTGTGCCATGTTCAGTCCTCGATGTATTCCAGGCCGGCGGCCTTCAGCGGCTCGCGCATTCCGTAGATGTCCAGGCCGAGAACGCCGTTCGCGAACTTCTCGCGCTTGGCCTCCTCGTTGTCGGTGCGCTTCTGCGCGGCGTCCGCGACGGCACCGGCGAGGGCGGCCGGGACGATCACGACGCCGTCGACGTCGGCGACGACGACATCACCCGGGTTGACCAGGGCGTTGGCGACGACGACGGGGATGTTCACCGATCCGAGCGTGGCCTTCACGGTGCCTTTGGAGTTGATCGCACGGGAGAAGACCGGGAAGCCCATCTTCTCCAGGTCTTCGACGTCGCGGACGCCACCGTCGATGACCAGGCCACGGCAGCCGCGGGAGGCGAGGGAGGTGGCCAGCAGGTCACCGAAGAAGCCGTCCTCGCTCTCGGTGGTGCAGCCGGCGATCACGACGTCGCCGTCCTGGACCTGCTCGGCGGCGACGTGGAACATCCAGTTGTCGCCCGGCTGCAGGAGCACGGTGACGGCGGTGCCGCAGAGCTTCGCCCCGTTCCACGCCGGACGAATGTAGGGGCGCAGCAGGCCGACGCGGCCCATCGCCTCGTGGATCGTCGCGACGCCGAACTTCGCGAGGCGGTCGACGTCCTCGCGGTTCGCGCGGGTGATGGTGGTGTGGACCTCACCGAGGTTGTTGAGCTTCATGTTCGGTCCTTTCAGAGGCCGCGGGCGGTGAGGGCCCGGTCCAGGCGCGGGTAGACACGACGGGCGTTGCCCTCGAAGACCTGCGCGCGCTGGTCGTCGGTGAGGTTCGGAGTGGCGTCGACGTACCGCTTGGTGTCGTCGAAGTAGTGGCCGGTGCGTGGGTCGATGTCGCGGACGGCGCCGATCATCTCACTGGCGAACAGGATGTTGTCGGTCGGGATGACCTCGGTCAGCAGGTTGATGCCGGGCTGGTGGTAGACGCAGGTGTCGAAGAAGACGTTCTTCATCAGGTGGTCCTCGAGCTCCGGCTTGCCCAGGGCCATCGCGAGTCCGCGGAAGCGACCCCAGTGGTAGGGGACCGCGCCGCCGCCGTGGGGGATGACGAACTTCAGGTCCGGGAAGTCGCGGAACAGATCGCCCTTGAGCAGCTGCATGAACGCGGTCGTGTCCGCGCCGAGGTAGTGGTCACCGGTGGTGTGGAACTGCGGCTTGCAGGACGTGGAGACGTGGATCATCGCGGGGAGTTCGTACTCGACGAGCTTCTCGTAGAGCGGGTACCAGCTCTTGTCCGTCAGCAGCGGGCCGTTCCACAGGCCACCGGACGGGTCCGGGTTGATGTTCACGGTGACGACGCCGAGGTCGTTCACCGCGCGGTCGAGCTCCGCGAGCACGGTCTTCTGGTCGACACCGGGCGACTGGGGGAGCATCGCACCGGGGAGGAACCGGTCCGGGAACAGCTCACTGACGCGGGCGACGAGGTCGTTGCAGATGCGCGCCCAGGTCTCGCTGACGGCGAAGTCGCCGATGTGGTGGGCCATGAAGGAGGCGCGCGGGCTGAAGACGGTGAGGTCGGATCCGCGGTCGTTCATCAGGCGGAGCTGGTTCGCCTCGATGGTCTCGCGGATGTCGTCGTCACTGATGTGCAGGTCGGCCGGGTTCGGAGCTTCGCCCTTGCCGTCGGCGAAGGCGATCTGCAGATCGCGCCAGGCGCCGAGCTGTGCGGGGGCGGTCGTGTAGTGGCCGTGGATGTCGATGATCAACGCGTGTCGTCCTTGTCACTCAGTCAGGCGTGTCCGTGGGTCAGGCTCGTCCCTCAGAGCCGGGGCGAGAGCGCCCGTCCCACCGTGAGGCGGCTCTGCCGTCGGATCGAATCTACGTCCGGACCTCTATATAGTCCAATAGATGTACGTTGCGCTGACCATAGAGAGGATCGATGGGACATGCTCGCGGATCTGAACCAGTTGCGGACCTTCGTGGTGCTGTACGAACTGCGCTCCGTGACGGCCACCGCCGAGCGTCTGCACGTGACGCAGCCGACCGTCAGTTATACGCTGCGTCGGCTGCGGGAGCGGTTCGGCGATGACCTCTTCCGCCGCGAGGGACACGACATGGTCCCGACCGCGAAGGCGACCCAGCTCTTCGGTCCGCTGCACGAGGCGTTGGCGCGGATCGACGAGACCGTGAGCGGGACGGACGAGTTCGAGCCGTCCGGCTTCAGCGGCGAACTGGCGCTCGGACTCACCTCGATCGGTGAGCAGACGTTCCTGCCGCCGATCATGGCGGCGCTCGCGCGGGAGGCGTCGAGCCCGCACCTGCAGGTGCAGCGTCTGGACTCGGATCAGGTCGAGGACGGGCTCATCCGCGGCGTCATCGACCTGGCCATGACGGTGTCCGATCTGGCGACGCCGCGGTTGTGGCGCGCCGAAGTCCGGGCTGTGGAGTACGTCGCGCTGTCCTCCGGCGTGCACCCCCTGCCGCCGACGAGCGAGGACATGTTCACCGGCCGCCATTTCGTCCGCGTCTCCGCGCGCGGCGGCCACGTGTTCCCGTTGCAGGCGCTCGCGGAGCACGATCTGATGTCGCAGGTGTCGCTCACGGTCGAGGAGTATGCGACGGTGCCTGCCGTGCTGGAGGCGACGGACCTCGTGGTTCTGCTGCCGCGCCACGTTGCGGAAGTGTTCCGCGGCTGGTTCCCGGCGCTGCGCATCGCGGACCTGCCGTGGCCCGCGCGCAGCGCCCCGGTCTCGCTGTACACCCGGCGCGAGGCGGGCCTCACCGCCGCGCAGCGCTGGTTCCGTTCCGTCGTGTTCGACGCCGTCGCGACGGACGAATATCGGCGGGGCTAGCTGTTGCCTCCGGCGTGCGTGGCTCTCGGTTCTGAGGTGGCTGGGTTTCCTGCGGCTTAAGACGATGGGCGGACGGGTGGCTTCCGTTGCCGGCTCACGTTGCCGAGGGTGGTCGGTTTTCTTGCGGCTTAAGACGATGGAGAGAGCGGCCGGGTTTCGTCGTTTTCTCACGTTTCCGAGGGCGCTCGAAACGACCCGCGGATGGGCGGATGTCGGCGGCTTGGGCCTCCAATTCGAGGCTCGATGGAAGACGTACTGCACTCCCGAAAGTAGATGCGGAAAACACTACTGAACTGGCCTTTCCACCCGTTCCATGGGGGTACCGGGCGGTAGAATCGGGGGTATGGAAACCTCGATGGAGCAGGCCCGGGACGTGATGGCGGAAGCCACCGCGACCGTGACCGCCCTGCTCCAGGGGAACCACCTCACGACCGCGTCGCGGACCGAACTGTTGGACTTCGCGATCGCGGCCGGGGCCCTGCTCCGCACCGCCCAGGCCGCGCTGATTCTCACGACGGCGGAGGCCGAGGAACGCTCCGCCGGGGCGGGCCTGGACCGGTTCGATGTGTCCTGTGGGTGTCGGAACGTGAACGAGCTCATGCAACGCACCACCGGCGCCGCCCCCACCACGGTGAAGAACTGGTCCCGGCTCGGGAAACTCGTCCGGGAAGATCTCGGGATGACCGGGGACCGCCGGCCGGCCCGGTTCCCGGCCCTGCGGGACGCACTGCTGTCCGGGAGGATCGGGGCTGACGGGCTCGCCGCCGCTACCGGAGCGCTCGACGCGATCCGGGACCGGGTCCCGGCCGACCACCTCGCCCTGGCCGATCAGGCTCTCGCCGAGGTCACCGCAACGGGCGAGGGCGAGGAGATCGTCCTGCGGGACGAGGTCGGGGAGTTCGGGGACTGGGGTGCCCTGATCCCGGACGCGAACCCCGTGACCGCACAACGCCGGGTGCCGGTGATGACCGACACACTCCGGGTGCACGCCGGGGCGTGGGCGACCGCGCTGGATCAAGACGGCGCCGAACCCCAGGACGAACGCGCCCGCCGCCTGCGGGGCCTGTACTTCGGTACCGCCCAGGACGGGCTCGTCCCCATCCGAGGCCGGCTCCTACCGGACGTCGCGGCGCAGTTGCAGACCCTCATCGACGCGATCAACAACCCGCACGGGAAAGAGAAGGGTGTCCGGTTCCGGGAATCCCACGAGCCGGCGTTGAGCGATGACCGCACCATCGGGCAACGCGCCCACGACGCCCTCGCCACCGCCCTCACCATCGCCGCATCCTCCGACGTCCCCATCATCGGCGGCGCCGCCCCCACCCTCGTCGTCCACGTCACCGAAGAATCCCTCGCCTCCGGCACCGGGTGGGCGCATGTCACGGGTGCCGACGCGACCGGCACCAACGTCCCCGTCCCGATCACCGTCGCGAACCACACCGCCTGCGTGGGGGCCGTACAACGCGTCATCACCGGGACGAATGGACGCGTGTTGGCGACGACGATCACGGACCGGATCTTCAACGCCACCCAGCGTCGGGCGATCATCGCCCGGGATCACACATGCATCATTCCGGGATGCCACACCCCGGCCCGCTGGTGCGAGTTCCACCACGTCACCGAATGGAAAGACGGCGGCCCGACCAGCATCGACAACGGGGTCCTGCTGTGCTGGAACCACCACCGCTACATCAACACCAACGGCTGGCACATCCGCATCAAAAACGGGGCACCCGAAGTCCAAGCCCCCGACTGGTACGACCACACCCAAACCCCCCGGATCCCCGCACGCACATGACCCCCGGCGGAGAACTCCGCCCACCGTCCGCCATCCACCTCACGGGGTTCGTCCCGCTCCGCCAGCTCAACCACCAGAGGAAGCGGCGACGCGTGGACGCCACGCGGCAGGGTCAGTCGGGTCTCTTCTTGTTCCAGGAGGCTTTCGCGGGGGCGAAGGGGGAGCGGACGTGAATCGCCCACGTGGAGTGCGGGTGGATGCGCAGCAACGCGGTCTCGTAGAAGGCGACCGCCTCCTCCGAGAGCTTCGGCAGGATCGCGTCGTGGTCGACCTCGTCCTCGGGACGCGGACGCAGGGCCTTCCACACCAGCTGCACCTCGGGAGCGCCGGTCGGGATGCCGTCGACGTCCAGGACGGCGCGGTCCCACGGCAGCTGCAGGCGCGGGTCCCGGCGGTAGAGCCAGGCCCGGTCGATGCCGTCCTCGACGTTCACCTGCAGCGCCCAGGCGTCGGCGTTCTCGTCGTAGAGCCGGACCGGATGCAGCTCGCTGTCCTGGTCGGCATCGGCCCACGCGACCAGCGAATCGTTCGCGGCGACCCAGGCGGACAGGTGCGGCGGCAGGTCCGCAACGAGCTGGGGGAGGTCCTTCCCGGTGGTGCTGACATCGGTGTTGGGCCGCGGCCGGATCGCCTCGCCCAGCCAGTGGTCCATCGCCACGCCGCCGGACAGCCACCACCGCGCGGTCGTACCGCTGAGCAGCGTGGCAACCTCCCGCGGGGAGGGCGTCAACCAGGGCGAGTCAGCGGTGGGGGAGGGCATGCACTGAGGCTACCCGAGCGGCTCGATACCGGGCCGCAGGGCGTCGCCCGACGCGGAAGACCTGCGCGGCTCACTCGTCCGGCGTGAAGATGTCCTCGATGGATCGGTCGAACGCGCGGGCGATCGTGAACGCCAGGGCGAGTGAGGGGTCGTAGCGCCCGGTCTCCAGAGCGTTCACCGTCTGTCGCGAGACTCCGAGTCGGTCGGCGAGCGCGCCCTGCGAGAGTCCGGCTTCCCCGCGCAGTTCGCGCAGCACGTTCTTCATCAGGCGTGCGCCTCGCGGGACTGCAGCACGACCCGCGCGATGAGCCACGTGAGCATGCCGATGCCGTAGATCCACCAGCCGACGCCCGGCACGGTGATGCCGGTGAAGCCGAGGAATCCGATGACCACGGCGGCGAGCATCGTAACCACGAAAGCGATCGCGAGCGACCGGCTCGTCATCTGCATCTCGTACTCGTCCGACCGGGCGACGTAGCGGACGAGCATCACCGCCGTCGCGAGGATCGGGAGGATCGGCGCGAGAACCCAGATGAGGCGCCAGGGGCTGGTGCCGTCCCAGTCTCCCCAGATCAGTGCGGCCCCGAGGATCAGGAGGTACACGAGGAAGGCGGCGAAGAACTGCGTCAGGAAGCGCCGCGTGCGACGGCGCTCCACCGGACCGGGTGTGGTGTCAAGTGAGCTTGTCATGCCCTCAGCATGCCCGGCCCGTTCGCGCATGTCAAGCGTCCTTTACATTGGGCGGACGGCTGTGGCCAGGTCGGTGTGTGCGAAGCGGAAGCCGGCGGCCTCGAGGCGCTCGGGCAGGACCCAGCGGGACTTCAGGACGAGCTCGGTCTCGGTGCGCAGCATGATCGCACCCAGCTCGCTCATCCACCGTGGCATCGGCACGCCCACTCGGGCGCCCACTCCGCGACGGACCAGCCGCATGAACTCGTGGTTGACGGACGGCGTGGGCGTCGCGATGTTCACCGGACCAGAGGGGTCGTCGTGCTCCTCGAGGAAGTCGATCGCCCGCGCCACGTCCTCGATCCGGACCCAGCTCAGGTGCTGCTCGCCTCGGCGTGAACCGGGGCGGTGCGCGGTTCCGGCGGCGACCCGCCCTCTCGGCGACGGCCACCACCCGTCATGGTTCGCGCCGCCGAGCCCCACGCGGGCGAGCCGCTGCAGCATCGGCAGGACGCCGCCACCCGAGCCGAGGACGATCGCCGTCCGCAGCGCGACTCGGCGGGTGCCGGGGAGGTCCCGCGCGAACAGGGCCCGCTCCCACGCTCGCGCGATGTCGACGGAGAAGCCGGTGCCGAGTTCACCGGTGGACTCCGTCTGCGGCCGGTCCATCGCGTGCCGGTAGATCGTGGCGGTGGACGAGTTCAGCCAGACGGGCGGGGGCGCGTCGGCGGCGGCGATCGCGTCCGCCAGGGCAGCCGTCGTCTCGATGCGCGAGCGCAGGATCTCGGCGCGATTCGCCGGGGTGTACCGGCAGCTCACGCTCTTGCCGGCCAGACCGATCACCAGGTCTGCGCCGTCCACCGCGCGCGCGATGCCGGCGGCGTCGTCCCAGTGCAGATCCGCTCGGCCGCGCCCGATCGTGACGACCTCGCGTCCGGCCGCCCGGTAGCGCGGGACGAGGAAGGAGCCGATCAGGCCGCTCGCGCCGCCGATCACAACACGTCCGGAACGAGCGGTCATGGGGTGTCCTTTCGACCATTTCTGAACATGTTCAGTTCTAGCACGGGCCTCTGTGAAAAGGAAACGGGGCCTCGCCCGCAGGCGAGACCCCGTTGTGCCGGAGGCGCTGGATCAGGCGACGCCGAAGGCCGCCTCGATCGGCCCGCGAGCGAAGTACAGCACGAAGCCGAAGGCCACGACCCACAGCAGCGGGTGGATCGTCTTCGCCTTTCCGGAGAACGCGTTCACGATCACCCACGTGACGAAGCCCGCACCGATGCCGTTGGCGATCGAGTACGTCATCGGCATCACGGTGACGGTCATGAACACGGGCAGCAGCACGCGGAAGTCACTGAAGTCGATGTTCTTGATCTGCGAGAGCATCATGGCGCCGACGAGGACCAGGGCGGCGGAGGCCACCGCGCCGGGCACCAGCGAGGTCAGCGGCGTGAAGAACATCGCCAGCAGGAACAGCACACCGGTGACCGAGGTCGCCAGGCCCGTCCGTGCACCCTCACCGATACCGGCGCTGGACTCCACGAACACCGTCGCCGAGGACGAGGACGTGCCACCACCGACGATGGCGCCGACGCCCTCGACCACCAGCGCGGACTTGATCCGCGGGAAGTCGCCCTTCTCGTCGGCCAGGTTCGCTTCCTTCGCCAGGCCCGTCATGGTGCCCATGGCGTCGAAGAAGTTCGAGAACACGAGGGTGAAGACGATCATCACGAGCGCGACGATGCTGACCTTGCCGAGGTCGAAGCCGAAGTTGACGGCACCGATCAGGCTGAGGTCGGGCAGGCCCACGATCGAGCCGGAGAAGGAGAACAGCCCGGACGGCCAGATCAGGTTCGCGATCGCGGCGATGACGGTGCCGCCGACGAGCGCGATGAGGATCGCGCCCTTCACGCGAAGGGCGATGAGGATGCCGCCGGCGAGGATCGTCACGACGAACAGGATGGTCGCGAGCGTGGTGACGGAGCCGCCGACACCCAGGCCGACCGGCGGCGAGTCGTTGTGGGTGGAGGTGACGAAGCCGGCGTTGACGAAGCCGATGAACGCGATGAACAGTCCGATACCGACCGTGATCGCGATCTTCAGCTGCACCGGGACGGCGTCGAAGATCATCTTCCGCAGCCCGGTGGCGGCCAGGAGCACGATGACGACACCGTTGATGACGACGAGGGCCATCGCCTCGGGCCAGGTGACCTGACCGACGACGGAGAAGGCCAGGAAGGCGTTGATACCGAGGCCGGCGGCGAACGCGAACGGCAGGCGGGTGATGATGCCGAACAGCAGCGTCATGACACCGGCCGTGAGAGCGGTGGCGGCTGCGACGGCACCGTGCGGCAGCACGTTGCCGGCGACGTCCTCGGTGCTGAGGATGAGGGGGTTCAGGATGACGATGTAGGCCATCGTCACGAACGTGACGATGCCACCGCGCACCTCCGTCCCGATGCTCGATCCTCGTTCGGTGATGTGGAAGAAACGGTCCAGTGCGGACGTGGACTGAGCGGGCGCTGACGTGGCCACGGGGCTCCTCGGGCGTATACGGGGTGGGGGTCGGTGGCTTACGCTCCGAAACGGAGGTCACTATGCCACTCTCAGGAATTTACCAGCCGGGAAGCTCGTCGTGGGCGCGGAACCAAGCGGAACTCTTCGAGCGCACGGGCGGTGCCGAGGGCAACGAGATGCAGGGGCGTCCGATCATCGTCCTGACGACGGTCGGCGCTCGCTCCGGGAAGCTGCGGAAGACCGCGCTGATGCGGGTGGAGCACGATGGTGCGTACGCCATCGTGGCGTCCAAGGGCGGGACCCCGGAGAACCCGGCCTGGTATCACAACGTGCTTGCCGAGCCGCACGTCGAACTGCAGGACCGAGACGGCAAGCACGACTACACCGCACGCGAAGTCCACGGCGCCGAGCGCGACGCCTGGTGGGCGCGCGCGCTCGAGACGTGGCCGCCGTACGCCGACTACCAGGCGCGCACGGACCGCGTCATTCCGGTGTTCGTCCTGGAGCGCCGAGACTGACGCGAACGCCCGCGGCGGGGGAGCGGGGAACGCCGGGGTCGCGCCGGTAGGGTCGAACCCGCTATGCACCGGATCGTCATCGCCCTCCTCGCCGCGCTCGACGCGTTCCTCGCCGCCGCGGTCGGCGTCGCGGTGATCGCGGCGCCGCTCGCACTGTTCTGGGCGACCGGATTCGCCGGAGACTGGGCCGCACTGTGGCCGACGACGGGCGCCATCTGGCAGCTCGGGCACCTCGTACCGTTCGACGTGCACGTCCCGCAGGCGCTGCTCACGCTCACCGGGATCTCCGAGGACGCCGCGCACTTCACGCTGTCGCTGGCGCCTCTGGCCTTCGCCGCCGGCGTGGCCGTGTTCTCGGCGCGTTCCGGCACCCGGGCGGCCCGCAACGGCGGCTGGGTGACGGGGGTCGTGTCCGGAACCCTGGTGTTCGCGGCGCTGGCGGCCCTGGTCCACCTCACCTCGCGCTCGACCGTGGTCGCCTCCGAGACCTGGCAGGCAGCGCTCTTCCCTGCGCTCGTGTACGCCGTTCCCCTGCTGATCGCGGCGATCGTCGAGGCCTGGCGGGAGGGCGACGGCGGCATCGTGGATCGTCTGCACGATCTGGTCGACGAATCTCCGGTGGTGTGGAACGAGCTTCCGGCGCTGGCGGCGCGTGGCCTCGGCATCGTGCTGGCCTCGTTCATCGGCTTGGGCGCACTCGGCGTCCTCGTCACCCTCGTGCTGCACGGCGGAGAGATGATCGCGCTGTACCAGTCCGCGCAGGTGGACCTGTGGGGCGCGATCCTGCTCACTCTCGCGCAGTTGGCGTATCTGCCGACGCTCATCATCTGGGCCTTCGCGTGGATCGCGGGCCCCGGCTTCACGGTCGGCGTCGGAACCGCGGTCTCGCCGGCGGGCACCCACCTGGGTGTGCTGCCCGGTGTTCCCGTGCTCGCCCTGGTGCCCGAGGGCGGGTCGGTCTGGCTGCTGGCGCTCGTCCTGCTGCCGATCGCCGCCGGCGCCCTGGCCGGATGGTCGATGCGCTCACGGTACGCGGACGTCATCGGTCGCGACGAGCCGTTCCTGCCGCGCCTGGTGCTGCTGCTCACCGTCTCGGGCCTCGCCGCCGGGGTCGCCGCGGCCGCCGCGTCGCTCGCGAGCGGGTCCCTCGGGCCCGGACGGCTGGCCGAGGTCGGCCCCCACCCCGGGTGGGTGGCGCTCGCGGTCGGCATCGAGGTGCTGATCGGTGCCGGCGTACTGCTGCTGTCCCCGCGCCGCGCTGAGGACTTCTCGACGGGCGACGGCCGACGGTTCGACGACGACGCTGCGGACGAGCACGATGACGACCCGGACGGCGTGCTGTCCGCTCTCGCCCGGGAGCGCGTGGACGGTCTCGGGCCCGCGCGGGACCACCCCGAAAGCTGACTCTTCCGGAGCGGACCGACCGAGCGCATACTGACGGGGTGGACACCGTGACGGTGCCCGACGTCGTCGGCCTGACGCCCCGGGCCGCGGAACGCGTCGGCCTGAGCGCCGGACTGGTCGTGGTGCAGCCGGACCAGGACGGTCCGCCGTTGCGCGCCACGACGACCACGGGTGCGATTCGCGCCGTCGGCTCCGCGGGAGACGTCGCCGGACGACGCGTGCCGGTGCGCTATCGCGCGCTCCAGGTGGTCGCTCAGCATCCGCCCGCCGGCACGCGCGTTGAGCGGCATGCCGCCCTGACGATCTGGCTGGGACCGAACACCGACTCCTCGGACGAGACGGCTCGCACCGCTCCTCCCCCCGGGGGACTGCGGGTCGGGCGGGGCCTCCGCGGCGATGAGGTGGCGGAGGAGCACGGCGATCCCCTGACCGAACGCACCTGAGCCCCCTGTCGCCCGGGCCTGCCGCCCGCCATGATGAACCCAGCGCGGGGGGCTGCGCGCGGGCTGGGGGCTCATGGACATCGTCAAGCTCGTCGGGGAGACCGTTGTCGTCTTCGCCGCGATCATCGTCGGGGTCCGGACGGGCGGCGTCGGCATCGGGCTGTGGGGTGGGGTCGGTACGGCCATCCTGGTGTTCCTCTTCGGGGAACCGATCGGCTCGCCGCCGATCGACGCGCTGCTGATCATCGTCGCGGTGATCCTCGCGACGTCCTCGGTCCAGGCCGCGGGCGGCATCGACTGGATGGTCGCCCTGGCCGCCCGCCTCATCGTGCGCCGGCCTCGGGCGGTGACGGTGGTGGCGCCGCTGGTGTCGCTGTTGTTCTGCATCGGCGCGGGAACGTCGAACATCCTGTTCTCGCTCCTCCCCGTGATCCAGGAGGTGTCCGAGCGCGCCGGGGTCCGACCGTCGAAACCGATCAGCGTCTCCGTCGTGGCCTCGTCGGTCGCATTGGCCTGCTCGCCGGTGTCCGCCGCGATGGCGGCGATGATCGCCATCATGGACAGCCAGCCGCACGGCTGGTCGGTGCTCCAGCTGCTGTCGGTGACGATTCCCGCCGCCGTCATCGGCGTCACCGCCACCGCGCTCGTCGTCAGTCGCCTCGGCGGGGCGGACCTCCGACCGCACGACACCGCAGGTGCGCGCGTGGAGATGACCGCGCTGGCCAGCGTGAACGCGGCCGTGACCACGCGCGGCCGCCTGTCCGCGATCGCCTACTTCGTCGGGGTGCTGGCGGTCGTCGTCTTCGGGCTGTTCCCGGTGCTGCGCCCGGTGAACGCGGACGGGGATCAGGTCGGCACCGCCACGATGATCCAGCTGATCATGCTCGTCACGGGGGCGGTCATCCTGCTGATCGGGCGGCCGGACGTGACGGCGATCCCGAGCATGACGATCTTCCGCGGCGGTATGGTCGCGGCGATCGCGTTCTTCGGGCTGGCCTGGATGATCGACACTTACCTCCGCGCCCACACCGCCACCGTCGAGGCGACCCTCAGCGCGGCCGTCGCGGCGTGGCCGTGGACGATGGCGCTGGCGATCTTCGCCGTCGCCGTGCTCACCACGAGTCAGTCCACCGCGACGCGGATGATCGTGCCGATCGGCCTGGCGGCGGGACTGCCGATCGGTCTCACCGCTGGACTGTGGGTGGGTGCGCTCGGCGGCATCTACCTGCTGCCGACGAACGGTCTGCAGATCGCCGCGGCGAGCTTTGACACCACCGGCACGACCAAGCTCGGCCGCCGCCTGGTCGATCACTCCTTCTTCGTCCCGTCCCTCCTCGTCACTGTCTTCACCCTGCTCGCGGGCGGTGCGATCGGGTCGCTCGTGGCGTGGTGAAGGGGCTCCGGGGCCGGTCGGCCGCTCTCCTGAGCGCGGCTAGACTGATCCGGTGCTCACGCTCGCCGTCCTGATCTCCGGTACCGGATCGAATCTTCGAGCCCTGCTGGAGGCGGCCTCCGAACCCTCCTTCCCGGCGCGGGTCGTCGTCGTCGGAGCGGACCGGGAGGCGGACGGGCTGGCTCACGCCGAGGCGTTCGGAATCCCGAGCTTCGTGGTGCCGTGGCGCGGTGCCGCCGAGCGTGCCGCGTGGGGTGCCGAGCTCGCCGAGCAGTTGGCCGTGTGGCAGCCCGATCTGGTCGTGCTGTCCGGGCTGATGAAGCTGCTCCCGCCCCCGGTCGTGGCCGAATACGCACCGCGGATCATCAACACTCACCCGGCGTACCTGCCCGAGTTCCCGGGGGCGCACGGCGTTCGCGACGCCCTCGCCGCCGGCGCGAAGCAGACCGGCGCCAGTGTCATCGTGGTCGACGACGGCGTCGATGCGGGACCGATCCTCGCGCAGCGTCGCGTCCCCGTCCTGCCGGACGATGACGAGGCGAGTCTGCATGAGCGCATCAAGCCCGTTGAACGTGAACTGCTGATCGAGACCGTCCGGCGCATCGCGACCGGCGATCTCGATCTGGCCGCTCCCGTCCCGATCTCCTGACCCTTCCACGGAAAGAGGAACCATGGCCGGCCCCCGACACGACCCCGCCGACTACCGCGAGCGCGACATCGTCCCCATCCGTCGAGCATTGGTGTCCGTCAGCGACAAGTCCGGCCTCCTCGAGCTGGCTGCGGCCCTGGCCGCGGCGGGAGTGGAGATCGTCTCGACCGGTTCCACCGCCGCCACCATTCGCGATGCCGGCCACGAGGTCACCGACGTGTCGAGCGTCACCGGGTTCCCGGAGTCCCTGGACGGTCGCGTGAAGACGCTGCACCCGTCCGTGCACGCGGGGCTGCTGGCGGACCTGCGCCTGGAGGATCATGAGCGTCAGCTCGCCGACCTCGAGATCGAACCGTTCGAGCTCGTCGTGGTCAACCTCTACCCGTTCGTCGAGACGGTGGCCTCCGGCGCCCAGGGCGATGACGTGGTCGAGCAGATCGACATCGGTGGCCCGGCGATGGTCCGCGCCTCCGCGAAGAACCACGCCAACGTCGCCATCGTCGTCTCGCCGGCGTCCTACCCGTCCGTGATCGAGGCCGTCGCGGCCGGGGGCACGACGCTCGGGCAGCGCCGCGAGCTCGCCGCACGCGCGTTCGCGCACACCGCGTCCTACGACGCCGCCGTCGCGGCGTGGTTCGCGGACGGCACGCTCGGGTCCTCGACCGACCTGCCCGAGCACCTCACGATCGAGGCGCAGCGCCTCAGCACCCTCCGCTACGGCGAGAACTCGCACCAGCGCGCGGCGATCTACACGCGCCAGGGCGGTCACGGCATCGCGCAGGCGACGCAGCTGCAGGGCAAGGAGATGTCCTACAACAACTACGTCGACGCCGACGCCGCACTGCGCGCCGCCTTCGACATGGTCAAGCCGGCTGTCGCGATCATCAAGCACGCCAACCCGTGCGGAATCGCCGTCGCCGCTCCGAACGCGCTGGACCCGATCGCGTCCGCGCACAAGCGCGCGCACGAGTGCGACCCGGTCTCGGCTTACGGCGGCGTGATCGCCGCGAACGGCACCGTCACCTTGAAGATGGCGGAGAACCTGCAGGACATCTTCACCGAGGTCATCGTCGCGCCGTCCTTCGAGCCGCAGGCGCTGGAGCTGTTCTCGCGCAAGAAGAACCTGCGCGTGCTGCAGCTGCCGGCCGACTGGCAGCAGGAGCCGATGGACGTGCGTCTCGTTTCCGGTGGTCTGCTGCTGCAGGACGCCGACCGCTTCCCGGATGACATCGCCTCCGTCGCCGACAACTGGACGCTGGTGACCGGCGAGCGCCCGGACGAAGCCGAGATGGAGAACCTGATCTTCGCGTGGAAGGCGGGTCGAGCCGTCAAGAGCAACGCGATCGTGCTGGCGAAGAACTCCGCCACCGTGGGGATCGGCATGGGCCAGGTCAACCGCGTCGACTCGTGCCGCCTCGCGGTCGAACGCGCCGGTGATCGCGCTGCCGGGTCCGCCGCAGCCTCGGACGCGTTCTTCCCGTTCGCGGACGGCCCGCAGGTCCTGCTGGACGCCGGCATCACGGCGATCGTGCAGCCGGGTGGCTCGGTCCGTGACGAGGAGGTCATCGCCGCCGCGAAGGCCGCGAACGTCACCATGTTCTTCACCGGCGAGCGTCACTTCTTCCACTGACGCGCGACGAACGCGGGGCGGCACGGATTCCGTGCCGCCCCGCGTCGTTCACGGCTGCGTGGCGGTGATGCGGAAACGGCGCTGGGTGACCTCGATGGGACGGATCTCGGCGAGCCGGTGCAGCTGATCGGCGGCCTCGGCGATGCTGAAGTCCGGCACGTCCCACGGCACCATGGCGATGTACTCGACGAGCGTGCCGACGTCGCGGAAGCGGATCCGTCCGGTCCAGTCGTCGGCGGCGTCGATCACGAAGCCGGCGGCGGCGAGGTCCGCGGTCATCGCGCCGAGCTCCACCTCCGGGTACAGCGACTCGCCGCCGAACCATTCCCGCAGCTCCTGGGCGTCGCGGCCGTCGACCTGCTGGGTGAGCAGTCGTCCGCCGGGGCGCAGCACCCGCGCGAACTCGGGCGCATCGACCGCCTCGTGACGCGCGATGAGGAGGTCCACGGACGCGTCCGGCAGCGGAAAGCGCTCGCCGGCCTCCGGATCGTACGCGAGCACCTCGATCCCGTGGGAGGCGAGGTTCGCCCGGGCGACCGGGACGTTCTCGGGCCATCCCTCGGTGGCGCGGACGCGGCCGCGGTCATCTCCCACCGCGACGAGATGCGCGATCAGTCGCTCGCCCCCGCCCGTCCCGACATCCACTGCCTCCGTCGCGTCGCGCAGCGCCGCCCGCACCTCGGCGTCGAAGTCCCACGGTGGGTCGTCGGCATCCAGCCGGCCGTCGAGCTTGCCGAAGTCCCATCCGGTCATCGTGGATTCGTCGTGCAGGCGGGTCAGCCAGCGCAGCAGATCGTCCATCCGGCTCATCCTAGGTCGGTCGCGGTGACCGGGGCCCGTAGGCTGGTGCTCGTCACCACGAGGGGGAGAGATGTCGGATCAGAACGAACGGTACGGTTTCGGTGCGCCGGACGGCGGACAGCCGTCGAACGTGCCCGGTCAGCAGGGTGAGGCTCCCGTGTCCGGTGACCCGCACGCGACGCCGAACGACCCCGGGCTCATTCCGCCGGCTCCGCCCGCCGGTGCGTTCTCGTACCCGGACGCGGACCCGACCGTGCCGCCGACGCCCTCCGGCACGACGCCCACGTTCGCGGACCCGTATGCTCCGGCGGCTCCGTCCGACCCGTATGGCGCCCCCGCGTATGGCACGCCGGTTCCGTCCGACCCGTACGGTGCTCCGGCGTACAACGCTCCCGCGTACAACGCTCCGGCGTACGGCGCCCCGGCGTACGGCACTCCCGCGTACGGCTATCCCGCGCCGGCACCGTCCGGAGCGAAGTACTGGAGCCTGCTGTTCCTGACCTACATCCCGTACGTCGGCGTGATCGTCGCCGTCATCGTCGCTCTCGTGCAGCGCGGCGCAGCCCGGGCCACCGGCATTCCGCTCGCGATCGGCAACGCGAACGCGGCGGCGAACTTCATCCTGAGCTACCTGATCTACCAGGCGTGCGTCGTCGTCTGCATGGTGCTCGTCGGAAGTCTCACCACCGACTCCAGCGGTGACCCGTCACCGCTGTTCGTCCTGCCCGTGCTGCTGTTCTTCGCCGTCGGAGTGTGGGGCCTCGTGATGATGATCATGGGGACCGTGCAGGGCTCTCGGCGCGTGTTCCGGGCCGTCCCGTCGATCCCGTTCTTCCGCGACTGATCACTCCGGACGGCCGAAGGCCTCCAACCACCGCAGCCAGACTTCGCTGATCGTGGGGTAGGACGGCACGGCGTGCCAGAGGCGAGTCAGCGGCACTTCGCCGACCACCGCGATCGTGGCCGAGTGCACCAGCTCCTCGATCCCGGGACCGACGAACGTGGCGCCGACCAGCACCTGGCGTCGAGTGTCCACGACCGCACGCGCGGTGCCGCGGTAGTCGTCGGCGAACGTGGCGGCGCCGGCCACGGCACCGAGGTCCACATCCAGCACTCGGATCTCGAGGCCGGCGGCGACCGCCTCCGCCTCGGTCAGCCCGATGGCGCCGACCGGCGGATCGGAGAAGATCACCTGCGGCACCGCGCGGTGATCGGCCGTCGCCACGTGCGTGCCCCAGTCCGCGTCGTCGACCTGGCGGCCTCGGGCCCGAGCGGCGATCACGTCACCGGCCGCGCGCGCCTGGTACTTGCCCTGGTGTGTCAGCAGGGCGCGGTGGTTCACGTCGCCGACAGCGTAGAGCCAGTCGGTTCCGAGGACGCGCATCGTGTCATCCACGGTCAGCCAGTCGCCATCCGTCGCTCGCGGTGCACCGACGACCGCGAGACCCAGATCGTCCGTGCGCGGTCGTCGCCCGGTCGCCACGAGGATCTCGGACGCCGTGAGCGTCGCACCGTCGGTGAGGGTCAGACGCTTGCCCTCGCTCGTGCGCTCCGCGGTGGCCGTCTCGCCCGTTCGGACGGTGACGCCGGCCGCTTCCATGCTCGCCCGGATCCGCTCGCCGACGAACGGTTCGTTCTTCGGCAGCAGCCCGGACCGGACGAGAACCGTCACCGCACTGCCGAGCGCGGCGTACAGCGTCGCCATCTCCACCCCGACCACTCCGCCGCCGATCACGATCAGCGACTCCGGCACCTCGGACGCAGCCGTCGCCTCGCGGCTCGTCCACGGCTCGATGTCCGCCAGGCCGGGAATCTCGGGCACGACCGCCGCGGATCCGGTGCACACGGCGACGGCGTGACGCGCCAGCAGTCGTGTCTCGGTGCCGTCCGCCGCCGTGACCGTCACGGTGCGCTCGGCCGTCAGCCGACCGTGCCCGCGAACGAGGTCGATCCCGGCCGAGTCCAACCACTGCACCTGCGACTCGTCCGACCAATCGTGTGTGAAGGCGTCGCGTCGGCGGAACACGGCGGCGACGTCGACACCGCCGGTGACCGCTTCGGCGGCTCCCGCGACGGCTCGAGCCTCGACCAGAGCGGCGGGGGGACGGAGCATGGCCTTGGACGGCATGCACGCCCAGTAGGAGCACTCGCCGCCAACCAGTTCGGACTCCACGATGACGGCGGTCAGGCCGCCCTGGACAGCGCGATCCGCGACGTTCTCGCCGACGGGTCCCGCGCCGATCACGATCAGATCGTACTCACGCGTGGTCATGGCGCCACGCTACGTCGGCGCCCGGACTCCCGGTAGGGGACGACCGTCACGGCCATGTCCGATTTCCGCCAGTGGAAGTCGATCGCCGGTGTCAGGATGGAGGCATGAGCCCGAACGTGACCTTCGATGAGCGGTACCGCGCGATCAGCGCACGCGACGTGCGCTTCGACGGGCAGTTCGTCACGGCGGTGCACACCACGGGGATCTACTGCCGCCCGTCCTGCCCGGCGCGCACGCCGAAGCCGCAGAACGTGTCGTTCTATCCGACGTCCGCCGCCGCGCACGAGGCCGGCTTCCGGGCGTGCAAGCGGTGTCTGCCGGAGGCCGCCCCGGGGTCGCCGGAGTGGGACCTGCGGGGGGACGTGGCCGGACGCGCCATGCGTTTGATCGCCGACGGCGTCATCGAGCGCGAGGGGGTTCCCGGCCTCGCCGCGCGGCTCGGGTACTCCGCCCGCCATCTCACGCGCGTGCTGGCCGAACAGCTCGGCGCAGGTCCTCTCGCTCTGGCCCGCGCGCATCGCGCGCACACCGCGCGGATGCTGCTGGTGGGCACCGACCTGCCGAGCGCGGACGTGGCCTTCTCGGCCGGCTTCGCCAGCGTGCGGCAGTTCAACGACACCGTCCGCGAGGTGTTCGGCATGACCCCGACGGAACTGCGCGCGCGCCGCCGTACGCACGAGCTCGCCGAGCCCGGGGCCATCGAACTCCTGCTGCCATACCGTGAACCGTACGATCCCGCCGGCACGTTCGTGTGGATGCGCGAGCGGGCACTGCCGGGCAGCGAATTCGGCACGGACACGTCGTTCGAGCGCACCCTGCTTCTGCCCGGTGGCCCGGTCTGGTTCCGCGTCGCCATCGCGGACGGTGCCCGGTTGCGGCTGTCCGCACGTCTGACGAGCCTGGGAGATCTGCCCACCGTCGTCGCGCGCGCCCGGCGCATGTTCGATCTCGACGCGGACCCGGCCGCCGTCGACGAGGCGCTGCGGGCCGCTCCGGAGCTGGCCTCGCGGGTTCATGCCGTTCCCGGCATACGCGTACCCGGGACGGCCGATCCGGCGGAGATGCTGATCCGTGCGATGGTCGGCCAACAGATCTCCGTCGCGGCCGCGCGTACGCATCTGACGCGCCTGGTCGCCGAGCTCGGCGAACGCACCGATGTCTCCGGTCACGCCGACGGGCCGACGCTCCTGTTCCCGACTCCGGCCGCCATCGCCGAGCACGGGGCGGAGATCCTCCGCGGCCCACAGGCCCGGATCCGCGCGATCGTTCAAGCCGCCGCCGCGCTCGCGTCCGGGGAACTGTCCCTCTCCAGCGGAGACGACTCCGCAGATCTGCGCGAGCGCCTGCTGGCACTGCGCGGGGTCGGTCCATGGACGGCTGGCTACGTGCGCATGCGCGTCGTCGGAGACCCGGACGTGTTTCTGCCCGGCGACGTCGCCGTGCGGCAGGGCGCCGCGCGGATCGGGCTCCCCGCCGAGCCGGCGGAGCTCACCGCGTGGATGCGGCGGGTGGCTCCCTGGCGCTCCTATGCCACCGCGCACCTGTGGCGCGTCCTGTCCGAGACGCCGGAGGGCGTCGTTTCGAAAGGTGAATCATGACCGCGATCGTCGAATTCGTCGACACCCCCGATGGCCCCTTCGGCATCCTTTCGGATGCGGACGGCGCCGTGATCGCCTCCGGCTGGACGGCCGAGCTCGATGACCTCCTGGGCCGCCTGCACCCGGAGGATCGCCCCGCCGACGTGGCCGCCGGTGCGACGGACGCCGCCGCGGCCGTCCGGGCGTTCTACGCCGGAGACGTCACCCGGGTCGCGTCCGTTCCGGTGCACCAGCGGGGCACGGCGATGCAGCACACCGGCTGGGACGCGTTGCGGCGGATCGCTCCCGGCGCCCCGCTGTCCTACGCGGAGTTCGCCGCCGAAATGGGTTCCCCCACAGCCGTGCGGGCGGCCGCTTCCGTGTGCGCGCGCAACGCGGTCGCACTGTTCGTGCCGTGCCATCGCGTGCTGCGCGGCGACGGCACGATGGGCGGCTTCGCGTGGGGCGTCGAGGTCAAGCGCTCGTTGCTCGCGCGCGAAGCCGCGTGATCCGGTTTCAGGCGCTGATCGTGGAACCGCCGTCGGTCATGATCGTCTGACCCGTGACATAGCGCGAGTCGTCCGAGGCGAGGAACGCGACGACCGGCGCGATGTCGGTCGCGGGATCCCCGAGGCGGCCGAGCGGGACACCGTCGACGACAGAGGTGCCGCCGGAACAATCCCGTCAGCTCTCGATGACCAGTATCAGTTCCGCATCGCCGCACGTGAGCACCTGCACGCCCGGCGCGAGCACCTGCGCGGTGATGTCCGTGTCGGGCGAGGCCAGGACATCGCGCAGGGCGCTGAGTCCCGGGAGACGCAGCATGGATCCGGGGTCGCGGCGGGTGTCCGTCGAGGTCACGACCCGGCCGGAGGAGTTGATGACGGTGGCCACGCCGTGGACCGCGCGCATCGTCGGCAGCAGTTCGCGTTCCAGCCGGTCCACGAGCGAGTCCCACCCGACGACACCCACGAGCTCCCCGTTCACGTACACGGGCGCGGTGTAGGTCACGGTGTAGTCGTCGGTGCAGACGTAGTCGACGTACGGGCCGGTCAGGTGCGGCCGCCCGCTCCGCGCCGGCAGCCGCCACCATTCCAGCATCGTGTAGTCGCGGAACATCTCACTGCGCGGATCGGCGACGAACGCGAGCCGTTCCGGGCCGTGCGGCCGACGCAGCCACCAGGCGAGGTGCCACGGCGAGTCGGCGAGCACCCCGGGGGTCGCCACGAAGCCGGCTCCGGTGAGAAGCCCATCGGGATCGGTCAGGGCGGGGAGGCTGAAGTCCTGCACGAACGGGTCCAGCTCGGCCGTGGTCGGCGCCGGCGTGGTGGTGAAGTGCTCCTGGACGGCCTGCAGCCACGGTTCCGCCTCGGCCGTGAGTCGGGCGATCGTCGCGGCGATGGCGGGGGGGGCGGCGGTGGGGGTGACGCTGAGGGTGGTGCTCATCGACTGTGCTCCTTCGCGCAGGTGAACCGGTCAGGTGGTCGGGGTGGCGTAGCGGTGTTCGATGAGCCAGTCCAGGGCCTCACCGATGTGCTCGAGGGTGGCCGCGCGTGCCGCTGCCGGGTCGGCGTCGCGGATCGCTGCGGTGATCGTGGATTGCGCGGTGGCGCTGCGGTCACGGTACTCCGGCTCACGCAGGCAGAGCCAGAGGAGGGGACCCGCCTCCGCCTGCAGCCGCACCGATTCCCGGACCAGCCGGGGGCTCTGGCTGACCGCCGCCACCTCCAGCTGGAACTGCCCCACCGTGCGTCGTGCCGAACCGGGCGTGGAGCGGTCGGCATCCCGCACCAGTTCCGTGAGAGTGGCGAGGTCGTCATCGCTGGCGCGATCGGCGGCGACTTCGGCAGCGGTGCCGGCGATCGCCCCGACGTGCAGGGCGATGTCGCGCAGTTGGACGCGTGAGTGCTCCTGCAGGCGCTGTTCCAACCGATCCGCCGCGCTGTGGACGTCGTAAGTGACGAAGCTCCCGCCCTCCCGGCCGCGGCGGGTCTGGACGAGGCCGCGGCCGCGGAGGCCTTCGAGCGCCTCGCGCGCGGTGACGACCGCGACGCCCAGGGAGCGCGCGAGCTCGGCTTCGCTGGGCAGCCGCTCTCCGTCGGAGAGGACGCCGGTGGTGATCGCGTCCGCCAGACGCCGCTCCACGATGACGGCGCGACCGCCCTCGTCCAGGGGAGCGAACACGACCGACCGCGCGGCATCGCGGTGTCCGGTCGCACTGCGCATGGGTCCTCCTCGCGGCGGTGAACACTGCAGTTCCGGCGCCGTCACGAGAACGTTACACGGAAAGACCTTGCAAACATATGGGTCCACATGATTAAGTTCCTGAACCAGCAAGGGAGCTCTGATGACCGAAGCAGCACCGGCGATCCGCCTGCGCGGACTGACCCGAGAATTCGGCAGTGTCACCGCCGTCGATCACGTCGACCTCGACATCGTCGCCGGAGAGTTCTTCTCCATGCTGGGCCCGTCGGGCTCGGGCAAGACGACGGTGCTCCGTCTGATCGCCGGGTTCGAACAGCCCACCTCCGGCACGGTCGAACTGTTCGGATCGGACGTGACGGAGAAGGCGCCGTTCGATCGGGACGTCAACACGGTGTTCCAGGACTACGCGCTCTTCCCGCACATGACGGTGCTGGAGAACGTCGCATACGGCCTTCGGGTTCGCGGACTGGGGAGGGCGGCGCGACTCGAGAGGGCCCGGGCCGCTTTGGCCGCGGTGCGACTCGAGTCGCTGGCCGACCGCAAGCCTTCCCAGCTCAGCGGCGGCCAGCGGCAACGAGTGGCGCTGGCACGCGCCACCGTCGTGGAGCCGAAGGCGCTGCTGCTGGATGAGCCGCTGGGGGCCCTCGATCTGAAGCTGCGCGAGCAGATGCAGGTGGAGCTCAAGCAGATCCAGCGCGATCTCGGCATCACGTTCATCTTCGTCACGCATGACCAGGAGGAAGCGCTCACGCTCTCCGATCGCATCGCGGTGTTCAACGCCGGGCGCATCGAGCAGCTCGGCACACCCCGAGAGCTCTACGAGCACCCCGCCTCCCGCTTCGTCGCGGACTTCGTCGGCACCTCGAACCTGTTCGACGCCCAGCTGTCCGAACGGCTGCTGGGGCATGCGGGGGAGCACTCCATCCGCCCCGAGAAGCTGCGTCTGAGCGCCGAACCCGACGAGCGAGTCGGGATGCGATCGGCTCCGGGCGTGGTGAGCGAGACGATCTACATCGGCAGCGGCATCCGTCGCGTGGTGGACCTGGATTCCGGGGCCCGCATGATCGTTCTCGAACCGAACGATCGGGATCGCGGCGTCCGCGCCGAGCGCGGCGATCACGTCCACGTGAGCTGGCACGACGCCGATGTCGTCGCGCTCACCCCGGTCGACTGACGCCACGCACCACCCCTGCTCACAGCAACGAGAGGAACACCATGAGCACCACCTCCAAGCTCCGCACCGTCGCCGTCCTGGCCGCGGTCAGCGGTGCCGTCCTGGCCCTCAGCGGCTGCGGAACCTCATCCGGCGGCGGCGGCGACGCCGGCAGCGAACTGCCGACGAAGCTCGGCGAGAACGAGGGGTCCGTCTCGATCCTCGCGTGGCCGGGCTACGTGGAGGACGGCAGCAACGACCCGAAGGTGGACTGGGTCACCCCGTTCGAGAAGTCCACCGGCTGCACCGTGGAGTCGAAGTCCTACGGCACCTCCGATGAGGCCATCAACCTCGTCAAGACCGGTGACTACGACGTCGTGGCCGCCTCGGGTGACGCGACGCTGCGCCTGATCGCGGCCGGGGACGTCACCGCGGTGAACACCGACCTCATTCCGAACTACGCCGGCCTGTACGACTTCCTCAAGGACAAGCCGTGGAACTCCGTCGACGGCAAGAGCTACGGCGTCCCGCACGGATACGGCGCCAACCTGCTGCTGTACAACACGGACGTCGTCAAGACGGCGCCGACCTCGTGGGATCTCGTCTTCGACAAGGCGAGCGATTACAAGGGCAAGGTCACCGCGTACGACTCGCCGATCTACATCGCCGACGCCGCCGTGTACCTGATGGCCCACCAGCCGGACCTGAAGATCACGAACCCGTACGCGCTGGATCAGGACCAGTTCGATGCCGCGGTGAAGCTGCTGAAGGCGCAGCGTGCGAACGTCGGCGAGTACTGGGGCGACTACCTGAAGGAGATCCAGTCGTTCCAGAGCGGCGACTCGGTCGTCGGCACGACCTGGCAGGTGATCCAGAACTCGCTCGAGGCCGAGGGGGCCAAGACGGCCGTGGTGCTGCCGGACGAGGGCGCCACCGGTTGGTCCGACACCTGGATGATCTCCTCGAAGGCGAAGGATCCGAACTGCGCCTATGCCTGGCTGAACTACATCGCCAGCCCGGAGGCCAACGCCGCCGCCACCGCGTACTTCGGTGAGGCGCCCTCCAGCCAGAAGGCGTGCGACTTCCGAGACGACTGTGAGGCGTACCACGCGGGCGACGCCGAATACGCGTCCAAGATCTGGTACTGGACCACCCCGATCGCGAAGTGCCTGGACGGGCGCACCGACGTGACGTGCGTCGACTACGCCAAGTGGACCGCGGCCTGGTCCGAGATCAAGGGCTGACAAGACCCCCAACGATCGGGGGCGGACCGATACCGCCCCCGATCACGGAAAGGACCCGCATGACCGCGCAGCCGAGGACCGTCGCCGTCCCGATGCCGAAGGACACACCGGCGCGGCGCGTCTCATCCTTCCTCACCACGCACCGCCGGACCCGCCTGGCCCTGCTGCTGAGCGCGCCGCTGTTCTGGCTCGTCGTGGTGTACATCGTCGCGCTGGTGCTGCTGCTGATCACCGCGTTCTGGCAGGTTGACTCCTTCACCGGACAGATCCGCACCGAGTGGACCCTGGACAACATCGTCACGGTCATCACGGGATCGCTCTACCAGACGGTCACGTTGCGGACCCTCGGCATCGCCCTGCTGGTGACCGTGATCGATGTGGCGATCGCGGTGCCGATCGCGTTCTACATGGCCAAGGTCGCCTCCCCGCGAACGCAGCGACTGCTCCTGATCGCGGTGCTGATGCCGCTGTGGGCCAGCTACCTCGTCAAGGCCTACGCGTGGCGATCGGTGCTGAGCAAGGACGGTGTGCTGGAATGGCTCATCTCTCCGCTCGGCATGCACACCCCGGGCTACGGCGTCGCCGCGACCGTCATCACGCTGTCCTACCTCTGGCTGCCGTACGTGATCCTGCCGATCCATGCCGGGTTCGAACGAGTTCCGGACTCGCTGCTGGAGGCGTCCGCGGATCTCGGCGGCAAGACCTGGCGCACGATGCGCTCGGTGGTTCTGCCCCTGGTGTTCCCGGCGATCGTCGCCGGATCGATCTTCAGCTTCTCGCTCTCGCTCGGTGACTACATCACGGTCAACATCGTCGGTGGCGCCAGCCAGATGCTCGGCAACCTCGTGTACACGAACGTCGGTGCCGCCAACAACCTGCCGCTCGCGTCCGCGATCGCACTCATCCCGATCGTCATCATCTTCGGCTACCTGGCGCTGGTCAAGCGCACCGGTGCGCTGGAGAACCTGTAGGAGCCGTCATGCGACTGAGCCGCAGTGCCCGCGTCACCCTCGCCGTTCTCACCGGGGTCATCCTGGTGGTGGTCTACCTGCCGCTGGTGATCGTGATGATCAACTCGTTCTCGACGTCGGCGTCGCTGTCCTGGCCGCCCACCGGCTTCACGCTGGAGTGGTGGGGGAGGGCCTTCACGAACGAGGGCGCGCTGGGGGCGATCGGCACGAGCGTGCTCGTAGCTGTCATCGCCACCGCCATCGCCCTGGTGCTCGGCACCCTCATCTCGATCGCCCTGCAGCGGTTCTCCTTCTTCGGACGGGATGTGGTCTCACTCCTGGTGATCCTGCCGATCGCATTGCCGGGCATCATCACGGGTATCGCACTGAACAACTTCTTCCGCACCATCCTCGGCATTCCGCTGTCGATCTGGACCGTCGTCATCGCCCACGCGACGTTCTGCATCGTGACGGTGTTCAACAACGTGGTCGCACGCCTGCGCCGGACCGGGACGAACCTCGAGGAGGCCTCCGCAGACCTCGGCGCCGGGATCTGGACCACGTTCCGACTGGTGACCTTCCCGCAGTTGCGCTCCGCCCTCCTCGCCGGCGGCCTGCTGGCCTTCGCGCTCAGTTTCGACGAGATCATCGTGACGACCTTCACAGTCGGGTCCGGGGTGACGACGCTGCCGCGGTTCATCCTGGACAACATGTTCCGTCCGAATCAGGCGCCGATCGTGGCGGTGATCGCCGTGGTCCTCGTGGTCGTCTCGATCGTGCCGATCTGGCTCGCCCAGCGTCTCTCCGGCGAGGAGACGACCCACCGCTGACGCGCCGGTCCGCTGGGCACCGGGAAATCGACCCTTGCGTTCAGAGTTCGCCCAGGCATAGGCTGGAGGGCTGTCGCGTCGACCGTCGCGACACCCCGAGCTCAGGAGGCCGCCATGACACGAATCGCCGTTGACACGCCCGCCTTCCGTCCCGCCGCGGTGTGGACGCTCGGGCTCCCGGGCACCCTCGCGGGGTAGCCCACGGCGCCGCCCCCGGCGGCATCTCTGATCGTCAGCCCCTTGCGTGCTGACGCGTTTCCGGTCACATCTCTCACATCCCACAAGGATCATGCACTCTTCCGCACCGTCTTCCGAGACCGTCCGACTGTCCACTCCGCGCGCTCTGCTGCGCCTGATGCCCTACGTCCGGCCCGTCTCCGGCCGCCTCGCGCTGGGGGCGCTCAGCGCGCTCGTCGGCGCGATCATCTCCCTGCTCATCCCGATCGCCCTGGAATGGGTCGTCGCCGGTCCCATCGCGCAGCGCGAGACCTGGCCGATCGTCCTGGGCGCCGGCCTCGTGCTGCTGCTCGGCCTCGGTGAGGCGGCGATGGTGTGGCTGCGCCGCTGGTTCGTGCTGAACCCGTCCATGACCGTCGAGTACGGCATGCGCACGGACTTCTACGCCAAGCTCCAGCGACTGCCGGTCGCCTTCCACGACCGGTGGCAGTCCGGCCAGCTGCTCAGCCGCATGATGCAGGACATCGGTCTGATCCGCCGCTGGCTCGCGTTCGGCCTCATCCTGCTGCTGGTGAACATCCTCACGATCATCATCGGCACCGGGCTGCTGTTCCGCTGGCACTGGCTGCTCGGCGTGATCTTCCTGGTGACCTCCCTCCCGCTGTGGGTCCAGGGCTACCTGTTCGACCAGAAGTACGGCATTCTGTCCCGGCTGTCGCAGGACCAGGCCGGTGATCTCGCCACGAGCGTCGAGGAGAGCGTCCACGGCATCCGCGTGCTGAAGGCGTTCGGTCGCGGCAAGTTCGCGCTGTCGAAGTTCACCCGCCAGGCTGAGACGCTGCGCGAGACCGAGATCAAGAAGGCGCGCGCCGACGGCAGCATCTGGTTCTGGCTCGTGCTGATGCCGGCGATCGCCTTCGGGCTGTGTCTGCTGGCCGGCATCTGGCTCGCCTCGCAGGGGCAGATGAGCGTCGCCGAACTGTTCGCGTTCTTCGCGATGGCCACCGTGCTGCGCTGGCCGATCGAGTCGATCGGGTTCCTGTTCTCCTTCCTACTGGACGCCCGGACCGCGACGGACCGCGTGTTCGAGGTGTTCGACGAGATCGACACCATCACCGACGCCCCGGACGCCGTCGCCATGCCCACCTCCCGTGGGCGCCTGGCGTTCCGCGGCGCGCACTTCCGGTACCAGGACGCCGGCGCTCACGAGGCGGACCTGCTGAACGGCATCGACCTGGAGCTGGAGCCGGGCGAGACGATGGCGCTCGTCGGCCTGACCGGTTCCGGCAAGACCACGCTGACCACGCTGCCGACGCGCCTGTACGACGTCACCGGTGGTGCGGTGACGCTGGACGGAGTCGATGTGCGCGAGATGCGGTTGACCGACCTCCGCCGGCACATCGCGATGGCGTTCGAGGACGCCACGCTGTTCTCCGCGTCCGTACGCACCAACGTCCTGTTGGGTCGACCGGAACTGGATCCGCACGGGCCGGAGGGGGAGCGCGTCCTGCGCGAGGCGCTCCAGATCGCGCAGGCCGGCTTCGTGGACGATCTGCCGGAGGGCACCGAGACGGTGATCGGCGAAGAGGGCATGAGCCTGTCCGGTGGTCAGCGTCAGCGGCTCGCGCTCGCTCGAGCCGTGGCCGCCGCTCCCTCCGTGCTGGTCCTCGACGACCCCCTCTCGGCGCTGGATGTGGACACCGAGGCGCTCGTGGAGGCGGCGCTGCGCGAGGTCCTCGCGAACACCACGGCGCTGATCGTCGCGCACCGTCCGTCCACCGTGGCGCTGGCGGACCGCGTCGCGCTGCTGGAGGCCGGCCGGGTCACCGCGGTCGGTACCCACAGCGATCTGCTCGCCACCAGCGAGCACTATCGATACGTCATCTCGAGCCTCGAGAACGAAGCTCGCGACAAGCAGGAAGCGGAGGCGGGCCGATGAGCACCGTCGTCGGAACCAAGGGCGAAGAGCGCCTCGACTACACCAAGGCGGAGAGCCGGGCCATCCGGCGCCGCTCGATGCGCTTGCTGGCGTCGCTGATCCGGCCGATGCGCTGGCTGATCGTGCTGACCGGCGTGGTGATCGTGGCGTCCACGATCATGCAGGTGATCGCTCCGGCCCTGATCGCGTGGGGCATCGACACCGCACTCCCGGCGGTGCTCAAGCGCGCCGACTGGATGCCGACGTTCGGCGTCGTCATCGTGTACATCGTCGTCGGCATCGGTGGTGCGGCCCTGATCGGGTGGTACGCCGTCCTGGCGGCCAAGCTGACGCAGGCCATCATGCTGGACCTGCGCAAGCGGATCTTCCTGCACACGCAGAAGCTCAGCCTCGAGTTCCACGAGTCCTACACGTCCGGTCGCATCATCTCGCGCCAGACCAGCGACCTCGACTCGATCCGTGAGCTGCTGGACGGCGGCCTGAACCAGCTCGTCTCCGGCGTCCTGTACGCCGGGTTCACGTTCATCATGCTGTTCCTCGTGGACTGGCAGTCCGGGCTGGTCCTCGTCGCGGCGGGCATCCCGCTGTTCTTCCTGATGCGCTGGTTCTTCGCCCGTTCCCAGACGGTGTTCCGGGAGACCCGCGTGGTCAGCGCGAAGGTCATCGTGAAGTTCGTGGAGACCATGACGGGCATCCGCGCCGTCAAGGCGTTCCGGACCGAGGACACCAACGACGTGGAGTTCCAGCGGCTCGCCGGGGACCACCGCGACGCCAACCGCAAGGTCTTCCGGCTGTTCGGCACGTTCGACCCGGCGCTGATGGCGATCGCCGCGGCGACGCTCGGCGTGGTCGTCCTCGTCGGTGGACTTCGGGTCTCGTCCGGCGCGATCGAGGTCGGTGCGCTGCTGGCCGCCGTGCTGTACGTCCGCAACTTCTTCGGTCCGCTGCAGGACGTGGCGATGTTCATGAACTCCTTCCAGTCCGCCACGGCGGCGCTGGAGAAGGTCTCGGGCGTGCTGGAGGAGGAGCCGACGGTTCCGGACCCGACGAAGCCGATCGATCTGTGGGAGGCCCGCGGGCACCTCCGTTTCGATGACGTCACGTTCGGGTACGCCGACGACCGCATCATCCTGCCGGATTTCTCCCTGGAGATCCCGGCGGGGCAGACCGTCGCGCTGGTCGGCACCACCGGTGCCGGCAAGTCGACGCTGGCCAAGCTGGTCTCGCGGTTCTACGACCCCAGCGAGGGCGCCGTCACGCTCGACGGCGTGGACCTGCGGTCCATGCACCCGAAGGACCTGCGCCGCGCAATCGTCATGGTGACGCAGGAGGCCTACCTGTTCAGCGGCACGATCGCGGACAACATCGCCCTCGGCAAGCCGGAGGCGACGCTCGGAGAGATCGAGGCGGCCGCGCGCGCGGTCGGCGCGGACGCGTTCATCCGGGCGCTGCCGGACGGCTACGACACCGACGTGAACAAGCGCGGAGGGCGGGTGTCCGCTGGGCAGCGTCAGCTGATCTCGTTCGCCCGGGCGTTCCTGGCCGATCCTGCGGTGCTGATCCTCGACGAGGCGACCGCCTCGCTGGACATGCCCAGCGAGCGGCAGATCCAGAACGCCTTGGAGACCCTGCTGGCGGACCGGACCGCGATCATCATCGCCCACCGCCTGTCCACCGTGGCCATCGCTGACCGCGTGCTCGTGATGGAGCACGGCCGCATCATCGAGGACGACGCTCCGGCGGCCCTGATCGCCGGCACCGGCAAGTTCGCCCAGCTGCACCGCGCGTGGCGCGAGACCCTGGTCTGAGCGCGAGACACCCAGCGCGCGAGACACGCATGCACTGCATGGGTGTCTCGCGCGCTTGAGGGTGTCTCGGCAATAGGCTCGGGGCATGCCCCTCAGCGACCTCACCTCGGACGAACTGCGCGACTACCGGCCCGAGGTGGCCGAACCCGACGACTTCGACGCCTTCTGGACCCGGACGATCGGTGAGGCGCGCGCGCTGGCCACTCCGCCGGTGCTCCGGCCGGTGGATTCACCGATCACCGCATTCGAGATCTCCGATCTGACGTTCTCCGGCTTCGGCGGTGATCTGATCCGGGCCTGGGTCACGCGTCCCCGCACGAGCGGCCCGCTGCCGGTGGTGGTCGAATTCATCGGCTACGGCGGTGGCCGCGGCCTTCCGGGCGAGCGGCTGGCGTGGGCGGCGGCCGGCTACGTGCACGTGCTCATGGACACGCGCGGCCAGGGCTCGCACTGGGGCACCGGGGGAGACACCCCGGACCCGCACGGTTCCGGCCCGGCGACTCCGGGTTACATGACGCGGGGGATCACCGACCCGGACACGTACTACTACCGGCGCCTGTTCACCGACGGTGTGCGCGCGGTCGACACGGTCCTCGAACTCGACGGGATCGACCGCGATCGCGTCGCCGTCACCGGAGGCAGTCAGGGCGGGGGGACGGCGATCGCGGTCGCCGCGCTGCACCCCGGCGTGCGAGCCGTGATGCCGGACGTCCCGTTCCTGTGCCACTTCCGTCGGTCCGTGCAGCTGACCCCGAACCCGCCGTTCACGGAGATCGTCACCTACCTCGCCGCGCACCGCGACCAGACCGACACCGTCTTTCGCACCCTGTCGTACATGGACGGCGTGAACTTCGCCAAGCGCATCACCGCACCGGCGCTGTTCTCCGTCGCGATGATGGACGCCACGGTGCTGCCCTCCAGCGTCTTCGCCGCGTACAACCATCTCGAGGTCGCCGACCGTGAGCTCGAGATCTACGAGTTCAACGGCCACGAAGGCGGACAGACGCAGCAGTGGATCCGGCAGGCGCACTGGCTCGCCGAGCGCTTCTGAACGGCCGAAGGCGAGAGCGACCGAACGGTCGCTCTCGCCTTCAACGCTTTCCGAGCGCCGGAAGTGCGGTTGTGGGGAGCGTCTCAGACCGAGACGGTCGCGATGACCTCGCCGTACTCCGTCTCGGCCACCGGGGCGAAACCGACCCGGGTGAAGAAGCGTTCCGGGCCGTCCGGGCCCGCCTCATAGATCACATCGACGTGGTCGAAACCCTTGGACTGCGCGACGGCCAGCAGCTGCGCGACGGCGAACCGGCCCACGCCTCGGCCCTGGTCGTCCGCATCCACGTTGATCCGCCAGAGCACGGAGCGGAAGTGCTCCTCCGGTGAGTCCGGGTCGAAGTTGGCGCTCACGAAGCCGACGACCTCATCGCCGTCCAGCACGACGCGCTGCCACGTCGTCTGCGGGTTCATCACCGTCGTCGCGAGGTCATAGGACACCGGCGCCAGGTACTGCTGCTGCCCGGGCTTGAGGGACAGGTTGTTCACGGCGACGATCGTCGCGGCACTGAGCTCTTCGAGTCGCAGGTCGGTCATAGCGACAGGCTAGCCGTAACCGCGCGCAGTTGCGCGGGTCACGTGTGAACATCCGGTGCCGGTCGTGTTTCGAGGCCGTCCTGATTCTGGTCGTGACCAGGGAAAACAAGAGTCGTTCGGGCCGGTCGATCGCGAGAGGATTCGCCGCCCGTGCCCCGAAACGGAGGGAGCCCGTCGCGATGCGACGGGCTCCCTCCGAACGCCGGATCAGTAGTGCACGCTGACCTGGGTGCCTTCCGGCGTCCACTCGTACAGCCAGTAGGCGTCGGGCTCGGAGAGGTTCACGCAGCCGTGGCTCATCGGGGTGCCGAAGTTGCTGTGCCACCAGGTGCCGTGGAAGCCCTCGTCGCCGTTGAAGTACATGACGGTCTTCACATTGGCGGTGCAGTAATCGAACGTGCCGCCGGGAACGAATTTGCCCTGGCTGTCGCAGGAGCCCATGTTCTGCTCCCACACATGCGAGTTGACGCGGAACTCGCCGGTGTGTGTCGGGTGCGCCGAGGTGCCGGTTGAGGCGAGCATCGAGCGAACCACCTGGCCGTTCTCGTAGACGGTGACCGTCTGTGTCGACAGGTTCACATCGATCGAGCGCTCGAGAGTCGTGGTCTTGGCCTTCACGACCGCGACGGGCAGTTCGTACTTCGCGTTGCCCTCGGCCAGCTGGGCGGCGAACGTGGCCGCCACCTTCGAGGTGTCCCCGATCGTGCGACCGTCCTGGCCCTCCTCCAGCGTCTGCAGGACCTCGCCGTAGGAGTCGGTGATGACCTTGCCATCCTTCGCCGGGCGATCGATGGCCTGCTTCAACGACGGGACGACCTTCGCGATCGCGGCCTCGTCGGCGGCGATCGTGAGGGTGCCGTCATCGGCGATCTTGTAGTTCAGCCAGGACGCGGCCGTGCCCGGGTCGACCGGGACCGTGCGCTCGTCGCCGACGTAGAACCCGATCGTCGAGACGATGCCGTTCAGCTTGTCCACGGCGCCCTTGACCTCGGCGGTCGTGAGGGTCGGCTCGATGGGGGCGGTCTCGACGGCGAGCGTGACCTTCTTCTCATCCGACGCGAGCGCCTTCTGCAGCGCCTCGCGCACCGGCTCCAGCGGGATGCCCGTGCCGTTTGCAGACGCGGTCGCGACGAAGGCCTTGCCGTCGAACTTCACCGTCGCCTCGACCGGATCCGTGTAGGAGGTCGGCGTCGCCTTCTTGAGCGCCTCGGCCGCGGTGCCCTCGTCCAGAGCGACCAGACCCTTGACCTCCTCGTCGCTCCAGCCGGTCAGGTTCCACAGCGGGAAGTTCTTGTGCGCGTCATCCGCGAGCGTGCCGGCGTCGATCGACGCGCCGAGATCGGTGCCCGTGAGGTTGACGGACCCCTCGGGCGTCTTGACCGTCACGACGGTGTTCGCGAGCTTGTCGGAGATGGTCTTCGCAGCCGCCTCGCGCGTGAGCCCACCGATGGGGACGCCGGCGGCGCTCACGCCCGGTGCGATCAGCACGGTCGACGTGATCGCGAGGCCGGCGATGAGCCCGACCGCGGGAATGGCGACGATCCACGGCCAGCGACGTCGCTTCTTGCGCTGCTCGTCCTGCGGCGCCCACACCGCGAGCGGCGCGGCGTCGTCGGCGGCAGACGACGCAGTGACGTCGCGCGTGTCGTCGTTGTTCATGCCTGGTCCCCCTGAGTCGTGGTCACAGACAATGCTAGAAGCGCGAACCGGGAAGGTCCCCGGGATCACATCACGAATCGATCCCGATTTGCCCGCGCGATCGCGGAGGCGCTCGGGCGGCCCCCGGCGATAACGAACCGGTAACCCGGCGGAGAATTCGTCCGCGAACGCTTGCCAGATCTTTTGTTCGTAAGGTCTACTAACAAACATCATGGCAGCATCGGAAGCGCAGGGTCGCTCTTCTCGGTCCGGCGGGACACCCGCCGGCGCATCCTCCCGTCGGGGAGGCGGCGGGTCGTTGCGTGCGCACGGCAAGGTGCTGCCGGAGCACGCCCGAGGCCACAATCGTTCGCTCGTGCTGCAGACGCTCTTCCATGAGGGGACGATGAGCCGGGCCGATCTGTCCCGGGGCACCGGCCTCACGCGAGTGACCATCTCCGACCTCGTCGCCGAGCTCATCTCCGACGGTTTCGTCCTGGAGAAGGGGGTACGCGAATCCTCCGGCGGACCGGGCAAACCGGCGATCCTCGTCGATCTCGCCCGTGACGAGCATCAGATCATCGGCATGGACCTCTCCGGCTCCAGCCCGTTCACCGGCGCCGTGCTGAACCTGGACGGTGAGGTGCTGGTCCGCCGCGAGGTGCCCGAGCCCGCCTCCGGGGACGCCGACGCCGCGCTGGCGCTCGTGATCCGGCTCGCTCGCGAACTGGTCGCCGCGGCCACGCGTCCCGTGCTCGGCGTGGGCGTCGGCTCTCCGGGCGTGGTCGGCGCCGACGGGGGAGTGCTCACCGCTCCGAACTACGGGTGGGCGGATGTCCCGCTGCGGGACGTGCTGTCCGCCGAACTCGGCCTGCCCGTGGTGGTCGCGAACGACGCGAACGCCGCGGTCCTGGCCGAATGCACGCTGGGCGCCGCGGAGGGCGACTGCATGCTGGTCAAGATCGGCCTCGGCGTCGGTGCCGGTCTGATCATCGGCGGGGAGCCGGTCATCGGACGGCATTTCGCCGCCGGCGAGATCGGTCATGTCACCGTCGGTACTGACGGCGGGCCGCCCTGCGTGTGCGGCAGAGACGGCTGCCTCGAGGCCTGGGTCGCGGTTCCCGGCCTGCGCCGCCGCATCTCCGACAGCGGTGATCGCGACACCGTGCTGCGCGATGCGGGTGAACGGCTCGGCATCGCCCTCGCCCCGATCGTGGGCGCCCTGGACCTGCCGGAGGTCACGCTCTCCGGCCCCCGTGATCTGCTCGAGGGTCCGTTCGCGGACTCGGCCCTCGAGACCCTGCGTCACCGCACGCTCGCCCAGTTCCATGACGGGGTGCGCGTGCGGATGACCGAACACGGTTCGGACATCGTGCTGCGCGGCGCCGCCGTGATGGTGCTCTCCGAACGACTCGGTGTGTCGTAGTCCCCGACACTCCGATCAGACGGGTCCGCCCGTCGACCCCACCACACAAGCAAAGGAAATGACATGAACCGAAAGCTCGGAGCCGTCGCCGTCTTCGGCGCCGCCGCACTCGCTCTCGCGGGATGCTCCACCGGCGGTGCTGCCGGTGGCAAGGATGAGACGCCCGCGGCGACGGGGGAGCTCACCGTCTGGCTCGTCGGCACGGACACCCCCGATGAGGCGCGCACGTACCTCACCGACACGTTCGCCAAGGAGAACAAGGGCTGGACCCTGAAGATCGTCGAGAAGACGTGGGCGGACACGAACGAGGCCTACGTCGCCGCGCTGAGCTCGAATGACGCCCCCGATGTCGTCGAGGTGGGGAACACCCAGGCGCAGGGCTTCATCGACAAGGGCATGTTCGCCGATATCACCGACCAGGTGTCCGACCTCGGTGGCGACAAGCTGCTGAAGTCGTTCGTCGACCTCGGCTCGGTCGACGGCAAGACCTACGCGGTGCCCTACTACGCCGGCTCGCGCATCGTGTTCTACTCGCCCGAGGTGTTCAAGGGCACCGTTCCGGCGACGCTGACCGACTACGTCGCGGACGGAAAGGCGATGAAGACGGCCACGCGCTCGGGCATCTGGGCGCCGGGCAAGGACTGGTACAACGCGCTGGCGTTCGTCTGGGCCAACGGTGGCGAGGTCGCCGTGAAGGACGGCGACAAGTGGGACGCGCAGTTCTCGTCCGAGAAGAGCCTCAAGGGCCTAAAGATGCTCCAGGACGTCTACACGAACGCCAACGTCGCCCCGGCGGATTCGAACGAGACCGACCCGCAGATCCCGTTCTGCGCCGGTGAGACCGGATTCCTCTCCGCCCCGTCGTGGGTGAAGTGGTCGATCCTGGCCGCCGCCGATGCCGATAACCCGGGCTGCCCGGACACCTACGGCAAGGACCTGCAGGCGTTCGCACTGCCCGGCATGACCGCCGGGGAGGCCGCTCCGGTGTTCGCCGGTGGCTCGTCGGTCGCGATCGCGACGAAGTCCCAGAACAAGGCGATGGCGCAGAAGGCGCTGGCGATCATGCTCTCGGACGGCTACCAGAAGATCATGGCCGGCAACGGCCTGATCCCGGCGCTGACCTCGCAGGCCCAGTTCCTCCCGGATGACCAGATCACCCAGGAGGCCGCGAAGGCCACCGCCGCGTCGCGCGCCGTCCCCGCGTCGGCCAACTGGGCCGAGGTCGAGAAGGCCCTGGTCATCCCGGATGCTCTGGTGAAGATCGCCAAGGGTGAGGACGTCAAGACGGTCGCCACCAAGCTCGACTCCGACATCGAAGCGATCCTCAACAAGTGACGCGGAGGGGCCCCGGTGTCGCCGGGGCCCCGTCCGTCCTCGAAAGGAGCGGTGCGCCATGAGCGTCGCCGAGATCGATGAGGAGCGTTCGGCCCCCGCTGCGGGACGGCGCCGGTCCTCACGAGAACTGACCCCGAACGAGCGGCGTCGGCGCCGCCGTGACGCGCGGACGGCGTGGGCGCTGCTGGCTCCCGCGATCGTGCTGCTGGCGGTGATGGTCGGCTACCCCGGCGTGACCATGGTGACGAACTCGTTCACCGACGTCACGATCAAGAACAAGATGCTGGACATCCCGGCGAACTTCGTCTGGTTCGACAACTACGTCCGGGTCCTCACCTCCAGCGACTTCCCGATCGTGCTGCTGCGGAGCCTCCTGCTGATGGCGGTGATGACCGGACTGATCATGCTCGGCGGAACCCTCATCGCGATCCTGATGACCCGACTGTCGCGGGGATTCCGACTGCTGGTCGCGGTCGGTCTGCTGCTGGCCTGGTCCATGCCGCCGCTGTCCTCCACGGTCGTGTTCAGCTGGATCTTCGACACGCAGTACGGCGTGATCAACGCGGTGCTGAACTGGGCGACGCGATCTGAGGACTTCACCAACCACTCCTGGCTGATGAACCCGTTCTCGTTCTTCACGGTGCTGACGATCATCGTGGTCTGGATGGGTATTCCGTTCGTGGCGTTCACGATCTACGCCGCCCTCGGGCAGGTGCCCGGCGAGGTGCTCGAGGCCGCGTCGCTGGACGGTGCGGGCGGCTTCGCCCGCTTCCGCCTGGTGATCTTCCCGTACCTCCGCCCCGTGGTGATGGTCGTCTTCATCCTGCAGGTGATCTGGAACATGCGGATCTTCACCCAGGTGTTCGCCCTGCAGGGCCGAGGTGGAACGCCGAGTGAGACCAACGTGCTCGGCACCTACATGTTCCGCCTCGGGGCCGACGACTTCGGCATGACCGGCGCGATCGGTGTGCTGATGGTGATCATCCTGATGCTGATCTCGTGGGGTTACATCCGCTCGACGCTGAAGGAGGAGGAGAAGTGACCTCCACGACCCTTGATCCGACCACGATCACCGCTCCCACGCCTCGCGCCGCGCGAGAGGGAAAGCCGCCGAAGCACGTCGACACGACCAACCAGCCGCGTCGGCGCAGCACCCGGGTCGTGCTGAACGTCGTGGCCGTGATCGTCTTCGTCTTCAGCGTGTTCCCGGTCTACTGGATGGTGAACATGTCGTTCACGCCGTCCAACAAGATCATCAGCCGGACGCCGAGCGCGTTCCCGGTCGAATTCACCTGGCGCAACTACATCGCCGCGTGGACGAAGCCGGCCGCGGACGGTCAGACCGACTTCGTGCACGCGCTGCTGTCCTCGCTCACGGTGACGATCCCGGTCGTCATCGTCACGCTGCTGATCGCGTTCCTGGCCTCGATCGCCATCGCCCGCTTCCACTTCCGCGGGCGGTGGGGGTTCATCGTCACCGTGCTGATCGTCCAGATGGTGCCCGGCGAAGCCATGATGTTCACGATCTTCGCGATGATGGACGACCTGCACCTGAAGAACCTTCTCGGGCTCGCGATCGTGAACATCGCTGCGGTGGTGCCGTTCACGATCTGGACCCTGCGCGGATTCGTCGCCGGAGTCCCGGCGGATCTCGAAGAGGCCGCCATGATCGACGGCTGCACGCGGACCCAGGCGTTCTGGAAGGTCACCTTCCCGCTGCTCGCGCCGGGCCTGGTCTCCACCGGCATCTTCGCGTTCATCCAGTCGTGGAACGAGTTCACGATGGCGATGCTGCTGCTGGAGTCCAAGAGCCTCACGCTGCCGCCCTGGCTGAACTCGTTCCAGTCCGCGACGGAAGCGACCAACTGGGGCGCCGTGATGGCGTCCTCGACCCTGATCGCGCTGCCCGTGGCGGTGTTCTTCCTGCTCGTGCAGGGACGGATGACCAGCGGGATGGTGTCCGGCGCGGTGAAGGGCTGAGGCGGCGTCCTCCGGTTCCGCGCTCCGCCCGTCCGGGTGGGAGGATGGGAACGCGGCCGCCGGGCTCACCGACGGCCGTTCTCAGCGCCGCACCGATCGGCGCCGATCAGCACAGAGAAGGAGCCCTCACGCATGGCTGAAGTGGTCATCGTCGCGGACAAGGATGAGGCCGGGCGCCTCGTCGCGGCCGAGATCGTCCGGCAGATCGTCGCCAACCCGGACTACGTGCTGGGGCTGGCGACCGGATCGACCCCGCTGCCCGTCTACGAAGCGCTCGTGCCCGCCGTCGCGGACGTCGACCTCTCCCGCGTGCAGGGTTTCGCGCTGGACGAGTACGTCGGCCTCGACCCGGCGCACCCGGAGAGCTACCGCAGTGTCATCACGCGGGAGGTCGTCGAGCCGCTCGGGCTGAACCCGGACCGCATCCACACGCCCAACGGGGCACTGGAGACGATCGCGCACGCCGGCGAGGACTATGAGGCCGCCATCGAGGCAGCCGGCGGGGTGGACCTGCAGATCCTCGGCATCGGTTCGACGGGGCACATCGGATTCAACGAGCCCGGCTCGTCGTTCGCGTCACGCACGCGGGTGAAGACGCTCACCGAGCGCACCCGCGTGGACAACGCCCGCTTCTTCGACGGCGACATCTCACAGGTCCCGATGCACTGCATCACGCAGGGGCTGGGGACGATCCAGCGCGCGAGGCACCTGGTGCTGCTCGCGTTCGGGGAGAGCAAGGCCGAGGCTGTCGCGGGCGCCGTCGAGGGTCCGGTGTCGTCGGAGTGCCCGGGGTCGGCGATCCAGCTGCACCCGCACGTCACCGTCGTCGTGGATGAGGCCGCGGCCTCGCGCCTGAAGCACGCCGACTACTACCGCTACGCCCTCGCGAACAAGCCCGCCTGGCAGGGCCTCTGAGCCCGGGAGTCCGGGACGGGGAGCGAGGAACCGGACGGGGAGGGCGGTAGCGTGGCGGACATGACGGTGCAGTCGCGGACACTTCTGACGACGGGGATCCTCCTCGCGCTCTCCGTTCTCGTTCCGGCGCTGGGGTCGTCCCTCGCCGGGATCGCGCCGGGGGTCGTCGGCGCGGTGCTGATGGCGGCCGCGATCGTCGTCGCGGCCGTCGGACTGGGCCGATCGGAGAGCGTCGTGGAGCGCCAGAAGGGCGCCGTTGCCGTGATGATCGCCTGGGCCGTGATGGTGCTCGCGCGCGTGGTCACGGCCGGGGTCCTACCGACGATCCTCGGGGCATCGGGTGATGAGGAGCTGCTGCGCTGGGGCTCACCGGTCGTCCTGGCTGACCAGGTCGTCGGCGTCGTCGGACTGATCCTGGCCGTTGCGGCCGGGTTCGCCATCCGCAGAAACGCTCGCGGGATCCCGTCATGGGCGCGACCTCTCGTGCTGTGGGCGGTGCTCGCGAACGCGGCCGCCGTGATCCTCGTGCAGCTTCTGCTGCGGTTCGCCGGCCCCGATCAGGGCGGGTTGCTGGCTGTCTCCGGGGTCGCCTCGTTCCTCGGACTGATCGCACCGATCGCGGTCCTGGTCATCGCTGCGGTCGCCATCCTGCTCGCGCTGAGGATGCCGGCCGAGCGCACGACCGAGGTGTTCCGCTCGGGGCCCGTCGACTGAATCAGCGGAAGTCCGGCAGCAGGGGCAGCAGCACGTCAGTGGACAGGGGCGCGAGCGGTGTCGTGGCCACATCGGCCGGGGAGATCCACCGCAGCTCCGCGATCTCGGCCTGCGCGGTCACCGCTGCAGCGGCGACGGCATCCAGCGACAGGGCGAAGGCGTCCGCCACGACGACGTGTCCGGGTTCGTTGGCGGCGGCGGCGCGGTGCTCGCCGAGCGGGCGGAAGGCCGTCACGGGCGCTTCGATGCCGAGCTCCTCGTTCAGCTCGCGCGCGGCCGTCACATCGGCGCTCTCGCCGGGCTCCGGCTTGCCGCCCGGCTGCATGAACCGCTCGGTGCCCGCTTTGCGGACCACGAGCGCGCGCCCGTCCGGGTCGGTGACCAGCACGGCGCTCACGCGGATCTCAGGGGTCACACGAAGACCTTTCCGGGATTGAGGATGTTCTGCGGGTCGAACAGCGTCTTGATGCCGCGCTGCAGCTCCCACTGCCGGTCGCCGAGTTCCTCGCGCAGCCAGTGCGCCTTCAGGACGCCGACACCGTGCTCGCCGGTGAGGGTGCCGCCCAGGGCGAGAGCGACTCGGAACATCTCGTCGGCCGCGCGCCAGACCTCGGGTGGGATGTCCGGTCCGTCGCAGATGAAGTTCGGGTGCAGGTTGCCGTCCCCGGCGTGCGCGACGACCGGGATCACCAGGCCGTGCTCGCGTTCGATGCGGGCGATCGCGTCGAACATGTCCGGCATCGCCGATCGCGGTACGGAGACATCCTCGATGAGCGCCGTGCCGAGGGACTCCATGGCCGGATGCATGCTGCGGCGGATCACCAGCAGCTCCTCGGCACGGTCCGGGTCGTCGGACACCTCGACGGAGGCACCGGCGGAGGCGAGGATCTCACCGATGCGGCGGGCCTCCTCGGCCGCGTCCGGACCGTCGGTCTGGGCCGTCACCTGCACGCTTCCGGCGGCCGGCGCGGGCAGATCGAGCAGCGCGTGCACCGCGCGCAGGCTGGTGGCGTCCATGAGCTCCATGATCGCGGGGGAGAGCCCGGCGGCCGTCACGGCAGCGGTCCCTGCGGCGGCGGCGCGGACGTCACTGAACACGGCGGCGATCGAGTGGACGATGCCGGTGGGAAGTCGACGCAGCTTGAGCGTCGCCCCGACGATGACGCCGAGCGTCCCCTCGGAGCCGATCATCAGTGCCGTGAGGTCGAGCCCCGTGACGCCCTTGACGGTGCGGTGCCCGAATCGCACGAGTTCACCGTCGGCGAGCACCACATCCACCCCGAGGACCGCATCACGGACCACGCCGTACTTCGCGCACAGCAGCCCGCCGGCGCCGGTGGCGATGTTCCCGCCGACCGTGGAGATCGCGCGACTGGCCGGGTCCGGAGCCCACCACACACCGTGTTCGGCGAGAGCGGTGTTGAGGTCGGCGTTCAGGATGCCCGGCTCGACGACGGCGAGAAGGTCATCCGGCGCGATCTCGTGGATTCGCGTCATCCCCGCCAGCGAGAGCGAGATCTCGCCCACGTCGGAGTTGGCGCCCCCGGCGAGGCCGGTGCCGGCACCGCGTGGGACGACCGGCGTGCCGGTGGCCGAGGCGATGCGCATGGTGGCCTGCACGTCCGACACATCGGTGGCGTGCACGACGGCGATCGGATCGCCGGCACTGCGCTGGCCGGACCGGTCTGTCCGTGCGGCCGCGCGTGCGGCCGGAGAGGTGTCGACACGCTCGCCGAGTTCGGCGCGGAGCATCTCGACGACGTCGGTCACGACAGGGAGCGCCGTCCGGTGATCACCCCGGTCGCGACCGCGACCACGGCGTAGGCGAGTCCGATCCAGGTCTGTCCCATGCTCCACCAGGCGATGGTCGCGCCGGCGAAGATCAGCAGCTCGATCAGCACCCGGACGAACGGGTGGACGTGAACGACCGCGCGGGGAGAGACGAACAGAGCCCACAGCAGCAGCACGACGACGGGGGTGCCGATGCCCGCGACGAGGTTCCAGGGGAACTCGAAGCCCAGGAATCCCCACAGCGCGAAAGTGACCAGCGCGACGATGATCACGAGCGTGCGGACGATCTCCAGCGCGGTCAGCGGTGCGCGGGTACCGGGCTCGGGGGTCGCTGCGGTCGAGGAGGGGGAGGCGGACATGCCTCCAGTCTACGGTCGCCCGCTCAGCCCTCGACCCAGCTGCGCGGTGAGCGGGCCTCGGTGAGCGCTCCGACCTCATCGTCGCGCCCGGCGGCGAAAGCCAGGAGGGAGTCGTCGTACTGGCTGACCGTGAGCGTCAGGCTCACGGCTCCCACGTCGAAGCCCGGAACCTGCCCGGTCGCGACCGTCGTGCCGTCCAGGATCGCGTGGACGACCGTGGCGCCGTCGGGCACTCGTAGGAGGGCGACGATGGTGCGCTGCCCGTCCACCTCGGGGCCCGCCCCGACACGGAGGACGGAAGGAGCTGTCAGCTCAGGTTCCGGCTCCGCCGTGGGCTCGGGCGTCGGCTCTGGTGTGGGCTCGACCGTGGGCGTCGGCTCCGGGGTCGGCGTGGGGTCCGGCGTTGGCGTCGGCTCAGGCGTGGGATCGGGAGTTGCCGTGGGCTCGGGCGTGGGTTCGACCGTCGGTGTCGGCGTCGGTTCGACCGTCGGTGTCGGCGTGGGAGTGAGTGTCGGTGTCGGCGTCGGCGTGGGAGTGACGGTCGGTGTCGGTGTCGGTGTCGGTGTCGTTGGTGTCGGCGTCGGGTCGGCCGTCGGTGTCGGCGTGGGAGTGAGTGTCGGTGTCGGCGTCGGCGTGGGAGTGACGGTCGGTGTCGGTGTCGGTGTCGGTGTCGGTGTAGGTGTAGGTGTAGGCGTGGGCGTGGGCGTCGGATCGGGCGAAGCAGTGGGGCTCGGTGTGGGCGTCGGCCGCGGGGACGGCGTCGGGCCCGGCGTCGGCGTGGGGTCCGGCGTCGGCCAGGGCTCGGGCGTGGGCCACGGTGTGGCCGTCGGCTCCGGTGAGGGGTCGACAGGCGACGGAGCGGGCGGCAGGACCGGTTCCACCGGGACCGATGGTGCCGGGGACGGGGCGGTCACCGGTGTCGTGGGCACGGGAATCGAACGCGTGGTCACGGTCGGCTGAGGCGAGGGAGTGGGGCTCGGCGTGAGATCGCGGGGCAGATCGCTCGGCGACGGTGACGGCGTCGCCGCCAGCGGGGTGAGGGCGGAGCCGTCCACCTCAGCGGCCAGGGAGTCGGACTGCCCCTGGGCGTTGCCGGCGCTGAACGCGGCGTTCGGAGCGGACTGCTGGGCCATCACCGTACCGGCGACCGCGGCGCCCGCGACCAGGACTCCGGCCGCCGCGATTCCGATCACGGTGGCGATTCCGGTGGCGGTCGAGGCGCCACCGGTTGCGCCCCCGGCGCCCGGGGCCGGAGCGGCCCCGCCGGTGGTGCCGGATCCCGCGAGACCGAGGGAGGCGAACCCGCTCGCCGTGTCGCCACCGGCGACCACGGCGCTGGGCATGATCGGCGCCGCGCCGGCGGCCAGAGCGACGACCGCCGTGCCCCCGCCCTGGAGCGTGGCGAGATAGCCGGCGGCTCCGACGGCCCCGATGGTGAGGGGCAGAAGAACGAGCGCAAGACGCTGGGAGACGTGGGACGCTTCCCCGGCCACGATCGTGCAGCGTGCGCAATCGCCGAGGTGGTCGTCCACCTTCTGGCGGTCACGCGGGCTGATCGTGCCGCGCGCGTACGACGCGAGTCTCTCCACCGTCCACTGGCACAGGGAACCGTCGTCGAGGCTCGCGAGATGCGCGGAGATCCAGGCCTCGCGCAGGCCCTCGCGGGCACGGTTGGCGAGCTGGGCCACGGCGTTCGGCTTCATGCCGAGCAGCGGTGCGACCTGGGCCGGCTTCATCGCCTCGATCTCGGTGTACCAGAGCACCTCCTGCCAACGCGTGGGCAGGCTGCGGAAGGCCGTGTGCGTCAGCCCGTGATCGAGCGCCTCATCAACGGCCTGCTCGGTGGTGTCCGGGTCAGGCACCGTCTCGAGCTCGTCGATCACGGCCTCGGGGTGCGCACGTCCCCAGCTGGCCGCCGCGTTGCGGATGCTGGAGAACAGGTACGCGCGGAACGATCCGGTCGGACCTCCGCCGCGCTGGATCACCTGGAAGATGCGGGTGTACGCCTCCTGCACCAGGTCGTCGGCGTCGATCTTGTTCGTGATCGATCGTGCGACCGTGATGCCGGATCGGTAGTGCCGGGCCCACAGCTCGGCGAACGCGCCGGTATCGCCGTCACGCGTGCGCGCGACGAGATCGGCATCAGCGTGGGGCGCGTGCTCGTCAGGGGTCAACGGGAGAGACTTTCATCGGGCAGAACGGGAACCCCGTCGGGTCGGGGAACCATCCGGATATTCTGCCTTGCCGCCGCCGCCACGTCCAGCCCGTGCAGCGCCCGGCAGTGCCGATCGCCGTAGCCCGCCACGCTCATGAGCTCACGCGCTCGCCGTCCGCCCAGACTCCGCGGACGACGAGGTCTCGGTCCAGCAGAACGGCGTCGGCGGCGAAGCCCTGACGGAGTCGACCGAGGCGGTCCTCGTGGCCCAGCAGCGTCGCCGGTGTGCGCGTCAGGGCGTCCACGGCGGCCTCCACCGGCACACCGACCGCGACGACGTTGCGCAGCGCCTGATCCTGAGTGAGCGTGGACCCGGCGATCGAGTCGCCCGCGGTGAGCCGAGCGATGCCGTCCCGCACCGTGACCGCCAGCGCGCCGAGGATGTACGCGCCGTCGCCGGACCCGGCCGCCGCCATGGCGTCCGTCACCAGCACGATCCGGCCTGGAGCGGACGCGAACATCATCCGGATGAGGTCGAGATCGACGTGCACGCCGTCCGCGATCAGTTCCAGTCGCACCCGAGGATCTGAGGCCGCGGCGACCACCGGACCGGGAGCGCGGTGGTGGATGCCGGGCATGGCGTTGAACGCGTGCGTGAGCAAGGTCGCGCCGGCGTCGAAGGCCTCGCCGGCCATGTCGGCGTCAGCGTCGGTGTGTCCCACCGCGGCGATCGCGCCGTGACGGACCGCCGTGCGCACCGCGTCGAGGCCGCCGGGCAGCTCGGGGGCGAGCGTGATCTGCGCGACCGTGCCGCGTCCGGCGGCCAGGAGGCGTTCCACCGCGTCGTGCTCGGGCGCTCGCAGCAGTTCGGGGTCGTGCGCACCCTTGTGGCTGACGTCCAGGAACGGACCCTCCAAATGCGAGCCGAGGATGTCGCGGTCGGTGCCCGTCAGGTCGGCCACCATCGCGACGCGTTCGGCGAGGCGGTCCAGGGTGTCTGTGACGAGGGAGATGACGGCGCGGGTGGTGCCGTGGCGGCGGTGCACCGCGCGTGCGGCCCGGATCGCGTCCGGACCGTCGTCGTAGGACCGGCCCGCCCCACCGTGACCGTGGATGTCGATGAAGCCCGGTGTGAGGATGGCACCGGGCCCGGCGACCGCGGCGGCGTCGATGACCGTGTCGTGCGGACCGACGACGTCCTGCCAGGGCGTGGTCTGCCCCGTGGCGACGATGCCGTCCGGCGACAGCAGCGCCCAGGCGTTCGGCAGTCGGGTGCCGGAGTCGATGATGTCGACGGAGTGGATCAGCGTCCTCACGCCTGCGTCCACGGGATCTCCTCGCTCGGATGGAATCGGACCGACCCAGCGTGCCACGCCGGTGCGAGTCGTGCGATCCGCCCGCGGACCGACTCCCACGTCCGGGTATCGGCATCGCGGGGCGACCAGGCGATGTCGGCGATGCCCGCCAGTCGAGGCAGGGCCATCGTCTCGACGTCCGCGATCGTGCGCACCGTCTCCGTCCACAGCGGTGCCTCGATGCCGAGGATGTCGGCGTCCGAGACTCCCGCGATGACGGTGGCCGGGTCCCACTCGTACGATGCGCGGACGCTGGTCGGCCCGTTCGCCCACGTCAGTCCGAGCGGGAAGTCCTCGTCGTACTTCATATCCAGGTAGGCGGCATCGGAGGGGGAGAGGACGACAGCTCCACCGGCGGCGACGAACGCGCGCGCCTCCTCGGCCTGGGCGGGGTCGGGCTCGAGGAATCCCCAGTACTGGCCGATCGATCCGGGCGGCAGCTCGGCCGCTTTGCCGGCCTCGTGCCAGGCGATCGGGGTTTTGCCGACGCCGACGACCGCTGCGGCGGCGCGGGCGGTGAACGCCGCGAAGTCCTCCGCGGACGTCCCGAGGCACTCGTCGCCGCCGAAGTGCAGCCACGGTCCCGGAGTGAGGGCGGCGACCTGCCGGAACACGTCATCGAGGAAGGCGTCGGTGCCGGGATCCCCGGTCTTCAGCGACGAGAAGCCCACGCCCCAGCCGGTGTACGGGCGGCCGTGCACCGGGAGGTCCTGGCCGAGCTCGACGGACTGCGCGCGCAGGTCGTCGCTGATCACCGTCGGCTCGGTGAACTCGGGCTGCGCGACCGTCACGGCGTGGGTATGCCCCGGCGTATCGATCTCCGGGACGACGGTGATGTGGCGGCGGGCGGCGTAGGCGACGATCTCGCGGTAGTCGTCCTGCGTGTAGAACCCGCCCGCGTCGCCCCCGGCCGCGCTGCGAGCCGCGTCCGCGGTGAGGCGCGGGTAGCCCTCGATCTCGAGGCGCCAGCCCTGGTCGTCGGTGAGGTGCAGGTGCAGGACGTTGATCTTCAGTGCGGCGACGAGGTCGATGTAGTGGCACACGTCGCGGACGGAGAAGAAGTGGCGCGCGACGTCGAGCATCGCGCCGCGGTACGCGAAGCGGGGCGCATCCTCGATCTCGGCGCCGTGGAAGAACCACCCGTCCGCGTCGTGATCGAGCAGTTGCAGAAGCGTTCGAGTCCCCCAGAAGACGCCCGCGTCATCCGGCGCCTCGATGCGGACGACGCCGTCCGCAGTGGTGAGGTGGTAAGCGTCGCCGGGCGTGCTGCCGAGACGCCGCAGGGCGACATCCCCCGGGGTGGGGTCCGGGTCGGCGACGATCTCGAAGCCGAATCCGGTGCGCGCGGACAGATCGAGGGCGAGCAGTCTCGCCTCGTCCAGCAGAGCGGGTTCAGCGACGACGCGCGCCCGATCGGTCAGCCGGACGGGCGCGCCGGCGCGCGCCTGGACGGGGTAGGGAACGAGGGGCAGCGTGGTGTCGCCGATGACCATGTAAGGAAACCTAACAAAACCGCGGTCGCACTGCGACGTCCGAAATCGGGGGAGGGTGAGGGCTCGGGTACACTCGCAGTGTCGCGACTGGCGTACGAGGTGGGTCACCACCGGGAAGCGACCTCACGCATTCGACCGCGCGCCTGGGTCGACGCAATCCCGCAAGAACCGCTGTGGAGGCAATGCCGTGACCGATTCCTACTTCAACGCGCCCCTCTCCGAGGTCGACCCGGAGATCGCTCAGGTCCTCGAGCGCGAGCTCGGGCGTCAGCGCGACTATCTCGAGATGATCGCGTCCGAGAACATCGTCCCCGTCTCGGTCCTGCAGTCGCAGGGATCGGTTCTGACGAACAAGTACGCCGAGGGCTACCCGGGACGCCGCTACTACGGCGGTTGCGAAGAGGTCGACGTGGCCGAGGAACTCGCCATCGACCGCGCCAAGAGCCTGTTCGGCGCCGAGTTCGCCAACGTTCAGCCGCACTCCGGTGCGACCGCGAACGCCGCCGTCCTGCACGCCATCGCGCGCCCCGGTGACACGCTGCTCGGTCTCGCCCTCGACCAGGGCGGCCACCTCACGCACGGCATGAAGATCAACTTCTCCGGTCGCCTGTACGACATCGTCGCGTACGGCGTGAACGAGGAGACGTCGCTGATCGACATGGACGAGGTCCGCCGCCTCGCCCTCGAGCACAAGCCGAAGGTCATCATCGCCGGTTGGTCGGCGTACCCGCGTCACATCGACTTCGCCAAGTTCCGTGAGATCGCGGACGAGGTCGGCGCGTACCTGTGGGTCGACATGGCGCACTTCGCCGGACTCGTCGCCGCCGGCGTCCACCCGAGCCCGGTCCCGTACGCGCACGTCGTCTCCTCGACCGTGCACAAGACCCTCGGCGGCCCGCGCTCCGGTCTCATCCTGACCAACGACGCGGACCTGGCCAAGAAGCTCAACACCGCCGTCTTCCCGGGCCAGCAGGGTGGGCCGCTCATGCACGTGATCGCCGCGAAGGCGACCGCGTTCAAGCTCGCTGCGACGCCGGAATTCAAGGACCGCCAGGAGCGCACGCTCCGCGGCGCGCAGATCCTCGCCGACCGCCTGCAGCAGGATGACGTGCGCAACGCCGGCATCGCGGTCCGCTCCGGCGGCACCGACGTCCACCTCGTGCTGGTGGACCTCCGCAACGCCGAGATCGACGGCAAGCAGGGCGAGGACCGCCTGCACGAGGTGCACATCACGGTCAACCGCAACGCCGTGCCGAACGACCCGCGTCCGCCGATGGTGACCTCGGGGCTCCGCATCGGCACGTCGGCGCTCGCCACCCGCGGTTTCGACGACGAGGCCTTCACCGAGGTCGCCGACGTCATCGCGCTGGCCCTACTGCCGGACGCCGACGTCGCCGCTCTCGACGCGCGCATCTCGAAGCTGACGGCGGCGTACCCGCTGTACACCGACCTGCAGCAGTGAGGACCGGCCGATGACCGCACAGATTCTGGACGGCAAGGCGACCTCGGCGGCGATCAAGGCGGAACTGACCGAGCGTGTCGCGGCCCTGAAGGCCCGCGGGATCACGCCCGGCATCGCCACGGTGCTCGTCGGCGCTGACCCGGCCTCGCAGCTCTACGTCGGCATGAAGCACCGGCAGTCCGAGGCGATCGGGATGAACTCGATCCAGGTCGAGCTGCCCGGGGACGCCACGCAGGCCGACGTCGAGGCGGGGATCGACGCGCTGAACGCCGACGACACCTGCCACGGCTACATCGTGCAGCTGCCGCTGCCGAAGCACATCGACACCGACGCGATCCTCGAGCGCATCGACCCGGCCAAGGACGCGGACGGGCTGCACCCGACCAACCTCGGCCGGCTCGTGCTGAACGTCAACGGACCGATCGACACCCCGTTGCCGTGCACACCGCGGGCCGTGATCGAGCTGCTCCAGCGCAACGACTATGACCTGAAGGGCAAGCACGTGGTCGTCGTCGGCCGTGGCGTGACGATCGGCCGGTCCATCGGTCTGTTGCTCACGCGCCGCGCGATCAACGCGACCGTGACGCTGACGCACACCGGCACCGTGGATCTCCCCGCGTACCTCCGCCAGGCCGACGTCATCGTCGGTGCGGCGGGCGTCAAGCACCTGGTCCGCGCCGAGGACGTCAAGCCCGGGGCCGCCGTGCTGGACGTCGGCGTCACCCGCGAGGACGACCCCGAGACCGGCAGGTCGAAGGTCTACGGCGACATCGCCCCGGACGTGGCCGAGGTCGCCGGCTGGATCTCGCCGAACCCCGGCGGTGTCGGTCCGATGACCGTCGCACTGCTGCTGACCAACGTGGTGGAGGCCGCCGAGCGCGCCGCCGCCTGATCACCTCCGCCGAGAACGGCCCGCGCAGACTGATGCTGCGCGGGCCGTTCTCGATTTCGGTGGATGCAGCCGAGGGGGAGGCATCCGGCCCGTCGGCTCACGCCTCCGGTCGGATGTGCAGAGCCATCCAGTCGTCCCAACTGGTGGCGGCACCCTCCGTGACCGGATCCGTGACGGCCGCACGCAGTCCGCGGAGGAAGAATTCGAGCTGCCGCTGGTGCATGATGCGGTCGCGGTGGTGATTCGCGGACACAGGCGCGCGCAGGTGCACGATCGCCGCCATGACATCACCCGGGCCGAAGTCCTCCGGCACCAGGCCACGCGCGCGGTCCGGTACGAGCAGGTGCTCCAGGGCGTCGCGCAGTCCGTCGGAGAGTGCGGCGAGCTCCGCGGTGAAGTCTGACCGCGCACTGAGCGCGGACGTGACCATCGCACCCGCGATCGTCAGGTGGCGGCGCAGGAACGCGGCCAGCGCACCGTCCGGCCCCGCGGCGGAGGCGGCGACCTCGTTCGCTGTCGCGGTGAGCTCCTCGAGGGCATAGCCCCGGACCCGCTGCACGAGCTCCTCCTTGTTCGCATACCGGCGGTAGATGCCGCCGACGCCGATTCCCGCGCGGGCGGCCACGGCGCTCATCGGGGCGTCGTATCCCTCCGCGGCGAACACCTCCCGCGCCGCGCGCAGGAGTGCGACGTCATTCTCGCGCGCCTCTCGGGCGCGTCCGGGCAGCGCCGTCGCCGGCACCTCGGGGGAGGAAGGAGTGGCCATGACCCGACGCTACCAGCGATGGGATACTATCGGAACGGAACACTCCGTTCCGATAGGAGAATGCATGGCCCTCGCACCCTCACCCACCGATACGACACCCACGGCGGGCACCCCCGCGCACCGGGGGCTCGTGCCGGTCCTCGTCCTGGCTGTTCTGGCCTTCTCGCTGCTGCAGACGATGATCATCCCGGCACTCCCGGTGCTGCAGGAGCGCCTCGGCGTCGACGGTGTCGGCGGCGGATGGGTGCTGACCGCATTCCTGCTCAGCGGTGCCATCGCCGCGCCGGTCCTCGGATCGTTCGGCGATCGTTTCGGACACCGCCGCGTCCTGATCGCGGCGCTCGCGGTCTTCAGCCTCGGTGCCGTCGTCTCCGCGGCAGCGCCGTCGTTCACCGTCCTCCTGGCCGGCCGCGTCCTGCAGGGAGCGTCCACGGCGACACTGCCGCTGGCGCTCGCGATCGCGGGGCGGAAGCTCGAGGGGCGGCGGCGGCAGGCCGCGGTCGGTCTCCTGAGCGGAACGCTCGGCCTCGGTGCCGGTGTCGCACTCGTTCTCGGTGGCGTGATCGTCCAGTACGCCCCGTGGCAGACGCTGTTCTGGTTCGGAGCCGGCGTCGGTGTCGCCGCCGCGGTCGCGGTCGCGCTCGTCGTCCCGCGCGATGGCGTTCGCCCGGAGGTCGTCGCGCGCGTGGACTTCGCGGGCATCGGCCTGCTCGCGCTGTTCCTGAGCGCGGTGCTGCTGATCGTGTCGCAGGCGTCGTCGTGGGGGATCGGGTCTCCGCTGGTCGCCGGCGTGGCCATCGTCGCGGTCCTGGCGCTCATCACGCTGGTCGTCGTCGAGCGTCGGGTGGCTCGGCCGCTGTTGGATTTCCCGGTGCTCGCTCGTCCGGCCATCCTGCTCTCGAACGTCATCGCGCTGTTCCTCGGGTTCGTTCCCTACCTGCTCTACGTGGGGGTGCCGTACCTCCTGATCGCGCAGTCCCCGGTCGGCCCGGGCCTGGACTCGCAGACGGCCGGACTCGTCCTGTTCCCGACCGCCGTCGCGGTGTTCGCCGGCGGTCGCGTCGCCCCGCTGCTGCTGCGCCGGATGCGCTCGCCGTACGTCGCGGCGCTCGCGATGGGTCTGATGGCCGTCGGCGGACTGGGCATGGTGTTCACCGCGCAGTCGCTGCTGTGGATGATGGTGTTCTACTGCGTGCTGAGTTTCGGAAACGGCATCGGTTTCGCCGTCGTCAGTGACCTGATCGCGGTCTCCGCGCCGGCCGGCGAGATCGGCGGACTGCTCGGTGTCAACGGCGTCGTGCGCACGGCGGGCTCCGCCTTCGGCGGCCCGGTCGCGGCGCTGCTGATCGCGTCGGCCGCCGGCCTCGGGGGATTCACGGTGCTGTTCTGGGTGGTCGCGGGGGCGAGCGCGCTGGCCGTGCTGGTGGCGCTCTGCTTGCGCTCCGCGCACACCGCCGAGTGATCGCGGTCAGGCGTGCAGCCGCGCGGTGACGCTGTCGAGGATCACCTCGTAGGCCGCATCCCAGCTCTGCGGTGACAGGGGCAGGTCGGTGAACTGGAGGCTCACCGCACCGTGCACCTGGGACCAGATGGCGGTCACCTCGATGGCGCGCTCGTCCGCCGTCGCGTCCGGCATCAGGGCGGCCACCGCGCGTTCGAGCGGGCTCCGGGATTCGTCCGCCGCGTGATCGGCGGGCACGACGGACGAGAGCGTCCCGCCGAACATGAGGCGGTACCGCGTCGGGTGCGCCAGTGCCCACGCGCGGTAGGCGACGCCGAGCTGGCGCAACCCGGCGGGCTCGGCTGCGGCCTGCGCGGCGGTGAAGGACGCGAACGCATCCGTGATGACGGCGGTCAGAAGAGCGTCCTTGTTGCCGAACAGCGCGTAGATCGCGGAGGTGGACGTGCCGGCGGCCCGCGCCACCTCGCGCAACGACACCGCGTCCGGTCCGTGTCGGTCCACGAGCTCGGCTGTGGCCTCGAGGAGCCTCTCGCGCAGGGCGTCGTCGTAGATCGCGGGTCTTGCCATAGGCGAAACTATACCGTAACGTTGTTGCGTAACAGCGTTACGAATAGGAGTGATCATGTCGGACGTCTTCCCGGGGCGGTACACCGCCGATCCTGACACCGAGACCGTCACCGTCTTCCTCATCGGCATGCGCGCCAACCGATGGTGGAAGCTGCCGCGCGTGCTGCGCGTCGCGGCCACGATGCCGAAGTGCCTCGCCCACCTCGCGCGCAATCCGGAGGCCGGCATGCTCGGCTATCACCAGTGGCTCGGGCGAACCACCATCCTCGTCTCGTACTGGCGCTCGCCTGAACACATCCAGGCGTTCGCGGCAGATCGGGACGCGCCGCACCTCGGCCCCTGGCGCGAGTACATGAAGTTGTTCAGCGGGTCCGGCGACGTGGGGATCTATCACGAGACGTACCAGGTGCCGGTGCGCGACGCGGAGTCGGTGTACGGCGACATGCCGCTGTTCGGGCTGGCTCGCGCCACCGCGCACGTCAAGATCGGCGCCGGACGCAACACCGCACGTCAGCGTCTCGGACGCGTGAAGAAGACTCCGGCGACGGGTGGCGAAGGGGAGCGTCCATCCGTCGCCGGTTGAATCGGCGAAGGTCGGCTCAGTTCAGACCAGTTCAGTTCCGGTCGGGTCGGGTCAGGCCAGGTCAGGTCAGGTCAGACGAGTTCAGCTCGGCTCAACTCAGGTCGTCGAACATCTTGCGTTCCTCGTCGGTGAGGCCGTCGTTCAGTTCGCGCCGGCCCTCGGCCTGCGCGGTCCGCTGCTGCGGGGTGGGCTGCTCCGAGGTGGCTGCCGGTGTCGACCCGGCGCCCCCGAGTCGAGCGGCGGCACGGTCGTACACCTCCCCGGTGCGCTTCTCCACCGCGTCGTCGATGACGTCATAGATCAACCATGCGATCAGCAGAATCACCGGCGGCAGGATGTAACCCCAGAACCATCCGCGGACGTCTACACCGGACAGCAGCACCGTGAGGACCCAGACGACGAGGGCGACGACGAAGACGATCGCGTACTCCGTCACTTTTCGCGCTCCCGTGCTGCGCGTGGAGCCGCCGCGCTCGGCGAGGGAGCGGAACCAACCGCCGATGGCGGGTTTGACCCACACGGTCGCAGCGGTGAGGATCACCGCTGCCCACAGGGCGTGCCACCCGACGCGCACAGCCGGCATCGTCCAGCCGATGACCAGCAGCACGAGCACGTCGAAGACGTACAGGGAGACGAATCGCACGATCCAGGTCTTCATGGGCTCAGACTGTCACGCGCGGAATGTGACCGGAAGTCCGGCCTCGTTTCGGTCGCCTCGTCCGGCGTGAGACGAAATGCCTGGTCAAGAGCTTATTGCGCGGACGTTACGGCAGGCGCACGAAAAAAATTGAGGAAAATCCGTGAAACCGCGTCATAGAACGGTGTCGTGCCCGTCTCTCCAGTGACACCGTATGCGGATCGTGGGGATACCGCAGCAGCCGGTGCGAGGGATGGCGAGACGTCGCCGAACGTGGGGCCCGCCCGATGGGCCCCACCACTCCCTCCTTCTCAGACCGCGGTCCGGTCCCCAGCCGGATCGCCCGGCGGTTCGCCTTCCGCGAGCGCCGACCGCGGGGCGGTGCGTGCTCGTCACACGCCCGCCCCGCCCTGACGTTCCGGTCCGCCCCGCGCTCCGTCCCGGGTCAGGAAGCCGCCGGTAGGCTGAGGATTCGAGGAGGAACGATGAGTGCAACCGTCAAGGACGTCGCGGCTCGCGCCGGGGTGTCGCCGAAGACGGTCTCGAATGTGCTCTCCGGTCTCGTCGGCGTCAGTGCCCCCGTTCGGGAGCGCGTGGAGCGCGCGGTCGCGGAGTTGGACTACGTGCCCAATCTCAGCGCTCGCCGGTTGCGCAGTGGCCGGTCCGGTGTGATCGCGCTCGCTCTTCCGGATCTGTCCACGCCGTATTCGGCCGAGATGGCTCACCACTTCGTCGAAGCAGCCCACGAGCGAGGGTGGGGTGTGCAGATCGAGGAGAGCGGCGGCCGGCCGGATCGTGAGGCCAGCCTGCTGAGCCGTGCCCGCGCTCGCATGGTCGACGGGCTGATCCTCAACCCGACCGTCGTCGACGAACTGCCGCTGACCGAGGCGCTGGACCAGATGCCGCCGACGGTCGTGATCGGGGAGGTCGCGCACCAGGTGTTCGATCAGGTGTGCGTGGACTCCGAGCAGGCGGCGTTCGACATGACGACCTACCTGATCGAGGCCGGTCATGAGCGCATCGCCGTGGTCGGCACCAGTGCGGACACCGAATTCATGACCTCCGTGCTCCGCGCTCGGGGGTACCGGCGCGCGCTGGCCGCGGCCGGCCTCGTCCACGATCCGGTGCTGGAGATCGCCTGCGATGACTGGACCCCGCACGGCGGAGCGGTCGCCGTCAGAGCCTTCCTCGATTCGTCCCGGACCCCGGACGCCATCTTCTGCTTCACCGACTCGCTCGCGATCGGGGTTCTCAGCGAGTTGTCGCGACGCGGCATTTCGGTGCCCCAGGGCGTTTCGGTCAGCGGGTTCGACGACGTCGCCGACGGGGAGTACGCGTCGCCGCCATTGACCACGGTCTCCTTCGACAAACCGCGCTTCGCAGCGGCGGCCCTGGAACGACTGGCGCGGCGCATCTCCGCACCGTACGGCGCCGAGGACGCACCGGTCGTGATCCCTGTCGAACACCGCATCGTCGTCCGGGCCAGCACTCGGCGAGCATGACGAAGGCGGGCGCCGCATGCGACGCCCGCCTTCTGCTTCGGCTCAGCCCTTCAGGCCGCTGCCGGTGACGCCTTCCACGATCTGACGCTGGAAGATCAGATACAGGATGACCAGGGGCAGCGCGGCCAGGATCGCGCCCGCCTGGATGTCGGCGTAGCGCTGGCCGAACGAGCCCTGCACCGTCGCCAGTCCGACCGGGATCGTCATGAGGTCCGGGTTGGACAGGACGAACAGGGGCAGTAGCAGGTTGTTCCACACGCCGACGAAGGTGAGGATCGTCACAGCCGCGATCACGGGCTTGGACAGCGGCATGATCAGCGACCAGTAGATCCGCCAGCGGCTCGCGCCGTCGATCACCGCGGCCTCTTCGAGCTCCCGCGGGATGCCGTCGAAGAACTGCTTGAAGATGAACACGGCGATCACGGCCGGCACCTGCGGGAAGATCACGGCCCAGTAGGTGTTCAACAGGTTCATCGCGTTCAGCAGCTGGAAGATCGGGACGATCAGCACCTGACCCGGGATCATGATCCCGAGGATGATGAGCAGCATCGCGACGTTCGAGCCTCGGAAGCGCATTCGCGACAGCGCGTACGCCGCCATCGAAGCCAGCAGGACGGTGAGGACGGACGTGATCACCGCGGTGATGCCGCTCGCGACGTACCAGTTCCAGATGTCGCTGCCGCCGAGCAGCTCGATGTACGAGTACAGCGTCGGATTCCAGTCCCGGAGGATCGCGTCGGCACCGATGGCGGCAGTGCCGTTGTCGGTGAGTGAGGTCTTCAGCGCGAAGATGCTCGGGATCAACCACAGGACCGCGAAAACGCCCAGGACGATTCCGGCGACGATGTTGAACGTGCGGCTGTTGACCGGCTTGCGCGGCCGCGCGGCGGGGGCGGCCCCGCTGACACCGGTCCTCAGGCGCGATCCGCGCGGGGCGGTGACGGTCTCGGTGGCGGTCATCTCAGGCCTCCCGTCGTGCCGTGCGCCGCTCGAGGAGCTGGCGGATCACGGCGATGATCACGATCACGATGAACAGCAGGACGCTCGCCGCCGAGGCCGCACCGAGGCGGTTATCGGTGAACGCGGTGTTCGTGACGAGTCCGAGCGTCACCTGCGTGGAGATGCCCGGCCCGCCGCCGGTCATCAGGTAGACCTGGTCGAAGATCTTCAGGCTCGCGATGATCTGCAGCAGCACGACCATCGTGGTGGTGCGTCCGAGCAGCGGGATGGTGATGTGGCGCACCTGCTGCCACGTGCTGGCGCCGTCGACGGCGGCGGCCTCGTACAGTTCCCGCGGGATCTCCTGCAGGCCGGCGAGGTAGAGGACGAAGTTGAATCCGATCGTCCACCACAGCGTGGCCAGCGCGATGCCGATCATCGCCGTGTTCGGGTCCGACAGGATGCCCGCACCCGGCGTGAGACCGAGCCAGGACTCGACGGTCGCCCACAGTCCGGTCGTCGGCGTGAAGATGAACACCCAGATGAGGGAGATCGTCGCCGACGGCAGGATGTACGGCAGGAAGAAGGCGAGGCGGAAGAACCACTGTCCGCGCCGCATCCGGTTGGTCAGGACGGCGAACACGAACGCGAGGATCACCAGGGGCGGGGTGGTGTAGAGCGTGAACTGCAGCGTGTGCCACAGCGAGCTCCAGAACTCCGCACGTCCGAGCATCTCGGCGTAGTTGGCGAACCCCGCGAACGAGCCGAGGCCGGCGCGCACCGTCGAGGTGTTGAAGAAGCTCATGACCATCATGTAGATGGTCGGGCCGAGCAGGAAGGCCAGGTAGAAGATTCCGAACGGTGCCAGGAACCACCAGGCGCCGCGGGATTCAGAGCCGGCGCTGCGCCCGGATCGGAGAGAAGACTCGGCCCGTTTGCGCGTGGTGCGCGGGACGACGAGGGTTGCGGTGGTCACGTCCTTGTACCTCCGATATCAGAGCGGACTGGGGGTGTTCAGATACACCCCGAGTTGATCGGTGATCGCCGTCAGCGCTTGCTGCGGAGACTGGGAGAGCTGCTGAACGAGCCCGAGTTGCGCGCCCACGATGCCTTCGAACGTGGAGCCCGATCCGCCGTACCAGGCCGGGTCGTCGTAGACGGCCGCGTCCGCCGCCGAGGCGTAGTCGGCCTGCGGTTCGAGCGCCTTGTACGCGCTGCTTTCCGCGATCGGCAGGTAGGCCGGGATGTGGCCGCCCTCAGCCCAGGTCATGCTCTGGTCCAGCATCGACTTGATGAACGTCATCGCTCGCAGACGCTGTTCCGGTGTGCGTTCCATGCGCGGCAGGATGAACGCGTGGGAGTCGGCGAGGTTCGCCGGCTTGTCGAAGATCGTGGGGATCTGCACCATGCCGAAGCGCAGGTCCTTGATCGACTGGGCCGTGGTGATCTCCCACTCACCCTGGAGGTACAGACCGGCCTTGCCGGTGAACATGTAGGACTCCGAGGTGGCGTAGTCCAGGCCCTTGTTCAGCCACCCGTTCTTCACCCAGGTCTGGATGCGATCCATCAGGGACAGGAAGACGTCCTTGTTGACCGTGAGCTTGGCACCGTTGTCGGAGAGGAAGGGGGTGGCGTCGGCGTGCTGGTTGTAGAGCGACCAGAACAGACGCCACGGCGTCGCGGTCTCGCCGCCGACGTTGGCGCTGGTGATGGCCACGCCGCCGGTCACCGCGCTGATCGCCGCGAGCGCCGCTTCGAACTCGTCGACGCCCTTGATGGTCTTCAGCTTGCCGCCTGACTCGATCAGGCCGGCCTTCTCGCACACGTCCGTGTTGAAGAACATCACGAAGGGGTGCGTGTCGAACGGAATGGCGATGTTCTTGCCGTCCGTCACCTGCGTGTCCCAGGGGCGCTTCGCGAAGTCCGACGCGGACAGGCCCACGGAGGACAGATCGGCGTCGGTGATCGTCTCGAGCAGACCACCCGCGGCCAGAGGCTTCGCGCGGGTGAGGTGGGCGACCGCGACATCGGGTGGCTTGTTGCCCACCGTCGCCAGCGTCACCTTGGTGTAGTACGGGTTGCCCCAGGCGAACGTCGTCGCCTGCAGCGAATTGGGTCCGTGCTCAGCGACGTACTTGTCCAGCATGATCTGGAGGCGGGCGCCGTCGCCGCCGGCGAAGAGGTTCCAGAAGACCAACGTCTCTTCGGACAGCGAACTGCCGAACAGTCCCGCCGCGACGGGACCTGCGGAGCAGCCGGCCAGCAAGGGGACGGTCGCCGCGCCGAGGGCGGCGGCGAGGAACCCTCTTCGGGTCAGACCTGGTGTGCGGTCGTTCATCGTTTCGCTGACCTCCTCGTCACGAAAGCCGCATCCTCCGCGCGGCGTGGGGCCGAGCGGAATGTCCGCGGACGGATGTGTGGGCGCAGGCCCATTACAACGTGGTAACCGTAGCATCGCGCAGAGGACGGGCAACACTAGATTTCTTGCCCCCGATAGGGCTAGAGTCCGCCCTCTCCGGGGTGCGAGGGGGTAACGGACCGGCCCGTGTCGGGGAGCGCCGAACGTTCGCGGTGCGATTTCTTGCTTTTGTATTCCAACGATGTAATCTCGTCCGCAGGTGTTGCAACGGCGCGGTCGAGCCGAACGTTGCGACGGCAGTCGACCGACCATCTGACGAGGAGTTCCATGACCCGCGCGACCATCACCCTCGACCGCGATTTCACCGCCGGTCCCGTCCCGCGACGAATCTTCGGTTCGTTCGTGGAGCACATGGGGCGCTGCGTCTACACCGGGATCTACGAACCCGGCCACCCGAGCGCGGATGAGAACGGCTTCCGCCGTGACGTCCTGGAGCTCGTGTCGGAGATGGGCGTGACCGTCGTGCGCTACCCGGGCGGGAACTTCGTCTCCGGGTACCGCTGGGAGGACGGTGTCGGCCCCGTCGCCGAGCGTCCCCGGCGCCTGGACGGCGCGTGGCACACACTCGAGACCAACGCCTTCGGACTGCACGAGTTCGCCGGCTGGGCGAAGCAGGCCGGCGTGGAGATCATGGAAGCGATCAACCTCGGCACCCGCGGGGTGGACGCCGCCCGTGCGCTGGTGGAATACGCCAATCACCCCGGTGGCACCTACTACAGCGACCTGCGCCGCAGCAACGGCGCGGAGGAGCCCTTCGACATCAAGCTCTGGTGCCTCGGCAACGAGATGGACGGTCCGTGGCAGATCGGGCACAAGACGGCCGACGAGTACGGCCGTCTCGCGCAGGAGGCGGGCAAGGCCATGCGTCTGGTCGACCCGTCGATCGAACTGGTCGCCTGCGGCAGCTCGAACAGCGGTATGCCGACCTTCGGCGAGTGGGAGAGCACGGTCCTCGGTCACACGTACGACGTCGTGGACTACATCTCGTTGCACGCGTACTACGAGGAGACCGAGGGCGATGCGGCGAGCTTCCTCGCTTCGGCCGTGGACATGGACCACTTCATCGAGTCGGTCGTGGCGACCGCCGACGCGGTGCGCGCTCGCGGTAAGCACAGCAAGCGCATCAACCTCTCCTTCGATGAGTGGAACGTCTGGTACGCCCGGCGTGACGGGGATGACATGCCGAGCACGATCGAGGCCCGTGGCGGGTGGTACGAGCACCCGCGCGTCATCGAAGACCACTACAACGTCACCGACGCCGTGGTCGTCGGGACGCTGTTGAACTCCCTGCTGCGTCACGGCGATCGCGTGGCGATCGCCAATCAGGCTCAGCTCGTGAACGTGATCGCCCCGATCCTCACCGAGGAGGGCGGTGCGGCCTGGCGGCAGAGCATCTTCTGGCCGTTCGCGCGCATGTCCGAGCTCGCGCGTGGCGAGATCCTGCGGCTCGCGGTGTCCAGCGATCGCCACGAGACCAACCGCTTCGGCGACGTTGACACGGTGGACGCCGCGGGCACGTACGACGACGAGACCGGTCGCGTGGCGCTGTTCCTCGTCAACCGCGGCCTCGATGAGGCGGCCGATGTGACCGTCGCCGTGCGCGGACTCCAGCCCGGACAGGTGGTCCGCGCCGAGGTGCTGACGATCCCTGAGGGCGCCGACCGCTTCCTGACCAGCGTCGGGGCAGACGCCGACCGCGTCGGTCTGACGCCGCTGCGCGAGGTCACCGTGGAGGGGGAGACCCTCTCCGTTCGCCTGCCCGCGCTGTCCTGGGCCGTCGTCGAGCTCGACGTCACGCGGGACTGACGTCACACCGCATGCGAGGTCGATGAGGGCGTCCATTCTGGGCGCCCTCATCGACGATCACCCGATCGGAGCAGTGGATGCGCGGGGGGACCAGAGCGAATCATGGCGACTGTTTCTACGGCCTGACCACTGCGGGCGTCGTCGTGCTCACCGTCCCGGCGGTCATTCTGTTCCTCGCCCTCCAGAAGTACTACGTGCGCGGCTTCATGTCCGGCGCGGTGAAAGGCTGATCCTGATGAATCACGATTCCGTCGACGTCGGACTCGCCGTGCCCGTGGCCCCTGTGGTGCCCGCACGCGGTGCGGTGCGTCCGCTCGGCTTGCGGGATGTTCGGCTCCCCAGCGGCTTCTGGGCGGACCGGCAGGAGCTGGGGCGCACGGCGATCATTCCGCACATCGCGCGGTGGTTGGAACGGTCCGGATGGCTTGCGAACTTCGACGCGACTGCGGCGGGAACCGTGGCGCTCTCCCGCCAGGGTCGGGAGTTCTCCGACTCCGAGGTGTACAAGATGCTCGAGGCTGCCGCGTGGGAACTGGAACGCAGCGACGACGCCGAGATCCGCGCGATCTATGACCGCACCGTCGAGCGAGTCGCCGCGGCTCAGCAACCGGACGGCTACCTGAACACGAACTTCGGCTCCGACGGTCAGAACGCGCGCTACACGGACCTGGCGTGGGGGCACGAGCTGTACTGCTTCGGGCATCTGTTCCAGGCGGCGGTCGCCCGGCTGCGCACCGGTCGCGACGACACCCTCGTCGATGTCGCGATCCGTGCGGCGGACCACGTCGTGCGGGAGTTCGGCGGTGATGACGACCCCCGCGTGTGCGGGCATGCCGAGGTCGAGGTGGCACTCGCTGAGCTCGGACGCGCCACGGGCGACACGAGATACGTCGAGATGGCACGCAAGTTCATCGACCGTCGAGGCCGGGCATCCCTGCCCGACATCGAGTTCGGGAGAGCCTACTTCCAGGACGACATGCCGATTCGGGATGCGACCGTCCTTCGGGGGCACACCGTGCGCGCGCTGTACCTCTCATCGGGGGCGCTCGATGTCGCGGCGGACACGGACGACGTCGCACTCGAGCGTGCGGTGGCGGACCAGTATGCGCGGACCCTGGAACGGCGCACTTACCTCACCGGTGGGATGGGGTCGCATCACCAGGACGAAGCGTTCGGTGACGATTGGGAACTGCCGAGCGAGCGAGGGTACTGCGAGACCTGCGCCGGGGTGGGGTCGGTCATGACCGCGTGGAGGCTTCTCCTCGCGACCGGCGACCTGGCGTACGGCGACATCATCGAGCGGACCCTCTACAACGTGGTGGCCACATCCCCACGGGCGGACGGGCGCGCGTTCTTCTACACGAACCCGTTGCAGCAGCGCGTGGCCGGTGAGCCCGCTGACGAGGCGGTTGCGAGCGCCCGCGCGCAGGCGCAGCTGCGGGCACCGTGGTTCGAAGTCTCCTGCTGCCCGCCGAACGTCGCGCGTACGTTCGCGCAGCTGGCGGCGTATGTCGCGGTCGCGGACGACACCGGCGTCAGCATCGTCCATTTCACGGATGCCGACATCACTCTCCCCGCAGCGGACGGCACTGTGGCTCTCGCCCTGAGCATGCGCACGGCCTATCCCGCGGACGGAACCATCGCGATCGAGGTGCACGAGGCGGTGCCGGGATCGTCCGTCACTCTGCGGGTCCCGAGTTGGGCTGCGCACGCCACGCTCGTTCGTGGCGACGAACGGATCGCCGTCGATCACTCGAGCGTCCGGGTCGGGGATGTGATCGCCGGTGAGCGTTTCACGCTCGAACTGTCGATCGCACCGCGGATCACCATCGCCGATGATCGGATCGACGCCGTGCGGGGATGCGTCGCCGTGGAGGCGGGTCCGCTCGTCCTGTGCCTGGAGTCCGTCGACCTCCCCGATGGCGCGAACATGGAGGATGTGCGTGTCGGTGCGGATGCACGTGTCACGGCAACGCCGACCGGCGCGGTGATCACCGGCGCGCTCGTGGCCTCACCGGCCTCGCCGTGGCCGTACGGGGCTCCGGAGGATCACGACGCGCATTCTCTCGACCTCGATCTCGTGCCGTACCACTCGTGGGCCAATCGTGGCCCCGCCACGATGCGGGTGTGGCTGCCGACGCGGTGATCGGTCAGTAGGCGTCGCGGTCGGTCTCCGGCTCGGCCGCGGCGAAACGGGCGACGATGGCCTCGGAGCCGCGGGCGAGCAGGGAGACGTCCGCGGCGACGGCGATGAAGTCGGCGCCGGCAGCGACATAGGCCGCGGCCGCGGCCGGATCGAACGCGTTCACTCCCACCGGTTTGCCGACGGAATGGACGGCGTCGAACGTGCGCTGCACGGCGGCCCGCACGTCCGGGTGCGTCTGCTGCCCCAGCACGCCGAGGGAAGCGGCGAGGTCCGCGGGGCCGATGAACACGCCGTCCACCCCGTCCACGGCGGCGATCTCCGCAGCCGCGTCGACGGCCTCGGCGGATTCCACCTGCACGATCAGGGAGACGTGCTCGTTCGCGTCGATCAGGTAGTCGTCCACCCGGTTCCACCGCGCCGAGCGGGCCAGCGACGACCCGACACCGCGCCGGCCCTGCGGCGGATAGCGGATGGCCTCGACCAGGTGCCGAGCCTGCTCGGCCGAGCTCACCATCGGCACGATGACGTTCTGCGCCCCGATGTCCAGCACCTGCTTCAGCACGACGTCGTCGCCGAACGGGACGCGCACCAGCGGCGTGACCGGGTAGGCGGCCACAGCCTGCAGCTGAGCGCTCACCGTGTCCAGGTTGTTCGCGGAGTGCTCCATGTCGATCAGGAGCCAGTCGGCGCCGGACCCGGCGAGGATCTCGGCGGCCAGCGGGGAACCGGACACCGCCCACAGGCCCACGAGTGCGCGCTCGGATTCGGCGAGCACCTGGCGGAAGGTCGGGCTCAGGTGAAGCGACATGTGATGGTCCCCATCGGTCCGTAGTCGGCCAGCACGCTGTCCCCGCGGGACACCCACATCGGCCGCGTGAAGGAGCCGGCGAGGATGATCTCTCCGGCCTCCAGACGTGAGCCGTGCTGGTGGAACTTCTCGGCCAGCCAGGCGACGCCGGTGGCCGGGTGGTTGAGCACACCGGCGGCGACGCCGGTCTCCTCGATCGTCTCGTTGCGATACAGCAGAGCGGACACCCACCGCAGGTCGACGTCCTCGGGGCGGGTCGGATTACCGCCGAGCACCATGCCGCCGTACGCGGCGTTGTCGCTGATCGTGTCGACGATGGTCCGACCCTCGAGCTCGATGTGCGAGTTCAGCACCTCAAGAGCGGGGGTGACGAACTCCGTCGCGCGCAGCACGTCGAACACTGAGCAGTGCGGGCCCTCCAATGGCTCCTTCAGGACGAACGCGAGCTCCACCTCGATGCGGACATTCGAGAAATCGTCGAACGGAATCGTGGACCCGTTCTGCCAGACGGTGTCGTCGAACATCACGCCGTAGTCCGGCTCGGTGATGCCGGTGGCCTGCTGCATCGCGCGCGACGTGAGCCCGATCTTGCGCCCGACGAGGCGGCGTCCGCCGGCGATGTTCTTGTCCCGCCAGACGCCCTGGATCGCGTACGAGTCCTCGATCGTGGCATCCGGGTACCGCGCCGTGATGCGCGGGACGACGGTGTGGTTCGCGTCCGCGTCGGCGAGCTCGTCAGCGATCGCAGCGATGGTCTCCTGATCCAGTGCCATGCCTCATCCTCTCGTGTTCATCGCCCGCGAGACACCCAGGCACGTCCGAGACACCCTGCATCGCGCGGAGTTTCGGACGTGCTCGGGTGTCTCGGGTCAAAGCTGGTGGCCGAGCTTGTACTCGCCCTGCTTCCACTCCGGCATCGTCTCGGTGTCCTCGGGGCGCGTGTACGAGAAGCCGTCGGCGCCGATCGTCACGGCCATCTCGGACGAGTGCTCGCGCGCGAGGACGGGTTGCGGGTTGCCGTCGAGGTCGAGGACCAGGCTCCCATCCGTGTACCAGGACGGGACGACCGGATTGCCCCACCAGTCGCGGCGCTGGTTGTCGTGCACGTCCCACGTGACCACCGGGTTGTCCGGATCGCCGGTGTAGTAATCCTGCGTGTAGACCTCGACGCGGTGCCCGTCCGGGTCCCGCAGGTACAGGTAGAACGCGTTCGAGACGCCGTGCCGGCCCGGACCCCGCTCGATCGCGTCACTGCGACGCAGCGCGCCGAGCTTGTCGCAGATGGCGAGGATGTTGTGCTTCTCGTGGGTCGCGAAGCACACGTGATGCATGCGGGGCCCGTCGCCGCCGGTCATGGCGGTGTCGTGCACAGTCGGCTTGCGCCGCATCCATGCGGCGTACACGGTGCCCTCTTCGTCCTGGATGTCCTCCGTCACACGGAAGCCGAGGTCCTGCATGTACTTCACCGCGCGGGGGACATCCGGGGTCAGCTGGTTGAAGTGATCCAGCCGCACGAGCTCGCCGGGGATGTGCAGGTCGTACCGCCACGACATGCGCTCCTGGTGATCGCTCTGGTGGAAGAACTCGTACGGGAATCCGAGCGGGTCGACGACGCGGACCGAATCGCCGATGCCTTTCACGAAACCGTTCGGCTCGCGACGGACCTCGCACCCGAGCTCCGTGTAGAAGGCCACCGCCGCGTCGAGGTCCTCCGGCGTGCGCACGCGGTATGAGAACGCGGCCACCGCCGCGATCGGGCCCTTCCGAAGCACGAGATTGTGGTGGATGAACTCCTCCGTGGAGCGGAGGTAGATGGCCTCGTCGTCCTCCTCCGTGACGTACAGCCCGAGGATGTCGACGTAGAACTGCCGCGAGGCGGCGAGGTCCGTGACGATCAGCTCCATGTACGCGCAGCGCAGGACATCCGGCGGGGACGCCTGGGGGGTCGGGATCGGGTTCTCGGTCTGGATGGGGGCCTCCTGGGAGACATAGAAGCCCGAGGAGGTCAGCGTCATGTCGGCGCGATTGGTCATGTCAGATTCCTTGCGTCATTGCGGGAAGTCGAGGGGTCTCAGCGGGGGTCCGGGTCATCGAGCGACGGCTCCTCGGGAGCGTGGGCCGACTTTCCGAAAGTGGGGTTGTGCGGTTCGCCGAGCGTGATGTGCACCGACTGCTGGTCGGTGTAGAAATCGATCGACCGGTAGCCGCCCTCGTGGCCGAGGCCGGATGCCTTCACACCGCCGAACGGGGTGCGAAGATCGCGCACGTTGTTGCTGTTCAGCCACACCATGCCGGCCTCGACCGCCTGCGCGAAGTTGTGTCCGCGCTTGAGGTCATTGGTCCACACGTAGGCGGCCAGGCCGTACTTCGTGTCGTTCGCCAGCGCCAGGGCCTCCTCCTCGGAGTCGAACGGCGTGATCGCGACGACCGGACCGAAGATCTCCTCCTGGAAGATGCGGGCGTCGGGAGAGACGTCGGCGAACACCGTGGGGGCGACGTAGTTGCCGGTCGGGAAGCCCTCCGGACGTCCGCCGCCGGCCACGAGGCGTCCCTCGGTCTTGCCGATCTCGACGTAGCTCATCACCTTCTCGTAATGCTCCGGGTGGACCAGCGCACCGACCTCGGTGGTCGGGTCCTGCGGGTCGCCGACCTTCACGCGCTTGGCCTGCGCGGCGTAGCGCTCGACGAACTCGTCGTACACCGGACGCTCCACGAGGATGCGGGAACCGGCGGTGCAGCGCTCGCCGTTCAGGGAGAAGACGCCGAAGATGCAGGCGTCGATGGCGACGTCGAGGTCCGCGTCGGCGAAGACGACGGCGGGGCTCTTGCCGCCGAGCTCCATCGACAGACCCTTGAGGAACGGGGCGGCGTTGCCGAAGATGATCTGTCCGGTGCGACTCTCGCCGGTGAAGGAGATCAACGGCACGTCCGGGTGCTTGACGAGCGCGTCGCCGGCATCCTCGCCGAGACCGTTGACGAGGTTGAACACGCCCTTCGGCAGGCCCGCCTCCTCGAAGATGCCGGCCCACAGGGATGCCGACAGCGGGGTGAACTCGGCCGGCTTCAGCACGACCGTGTTGCCGGTCGCGAGAGCGGGGCCGAGCTTCCAGGACTCCAGCATGAACGGCGTGTTCCACGGCGTGATGAGTCCCGCGACGCCGATCGGTTTGCGGTTGACGTAGTTCATCTGACGGCCGGGCACCTTGAACGCGTTGTCGTGCTGGGCGACGATCAGGTCCGCGAAGAAGCGGAAGTTCTCCGCCGCGCGTCGCGCCTGACCGAGCGCCTGCGTGATCGGCAGACCCGAGTCGAAGGACTCCAGCTCAGCCAGACGCGTGTCCCGCGACTCGACGATGTCGGCGATCCGATGCAGGATGCGTGAACGATCGCGCGCCACCATCTTCGGCCAGGGGCCCTCGTCGAACGCGCGCTTGGCGGCTGCCACGGCGCGGTCGATGTCGGCCTTCTTGCCCGCGGCCGCCTGCAGGTACGTCTCGTTCGTCACCGGGTCGAGCACCTCGAAGGTGTCGCCGTCGGCGGAGTCCACGAACTCCCCGTCGATGTAGTGCTGGATGCGCTCCGGCAGGTCGGCCGGAATGTGGCGGTCGGTCATTGCTCCTCCTTGAGACGGGTGTCCTCGGTCAGGCCCCGAGCTTCTCGGTAGGCCTGCAGTGTGTGGGTACGGTGGGCGCGGGCGGCCTGTTCGATCTCGAAGCCGGGGGCCGCGGTGCGGATCAGTGCGATCAGTTCGGTGTGCTCGCGGACGGAGTGCGCGGCGCGGTCCGGGACGAAGGCGAACGTCGAGTCCCGCAGCCCCGCCAGGCGTGACCAGTCCCGCTCCACCAGCTCGAGGAGGTGCGCGTTCGGGCACCCCTCGAACAGCGTGGCGTGGAACTCCTGGTTCAGGACCGTGAAGCTGTGCGGATCGAAGGTCGGCAGCAGCGCCGCCATACGGGCGTTGATCTGCTCGGCACGTGCCAGCTGCTCTTCGCTCAGCAGCGGGGCGGCGAGCGCGGTCGCGGCACCCTCGATGATGCCGAGGGACTCCATCGTGTCCACGTAGTCGCGCGCGTCCACGAGCGTGACGCGGGCGCCCACGTTGCGTTCGAACGTCACCAGGCCCTCGGCCTCGAGGCGGCGGATCGCCTCGCGGACCGGGACGACACTCATCTGCAGCTCGTCAGCGACGCTGCCGAGCACGAGACGGTAGCCGGGGCCGAATCGGTGGCTCGCGATCCCGTCGCGAATCCACCGGTAGGCGTGTTCGGACTTGCTCGTGCGGGGGGCGGGAAGGGTCTTAATCGGCATGGTCAGCCTCGTAGCGGGCGCGCCAGGTGGCGTTCATCGGGAACAGTCCGTCCACCTTCTCGCCCTCCGCGACGCGCTGAGCGATCCAGGCGTCCTCGTCCTCCTGGGCGAGGGCGGCGTCGACGACCTCGGTCGCGATGGCGGGCGGGATGACGATCACACCGTCGCGGTCTCCGACGATGATGTCGCCCGGCTGCACGGTGGTTCCACCGCAGGCGACCGTGACATCTCCCTCCCACGGAACGTGCTTCCGGCCGAGGACAGCGGGATGGGCGCCCTGCGAATACACCGGGATGCCCACTGCCGCCACGGCGTCCCAGTCGCGCACCCCACCGTCGGTGACGATTCCGGCGGCACCGCGAGCGTGTGCGCGGATAGCGAGGACGTCACCGAGCGTTCCGGACCCCGCCTCGCCGCGCGCCTCGATCACGATGATCTCGCCCTTGCCGACCGCGTCGAACGTGCGCTTCTGCGCGTTGTACCCGCCCCCGTGCGAGGCGAACAGGTCCTCCCGGTTCGGGACGAAGCGGAGGGTCCGGGCGAGCCCGACGATCTTCTCGTCCGGGTGGTTGGAACGGACGCCGTCGATCGTGACGTTGTTCAGCCCATGCTTGCGCAGCTGGCCGGACAGGGCGGCGACCGGGACGCGCCGCAGCTTGTCGGCGAGCACCGGGTCCAGGCCGGGGGTGGGCAGGCCGGCGGCCTCGCGTGAGCCCCAGGCCTCCTCGCGCTGCAGGTCGTTGACCGCGGGCAGCGACCCGACCGCGGGGTCGTACGATCCGGCGCCGGCGACCACGGTGGTGCGCAGGATGCCGCTGGTGGCGTCGTCCGTGCTGACCTCGACCTCGACGACCGCGCCGATGTCGACGACTGAGGAACCCGCGGGGGTGCCGGTGAGGATCACGTCGCCGTGCTCGAGCGTGAAGTGCTGGGAGAGGTCGGCCACGAAGCGCGGTAACGAGAAGAACATGCCGGCGGACGTGTCGTCCTGGCGGAGCTCGCCGTCGACCCAGGTGCGCAGACGGACCGCGTCCGGGTCCACGGTGCGGGCGTCGATGAGGTTCGGTCCGAGCGGGGTGAATCCGTCGCCGCCCTTGGAGCGGACGTTCGAGCCCTTGTCATTCGCGCGCAGGTCGTAGAGGCCGAAGTCGTTCGCCGCGGTGATCCAGCCGACGTGCGACCAGGCGTCCGCGAGCGGGACCGCGCGTGCCGGGGTGTCGATGATGAGCGCGATCTCGCCCTCGAAGGCGAGGAGCTCGGTGCCCTCGGGTCGGCCGATCGTGCCCCCGCTGACCCCGACGGAACTGGACGGCTTGAAGAAGTAGGACGGCTGCGCGGGTTTGCGTCCGCGCTGGGCGGCGCGGGAGGAGTAGCTCAGGTGAACGGCGATGATCTTGCCCGGTCGAACCGGCAGGTTCGCGAAGCGCGGGTCGGTGTCCGTCGTCATGGGCTTCCTTGCTCTTCGTGGACGAGAGACGACTCGTCCGGAACGGGGGTTGAGTCGTATCTCAAATCGTATATCATCACCCGTAACCGGGCAATGTCACGGGGAGGCACCCCTCGGGTCAGGACCGGCATGACAAAGGAGTCCTTCAATGTCCGCAGGCTCAGGGCCGGCTCTCACGCCGACCGGAACCATCAGCACGTCGGCGGATCGTCGCCGGGTCGTGCTCGCAACGGTGATCGGCACCACGATCGAGTGGTACGACTTCTTCACCTACGCCGCCGCTACCGCGGTCGTCTTCATTCCGCTGTTCTTCTCTCCGTTCGGTGAGGGGACCGGAGGCCTCCTGGCCTTCTTTGGAATCGGGGTCAGCTTCCTGTTCCGGCCGCTGGGAGCGTTCCTGGCCGGGCACTACGGTGACAAGCTGGGACGTCGTCGCGTTCTGATGTGGACGCTCGTGATGATGGGTCTGTCGACGGCCCTCATCGGCGTCCTGCCCACCGCGGCCGTCGCCGGCTTCGCGGCACCGATTCTGCTGCTCCTGCTGCGCGTTCTGCAGGGCATCTCGGCCGGTGGCGAGTGGGGCGGCGCCGTGCTGATGGCGGTCGAACACGCGCCGAAGGACAAGCGCGGTCTGTTCGGCGCGAGCCCGCAGGTCGGCGTGCCGCTCGGCCTGCTGCTGTCCAGCGGGATCATGGCGCTGACGTCGAGCCTGCTCGGCGCGGACGCGTTCGCGGCCTGGGGGTGGCGCATCCCGTTCCTGCTGTCGATCGTGCTGATCTTCGTCGGATATTGGATCCGCCGGGGCGTCGAGGAAAGCCCGGTGTTCCTCGAGATCGCTCAGCGCGCTGCGCACACGAAGATGCCGATCGCACGGCTGCTGCGCCATCATCTGCCGCTGGTGCTGCTGGCCGCGCTCGTGTTCGCCGGCAACAATGCCGTCGGATACATGACCACCGGTGGCTTCGTGCAGAACTACACCACCGACCCGAAGGGGCCGCTGGCGCTGCCGGTCACGCCCATCCTGTGGATCGTGGCGCTGTCCGCGGTGACGTGGTTGATCTTCACCTGGCTCGCGGGGTGGATCTGCGACAAGATCGGTCGACGGACGACCTACCTGATCGGCTGGGTTCTGCAGGCGATCGGCGTGATCGCGCTGTTCCCGATGGTGAATACCGGAAGCCTCGTCATGGTCGCGCTCGCGCTGATCCTGTTGACGCTCGGGCTCGGCTTCACCTACGGGCCGCAGGCGGCGTTCTACACCGAGATGTTCCCGGCGTCGATCCGCTTCTCCGGCGTCTCGATCTCGTACGCGCTGGGATCGATCCTCGGCGGAGCGTTCTCGGGCTTGATCGCGAAGGCGATCGTGCAGGCGACCGGCTCGACGGTGGGGGTCGTCTGGTATCTGCTGGGGATGACGGTGATCGGACTGCTCGCCACCCTTGCGCTGAAGGACCGCAGCGGGATTCCGCTCGGTCCGGACGCCGAGGATGAGCAGTCCGTGAGCGCGGTCTACGGCCTTTCGAAGGCCTGATGACCGCTTCGCCCCCGCCCCGAAACGGGGTGGGGGCGAAGCGTCGTCCGTTCTGTCCCGTTGCCGGCGCTCAGTCTCCGCCTCGGCCGTTGCGCGCGCGATCTCTGGACGAAACGTTGGTCCGTGCGGGGCGGGGGTTCTCGTGTCGAGTTCCGGCGTGGTTGCGTTCTTTTGGCTTAAGACGGCATGGGTTTTCAGGGTGGTGCTGTTCGACTGTCGGCGCGCGGATGTCGGGGTGGTCGCGTCGGGTGCGCTCGGAGTGGCGTGGGTGCGTTGCGTTCGGCGCTGCGGGTTCCGGCGGGGTTGGGTTTTCGGCTTCAGACCGTCCGGCGTGGATCGAGTCGCGTCGCCGGGTCGGGTTGGCGGGGTGGTTGCCATCGCGTCGGTGTCGTTTTCGTTGCTCGTCGCGTGAGCGCCGGCGGGTTGAAGCTTCGCGGGGTGGGTGGCGGGTTCCGCCATGCGGTGCGGGTCGCGTTCCTGCGTGGTCGGGTCTTTCGGCTGGGGACGGTGCCCGTCTGCTCGGCTTTTGTTGCCGTCTCGCGTTCGTGAGGGGGTCGCCATTGCGCCGTTCACGTCCTCGACGTGGTTCCCTGTCTCGGTCGTTGGACTCGCGTCGGCGAGACGGAGGGTCGGAGAGCCCGGGGTGGGTGTGGTGTGGGCGGAGTTCTCCCCGGACATCACGCACCCGGCTTCGGCTGTCCGGTGGCCCGTGGGCCGGTGGGTTGCCAGGATTGGGTGGGGTCGATCCAGTCCGGTGGTCGGACTTCGGGGACGCCGTCGGTCATGCGGATGTCCCAGTGCATGCGGTCGATGAATCGGTGGTGGTGCCAGCAGATCAGCACCCCGTTGTCGACATCCGTCTGACCGCCGTTGGACCATTCCTTCACGTGGTGGATTTCGCACCAGCGGGCTGGGGTGTGGCATCCCGGGATGATGCAGGACCGGTCCCGGGCGGTGATCGCTCGCCGCTGGTCGGTGCTGAACAGCCGCTTGTCGATGGTGAGCTTCACGATCCGCCCGTTCTTCGCGGACGTGAGGTGCTGGATGGTGCCACAGCATCCGACGTGCTTCGCCGCGGCGAACGGGGCCGGAACATCCGTGCCCGTCGCATCTGCCCCGGGGATCGTGGCCCAGCCTTTACCGGCCCGCACAGTGTCTTCGCTCGCGTGGATGACCAGGACGGGTGCGCGGCCGCCGTTCGTCGGCATGTCCGGAGCGTTCGGGACCGCGGCGAGGATCGTGCCGAGGGCGTCGTGGTTGCGTTGCGCCATGCTCCGCACATCCGCGTTCTCGTCGGATTCGTCGGAGGGCCGGAACTTCACGCCCGCCGGTTGGCCGTGCGGGTTGTTGATCGAATCCAGCAACACCGACAGCGCACCGGCGACATCCGGGACCAGCTGGCCGGTGATCGGGACGAGCCCGTTGCGCTTGATCCCGAGCCGCAGTGCCCGCCCTCGGAAGGCCTTTTCTTCTTCCGCCTCGGCGCCGGTGATGTCCAGGTCTGTGGCCAGGCGGAGGGAGAGGTCGCGGAGGGTGTCGCACATCACCGGCGCACCGGCCGTCGTCGTCATTGCGGCGAGAACCTCGTCAACCTCGGCGAGATCCGTCGGCGCGACGCGATCCTTGATCTCCCGCAGGGGCCGGGTCGCGGCCTCCAGGCCGTCCGCGCCGATGGCTCCGATGGTGAGAGCTTCGCGCAGGGCCGGGAACTCGGCCGGCCGGATCTCACCCGACGCGAGCGTGTGCTCCGGCTTCACCACGGCCGCGAGTCGGCTCCATCGCTTGACGGTGGTGGGGGCGGCACCGGTGGTGCGCTGGAGAACTTCGTTGGCGGAGCGGCAGTCGGAAGAAACGTCGAAGCGCTCCGCAGATGCGGAGCGCTTCTCGATCACACCGGTGAGTTCGATCGCGGCGGCTTCTGATTGCCGGAGCATGTCTCCGACGCTGACCGCGAACCCGAGAACGTCCTCGCGGTCCGCCGTGTCGAGGGTGCCGGAGGTGAGGATGGAGCGGAGGTCGGCGACGGCGTGTGCCATCGTTTCCCGGGTCCGTTCCATCGTGGTGTTCATAACCCATATTTTACGCCGGGCCTCCGACATTGGACGTTGAATATCCCAGGCTGTGGATGGATTTCGGCCTGTGGAGATGAGGTTTCTCTCACCCTGATCCCGCCGAGCACCTCGCGCCGTTTCGCCTCGCTGGCCCTCGCTCATCGACCCTCGGAGCCCCCTATTGGGAACTCGAGCCGGCGCGCGGAACGCACCCATCCACAGCGCCGTCTGAAGCACGAACCCCGTGGGAAACCAACGTGAGCCGCGGGCGTGGTGTAGGGCTGCGCCACCGGGGGAGCGGGCACAGCCGACCGTGCCGGGGGCGTGCCCGTGCGTGTCAGGAGTTCACGCGGATGATCTCCTGCTGGTACGGCGCGATGACGTGTGTGGAGACGCGGCAGTCCAGCAGCAGGAAGCGGCGCTCGCTGACCGGTTCGGCGGCCCAGGTGGCGAGCCGGTCCAGATCATCGAGGGACGTGACGACGACACCCTCGGCACCGACCGCTTCGGCGAGGGCGGCGAAGTCCACGCCGGGGATCATCATCGGACCGGTCGCCAGGCCCTTGAGGCCGTAGAGGTTCACTTCGGCGCCGTACGCGCCGTCGTTCCAGACCACGCCGATGCCGCGTCCGCCGGCAGCCCGGACGGCGGACTCCAGGTCGGACAGGGCCATCAGTCCACCGCCGTCGCCGGTGGAGAGCACGACCGTTGACTCCGGGCGGGCGGCGGCCGCGCCGACCACGCTCGGGAATCCGAGGCCGATGGACTGGTAGGCGGTGCCGACCATCATCATGCGGTCGGGCGACGCCACCGGCCAGTACATGTTCGCCCAGCCGATGAAATGTCCGCCGTCCGTGACGACGACCCGGTCCTCCGGCAGGCTCTCCGCGATGCGAACGGCGACGGACCGGGGGTCGAGACGGCCGTCATCGGCCAGGTCCGCGCCGGGCTCCTGCCGCCGCAGCGCGTCCGCGTCGATGCTCTCCCGCCACGCCGGTCCAGACCGTTCCGGCAGCTCCGCGAGGATCGCCTCCGCGGTCAATCGCGCGTCACCGCGGACGTAACCGGACACGACGGGGTGGGTCGCGGTGGGGGAGATGTCCACCTGGAAGACGCGCGTGTCCGGTCCGAACAGTGCCCCGAAGCGCATCGTGAACTGGTTCAGCGCGGCACCGAACACGACGGCGACGTCTGCCGTGCGGATCAGCTCCATCGCGTCCTCGGCGCCGAAACCGCCGGTCACGCCGAGGTCGTAGGCGGTCTCCGGAAAGACGCCGCGACCGAGCGCCGTGGACGAGGTCACTGCGCCGGTCGCCGCGGCGAGCGCGCCGAGAACCTCGCCGGCTCCGGACAGGTGCGCGCCGCGTCCGGCGAGCAGATACGGACGTTCCGCGCTCGCCAGCGCGGTGGCGATGTCCGCGATCCGCGCGGTGCTGACCGCACCGGCGGGAGCGACGGCGGTCGGCAGACGCAGCGCGGGCACGGCGCCCGGTTCGCCGGCCTCGAGCGTCGCGACGTCGTAGGGGATCGCCAGGACGACCGGAACGCTGTAGCTCAGTGCGTGCTCGATCGCGATCACGGTTGTGGCGACCGCGTCCGCGCGCCCGACGGTGTAAGTGCGCGCCCCGACGGCGGAGGACAGCGCGATCTGGTCCACATCCCACGGGCGCGGCCCCGAGGTCGGCTCGTCGCCGACCACCAGCACGAGCGGAACGTGCGCCTGGGCGGCCTCGGCCAGCGGGGTGAGCGTGTTGGTGAACCCGGCGCCATAGGTCGCCGTCGCGATCGCGATGCGTCCGGACGCGCGGAAGTGCGCGTCCGCCGCGACCACACCACCCGCCTCGTGGCGGACGGCGGTGAAGGTCACTCGGCGCGAGCGCTCGAGCGCATCCAGGAGGTAGGCGTTGCCGTTGCCCATCACGCCGAAGACGTGGCCGGCGTGAGCGGCGAGCGCATGCGCGACGTGGGCGGAGACGGAGGTGTCGGTGGGCATGGTGATTCCTGTCGTGAGAACGGAGCGGAAGGGTCCGTATGTGTCTCACGCGGGCCGACGACACCGTCGACTTGGCTTCGTGCCCATTTTTCGAGCACCGGGGTCATGCCCCGGACTGGATCAGTATATGAGGGGGTCCCTCGGCTCAGGAGCTGACCACCTGTGGTGAGCCGACGGCCTTCAGCCCCTCAACACCGAACTCCATGCCGTAGCCGGACTGCTTCGCCCCACCGAACGGGACCATCGGGTTCAACCCGCCGTGGGAGTTGATCCACACGGTGCCGGACTGCAGGCGCTGGGCGACCGCGCGGGCGGCGTCCTTGTCCGCCGACCACACGGAGGCGCCGAGACCGACGTCGACGCCGTTCGCCATCGCGACCGCCTCGTCGATCGTGGCGTACCGGATGATCGGCAGCGCCGGACCGAACTGCTCCTGCTGCACCAGCGGGTTGTCGTCTGCGATGTCGGCGACGAGCGTGGCCGGGTAGAAGTTGCCCGGGGCGTCCGCGTCCGGGTCGCCGCCGAGCAGGATGCGCGCACCCGCGGCGCGGGCGTCCTCGACGAGACTGGCGACGATGTCGTACTGCTGCCGGTTCTGCAGCGGACCGAGGACGTTCTGCTCGTCCAGCCCGACCCCCATCGGGACATTGCGGGCGTAGTCGGTCAGGGCGGCGCAGACCGCGTCGTAGACGTCCTCGTGCACGTACAGGCGTTTGAGTGCGGCGCAGGTCTGACCGGTGTTGATGAATGCGCCCCAGAACAGGTCCTCGGCGATCGCGGTCGGATCGACATCCGGCAGCACGATGCCCGCATCGTTGCCACCGAGCTCCAGGGTCAGTCGCTTGACGGTGTCGGCGGAGCTGCGGATGATCGCCTTGCCGGTCGCGGTGGAACCGGTGAACATGACCTTGCCGATGTCCGGATGACCGGAAAGGCGGGCTCCCGCCTCGCGGTCACCGGAGACGGCGATCAGCACGCCGTCGGGCAGAGCCGAATTGATCACGTGGACGAGGGCCAGCACGCTCAGCGGAGTGTGCTCGCTCGGCTTGATCACCACGGTGTTGCCCATTCGCAGCGAGGGTGCGATCTGCCACACGGAGATCATCATCGGCCAGTTCCACGGACCGATCGCGCCCACGACGCCGATCGGTCGATAGTGCAGCTCGGCGTGGGACTCGCCGTCATCGACGAGGACCTCCGGTTCCAGCACCGTCGTCGCGGCCGCGCGCAACCAGACCTCGCATGCGCCGACCTCGAAGCGCGCGTTCGGACCGTTCAGGGGCTTGCCCTGCTCGCGGGAGAGCAGCCGCGCCAGGGGTTCGGCCGCGGCATGAACCGCGTCCGCGGCCGCCAACAGGTAGGCGCTGCGCTGGTCGTGCGCGAGCGCCGCCCACCCGGGCTGGGCGCCCTTCGCGGTGGCGACGGCCGCGTCAATGGCCGCAGCGCCCTCCACGGGAACCGTGCCCACCAGCTCACCGGTCGCCGGGTCATGAACCTCACGCGTCGGCCCGCTGGTGGGGGCGATGGCGGCGAGCAGCTCGGAGTCGGTGTTCATGTGACCCTCCCGGAGACGTGAGACTGCTCTCAAGCTAGAGCTCCGGGGCACGCGGTGGTTGAACCGGCGCGCATCGGTGTTGTCTCCTCGTGCACGATGACACCGTCGGGGTGTCCGGCCAGGGCCTGGACCTGGCCTGGACCTGAACCTGCGCGCATCGCTGTTTCTCGTCGTGCGCGATGACACCGGTGAGGTGCCCGGTCAGGCGGAGGCGCTGGCTTGGACGCCCGTGATCTGCCCCTGCGCGTTGAAGGTGAGGTGCGCGCTGGACGAACCGTCGCTGAGGTCCGCGCCCAGATACTGGTCATCGGACCAGCGGAACGTCCAACCCTTGGCCGTCGCCAAGCCCCACACGGAGGTGCGGGCGTCGCGGAACAGGCCGGTCGAGAGCAGCCGCGGCAGCTTGATCACCGTGGTGGCGAGAGTGAGCTCGGGCAGCGGTGCGTCCAGGAGGAACACGATCCGCGTACCGCCCTCGACCGGGGCGGAGTAGTACGGGCCGGCGCCGAGAATGCCGGTGGCAGTCTGGCCGAGCTCGTGCGCGATGGCGGCCAGGGCGTCGCCGTCGGACGCGTTCACGGTCTCCGGCAGCGGCAGCTCGGCCTCGCGCAGCTCCCGCACGTCGTCCTTCTCGCCCTGGCGTCGCAGTCCCGCGACCGAACCCTCCGCGTGCCCCTGCGGATGCGCCCAGCCCCACAGGATGGAGCGCGGTCCGGGAGCGATCGAGGCGACCAGTTGCGCTTTTGTGGTGAGGGTGCGCGCCGGGTCCGACTCGCTGGCGAAGGTCAGCGTGCCGGCCTGCATGTCGACATCCCAGCGGTGCGGCCCGAGGGCGGTGGTCGCTTCGACCAGGGCGTCCTGGTGGAGCAGGGCCAGCAGCAGGCCACGATCGATGTACGGCTGCAGGGCGGGGAACGTCGCCATGACTGTCCTTCCTCGGAGCGGGTGTCACGTCAGATTCTGCCAGGCCGTCGCGATGTCCGGGCCGAACCTCCGATGTCGCGTTCTTGCCGCCTCGCATGGTCGGAAGAACTGAGGTTCTTTCACTGACGGCAAGCAGACGGGTTGTCGGGATACGAATCGGTCGGTCCGCCCTGTGCCTCGCCCGTACCGTGGAGGGGACGAGCGTCGACGCGGGCGCTCGTCTGCCACACCGGATGACCCCGCAAGGAAGCGCATGAACGAGCTCGACGCCCACCGCACCGCCTGGACCCGCAACGAGGAGCTGGCCGAGCGCATGATCCCGTACATCGGTGCGCTGCAGCGCGATCGTGGCGTGGTCACCTCGATTCACGGGTTCCGCTTGCTCGGGCTGTCGGCGACGGGCATCATCGCCGCCCACGCGCGGGCGGAGCAGCTCGGTCACGACTCCCTGTCGCTGGAGGACTCGCTCGCCGTCGTCGAGGCGCTGCACGCGCTGCCGCTGCGCCCCGCCTCGATCGACGTCGCACGCATCGCGCTGGATCGTCCGGAGGACGTCGAACTCGTCGACTACCTGCGTGAGCGCCTCGCGGACGCGCTGCACGACGGCGATGAGACCCTCGCCGAGCGTGACGTGGTGCTGTACGGCTTCGGTCGCATCGGACGCCTCCTCGCCCGCATCCTGATCACGCACGCCGGCGGTGGTTCCGGACTGCAGCTGCGCGCGATCGTGGTGCGTCGCGGATCCGACTCCGATCTCGCCAAGCGCGCCTCTCTGCTCCTGCGCGACTCCGTGCACGGTCCCTTCGAAGGCACCGTCACGATCGACGAGGAGAAGGAGCAGATCATCGCCAACGGCGTGCCGATCCAGGTGATCTACTCCAACGACCCGGCCACCATCGACTACACCGCGTACGGCATCAACGACGCGATCGTAGTGGACAACACTGGCCGCTGGCGCGACGCCGAGGGCCTCGGCCAGCACCTGCAGTCCACGGGCGTCTCCCGCGTGCTGCTCACCGCGCCCGGTAAGGGCGCGCTGAAGAACATCGTGCACGGGATCAACCACGACACGATCACCGAGGCGGACACGATTCTCTCGGCGGCATCCTGCACCACGAACGCGATCACCCCGGTCCTCGCCGCGATCGACGAGGCATACGGCATCGTCCACGGCCACGTCGAGACCGTCCACTCGTTCACGAACGACCAGAACCTCATCGACAACTTCCACAAGGGTGACCGCCGCGGTCGCTCCGCCGTGCTGAACATGGTCATCGCCGAGACCGGTGCCGCCAAGGCCGTCTCCAAGGCGCTGCCGCAGCTGGAGGGCAAGCTCACCGGTTCCGCGATCCGCGTGCCGACCCCGGACGTCTCCCTCGCCGTGCTGAACGTGACACTCGAGCGTCCGGCGACCAAGGACGAGGTCAACGACTACCTGCGCCGTGTCTCGCTGCACTCGAAACTGCGCCAGCAGATCGACTACATCGAATCGCCCGAGGTCGTCTCCACCGACTTCGTCGGCTCGCACCGCGCCGGCATCGTGGACGGCCTCGCGACGATCGCGAACGACACGAACCTCATCCTCTACGTCTGGTACGACAACGAGTACGGCTACTCCCGTCAGGTCGTCCGCGTGCTCGAGGCGATGGCCGGGTCCCACCCTGTCGTCATCCCCGAGCGCAGCGACGTGCGCTTGATCCCCGCCTGACACAGACTCCCCGCTCCGGTTCGGTTCCGTGGATGGTCCGAACCGGAGCGCGGTCCTGTCCGGTGCAGGCTCTTGTTGGGGGCAGTCCTGTCCAGCGCCTGCTCTTGTCGGCGGTGTGCGGCATCATGTCGGCATGAGCCCTGATGGACTGCGCGCGGCGAGGCTGCGCTCGCATCTGCTGACAGCGCCGGCCGCGACGATCGTCGATGCCGCCCGGCATCAGTGCGGCACGCAGGCCCAGGAACTCTGGGGAGGCCGGTTCGCGCTGTCCGCACGCGTGGCGGGTGCGCCGACCGCCCGCGCCGTGGACGCCGCGTTCGACGCCGGCGAGATCGTCCGCACCTGGCCGATGCGCGGCACGCTGCACATTCTCGCGGCGGAGGACGTCGACTGGATGCTGTCGATCACGAGCGCCCGCGTGCGCCGGTCCGCCGCCGGACGGCACCGTGAGCTCGAGCTTGAGGACGACGATTTCTCGCGCGCGGAACAGACTCTTCGGCGGGTGCTCGCTTCCGGCGGGCTGCGCCGCGCGCACGCGTTCGCCGCACTCACCGCGGACGGGGTCGAGACGACCGGTCAGCGCGGTGCCCACCTGCTGCTCGCGCTCGCGATCACCGGCGTCGTGCACTGGGGCGCCACGGTGCCGCGTCCGGACGGCGCGCCCGCAACAGAGCAGCTGTTGACGCTGAACGACGATCTGCCCACGCAGCGGACGGTGGCGGGCGATGCGACGGCGGAGCTGCTGCGACGCTATCTCCAGGGACACGCCCCCGCTTCGATCGCGGACTTCGCCTGGTGGGCGGGCCTGCCGATCACTCCCGCTCGCGCGGCGGCGGTCGTCGCCCGGGACGACGAGTCGCCCCTGGCAGATGACGTCCTGCTGGATCTCGATGCATCCGGTCGGGTGGTCGTCGCCGAGATCTCGGCCGCCGATGCGACACCGGACTCCCTGCTCGCCCTGCCGACGTTCGAGGAGTACTACATCTCCTACGCCGACCGCTCGCGGGTGGCGTCCGACGACGTGCGCGCCGCCGTGGGCCCTGGCCGCAATGGCATGGTGCGCGCCATCCTCCTGCGCAGGGGCGAAGTGGTCGGCACGTGGACGCGCGCCGGCGAGCTCTCCGTCCTGGCGCCGGACCTCGCGTCGCGCGATGCTGAGGCTGCGCTCGAAACCTGGCGCACCCACGCCGCCTGACGCTCCTGGCGGGGGGCTTCCACTCTTGCAGTAGCTGTCAGATCGGAAGATACTTTCCATATGGAAAGTTATGAGAGCGCGAGCCCGGCCGAACAGCTGCGCCGACTCGTGACGATCAGAGAACGCTCCGATGTGCTGCGGCCCGTCCGCACGTACTGGTTCCTGCTGCTGGGCTTGGCTGTCGCGACGGCCGCGTACTTCGGTGTCTGGCTCACCCTGGCGGGCACCGCCGTGAGCATGGCCATGATCATCGTTCCCTTCCTGCTGCTGATGGGCCTGGTGGAGGGAGCACGCGACCGATTCGGCGTCCGCACGCGCCGCCGCCCCGTGGGGTGGGTGCTCTACGGCATCGGCGGGGTGCTCACGATCGGTCTCGGGGTGTTGAAGATCCAGTCGGTCGACTACCCGTCGTGGCTGAATGTGGTCGGGCCGATCCTGGTCTTCGTCGCGTTGGCGATCGTGCCACTGCGGGGCCTGTGGGCGACCCGCGGCGAGCGACGATCGACGTGGCCGGTCGTGGAACTGAGCCGGCCCGTCCGGGTCTCGACGATGCTGATCGGTCTCGCGATCGGCGGAGTCATCGCGATCGATGCCGCCTCGCCTGTCGGCGCGTCGGTGGCCCTGCTGCCGCTGCTGCTGACCCTCGTCCTGATCTGCGCGTACACCTCGCCGATCGGCATGCGACGGGTCGGATACGCGTGGGGCGGACGGCAGTGGTCCGCGTTCGGGTGCGTCGTCGTCGTGGCCTTCGTCGCCGCGATCCTCGGCCAGGCCACCGCCTGGTTCCGTGGGCCGGTCGCGATCGTCGTGGGCGTGCTCACGGTCATCGTGATGACGGTCGTCGCCTGGGCTCCCGGAACCACGGCGGCGGGTGATGATGGCGCACCCGCGGCACGGGCTTGATCCCGCTCTGCAGACACCGGTCCGCTTCTCCCTGCTGGCGGCGCTCGGGACGGATCGGGAACTCGACTTCGCTACGCTCCGCGACTTCCTGGAGACGGACGACTCATCGGTCAGCAAGGCCGTGACCGCCCTGGAGTCGGCCGGCTACGTCGCGGTGACGAAGGGGTACGTGGGCAACCGGCCGCGGACGTGGGTGCGTGCCACCGCGGCGGGTCGGCGCGCGTTCGCCGCACACGTCACCGCCCTCCAGGCGATCGCCGCCGCCGCCGTCGCCGATTAGCTCGGCGTCAGTTCTCTCGCAATGTGACGCGCGCCGGTCATCGGAAGGCCCGGCCGATGCTCGCGCCGAGCTGCGTCAGCTGCATCCAGATCGCGAAGCGGTGCAGCGGGCGCATGAGGAACCCGCGGATCGGGCGGCGTCGCCGGGTGGACGGAAGCTCCCACGCGGAGGACAGATGCACCTGTGTGCCGCCGGCGGCGGGTTCCAGTTCGGCTCGCACGAGTCGCGCGTTCGTCTGCGCGGCGTCCGGAAAGGTGAAGCGCCAGGCGATCGCGTGACCGGGGTCAAGCGAGACCAGCTCGACCTGTTGCGAACGAAGGTGGGGTCGGACGGACAGGGCTTTGCCATCCGGGGCCGTCGTTCGGCTGCGGGCAGACCAGACGTCGCCCGCGCGCGGGTGCTCGGGCGCATCCATCACCGCCTCGACGTTCAATTCCCACTCGGACATCCGCGCCGGATCTGCCAGCAGGTTCCACACGTTCTCCGGCGGCGCGGGCACGAACTGTTCCGACCGGCCGGAGATGTCACCGGTCCACGTCGCGGCCGATGTGCGGTGACTCGGGTGACGCTCCTCCAGATCCAGGCGTTCCGTGATCGCGTCCGCCGTCACCTGCAGCCGCGCGAGCACGGCCTCGATGAGACCGCTGGGCTCGCCCAGCAGGGCGCGCAGCGCGGCGACCGCGTCCGTGCGTTCGCCGTCGGCACCGACGCGCTTGAGCAGGCGCAGCGCGCGATCGCTCCACTTGTAATCGCCGGTCTCGTGGAACCGGATCGCCCCAGCGTCCGCGGTCGGGGCCCGGACGCCCAGTGAGTCGAGGCCGTCCGCGTGCTCGTCGGCGACCGCGCGCCGCACCGCATCCAGCGTGACGCCGAGGCTGCGCAGTACGGACCCGGCCGTACCCCCGTCGACGGTCAGGGCGAGCAGAAGGTGATCGAGGTCGGCCGTCCGGGAATCGACGCGCGAGGCTTCCTCCATCGCGGCGATCGACAGGACGTGCGTCGTGGCGGCGGCTTCGGTGATCCGGCTCATGTGTGCCTCCTCGGGACCGGGATGGTCTGGTCGACCTTCTTCGCGTACTTCTTGTGCACCGCCTGGCGGGTGACTCCCAGAGCATCGGCGATCTCACTCCAGCTCATGCCCGCGCGCAGCGCCGCTTCGACCTGAGCGAGCTCCAGCCGATCGGCGAGGACGCGCAACGAGGACACCGCGCGCAGCCCGGCACGGGGGTTCCGCGTGTCGGCGGCGATTTCAGCAACCGTGGTTGACGTCATGGTGTCAACCTAAGTTGCGCGCGCGCGAATGTCAACCACGGTTGCTCAGTGAGAACGCCTCAGCTCGGATCGGACAGCGCCCGTCGCGCGAGCAGGGTGACGAGAGCTGCGGCGGCGAGCACAGCCGTGCCGACGAGTCCGGCGACGGCGTAGCCCGGGCCGACGACGACCTGCCCCCCGATCGCGGAACCGACGGCGATCCCGATGTTGCAGGTGACGTTGATCCAGGCACCGGCCATCTCCGGGTTGGCGCGGCCGACGCGGACGAGGCTGTTCTGGTAGGTCGAGTTCACCGGACCCCAGACAGCGGTCCACAGCAGAGCGACGAGGACGACGGGCCAGAGCGCGGGGAAGACGAGCGCCAGTATGACCTGCGTGGCCGCGATGGCGGCGGGCACGCCGAGCATCCAGCCGTAGGGGTGCCGGTCCAATCGCGGCGCCGCCACCCGGATGCCGATCAGTCCGGAGAGGCCCAGCGCCACCAGAACGACGGCGAGCACGTCCCGCGGCAGCCCGGCGGCGAGCAGCATCGGGCTGACGTAGCTGTACAGCGTGTAATAGCCGAGGAAGGCTGCGCCGGCGAGCCCCGCGATCAGGAGCATTCGCCCCCCGCCCGGAACCAGCGTGCGTCCGGCCTCCGCGTCGTGGCCGACCGGCGGCAGGAATCGCCACGCGGCGATCACCGAGCCGGTCGTGAGCACAGCGAGCACGACGAAGGTCCCGCGCCAGCCGACGAGGTCACCGAGCGCAGCCCCCGCCGGGACGCCGACGATCAGTCCGGCTGAGGTTCCGGTCGCCACGAACGCCATCGCGCGTCCGGTCTGCCCGGGTGGGGCGATGCGCGCCGCGTACCCGATGCAGAGCGCGAAGAACAGCGCGTGTCCGACGCCCGCGAGAGCACGAGCGGCGACGAGCATCTCGAAGCCCACCGCGGCTGCGGCGAGCACGTTGGACCCGGCGAACACGGCGAGGGTGGCGAGCAGGACCGCCTTGCGCGGAGCTCGTCGGGTGAGGCGGGTCAGCGGGACCGCCGTGACCGCGACGAGCACCGCGTACAGCCCGATCAGGAGTCCGGCCGCAGCCTCGTCGACCCCGAACGCGCGCACGACTTCGGGCACGAGCCCGATCGGCAGGACCTCGGTGAGGATGACGCTGAACACCGCCACCGCGAGCACGGTCAGCCCCGCCCACGGGCGTGCGACAGGTTCGTTCATCGGGTACTCCGGTTGTGCAGGATCGGCGCGATTGAGCAGGAACGGATCACTGCTGAGCCCGATGTTTCCGGGCCAGAGCGTCCTGCGCAACTAATGAACTTCCTGCGGAACCCGGGGGCTCCTGCAGAACCGGGGGCTCCTGCAGAACCCGGGAGAGGGGGTCAGCCGGCGTGGCGCTCCAGGAAGGAGTAGACCTCGCCGTCGTCGACACCGGGGAAGGCGCCGCGGGGGAGCGGGGAGAACATGTGCGTGTGCACGCGGGCGCTCGGCCACGCCTTGCCCTTCCACTTCGTGGTGAGATCCGACGGGGCGCGACGGCAGCAGGACTCCTCCGGGCAGGTCGAGGTCGCGCGGTTCTGCGTCTCCCGACCGCGGAACCAGCGGGCGTCATCGAAGGGCACGCCGACGGTGATGGAGAACTCGCCCGCGTCGGTGGCGCCGGTCTGGGTGGAGCACCAGAACGTTCCCGCCGGAGTGTCGGTGTACTGGTAGTGCTCGGTGGTGCGGTTCTGCTGATCGAACGCCTTGCGCGCGGAGAACTTCCGGCACGCCAGCTGCCCTTCGATGGACCCCGTGACATCCTCAGGCAGGGGCAGCCCGTCGTTCTCGAAGACGCGGGAGATGGCACCGTCCGCGTCCACACGCAGGAAGTGCAGACGGGTGTCCAGGTGGGTCGTCATCAGGTTGGTCATCCGCATGCCGGCGGCCTCGTGCGTCACACCGAACGCATCCCGGAAGTCCTCGACCGCGAGGTTGCGCTCCTTCTTCGCGTTCTGCAGGAACGCGACGCCGGCTCCTCGAGGGATGAGGCAGCACGCGGCGTAGTAGTTGATCTCCAGGCGCTGCTGGAGGAAGTCCGCGTAGTCGGTCGGAACCGTGTGGCCGAGCAGTCGATGCGCCATCGCCTGCAGAGCCATGGACCTCAGGCCATGGCCGCCGGGGATCGACGCCGGCGGCAGGTAGATGCGTCCGTTCTCCAGATCGGTCACGGAGCGGGCGGAGTGGGGGAGGTCACCCGCGTAGATCAGTTCGAAGCCCAACTGCTCGGCCATGATGCTCACGGTCCGGTGCGAGAGCGCGCCGGAGGTGTGTCCGGCCGCCTTGAGCTGCTGCTCGGCCAGGGTCTCGATGTCGGGCAGGTAGTTATCGAGCGCGCGCATCTTCAGGCGAAGCTCGGTGTTCGCGCGCCGCGCCTCCTCCGGCGTCGCGATCGCCTCGCTCTCGCGCCGCTGCAGCTCGCGGTGCAGTCCGAGGATCGCCTCGATGGTCTCGTCGGACATCGCTTTGGTGACGCGGACGGCGGGAACGCCGAGTTGGCGGAACACCGCCGAGGTCTGCACGCGCTCCAGTTCGATCTCCAGAGCGGCCCGGTGGTTCGGCGGCTCACCGGAGATGAGATCGGTGACGTCCGTGCCCGTCGCCTGGGCGATCGCCTGCAGGAGCGAGAGCTTCGGTTCCCGCTTGCCGTTCTCGATCAGGCTGAGCTGGCTGCCGGCGACGCCGACCTTCGCGCCGAGCTCGTCCAGCGTGAAACCGCGGTCGAGGCGATGGTGACGGATGCGGTGTCCGAGGGTTGCGAGTTCGATGCCGGTGGCCATGTCCTTGATCATAGGGAAAGATTCGCTGTTCTTTCCACCCCAGATGGCCGAAAGGGTGAGGAAAGGACGCGCAAACTTGAGCACAAGGTCACTCGGAGCACATCAAGGAGATGACATGGCCCTCGCCGAATCGTTCGCTGCCCACCCCAACCGCGCGGAGGCACCTCTTTCGCCCGCCCGGTCGTTCGGGGCCCGGCCGGACTATCCGGGGGAGGCCATGGACGAGCTTCGCACCTGGGTGGATGAGATCGCGGCGCTGACGCAGCCCGACCGCGTCCACTGGGTGGACGGCTCGAAGGCCGAGCACGACGCGATCGTGGACCAGATGGTCGACGAGGGACGCCTGATCAAGCTCAACCCCGAGCTTCGTCCCGGTTCGTACCTCGCCCGCTCCCACCCGAGCGACGTCGCCCGCACCGAGGGGCGCACCTTCATCGCATCCGAGCGGGAGATCGACGCCGGACCCACGAACAACTGGGCGGACCCCGCCGAGATGCGCGAGAAGATGACCGGCCTGTTCGCCGGCTCGATGCGCGGGCGCACGATGTACGTCCTGCCGTTCTCGATGGGCGCCGTCGGTGGCCCGCTGAGCAAGATCGGCGTCCAGGTCACGGACTCCGCGTACGCGCTGATCTCGATCGAGGTCATGACCCGCGTCGGCGACGCCGTGCTGCGCGAGATCGCGGAGGGCCAGCCGTGGGTGCGCACCGTGCACTCGGTCGGCGCGCCGCTCGCGCCGGGCCAGGAGGATGAGGCCTGGCCGTGCAACGACGACAAGTACATCGTCCACTACCCGGAGTCGCTCGAGGTGTGGTCGTACGGTTCGGGATACGGCGGAAACGCGATCCTCGCCAAGAAGTGCTTCGCTCTGCGCATCGCCTCGGTGATCGGCCGGGACGAGGGCTGGCTCGCCGAGCACATGCTGCTGATTCGCGTCATCGACCCGAACGAGAAGGTCTACCACCTGGCCGCGGCGTTCCCGTCCGCGTGCGGCAAGACCAACCTCGCCATGCTGCGCCCGACCATTCCGGGCTGGCGCGTGGAGACCATGGGTGACGACATCGCGTGGATCCGTCCGGGCGAGGACGGTCGCCTCTGGGCCATCAACCCCGAGGCCGGCTTCTTCGGTGTCGCGCCGGGCACCGGCGAGTCGACCAACGTCACCGCGGTCGAGACGCTGTGGGGCAACACGGTGTTCACCAATGTCGCGCTCACGCCCGAGGGCGACGTGTGGTGGGAGGGGTTGACCGACGAGGCGCCCGCGCACCTGACCGACTGGCAGGGCAACGACTGGACGCCGGAGGCGGACCACCCGGCCGCGCACCCGAACTCCCGCTTCACCGTCTCGGCAGCGCAGTGCCCGCAGATCGCTCCGGACTGGGAGGACGCCGTTCCGCTGGACGCGATCCTCTTCGGCGGACGTCGCGCCACGAACGTGCCGCTGGTCGTCGAGGCGACGGACTGGACGCACGGCGTCTTCATCGGCTCGAACATCTCGTCCGAGCGCACCGCCGCCGCCGAGGGAACCGTGGGCGAACTGCGCCGCGACCCGTTCGCGATGCTGCCGTTCTGCGGCTACAACATGGCCGACTACTTCGGGCACTGGTTGCGCGTCGGTGCCGGGCTGCGGTTCGATCGTGCGCCGCGCATCTTCCAGGTCAACTGGTTCCGCCGCGGTTCGGACGGACGCTTCCTCTGGCCGGGCTTCGGTGACAACTCGCGTGTCATCGACTGGATCGTCCGCCGCCTGCAGGGTGAGGTCGGTGCACGCGTCAGCCCGATCGGCCGCCTGCCGCACCTGGAGGACCTCAACCTCGACGGCATCGAGGTGCCGCAGGAGGACCTGGAGGAGCTGTTCCACGTCGACCCGAGCACCTGGGCGCAGGAGGCAGACCTGACCGAGGCGTTCTACGACACCTTCGACGGGCGAGTTCCGACGGCGCTGACCAGCGAGCTGTCCGCCCTCCGGACTCGCCTGGCGAGCTCGGCATCATGACCCGTGGTGGTGCGTCCCCCTTGCTCCGGTGAGGACGCGCCACCACGCACGACAGGCGCGCGCCGCGTTTGGCCCTGAGAGAGCCGCGGCGCGCGCCATGTCATTTCCCGAACTCCTGTCATTTCCGGCCGTGATGTCGTCGCGGCGCGCGCCATGTCATTTCCCGAACTCCTGTCATTCCCGGTGAGCGCTGCGACACGTCTGCGACGCTGCCGCTGCGCGAGTCCGCCGTCCCTTACCGTCGAACCATGATCGGTCGACGGACGCCCCTGATTGCGGTGGCTTTCGTCGTGGCGGCCCTGGCGCTCACCGGGTGCAAGCCGAATCCGGCCACCACCGTCGCCGCGCCGAGTCCATCGATGACCCCCACGGTGACCGCCTCACCGTCGACCTCTCCCGGACCGCGCGTGGTCCGGGAGAACGAGCCGCCCGGCCCCGGCATCGTGGCCACCGGTGCGCTGACCTCGGGCGACGGCAAGACCACGGGCGAGTTCACGGTGGAGAGTTTCGGGGGCGGCAAAGCGACGCTGACCATCACGGGGTTCCGGACGTCGCATTCGTCGGCCTCCGTGCTGCTGTCGGCGTGGCCGCGCCCACACGATCCGTGCGCGGACGGCGGCAGTGAGGTGTTCAGCGAACTGCGAGCGAAGGATCAGCGCGTGATCGCGTTCGATCTGGACGCGGCGACCGACTGGACGTACTGGTCCGAGGTGGACGTGACGATCGCCGCGGATCCGAAGAACCCGGTCTCATCGAAGCAGGGCTTGGAGTGTCAGAACGTCATCGTCGCGCGCGGGGAGCTGAAATGGTCCATCTCCCCGATGCGGTGGTGGCTTGCGGCGCTGAAGGACTCGGGCCCGGGCCCGGGCGCGATGGGTGCGGTCCGGAAGGACGGCGACGGTCGGGTGACGACCTACGTCGTCGCGGCCGATGACCGCATGCCGGAGATCGCCGCCCGGTTCGGAATCGCGCGTTCCGAGCTGGAGTACCTCAACCCCACGCGCACGACGCCGGGAAGCGATGACCTCGCGATCGGACAGCTGCTCAACCTGGACCTCATGCAGCGCGGACGACAGCTGGATCCGAGCCTGCTCTGAGCCGGGATGGGGTTCCTCTGCCGGGGTCGAGGGGGTATCGCAGCTGGATCCGAGCCTGCTCTGAGCCGGGAGGGGGTCGCTCTGCCGGGCTCTGAGTCGGGCCCGATCACCGGAACCGGCGATGCGCCGCTTGCTTGCTGACGCCGAGCGCGTCGGCGATCGTGTGCCAGGAGAAGCCCTGCACGCGAGCGCGCCGCACGAGCGTCTCCTCCTCTGCCGCGAGCCGCGCCTTCTCACGCTGCAGAGCGCGCAGCGCCGAGATCGGTTCTGGCCGCTCGGGGGTTTCCGCCGCGATTCTCATCCCGCCTCCATCGTCATCATTTGTTGACGTTGACAGTCTCGTGGCGCCGCATCCGAAAGTCAAGCGATGTTGACGCTCGCGGACCCACGGCAGATCCATAGCCGACGCCGAGAAAGGCGCGCCGGACCCGGGTCTAGTCTCGTCGGCGTGACCACACTCGCCTTGCCGTTCATCGGCTCCCGGGCTCGGGTTCGACGACCGGCCCCGACCCGTCGTACCGCCTGGATCGTGGGGATGATCGCCCTCATGCTCGGGGCTGCCGTGCTGACCGGTTGGGACGTCTGGGCCGGCAGTCCGTCGGCGTACTACGCGTCCATCGCGATGTCGATGAGTGAGTCGTGGTCGAACTTCCTGTTCGGGTCGATGGACCCCGCCGGCACGGTGACGCTCGACAAGATCCCGGGCTCGTTCTGGATCCCGGCCCTGTTCGTGAAGGTGTTCGGCTACTCCGCCTGGGCGGTGATCATCCCGAACGCTCTCGCCGCCGTCGGTGCGGTCGGGCTGACGGCGGTGGCCGTCCGCCGGGTCGCGGGTGTCACCGGCGCCCTCCTGGCCGGGGCGGTCGTCGCGACCACGCCGATTCTCGTCGCCGTGGCCCGATCGAACCAGCCGGAGATGTTCTTCGTCCTCGCGCTCGCCGCGGCGCTCTGGGCGTCGATGCGCGCGCTGCAGGCGCGAAGTCTCGGCTGGCTGACGCTCGCGGGGGTGTTCATCGGTGCCGCTTTCCAGTGCTACATGCTGGAGGCGTGGGCGGCGTGGCCGGCGCTGGCGACCGCGTACCTGCTCACGAAGCAGTCCTGGTGGCGCCGCATCCGGCATCTGCTGATCGCCGGCACGGTGAGCATCGTCGCCTCCCTGTGGTGGATCGCGGTCGTCTCGCTCGTGCCCGCGGGTTCGCGTCCCTACATCGGCAGCACCCTGACGAACTCGCCGTGGGAGATGGTGTTCGGCTACAACGGGCTGGGCCGCTTCGGCTCCTCCACCGCCGACACGTCCGCCTATCGCTCCTTCACGCCGCCGTTCTCCGGGGGACCCGGAGTGAATCGACTGTTCAACGACGACCTGGCCGGCCAGATCGCCTGGCTCATCCCCGTGGCCGTCGTCGCGATCGTGCTGCTGTGGGTGCTTCGCGTCCCGCGGACGGTCGCCCTGCTGGTGACCGTGTGGTTCGCGACCTACGCCGTGATGTTCTCGGTCGTGGCGGGGATGCACCAGTTCTACACGGCGTCGCTCGCGATACCGATCGCCGCGGCGATCGGTATCGCGGTGGGCCGGGCGCTGCGGGCGCGTCGCGTCGTGCCGATCGTCGTGATGCTGGTCATCGGGGCCCTGACGGCCGTTCTGATCGGTGTGCACTACGGGTCGTACAGCGTGTGGGCTGCCCTGATCCAGACGGTCCTCGCGGCCGGCGCCATCGCCCTGGTGCTGACCGAACGCGCGCATGGTCTCCGCGCGGTGACCGCCATCGTCACGATGGCCGCACTCCTGTTCACCCCGACGGTGTGGTCGGCGGTGACGGTGCTCCATCCGAATTCCACGAACCCCGTCGCCGGCGGCTCGCTTGATCTCGGACAATCCACCCCGTCCTTCGCCGGGGGTGCGGGATTTCCGGGTGGGGGCACCGCCGCCGGCTTCAGCAAGGCGGGTCCCGGGTCCGGCAACGGCGGAGCGTTCGGTGGCGGAGGCGGCGGCCCCCGCGGCGGTTTCAGCGGGGCGAACCGTTCCGGTGGCTCGCAGCGAGGCACCGGTCTGGGAGCCGCCGGGGCCCCGGGGGTGACCGGCACCGGGGTGCCGGAGGTCGGCAGCCTCGCCCAGCGGACAGCCGTCTGGCTCGAGGAGCATCGCGGCCACGCCACCTACATCGCCGCCGCATTCGGCGCGCAGTCGGCGGCGGAGTACATCCTGGCCAGCAACGGCGAGTCGGTGCTGCCGATCGGCGGCTTCAGTGCCCGCGACCCGATCCCGACCCTGGCCGGGTTCATCAAGCTCGTCTCCAGCGGTGAGCTGCGCTACGTTCTGACGTCGAGCATGGTCCTCGGACCCACGAACGCCGCGGGCACCGGTGACACCACGGACCCGGTCAGCGAGATCCATGCGTGGGTCGAGGCGAACTGCACCGCCGTCACGGATGCTCCCTCGAGCGCGCTGATGGACTGCGCCGCCGCCGGTTGATGGACTGCGCCGCGGCGCGCTGATGGACTGTGCCGCGGTCAGCCAACGAAGAAATGCAGAATCGCCCGGGTCCTGGGGACCCGGGCGATTGTGCATTCGTCGTCAGGCGAGGTTGTCCTCGTATTCGACGTCCTTGGTCTCCTTGGACAGGAGCAGCGCGATGAGGGTGAGCACGCCCATCACGGACAGGTAGATGCCGACGAGCCACGGGTTGCCCCCGGCGGCGGACCACAGCGCGACGGCGATGAACGGGGCGACGGCCGCACCGAGGATCGATGAGACGTTGTAGGAGATCGCCGAGCCGGTGTAGCGGACGTTGGTCGGGAACAGCTCCGGCAGGACGGCACCCATCGGTCCGAAGGTCGACCCCATCAGCATGAAGCCGAAGATCAGGAAGGCCTGCACCAGAGCGCCGGTGAACTTCGGGTCCGCGTGTGGCAGCAGGAACACGGAGAACAGCAGGCCGAACACGATGATGCCCACCGTCACCCAGATGAGCAGGCGTCGCCGGCCGATCGCGTCGGCGACGGGGCCGGAGAGCAGCGTGAAGATACCGAAGAAGATCACGCCGATGATCTGCATGAGCACGAAGTCCGTGTAGCCGAAGCCCAGGCCGGGCACCTTGGCGTCTGCGGGGGCGGTGCCGTAGGACAGGGTGAACGTCGTCATCAGGTAGAACAGCACGTACGTCGCCAGCATGATGAAGGTGCCGAGGATCAGCTGCTTCCAGTACCGGCGGAACACCTGACCGAGCGGGAACTTCTTGATGGCCCCGCTCTTCTCGGCCTTCTCGAACGTCTTCGACTCGACGAGCTTCAGACGCACCCAGAGGCCGATGATGACCATGACGGCGCTGAACAGGAACGGCACGCGCCAGCCCCAGGCGAGGAACTCCTCGGAGCGCTGCGCCGTGCCGTCCGGGTGCGGCAGGGCGAAGTTGATGAACAGGAACACGCCGTTGGCGATGATGAAGCCGATCGGCGCGCCCAGCTGCGGGAACGTGCCGTACCAGGCGCGCTTGCCCTTGGGGGCGTTCTCCGTCGCGACCAGTGCGGCACCGGACCACTCGCCGCCGAGCGCGAAGCCCTGCGCGAGGCGGAGGATCAGCAGAAACAGGGCGGCGACCCAGCCGATGGACGCGTACGTCGGGAGGCAGCCGATCAGGAAGGTCGCGACACCCATGGTCAGCAGGGAGGCGACGAGGGTCGCCTTGCGGCCGAAGCGGTCACCGAAATGTCCGAAGACGACGGCGCCGATGGGGCGGGCGACCATCGCCGCACCGAACACGGCGAAGCTCGCCAGCAGTCCGGTCGTGGCATCCGCCTGCGGGAAGAAGAGGGTCGGGAACACCAGCACCGCGGCGGTGGCGTACGCGTAGAAGTCGTAGAACTCGATGGTGGTGCCGATGAGGCTCGCCGTGATCACGCGGGCGCGCGAGTTGACGGGAGCAGCGGCCGTTGCAGCTGTGGAAGTCATGTCTCTCTAAGAACGTCAGGTCATGGGCGGTGAGAAGCACGACCAGGACGCGGGGTGGCGCGGCCCGGCGGCTCGCCAGTGCGTCACCCGTGCGCCGGTGTGGTTCCCGGCGGTTCGCTCAGTGTACTCCCAGCTTTCTTCGCTGCCGGGTCCTGTGGAGAGAATGCCGCGCGGCTACGGGGTTCAGTGCGTCGAGCCGTGCAGCAGCGTGTCGTCGATGATGTGACCCATCCGCGCGCGCTTCGTCTCGAGGTAGCCGGTGTTGTTCGGGCCGACCCCGACGACGAGCGGCACCTGCTCCGCGACGTGGACGCCGAGGTTCTCCAGCTGGGCCACTTTGTCCGTGTTGTTCGTCAGGAGACGAACGTCGGTGATGCCGAGGTCGCGGAGGATCGCGGCCGCCGCAGAGTAGTCGCGGGCGTCGGCGGGCAGGCCGAGAGCGAGGTTCGCATCCAGGGTGTCCAGGCCCTGCTCCTGCAGCGCGTACGCGCGGAGCTTGTTCAACAGGCCGATGCCGCGCCCCTCCTGCCCGCGCATGTAGATGACCACGCCGCCGGTGCGGGAGATCTCGTCCAGCGCGGCGTCCAGTTGGGGGCCGCACTCGCACTTCTCGGAACCGAACGCCTCACCGGTCAGACACTCCGAGTGGACGCGGACCAGCGCGGTGGAGCCGGGCTCGCCGGAGACGATCGCCAGGTGCTCGGTGTCCGCGACGTCGTCGTGATACGCCAGGAAGCGGAAGGTGCCGTGCACGGTCGGCACGGTGGCCTCGGCGGCGAGGGTGACGGACGTTGTGGTGGTCATCGGAGACTTCTTTCCCGAGAGGGTGGCCGGATCCGGCGGGTGCGGTACCCGGCCGTGCAGCAGCACATCGGCGCCGAGAGTGGTGAGCGTGGCGTCCTCCAGCCGGAGGGCGTCCGTGATCGAGGCTACGCCGACATCGCCGATCGCGAGCCGACGCCCGCCGAGCAGAACGGGGGCCGTGTAGACGAGGACGTCGTCGACGAGTCCGGCGGCGAGGAACGCGCTGGCCAGCGTGGGGCCGCCCTCGACGAACACGGAGTGGATGCCGTCCTGCAGCAACCGCTGCAGGATGGCGGCGAGGTCGTGTTCGCGCTCGTGCCGAAGTGCGAGCGGGTGGCGGCGGACCGCGGCGTCGGCCGGGATCTCGCGCGCGCCGATCACGACCGGCACGGGCTGGTGCTCGTGCAGGCGGTCGCCGTCGCGAGCGGTCAGAGCGGGGTCGTCGGCGAGCAGCGTCCCGGTGCCGACCACGATGGCATCATGGGCCGCGCGGCGACGGTGCACGTCCGCGCGGGCCTCCGATCCGGTGATCCACTGGCTGGAGCCGTCGTCTGCGGCGGCCCGGCCGTCCAGACTCTGCGCCCACTTCACGGTGACGTGCGGCCGTCCCAGCGCGCTCGTGATCAGCCACGAGCCGATCAGGTGCTGCGCCGCCTCGGCCTCGACGCCGGACTCCACGACCACCCCGGCAGCGCGCAGGTGAGCGGCCCCGCCACCGGAGACCGCCCCGGGGTCGGAGACGGCGTAGACCACCCGCGACACTCCCGCTGCGATCAGTGCTTCGGCGCACGGCCCGGTGCGTCCGGTGTGGTTGCAGGGCTCCAGGGTGACCACGGCGGTCGCGCCGTGAGTCTGCTCCGCGGTCAGCTTGGACAGCGCATCGACCTCGGCGTGCGCTGTGCCGGACCCGCGGTGCCAGCCCTCCGCGAGGAGGCCCCCGTCGGCCGCCAGGATGACGGCGCCGACCTGAGGGTTCACGCCCCGCGGACCGCGCCCGGCCAGCTCGAGGGCGCGCGTCATGGCGCGTCGTTCGGCATCGGTGACCGGCATGCGAATCCTTCGTCGTGGGGCCCAGCTGAGTGTATGCAACGCCACCGACGGCAGATCATTCCCGGTCGATTCCTCCCGGCGATCTCAGACGGTCTCGACCAGAGCCCGGGCGGTCGCCTCGTCGACGACGAGGTCCGTGACCAGGCGCGCTCTGATCGCCCCGCGCAGGGCGGGAAGCTTCGCCGGGCCGGCGACGATGCACACCCGTCGCGGCACTCGGCGCAGAACGGCGTGGTCCGGACCTGTCGCGCGACGGTTCAGCGCGATGCCGTCGCTGGACCCGTCCGCGCGGAAGAAGACCGTCGCCACGTCTCCGACGACGCCGTCCGCGGTCAGCTGGGCGTAGTCGTCCGCGTCGAGGAATCCGCCGTGGTGCACGTGGCTCGGAACCTCCGCGAACGGTGAACCGATGCTGAACAGCGCGACATCGAGCCGTCCCTGCAGGTCGAGCAGGCGCGCGATCCCGCGCTCGCGCCAGAAGGCCGTGCGGGTGTCCGGGTCATCGAAGAAGGCCGGAACGGGGAACTGGTGCACGGCGGCGTCGTACGCGTCGCCGAAGCGACGGAGGAGGTCGCTGGCGTAGCCGATGCCGGAGGAACTCATGTTGCCCGTGCCGTTGAGCTGGACGAACTCGGTGTCGTGCGTGGGGTGGGGCACGAGGTGCCGGGCGACCGCCGTCATCGTCGAGCCCCAGGCCAGCCCGACCTTCTGGTTTGAGGTGATGTACGTGCTGAGCAGCCGTGCGGCGGTGAGCGCCACGCGCTCCAATCGCTCGACGTCGCCGACCGCGGCGGGCACCGGCACGATGTGCGGCGTCAGCGCGAACCGCCGGCTGACTTCATGCGTGAGAGCGGCCGCCTCCGATTCGGGCGTGCGCACCGTGATCTGCACGAGTCCGGACTCCCGAGCGTGGCTGAGAAGGCGAGACACCGAGGAGCGGGAGGTGCGCAGCTCACGCGCGATGGCCTCCATCGTGAGGTCCTGGATGTAGTACAGCTGTGCCGCCCGTTGCGCGTCGCGTGCACGCGGGGAACGGGAATCGCCGACCGTCGCCTGCCCGCGCTGTGCCACGTCGTGTCCTTCCTGCACATATGTGCGATCGGGTTGAAAGAACGTTCATCCCTGTCCACGATGATTGTAGGTGCCGTGCAGGCGGCGCGCAGAAGGGTGGGACGAGGATGGCTCCGGGGACGGGCGAAGCGACGGGCGTGATCGATGAGCGCGCGGAGGTGTCGGCGCTGCGGGCGGAACCGCACAGCGCCGTGCTCATCATCGGCGGCGGCATCAACGGTGCTGCGACATTCCGGGACCTCGCCATGCAGGGTGTCACCGTCACCCTGATCGAGCGGGACGACTTCGTGGCCGGAGCGTCCAGCGCGTCCAGCCACATGATCCACGGCGGCATCCGCTACCTCGAGAACGGCGAGTTCCGGCTCGTGAAGGAGTCCGTCGTGGAGCGGAACCGGTTGCTGCGCACCGCGCCGCACTACGTCCGTCCGCTGCGGACGACGATCCCGATCTTCTCGACGTTCTCCGGCATCGTCTCCGCGCCGCTGCGCTTCCTCCGCCACGGCGGAGGCAAGCACGTCGAGCGCGGCGCCGCGCTGATCCGCGTCGGCCTGGTCATCTACGACTTCTTCTCCCGCGATGGCGGGAGCGTGCCCCGGCACGCGTTCCACGGCCGCCGCGCGTCCCTGGCCGAGCTGCCCGAGCTGAATCCCGATGTGAAGTACACCGCGACCTACTACGACGCCAGCATGCACGACCCGGAGCGCCTCGCGCTTGACGTCCTGCACGACGGCCTCGGCCAGGGACCGCGTGCCCGCGCCGTCAATTACGTCGCCGCGGTGGGCATGGACGCGGACGGCGTTCGCGTGCGGGACGAGCGCACCGGGGCGGAGTTCTCCCTGTCCGCCGAGGTGGTCGTGAACACCACGGGGCCGTGGACCGACCTGACCAACCGCGCGCTGGGGCGCCAGACCGCCTACATGGGCGGCACGAAGGGCTCGCACATCGTCCTGGACGATCCGGCGCTGCTGGCGGCCACGGGCGGACGGGAGATCTTCTTCGAGCACTCGGACGGGCGCATCGTGCTGGTCTACCCGCTCAAGGGCCGGGTCATGGTCGGCACCACCGACCTCGAGCACGATATGGCCGAGCCCATCCGTTGCACCGAGGCGGAGGTGGACTACTTCTTCGACCTCGTCGGTCACGTCTTCCCCGAGGTTCCGCTGCGCCGGGAGCAGATCGTGTACCGCTTCGCCGGGGTCCGCCCACTGCCGCGCCACGACGACACTCAGCCGGGGTTCGTCTCCCGCGACTACCGCATCGAGCGCACCGGTGTCGCCGAGCGTCCCGGCACCACCCTGTTCAGCCTCGTCGGGGGCAAGTGGACCACGTTCCGTGCGCTCGGCGAGCACCTCGCGAACGACGTCCTCGCCGAACTCGGGGTGCCCCGCCGTCGCTCCACGGCACGGGTCGCGATCGGCGGCGGGTACGGCTATCCGACCGATCCCGCGTCCCGCGCGCAGTGGGTCCGCACGCATCGTGGCGCCGTCGATCCCCAGCGGGCCGACGTGCTGCTGGAGCGCTACGGCACTCGCGCCGCCGCGATCCTCGCCGACCTGCCGACCGACGATGCACCGCTGGAGACGCTGCCGGCCTACTCCACCGGCGAGATCCGCTGGCTGGTCCGCCATGAACGCGTGGTGCGCCTCGTGGACCTCGTGCTGCGCCGGACCTCGGTCGCCTTCACCGGCGTGCTGACGGCGGCGGCGCTGGCAGAGTTCGCGGACATCGCGGCGGCGGAGCTCGGCTGGAACTCGTCGGAACGGGACGCGGAGCTCGAGCACGCGACGACGTTCCTGGCCGACGCGCACCGCGTCGCGCTCGCCCAGACCGTGGCGCGGTAGCGTCGAGCCGGAACCGACGACAGACAACGGAGCACGCGGATGGCATCACACGTCCTCGCCATCGATCAGGGCACGACCTCGTCGCGGGCGATCATCTTCGACCACGCCGGCACCATCGTCTCGGTGGGGCAGCTCGAGCACGAGCAGATCTTCCCCAAACCCGGGTGGGTCGAGCACGATCCGGCGCAGATCTGGCGGAACGTTCGGGAGGCGATCGGACAAGCGCTGTCCAAAGCGAACCTCACCCGCCATGACATCGCCGCGGTCGGCATCACGAACCAGCGGGAGACCGCGGTGGTGTGGGATCGGACCACGGGCGAGCCGGTGTACAACGCCATCGTCTGGCAGGACACCCGGACCCAGCCGATCGTGGACCGGCTCGCCGCGGACGGCGGCACGGACCGCTACGCGAAGCGCGTCGGCCTGCCGCTGGCGACCTACTTCTCCGGCACCAAGATCGTCTGGATCCTGGAGAACGTGGCGGGGGCGCGCGAGCGCGCCGAGGCCGGTGACCTGCTGTTCGGCACGACCGACACCTGGGTCCTGTGGAATCTCACGGGCGGTGCGCACGGGGGCGTTCACGCCACGGATGTGACGAACGCGTCCCGCACCCTGTTCATGGACCTGCGCACGCTCGCGTGGGACGACCAGATCCTCGCGGACTTCGGAGTGCCGCGCTCGATGCTGCCGGAGATCCGGTCCTCGTCGGAGGTCTACGGCCGCGCGGAAGCGCACAGCCTGCTGCGCGAGACGCCGATCGCGGGCATCCTCGGCGACCAGCAGGCGGCCACGTTCGGGCAGGCCGCGTTCGAGGCCGGGGAAGCCAAGAACACCTACGGCACCGGCAACTTCCTGATCTTCAACACGGGTGAGGAGATCGTCCACTCCGGAAACGGCCTGCTCACGACGGTCGGCTACAAGCTGGGCGATCAGCCCGCGCATTACGCGCTGGAGGGGTCGATCGCGGTCACCGGTTCGCTGGTGCAGTGGCTGCGGGACAACCTCGGCATCATCCGGAACGCGGCCGAGGTGCAGGAACTCGCCGATCGCGTCGCCGACAACGGCGGGGCCTACGTCGTGCCCGCGTTCTCCGGGCTGTTCGCGCCGTACTGGCGACCCGACGCGCGCGGTGCGATCGTCGGGCTGACGCGCTACGTCACCAAGGAGCACATCGCCCGGGCGGCGCTGGAGTCCATCGCGTACCAGACGCGGGACGTCCTGGAAGCGGTCAACGCGGACACCGGCGTGCCGCTGGAGGAACTACGGGTGGACGGCGGCGCGACCGCGAACGGCACGCTGCTGCAGTTCCAGGCCGACATCCTGGATGTGCCCGTGGTGCGGCCGGTGGTCGCCGAGACCACCGCGCTCGGTGCCGCGTACGCCGCCGGCCTCGCGGTCGGATTCTGGTCCGGCCTGGACGAACTGCGCGCGAACTGGCAGGAGGACGCCCGCTGGGCCCCGGCGATGGACGCCGACGAGCGTGAGCGCCTGTTCCGCAACTGGCACAAGGCCGTTTCGAAGACTCTGGACTGGGTCGACGACGACGTCCGCTGACACCCCCGCGAAACACCCAAGCACGTCCGAGAAACCGCGCAACGCGGGGTGTGTCGGACGTGCCTGGGTGTTTCGGGGATCAGCCATCGGTGGCGCCGTAGCGCTCCGGCTCGTGGGCTCCGTCGTCCCGGCCAGGGGCCGTGAAATCTCGTCATTTGAGCAGGCGGGAGAGGCGGCGGTCGGCGAGGATCTTGCCGTGGGTCTGGCAGGTGGGACAGTACTCGAGGGAGTTGTCGGCGAAGAAGACGCTGCGGACCGTGTCGCCGCAGACCGGACACGACTGACCGGCGCGGGCGTGGACGCGGAAGCCGGCGCGCTTGGCGTCTTTGAGCTCGGCCGGCGGCTTTCCGCTCGCGACGGTGACCGCCTCGGTCAGGGTCTGCATCATGGCGGTGTGCAGCGCGGTGATCTCGTCGGGCGTGAGCTTGGCCGCGAGAGCGTAGGGGGACAGCTTCGCGGCGTGCAGGATCTCGTCGGAGTAGGCGTTGCCGATCCCGGCGATGATCGATTGGTCGCGCAGCACACCCTTGATCTGGGTTCGGCGGTCGGTCAGCACAGCGGCCAGCGCGTCGCGGGACATGGGCGGGTCAAGCGGGTCCGGGCCGAGTCGCGCGATGCCCGGCACCTCCTGCGGGTCGCGCACGACGTACACCGCGAGGGACCGCTTGGTGCCGGCCTCAGTGAGGTCGAATCCGGACCCGTCGTCGAACCCGATCCGCAGCGCGATCGGCGTGCGGCCGGGCTTGATCACCGTGCTCGGCAGCTCGTCGTACCAGCGCAGCCAGCCCGCCTTGGCGAGATGGAACACGAGGTGCACGGGTCCGTCGGCATCGAGCAGAGTGAGGTCCACGAACTTACCCCGCCGGGCGGCGGCGACCACCGTCGCATCGATGAGATCAGTCAACGGAGGGTCGTACGTCTTCAGCGCCGCGATGGACGCGACCGTCGCCTTCACCACGTCGAGGCCCGCTGCGCGCTCGCGCAGGAAATCGACGAGGCCCTGTACCTCGGGCATCTCGGGCATACCGGCATCCTGCCATGCGGTCCTGACATCCGCTCGGTCCCGCGTGGCTGAGCGGGCCGGGAGTCAGAAGGGGCACTCGGCCTCGGGCGCGGTGAACACCACGGTGCGGGGTGGTTTGTCGGTGTAGGTCACGCCGAGGGGGCTGGTCCAGCGGATGAGTCCGCCGGGGAGGTTGTCGGCTTTCCATCTGGTGTGGTGTTTGAGGGTGTGGTGTCTCCGGCAGAAGTGGCCGAGGTTGCTGATCGCGGTCGGCCCACCGTGGGCGGCGTCGATGGTGTGGTCAGCGTCCGAGCGGGTGGCGGGGTATCGGCATCCGGGGAACCGGCAGTGCTCATCCCGCACCCGAAGGATCCGACGCTGACCGGCCGTCGGTCGATACCGATCGACCGCGAGGACGTTCTTCGTGGTCGGGTGGATGAACAGCCGGTCCCATCCCGGAGCCAGGGCAGCGAGAGAGCGAGCGGTTTCGGGATCGATCGGACCGACCCCGACGAGCTCGGCACCCGGCTCGGACTGGCCGGTGAGGACGGCGCTGGGGATGGTCACCTGCACCTGCGCGCGAATCGAGGCGAGCGCGTCGCCGGCGGTGGCGGGGTCAGTGGTGAGGAGAAGATCGCAGAACACGTCAGCGGAGATCTGCTGGACAGTCCGGTGATCGGGTGCCTCGTCCGGGTCGCTGGACCGCCGCCGCTTGGTGCGGAGCGAGAGCGCGTGAAGGCGGTCAGCGATCCCGTGCGCGATGACGGTGGGGACGCAGGCGTGGATCTCGCTCATCCCGTCGTCCCCGTCCTGGACGGTGACGTACCGGCCGTCCCGAGCCTTGCGGTGGCGGTCGTCGATGCTGTCCGTGCGGGCTGCTTCCGCGTCGCGGCTGAGCCGGGCACGCATGCGGCCGGCGGACGTGCTCTCCGCGATCGCGACCGCGGACGTCTCGAACGCGTCATGTCGGTCCGGGTCCTCGATGACGCACCCGGCGTGCACGATCACTCGGGCGTGACCCATCGTGATCCGCCCGGCCTCCAGCGCGGCATGGGTGCGGGGAAAATCGTGGACCAGCGTCGACGCATCCGCCAGGTGGCCCTGGACGACCCGGTCGCTGACGCGGAGTGCGGCCCCGAGTTCTGCCGCGATGTCGCGGGTGATCAGCTCGTGCTCCTGTGCGCGTGCGGACACGCCCTCGGCGCGGTGCTCGGCCAGATCGGACATCGCCGAGAGCGCCGTTGCGCGCCGCGCCTGCAGACACGCGATCTGCCGCTCGATCGTCACCACGTCGGAGACGAGCGCGGACAGACGCGCATCGGACCCGGCGGCGAACCGCGCCCCTGAGTGCTCCCACCGATGCTCCGGGTTCGGGACCTCCGCGTCGAATGCCATGCTCTATTGTCTCAACCGCAGGCGAACAAAGCTACGAAAGTATGGCGATCTCAGTGCACCAGAAAGGGAACTCCGTATACGACCGAACGCCGCTCGCTCGCCGAGCTCGCACACGAAAGCGGATCCTCCCGAGCGTGAACGATCTCTGAAGCGTGCCCCCTCTAAATTCGCGGAAATTCCGCACCCCAAAGCGAACGTGAGCCGGTCTCCGAAGCCCAGCTATCTGAGAGCGCCGCCGGTCCTCAGCGTGGTGGATGCACCATCTCTGCAACGAAACCTGAAAATTAGAGCGAGAACAAAAAGACGAAAGTCACCCCAGAACATCCCATCGCACGGGCTTCGGACTGTCCGTGAACAGCCGCCCCGCGCTCCAGGCGTCGAGGCGGCCGCCGGAGGTCACGAACGCACCCCGTCGGACGCCCTCGAACCGGAACCCGAGCTTGCGCGCCACGCGCGCCGAGGGGACGTTGCCGACGGCCGCGTTCCACTCCAACCGGTCCAGTCCCAGCCCGGTCGGCTCGAAACCGAAGTCGACGACGGCCTCGGCCGCCTCGGTGAGGTACCCGCGGCCGCGCGCGTCCGGGGCGGTCCAGTAGCCGATCTCGGCGGCACCCGGGGCTCGCCGAGACAGCGAGATCATCCCCACCAGTTCGTCCTCGTGTCGGATCGCCCACTCGAATCCGGTGTCCGCGTCAGAGCGCTCGGCAGCCTCAGCCACGAAATGCTCGGCGTGCTCAGTGCGGTACGGGAACGGCAACGGCGTCCACGTGCGGATCTCGGTGTCCTGGCACGCGGCGGTGATGGCGTCCACGTCGTCCGGAGCGGGGAGGGTGAGAGTCAGGCGGTCGGTGGACAGAACGGGGTGAGGCAACAGCGATTTCCTGGTTGAAGCGGTTCGGGCGCGCCACGAACGGACGGCACCCGGGGGTGCCGTCCGTTCGTTCGGGTCAGCGGCGGCGGAGGAGTCCGACGCGGTCGTAGACGTTCGCGAGCGTCTCGTTCGCGACGGCTGCGGCCTTGTCGGCGTTCACCGCGAGCAGGCGGTCGAGCTCGGCGGGGTCCGCCATCAGCTCCAGGGCCTTGTTGCGGACCGGCTCGAACTCGTTCACGACGGCCTCGGCGACGGCCTTCTTGAAGTCGCCGTAACCGCGTCCGGCGAACTCGTCCTCGATGGCGGGGATCTGACGACCCGTGATCGCGGACAGGATCACCAGCAGGTTCGACACCCCGGGCTTCTCGGCTCGGTCGAAGCGCACCGTGCCGTCGTTGTCGGTCACCGCGCGCATGATCTTCTTCGCGTTCACGCTCGGCTCGTCCAGCAGATACAGCACACCGGACTGGTTATCCGACGACTTCGACATCTTCGAGGTCGGGTTCTGCAGGTCGTAGATCCGCGCGGTGTCCTGCTGGATCACGGCGTTCGGCACCCGGAAGGTCTCACCGAAACGGCTGTTGAACCGCTCCGCGAGGTCGCGGGTGAGTTCCACGTGCTGCTTCTGGTCCTCGCCGACCGGGACCACGTCGGTCTGGTACAGCAGGATGTCCGCGGCCATCAGCACCGGGTAGGTGAACAGGCCGACGCTCGTCGTGTCGGCACCGTAGCGAGAGGACTTGTCCTTGAACTGCGTCATGCGGCCGGCCTCACCGAAGCCGGTGATGGTGGACAGGATCCAGGCCAGCTCCGGGTGGGCGGACACGTGGGACTGCACGTACAGCGTGGAACGCGTCGGCTCGATGCCGGCGCCGATGTACTGGGCGGCGGTGCGGCGGGTCTTCTCGCGGAGCTCGGCGGGGTCCTGCGGCACGGTCAGCGCGTGCAGGTCGACGACCGAGAAGTAGGCGTCGTAGGAGTCCTGGAGGCCACGCCACTGCATGAGAGCCCCGATGTAGTTGCCGATCTGAAGCGAATCGGCGGAGGGCTGCATTCCGGAATAGAGGCGGGCTTTCTCAATCACCGTACGATCCTACGCCGGGCCGAGGACCGAACCCGCCGGGCATAGGATCGGCGCATGACCAGCCCCGCGCAGAGTTCCCTTGACCGCGTACGCCTGCGCGCCGCGTCCTGGACCGCCCTCGTGGCCGGTCTGCTGGGCGGACTGCTGGCGCTCGGCTTCAACTTCGGCATCGGGCCGCTCGGGCTGTGGACGTATCCCGTCGCCGTGGTTCTCGCGATCGTCGCGATCGTCGCGGCGATCCGGGCTCGCGCGCACGGCCTGCGGATCGCGCGGTCCGGTGGAACCTTCCCGGGGTGGGTCTCGCTGCTCGGGCTCACGATCGGCGTCATCACGCTCCTGTTCACGTTCGTGCCCGCGCTGGCGTTCGTCGTCGCGCAGTTCCGCTGACGCGGCGCCCTCCGCGGGCTAGCGTGGGGGCATGAGCAAGACCGAGCGCGCGCAGAACCTCCGGTACGAGCACTTCACGGTCGAAGGCGATCCCGGAACCTCCGACCCGCGCGGCGCGCAGTTCGTTCGCGCCATCGACTACGGCTTCCTCGAGAAGGAGCGACCGGACGAGCTCGTCATCGCGCAGCTGGATCGATTCCGCGCGGAGAACGCCACGCTCACGACCGTCTTCGACGACGCGCAGGACCCGCGGGCGCTCGCGGCCGATCGTCCGGTGGCGACCTTCGGCGACTTCACCGGGTCGGTGTGCGTGCGCGAGGGCGTGGTCGTCCCGGCACGCATGATCACCGAGGTGACCGTGCGCTCGACCCATCGGCGCCGCGGCATCCTGTCCCGGATGATGCGGGACGGCCTGACCCGGGCGGCGGAGTCGGGTGCACCGCTGGCGGCGCTCACGGCGTCCGAGGGCGGCATCTACGGACGGTTCGGGTTCGGCGCGTCGGCCTACTCCGTTTCGGCGACGGTGCAGGTCTTCCACGGCCTGCGGTTGCGCGAGCGCGTGCGTGAGACCGTCGATTCGTCCGGGCTGACGGTGTTCGTGCCGTCGTGGGACGCCTTCCCGGAGCTGTACCGGGAGGCGTATGACGCCTTCCAGCGCGAGACGCCGGGGCAGATCGGACACACGCACGCGTATCGTCGCCGCACGCACGGCGACGCCAACCCGTGGGCGCTCGCCGGCGACGAGAAGACGTGGCGTCCGCTCGCCGTCGTGGACGCGGACGGCGCCGCGGTGGGGTACGCGATCTCGGTCGCGGACGGACGGTCACTGCGGATCGTCGACCTGGGGGCGGCCACCCCGATCGCCGAGATCGCGCTCTGGGACGCCCTCGGCGCGACCGACCTCATCGAGGAACTCGTGTGGGAGGAGGCCCCGATCGACTTCATGCTGCCCTCGGCGCTCGTGGACGCGCGCGATGTCGCCTTCACCTCCCGACACGACCACCTGTGGTTGCGGGTGCTGGACCTGCCGACCGCATTCGCCGCCCGCGGGCTGCGGGCGGAGGGGTCCATCACCGTCCGGGTGCACGACCGGGAGGGCTTCGCGGCGGGTGCGTGGGAGATCTCCCGCGTCGACGGCGAGACCACGGCGGTGCTCCTGCCGGAGGACGCGGACACGGTCATCGAGCTGGACGCGGAGACCCTCGCGACGCTCTACCTCGGCACCGTCCGGGTCCGGAATCTCGCGTCCACGGGGCGCGCCCGCATCGATGACCTGGACCTCGCGTCCGCACTGTTCGACGACGTCCGCGCCCCGCGCAACTCCTACACGTTCTGACCCGGGCGAGCGACCGTCGTCCCGTCGAGCGAGAGCGCGCGGTGCCCTAGAGTCGCCGGTATGGGGCAACCGATCACGATGACGCAGCAGGATGCCGACGCACTCGTGCGGGACGGACTCCGCTACGCGCTCACGCGTGGGCCAGGGCTGCTGTTGATGTTGCTCCTCGGTCTGGTCCTGATCGTCGCCGTGTTCATCCTGCTGCTGAACCCGGAACGCCCGACGTTCGCGATCATCGCGGCAGTCGCCGCGGCCCTCCTGCTCGTCGTGCTGCCGCAGAGTCTTCGGCGGGGCATTCGTCGCACCACCGAGGATGCCGGTCCGGTGGGATCGACATTCCACGCCAGCGCCGACGAGGAGCACCTGTACGTGGCCGGCACCGGCGGGGAGCAGCACCTGAAGTGGCGGCTGTTCACCCGCGTGACGCTGCTGCCCGGCACCCTGGCACTCCGGCAGAGGCCTCCGTACTCGACGCTCCTGGTGCCGCGGCGGGCCCTCAGCGAGGACGAGGTCCAACTCGTGCAGCGGATCCTCTCCGGTTCGGGTCAGCCGACTTCGTAGTCCACGGTGACCGGGGCGTGGTCGCTCCAGCGGGTGTCCCAGCTCGCGGCGCGACCGATCGTGTACCCGGACGCGCGTGCGCCGAGCACGGGGGACGCGAGGTGGTAGTCGATGCGCCAGCCGGTGTCGTTGTCGAACGCCTTGCCGCGGCTGGACCACCACGTGTACGGTCCGTCCACCTCGCCGTGATGGGCGCGGCCGACGTCGACCCAGCCGAGTCCGGTGCCGACGGATCCGTCGACACCCGTCACGGGCTCGCCGGCGGACCCGAGGAAACGGTCGAAGTAGGCGCGCTCGCGGGGGAGGAAGCCGGACTTCTTCACGTTGCCCTTCCAGTTGCGGATGTCGAGCTCGCGGTGGCCGACGTTCAGGTCTCCGGTGACAAGGGCCAGGCCCTCGTTCGCGGACAGCTCCGGCAGACGCGCCTGCATGGCGTCGAGCATCGCCCACTTCGGGTCCTGCTTGGCGGGCGTCTCGGCCTCACCCGTGAAGACGTACGCGGACACGACGGTGACGCTCTCGCCGCCGACGGTGAAGTCCGCCTCGATCCAGCGGCCGTTCGTGTCCAGGTCGCCCGCGAAGTCGATGCGCGATGCGGTGGCCGGAACCCGGCTGGCGATCGCCACACCGGCTCGTCCCTTCGCGGTGGCCTCGTGATCGAGGATCTCCCAGCCCGGCAGCGCCTTCTCCAGCTCCGCGCGCGGTGCGCGGACCTCCTGCATCGTGAGGACGTCGACGTCCGCGGTGTCCAACCAGTCGTGCATGCCGTTGCGCACCGCCGCCCGGATGCCGTTGACGTTGACGGAGGAGATGCGCAGTCGTGCCATTGCTCCAGCCTAACCAGCGCTGCCGACACCGCTGCTCCGGGGCCGTCCACCTCAGAGGGGGGCTCGACGGTCCGTGTCGCCGGTGCCCTCTCAGGCGCCGGACTCCCGGCGGCGGCGCCAACGAGCGCGGTCGCGGCGTGACTCGGCGAGTTCGATCTCCGCGACGTTGAGTCGCTGCTGTGCATCGGCGAGTTCTTCCCGCGCTCGGGTGACGGAGCGAATGGACCGTCCGCGCTTCCAATAGGTCGCGCTGCCGCGTTCGATGCGGGCTTCGCGCAGTCGCAGCTTCGCCGCGTCCACGAGCATCTGCGCCTCCTCCACCCGGTGGGCGTACTCGTCGCGACGGACGATCTCGATGTCAGCGGTCGCGGCGGACTCCGCGATCCACGCGGCCGCGACGAGGATGACGATCATCGCCAGCCGGAACCACAGCAGCAATCCCAGCAGCACCGCGAAGGTCGTGACCAGAGGGTTGCCGGGCGCCCGTCCGATCAGCCAGCCGGCGGAGATCTGCAGGACGATGAGCCCGAGCGCGCCGACGAGGGAACCCGGCAGCACGCGACGCAGGCTGAGGTCGGTGCCGGCGAGGAATCGGTACAGGCTGACGAGCAGGATGACGTCGACGACGAAGGCGACGAGGAACGACAGTCCGCGGGTCGCGATGTCGAACCACACGGAGGTGTCCGGCAGGTCGACCCAGGTGAAGACGAGACCGAGCGCGGACGTGCCGACCGTGGTGAGCAGGCCGCCGACTCCGAGCAGAATGGCGAAGCCCACGGCGGCGACGAAGTCCCAGAACTTCACCAGGGCGAAGTTCGCGTCCACCGGCTGCAGGCCGAAGATGTCGCGGACGGAGCTGCGCAGGAACGTGATCCAGCCGACCGTGGTCCAGATGAAGGCGAGCATGGCCAGGACACCGGTGATGCTCAGCGCCGTGGTGGAGTCGGTCGTGATGTCGCGGATCGACTGCGCGGGCACGATTCCGGGAGAGTGGTCCGAGACCTGGATGAGGCCGGGCGCGAAGCCGTTGACCATGTCGATGAGGCCGTCGATCGCGGTGCGGCTGGCGCCGAGCCAGATGCCGATCACGGCGAAGGCGACATAGAGGGCGGCGAAGACGGCGAACACGGCCTGGTCGGAGGTCCCGGACGCGAGCAGCAGCCCGTTGCGTCGCTGGAATCGCTGCCAGACCCGGAGCGGGAAGGCGTCGAGCACCCGCTGTGACACCTCGCCGGCGCGGGCGAGCAGTCCGCTGGGCGGCGAAGCCGACTCCGGCCCCGCCGTCACGCCCTGTGTCGGGATCGGGTCGAGCCCGGGTGCTGTGCCGTCGGATCGGGGTCGGGGTCGGGATGTCGGCGCCCGTTCGTATGCTGGGCCCATGATCGTCGACCGCGCGGTGGCACTCGGCTGGCGTCTGCGTCAGCACGCGCTGGACCCCGTGGACGGACTCGACGCGGCAACGATCGTCCACCGGCTCGCGGCCGTGAGGGGCTGGCCGATCGCCGGGGCCGATCTGTCCGTGGCGCTGCGCCAGGTTGACGCCGACCCGCGGGCGGTCAGCCGCGCTCTGGATGCCGGAGACCTCATCCGCAGCTACGCGTTCCGTGGGGGCTCGTACGTTTTCACGCACGCGGACGCGTCGGCGATGCTCGTGATGCGCTCCGTCTCCCGGATCTGGGAGAGCGAGCGCTGGCAGCGACAGGGTGGTTTCCACCTCGACGACTGGCAGCCGCTGCGGGACGCCCTGCGGGACGTGCTGTCGGACGGGCCGAAGACGCGTGACGAGATCTCCGCGGCTCTGGCGGGCAGCGCGTCGTTGGCCCACCTCGCCGCAGCGGCGACCGGCGCCGGTGCGGACGCGCTGTACAAGCCGCTGCACTGGTGGGGAGACATCTGCTTCGGCCCGCCACGGGGGCAGCAGACGACGTTCCGCCGGCTCCAGGACGATCCGCGGTGGCCGGGCCTGCCCGCCGCGGGCGAGGACGCGCGTGCGGCCATCCTGCGCTACCTCGCCGCGTACGGACCGGCGACGGACGCGAACCTCGAGTACTGGTTCGTGGAGGGTCTGGGCGTTCCGCGCCGCCTTCTCCGGGGATGGCTGGACCGACTGATCGGAGCGGGCGTCACGGCGGTGCACCTCGCGGGCGACCCGGCGTACGCGCGAACCGTGGACCTCGACGACCTCGCGTCGGCGGAGCCCTCCGACGTGGTGCGGCTGCTGCCCGCGTACGATCCGTGGGTCCTCGGGCCGGGCACGGCGGATCCCGCGATCGTGGCGCCCGCTCGACGGGCTCTCCTGTCGCGCGGCGAGCGCCCGGTCCTGCGTGGGGGAGCGGTCTGCGGCACCTGGCGGCTCACCGATGCGACGGTCGCGGTGTCCTGGTTCGCGGAGGCCGGCGCTGCGCCGCACGAAGCGCTGAGGTCGGAGGCGAGCCGCGTGGCGGGCGTTCTGGGTCGGGAAGCGGACTGCGCGATCGAGGTCCGGCCGGCCGCCGGGTGACGCGCTACGCGTCCAGCGCCTCGCGCTCGCGGACGCGCTGATCCCGAACGTTCTCGGCGTGCGCGTACGCCCGGCGAGCGCGCCCACGCGTCCAGAACCCGGCGCCGGCGAGCGCGGTCTCGGCATGCTGCACCTCGAGTTCGGCGGCCTCCACCAGGACGTCCGCATCGTGACGAGCCTGCTCGTCCGGATCCACGGACTCCAGCTCGATGTCGTGGTCCTCGGCGGATTCCGCCACCCATGACGCCGAAAGCAGGATCGCCATCATCACGAAACGAATCCACAGCAACAGGCCGATCAGCACGGCGAAGGTGGCCAGCAGAGGGTTGCTTCCGGTCTTGCCGACCAGGAACCCGAACGCCAACTGCAGGACGGTGATGGCGGCGCCCCCGATCATCGCGCCCGGCAGCACGTCGCGCCAGCCCAGGTTCGTGCCGGTCAGGAAGCGGAACAGCAGCAGCAGTGTGACGGCGTCCACGGCGAACGTCACCACGATCGTGACGATGCGGGTCAGGACGACGAGCCAGCCGGACTCGCTCCAGCCGATCAGATCGAACACCCACCCCAGAGCGGCAGAGCCGACCGCGCCCAGCAGGGCACCGATCAGCAGCAGCACGGCGAACCCGATCGCGGCGATCAGGTCGCGCACCTTCTGCCAGACGACGTTGCCGATCTCCGGACCGAGCCCGAAGATGTCGCGGATCGTGACGCGCATCGAGCCGATCCAGCCGACGGAGGTCCAGAACACGGCCAGAATGGCGATCACCCCGGTGATGCCGAGGGTGGCGACGCTCTTCTGCGCGACGTCGTGGAGCGTGTCCGGATCGATCGCGCCTCCGGATTCGATGATGCCGGGAAGGTAGCCGTTGATGAGCTTGATCATCCCGTCGACGGCCTGCTCGTTGCCGCCGAGCCAGATCCCGACCATCGCGAAGGCGACATAGACGGCGGCGAAGATCGCGAACAGCGCCTGGTAGCTCGCACCCGCCGCGAGGGTGTTGCCGTTGCGCAGGTTGAAGCGCTGGAAGACTCGCACCGGGAACCACTGCTGGACCTGCTGGGCCTTCTCCATCACCGCCGCGAGGGGGCCGTCGGACTCTTCGTCGTTCTCGTCCGGGCGTTCATCCTGCTTCTGCTCGGCCATGGCCTTCACCCTAGCCAGGGTGACGCGCCGTGGTCAGGGGGTCAGTCGCTCCAGCACCTCAGCCGCACCGGTGGGGAACAGCGGGAGTGCCCCGGAACGGATCTCCGCGATGGGGAACCACCGGATCGGGCTGCCCTCGTCCAGCACTTCGAGCTCCGCATCGAGGGGAATCGCGTCGATCTCGGATGAGTCCACCGTGAAGATGAAGGCGATCTCGTGCCCGTCCACGCCTTCGTACGTGAAGATGTTCTCCGCCACGGACAGCTGCGTCGTCCCGGTCAGTTCGACGCCGAGCTCTTCCGTGAACTCTCGTCGGACCGCCTCGTCCGCGGTCTCGCCGAACTCGATGCCGCCACCGATGGCGCGGAGGAAGCGCAGGTCGCGGACGCGGTCATAGCCCTCGAGAGCGAGGACACGGTCTTCGCGGACGGGGAGGCCGACGGCGATGGGGCGGATGTGGCTCATCCCCCCACACTAAGTCGCTCCCAGCTCCGGCACTTTTGCGGGCCCGGATCTGCCGCGAGCGAGAGCATCTCCGAGGTCGCTCTCGAACGCGGCAGGTTCGAGCGCGCGGAACTGTCGCGGGTGGGAGCGACGCGATGACGCCGTGTGACGGGACGTGTCGGCGCGGGTCGCACTGTTGCGTGCGGAGGCGTCGCGGCGGCGGTCAGCACCACGAGGGGGAGAACATCGACGCAGTCCCCGACCCGGAGGTGTCCCATGACCGAACCCCTGATCTTCGGCGCGATGGTGCGAACGCTCGGTGCGTACCCGAGCGGCTGGCGCCACCCCGGCGCGCACCGGGACCCGGCCGGCGACGCCGCCGTGCTGCGGCGGGTCGCCCTGGCGGCCGAGGCCGCGGACCTGGACTATCTCTTCTTCGGCGACTGGCTGGCGACCGGACCGGACCTGGAGTTCCGCGACCCCTACCTCCTGGCGCGCATCGACCCGGTCAGCGCGAGCCTGTTCCTGGCCGGAATCACCGAGCGCATCGGACTGATCGCGACGGTGAACTCGACCTACGCTGACCCGTACGCCACGGCCCGCGCGACGGCGTCCCTCGATCTGCTCACCGGCGGGCGCGCGGGCGTGAACCTCGTCACCGGGGCTGAGCCTCGTGCGGCCGGAAACCACGGCCGCGACGCGCACGCGGACAACATCGGTCGCTACGGACGGGCCGAGGAGTTCGTCCGGGCGCTGCGGTTGCTGTGGGAGTCGTGGGGCGAGGACGCCTGGATCGCCGACCCGGAGGCGGGGGTGCTGATCGATGCGGCGCAGCTGCGTGCGGCGTCGTTCGCGGGCGAGCACCTCCGCGTCGACGGTCCGCTGAACGTCGCGCGGCCGCCGCAGGTCCATCCGCCGATCGTGCACGCCGGGACGTCGGAGCGCTCACGCGCGCTCGCGGCGGCCGAGGCGGACCTCGCTCTCATCGCGACGCCCACCCTCGAACTCGCCGTCCGGGAGCGCGCCGACCTGCGTCGGTCCGCCGTCGCCGCCGGGCGCGGGGCCGATGACCTGAAAGTCATCGTCCCGGTGCTGCCGGTGGTGGCCGAGACCGTCGCGGACGCGCGCGTGATCCTCACTCGGTTGCTGGAACTGGTGCCGATCGGGTCCGGGCACCGCGAGCGGCCGGGCTATCCGGCGGCGCGCTCGCTGGCGGCGTTGCTGGACGCGGCGGGCTTCGCGCCGGACGATTCCACGCGGGCGGCAGCACTGGATGACGCGGTGGGCCCGGCGACGCTGGAGCGGCTGGATTCCGCCGGCATTGCGGCGGTGTCCGTCGTCGCGCGCTGGACCGGGCGGACCGCATCCGGCCGGGAGCCCGTGCGCTGGCGGCACCTCGTGGCGGCGCACACGGTTCCGGCGAACGTCGTCGTCGGCGACGCCGCCACGTTCGCCGACCACGCCGAGGCCTGGCGCGACGCCGCGGCCACGGACGGGTTCAATGTGCTGTCCGCCTTCCAGCCCGCGCAGTTCGAGGCCTTCACCACCCTCGCGGTGCCCGAACTCCGTCGTCGTGGACTGCTCGGTCGTTCCGGCGCCACGCTGCGGGAGCGTCTGAGTCTGCCGGCGCCGCGGTTGCTGCACGCCGCACCCGCGCTCGTCTGACGTTCCGGCATCGTCGCATCCAGTGGAATCTCGGCGCTGTCCGCACCCGTGGACGGGCAGACTGGACGCAGACGACAGACACGCTGACGACAAGGAGTGGCGAGCATGGCATCGACGGCGACCCCGGTGTGGGACGGCAAGATCTTCTCGGACGGCTGGACGGCCGGAGGCGACGGCACGATCGACGTGATCGCGCCCGGTTCCGGCCGCAGTCTCGGCACGGTGGGATCGGCGTCCGTCGCCGACCTCGACGCCGCGGTGACCTCGGCCGCCGCGGCGCAGAAGGCGTGGGCGGCCGCGCCGTACGCGGCACGTGCCGCGGTGATGCTCAAGGCGGCGCAGCTGCTGGAGGCCGACACCGCGCGCCTGACCGACGTGATCGTCGCCGAGTCCGGCTCGGGCGGAGGCAAGGCCGCCTTCGAGGCCGGCCTGGTCATCAGCGAGCTGCAGGAGGCCGCGGCGGTCGCCGCGCACCCGTACGGGGAGCTGCTGCGTTCGGTCAAGGACCGCACCTCGATCGCCCGCCGCGTGCCGCTCGGCATCGTCGGGGTCATCTCGCCGTTCAACTTCCCGGCGATCCTGTCGATGCGCTCGGTCGCCCCGGCACTCGCGCTCGGCAACGCCGTCATCCTGAAGCCCGACCCGCGCACGTCCATCGCCGGCGGCATGGCGCTCGCGGCGCTGTTCGAGGAGGCGGGGCTGCCGGCCGGCGTCCTGCACGTGCTGCCCGGCGGCGCCGAGCTCGGTGCCGCACTGGTCACGCATCCGCAGATCCCGTGCATCTCGTTCACGGGGTCCACGGCCGCCGGCCGCAAGATCGCCGAGTCCGCCGCCCCGCTGCTCAAGCGCGTGCACCTGGAGCTCGGCGGCAACAACGCCATGCTCGTCCTCGAGGACGCCGATCCGGCGGCGGCGGCCACCGTGGGCGCCTGGGGCTCGTTCCTGCACCAGGGCCAGATCTGCATGACCACCGGACGCCACCTCGTGCCGCGCTCGCTCGCCGAGGCGTACGTGGCCGCGCTGGCCGAGAAGGCCTCGCACATTCCGGTGGGCGACCCCGAGCAGGGTGCCCCGCTCGGTCCGCTGATCGACGAGCGCCAGCGCGACCGGGTGCACGGCATCGTCGAGGCCGCGCGCGAGAGTGGTGCGCGGATCGCGGCCGGCGGCGAGTACGACGGACTGTTCTACCGGCCGACCGTGATCACCGACCTGTCGCCGGAGAGCTCCGCGTGGGCGGACGAGATCTTCGGTCCGGTCGCGCCGGTGATCGTCTACGACGACCTGGACGAGGCGATCGAGATGATCAACGCGAGCGAGTACGGGCTGTCCGTCTCGATCATCACCGCCAATCCGTACCGCGGTTACGAGCTCGCCGGACGCATCGAGTCCGGCGCGATCCACATCAACGACGCGACCGTCGACGATGAGGCCGTCATTCCGTTCGGCGGCGTCAAGGCGTCCGGCGTCGGTGGCCGCTTCGGTGGTCCGGCGGCGAGCCTGGACACCTTCACCGAGACGCAGTGGATCACGATGCAGAGCGAACCGGAGCCGTACCCGTTCTGACGTGAATCCGCCCGCCTCGGCCTGCGCTGGGGCGGGCGGTTCGACATTCCACGTCGCGCGCTGCCTTGTTCGGCGCCCTTCGTGAGTCCATCATGGCGGGATGACGCGATTCCCCTGGCCCGGAGCGCACGTGCTGGTCACGGGCGGATCGGAGGGCATCGGCGCTGCTGTCGCAGCCGCCGCTCGGGAACGGGGCGCGCGGGTGACCGTCCTCGCGAGGAGGCCGGACGTCCTGGCCGCCACCGCGGACCGCATCCACGCGCTCGCGGCCCCGGGTGACGTGACGGACCCGGCATCGGTGGCCGCGGCGATCCGGACGGCAGAGGAGACCAACGGTCCGATCGATGTCCTCGTGCACTGCGCGGGCACCGCCCTGCCGGGACGGTTCCTGGAGGTCGACCCCGGCGAATTCGAGGCGCAGATGCGGCTGAACCACCTCGGCACCGTGCACGTACTGCGCGCGGTGCTCCCCGGCATGGTCGAACGTCGCCGCGGGCGGGTGGTGGTGACGAGTTCGACCGCGGCGGTGCTCGGTGTTCCGGGGTACACCGCGTACGGCGCCGCGAAGGCGGCGGTCGCGTCACTCGTATCGGCACTGCGGTATGAGGTGGAGCCGTCCGGGGTCCGGATCGGTGTGCTGTACCCGCCGGATACCGAGACGCCCGGGTTCGCGGCGGAGAACCTGCGCAAGCCGCCGGAGACGGCGGCGGTGTCGGCCGGCATCGCGCCGATGACGCCCGAGAAGGTTGCGGCGGCCGTGATCCGCGGGGTCGAGAGGGGGTCGGCCACCATCACGGTGGACGCGATGACGCGCATGATGCTGCTCGTGCCGGGCGTGCTCGACCCGATCGTGCGGCCCGTGCTGCGGCGGGTGGTGGCGAAAGCGGTGTCGCGGTCCTGAGATCCTGAAACACCGTGTCCCCTGAAACACCGTGTCCCCTGAAACACCGTGACGCCGCGTGACCCCGTGTGACATCCGGCGTAGGTCGCGCGGGCTGGAGCGACAGAGCATGGGGCCATGCCCCGCCCCCTCATCGACGTCGTTGAACTCGCCGATCTGCTGCGGGGGGACACCCCCGTTCACCTCCTCGACGTGCGGTGGCGGCTGGACCAGCCGGAGGGACGTCCGGCGTATCTGGACGGCCACCTGCCCGGCGCGGTGTACGTGGACCTGGACCGCGAACTGGCTGATCGCGACGACCCGAAACGCGGCCGACATCCCGTGCCGTCTCGCGAGGCGTTGCAGGCGTCGGCGCGACGGTGGGGCCTGCGCACGGGCGAGCCGGTCGTCATCTACGACGACGTCCAGTCCGTCGCAGCGGCGCGGGCGTGGCTCCTGCTGACCCGTTCCGGAGTCGCAGACGTTCGCGTGCTGGACGGGGGACTGCGCGCCTGGATCGCGGCGGGGTTCCCGCTGCCCACGGGCGACGTGCTGCCGACGCCCGGTGACATCGAGCTCGCCGAGCTCACCGGCACCATCGACATCGATGAGGCCGCGACGTGGTCGACGTCGGGCGTGCTGATCGACGCCCGCGCTCCGGAGCGCTTCCGCGGTGACGCGGACCCGCTCAACCCCGTCGCCGGGCACATCCCCGGCGCCCGCAACCTGCCGACGACCGCACACCTGTCCGCGGGTCGGTTCCTGGATCCGGAGCGCCTGCGGCTGCTGTTCGCCGCCGTCGGCGCGGACGGGACGACCCCGGTCGCCGCCTACTGCGGTTCCGGCATCGCCGCGTCTCACACCGTGCTCGCGGCCGAGCTCGCCGGGCTCGACGTCGCGCTGTACCCGGGGAGCTGGAGTCAGTGGTCCCGCGCTCGCGGCCGCGTCGCCGCCGTCGGCTCCGCCCCGGCACAGGACCTCCTCCCGATCTGACCCGGGTGGTGCGCCCCTCGGCCGTCGCGCGCACCGCGTGCGCCGCGTCCGAACGCGGTGAAGTCCGTGGCGGACGCCGGCGCGTCGGTCGCCGCGTTTCGTCCGGGTGTCTCTCCCGGGGACACCGACGCAGCGCACATGACACGGCGTGAAGGCGTGTGACGGTGTGTGACGGTGCGTGAAGCGCGGTGACACGCGAGGGCGACGGGGATGCATCGGGGCTGAAAACGTGGGGGCACCGCGTCGGACGATGCGGATCAAAACCACAGGAGTCCCCATGCCCCGCTTTTCCGCTCGTGCCGCAGCCGTCGCCCTCGTCGCCGTGTCCGCCGTCATGATGTCGGGCTGTGCGGCGGGAGCGGGAGCGGCGACCGCCGGTGCCGGCGCAGACGCCGGTGAACCGGTGACCGGCGGCACCCTGACCTACCTCGAGTACCAGCCGTACACGAACCTGTACCCGCCGCAGGCCGGCTTCTACCCGAACGGTGCGCTGGTGAACAACATCACCGACCGCCTCACCTGGCAGGACCCGAAGACGCTCGAGATCGAGCCGTGGATCGCGACCGACTGGAAGGTGAACGCCGATGCGACCGAGTACACCTTCGACCTCCGCCCCGGTGTGACGTTCTCTGATGGCACGCCGCTGGATGCGGCCGCCGTGGCGAAGAACTTCGACGTCTTCGGCAAGGGTGACCCGAAGAAGGGCCTGACGGTCTCGGAAGCCGTCAACAACTACGCCTCCAGCGAGGTGGTGGACGCGGACACCGTGAAGTTCCACTTCAGCCACCCGAGCCCCGGCTTCCTGCAGGCGACCTCGACGATCACCTCGGGACTGCTCTCGCCGGCCACGCTGGATCGATCTCTGGAGGACTTCGGCGCCGGCAACGGTGCCGAGATCATTGGTTCCGGACCCTTCACGATCACCGACGAGAAGGTCGGGCAAGGGCTCACGCTCGCCGCCCGGAAGGATTACGACTGGGCGCCCCCGAGCCGGAAGCACCAGGGCCGGCCCTACGTTGACGCCGTGAAGCTTCTCATCACGCCCGAGGACAGCGTGCGCATCGGTTCGCTCCTGTCCGGCCAGGCGGACTACGTCCGGTATGTGCAGGCCTTCGATGAAGCCCGCGTGGAGGCCGCCGGAGTGCAGCTGTTCGCCCCGCAGACCCGCGGCGTGAACAACAGCCTGAGCCTGCGCTTCACGAACCCGCTGCTGAGCGATCTTCGTGTCCGCCAGGCGCTGGTCGCCGGCGTGAACGCGCAGGAGGTCGTCGACACGATCTTCACGAAGAACTACCCGGTCGCGACCTCGGCCCTGAGCTCGTCCGCCCTGGGCTACAAGGACGAATCGAAGTACTACGCGTACGACCCGAAGAAGGCCGAGAAGCTCCTCGACGAGGCAGGCTGGACAACCGGGTCCGACGGTATCCGCGCCAAGGACGGGCAGCGCCTCTCGCTCACGGTCTACGAGGCCAAGCCGCAGCCGCTGTCCAAGCAGACGCTGGAACTCGTCGCCCAGCAGCTGAAGAAGATCGGCGTGGAGCTGAACGTCAAATCCGCCGACGCCGGCAGCTACGCGCAGGACATCCTGGACCCGCTGAAGACGCCGCTGTACCACTCGATGGTCGGCCGTGCGGACCCGGATGTGATCAAGAGCCAGTACTTCTCCAAGAACCGCAACACGCTGCTCAGCGATGACCCGAAGCTCGACGAGCTGCTGACCGCCGTCAGCAGCGAGCCGGACGCCGCGAAGCGCCTCGAGGACTCCGCCGCCGTCCAGGACTACCTGGCGAAGCAGGCGTACGTGATCCCGCTGTTCGAGGAGCCGCAGGTCTACGGCGCGAACACCTGGGTGCACGGCATCGAGTTCGAGTCCGTCGGTCGCCCGCTGTTCGCGGACGTGTGGCTCGCGAAGCGGTGACCGGATGCGCTTCCTTCTCCGGCGCGCCGGACAGGCCGTCATCGTCCTGATCGTCGCCTTCACCGCGACCTTCATCCTGCTGCAGCTGCTGCCGGGGGACGCGATCCTGATCAAGTTCCAGAACCCGGAACTGGGGCTCAGCCCCGAACAGATCGCCTCCATCCGGGCCAGCTACGGTGCGGATCTGCCCTGGTGGCAGCAGTATCTTCACACGCTCGCCGGTTTCACACGGGGCGACTTCGGCTACTCGTCGCAGTACGGCACCGCGGTGCTGAGCCTGATCGGCGAGGCGTTGCCGCAGACCGCACTGCTGGCCGGGCTCGGTTTCGTCACCGCATCGATCCTGGCCGTGCTCATCGCCGCGGCCGCGAACCTCGGGCCGTTCGCCTGGTTGCGGCGCCTGCTGCACTCGGTACCGGCGGTGCTGGTGTCCATTCCGGTGTTCTGGTTCGGCATCCTCCTGATCCAGGTGTTCTCCTTCGGGCTCGGCTGGGTACCCGTCGTCGGCGCCGACCCGGTGACATCCCTGATCCTGCCGGTGATCACCCTGGCCGTTCCGATCGCGGCACCGCTGGCGCAGACGCTGCTGCGCAGCATCGACGCGGTCTCACTGCAGCCGTTCGTGACGGTGGTGCGTGCCAAGGGCGCCTCGCCGCGGTGGGTGCTGGTCCGCTCGGTGGCCCGCAACGCACTGCTGCCGACGCTGACGATCGCCGGTGTCCTCGTCGGTGAGCTGATCGGTGGCGCCGTCGTGACCGAGACGGTCTTCGGCCGCGCCGGCATCGGTCGCATCACCGAGCAGGCCGTCGCCAACCAGGACATCCCGGTGCTCCAGGGCGTCGTGGTGCTGGCCGCGCTGACCTTCGTGATCGTCAGCCTGCTGGTCGACGTGCTCGCCGCCGTCCTGGATCCGCGGTTGCGCACCGGTGTCGCCCGCGTGCGCCGGTCCGCTCCGCGTGCGGTGGGGGTGACGGCGTGAGTGCGCCCGTGATCGAGCGCGAGGTCGAAACCGCCCGCGCCACTGCGACACCGACGACCACGCCGGTGCCGGAGACGCGCCGTCGCCGTCGCCGGGTTCCCGTACCGGGTCTCGTCGTCGCGATCATCGTGCTGGTGGTCGCCTTGACCTGGGTCATCGTGCCGAGCCTGTTCACCGGTTATGACCCCGTCGACGGTGTTCCCGCGGACAAGCTGCTGCCGCCGAGTGCCGCGCACTGGTTCGGAACCGACGCGATCGGCCGGGACCTGTACGCCCGCGTCGTGCACGGCGCCGTCCACTCGCTCTCCGGTGCCCTGATCGCCGTCACCGTGGGCCTCGTGGTCGGCACGCTGATCGGCGTGCTCGCCGGGTCCATCGGCGGCATCGTGGACGACGTGTTCATGCGGATCGTGGACGTGCTGCTCGCGATCCCGGGGCTGCTGCTGTCGCTGTCGATCATCATCCTGCTCGGTTTCGGCACCGTGAACGCGGCCATCGCCGTGGGAATCGGGTCCATCGCCTCCTTCGCCCGTCTCTCGCGCAGCGAGGTCGTCCGGGTGCGCCGGACGGACTACGTCGAGGCCGCGTTCGGCTCCGGCGGGTCATTCCTCACGGTGCTGCGTCGGCACGTGCTGCCGAACTCGCTGACCGCGGTCCTGGGCCTCGCGGCCCTGCAGTTCGGCACCGCGATCCTGGCGATCTCGACGCTCGGCTTCCTCGGGTACGGCGCCCCGCCGCCCACGCCGGAATGGGGCCTGCTCATCGCAGAGGGCCGCAACTACGTGGCGACCGCCTGGTGGCTGACCGCCTTCCCGGGACTCGTGGTCCTGGTCGTGGTGCTCGCCGCCAACCGCATCAGTCAGGCCATCGGACGGAGTGAACGATGAGCGATCAACAGACTCCTGTCCTGGACATCTCCGGGCTCCGGGTTTCGTACCGCACGCGGGACGGTCAGCGTGAGGTCGTCCACGGCGTGGATCTGACCATCGCGCCGGGCGAGTCGGTGGCCCTCGTGGGCGAGTCCGGCTCCGGCAAGTCCACCACCGCGCACGCCGTGCTCGGGCTGCTGCCGACCGGCGGACGGATCGAGGGCGGCGCGATCCGTTTGGGCGGCGTGGACATCGCCGACTGGTCCGACGCTCGTCTGCGCACGGTGCGCGGGGTCGCGGTCGGCCTGGTGCCGCAGGACCCGGTGTCCTCGCTGGATCCGGTGCGCCGCGTCGGCGTGCAGGTCGAGGAGATCCTGAAGCTCCACGGCGAGCGCGACCGATCCACTCGGCGCGCTCGCGTCCTCGAGCTGCTCGAGCGCGTCGGGTTGGATGACCCCGAGCTGCGCGCATCCCAGTACCCGCACGAGCTCTCCGGTGGCATGCGCCAGCGCGTGCTGATCGCGATCGCGATCGCGTTGCGGCCCCGTCTGATCATCGCCGACGAGCCGACGAGCGCGCTTGATGCGACCGTGCAGCGGCGCATCCTGGACCTGCTGGATGACCTCCGCCGGCAGGAGGGCACCGCCCTGCTGCTGGTCACGCACGACCTCGGCGTCGCGGCGGATCGGTCCGACCGGATCGTGGTGCTGCAGGACGGGGCCGTCGTGGAGAACGCGCCGACCGGCGAGCTGCTGGCCGCACCCACCGAGCCGTACACGCGTCGCCTGCTCGCGGATGCTCCGGCGTTCGCGACCGTGGAGCCGCGGACGCCACCGGCCCCGCTGTACCTCCGCGACGCGGCCGCCGTCGCCGCCGAGAACCCGTACGCCGTCGAGGCCGAGGGGCTGACCAAGCGCTTCGCCGCCGCCGGACGGAACCCGTTCCTGGCCGTCGATGACGTCTCGTTCCGGATCCGCCGCGGCACGACGCACGCGATCGTGGGGGAGTCCGGGTCCGGCAAGACCACGACCGCTCGGATCGTGACGCGGTTCGTGGACGCGGATGCCGGAACGGTCCGCATCGACGGCACGAACGTCACCGCGCTGCGCGGCCGGGCCGTCCAGGATCTGCGCCGGACCGTGCAGCTGGTCTACCAGAACCCGTTCTCCTCGCTGGACCCGCGCCAGAGCATCGCGGCGATCATCGGTGAACCGCTGGTGAACTTCCGCATCGGCGATCGGACCTCGCGCCGCGAGCGGGTCGCGGAGCTCCTGGACCGCGTGGCCCTGCCCGCCGACGTGGCCACGCGCTCACCGCGTGAGCTCAGCGGCGGTCAGCGTCAGCGCGTCGCGATCGCCCGAGCCCTCGCCGCGGATCCGTCCGTGGTCGTGCTCGATGAAGCCGTGTCCGCGCTCGATGTCACCGTGCAGGCCCGAATCCTCGACCTCCTCGACGAACTGCAGCGCGAGCTGGGGCTGACCTACCTGTTCATCTCGCACGACCTCGCCGTGGTGCGCCGGCTCAGCCACACCGTCTCGGTGATGCGTCGCGGCCGGATCGTGGAGAGCGGTGACACCCGGGAGATCTTCACCGCCCCGCAGGACGATTACACGCGCGAGCTGCTCGCCGCCGTGCCGAACCGGTCCGAGGCGATCGCATGACGCTCTCGACACCGACCGCATTCGCCGAAACGGAGGCTCCGTCATGACCGCGCCCACTCTGGCCTTCTTCACCCGCCTGCTGGATGACGCGCCCCCGGCGGAGCGCTTCCGTCTCGCCACCGAGCAGATCCAGCACGCGGAGCGCTTCGGCATCCAGCGCGCGTGGGTGGCCCAGCACCACTTCCGGGCCGCGGAGGGCGGACTGCCCTCGCCGTTCGTGTTCCTGGCCCACGTCGCCGCACACACCAGCGAGATCCGCCTCGCCACCGGCGTCATCACGCTGCCGTTGGAGCAGCCGGTGCACGTGGCGGAGGACGCCGTCGTGGCCGACCTTCTCAGCCACGCGCGCATCGATCTCGGCGTGGGCAGTGGCGGGACGCCGAGCTCGTTCATTCCGTTCGGCGCCGACGTGAAGAACAAGGCCGCGGACTTCGAGGACAAGCTGGCGGTGCTGCGTGCAGCGCTCACCGGGGGCGACATCGGCGCCGGAAATACGCTGTACCCGCCCGCCGGGACACTCGGCGAGCGGATCTGGCAGGCGACCTTCTCCGCGTTCGGCGGGACTCGAGCCGGCACCCCCGGCGACGGGCTGCTGCTCTCGCGCACGCAGCCGCGTCCGACGGAGAGCCCCACGGCGTCGCTGTCCGCGGTGCAGGAGCCGATCATCGACGCGTACCTGAACGCGCTTCCGGACGGAATCGCCCCGAGGATCACCGCGTCGCGGACGGTCTTCGTGGCCGACACGCGCGCTGAAGCTCTCCGCTTCGCGGAGACCGGACTGCGCCGCGGCGCCGAGGGTCTGCGCCGCAGCGGTCAGGTGATCCCGGACGGCGACCTCGACGCACTGATTCGCGCCACCGACACCCACCTGGGCACACCGGAGGAGGTGGCCGCCTCGCTCGCGGCGGACACCACCCTGCAGCGGGCCACCGAGGTGGCGTTCCAGGTCCACTCCGTCGACGCGCCGCACGAGCACGTGCTGCGTTCCATCGAACTGTTCGCGACCGACGTCGCGCCGGCCCTCGGGTGGTCCACCCGTGAGCCGACGTCTGTGAAGGAGACCCACTGATGACATCCGCAACCGCCACGGCGACGGCAGCCGGCACCGCGACGACCGACGTCGTCGACGCCCTCCTCGGTCTGGATGGCGCGGACCTGGCCACGCGGGAGCGGACCTCCGCGCTCCGTGATCGGCGCCCGGTGACCCGGGACCAGCTGCAGGCGTCCTTCCAGGCGCTGTTCGAGCCGGTCTCGGACGCCGCCTTCTCGCAGACCGAGCGGGAGCTGGTGGCGGCGTTCACGACACGGCTCGCGGCCGTGGACACCACCGCCGCGTTCTACGGCGCGCGCGCACGGGCGATCGATCCGGACCGTGCGGAGGTGGTGCTGGCCGAGGCCGACGCGCACGCCGGAACCGGTCCGTTCGGCGTCTATCGCGAGGCGGGGTTGGCCGGGGAGAGCACGGACGGAGGTCGCTACGACCCGAACGCGACCGTGACGGTGGCGCTCGGCGCGCGTCTGGCCGCGGCGCTCGCGCACACGCACCTGCTCGTCCACCGCCCGCGGGAGGCGGACGACGCGGCGATCGCGGCCCTCGTCGCGGCGGGATGGGACGCGGACGGCATCGTCTCGCTGTCGCAGCTCGTGTCCTTCCTCGCCTTCCAACAGCGCGTGGCACACGGCCTGCGCGTTCTCATCCGCACCTCGGAGGTTTCTTCATGACGAAATCCGCTGCGCCCACGTTCGCTCTGTTCCACGCTCGCTCGGAGGTGTCCGAATGACCGAATCCACCCCCGTCCTGACCCACGACGCCGTGCACCCGCACGCGTTCACGCGCGGCGAGGTGGGCTGGCTGCCGTGGCTGGAGCCGGTGCCCCAGGACGAGCTCACGGAACGCCACTATGCCGGTCTGGTCGACCGCGGCCGCGCGTCCAGCGACTACTTCCGGCTGCTCGCGCGGGATCCGGAAGCGCTGCGGGCCCGCACCCTGGTGGACAAGGACATCTTCTACAACACCAGGGACGGCCTGCCGCGGGCGGAGCGGGAGCTCGCCGCGACGGCGGCGTCCCGGGTGAACGGGTGCGTCTTCTGCGCCTCCGTGCACGCGCGGTTCGCGGCGCACCACGGCAAGCGTCCGGAGGACGTCGACCGCCTCCTCGCGGAAGGCACCCGTGCGGAGCTCGGGGACCGCTGGAACGCGGTGGTCGAGGCCGCCGAGGCGCTCACCGTCACCCCGCTCGCGTTCGGTCCGGATCACGTCGAGCGTCTGCGCGCGGCGGGCCTGGACGACCATGAGATCGCGGACGTCATCCACGGTGCCGCGTTCTTCAACTGGGCGAACCGGCTGATGCTCTCCCTCGGGCGTCCGGTGGCACCCTCGGACGAGGTCTGATTCCCCACGGCCGGCCCACGCATTCTGTGGACCCGCGGGTGACGCGAGATTCTCGGCGCCGGGTTCACACGTCCTGTGGACCCGTCGCAGGCTTCGCCGCAGCCGGGGACGGGTGCAGTTCGGCGTGCAGGCGCGCCATCCGGTCATCCAGTTCGGCGGCGGAGCCGGCGGCTTCGGTGAGTTCGGCGATCAGACCGTCCGGAACACGGCCGTCGTACTTGTAGTAGATCTTGTGCTCGAGGCTCGCCCAGAAGTCCATCGCGACGGTGCGGAACTGGACCTCGACCGGGACCGAGACCGGGCCCGTGGACAGGAACACCGGGACCTCGACGATGACGTGCAGGCTCTTGTAGCCGTTCGCCTTCGGTGCGGCGATGTAGTCCTTGACGAGTTTGACCTCCACGTCCGCCTGGGCGGTGAGCAGGTCGAACATCCGGTACGCATCGCGGGTGAAGGCGCAGACGACGCGCACACCGGCGATGTCGGTGATGTTCGCCCGGACCTCTTCCAGGTCCAGGCTCAGCCCGCGGCGGCGGACCTTGTCGCCCAGGCTCTCCAACGACTTCACCCGGCTGGAGACGTGCTCGATCGGGTTGTAGTCGTGCATCAGCTGGAACTCGTCGCGCAGGATCGTGAGCTTGGTCTCGATCTCGCGCAACCCGAATTCGTACTGGGTCATGAAGCGGCTGAACGTGTCCCGGAACTCGCGCAGCTGCTCCGGCGTGAGGAGGACGTCACCGTCGGGAGCGAGGAATCCCCGGTCGTTGGAGAACAGCGGAGACGGTGCCGCGTCGGCGGTCCGTCCGGTCGTGAACATCGGGTCGGCCGAGATCGAGGACATGACCGCAACGCTAGTCACCGGTCATACGAAACGGCTGTGTGGGACGCGGACGCCGAGCGTCGGGTCAGTGGCGGCGCGCTCGCGTGACGAGCGCCGCGACGGCACGCCAGCCGAGCAGGAACACACCGATCACGATCGTCGCGACGATGATGAACGCCGGCTGCGTGCCCTGGTCTGCCAGCACGCGCAGCGCCATCCCGGCCGCGACGGTGATGAGCCAGACCGGCACCCCGGTGCGCCCGATCGCCATCGGGCGGCGCCATGCGAGCGAGATGAGCCAGCCCAGGGCCAGGCCGACGAGGAACGGCCAGGCCGTCGTGAACAGTCCGGCGATCGGATCCTCGTGGTGGCTGGCACGTCCGATCGCCGCGAACACGATGATCAGCACCGCGTCCAGACCGAGGCTGAGCAGGGTGGAACGCAGGGGGGCGGAGGGAGGGGGTGCGGGGGTGCTCACGCTTCCATCGTCGCACCGCCGGGACCGGGCGGAGGACGTCACCAGGATTTTCCCGGCCCGTTCACGCGCGCTCGCGGCGACGTTCTCCGACACTGGGCGGCAGGAGGTGTGACGTGACGGATGACACGCGACGCCCCGTCGGCAGCGACGGCGGTTTTCATCGACAGCCCATTCGACGATTGACGACGGTGGGTGAGCTCTCCGCCGTCGCTCCCGGCCGCCGGGTCGCGCCCGTGCTCTCCGGTCCGCGATCGGACACGTTCGCCGCGTGGGAGGGGAGGCGTCTCGGTTACGTCCACTACACCGGCGGGGGCGTCGCCTTCACCCGCAACGGAGCGGAGGTGCGCGCCCGGCAGAGTGCGGATCTGCAGTTCGCGATGCTGCTCGCCGGTCGTGCTCGCGTCACCTACGACCATCGGGCCGCCGTCGTCGGGGCCGGCACCGTGATGCCGCTGATGGCGGATGATCCGCATGAGGCCATCCTCGAACCAGGCTCCGACCTCGCGGTGCTGTATGTTCCGGCGACCGTCCTGGAGGCGCGGGGGATCGAGCCGCGTCGCCTGGCGAGCACGACCTGGGGAATGGGCCCGGTGGAGCGCGTGCTCGTCGAACTCGGGGACACCATCGCCGGATTGGACGCCGCCGACGCGCTCGCGGTGGAGGCCGGGATGTTCGAGACCCTGCTCGCGCTGCTCAGCGCGCATGATGTCACCGAGCACGAGGACATCGCCGCGCAGGCGCGGGCACGCGTGCTCGCCCTGATCGAGGAGGGGTACACCGACCCGGGACTGGACGCCGCCGCGCTGGCGCGCCGGCTCGGGGTCAGTCGTCGTTACCTCTACGCCCTGTTCGAGGGGCGTGGCCTCTCCATCGCGGCACTGGTGCGCAACCGGCGTGTGGCGCACGCGCAGCTGCTGCTCAGCGATGATCCGCGGATACCGTTGCGCCGTGTCGCGCGGCTTTCCGGTCTCGGTTCCGAGGACCGTCTGCTGCGCACCTTCAAGACCGTGCTCGGAATGTCCCCGTCAGTGTTCCGGAACCAGGCCGCCGCGGAGACGCGAGCGCGGATGCAGAGTCGGGACTCCGCTGTGGGTTGACTCCGCCACATGCAGGGCCGGGACTCCCCGTCACGATTTCGGGTCGAGACGTCGCCGGATGTCGCGGCATTCGGCTCGGCGGCCCCCGGGTTGTATGCTCAGGGGGCCGCGGCTTCACCGATGACGCCTCTCGGTGCCGACCGCGCGGGGGAAGCACATCCCGTATCGTCGTCACCGCCGAGCGCTGGGGGAGCGACCCTTCGCCAGTGCGTCGAACGCCGCGCAGCCGCATGGCGATGCGGCGGTCCGACCGCCGCTGAGCCCCGCCGGCCACCGTCCTCACCGGTGGCCCCGCAAACTGATCGGATGTTTCATGACCGTACTGGATGACCGTCTCGTCTCCGTGTATGACGACGTCGTCGCTCGCAACCCCGGCGAAGTGGAGTTCCACCAGGCCGTCCGCGAGGTCTTCGAGTCTCTGGCTCCCGTCGTCGCCAAGCGCCCCGAGTACCTGGACTCCGCGATCATCCAGCGGCTGTGCGAGCCGGAGCGGCAGATCATCTTCCGCGTGCCGTGGACCGATGACGCCGGCCAGGTCCAGCTGAACCGCGGCTTCCGCGTCGAATTCAACTCCGCCCTGGGACCGTACAAGGGCGGCCTGCGCTTCCACCCGTCTGTCTACCTCGGGATCGTCAAGTTCCTCGGCTTCGAGCAGATCTTCAAGAACGCCCTCACCGGCCTGCCGATCGGCGGCGGCAAGGGCGGGTCGGACTTCGACCCCAAGGGTCGCAGCGACGCCGAGGTCATGCGCTTCTGCCAGTCCTTCATGACCGAGCTGTACCGCCACATCGGTGAGTACACCGACGTCCCCGCCGGCGACATCGGTGTGGGTGGCCGCGAGATCGGCTTCATGTTCGGCCAGTACAAGCGGATCACCAACCGCTATGAGTCCGGGGTCCTCACCGGCAAGGGCATCGGTTGGGGTGGTTCGCTGGTGCGCACCGAGGCGACCGGCTACGGCACCGTCTACTTCGTCGAGGAGATGCTGAAGGCGTCCGACGACTCGTTCGAGGGCAAGCGCGTCGTGGTGTCCGGTTCCGGCAACGTCGCGATCTACGCCGTGGAGAAGGTGCACCAGCTCGGCGGAAAGGTCGTCGCGATGAGCGACTCGGCCGGCTACATCGTCGACGAGAACGGCATCGACCTCGACCTCATCAAGGACATCAAGGAAGTGCGCCGTGCGCGCATCTCCGACTACGCCGCCGAGCGCGGTGTGGCCTACGTCGAGGGCGGCTCGATCTGGGACGTCGCGTGCGACATCGCCCTGCCCTGCGCCACGCAGAACGAGCTGGACGAGACGGCCGCGCGCACCCTGGTCAGCAACGGCTGCATCATCGTCGCCGAGGGCGCGAACATGCCCTCGACGCCCGAGGCGATCCGCGTCTTCACCGAGCACCCGGTGCTGCGGTTCGCGCCGGGCAAGGCGGTCAACGCCGGCGGCGTGGCCACCAGCGCACTGGAGATGCAGCAGAACGCCTCGCGCGACTCCTGGTCGTTCGAGTACACCGACCGGCGCCTCGCGGTCATCATGCGCGACATCCACGACAGCTGCCTCAAGACGGCCGACGAGTACGGCGCGCCGGGCAGCTACACCTCGGGGGCGAACATCGCCGGCTTCATCCGCGTCGCCAACGCGATGCAGGCCATGGGCGTCATCTGAGTCCACGCTCGGACGCCACGACGCCCGTCCTGCGCTTCGGCGCCGGACGGGCGTCGTCCGTTTCCGGTCTAGCGTGGTCGCATGACTGTCACCGCGCACGACGGAACCACGCTGCCCGGCATCGGGCTCGGCACGTATCGACTGAACGGAGCGGATGGCGTACGAGCCGTCCGTGACGCTCTGGCGAGTGGCTACACGCTGCTGGACTCGGCGTTCAACTACGAGAACGAGGGCACCGTCGGTCGGGCGGTTCGCGAGGCGGACGTCGACCGTGCCACGGTCCTGGTCACCAGCAAGCTGCCCGGTCGGCATCATGCGTACGACGCGGCGCTGCGCACGATCGAGGAGAGCGTCTACCGCACCGGGCTCGACGCCATCGATCTCTACCTCGTGCACTGGCCGAACCCGGTCACCGGACGGTACGTCGAGGCCTGGCGCGCGCTCGTCGCGGCGCGGGAGGCGGGGCTGGTGCGGCACATCGGCGTGTCGAACTTCCTGCCCGAGCACCTGGAGCGGATCGAGGCGGAGACCGGTGTCCGCCCCGTGCTGAACCAGATCGAGCTGCACCCGTACTTCCCGCAGGTCGATCAGGTGGCGTACCACCGCGAGAGGGGCATCATCACGGAGGCGTGGAGCCCGATCGCGCGCGGCAATGACGTCGTCGGGGAACCCGTCGTCGCGGAGATCGCCGCGGCCCACGGGATCAGCCCGATCCAGACCATCCTGGCGTGGCACGTCGCGCGTGGCGTGCTGCCGCTGCCGAAGTCCGCCGATCCGGGGCGCCAGCGCGAGAACCTCGCCGCCGCGGACGTCGTCCTCACCGCCGACGAGGTCGACCGCATCACCGCCCTCGGTCGTCCCGACGGCCGGATGAAGAACCAGGACCCCGCCGTCTACGAGGAGTTCTGAGTCCACCCGGTGGGGCGAAGGGGATTGCCGTCGGCGATCGGGCGGGGCAGGATGTGGGCATGCTGGAGGCGCACCGGACCGAGGACGCGGAGCACGACTACGAGCTCGCCTACCCGATCTATCGGGTGAACTTCTACGCCTTCGCGGCGCCGGACGGCCCGTGGCAGCGGGAGGGCTGGTACCTCAGCGGCGTGGACTCGGTGCTGGAGGCCCTGGCGTGGGTGCACGCGCGCGCCCGGGGTCGGCGGTTCGAGCTGTTCGCCGAGGCGCACAGCGTGTCGCCGTCCGAGCGGCGCACGGCGCCGCTGGTCCGACTGGCGGGGTCGAACCCGAACGAGCAGACCCCGGTCACGGGCGCGGTTCGTGTCGTGCACAAGCGGTGATCGTCGGCCATCCCGCCCGGATCCATCTGTCTTCCTTGCCCTTGTCATAGTGATTGCATAGCCGCAGGCGGTTCGCTGGCTTCGACCGACGCCCGAGGAGACGCGATGACCGCTGACGAGAGCCCCACGACCGAGACCGACCCGCGCTGGATCAATCCTGATGGCACGGTCATGGACGAAGACCACCGGGGTCTCGTCTACGACATCCGCACGCTGATCGATCGCCGGCGGGTGCTCGGGATCTTCGGCACGGTCGGGCTCGGTGCCCTGCTGGCCGCGTGCGCCCCGACCGCGACCGTGACGGCCGCAGCCACCGCCACGTCGACCCCCACGCCCACACCGACCCCCACGCCGACGCCCACGCCCACACCGACGCCGACGAACGAACCGATCGACGAGGTGCCGAGCGAAACCGAGGGTCCGTATCCGGGCGACGGCTCCAACGGGGTCGACGTGCTGACGGAGTCCGGCATCGTCCGCAGCGACATCCGCTCCAGCTTCGGCTCGTCCACGACCACGGCGGAGGGCGTGCCCCTGACATTCTCGATCACGGTCCGCGACGCGGCGACGGGTGCGGCGATGGCCGGTGNCGCGGCGCCCCCACCCGCCCGTGACGGCCGCAGCCACCGCCACGTCGACCCCCACGCCCACGCCGACCCCCACGCCGACGCCCACGCCCACACCGACGCCGACGAACGAACCGATCGACGAGGTGCCGAGCGAAACCGAGGGTCCGTATCCGGGCGACGGCTCCAACGGGGTCGACGTGCTGACGGAGTCCGGCATCGTCCGCAGCGACATCCGCTCCAGCTTCGGCTCGTCCACGACCACGGCGGAGGGCGTGCCCCTGACATTCTCGATCACGGTCCGCGACGCGGCGACGGGTGCGGCGATGGCCGGTGCCGGCGTCTACGTCTGGCATTGCAATCGGGATGGCGAGTACTCGCTGTACAGCCAGGGCATCCAGAACGAGAACTACCTGCGCGGCGTGCAGGCGACGGGCTCGGACGGCACGGTGACGTTCACCTCCATCTTCCCGGCCTGCTACTCCGGCCGTTGGCCGCACATCCACTTCGAGGTCTACCAGGACACGAACTCCGCGGTCTCCAACGGGCCGATCGTCAAGACGTCCCAGATCGCGCTGCCGGAAGCCGCGTGCACCGCCGTCTACGCCACGACCGGGTACGAGCAGTCCGTGCGCAATCTGTCCCAGATCTCGCTCGCGACGGACAACGTCTTCAGCGACGACCAGGCCGTGCATCAGCTCGCGACGATGTCGGGTGATGCCGGCTCGGGTTACACCGCCTCGCTCACGATCGGGGTGTGATCCGAGTCAGCGGGACGGCGGGGCGGGGATCCGCGTCGTCCCGCCGAGCGACCTCACATGAGAGCACCCTCATGTGAGGTCGCTCTCATCGACGGACCCTTCACCGGTGTTCGATCGATAGAAATGTGCTGAGCGGTTCTCCGCTTCCGCGACCTTCCTCCGGTCGCGAATCCCCACGAAAGGCCCAGCACATGATGTCCGCTTCCCGCGGGCGGTTCGCCGCCCTGGTCGCCGCCACCGCTCTGACCGCCCTGTGCACCTTCGGAGCCGGCACGGCAGCCAACGCCGCGCCCGCAGCCGCACCGGCGACGACTCCGACCGCCACCTCCGTCGAAGGCGAGCTGAACAGCTACGTCGTCAATGCGAACAAGGCCAACCCCGGCCAGGTTCGCAAGGTGGAGAACGCGGTCGTCGCCGCGGGCGGCGTCGTCGTCCAGACCTGGCCGGAGATCGGCGTGATCGTCGCCCACTCCACGTCCGCGACATTCCGTCAGGACGTGGTGAAAGCCGGCAAGAACTCCATCGAGTCCGTCGGAGCAACCCGCACCACGCCGGTGACGGAGGGAACACCCGCGGGCGTGCAGGCGCCGTGGGGCCCGGGGGCCTCGTCCTGGAAGGGACAGGTCAAGCCGAGCAACGGTGACATCGACGCGCCGACCACGCCGGCGACCACGACCGACCCGCGTGAGAAGGACCAGTGGGACATGACGATGATCGGCGCCGACAAGGCGCACGCGGTCACCGATGGTTCCCGCAACCTCCTCGTCGGCGTCCTGGACAGTGGCATCGACCCGGACCACCCGGATCTGCAGGCGAACATCTCGATCGCGGACTCGGTCAACTGCGGTGACGCCGGACGCCCGGACTCCTCGGCGACGGGCTGGTACCCCACCACGAGCGATCACGGCACCCACGTCGCCGGCACGATCGCCGCGGCGCGCAACGGCGTCGGCATCACCGGTGTCGCGCCGAACGTGCGCCTGGCATCGGTGAAGGTCGTCAACGACGGCGGGTTCATCTACCCGGAGTACGCGGTGTGCGGCTTCATGTGGGCAGCCGAGCGCGGCATGGACATCACGAACAACAGCTATTACGTCGACCCGTGGATGTTCCTCTGCGACGATGACGCCGACCAGGCCGCCTCCTACGAAGCCGTGCGACGCGCGGTGGCGTGGTCGCAGTCACGCGGTGTGCTCAACGTCGCCGCCCTCGGCAACGCGGGCCTGGACGTCTCCCAGGTCAACACGGATGACTCCAGCCCGAACGACACCGACCCGATCGCTCGGACGGTCGACCCGAAGACGTGCCACAAGGCTCCCGCGGATGTGGACGGTGTGGTCACGGTCACCTCGGTGACGAGCACGAAGGCACTGTCGTACTTCTCCAACCGCGGTCTCGGTGAGGCGGACGTCGCCGCACCGGGCTCGTCCATCCTCTCCACGATCGTGAACAACAACGGCTGGGGCACGAAGTCCGGAACGTCGATGGCGTCGCCGCACGTCACCGGTGTGCTGGCGCTGATGAAGTCGGTGCACCCGGACTGGTCGAACGCCAAGCTCACGCAGAAGCTGTTCGATGACGCGACGGCCACCCCGTGCTCCGCCCCGCAGGCGAACTACGGCCCGGCCTGCGTCGGGGACACCGAGTACAACAGCTACTACGGGCACGGCATCGTGAACGCCCTGGCGGCGGTGCAGTAACCCGCAAAGCGACGACGCCCTCGGTCCGCTCGGACCGAGGGCGTCGTCTTTCTCGCGTCAGAGGATGACGGTGGAGCGGCCGTCCACGATCACACGGTCCTCGGTGTGCCAGCGCACGGCGCGGGCGAGGACCAAGCGCTCGACGTCCTGACCGCGGCGCTGCAGTTCGGCGGCGGACTCGGCGTGCGTCACGCGGGTGACGTCCTGCTCGATGATCGGTCCCTCATCGAGGTCCGCGGTGGCGTAGTGGGCCGTCGCGCCGATGAGCTTCACGCCGCGCGCCTTGGCCTTGGCGTAGGGGTTCGCGCCGATGAAGGCCGGCAGGAACGAGTGGTGGATGTTGATCACGGGCACGCCGAGCCGCGCGAGGAAACCGTCGGTGAGGATCTGCATGTAGCGCGCGAGCACCACGAAGTCGACCTCTCCGGCGAGCAGCTCGATCTGCTTGTCCTCCATCTCGGCCTTGCTCTCGGGGGTGTCGCCGCGCGGGATGTAGACGAAGGGCACGCCGAAGCCGCGCACGGCGGCTTCCAGGTCGGGGTGGTTGGACACGACGCAGGTGATCTCCATGTCGAGGTCACCGCGCTGCTGGCGCCAGAGCAGGTCGAGCATGCAGTGGTCGTACTTGGACACGAAGATCGCGACGCGCTTGCGGACCGCCCCGTCGTGCAGCGACCAGGTCATCCCGAAGCGCTCCGCCAGCTCGCGCACGCCCGCCTCGAAGGTCTCTCGCCTCTCGGTGAAGTCATCCAGGTGCAGCACCAGGCGCTGGAAGAACAACCCACCCTCGGAGTCGGTGGAGTGCTGGTCCAGCGAGATGATGTTCGCGCCGTGCTCGGCCAGCAGCGCCGCGACGGCCGCCACGATGCCGGGCTGATCGTCACACGTGATGAGCAATCGCGCGGTGTCCTGCTGAGTCATCGTTCTCCTTCGTCCCGCTCGATTCTCGCGCACCCGGTGTCGCGGCACGAATCGACGCCGGTAACGTGAACATCGTGTCCGATCTGCCGTCTCTGCTGACCGACGCCCGCTCCCGCCTGCGGGACGTCGCGCGCGAGACGCTGGGCGAGTGGCGCACGCCCCGGCGCGTGCTCGGCTTCTCGGCCGCACCGCGGATCGTCTCGGTGGGGACCGCCTGGCACGTCGGTGCGCTGCTGATCGGCGATGACCAGGTCTTCTCCGTCGGGGAGATCACCCGTGCGGCGGAGGCGGTGCGCCGCGGGTACACCGCCGAGTCCGCCCGTGAGCGCGCCGACGTGCGGGCCGCCGCCGTCCGAGGCCGGATCGAGCCCGGCACCGTGGTGCATCTGGGGTGGCAGGTTCTCGACCTGTCCGCGCTCGCCGCGGGAGGCTCCTCCGGTCCGCTGTCCCTCAGCGACGGCGTGCCGATGATCCAGTGGAGCAGGACGGGGTCGCCGACGGCCCTCGAGCCCTACCTGGAGGAGCGCATCGCCCTGCTGCACGGCGCGGACTGAGCCGGCGCAGCGGGCTCACCGGGGCCGAACGATCTGAGTCTTCGCGCTCCGAGCGTCCTGCTAGGACCGGGACGAGTTGGCGGTGCGCCCGCGGACGATGCCGATGAACGCGTCCACGTCCGGGGTCTGGCGGTCGGCGTGCCAGGCGAGGGCCACCGGGGCCGGGTCGGCGTCGACCAGGGGCCGGTACTCGACGTCCTTGCGGTGGTGCAGTCGAGCCAGGGACATCGGCACGATCACGACGCCGACGCCGGATGCGACCGTCGCGATCGCGTCCTCGGTCGTCGCGGGTGGCGCGAATCGGGGGGCATCGGTACCGGGGATCTCGCCCAGGGCGAGCACATCGTCGGCGGGCACGATCACGACCTCACCGATCAGGTCGGCACGTGTCAGTTCGTCGGCCGCGGTGAGGGCGGAGTCGGCGGAGACGACGACCACCGGGACCTCGTCATAGAGGGCGATCACGCCGAGGTCAGTGCGATCCAGCGGCAGACGGACGATCGCGGCGTCCACGTCATCGGCGAGGATGGCCACACGCGCGTCAGCCGCATCCAACGGCACCAGGACCAGCGCGACGCGGGGGAATCGTTCGCGCCAGGTGGAGATCCACTTGCCCGGGGTCGCACCCGGTACGGCCCCCAGCCGGAACGTGCGCGGCGGCTCGGGAGCGGGGCGGGCGGCCCTGGGCGGCGTTCCGCGGCGCCGGCGGCTCGGGAGCGGGGCGGGCGGGCTTGGTCGGCTTCCGCGGCGCCGGGTGCTTCGTCGCGTTCGTGCGTCCCCCCGAACGCGACGACGCGACGCGTCCCGATCGGGAGGCGCCGCGTCCGTTGTTCCTGCTCACCGGACCAGGCTACGCGAGGTCAGGCCGCGAGCCAGAGTCCGCGCTTGTCGGTGGCGATGGTCAGCCCCGGTGCGATCACCTCGTCATCGCCGATCAGGGCGTCGCCGGCGACGTGCGCGCCGCTGCCGACGCGCGTGCGGACACCGATGTGCGCGTTCGCGCCGATGACGGCGTTCGCCTCGATGTGCGCGTCGGCGTCGATGCGGGCTCCGGGCCCGACGAGGGCGTCCCGCTCGATCCAGGCGCCGCGGGCGATGCGCGCCCCGGCGGCGATGCGCGCGTGGGGTTCCACGTACGCACCGGCTTCAATGAGGGCACCGGCATCGACCCGGGCACCGTGCGCGACCAGGCCGCGTCCGTTCACGTGCTTGCGGTAGCGGAGGGTCTCCCCGCCGTTGTCTTCGATGTCGACGTAGTTCTTTCCCACAGAATCCTCCTGCGATCTGAAGATTTTCGATCGTGTCAACTGGAACGCGTGGGGGCGCGTCGGTATTTCCGACAATGGTCTCTGCACCTGACCAAGTACTGAGAGCAGGTGTTGTGCACACGGAGGATCGGCGTCGCTCGAAGCGATCCGCCAGAACCGCGACGGTCCGTGCCGGAAACCGCCATCGCGTTCATTCGAAGCGATCGAGCGGGCTCGGATCATCCAAACCGCCATCGCGTTCATCCGAAGCGATCGAGCGGGCCCGGATCATTCGGACCGGCCCGGGCTCATCCGCTCAGCGCTGGCAGTTCGGGCACCACCAGACCTGACGGAGCTTCGTGGGATCCGCACCGAGATGGTCCAGCCGGATCAGGGTGCCGCAGCGGCGGCACGCCTTCCCGTCACGCCCGTGCACCCAATCGGTCCTGCCCGGGCGTGCGTCGCCGGTGAAGACCCGGGGTCCCGGGCGCTGCACGTTCATCCGGATCATCCGGACCCCGACCTCGATCAGCGCGGCGACGTCGACCTCGGGAGCGGGCGTGCGCGGGGCGACACCCCGGACGAAGAGCATCTCGCACGCGTACTCGTTGCCGAAGCCCGCGATGTTGCGCTGGTCCAGCAGCGCGACGTGGATGTCGCGGGTATCGGCGCCGAGCCGTCGTGCCGCCTCCACCGGGTCCCAGTCGTCCGCGAGCGGGTCCGGGCCGAGATGCCCGACCAGGCTATCCTCATCTCGGGTGCGGACGACGGCGATGTCGGCCAGGTCGAAGCCCACGGTCTGCTTCTGAAGTGTGCCGACGACCGCGCGGGCTTGGAATGCCGGGCGTCGCCAGCGCGCACCGCGATCGTAGATGTGCCAGTACCCCTCCATCTTCAGATGGCTGTGCAGCGTGTGCTCGCCGATGCGGTGCAGGAAGTGCTTGCCGCGCGGCACCACCTCGTGCACGACCTCACCGCGCAGGTCCACGGTCGCCGCCTGCGGGACGCGCAGGTCGAACTCGGTGAGCTCGCGCCCGGCGAGGACGAGGTTGAGCGCGTGCGCCGCGCGATACACCGTGTCTCCCTCAGGCACGGGATGCTCCTCTCCGTCCGCTCGCGGCAGTTCGCGGATATCCCTCGACCACCGTGTCTCCTTCGAACACCGTGTCTCCTTCGAACACCGTGTCTCCTTCGGACACCGTGTCTCGTTCGAACACCGTGTCTCCTTCGAACAGCGTGTCTCGTTCGAACACCGTGTCTCCTTCGAACAGCGTGTCTCCCTCAGGCACGCGGATTCTTCCGGAACGTCAGACCCTTCGTGGACTCCACGAAGCCGGCGTCCCGCAACGCACGACCGAGCTCGGTGGTGTAGACGAATTCCCCGTTGACCTGCTCGATCGTGAGCGTTTCCAGGCGCCGCTCGCGAGCGGTCTGCACGAGGCTCCGGGCCGCGGCCCGGTTCACGTCCTCGTCGGCCGTGAAGCTCAGCACCGTCCGCCCGCCGCGCTCGAGGTAGAGGACCAGCTCTCCGTCCACGAGCACCACAAGCCCGCCGGCCTTGCGTCCCGGCCGGTGCTTGACCGCGTCCAGGGCAGGCCAGGGGAGTGCGGCACCGTACGGGTTCGCCGGATCGGTGGCCGCCAGCGTCCGCGACCGCAGCGGCGGCGGATCGTCGGTCGCGGCGAACTGCCGGAGCCGGTCCACGGTGGCGGACGTGGCGAACTGGGCCGCACCGAGCTTCTCGATGAAGTACCCGCGACGGCAGTGTCCGGCGTTCTCGAAGCCGGCGAGGGTCCGGTACACCTGCGCGAAGCCGCCGGGGACCTCCTCGGTCTGCACGGGACCACGGGTGACCACCCCGTATCGGTCCAGCAGGATCGAGGCGCTCGCGGCCGCCCGCAGGGACGGGTCGACCTCGGCCGCGGGTAGCAGCGACCAGCGCCCGCCGACCGCGGTCGGCCGGGGCGGGGGCGTCGCCACGCGCGGCAGTTTGGTGCCGCGGTACATCCGGGTGCGGGGTGCGGATCGCGCGACGCGGTGCGCCTGGCTCCCGCCACGTAGGAGAGAACGGATCGGGGCGAAGGTGTCGTTGCTGACGCGTCCGGACCACGCCAGCTCCCACAGCGCCTCGATCACGGACTGCTCGTTCAGGGCCCCGGTGAGCTGCTGCAGCTGGCCGGCGAAGTAGGCGCCCCCGCCGGCGAGCACGCTCAGCAGCTGATCGGACAGCGAACCCGGGGCGATCTCGCCGTCCGGTTCCGGGAGAGTGACCGCGGCGGCGTCCGCCGTGTGCAGCGCGATCCACCCGTCGCGCCCGGGGAGCGCACCGTGGCCGGACCAGAGCACCTCACCGGTGCTGGTCAGCTCATCGAGCATCGCCGGGGCGTAATCGCGCACGCGGCCCGGGAGGATCAGGGACTCCCAGGCGCTCGCCGGAATCGGCACTCCGGCGAGCTGTTCGATCACGGCGACGACCCCATCGATGCCGTCCAGCGGACGTTCCAGGTGCTGCCAGTCCGGCAGGAAGCGGGCGTAGGCGGTGCCGGAGACCGGCTCGACACTGCCGCGCAGGGCGGCCAGGGAGCGCATCCGCAGGCGTCGGAGCACCTCCGCGTCGCACCACTCCGGCTCGTCTCCGGTGCCGTCGGGGAGGAAGAACCCGGACGACAATCGGCCCGACTGCTCCAGCCGCTGCAGCGTGTGCCGAGCGACGGCCGCGCCGATGCCGAGGCGGGTTGCGACCGCGTCGGTGGTGAACGGACCGTGCGTGCGGGCGTGGCGGGCGACGAGGTCACCGAGCGGGTCCGGCAGCGGTTCCAGGAAGGCCAACGGCACACCGACCGGCAGGGCGACCCCGAGCGCGTCGCGCAGACGTCCGGCATCCTCGATCGCGGCGGTCCGGGTGTCTCCGGCGATCACGACCTCGATGGCGCGGCGGGCGTCCACAAGGCGGGCGAGAGCGGCCGTCGCCTCGCCTCGGTCCTGGGACTCCAGCCGAGCGGCGACCTCGGTCGGCGTCAGCGGGCCGAGCACGCGCAGCAGGTCGGCGACGCCCTCGACGTCGCGGACGCGGCGGTCCGGAGCGAGCCGCTGCGCCTCCGCCTCGAACTGCGCGATGACCTCCGGGTCCAGCAGCTGACGCATCTCGACCTTGCCGAGCAGTTCGCCCAGCAGCGCGGGATCGACCGACAGCGCCGCGGCACGGCGCTCGGCGAGAGGCGAGTCGCCCTCGTACATGAACTCCCCGACGTAGCCGAACAGCAGGTCGCGGGCGAACGGCGAGGGCACCGAGGGATCCGTCTCGACCAGGCGGATCTTGCGCTGCTCGATCTGGCGTGCGATGCCGAGCAGGGCCGGGAGGTCATAGACGTCCTGCAGCACCTCGCGCAGGGTCTCCAGGATGATCGGGAACGTGGGGTGGCGCTTGGCCACTTCCAGCAACTGCGCCGAGCGCTGGCGCTGCTGCCACAGCGGGGACCGCTTGTTCGGATTCTGCCGGGGCAGCAGCAGGGCGCGGGCGGCGCACTCGCGGAAGCGGGAGGCGAACAGCGCGGAGCCGCCCACCTCGGCGGTCACGAGCGCTTCGATCTCGTCCGGGTCGAACACGAACAGCTCGGCTCCGGGCGTCTCGCTGGTGGCGTCCGGAACGCGCGCGATGATGCCGTCATCGCTGGCCACCGCCGAGCCCTCCACTCCCAGGCGCTCGCGGATGCGGGCGTTCACGGCCAGCGCCCACGGCGAATGGACGGACATGCCGTAGGGGGAATGCAGGATGATCCGCCAATCGCCGACCTCATCCTTGCCGCGTTCGACGGTGAGGGTGCGATCGGTCGGCAGGGTGCCGGTGGCGGCCTTCTGCTCGCGCAGGTAGGCCAGGAGGTTGTCCTGCGCCTTCTCGTCCAACCCCGCCTCGGTCAGGCGCGCGGCGGTCTTCTCCGGGGCCGCCGACGCGATCTCGCGCGTCATCCGGCCGAGCGCCTCGCCGAGTTCGGCGGGGCGGCCGAGGCCGTCGCCGTGCCAGAACGGGAGCTTGCCGGGCTGGCCGAACGCGGGAACGACGTTGACGCGGTCGTGGGTGATCTCCACGATCTTCCAGCTCGTGGTGCCGAGCGTGAAGACGTCGTTGACGCGCGACTCGTAGACCATCTCCTCATCGAGCTCGCCGACGCGGGCGCCCCGACTCTCACCGGCGACGAAGACTCCGAACAGGCCACGGTCGGGGATCGTGCCGCCGCTGATGACGGCGAGGCGCTGCGCGCCCGGACGTCCGGTGATCGTCCCGGCGTCGCGGTCCCAGATCACCCGGGGACGGAGCTCGGCGAACTCGTCCGACGGGTACCGTCCGGCGAGGAGGTCCAGGGTCGCCTCGTACGCCGAGCGGGGCAGGGACCGGAACGGGGCTGACCGGCGGACCTGGTCGTACCACTCCTCGACGTTCAGCGGTTCCAGCGCGGTCGCCGCGACGGTCTGCTGGGCGAGGATGTCCAGGGGGTTCTGCGGGATCGCGATCGCCTCGATCTGGCCGGACAGCATCCGCTCCGTGACGATCGCGGTGTGCAGCACGTCCGCCCGATGCTTCGGGAACATCTTCGCGACCGAGATCTCGCCCACCTGGTGCCCGGCGCGCCCGACGCGCTGGAGGCCGCTGGCGGCGGACGGCGGTGCCTCCACCTGGATGACGAGGTCCACGGCGCCCATGTCGATGCCGAGTTCGAGGGAGCTCGTCGCGACCACGCACCGCAGCAGGCCGGATTTGAGCTCCTCCTCGACGATCGCGCGCTGTTCCTTGGACACCGAGCCGTGGTGCGCTTTCGCGAGGAGGGGGGCGGTGTCCCCGTCCGCGGCCGGCTCCGCCACGCCCAACCGCTCGGCATAGATCTCGTTCAGACGCTCCGTGAGGCGCTCGGCGAGTCGGCGCGAATTGGCGAACACGATCGTGGACCGTGCTTCGAGCACGCGATCGACGATCGCCTCCTCGACGAACGGCCAGACCGAGCCGGTGATCTCGGTCTGCTGCGGCCCCGCGTCCGCGTCGAACCAGTCGGCGGCCTCGGCCTCCGGAATCGGCGGGTGCGACATGTCATCGAGGGGGACTTCGACCTGCAGATCGAACGTCTTGGTCGCCGGCGGAGCCACGATCTCGACCGGTGCAGCGCCGCCGAGGAAGCGTGCCACCTCATCGATCGGGCGGACGGTGGCGGACAGTCCGATGCGCTGGGCGGGCTTGTCCAGCAGGGCGTCCAGACGCTCCAGACTCACCGCCAGGTGCGCGCCGCGCTTGGTCGCGGCGACGGCGTGGACCTCGTCGATGATGACGGTGTGGACGTCCGTGAGCGTCTCCCGGGCCCGCGAGGTGAGCATCAGGTACAGCGACTCGGGCGTGGTGATGAGAATGTCCGGCGGGTGCGCGATGAGGGTGCGGCGATCCTTCGGTGGGGTGTCGCCGGAGCGGACGCCGACGGAGACGTCCGGCGGGGTGATCCCGAGCCGGCGGGCGGCCTGCGTGATGCCGACGAGGGGGGAGCGGAGGTTGCGTTCCACGTCGACGCCGAGGGCCTTCAGCGGCGAGATGTAGAGGATCTTGGTGCGCTCGTTGCCGCCGGTGCCGTCGTGGAAGAGGCGGTCGATGGACCACAGGAATGCGGAGAGCGTCTTGCCCGAACCGGTCGGCGCGACGACGAGGGCGTGGCGTCCGCCGGAGATCGCCGTCCAGGCACCCTGCTGGGCCGGTGTGGGGTTCGCGAACGCGCCCCGGAACCAGTCGCTGGTCGCGGGACCGAACTGGTCGAGCACATCCACGCGCTCATTCTGCCGGGTCGTACGGACATTCGGGCCGGGTTCGCCGTGGGCGCATCGGTGTTGGGGCTGGCTGAGTCATTCGGGCCGGGTTCGCCGTGGGCGCATCGGTGTTGTGAGTCTTGAGTCATCCGGGCCCGGTTCTCCATGTGCACGATCTCCGTCGTGCGGGGGAGGCCGGCGGCGGAGCGCTTCGGTAGCGTGAAGAACTCGGACGCAGGGGGACGGTGAGCACGATGGCCACGGACGAGGGACACCACGACGGTGGGAAGCAGCGGTCGATCGGGACGGGACTGGGGGTCGGGATCGCTCTCGGCGTCGGGCTCGGCACAGCCTTGGGGGTCGCGCAGCACAACCTGGGGATGTGGTTGGGAATCGGACTGGCGCTCGGGGTCGCCATCGGCGTGTCCTGGGGGGTGGCCCGCGGCAAGGAACGCGGCTCGGGTAACGGGTCCGGGGACGGGACGGCGTCCGGGCCGGACGACCACGACGGTCCCGCGGATTCCGGAGATGCGTCCACCATGGGCGGCGGCGACTGAGGTCAGCCGCCGTAGCGGTACCGCGTGAGCGTCGGGTCGCCGATCAGGGGGCCGTGGGGAACTGCTGCGATGGCACTCCGCTCCCGGCGACCTGTGCGGACTGGCCGGTGGCGCCCGCGTCGCCGGCGGCGAGCGGAATGGCGAACACGGCGGTGCCGTAGGCGCACACCTCGGAGAAGTTCTGCGCGATCTCCCCGGTGTCGAAGCGCATGGCCACGATGGCGTTCCCTCCGCGTTTCTGAGCCTCGGCCACCATCCGCGCCATGACCTCCTGACGCGACTCGTACATGAGGTTCGTGTACTCGGTCATCTCGCCGCCGCCGATGGAGCGGAAGCTCGCCACGAAGTTCTGGCCCATGTTGGCCGAGCGCACGGTGAGTCCCATCACCTCGCCGAACACCGCGTCGATCCGATACCCCGGGATGTCATTCGTCGTCACCACGATCATGCCGAGATTCTGACACGGCCGGAGGCCGATCCGAGCGATGAATCCTGGCGTCAGCCGTGGGAGCAATACGAGACGCAGGGTCCTGTATTCGTCGGCGCGCCTGACGCATTCCATAGGGTCCGCATAGACCGCCGCGGTCAGATGGAACTCCCCACCCCCACAGACAGGAGTTCCTCCATGACCGGCACAGCCCTGCTCCTCATCGGAACGGACATCGCCGCCGCCCTCATTCTCAGTCTCGGGCTGTACTACCGACGGCACCACCGGCGCGACCTCGTGGTCGCGTTCCTGGTGGTCAACGTCGGCGTGCTCGCGGTCACCTCGGTCCTCGCGAACGCGGAGGTCGCGATGGGACTCGGACTCGGACTGTTCGGCGTGCTGTCGATCATCCGCCTGCGCTCCAGCGAGATCAGCCAGCGCGAGGTCGCCTACTACTTCGCCGCCCTCGCGATCGGCCTCATCAACGGTCTGCCGCAGAGCGACCTCTGGGTCCCGCTCGCGCTGAACGTGCTCATCCTGCTGGTGATCGCCATCGCGGACCACCCGGGGCTGTTCGCGCGTGCTCGGCAGCAGCTGGTCCACCTCGACCGCGCCATCGTCGACGAGGCCGAGCTCGTCGCCGAACTCGGCGAGCGACTCGGTGGGCGCGTGCAGTCCTACACGGTCCAGCGCCTCGACCTCGTCAACGACACCACCCTCGTGGACGTGCGCTACCGCACCGATGACGCCGTGAAGTCGCGGTCCCTGCAGGAGGCGTGACGAATGAACAGCCTCGCTCACCTGGAGCCGATCACCCTGGACGAGCTGATCCTCGAGGCCGCCCTGCTCACCCGCGTCGACCGCAAGTACGTCGTGCCGCGCTCGGCCCTGCCCACGCTGCTGGCCGCGGTGCCGGAGGACACGCGGGTGCTGGAGATCGACGGTTCCCGGGCCTTCGGATACGCGTCGATGTACTTCGACACCCCGGACCTGCTGAGCTTCCGGATGGCGGCGCTGGGTCGCCGCCGGCGGTTCAAGGTGCGCACCCGGAGCTACCTCGACACCGGCGGGAACTTCCTGGAGATCAAGACCAAGGGCGCCCGCGGTACGACGCAGAAGGACCGCGGCGAGTACGACGGTGACCCGTCCACGCTCACCAGGGACGCCTTGGTCGACATCGCCGATGCCCTGGCCGGCGTCGGTGTCGAGCCGCTGGTGGCACACGACCTGGACGCCACGCTGGCCTCCCGCTATCGCCGCGCGACCCTGCTGAGCACGGACGGCGCGCGCGCCACCATCGACGTCGACCTGCACTGGGACGACGCCACCGGGACGACGCTCGCGCTGCCGGACATGGCCATCATCGAGACGAAGTCCGGTGCCCGCGCCGGGGTCGTCGACCGGCTGCTGTGGAGCTTCGGCGTCCGACCGGTCTCGGTCAGCAAGTACGCCACGGGCCTGGCCGCGCTGCGTCCGGAGCTGCCCCGCAACCGGTGGGCGCGACTGCTCTCCGGTCCCTTCTGCTCACCCCGGAGTTCTGCTCCGGCGGAGGTGGCGTCGTGCGCCGCCTGACCTTCCCCACCAGTACGCGACACCAACGAGGAGGAAATATGCGTCGCCGTCTGATTCTGCCCACCCTCGCCATCGCGGCCGTCGGCTTCACCCTCGCCGGCTGCGCCGTGGCGGCATCCGAAGCCTCATCCGAGACCGCCGCCGACGTGAAACGGGATGCGGACGCGGACCTCAGCGCCCAGACGGTGCTCGCCGCCGACCACGATGTCTCCGTGCTCCGGTCCGATGACTATTCTCTGGACGACGCCGTGGCCGTGACGCTGTCCGGGTCATCGGCGACGGCGGCCGGCGAGGGCGTCTCCATTGACGGCTCGACCGTCACGATCACCGCGGCCGGGGTCTACCGGCTCTCCGGCGACCTCACCGGTTCCGTCGACGTCTCGGCACCGGAGGACGCGGATGTCGTCCTCCTCCTCGACGGTGCGACCATCGACAACACGTCGGGCTCGGCCATCACGGTCACCTCTGCTGACGGCGTCGCTCTCGTGCTCGCCGACGGGACGAAGAACACCGTGTCGGACACCGACACGTACGCGGACGATGCGAAGACGAACGCCGCCATCTACTCCGCCGAAGACCTCACGATCGACGGCACCGGTTCCCTCACCGTGCACGGCAACGGCAACGACGCGATCACCTCGAAGAACGACCTCACCGTCCTCGCCGGGAATCTGACCGTCGATTCGGTCGACGACGGTCTGCGCGGCAAGGACGCGCTGGTGATCGAGGGCGGCACGATCACCGTCGACGCGGCCGGCGACGGCCTGAAGAGCGACGAGGACGATGACGACACCCGCGGCTTCGTCCACATCGCGGGTGGGTCGCTCACGATCACCGCGGGGGATGACGCCGTCTCGGCGACCACGGACGTCGTCGTCACCGGGGGCACGCTGACCGCGAACGCGGGCGGCGGTGCCGGCGCAGATGTGGGTGAGGACGAGTCGCCACGCGGCATCGTCTCCGACGCGATCATCGCCCTGGACGGCGGCACGATCTCAATCGACTCCGCCGACGACGGGGTGCACTCGAACGGGTCCATCGGCCTCGGCGGTGCGGACCTGACGATCGCGGCCGGCGATGACGGCGTGCATGCCGATTCCGCCCTGCAGGTCAAGGACGGCACCGTCAACGTCACCAAGTCCGAGGAGGCGCTCGAGGCGGTGGACATCCGCATCTCCGGCGGCACGTCGAAGCTCGTCTCCGCCGACGACGGCATCAACGCCGCGGGGCTGTCGAGCTCCGGTGACGCCGGTGGTGGTCAGATGCCTCAGGGCGGCGACATGCCGACGGACATGCCGACGGACATGCCTCAGGGCGGCGACATGCCGACCGACATGCCGACCGGTGGTCCCGGTGGCGGCGGCCAGATGCCGCAGGGTGAGCGTCCGACGGACATGCCGACCGGTGGCCCCGGCGGCGGTGGACAAGCGCCCGGCGGCGATGGTGGCGGCATGGGCGGTGGCGGCATGTCCGACACCGGCGAGACGATGATCATCTCCGGCGGCACGGTCTCGATCGACGCCGGTGGCGACGGTCTGGACTCCAACGGCACGGTGGAGATCACCGGCGGCACCATCACCGTCGCGGGTCCCACCGACAACGGCAACGGTGCGCTGGACTCCAACGGCGGGATCACCATCAGCGGTGGCACGCTCACTGCGGTGGGATCGTCCGGCATGGCTGAGGCGCCCGAGACGGACTCGAAGCAGGCGTGGGTCGCCGGACTGGCCTCGGGCAAGGCGGGAGATGTGATCACGATCACGGACGCCGACGGCACCGAGCTGACGAGCTACACCGCGACGAAGACCTTCGCCTCGATCGTGTACTCCTCCGACGCGGTCACCGCAAAGGGCACCTACACGATCTCCGTGAACGGTGCCGACGGCACCGAGGTCACCGCCGGAACCGCGATCGCCGGTGGTATGGGCGGCGGCGGTCGTCCCTGATCCCCTCCGCGAAACACCCAGGCACGTCCGACACACCCCGCACTGCGGGAGGTCTCGGACGTGCCTGGGTGTTTCGGTGGTTTCATCGGCACATGGTTGTATCTGATCGACGAATCGCGCTGGCGTTTCGCGTCCTGGCGCCGCTCGTGATCCTGTGGGGGGTGCTGCGCAACGCCGACGTGTTCGAGGGGAAATTCGACGGCTACACGTTCCTCTTCTTCACCGTGCTGAGCAATCTCCTCGGCCTGGTCTGGTTCATCCTGCAGGCCCGGCGGACCGCCGTTGATCTCCGGCGAGAGGGCCCACGCGGCACGTCCACGGTGTCCGCCCGGTTCGGGGGAGCGGTGATGATGGCGCTCACCGTCACGATGCTGATCTATCTGTTCGTGCTGTTGCCGATCACCCTGTCGAACCCGAACAGCGACTACGTGCCGTTCACGCTGACGGACAACCTCATCCACATCATCGCGCCGAGCCTTGCGATCGCCGACTGGCTGGTGTTCACGCCGAAGGGGTTCTTCCGCTGGTCCGACCCGCCGCGCTGGATCCTCATCCCGATCGGTTACCTCGTGATCTCCTATCTCTACGGTGCGGTCGGTGGCGACTTCGGCAACGGCGAACCCGTCCCGTACCCGTTCATGAATCCGGCCACCTACGGCTGGGGTGGGGTCGCGCTGTGGGTCGGCGGACTGGCCGTCGCACTGATCGCGGTCGGCTACGTCTACGTCGTCCTGGACCGCCTCCTCGGGCTCTGGGCCCGCCACCGCGCGAGTGCCCGCTCAGAAGCGCGCTGAGAACGCGCCGTCTGCGTGCAGCAGTTGGCCGGAGATCCACCGGCCCGCGGGGGAGAGCAGGAACGCCACGACGCCGGCGATGTCGCCGGGCACTCCCATGCGCCCCTGCGGATACGCGGCCGTGAGCTCCCGTCGCACGTCGTCGGTCATCCATCCCGTGTCGATCGGACCGGGGTTGAGCACGTTCGCCGCGATGCCGAGCGGACCGAGCTCACGTCCCGCCGAGATCACGATGCGATCGAGCGCACCCTTGGAGGCCCCGTACGGCAGGTTGCCGGTGACGTGGTCACTCGTCAGCGCGACGATCGCGCCGCCGCCGGAGGGCACCTGCCGCGCGAATGCCGCGATCAGCAGCAGGGAGTCGCGCGCGTTCACGGCGACGTGGCGGTCGAAGCTCTCCGCGGTGGTGTCCAGGATGCCGCTCTCGATGTCGTGCGCGTGGCTCAGGACCAGCCCGGAGATCGGTCCGTGTTCATCCGTGACCGCGTTGATCAGCGTCTCGGGTCCGTCGGCGGTGGACAGATCGCACGGAACGTCCGCGTCGGCGAGGTCGCTGGTCACGACGGTCCAGCCGTCCTCCCGGAGTCGGGGGACGATGCCCGCGGCGATGGAGTTCGCGCGCGCGGCGCCGGTGACCAGGGCGAGGGGGGAGTGCGTCATGGGTCTGACTTTTCAGATCTCGGGGTGACCCGTACTCGGGTCGGGGTTGCTGTACATCTCTCGATGTACGGGAAGGATCATCCGCTGGCGGGATGTGGGTCGTGCAGGCCCTCCGTAGCGTGAAGGACATGAGCGAGAACACGCAGACCATGGTTTCCGAGCCGGGCATCCGCGCGACAGAGATCACCATGTCCGTTCTGGTCGGGGCGATCGTCGGAACAGTCACGGTGACCGCGATGCCGGCCGAACCGTTCGGGCTCGTCACCGGCATCGCTGCGGGTGTGGCCGTCGCGCTGGGCCTGGACCTGGTGGTCCGCCGCGTCCGTCGTGCATATCTCGCGCACGACTGACGGATCGGTGCGGGCGAACCTCAGATCGTCAGCGAGGCCGGCGGGTACGGCGTGCCCATCTCGCGCGCGACTGAACCTCTGATCGTCAGCGAGGTCGGCGGGTACGGCGTGCCCACCTCACGCATGACTGACGGATCGGTGCGGGCGAACCTCAGCTCGTCATCTCACGCGGCACCTCCGTGAGGGTTCCGTCCGCGTCCAGCGCGAGCGTGAGGTCGATCCCGAGACGGTCCAGGAACGTCGCGTCGTGGCTGGTCACGAGGATCGCGCCGCGATACTGCGACAGGGCGTCCACCAGCTGATCCACGGTGTCGAGGTCCAGGTTGTTCGTCGGCTCGTCGAGCACCAGCAGCTGCGCCGGCGGCTCACTCAACAGCATCCGGGCCAGGGCGACACGGAAGCGTTCGCCGCCGGACAGGGACCGCACCGGACGGCGCATCGCGTCTCCGCGAATGAGGAACCGGGCGAGGCGGTTGCGCAGCTCGCGGTCCGGAACATGCGGCGCCGCCGCGCGCACGTTCTCCTCGGCGGAGGCGTTCTCGTCCAGTCCGTCCAACCGCTGAGCGAGATGACCGATGCGGTCGGTGTGCGCCTCGGCGGTGAACGCCGGTCGCCACGGCGCCCCTTCGCCCGTCAGCAGCTGGTTCAGCAGGGTGGACTTGCCGGCACCGTTCGGGCCGACGAGGGCGGTCCGCTCCGGGCCCTGCAGGATCCACTCCCGCTCTCCGTCGCCGAGCGTCGCGATGCGGCGCCCCGCCGCGACGGACGGGTCCGGCAGGTCGATCCGGATCGCGTCGTCCTCGCGGACTCGGCGTTCGGCCGCGTCGAGCGCTGCGCGGGCGTCGTCCTCGCGGGCGCGCATTTCACCGCGATGCTTGCCCGCGGAGACCTCGGCCTTCATCTTTCGACCGTGCGCGACGATGAGCGGCACACGCTTCTCGCGCTGCGCCTTCTTCCCCATCTGCGCGCGTGTGGCGAGCTTCTCGTCCGCCTCGATCCGCTCGCGTTTCTGGACGCGGACCGCGTTCGCCGCCGTGCGCTCGGCGGCCTTCGCCGCTTCCTGCTCGGTGTCCAGCCACGCGCGCCACTGCGAATACGGGCCGCCGAACACCGACAGCGTGTTCTCGTAGAGCTCGGCGGTGGAGTCCATCAGTTCGAGGAGCTCGACGTCGTGGCTGACGACGATGAGAGAGCCCGGCCAGGACCGCACCATCCCGCCGAGGCGGGACCGGGCGTCTCGATCGAGGTTGTTCGTGGGCTCGTCCAGCAGGGTGATGTCGGCGCCGCGCAGGCGGAGGCCCGCGATCGCGACGAGCATCGCTTCACCTCCGGACAGATGCGCCACCCTGCGCTCGAGCGCGTCGGGTGGGAGGCCGGCATCGGCGAGTGCCGCGTGCGCGCGCGCCTCGACGTCCCAATCGTCGCCGATCGTGTCGAAGTGCTGCTCCGCGACGTCTCCGGATTCGACCGCGCGGACGGCGGCGAGCACGTCGGCGATGCCGAGCAGGTCGGCGACGGGACGGTCGGTGTCGAGGGTGAGGGACTGCCGGAGGGTCGCGACGGTTCCGGACGCGGTGACATGCCCGGTGGTGGGCCGGAGCTCGCCGGCGGCGAGTTTCAACAGGGTGGACTTGCCGGAGCCGTTGCGTCCGACCAGGCCGGTTCGGCCGGTGGAGAACGCGCCGGAGACGTGACTGAGCGCCACGGATCCGTCCGGCCAGGTGAAGGTGACGTCGTCGAAGACGACGGCGGGGGTGAATGCCATGAGGGCCTCCCAGAAGCTGGTGCGCGACACCGGCAGCGGGGCTGCAGCCACGGGAAACCGGTGGCGTTTCGACGGGTCAGCGCGGATGGATGCGCTGGAGCGTCGACGCCGAAACGGCGGAAGGCCTGTCAGGCGAAGGGTCGACGGGTCAGCGCGAGAGGAGCACGGAAGCGGCGAAAACCTTCAACGGTTCTTTCCGTTCGTCGGGGACAGGACTCCGCCACTGTACCCGGCGTGTCCCGATTCGTCCACCTCACGTGGGGTCAGCTCACGTCTGGTCAGCTCACGTCAGGTCAGCTCAGACGCTTGGCGAGGAACGTCGCGACGTCGGCGAGTTCGTCCCCATTGACGGCGTGGGCGAGTCCGGCGTACACGCGACCGGAGAGGTCGCTGTAGCCGGGCAACCACTCCACGGTGTGCGCGACGAGCGGTTCCGGGATGACCTGATCGAGCGCGCCCCGGCCCCAGAACACCGGGGGCTTCGCCGTCCGGAGCGTGGCGTCTCCGGGGACCTCACCCGGAGTGGCGTAGCCGGCGAGGTTCACCACGAAGGAGACGCGCTCCGGGGCGACGCGCAGGGTCTGCAGCGACACCGCGCCACCCTGCGAGAAGCCGAGCATGCCGAACTCGCCGAGACCCACGGCGTCCGCCCACTCCAGAACGCGGCGCGCGGCGGCGGTGATCGGCTCGGCGGAGCGGTCGTCCAGCCCCTCGATCGGGTACCAGGAATAGCCCGGCGCCGGCCACGGCGGGCTGAGCGGCGCGCGCACCGCGGCGTACACGAACGCGTCGGGCAGGTGCGGGATCAGTCCGGTCAGGTCCAGTTCGTCAGAACCGTAGCCGTGCAGGAGGAGGACGACGGGTCGGTCGCCGCGCTCGTCCGGGGCGACGGACCACTGCACGACGTCGGGGTCGAGGGCGGGGATCATCCCGCCATCATGCCAGGCGGGGCGGACACGACTCGCGCCACCGCCGCGATCGTGCGGACGAGCGGGTATACAGGAGTCATGCCTGTCCGCACGCCTGACCCCGAACCGAACGACCGCGACGACGAGTCGAACGATCCGCTCGCGGGCCTGGACGAGTTCCGCGCGCCGGGGTCGAACCCGGGTTGGCTGAGCGAGGTCGAGCTGATGGAGGCTCGGCGTCATCTGCCGATCCTCTACGTCGAGGCGATTCCGGTTCGCACGGACGGCACCGGCACGGTGACGGAGATCGGCATTCTGCTGCGCGCCACGCCGATCGGAGAGATCACCCGCACGATCGTCTCCGGACGCGTCCGCTACGGCGAGACCGTGCGGGACGCCCTGTTCCGTCACCTGGAAAACGATCTCGGTCCGATGGCGTTCCCGCTGCTGCCGCCGCAGCCGGTGCCGTTCACGGTCGCCGAGTACTTCCCGATGCCGGGGGTCAGTGCGTTCCACGACGATCGACAGCACGCGGTCTCCCTCGCGTTCGTGGTGCCCGTGACCGGCACGTGCGAGCCGCGTCAGGACGCGCTCGAGGTCACCTGGATGACGCCGGAGGAGGCCCAGAGCGAGTCGCTCTCCGCCGAGATGGAGGGCGGCCGCGGAACGCTCATCCGCCTGGCGCTCGCGTCGGTCGGCGCCCTGCGCTGACACGCAGCCTCTCGGTATGCGCTGGTTCCCGTGGGCCTGCGCTGACACGGTGCCTGTCGGTGTCTGCGCGGGTTCGGTTCCCGCGGGCCCGCGCTGACACGCAGCCTCTCGGTATGCGCTGGTTCCCGCGGGCCTGCGCTGACATGCGGCACGTGCGAGCCATGGGTGTTCTGCTTCGCGTCCCGTCATAGGCTCGGGGGATGACCGACGTGCAGACGCCCGAACCGATCTCCCTTCCCGCCGACTCCGACGGCTGGACACGCTTCGTCACCGAGCGTCCGGACGCTCGCCTGGCCGAGGCGCGCCGCCTGCTCGCGGCGCTGAAGGACGGCTCCGCGCGGTCGGCAGCCGAGACCCTGGAGGTCTGGAACGACCTGTCCGCCGCTCTGGCTTCGGTGCAGAGCGAGGGGTCGCTGCTGAGCGAATGCCACCCGGACGCCGCGGTGCGCGACGCCGCCGAGGAGCACTACGTCGCCGGGAGCGGGATGGCCGCGGAACTGACGATCGACCGCGACCTGTGGGATGTCCTGAGCGCGCTCGACCCCGCTGGGCTGAACGCGAACCAGACCCGATTGCTGGAGCACTCCCTGCGGGATCTGAAGCTCGGCGGTGTGGACCTCGACGAGGACGGACGCGCCCGCGCGAAGGATCTGGCGCGCCGCGACACCGAGCTCAGCATGGAGTTCTCGCGCAACATCCGTGAGGGCCGTCGTGAGATGCGGGTCACCCCGGAGCAGCTCGCCGGGCTTCCCCAGGACTTCCTCGACGAGCACCCGCTGGACGACGACGGCCTCATGACCGTGACGACCGAGTACCCCGACCTGATGCCGATTCGGGAGTACGCCACGAACCGCGACACGCGGATCGCGATGAGCGAGCTGCAGGGCGACATCGCGTGGCCGGCCAACGACGCCGTCCTGGAGGAGCTGCTGTCCGTCCGGCGCGAGCGTGCGCTGCTGCTGGGCTTCGGCGACTGGGCGGACGTCGAGACCGCGACGCGGATGGCGCGCTCCTCCGCCGGGGTCGCCGCGTTCCTGAACCAGGTGGACGAGGCGTCCGCCGCGGCCGCGGAGCCGGAGTACGACCAGCTGCTGGCGCGACTGCGCGAGGACGTTCCGGACGCGGAGGCGGTCACCACCGCCGACCTGGCGTACCTCCTGGGAGCGCTCAAGCGCGAGCGCTACGAGGTGGACTCGCAAGAAGTGCGCTCCTACTTCCTCTTCCCGAACGTGCTGGGCGGCGTGCTCGATGTCACCGCGCGACTGCTCGGGGTGGCGTACGAACCGGTTGACGTGCCGGCCTGGCACGAGGACGTGCGTTCCTACGACGTCCACTTCGGCGGCGAGCGGATCGGACGCATCCACCTGGACCTGCACCCGCGTGAGGGCAAGTACAACCACGCGGCGTGCTTCGATCTGGCCACGGGAATGGCCGGGCGGGAGCTGCCGCAGGGAGCCCTGCTGTGCAACTTCTCGCGCGGCACGATGGAACATGACCAGGTCACGACGTTCCTGCACGAGTTCGGCCACCTGGTGCACGCCATCGTCGGCGGGCACCAGCGCTTCATCGCGCAGAGCGGGATCGCCACGGAGTGGGACTTCGTCGAGGCGCCCAGCCAGATGCTCGAGGAGTGGGCCTGGGACGCGGACGTGCTCGCCACATTCGCGCGCAATGCCGTCGGTGAGCCGATTCCGGCCGCGCTGGTGCAGCGGATGCGGGTCGCGGACGGGTTCGGGCGTGCGACGCTCGTACGCCGTCAGCTCGGTCTCGCGCAGGTGTCGTACCGGTTGCACGCGGACGTTCCCGCGGACATCACGGCGGCGACCACGGAGCTCCTGCAGGCTTCCAGTCGGGTGCGCTCGCTGCCGAACAACCACTTCGCGTGCGGTTTCGGGCACCTCACCGGCTACGGCGCCTGCTACTACACGTACCAGTGGAGCCTCGTGATCGCGCGCGACCTGCTCACCGGGTTCGACGCGGACCTGATGGCGCCGGAACCGGCGGCGCGGTACCGCGACCGCGTCCTCGCGCCCGGCGGCACGCGGGACGCGGCTGACCTGATCGAGGACTTCCTCGGCCGACCGTCGGGCTTCGACGCCTACCGCGGCTGGCTCAGCGAGGGCTGATCCGGGATCAGTTCCCGGTCTCGGCGACGACGAGCTCGACGAGGCGGTCGACGTCGCTCTCCGCGGTGTCGAAGCTGCACACCCAGCGGACCTCGCGGCGGGCCTCGTCCCAGTCGTAGAACCGGAACGTCTCCCGCAGGCGATCGGCGACGCCCTCCGGCAGCGTGAGGAACAGACCGTTGGCCTGGGTGTCCTGGGAGAACGTCACGCCGGACACCGTGCCGTCCGCGATGCGGGCGTCCAGCGCGGACCGCAGGCGCGCGGCCATCGCGTTGGAGTGACGGGCGTTGCGCAGCCACAGGTCGCCTTCATAGAGGGCGATGAGCTGCGCCGACACGAAGCGCATCTTCGAGGCGAGTTGCATGTTCGTCTTGCGGAGGTAGGTGAGGCCTTCGGAGGCGTCCGGATTGAGCACGACGATCGCTTCGGCGAGCATGGCGCCGTTCTTGGTGCCGCCGACGCTCATCACGTCGACTCCCGCGTCGCGGGTGAACGCGCGGATCGGCTGGTCCAGCGATGCGGCGGCGTTGGCGAGACGGGAACCGTCCATGTGCAGGCGCATGCCGAGCCCGTGCACGTGGTCAGCGATGGCGCGCACCTCCTCGGGCGTGTACACCGTGCCGAGCTCGGTGGACTGGGTGATCGAGACGACGAGCGGCTGCGCGCGGTGCTCATCGCCCCAGCCGCGGGCTTCGCGGTCGATGAGGTCGGTGGTGAGCTTGCCGTCCGGCGTCGGAACCGTCCACAGCTTGATGCCGCCGACCTTCTCCGGCGCACCGCCCTCGTCGACGTTGATGTGAGCCGTGTCCGCGCACACGACCGCGCCCCAGCGGGGGAGCATGGACTGCAGGCCGACGACGTTCGCGCCGGTGCCGTTGAACACCGGGAACGCCTCGATGCCCTCGCCCAGGTGCTCGGCGAAGACCTCCTGCAGGCGGGCGCTGTAGGCGTCCTCGCCGTACGCGATCTGGTGTCCGTCGTTGGCGGCGGCGATGGCCGCGAGCACCTCGGGGTGGATGCCGGAGTAGTTGTCGGAGGCGAAGCCGCGCAGGCCTGTGTCGTGGATCGTGGTCACCTGACAAGCCTAGTCATCGCGTGTTCCGGTCCGCCTCGGCGTAGCCTCTGCACATGACCCCGACGACGACATTCACGACGACGCTCGCGCTCATCAGCGGACAGAACACGGGCATCGTGGTGCCCGACGCCCTCATCGAGGAGTGGGGCGTCGGCAAGCGTCCGCCGGTGATCGTGAACGTGAACGGTTTCGAGTACCGGTCCACGGTCGCGCCGATGGGCGGGCGATTCCTCCTCCCGTTCAGCGCGGACAAGCGGAAATCCACCGGCCTCGCGGGCGGGGATGAGATCACCGTCACTCTGACGCACGATCCGGGCGAGCGGACCGTGGAGGTTCCGGATGATCTCGCCGCGGCGATGGACGTCGCCGGAGTGCGGTCGGCGTTCGACGCCCAGTCCTTCACGAACCGCAAGGAGCAGGCGCGGTCCATCACGGATGCGAAGAAGCCGGAGACCCGCGAGCGGCGCATCGCCGCGGTCGTCGCGAAGCTCTCGTCCTGACCCGCATCACGTCGCGGGTGTGGTGGAGCTTTCGTCCGGACGCGGCTCATCTGACCGGGGTCGTGCTCAGCATCACGTCGCGGGTGTGGTGGAGCTTTCGTCCGGACGCGGCTCATCTGACCGGGGCCGTGCTCAGCATCACGTCGGGGGTGTGGTGAAGTCCGTGGCTTCGCGCAGCGGACCACGCATGAAGTTCCAGTACCGCACCGGCAGCAGCCGGGTGATGACGTCGACGAGGAAGGCCTTGCGTCCGATCATGGTGCGGGCCCGCCGGCCGAGGGTGGCATCGATGATGGTCTGTGCGGCGTCCTCCGGCTCGGTTTCGTACATGTGTGCCTGCGCCGCCGCGGCGCGGGCCGCGATGGCCGGGTCGAGGGCTTCGGCGTAGCGCCCGTGCAGCACGATTCCGGTCTTGACGCCGGCGGGGTAGATCGTGCCGACGGAGATGGTGGAGCCCTCGAGCTCGTGACGAAGCGCCTCGCTGAACGCGCGCACCGCGTACTTGCTCATCGCGTAGGGGATGCGTCCGGCCGGGGCGCCGAGCGCGTAGATCGAGGCGAGATGCGTGATGTGGGCGGCGGGAGAGCGGCGCAGCGCCGGCAGGAGGGCCTTCGTGATGGACACCGTGCCCCAGAGGTTCACGTCCATGAGCCACCGCATCTCCTCCATCGTCAGTTGGTCGAGGTTGCCCAGCATGGACGATCCGGCGCACGTGATCAGGGCCTGCACCGAACCGTGCGCGGACTCGATCGCCGCTCCGGCCTGCGCCACGGCGGCGTCGTCTCGGACGTCGACCACGTGCACGGTGTGTCCGCTGCCGGGCAGGCTCGCGGCCAGCGCGGCGAGCCCGTCACCGTCTCGGTCGACCAGAGCCAGGCGCGCCTCGCGGACGGCGAGAGCACGTGCCACGCGGGCGCCCATACCGCTCGCGGCGCCCGTGATGACGGTGGTGCGGCCGGTGGGGTCGAGTCGGGACATGGGGGACTCCTTCGGTGGGGGCGAGAGTTGTTCCGATTCTGGTGGGTCGCCGCGGGCTGTGCCACTACGCTAGGTGGCTGGAAGGGGACGATGACGTGGTCGGCAAGCTGAAGGCAGCGATCGATGAGGGGACCGCGATCGCACTCGCCGCGGCGCGTCTGGCACTCAAGAACGAGATCCTCGTGGAGACCATCGCCGGGGACGCGTCCTTCGAGACCGAGCGCTTCGTGCCCAATGCCCGCAAGGTGCTGTCCGGCCTCGCGAAAGAGGCCGAGCGCGACGCGTCACGTCTGAAGCGCCTCGGCCGGAAGGCCTGGGCGAAGTACTCGCAGTCCGACGGGACCCACGATTACCGCGACCGCGACGTTCGGAACCTGCGACGTCGGCGGAAGCAGTCCGCCGGTGTCGCCGCCGCCCTCCGTGCGGTGGCGGGGGACAAGGCGGAGGTCAACGACCTCGTCGAGCAGGCGCGCGAGGCGGCGTGGGATGACGTGCGCGCCAACATCGACCGCCGACTGCGTGTCGAGGGCATGCGTCCGGACAGCGATCCGGACTACGAGAAGATGCGCGACGCGCGCATGCAGGCCCTGATGATGGTGGACCTGCAGAACCTGAAGGCCCAGGTCGCCGCGCGTGCCCGCGTGAACAGCTGACATCATCCGAATTTTCTCCTCGCGGGAACAGCGGGCGCGCGGCACCGCGACGCGACGCGCCCGGGGGGAGCCTGCGGATTCGCGCTCATGCGAGGAGTGCGATAGTCTTTTCCTCGGCCCGCACGGGAGTGCGCAAGCCGAAAATGCGGTCGTAGCTCAATGGATAGAGCATCTGACTACGGATCAGAAGGTTGGGGGTTCGAGTCCCTTCGACCGCACACTGTGTTGAGACAGTAGAAGGCCCTGGTGAAAACCAGGGCCTTCGTCTTTTCCGGTGCGGAGCGGAGCTCCGCCGGCTGAGGCTGACCGAACGTCAGTGCAGGAAGAGCAGCAGGCCGGCGACCGCGATGAAGAGCACTCCGAAGATCGTGTTCAGCGTGCGCTGTCCGCGCACGGTCCGGGTGAAGCGGCGGAACCCGTGCGCGGCGACGGCGAAGAATCCCCACATCACGGCGATGTCCACGACCACGCAGGTCGCGGCGACGATGAGGTACTGCGGCAGCAGCGGCTGATCGGGGCGGATGAACTGCGGCAGGAACGCCAGGAAGAAGACGATCGCCTTCGGGTTCAGCAGGTTCACCCACACCCCGCGGCGGAACATCGTCCAGCGTGATTCCGGGGTCTTCGGCCGGTCCGGCTCGCCACTGGCCTCGACCAGGTGCGGCTTCTGCACGATCTGCCGGATGCCGAGGAACACCAGGTAGGCCGCGCCGGCGTATCGGATCACGTTGAACGCGATCTCCGATGATGCGACCAGGACGCCCACACCGAGCGCGACGATGATGATGTGGATGATCAGGGCGGTCTGCTGGCCGAGAATGCCCCAGATCGCTCGGCGGAAACCGTGGTTCAGTGCATTGCCCATGGTGAACACCGCGCCGGCGCCCGGCGTGAAGCTGATCACGATGGTGGCGCCGAGCAGCGTCAACCAGAGTGAGAGCGGCACAGCGCCAGCCTAGGGGCACGCGAGCCCCTCCTCGGACCGCGCATTCACCCGCCTGGGCAGGTGCACTCGCTTCCGGAACGGCATGCGCAGTGGCCATCAATCGTTGTCGCGGGCGCGGGTGACATCGCTGCGCGCGCGGCCGATGCCGTATCGACGACTCCGACCACGCAGACGACGCCCAGGACGACGAGGATGACCAGCGAGACCCAGGCGCGGGAGAGCAGACCGACGATCGCCATGACTCCCGCGGCCACGCCGAGTACGAGGTAGCCCCAGAACCAGCCCACGGACTGCGCCGGCGTGACGCGCGACGGTTCGCCGAACAGGGTGAAGGAGACCGTGAACTGCTGCCAGATGAGCACGGCCACGGCGATGATCAGTCCCGCCGCGGCGACCCGGCACACGATTCGCCATCGCCTCGGGGCTCCGTGGTTCGTGTCGACCGTCTCCATGGCATCACGGTAATCGGCCCGGCATGCCGTCGCGGGCATGCCGGGCGTCGCGTGCGTCAGGCAGTCCGGTGCTGGCGGTAGTAGTCCAGGAGTCCGCGGGTGGAGGCGTCCTGCGCGTCCACGGCGTCCTGATCACCCTCGATCGCCGGGGCGATCTGCAGCGCGAGCTGCTTGCCGAGCTCCACACCCCACTGATCGAACGAGTTGATGCCCCATACGGTGCCCTCGGTGAATGTGACGTGCTCGTAGAGCGCGATCAGCTGACCGAGCACGGACGGGGTCAGAGCCGCGGCGAAGATCGACGTCGTCGGGCGGTTGCCCGGGAACGTCCGTGCCGCGACGAGCGCGCCGGTGGTGCCCTCCGCCTCGACCTCAGCGGCCGTCTTGCCGAACGCGAGCGCCTTGGTCTGGGCGAGGAAGTTCGCCAGGAACAGCCCGTGCACGTCCCGGTCGCCGTCCCGGAGCGGATAGGCCGGGTTCACGAATCCGATGAAATCCGCGGGGATCAGGCGCGTGCCCTGGTGGATGAGCTGGTAGAACGCGTGCTGGCCGTTCGTCCCCGGCTCGCCCCAGAAGACTTCGCCGGTGGCGGTCGTGACGGGTGAACCGTCCCAGCGCACGCGCTTGCCGTTCGATTCCATCGTCAGCTGCTGCAGGTACGCGGGGAAGCGGTGCAGCAGCTGAGCGTAGGGGAGCACGGCGTGCGTCTGCGCGTCGAGGAAGTTCGTGTACCAGATGTTCAGCAGGCCCATCAGGACCGGGACGTTGCGCTCCAACGGCGTGGTCGCGACGTGCACGTCCACGGCGTGGAATCCGGCGAGGAACTCGCGGAAGACGTCCGGTCCGAGCGAGATCGCCAGTGACAGTCCGATGGCGGAGTCCACGGAATAGCGTCCGCCGACCCAGTCCCAGAACCCGAAGGCGTTGGCGGGGTCGATGCCGAATGCGGCGACCTTGTCCAGCGCGGTGGAGACCGCGACGAAGTGGTGCGCGACCGCGTCGGTGCGGGACTCGTCGGTGTCCTCGATCGCGCCCGCCTCGCCGAGCTTCGCCCACAACCAGTCGCGCGCCAGCCGCGCGTTCGTGAGGGTCTCCAGCGTGGTGAAGGTCTTGGACGCGACGATGAACAGCGTCGTCTCGGGGTCGAGGTCCGCGGTCTTCTGCGCGATGTCGGTGGGGTCGATGTTCGACACGAACCGCGCCTCGATGCCGGCGTCGGCGTACGGGCGCAAGGCCTCGAACACCATCACCGGGCCGAGGTCCGATCCGCCGATGCCGATGTTGACGACGTGCGTGACCTTCTTGCCGGTGACGCCGGTCCATTCGCCGGAGCGGACGCGGTCAGCGAAGGCGGACAGGTTGGTCAGCACCTCCTGCACATCGTGGTCGACCTGCTGACCGTCCACGACGAGAGCCGGTGATGCGCCCTTCGGACGGCGCAGCGCGGTATGGAGGACCGCGCGGTCCTCCGAAGTGTTGAGGTGATCGCCGCGCAGCATCGCCGCGAAGCGCTCGGCGACGCCGGTCTGCTCGGCGAGCCGGACGAGCGTTGCCAGGAGCTCGTCATCGACGAGGTTCTTGGACAGGTCGACGTGGAGGTCGGCGACGTCGAACGTCAGCCGTTCCGCGCGCTGCGGGTCGGCGTCGAACCAGGCTCGCAGATCGGGGGAGAAGCCGTCGGCACGCGCCGACAGTTCGGACCAGGCAGGGGTTGCGGTTGCATCGATCGGAGTGCTCACACCCCCACGGTATTGCCAACCGGCGGACAATGGGGCCGAGATCTCCGACGCGGCATGGCCCGCGCGGGTGTCGTGCGGATCTAGGGTGGAACGGTGTCAGCGTACGTGTCGGCATTCGACCTGTTCTCCATCGGCATCGGGCCGTCCAGTTCCCACACTGTCGGGCCGATGCGCGCCGCCGTCGACTTCGCTCGACGCCTCGTGCACGGTGACCTGCTGAGTCGCGTCGAGCGGGTGACTTGTTCGCTCTACGGGTCCCTCGGGGCCACCGGAATCGGCCACGGCACGCCGGACGCGGTCGTCGCCGGGCTGCGCGGACAGGAGCCGGAGACGGTCGACCCGGGGGCCGTACGAGAGGCGTGGGTCCGGTACCCGGCGGGCGAACCGCTGCTGCTGGCAGGTGCGCGGCCGGTGGCCTTCGCGAAGGACGACATCACGTTCGAACCGCGGACGCGCCTGCCCGGTCATCCGAACGCGATGACGCTGCGGGCATTCGACGAGGCCGGTGGCATCGTGACGCAGGAGACCTACTACTCCGTCGGCGGTGGATTCATCCGTCGCGACGGTGAGGACCGCGCGGTCGGGGCGGCGGAGTACCCGTACCGCTACGACGACGCCGCGTCGCTGATGCGCTTGTGCGACGAGACCGGACTCACGATCGCGGAGCTGGCTCGGGCGAACGAGGAGTCGCGGGCCTCAGAGGCTGAGGTGGCGGCCGGGCTGGACGCGATCTGGAACGCGATGTCGGGGTGCGTTGAAGCGGGTCTGCACGAAGGTGGCCTGCTGCCCGGCGGGCTGCGCGTGAGGCGGCGGGCGTCCGTGATCCGCGAGCAGCTCGAGGCGGTCGAGAACGACGGGCATCGTGAACTGCCGGGGGAGTGGCTCGGTGCGTTCGCGCTCGCGGTGAACGAGGAGAACGCGTCCGGCGGTCGTGTGGTGACGGCTCCGACGAACGGTGCGGCGGGGATCCTGCCGGCCGTGGCGATGTACTGGTGGCGGTTCCTGGCGGACTCCGGGCTCGGTCGCGGCAACGCGGTCACGCCGTACGGCGAGTTGGTCGGCAGCGCGCTCCTGGGCTTCGGCGGCGAGCCGACGGAGGTCCCGGACGGGGACGAGGAAGCGGTCGCGGATGCGAACCGCCGACGAGGCATCCGGCGCTTCCTGCTCACGGCGACGGCGCTCGGCTCGCTGTTCAAGGCGAACGCGTCGATCTCCGGGGCGGAGGGCGGTTGCCAGGCGGAGGTCGGTTCTGCGTGCGCGATGGCCGCCGGAGGGCTCACCGCCGTGATGGGCGGGACGACACGGCAGATCGAGAACGCCGCCGAGATCGCGATGGAGCATCACCTCGGACTGACGTGCGACCCGGTCGGCGGCCTGGTCCAGATCCCGTGCATCGAGCGGAACGCGATCGCCGCGTCCACCGCGGTGACGGCAGCCCGCCTGGCGTTGCGTGGTGACGGCCAGCACTTCGTATCGCTTGACATGGTGGTCGAGACGATGCGACAGACGGGCATCGACATGTCCACGAAGTACAAGGAGACCAGCGAGGGCGGCCTTGCGGTCAACGTCATCGAGTGCTGAATCCCGGCGGCTCCCTGGGCGGGCCCGCTAGGATCGCAGGCATGTCGAGTCCCGAGTCAGACAGGGCAGGGGTTGCCGGTCGCACCGCCAACCCCGCATCGCGCTGAGTCCTTCGCCCGTGATCCGCGGGCATGTCAGCCGACCCTCGCGGCGGCCGTGGCGACCGGAAGATCCCTTCTTCTGATCACTCACCACGGAGCACACGATGCCTCTCGCCGTCTATTCCCTCGCTCTCGCTGTCCTCGTCATGGGCACGTCGGAGTTCATGCTTGCGGGCCTCGTGCCCGCGCTCGCCGCAGATCTCGACGTCACCGTCGGCACCGCAGGACTGCTGACCTCCGGCTTCGCCGTCGGGATGGTCATCGGTGCGCCGCTGATGGCGGCGTTCGCGCGACGCTGGCCGCCGCGGACGACGCTGTTGATCTGTCTGCTCGCCTTCGCCGCGTGCCACGCGCTCGGTGCGCTCACGTCGGATTTCTTCGTCCTGACCCTCACACGGGTGGGAAGTGCCCTGAGCAACGCGGGTTTTCTCGCGGTCGCGCTTTCCACGGCGACGAGTGTGGTGGGGCCGGATCGGAAGGGTCGCGCACTGGCGACCCTGCTGTCCGGCACCACGATCGCGATGGTCGCGGGTGTTCCGGCCGGCGCGCTCCTCGGCGACGTGGCCGGGTGGCGAGTGACCTTCTGGGCCGTCGCCGCGCTGTGCCTCCCGGCCGGCGTGGGGGTCTGGGCAGGTGTTCCGGCCCAGCGGGGAGCGATATCGCAGGCGCCGTCCCTGCGCGCCGAGGTGTCGCTGCTTCGCTCGGGGCGGCTGCTGCTCGCAATGAGCCTCGGCGCGCTCGTCAACGGCGGCACCTTCGCTGTGCTGACCTTCCTCGCGCCGGTCGTCACGGACGTCGCGGGGCTTCGCGGTGAGTGGATCGCGGGTGCGTTGGTGATGTTCGGAGTCGGGTCGTTTCTCGGAGTCGCGGCGTCCGGGCGGCTGGCCGACAAGCGTCCGGGTCCGGTTCTCGCTGTCGGGGGCCCGCTTCTCCTGGTGGGCTGGTTCGGGCTCGTCGCGTCGGCTTCTCATCCCCCGCTGCTGCTTGCGATGGTGCTGCTGCAGGGGCTGTTGGCGTTCGGCGTCGGCAGTACGCTCATCGCGCAGGTGCTGTACGCGGCGGCGGACGCGCCGAGGATGAACGGCTCCTACGCCACAGCGGCGCTCAATCTCGGAGCGGTGGTCGGGCCCGCGCTCGGCGCGGCTGCGATGTCCGCCGGGGGTGGGGCGCTGGCGCCCGTCGGGGTCGCGGTCGTCCTCACCGCAGTGGCGCTGGCGATGATGGTCACGTGGCGGAGAACCCTCCTCGGCGTGCCAGGCGCACCGTCGTCGTAACGCTCCGGATGGCGAGCGCTGCGCGACCGTGGGCGCTGAACTTCAGGGCGCGGTGCCGGCGGTTCCTGCATCACCCTGGGAGGGGCGTGGCGTTCGCGGTGGTTCAGAAGGGTGGTGGGGTGTCGTCGGGTGTGGTGAAGACGACGGTGCGGGGTGGTGTGTCGGTGTAGGTGACCCCGAGGGGGCTGGTCCAGCGGATGAGTCCGCCGGGGAGGTTGTCGGCTTTCCATCTGGTGTGGTGTTTGAGGGTGTGGTGTCGGCGGCAGAAGTGGCCGAGGTTGCTGATCGCGGTCGGGCCGCCGTGGGCGGCGTCGATGGTGTGATCCGCGTCGGAGCGGGTGGCGGGGTATCGGCATCCGGGGAACCGGCAGTGCTCGTCCCGAACCCGCAGGATCCGGCGTTGGTCGGCGGAGGGCTGATACCGGTCGATTTCCAACACATGCCCCGTCGTCGGGTTCACGAACAGGCGGTCCCATCCGGGAGCGTTGCCCGCCAGGGCACGGGCTGTTTCGGTGTCGATCGGGCCATGCCCGACCAACTCCGCCACACCAGGAAGGCCACCCGCGGGAGGGCCCTCACCCTCCGTGGTGGTGGTGGTGAGGATGCTGACGGGGATGTTCACCTGCACGTGCGCGCGGATCCCCGTGAGCCCGTCGCCGGCGGCGGTCGGGTCGGCCGTCAACAGCAGATCGGCGAACACGTCGGCTTGGATCTGCGCCAACGTCCGCTCATCCCGCGGGACCTCACGACACGCGTCCTCATCCGTGTCCGGGGTGGTGGCTGGTCCGCTGGTGGGGGTGGATGTCTTGGGTCGGTTTTTGATGGTACGGGCGGTGGCGTGCAGGCGGTCGGCGATGCCGTGGGCCTGCACGGTGGGCAGGTGGGCGTACAGGTCGCTCATCCCGTCCTCCCCGTCCCGGACCTCCACGCACCGGGCGGCGCGGGCGGCCTGGTGGCGTTCATCGATGCTGTCGGTGCGGGCCGCTTCGGCCTCCATCACGATGCGATGCCGCAACCGTCCCGCCGACTCGTGTTCCGCGATCGTCACCGAGGAGGCTTCGAACTGTCCTCGGGCGGTGTCGTCGCTGATCGGGCACCCGGCGTCCATGATGGTCCGCACATGCGCCCAACTGATCCGCCCACCCGCGAGCGCGGCATGAGCGGCCGGGAACCGGTTCACCAGCTCCCAAGCATCCGAGATCCGAGCCTGCACCGTCCGGTCACTGACCCGCAGGGCCGCCCCCACCTCCGCCGACAGGTCACGGATCGCCAGATCACGATCCCGCACCCGGGTCGGGGAATCGGCGGTCATCTCCTCCGCGAGCTCGAACACCGCCGACAGCACACTCGCCTGCCGCGCCTGAACCCCCGCCAGCTGAACCGCCAGCGCGACCGCCGCGTCAACCAGAGCCCGCCGCCGCGCATCAAACCCCACCGGCACCGGCCGGTCCGGCCGGTCGGGTTCCTCGGGTGCTTCGCCATCGAATGCCATACCCACATTCTCCCACGAAATGGGAACATAACTACGAAACTCAGTACGGAGACCGCAACGCCCATCGCCGGCCCTGCTTGGTCGCCCTCGCGCACGACCGGTGTTTCCAGAGCGCGCCCGCGGTAGCTCCACATCGCGCACCACGCCAGCGTCTCTCATTCCCGCTCGCCCGCTCGTCGAGACTGCGATCCCGCACCCTCCGCGCTGCCCGGGATCAGCGTTACATCGTCGTCAGCATGCCCTTCCGATGACGGGAGGGGATCTCCGGATCGCAACCAGTGTCGGCTCTCTTCCTCCCCAGCGAAGTGAACCCGGCCATCTCCGGGCCGCAACTCGCAAGACGGCACGCCCGTTCCCCCCGGGCCCTGTGGACAATCCCCACGAGCAAACCGAAAGCGAACAAAACTACGACTATGACATCCCCTCCAGCAGAGACGACGGAGGGCCCGGGGCCACCCCGAGCCCTCCGCCGCGAAAGCCTGCTGTCAGTCGTTCGACGCGGCGTGCGCCGCGTCCAGTCCCGCCTGCGCTGCCGGCGAAAGCTTCGCCGCGGCAGCGGACGAGCCGGATGCCTGCGCGACGCCGGCGCCGAAGCCCCGGCCCACGGCCTGGCCCTGGATGATCGCGGCGATGTCCAGTCCGGTCGCGGCGTTGACGGAGTCGAAGACGCTGCGCAGGGCCTTGGCGGAATCGCCGCCGACGACCTGAGATGCGCCGTCTTCGGCGCTGCCGCCGATGATCGACACATTGCCGATGGCGGCGTAGCCCTTGGCGAACTCGGCCATGATCGACGGAAGCGTCTCCAGCACGCGCTGCGACAGGAACGCCTCCTGGTTGGAGGCGATGGCCTTCGCTTCGGCCTCGACGGCTGCGGCGCGAGCTTCACCCTCGGCGCGGATGGCGTCGGCCTCGGCCGTCGCACGCAGTCGGCGTGCCTCGGAGTCGGCGTTGGCCTGTGCGCGCAGCGCGTTGGCGTCACCCTGTGCCTTGGCCTCGGCGGCCGCGGCCTCACCACCGGCCCGAGCCTTGTCAGCCTCGGCCTGCTGCTCGGCGATGCGGGTGCGCGCCTCGGCCTGCTTGACCTGCTCGATCGCGGCAGCCGATGCGGACTGCTCGCGGGTGTAGAGATCTGCGTCGGCGCGCGTCTGCGCCTCGTACTTCTGGGCGTCTGCGACGCGCTTGACGTCGGCGTCCAGCTGGGCCTGCTTGTTCTCGGCCTGCTGCTGGAGAACGGCCTGCTCGGCCTGGGCGCGAGCGAGCTGCTCCGCCTGCTCGGCCTGGGCACGGGCGCGGCCGATCTCGGCGGACGCGTTGGCGGTGTTCGTGTCCAGCGCGGTCTGCTCGACCAGGTTCGCCTCGTTGTTGGCGATGTTCTTCTGGTTGATCGCGCGGTCCGCGTTGGTCTGGGCGATCATCGCGGCCTGGCGCTTCGCCTGGATCTCCGGCGCACCGAGGGACTGGATGTAGCCGACCTTGTCGGTGATGCCCTTGATCTGGAACGAGTCAAGGATCAGACCCTGCTCGGCGAGCTCCTGCGAGACCTCGAGCGCGATCTGGTCGGAGAACTTCTTGCGCTCACGCATGAGCTCCACGACGGAGAGCGTGGCGACGATTCCGCGGAGCGCGCCCTCCAGCTGCTCGGTGGTGAACTGCTCGATGGCCTTGTCCTGCGAAGCGAAGCGCTCGGCGGCCCGGCGAACGAAGACCGGGTCGGAGCCGATCTTCACAATGGCGACGCCGTCGACGTTCAGCGTGACGTTGTCCAGCGACTGCGCCTCCGCGTTCAGGAGCACCTGGCGGGAGCGGAGCGAGATGATCTCGAATCGCTGGGTGATCGGGTTCACGAGCGACTTGCCGTTCACGATGACGGTGACCGGCGACTCCTCAGTCTCGTTCTGCGAACCCATCGTGCCGTCAGCGTTGCGGACGGCGACCGTGCGCTGGACCTTCTGCTTGCGGCCCGAGATCACCAGTGCCTCGTCGGCGCGAGCGACCTTGATCCAGCTGCGTGCGAACAGCAGGATGATCAGGCCGACAATCACGAGCACGACGAGCGCGACGCCGACGATGATGAGCGTTCCGACGATTGCGGCGACTTCCATGAACGATTCCCCCTCCGGTCGTCGCGCGAGTGCGACGTACATGGAATCCTGCCAGGTTCTGCCGCGCAACGAAAACGACGGTGGGCATCGGTCCTACGATGGTCTGACCCGGCCCCGAGTCGGCTGGTACGCGAGGAGCACATCATCCCCGACAGCGCATCCCTCACGACTCCCTGGGGCGAAACTCTCGACCGGACCGGAGTGCCCCTCGCCGAGTACCCGCGCCCCCAACGGGTGCGTGCCGGGGGCATCATCCTCAATGGCTTGTGGGACATCGCCTTCACGCCGTTGCACGGCGCTGACGCCGTCACCGTGGCGGACCCGACCTCGCCGCCGGCCTCCTTCGGCGGCACGATCCTCGTGCCGTTCTCGCCGGAGACGGCGTTGTCCGGAGTCGGACGTGCGCTGCAACCGGACGAGACGCTCTGGTATCGGCGCCGATTCGTCGTCCCGACTCGCCGGGACGGGGACCGCGTGCTGCTGCACTTCGGCGCTGTGGACCAGTGCTGCCGCGTCGCGGTGGACGGCACCGAGGTCGGCGGCCACGTCGGGGGATACCTGCCTTTCACCCTGGATATCACCGCCGCCCTGACGGACGGCGGCGACCACGAGATCGTGGTCGCCGTGCGCGACGTGTCGGACACGTCCTGGCACTCCCGCGGAAAGCAGAAGACCGACCGAGGCGGTATTTGGTACACCCCGCAGTCCGGGATCTGGCAGACCGTCTGGTGCGAGGTCGTGCCGGCCGTAGCCGTCGACGACCTCGTGATCACGCCCCTCTTGGCGACCGGGGAGATCGAGATCACGGTGTTGAGTGACGGCGCCGCCCCCGACGCGCGTGCCGGTGTGGAACTCGTCGCGGACGGATCGTCACTGCTCGAGGCCGCCGTGCCGGTCGGCGAACCGACGCGGATCCGCGTGCCGGGGCCGGTGCGCCCGTGGTCACCGGAGGACCCCCAACTGTACGACCTCGTGATCACCCTCGACACCGACGAGGTGACGAGCTACGTCGGCATGCGCTCCTTCGGCGTCGGTGAGGACAGCGCGGGACGCCCGTGTCTGCTCCTGAACGGCGAACCGTATCTCCCCGTCGGCCTCCTCGATCAGGGCTATTGGCCGGACGGCGGGTACACGGCACCGAGCGACGAGGCGCTGCGGTACGACATCGAACTCGCGAAGAGCATGGGCTTCACCATGCTGCGCAAGCACATCAAGGTCGAACCCCTCCGCTGGTACCACCACTGCGATCGCCTCGGCATGCTCGTCTGGCAGGACCATGTCTCCGGCGGCACCGCCTACAAGGACGTGATCGTGACGGCTCCGGCGATCTGGTCTCCGCGGGTCAACGACTCTCGGCACGCCCTGTTCGGCCGAGCGGACGCGGCCGGCCGAGCACAGAGCGAGACTGAGCTCAGCGAGATGATCGAACACCTTCGCAGCGTGCCCAGCCTGGCGCTGTGGGTGCCGTTCAACGAGGCCTGGGGCCAGTTCGACGCCGCGCGCATCGCGGCGGATGTCGCGGCCCTGGACTCCACCCGGCAGGTCGACCACGCGAGCGGGTGGCACGATCAGGGGGCCGGTGACCTGTTCAGCAAGCACGTCTACTTCCAGAAGGTCCGCGTCACCCCCGCGTGGCGGGAGGACGGGCGCGTGATCGCCCTGACCGAGTATGGCGGGTATGGGAACGTCGTGTCCGGGCACACGTTTCCGAAGACGTTCAAGCCGTATCGGATGTTCGAGAGCGCGGACGACCTGGTCACCGCGTTCGAGCGCCTGCACACCGACGAGATCGTGCCGGCGATCCGCGACGGGCTCGCCGCGGTCGTCTACACGCAGCTGTCCGACGTCGAGGACGAGGTCAACGGCATGGTGACGTACGACCGTCGGGTGGTGAAGCTCCCGGTGCCGCGCGTGCGGGCCGTGACCGATGCGCTGCGGGCCGCGTTCAACGCGCCCAGCACGGCGTCCTCCGCCGCGTCGTCGGTCACGACGGGCGTCCCGGAGCGGGAGCTCACCTCTCCCGTTTCCCTGACCGGCCCGGAGGGCACCTTCAACCCCGACGCGCACGGCTGGGCGCGGCAGCCGATCGTCGACACCGCCGGCATCGACGGGCGGAAGACCTGGGGCAGGAACAAGCGCTGGGAGTACTGGTGCGTCATGACCCCGACGCACATCCTCGCCTGCACGGTGTCCTCGATCGATTTCGCCGCAGTGCACGAGGTCTGGGTGCACGACCGGGCGTCGGGGACCTCGGTCGGCCGCGGGGCGACCGGTATCGGTCCCTGGTCGGCGACGCTGCCGGCGAACGCTGAGGGCGGTCCGGCGCGCGCGCGGCACGGCGACCTGTCGATCGACATCGAAGAGGTGCCCGGCGGAACGCGCCTGCGGGCGTCGATCCCGGGAGCGTCCTTCGACGTCGTCGCCGAGCGACCGGAAGGCCACGAACGCCTCGCCGTCGTCGTGCCGTGGAGTCGCACGCGCTTCCAGTACACGGTCAAGGATCTCGCTCGCCCGGCCTCCGGCACGGTCACCGTGCACGGCCTCACTTCCCCGGTTCCGGCGGGGGAATCGTGGGCCGTCCTCGACCACGGGCGCGGTCGCTGGCCGCACGACATCACCTGGAACTGGGGGGCCGGCTCCGGTCGGCTCGCCGACGGTCGCGCCCTCGGCATCCAGGTCGGCGGGCAGTGGACGGACGGCACCGGGTCGACGGAGAACGCGGTGCTCGTCGGTACGCGCCTGCACAAGATCAGCGAGACCCTCAACTGGGAGTACGACATCAGCCGGCCGATGGAGCAGTGGCGGATCACCGGAGGGGGTCTGGATGTCACGTTCACGCCGTTCTTCGACAAGACCTCGAGCACGAACCTCGGCGTGATCTCCGCCCGAACGGACCAGTGCTTCGGCCGTTACTCCGGCACGTTCCGCACGGACGAGGTCGACATCTCCTTCACCGACATCGAGGGCTGGGCGGAGGACGTGCACAACCGCTGGTGAGCGCCGCGACCACCTCGTGACGCACAAGGCAGAACCAGTCCGGGATTTCGGCGGACTACTCCTTCACGCTGCCGCCGGCCAGCCCGCTCTGCCAGTACTTCTGCAGGAACAGGAATGCCACGACGAGCGGGACGATGGAGATGAAGGACCCCGTGATCACCGTCGAGAACATCGCCTGCGCTCCGCCCCCGGCTGCCGTCGCCGACTGCTCCTGGGCCAGGCCCACGGTCAATGGGTACAGCTGGGAGCTGTTGAGCATGATCAACGGCAGGAAGTAGTTGTTCCAGGTCGCGACCAGGGCGAACAGGACGACGGTGACGATCCCGGGGCCCAGCAACCGCACCCCCACCTGCCAGAAGATGCGCAGCTCGCCGGCGCCATCGATGCGCGCGGCCTCGATGAGCGAATCCGGCACCGAGTCCGCGGCGTAGACCCGCATGAGGTACACCCCGAACGGGCTCACCAGCGATGGCAGGATGACCGCCCACATCGTGTTCGTCAGGTGCGCGGCGTTGAAGATCAGATACGTGGGGATGGCCAGGGCCGTCAACGGGATCATGATGGCGCCGAGGATGACGCTGAAGAACACACGGTCACCCGGAAACCGGTACTTCGCGAACCCGTAACCCGCCATCGTCGCCAGCAGGGCCGCGCCCAAAGCGCTGACGACCGAGTAGATCACGGTGTTCAACGCCCACCGAGCGAACTGGCCGTCGCGCACCGTGAAGACGGAGACGATGTTGTCCCACAGGGCGAAATGGCTCCCGAAGGCGAATCCGAACGTGGAGAACAGATCGGTGTTGGTCTTCGTGCTGGCGATGGCCAGCCAGGCGATGGGGAGCACGAAGTACAGCGCGCACAGCCACAGGAGGACCGTGAGGGGCGTGCTGCGTCGTGCGCCGTGACGGTGCCTGCGGGGCCCGGGCCGATCCATGACAAGCGTCGCGGTGTGGTCGAAGACGGGGGTGGTGGTCGCGGCGCTCATCGGAAACCTCGCTCGGATCGGGCCTGGGCTGACTGCACCACGTACGAGACGATGGCGATGATGATGCCGAGCAGGAAGGCGATGGCCGCCGCGTAGTTGATGTCCTGGTTGACGAACGCGACGTTGTAGGCGTAGTAGTTCGGGGAGAAGTCCGGACCGATCGAATTCGGGGCGACGCTGGAGAGCAGCGCCGGCTCGTTGAAGAGTTGGAAGCTGCCGATGATGGAGAAGATGACCGTCAGCATGATCGCCGACCGGATGGCGGGGATCTTGATGCTCCACGCGATGCGCCACTGGCTTGCGCCGTCGATCTCGGCCGCCTCGTAGAGCTCCTGGGGAATCACGCGCAGGGCCGCGTACATGATGATCATGTTGTAGCCGATGAACTCCCACGTGACGATGTTCATGATCGAGCCGAGGATCGTGCCCGGAGCGAGCAGGTTCGGAGCGGAGAGCCCCAGAGCCGTGAACGTCTGCGCGATGGGGCCGTACTCGGGGCCGTAGATGTAACCCCACATCAGGGTGGCGATGACTCCGGGCACCGCATAGGGGACGAAGATCATCAGCCGCAGGGTCTTCGCCCCCCGCGCCCGGCCGCTGTCCAAGGCGAGCGCGAAGAACAACGACAGCGCGAGCATGACCGGCACCTGGATCACCAGGAGGAGGGCCACGCGCCCGACCCCGCCGAGGAATGCGGGGTCCGTGAGCGCGCGCACGTAATTGCCGAGCCACGCGAACTGACTTCCCCCGACGAGCTGCGTCTGGAACAGGCTGAGATAGGCCGCGTAGGCCAGAGGCGCCAGCAGCATCGCCGCGAAGACGATCATGAACGGGAGCACGAGTGCGTAGGCGGCTCGTCGTTGGCGACGGATGGCCGGCGTGCTGCGACGGCTTCGTCCGGTCAGCGTGGTCATTCGGGCTCCTTCCGGGAGGGGAGGGCCCGGCCGAAGCCGGGCCCCGTGGTCACTTCACGGTGAAACCCTGTTGCTTGGCGTAGGTCTCGAGGTCCTTCTGCCAGGTGTCGGCGGCCGCGCTCAAGTCCCCCTTCGCCGTCATCGCCTTGCCGACGGTCTCATTGAACGAGCTGTAGACGTAGTCCATGAAGGGCAGCCACTCGAAGTCCGTGTTGATGGTGGGGGAGATGTCCGAGAACGTCTTGTTGACTTCCTGGTTGTTGAAGAACGCGGACTTCGCTCCGGTGAAGGCGCTGTCCTTGAGCACCGCGTTGGTCACGGGGAACAGCGACTGCTGCGTGTTCAACATCATCGCCGAGGTCGGATCCGTGTTCAGGAACTTGGCGAATTCGTAGGCCGCGATCGCGTGCTGGGACGTCGCCATGACCGCCGTGGTCGACCCTCCCCAGTTGCCGGACGCGTTCTCGCCGGCGCTCCACTGCGGCAGCGGGGCCGCCGACCACTTGCCGGAGGTGTCGGCGACGGTGCCCTGCAGGAACATCGGTCCCCACGCGGCGCCGAGCCAGCCGGCGTACTTACCCTTGGCCAGCCCCTGATACCAGGAGTCGGCGAAGTCGGCATCGGTGGAGATGAGGTCCTTCTGGATGAGTCCCTGCCAGTAGGCATAGACCTTCTGGGAGTCAGAGCCGTTGACGCTGATGGACACCGTCTTCTCGCCGTCGTAACCGAAGGGCTTCACGCCGGCCTGCCACAGCAGGCCCACGAACGCGCCGGGCTCGTTGGCGGCGAGATTGCTGATGTAGGAGCCGGTCTTCTCCTTCACCGTCGCCGCATCGGCGGCGTACTGATCCCACGTCGTGGGCGCGTCCGTGATGCCGGCCTTGGCCAGGATGTCCGAACGGTAGAGGTTGCCCATCGGCCCGGAGTCCTGTGGGACGGCGTACACGCCGTTGTTGATCGAGACCTGCTTCCAGATCCACTCCGGGAAGTCGCCCTTCATCTCGTCCGCCCCGAGTGGGGCGAGGTCGGCCAGCGACTTGGTGAGGGTGAACGAGGACAGGTACTGGAACTCGATCTGGGCCAGGTCCGGGGCTCCCTCTCCTGACTTCAGCGCGGTGCGCAGCTTCTGGTAGGCCGCGGCACCCTGGCCGACGTTCTGGACGTCGATCTTGATCTTGGGGTACTTCTTCTCGAAGAGGGCGACCTCCTTATCGAGGTCGGAGACCCACGACCAGTAGGTGAGGGTCGTGGGGGTGTTCATCGCTTCGTCGATGCTCGCCTTGTCCGGTGCGGCAGAGCTGGAGGATGCGTCCGGGGTCGTACTCGAGGAACATCCCGCCAGAGCGACGACCGACAGGGTGACCAATCCCGCGAGCAGCGTCGCGGGCCGTGATTTGCTTCGCATGAGTTTTCCTTCGTGTGGGTGCGGTGGGCAACGATTCAGGTGTCCGCCAGAACCACGGCGGAACGGGGTGCGAGGACGAGCCGGTCGTCGCAACGGTGCGCAGCGCCGCCGTCGAGATCGGTCACCGCGCGCCGGAGCGTGACGGAGATCGCGTCATGGCTCCAGTTGAAGACGAACCAGGTGCGTGCTCCGTCCGGGCCGGTGACGCTGCTGATCGTCACTGCGGGGTCGATCGCGGCGATCAGATCAGCGGCGATGGGGGTGGGGACGGCCCAGGCCGTCACCGCAGCGGCCAGGGCCGGGTTCGGGAGCGTGCCGATCACCGTGATCCGTCCTCGTCCGTGTCGGCGTGTGGTGATGGCGGGGAAGACCGAGAAGACCGGGTGATCGTAGGTGGCCAGCGTGTCGGCGTCATCGAGGACGAGCCCGTCAAGCCAGGCGGATCCGGCGGCGTCCGGGGGAAGCTGCAGAACTCCGTCGGCGTGGACGGGGACCTCGTGGGCGAGATTGCTGAACTCGTCATAGTGCACTCCGGCCGCGCCAGCCAGACCGGCAGGTGCTGTCTCGACCCGCGCTCGCGTCTCGTCGTCGGTGTACCCGGAGCGGATTCCGAGCACGAGGTGGCCGCCGCGCTCCGCGTACGCCCGAAGCAGGGCGAGAGTGTCGTCGTCGGCGACGTACAGCGCGGGTGCGACCAGCACCGGGTGACGGGCGACGAGCTCGTCGGCTCCGAGGGCGGTGGCCTGTTCGACGTGCAGGATGCGCGCCTGCGCGCCGGCGTCGATGACGCCACGGTGGAACGCGTCGAAGATGCGTTCATACGACGCGGCATCCGGGCCGGCATCGGTGCGAAACGGTGGGGAGTACTGCAGTGCCCATCGGGAGTCGTTCGACCAGATGATCGCGACGTCGGCATCGGGCGTCATCGTGTCCAGCCCGGGACCGATTCGGCGTAGGCTCGCACCCAGCGCGGCGACCTCGTCGTAGATCCGGCCGGGCTGCAGGGAGTGCGGCAGCACCCCACCCCAGTACGTCTCGGTGCCGTACGGGATCGTGTGCCAGTGCCAGTACTCGATCATCTCGGCGCCGCGGCTGATCAACGCCAGGGCCGCCTGGCGCAGTTGGCCCGGGTAGGGAGGCAGATTGTTCGTGCTGTCGTCGATGCTCGTGGCGTTCGTCTCGGTGACAAGGAAGCGCGCCGCCTTCGAGGAGTACAGCCGATCCGCCTGGCGAAACAGTCCGCTCACCCCCGTCGTCGCCCAGGCCGAGGGGGCGGTGAGTCGTTCGTCTCGGATGAGGTGGTCCTGGGTGGTGAAGTACACGTTTCCGGCGGCGACGTCCATGACCTCGCCGACGGCGCGGTCATCGACGGCGTTGCGGGGATAGCTGACGCAGGTGGTGACGAACTGGCCCGGCGTGGTGTACTCCCGGGCGATGTCCGCCTGCCAACGGAGGAAGTCCGTGGTCTGCTCGGCCTGGAACCGTCGCCACGCGAGGTCGTACTGCGGAAGGGTGTTGCCATCGGGCGTCCACAGCTGCGACCAGTCGGACAGCAGATGCGACCAGTAGGTCAATCCCCACTGGTCGTTGAGGTTCTGAACGTCGCCGTAGCGCCGGTGCAGCCAGCGCCGAAACCTGACCATGACGGCGTGGTTGTGGAGCAGGTGCAGACCGGGTTCGTTGTCCACCTGGATCCCGATGACGGCCGGATGGTCGGCGTGACGAGCCAGAATCCGCCGGATGACGCGCTCGGCGTGAAAGCGGAACGCCGCGTGGGTGAAATCGACCTCCTGTCGCCCGCCCCAGGGCAGGCGAGTGCCGGTCGAGACTTCGCCGGCGATCTCGGGATACTGCTCAGCGAGCCAGGGCGGGACGGCGTAGGTCGGCGTGCCGAGAATGACGTCGATTCCGCGCTCGAGCGCCCCGTCGAGGACGGGCGTGAGCCAGTCCAGATCGAATTGACCGTCGTCCGGCTCCCAGGTCGACCACACCGATTCGCCGACACGGATCACGGAGAAGCTCGCCGCCTGCATCAGGTCGAGGTCTGTGGTCAGCCTGTCCGGCCCGCGGTGGTACTCGGCGTAGTAGGCCGCACCGAAACGCACTCCGCGTGTTCGGGGTGATCGCTCGTGCTCCATGGCACCTCCGCTGTCGAAGTTCGCGAGCGTTGGACCCGGAGGTCGACGATCGCGTTGGAGGCACCATAGCGCTATCGTTACCGGTAACGAAACACTTTCACCAAAGTTGCGTCAGATTGGACGGTTTCCGCCGCCCGATAAGATCGCGATCGAGCAGGCAAGGAGTACCGCATGGCCGATCAGGACGCGCCCTCGGCGCCGGCTGGGGGCACGCGCCGGGCGCCGACGATCTACGACGTGGCGAACGCCGCCGGTGTCTCCCACCAGACGGTGAGCCGACTCCTCAAGGGAGAAGGCATCCGACCCGCGAACCGCGAGCGGATCGTGCAAGCCCTGGACGAGCTGGGGTACCGGCCGAACATGGCGGCCCGATCGCTGGCGACGAGCCGCTCACGCCGGATCGTCGCGTTCGTTCAGGACATGTCGCTGTTCGGCCCCGGCGCGGTGCTCCAAGGGGCGACGACGGAGGCGCGCCGGGCGGGTTACATCCTGGATGTCGTGACCCTCGACGTCACGGATCGCGGCGCCATCGAGGACGCGATCGCCGACGTGAACGGCCAGGACATCGCGGGCATTCTCGCGCTGGCGCTGACGGACGAGATGGGCGCGGCCTTCGCGGCGGCGCACTTCCGCGTCCCCGTGTTCATCGACACGGCGGTCGGTTACGACGTCGGTGCGCGCGCCGCGGTGCAGAACGTTCGCGGCATCGACATGATCATCGACCACCTCGTCGGCCAGGGGCATCGCGACTTCTTCTTCATCTCCGGGCCGCGCGGCTGGTGGGTGGCGCGACACCGTCAGTCCGCCTACGACGCGGCGATCAAGCGGCACGGCGTTCACTCGCACGGCACGGTGGCGGGGGACTGGACTGCCGCATCCGGATACGCCGGCGCGCGTCAGGCGATGCGGACCCACGGGGTGACGGCGCTTGTCTGCGCGAATGATCACATGGCGATGGGGGCGATCCTGGCACTGTCGGAGGCGGGCATCTCGATTCCCGATGACCTGTCGGTGACGGGCTTCGACGACGTGCCGGAATCGTCCTTCTTGCGCCCGCCGTTGACCACGGTGCGATTGGATCTGGCCGCACAGGGGCGCGGCGCGTTCCGCGAACTCCTCGCCGTGATCGATGGCGAGCCGGAGCAGCCAGAACGCATCGCCGTCGAACTCCTGGTCCGCGAGTCCACGGCGTCGGCGCAGCGGGAGACCTCCGGGCACTGAACTGCGGCGCGGGGTATCGCGCTGATCGCTCGCACGAGATGATCTGCCCAATCGTTATCGGTAACGACCTGGAGAGGATCAGCGCCGAGGCGGGCGTCGCGTGGCCCAGGACGTCGGCGGACGCGGCGGGATATAGCGATGATCCTCAGCTGGTCAAGCCGAGGGACTTCTCGATCGATGATGCGTCGGAGGTGACGGTGTCCGCGTCGACGAGGTCGCCGGCCTGCGTGGTGAGCACGGACTTCCATTCGTCGATGATCGTCTGGGCGTCACCGCTGTCGACGAGTTCGGTCTGCAGCCGCTGAGATGCCGCGTCCACGAGCGCGGCGAACTCATCGTCGGCTTCGAATCTTTTGGAAAGGATGTTGCCCGACGAGATCCCACCCATGCCGCCGCCGAAACCTCCGGCGTCCGCACCGTCCGGGAGCCTCTCCGGGTCGAACCCGTCCGGGGGGTTCTCCGGATCGAATCCGTCCGGGAGGTCGGTCGGCGCGGTGCCCGCTGGCATCTGTCCGCCACCGGGCCCACCGGTCGGCAGGTCCGTCGGCGCGCCCTCCGGCGTCCGAGCGCCGCTGCCCATGCCGCCGCCGCCCGGACTCATGCCGAACGCCAGATTGAGGTCCCAGTTCACGACGGTCATGCGCTTGTCGCCCGGGTCGTACGCGAGGTAGGAGTTGTTGCCGGGGCCGTCGATGTCGTCCATGTTCGACACGAGATCCTGGAAGGCGAGGTACGTGGCGAACGCGTCCACATCGAGGTGGTCGGCCAGCTCGTCGTGGAAGGTGGTGTCGTCCGATTCGTTGACGAACTGCAGGAAGTCGATCAACGGGGTGTCATCCTCCTCGCCCGCCTCCTGGTCGAATGCGTCGGCGTAGTCGGCCGGATCATCGCCGACGTAGTCCCACGAGCCCTCGGCCTCCGACTTGTACAGGAGCGTGCCGTCAGCGAAGTTGTTCGCGGTCCACTCGTCGTCCGGGTTCTGGATGGTCAGGCGCAGGACCGCGTCACTGTCGTTCACCGAGAACGAGGTGGCGATCGCGGACTCCGACGCCAACCCGGCCTCGTCCAGCATCGTCAGGGCGACGGCTTCGTTCAGCGATGTCTCCGACGAGTTCCCGCGCACGACGAGCTCGGTCTGTCCGTCCCAGGACTGGTCGTCAACGAACTTGTCGAGCCGGATGATCCACGGCAGCGTCGCCGGATCCGAGTCGGCCGTCACGCCGCGGAGGCTGGAGTTGCCCTTCAGCTTCATCCCGACGTTCTCGAACGTCACCCCGTCGATCGTGACGTTCGCCGAGATCCACGTCTTCTCCTGCGAGTCCGCGTAGTCCTGCAGCGCCTTGGACAGGGTCGTCGGGTCCACGTCCAGAGCCACGGTGTGCAGCTTGGACCTATCCCACAGTGCATCCGCCGACGCGGCGTCGGCCTCGTCCGAGGAGCTTTCGATCGCACTGCACCCGGCGAGCGGCAGCGTGAGCAGAAGGGCAGAGGACAGGAGAACGGCGGTCCGGTGTCGGGGCATGAATACAGGACACCGCGTCTTGTTATGCGAACCCTATGATCCACTCCAGCGACGCCCGTTGAAGGTCCGTGAGCGGGTCTGAATAGGGTGGAGAGCATGCGAAGGGGGAATCGTCGTGGCCTGCGCGCCTTCGCTGTGCTGCTGTGCGTGCTGTTCGGGCTGGCCGGGGCTCCGGTCGCCGCCGCCGCAACGACGAGCGACCAGCGCGAGGTCGCGGCAGCGGAGGTCGACCCGAACGACTTCTCCTTCAGCAGCTTGGACGTCACCTACGAACTCAGCCGAGACGAGAACGGACGCAGCGAACTGCGGACGACCGAACGCTTCGTCGCCGACTTCCCGGACGCCGACCAGAACCACGGCTTCATCCGCTCGCTGTTGACGACGTACCGGGGGCATTCCACCGGGCTGAAGGTCCTGTCCATCACCGACGGAGACGGGAACGAGCGCCCCTACACGGTGGACAGGTCCACGGACAAGATCGACGTGGTGATGCGGGATCCGGACTACCTGCACGGCCCGCAGGAGTTCGTCATCACCTACGTGCAGCGCGACGTCATCCTCGACGCCGACGACGGCGGCCAGGAGTTCTACTGGAACGTGAACGGGGACGGCTGGGCCCAGGCGTTCGGCCGGGTGACCGCGCGTCTGGAGCTCGATCCGCCGCTGGCCACAGCGCTCACCGGGGCGATGTCCTGCTACGTCGGTCGCGTCGGAGCAACCGCAAAGTGCGAGATCGCAGCGGACCGCGATGACGACTCCGCGTACCAGGCCACGGTGACGTCTCTCGAAGCGGCGGAGACCATGACGATCGCCGTCGGATTCCGGGCGGGGACGTTCGCGCAGCCGGACCCGAACGCGGCCAGCAGGATGTGGGCGATCGTGGAGGGTGTGCTTCTCGGGCTCGCGCTGATCAGCGTCCTGGCGTGTGCGGTGGTGCGGGCCGTCGTGCTGCGCGACGCCACCGGGAGCGGGCTGATCGTGCCCCAGTACGACCCGCCCGCGCACCTGTCGGTCGCCGAATCCGCGGTGCTGCTGCGTCGGAATCGGCGACTGACCCCGGCGGTGCTGACCGATCTGGCGGTGCGCTCGCTGATCAGATTCGAACGGGAGCCGGGCTCCGCGCTGGCGTTGCGGCTTCTCCGCGCACCGAAAGCGGACAGCCCCGAACGCAGCTTCACTCGAGCCGTCTTCGCCGCGAAACCGCGCGCCGACGTCTACACGGTCAACCGGTTCTCGGGCCGTCTCGCGAACGCCGGAAAGGTGGTGGGAAGGGCCGTGCGCACGCAGCTCGCGGACGGCGAACTGATGCGCGAGCGCCGGATCCTGCCGCGGACGGTCACGATCGTGGGATGCCTTCTGATCCTGGGTGTGCTCGTCTCAGGATGGTGCATGCTCGCCACCAGTGTGACCGTGTGGTACCCGTTCGGATTGCTGCCGTATGTCGTCTGGGTGGTGCCGATCATCGCGCTCCTCGTCAACCGCCGCCTGATCAGACGGACCGTGCGCACGCGGGCGGGAACGCTCGCCGCCGAGCACCTCGCCGGGCTGGAGGTGTTCATGCACTGGGCGGAGGACGATCGGCTGACGTTCCTGCAGGGAGCGCAGACAGCACAGTGGGCACGCCCCGACCCGGATGATCCTCGCGAGGTCGCGCGGCTCTACGCCCGGCTGCTGCCGTACGCCGTCGTGTTCGGGCAGGAGCGGAGCTGGACGTCCGCACTGCGCGAGTTCGCCCCCGCGATGGCGGAACTCGACCTCGGACGGTACAGCCGCGATATCTCCACCATCGGCGTCGCGACCAGGATCGGCACCGTGACGGGTGCCTCGAGCCGTCTCTCCAGTGCCTTCGGAGGGTGGAGCGCGGACGACCGCGGTTCTCGCGCATCGCGCTTCGACGGTTCGTCGGCGGACGGCAGTTCGGCGGGCGGCTCATCCGGCGACGGGCGGTGGGGGGGGGGGGGGGGACGGCATCTGAGCGCCCCGGCCCGGGTCCTTCGCCCGGACGACGGCCTCGCATCTGGCCAGGGACATCGGGCTGCACCGCCGCGAACGCGCCTGCCCAGATCGTCGTGGTCCGGGTAACGTTGCGGCCATGCGGGGGAATCGGAAGTGGCGCCTCGGCGCCGTGATCACGGCCGTACTGGCGTTGCTGATGTTCGGGGCGCTGCCGGCCTCCGCGGTGGACTCGCCGCCGGCCGCGGTGCCGGAAGCCGGGGCGGCGGCCGTGCCGGGCGACGCCACCGGCGTCGATGACTTCCGGTTCACCTCGTTGGACGCGCAGTACACCCTGGGGCGCGACGCCGACGGGCGAGCCACGCTGGAGGTCGAGGAGACGTTCGTCGCCGCATTCCCCGACATCGACCAGAACCACGGAATGCGCCGTGCGATCCCGGCGGACTACCAGGGGATCCCCACGCAGGTGACGGTGCAGTCCGTCACCGACGAAGCGGGCAACGCGCGTCCGATGGAGGTGACGGACGAGGACGGCTTCGTCGTCGTCACGTCGCGCTCGCCGGAGTTCCTGCACGGTGAGCAGACCTTCGTCTTCCACTACACGATGCACGACGTCGTCCGAGCCTTCGGTGACACCGGGGATGAGGAGTTCTACTGGGACGTGAACGGGACCGGCTGGGCGCAGCCGTTCGACAGCGTTTCGGCCTCCGTGACCTTCGCGGACGGAGTCGGCGGCGCACTCACCTCCGGTCTGTCCTGCTACCGGGGCGAATACGGCTCGTCCGATTCCTGCCCCATCGACGGCGACGCGGGAGGGGTCACCGCGTCCACGACCGATCTCGGTCCCGGCGGGAACATGACCATCGCGGTGCCCTTCCGGCCCGGCACCTTCACCGTCCCGGACATGTCGTACCTCGGTGATCCGGCCGCCCCGCTGCAGCTCGGCGGCCTCGGCCTGGGTGTCGTCGGTGCTGCGCTCGCGGTCTGGTTCCGCCGCCGATTCCTGCGGGATTCGCCCGGGTACCCCACCGTCATCCCGCAGTACGAGCCGCCGCAGGGCATGGACGCCCCGGACGCGGCGGTCTTCCGGTCAAACCGTTCACGCGTCCTGCCCTCCGGCACCCTCGAACTCGCCGTCCGTGGTGCCGTCGCTCTCATCGACGGACGCGGACCGAATTCGTCCGGCAACCAGACCGTGCAGTTGCTCGATCCGGCACGCGCCGGGGGAGGATCGGACGCCGCTCTTCTGCCGGCGCTGTTCGGCGACGATGTTCACCCGGGTGCGCGTGCCCGACTCGGCGTGCAGGATTCCGTGATGGCCGGCAGCGTGAGCGCGCTCACCTCCGGTATCGCCGAGTACCAGAAGGGCATCGGTCTGTGGCGCCCGGTGCCCGGGTGGGTGCGAGCTCTCCCCATCGTGGTGGGCGCGATCGGCGCTCTCGCGGCACTGCTCGCCGGATTCGCTGTGATGTCCGTGCCGGGTGCGCCGCGGAACGGTGTCGCGTGGGCCGTGCTGGGGGTCGCCCTCGTGCTGCTGATCCCGACGATCCTGCTGGTCGTGCGGCGTCCACTCTCCGAGCGCGGGGCGCAGTTGCGGGATCACCTGGAGGGTCTGCGGCAGTTCATCGCCTGGGCCGAACAGGACCGCATCGCGATGCTGCAGTCGTACACCGGCGCCGAGCGGATCGCGATCAACCCGCAGGATCCGGCGCAGATGCTGAAGCTGTACGAACCGCTGCTGCCCTATGCCGTGGTGTTCAACCAGGAAGCGCAATGGGCGGGGCTGCTGCAGACCTACTACGAGCGGGCCGCGGTCCGGCCGACCTGGTACGTGAGCCCGTACGCCTTCGATTCGACGAGCATGAACACCAGCATGGCCTCGTTCGCCGCGACCACCGCACCGGCGTCATCGGGCGGATCCTGGTCCGGCTCCGGCGGATCGTCGTTCTCCGGCGGCTCCGGCGGCGGAGGCTTCAGTGGAGGTGGCGGTGGAGGTGGTGGCGGCGGCGGCGTCTGAGCCGTCAGATCTCCTCCACGCCGCGCAGGCGCGAGGTGAGTTCGAGCAGGGACTCGAGTTCCGCGGGGGAGAGCACGGACATTCGCTCGGCGATCGTGCGCGCGTGCTTGGTGGCGAGCGCCCGGAAGGCATGGGCCCCGGTATCCGTCGCGGTGATGAGCGCTCCCCGGCCGTCGGCCGGGTCGACGTGCTTCGTCACGAGGCCGCGGGAGACCATGCGATCGAGCAGTCGGGAGACGCTGGGCTGCGACACGAGCGAGCGTGCCGTGATGTCGCGCAGCCGGGTGGTCATCTGCGGCGCACGCGTGACCGTGAGCAGCACGTCGTACTCCGGCCGGGTGAGGTCGGCGTCGAGGAAGTCCGCGCTGATCTCCGCGAACACCTCGTGCTGCGCGCGGAAGAGGCTCTCCCACGCGTCCGTCGCCAGGCGCCGATTGCTCATCGCCCCAGACTAGTGGCAGGCACAGATGAGGGCCGGTCGAAGAGGCTCTCGACCGGCCCTTGTCCCTTGCACCAAGAGTGTCCTGCAATCACATGCGGGTAGCTGCCACAGCAAAACAACTACCGTGCTTGCACTCTATAACGGCGAGGTAACGACGAACAAGGGTTTCCGTTATCTTTTTGTGATTCTTTTGCTGGGAGTTGTCCCGTCTCATCGAACCTGTCAGATTCTCACGGACCTGTCAGAACCTCTCACCGGACCTGTCAGGGTTCGACGCATCGCATCGTTCCAAGTAGCGGTTCGCGGAACTCCCGGGGCGGGTGCCTGTCACGGTACTGCACGCGCGACGCGTTCGAGTGCGATCCCGGCGCCAAAACCAACGAGCACTGTGCCCGTGACGGCGTCAATGGTGCGCGAAACCTTCTCTCGGCGGAGCCATTGGCGAAACCGTTGCGCCACGAGAGTGAGGAGAAGCGACCAGGTGGTACCCAGGATGACGTGCACTCCTGCGAGTGTGAGGCCCCAGAGTAGATGGGAGGCGCTCTCGGGTATGAACTGAGGGAGGATCGCGACGTAGAACGCGCCTACCTTCGGGTTGAGCAGGTTCGTGAGCGCACCCTGAATGAACCCACGGAAGAACGAGTTGTCGCGACGCATCGAGAGTCCGTCGTCGGTGACGGCCACGTGTGATCCGCGAAGCGCCGACCACAACATTCGACCGCCGATCCAGAAGAGATATGCCGCGCCCAGGAGGCGGATCGCGTCATACAGCTGCGCTGACGCGAAGAGGATCGCGCTCACGCCTATCGCGGCAAGGAGCCCCCAGGCGAGTGTTCCGGTCTGGATGCCGACGATAACGCCGAAGGCACGGCGCTTTCCCGCGACGGCAGCCGTGCGCAAGACGAGCGCCGTGTCGAGGCCGGGCGTGATCGTGAGCAGGCCCACCACTAACGCGAACGATCCGATGACGGTGATCGATGGGGTCACGCCAGCCATGATAGGTCTATGCCCCTAAGTACCGTTCCGAGGGCGCATGGGACGACCGTGGCAGCGGGTCGACTACTGCCACGCCCATGGGTGAAGATCGGGCCATGGGCTCTCCTGCTCAAGCCGACCCGATGGTACTGACAGCTCGCGGCGCGGCGGCTCCGGTCGGGAAAGTGATGCGTCGTTTCCGAACAGAGTGAACTTGCTGACAGGTTCCGTGAGACAGGCCGTGTGTGGTTGCTGCCGCGCCCCACCCGTGTTTCCATGGCACGTTCGTCTCAGCCACTGCCAACTCGCGTGAGAAGGGACAAGTTCGGATCTCCCAGGGCGGCGGCCCTGATCGATGTCGTCCTGACGGATCCAGTTCGACAACGTGACCGGATGAATCCCGAGCTCGAATGCGGTCTGCTTCGCCTGCCTCCCGGCACGAACGAGAGCAACTGCACGGGCACGGAACTCTGGCGGATACGGACGCGGCATGAGATCAGCCGCCAGAAACAGGCAACCACTTAGCCACCGAAACCGGACCCCAACGGTTGCCCAGGTCAACCTGTCACCGAAACCTGCACCAGTCCCGTTGTGCTTTTGGGCGGACGTGCAACGTGCGGCGCGAGTGATCGACGATGTCTTCCGACCGAAGAAGATTGACTATCTCGTCATGGGCCACCGGATGCCGCACCTTCAGGTGAGTAGCCTTTCGGGATGAGCTCAACGATCGCGACCGACCGCCGTGGCAATCACCTCGTTTCGCTCGAGACGGCGAGCACCGAAGAACTCGATGCGGCTGCGGAGCACACCGCCTGCCCGCTCGCGCTCATCGTGCTCGTTGACAGCGCGACAGGAGACGTGCTGTTCGGTCTGAACACCTGGCGACACGAATATGAGCTTCCGGGTGGGATCGTCGAGAGTGGTGAGTCGTTCGTCGAAGCGGCGCGACGGGAGCTGGAGGAGGAAACGGGCATCCGCATCGAGGCGCTGGATCTCTTCGGCTATGCACGCTTCGCGTTGACGGACCCGGACCGCGACGAACTCGGCGCGGTGTACTTCGCGAAGGTCCTCAACACGGAAGCCACGGCCAGCGACGAGATGCAGCAGTTCGTGTGGCGGAAGCCTCTGAGTGAGTCGGATCTTGAGATCTCGGCACTCGACGACGCGATCGCGGAGTGGGTGACTCACTTTGGCGAAGCTGCCGAATAGCAACGTCGCGGCGCTACCGGGGCGTCCGAAAGCGCACGTTACCGGCGCTCGCGCGGCGGTTTAGCGGGCCTCCCGCCGCAAACGATCGTTTTCGGTGGAGCCGCGATGAGCGTCCGGATTCAGTCAGACACGCCCATCGAAAACGTGCCGAAACCCCAGTCGGAACCTTTCGCGACGAAACCACAGGTCGGACGATTCCGAGAGGGTTGATGACTGCTTCAACGGGCGAACGATTGCCGACAGGTTTCGTGAGACAGACGGCGGCCTCAGCAGTGCATCACTCACCCGTCTTTCCGGGGGTCTGCGTCTCATCCGATGACAACTCTCGTGAGATCGGACACTGGGAGTTCCTTCGGTGCTCGTTGGGGCGTGGTTCGTCATTGTTCGGTCTGCGCGATGTCCGCGGCATGGCCGCCTTCGGCGGCACGTGCGGCGAGGGAGCGTCCGACGTGTTCTTGGGTCATGAGGCGGAGGCCGGCGAGAATCTGCTCCCCGACCACCGTGCCGAGGATCACGGCTTTCGCCGTGTCCGCGGGGCTCGGCGTGCGCCCGATGTGTTCGATGTCGGCTTCCCCGACGATGAGGGCAGCGTCGGCATACGCGGCGAGGAGCCGGTCGAGGGGGACGGTCTGCCCCGACGCTTCGTACGCATCGAGGGCTCGGGCCACGCGGTGGACTCCGGGGTTGTCCGGACCGACGAGCCAGCCGCGCTCTTCGACGACGGCCATCACAGCGGCAATCGACTCGGGGGACGATCGCACGTCACTGTGCGGCACTGCGCGGTGCGCGACCCGGCGCAGTTCGATCGGGTCGACGTCCGGGTTGTCGATGGTGCGGAGGACATCGCGGGTGGTCGCGATATCAAGGCCCCCCACCTCGATGAGCGCCCGGATCAGGCGGAGGCGGGCGAGGTGCGCCTCGTCGTACTCCGTCCTGGTCGGCGTCGTTCGGTCGCCCCCGGCGAGGAGCCCTTCACGAACGTAGAACTTGATCGATGCGACGGAGACGCCGCTCTGATCACTCAATTCAGAGATTCGCATATTGATAGTTTACGTATCGATAGTGTAAGTATCAAGTAGTGGAACGCGTTTTCGGTCTTGAACGGCACGCGGTCCCACGCAAGTGGTGTGGACGTTCTGCACCATGCATGTCGAGTGCGCATGGAGCGGCTCGGAGAAGGAGGACTGACATGTCCATGGCTCTTGCACTTGCCTCTGCGGTGTTCATCGTGGCGAGGTTCGGTGTGTTCGTCGCGTTGCACGTGATGAACACCGGGTACAACGTCATCGAGCACGCGGTCAGCGACTACGCCGTCGGGCGTGGCCGGCGACTGTCGACGATCGCCTCGTGGCTGGGCGCAGCGAGCTGGCTCACGCTGGGATTGGCCGTGCTTCTGGGGCTGCCGCAGTGGCACGACCGGGTGTTCGTCGGTGTGCTCCTGCTCGTGCAGACGGTCATCTTCGTCGTGCTGCCGGCCTTTCCGACCGACATCGAGGGGGAGAAGCTCACCACCATCGGACGGGTGCACTACGTGGCGGCGATCGCGTGGTTCGCCATCGCCTACGCGCTGTGCGGCAACTTCGTCCGCCTGTTCCAGGCGTCCGGGCCGGTTTGGGCGTACACGACCGCTGACATCGTGCAGTGGGTGGTGCTGGTGAGCCTGGTCGTCCTGGTCGTCGCGCTCATCGTCAAACCCCTGCGTGCTCGCGTCTTCGGGCTCGCCGAACGCGTCTTCATGCTCGCGGTGATCGTGTTCTACGTCGTCGCGGCTCTTGGCGTGGCAGTCCTCGTACGATGATCGACCGGCGACCCCCGGCATTCGCTCGTCGCCGTGGCGAGAAGTCCCGGTGGGGGAGACGCCCTGCTTGAGTGGCATCTGGCAGGGACGAATGTCCTTCTCGGGTGGCGATGTCCGTCCCTACTGAGGGTCGCCACCACCGCCGAGGCTGAACCCATGAACACCTCAACCACACCCGCCCTGACCCCGACCTCGCTTCGACTCGAGCCGTACCGCGTCGAGATCGCCCAATCCACGCTCGACGATCTGCACCATCGACTCGCGGCCACGCGGTGGGCGGACAGCCTCCCCGACGACATTCTCGAGGAGCTGCCCGCCTTCGGCCCGGTACGACCGGGATGGCAGTACGGCGTCCCGACGTCGTTCGTCCGATACGCGACCGACCGCTGGCTCGCCGACTTCGACTGGCGCGCTGCCGAGGCACGTCTGAACGTCCACCCCCAGTACCTCACTGAGATCGACGGGCAGCGGATCCACTTCCTGCACGTGCGCTCGTCGCACCCCGACGCCACGCCGCTGATCCTCACCCACGGCTGGCCGTCCTCGGTGTTCGAATTCCTGGATCTCGTCGAGCCGCTGACCGAGCCTCAGCTGCACGGGGGTCGACCGGAAGATGCGTTCCATGTCGTGATTCCTTCCGTCCCCGGATTCACGTTCTCCGGGCCCACGACCGAGCCAGGGTGGGATCGATATCGCGTCGCACGTGCCTGGGCGACGTTGATGGCCGGCCTCGGCTACTCCCGCTACGGAGTGCATGGAAACGACCTGGGCGCTCAGGTCGCGCCCGAGGTGGGCCGCTTCGACGCGGACCATGTCCTCGGCGTCCACGTCACGCAGCTGTTCAGCTTCCCGAACGGAACGCCGGGGGAGCTCGACGGCCTGACGACTGCGGAACGCGAACAGGTGTCCTTCCTGCAGGCCTTCAACGACGAGATGTCCGCGTTCGCCGCACTTCAGGCGACGGCACCGCAGAACATCGCGCACGCGTTGGCGGACTCGCCGGCCGGCCAGCTGGCATGGACGGCCCAGCTTCTGGCGGGAACCGATGTTGATGTCACGATCCTCAATGCCGCCGCCTACTGGCTCACGAACACGGCGGCCTCGGCCGGGCGCTTCTACTACGAGGATCGTCACGCCGTCGAAGCGCCGACGGCGCCGACCAGCACACCTACCGCACTGTCGTCCTTCGCGTGGGACTTCCGTCCGATCCGTCGGTTCGCGCAGCGCGACCACGCGAACATCGTGCAGTGGCGCGAGCATGACCGTGGCGGACACTGGTCAGCCCACGAGGCGCCCGACCTGCTGGTGGCGGATCTGCGCGACTTCTTCTGCGGCGAGCGTCGAGAACGCGCGCTCGACTCGTTCCCCTGGGGCGGATGACGCGGGCGATCCGGCGTGGACACGACCGGTGATCGATCCCCACGTGATGATGGAGCCAACGAGATGGGCGGAACGCGTCCACGGCAGGGGATGGCGGCGGGGATGACGGGGTCGACACGGGGGATCTCTCCTGCCGCGCTCCGGCTGTGGCGGGGTGCCGTGCTCGCCCTCCAGATCATCCTCGGTGCGGTCGAAGTCGCACGCGTGTGGGAGTTCGGCACCCTGTCGTACGCTCTCGCGGCGATCCTCGCCGCCACTGTGGTGCTCACTCCGCACCTGGCGCACATCGAAGCGGCCATGCGCGGCAGCAGACCGCGACACGGACACATCGGGCTGGCGATCATGATCGCCGCGACGATCGGCGCCACCGTCTGGATCGGGTCGATGTGGGTGTTCCTCTACGCCCCGGTCGCCGTCTCGGCAGTCATCGTGCTTCGCGCGCGCTGGAGCGTCGGGGTGGTCGGTGCGCTGGGCATCGGCGCGGTGGCCGCGAGTTTCCTCCCCGGTGGTGTCGCCGTCGCGGGCACGGATCTCTCGCCGGCGTGGTACGTCCTGTATTCCTTCGTGTTCCAGGGGGTCATCATCGCGATGGCCGTCGGGCTCGTCGCTGCCGCCGACCGCATGCACCGTACGGCGCCGACCCTTCTCGACGCTCGAGCACGTCGCGAGCGCGCCATCGTCACCGCCCGCATCGATACGGCACTCGTCGGCCCGCTGGATGACCTCGTGGAGGCCACGCGCAGCGCCGTGGTCCACCCCGACGAGGACCGAGTCAGCACGGTTGTCGACGTCGCGGACTCCGCGCTCCACGCGATGCGGCGTGCCGTATCCCACAGCCATCACCGAACGCCCCCGCCGCGGGCCGACGAGCTCAGCGCCCTCGCCGCACCGAGCCGACTCCCGCTGGCGATCGCGGCGGGCTGGTTCGTCGTGGCGCTCTGTCCGCTCATCACGGTACTCGGCAACGGGCTGACACCCGCCGAGGGCTGTGCCGCCGCGTTGCTGTGGATCACCGCCGTGGTACCGGCGGGATGGGCCGCGCTCCACATCGCCCGATCCCGCACCCTGCGGCTCGGGTTCCTCGTCCCCCTCGTGCCGGTGACCGCATTCGTCGCGGGTCTGGTCCTGTTCGGTCCCGATTGGATGTCGCTCGGGTGGGTGGCGGCGGCCACCTGTCTGCTGTCGATCCGGCACCGTGCCCTGCGCGTCGTCCTGGCTGGTTCGATCGTGGCGTGGATCACGGTGGACTACCTGCTGTCCTGGTTCGGCGGCGATCCGGCCCTTGGTGCGTTCCTGGTCTTCTACGGTCTCGTGCTGACGCTGGAGGCGGTCCTCGCGCTCACCGGCGCGCCGTGGCTCGTCCGTGCACTCGATGAGTTCCGCACCGTCCAGAACGAGATCGCGAGTGTTTCCGGCGACGAGGAACGCCTGGAGGTCTCCAGTCGGCTCCACGACCTGCTCGGCCAGACGCTGACGGCGATTTCGCTGAAGGGGGACCTCGCGCGACGGTTGCTGACCCGGGACGCTCAGCGCGCTCGAGCTGAACTGGCGGAGGTTGCCGAGCTCGCGATGTCCCAGCACGCCGAGCTGGAGCGCGTCCTGCGTGGCGAGCTGACTCTCCGTCTGGGCGATGAGGCGGCGCGGGCAGGCCACCTGCTCGAGGCGGCGGACATCCGCAGCACGATTGACGTTCGTGCCACCGAAAACGTGGCGATCGACACCGTCGGGGCGTGGGTCGTGCGAGAGTCCGTCACGAACATCCTCCGCCACTCCTGTGCGACGAGCGCGAGCATACGCACGACGCAGGACGCCGACCACTGGTCCTTGACGATCCGCAACGACGGCGCTCCTGCTGAGGTCACGCCTTCTGGCGACGGCAGTGGCCTGCTCGGTCTTGGGCGACGGGTGACGGCCGCCGGAGGAACCCTCCGCACCGGAACGGAGCGCGGCGCGTTCACCGTCGTGGCCCGGATACCGATGCGATCAGACCTGTGGAAGAGTGATCGATCATGATCACCGTCCTCGTCGCTGATGATCAGGACATGGTGCGTGGCGCGCTTCTGGCGCTGCTCGGACTGGAGCCGGATATCGACGTCGTCGCCGACGTCGCCCGAGGCGACCTGGTCGTCCCGGCCGTGCTCCGCACCGCCGCGGAGGTCGCCGTGCTCGACATCGATATGCCCGGGATCGACGGGCTGGATGTCGCGGCTCGTCTGGCCGAGGAGGCGCCGGCGACCCGCGTGTTGATCCTCACCGGCTTCGGCGCTCCCGGACACGTCCGCCGAGCGCTCGATGCCCACGTCGCGGGTTTTCTTCGCAAGAACGCCCCATCGTCGGAACTCGCCGACGCTATTCGACGCGTCCACGGCGGACAGCGGTTCCTGGACCCGGCACTGGTCGAACTCGCCTTCCATCAGGCGGACACTCCCTTGACCGACCGTGAACGAGATGTCGTCCGCGCAGCGGCTGACGGTGGGTCGACGAGCGAGATCGCGCATGCACTCCACCTCGCGCCGTCCACCGTGCGCAACTACCTGTCCACGGCGTTCGACAAGCTGGGCGCTCGCAACCGCACGGATGCCGTCCGGATCGCGCGGGAGCGGGGCTGGCTCTAACCGTCCTGGTCGGGGATGTCGGTCGACGCCGGCACCAGCTCACCCGGGGTTTGCCTCCTCGTCGGCCCGCAGCCGGGACGAATGTCCTGCCGGACCAGTGCCGACGTCCCTGACCGTCGTCGTCGGCGCGGGCGAGCCTGGCGTCATGGCATTCTCACCGGCACCCGCGGCGCGGACGATGACCTCCCTCAGATTCGTCACTCAGGCGGTGATCTGGGGTGGCAGTTTCACCCTGATCGGTATCGCGGGCCAAAGCTTCTCACCTGGATTCGTCGTGCTGACCCGTCTCATCCTCGGTGCCGTGGTCCTCACCCTCGTCGCGCTCATGCGCCGGGAACGGCTCGTGCGGGGCCTGCGCGCTTGGGTGTTCACGGCGGTCGGGGCGGTCCTCAGCAACGTCCTGCCCTACCTTCTCCTCTGCTACGGCGAAGCTCTGATCTCACCGGGCATCGCCGGTGTCCTGATCGGAGCGACGCCGCTGCTCACCGCTTGTCTGGCCGCCATTGTGCGACCCGAGGAACGTTCACCGCGGACGCTCGTCGGACTCGTCCCCGCGCTCCTCGGTCTGGTCCTCGTCGTCCGCCCCTTCGACGGGGTCGGGACGCTGCTGGGCGGTGCGCTGTGTCTTCTCGCCGCCGGAAGCTACGCCGCCGGATACGTCTGGGCGCGAGCATTCCAGTCCGGTCCCGGCACAAGCCCTCTCGGCGTCGCCGCCTCGCAACTGATCGCCGCCGCTGCGATCCAGCTCTGCTTCACCCCGGTTCTGTGCTGGGAGATGGGAACGCCCACCCCGTCCGCTCTGGTCGCAACCGTTGCGCTCGGAATGCTCGGCACGGGCTGGGCGACAGTCCTGTATTTCCGCCTCGTGCGCGACATCGGAGCGACGCGGGCCGCTGCGGTCGACTACCTGGTGCCCGTAGTTGCGCTCGGCATCGCCGCCCTCAGCGACCCGAGCCTTCTCACCCCTCTGACACTCGTGGGCTCCGCGCTGGTCATCACCGGGCTTGTCGTCGGCGACCCATCCGTTCGACGGCGCGCGCGCAGCAGTCGCGCCCCGACGGTGAGCGATCCGGAGCGCGACGCGCGTCCGTCGTAACGGACGGGCCGACGGGCAGCGCTGATTCCGCCCCGAACGCGCGGATTGCGTGCCACCCTGTCGGTGGTGGGGCCTAGCGTCGCGCTATGGCATTCATCGACGAACTCCTCGCCCCCGCGCCTCTCGACCAGCTGGCCGGGGCTCCGAACTCCTTCACCCGATTCGAGGGCAGCTGGGATCTGGAATGGTCGCGTCCCGATGATGACCGGGCGCCGAGTCGTCTCGCCGGGGAACTCCACTTCGCTGCGGTCCTGGGCGGGCGTGCCATGCAGGACGTCTGGAAGGTGCCGAGCGTCGATGACCTCCCGGACGACGTGCGCCCGTACGCCTTCCACGGCAGCACGATTCGGTTCTTCGACGACCGCCTCGGCGCATGGCGCTCGACGTGGATCGAGCCCCTGCAGGGCCGTGTCCGCACATTCATCGGCCGCGCGGTGGGGGAGGAGATGCATCTCATCAGTACCGACGGGCTCCCGTTCCTGCGCTGGCGCTTCACTGAGGTCGCGGACGATCGGTTCGTCTGGCTCGGCGAGTACTCGGACGACGAAGGTCGCACGTGGCGACTCGAGGAGCGGATGGTCGCCACACGTCGGTCGCGGGGAGCGCATCTCTGACGCAGCCCCAACGGGGCCGGGGGAGCGAGGGCCGGGACGAAAAGCGAGCAGAGTCGGCCTGCCGTGCCGCGGGTCGCGGTGCCACACTGAGCTCATGACGCGGAGCACTGAGATCACTTGGGACGTCGGCGGCATCGCCATGTTCGGCACGCTCGTCGTACCGGAGGGCGACGGACCGTTCCCCGCTGTCGTGATGGTGGCCGGCAGCGGACCGACGGACCGCGACTGGTGCTCGCCCCTCCTCGCGGGCACGAACGGAAGTGCGCGCCTCCTCGCCGACGCGTTCGCGTACGCGGGCCTCGCGTCACTCCGGTACGACAAGCGTGCATCCGGACCGCACGCGAGGGAGAACCTGCCGAAGCTGATGGGGCACCTGAGCATGGCGTCGCACCTCGACGAACTGGTCGGGGCCGTGACCGCGCTCGTCGACGACCAGCGCATCGACCGCTCGCGGATCGTCGGACTGGGCAACAGCGAAGGCACGATCCACGTGCTGCACTATGCGGACTCGGCGCAGACCGTGCCGTTCGCGGGCGTCATTCTCGCGGCCCCTCCCGGACGTCCCGTGCGCGACGTCCTCCTCGCGCAACTGACGGCACAGACGGCCGCGCTGCCCGATGGTGCGTCGATCATGACCCGCGTGCGCGAGGCAACGGATCGATACGCGGCGGGGGAACCGATGAATCCCGATCCGAGCGTGCCGGAGCCGATCCGCGCCGTCCTGTCGAGCTTTGAGGCACCGGCGAATCTACCGTTCGCGCGGGAGCTGTGGACCGAGTCTGCGGTTGACGCGCTCGCCGCGGTGACCGTGCCGGTGCTCGTTCTCATCGGGGGCAAGGACCTCCAGATCGACGCCCACGCCGACGGCGATCCGCTGCAGGCGGCCGCCGCGGGGCGCCCCTCCGTCACGTTCGCGTTCCCGCCCGACGCGAATCACGTGCTGAAGCAGGACCTCCGCCCGCTCGCCGAGATCGCCGCATCCCCGGGCTCCGGCTACAACCAGGACGGCACGCACCTCGACCCGGAGGCCGTCCGTACGATCATCGACTGGTTGCGGGCGACCGTCGGCTGACTTCTCACCTGAGTTCATCCGCCGACTCCGGTCGGCGTACGCACGATGAGAGTGTGCAAGCTCACCACCGTCAGCAACGCGGCAACGGTGATTCGGAGTGCTGCGAAGACGTCGCCTGCAACTCGCAGCCGTCGCGTGAGTACGCGAGTTTGCCTTATGAAATTCGCATCTAGGGTTAGTAGATGCGAATTTGGACCGCTAGAATCGCACCTATGTCAGGTGAACACCGCGCCGGGTGGCCCGCCCATGAGGTCGAGACCCTGCCGTGGCGCCAGCAGGCTCGCGGAGGTGTTCGCGAAGATCGGATGTTGACCAGTGTCAATGCCACCATCCCGCCCTTCATCGCGGAGCGCGACTACACACCCTCGCTGGAGGAGATGATCGCCTCCGAACGGGCGCTGCTCGCCGTCGCGCAGGCCGACACCGATGCCGAAGGGCACTCGGCTGCGCTCAGTAGATTCATGGTGCGCAGCGAATCGGCTGCGTCATCGAAAATCGAACGGATCAATGCTTCCGCCCGTGATTACGCGAAGGCGCTGGCGGGAAACAGGAGCAATACGTCCGCCACCAGCATGGTCGCCGCCTCCCATGCTCTCCATGCACTCATCACGATGGTCGGCGACGCCGGCAGGTTCGAACTGGAGCACTTCACCGGCGCGCACCGAGCCCTGATGATTGACGACCCCACAGAGGCCGATTTCGCCGGCCGTCTCCGCACGATGCAGAACTGGATCGGCGGCAGTGATCACTCTCCGCGCGGTGCGCTGCACGTTCCGCCCGCACCCGAGCGAGTCGGGGCGCTCATGGACGACCTCATCGCCTACCTCAATCGCGATGACGTGCCTGCTCTCGTTCAGGCCGCGATCGGCCACGCTCAGTTCGAGTCCATCCATGCTTTCACCGACGGCAACGGTCGAATCGGACGCGCACTCGTTTCCGCCGTGCTCCGACGGCGCGGCATCACCGGGAATGCCGTCGTCCCTCTCGCCAGCGGACTGCTCGCCCGTCGTGATGACTACTTCGCGGCGCTCGGTGACTACCGACGGGGTGATCCTTCTCCGCTGATCCTTCTGTTCGCCGCAGCGGCGCGCATCGCGGCCACTGCGTCACGCGAGACGATCGAGCGGCTGAAGGGCATGCCCGGCGGGTGGCGCGCAGAGGTGACGCCGCGTGCCGGATCTGTTGCCGACGTGGTGCTTTCGGCCTTCTACGACCACCCCGTGATGTCGGTGCAGGACATCGATGCAGCCACGGGAACCTCCAGCGCCAGCCAGGCCTACCGCGTCGTCGACCAGCTCGTCCAGGCGGGGTTTCTGGAAGAGATCACGGGACGCAAGAAGGACCGCGTCTGGGCTGCGTCCGAAGTGATCGCCGAACTCGATGATCTTGATCGGCGTATTCAGACCGCCATGACGGTGGACCGGTCGCGCTGATCCGGGGCGCACCCGGGGACACGAGACGACTGATCGCGGATCGCCGACGGTGCCGAGGGCCGTGATGTGTGGCGGTCAATAGCCCGCAGCTCGCGCGGGGCGGTGGGTGTCATCGCACGCGCCGGCCGCGCCCGCGAACGCTGCCGGAGCACGAAGACCGTTGACATGGCTGCAGGACGGCCGCATCATTCGCCACATGATGAACAGTGCGTCCGCAGTCAGCGTGCGTGACCTCGTCGTGCGGCGCGGGAAGCACCGCGTGCTCGACGGCGTCTCGCTCGAGATCCCGGCCGGGCGCATCACCGGGCTGCTCGGTCCCAGCGGGGGCGGCAAGAGCACGCTCATGCGCGCCGTCGTCGGTGTGCAGCGCGTGGTGTCGGGGGAGGTGAGCGTCCTCGGGGAACCCGCCGGATCGGCCGGGCTCCGGGACCGCGTGGCCTACGCGACGCAGGCGGCGTCGGTCTACGACGACCTCACGGTCGCGCAGAACCTCCGTTACTTCCAGCGCCTGCTCCGAGCCCCCGGATCGGACGCGGAGCGCGTGACGGAAGCCGTCGGGCTCCGGCCGCAGGCCACCCAGCGAGTCGGCACGCTGAGCGGTGGTCAGCGCAGTCGCGTGTCCCTCGCGATCGCGATGCTGGGAGCTCCGGAGGTCCTCGTGCTCGACGAACCGACGGTGGGCCTGGACCCCCTGCTGCGGGAGAGTCTGTGGGCCGTCTTCCGCGAGATCAGCGGGGCCGGGGCGACGATGCTGATCAGCAGCCACGTCATGGACGAGGCGCTCCGGTGCGATGAGGTCATCCTGCTGAGGGACGGGGAGATCATCGCGCAGACCACCCCCGAGGCGATGCTCGCGGAAACGGGCGCTCGCGATCCGGACGAAGCATTCCTGACGCTCGTCCGACGGCAACGGCCGCACACTCGCCGCGACGAGCGGAACCGGTCATGAGCGTCCGTCGCACGTTCGCCACGGCGGCCCGGGTGCTGCGTCAGCTGTCCCACGACCCGCGATCGCTGATGCTGCTGCTCGTCGCGCCGAGCCTGCTCGTCGGGCTGTTCGCGTGGCTCCTCGTCGACGACAACACCCTCTTCCAAGCGGTGGGCCCGGCGATCCTCGCGCTGTTCCCGTTCATCATCATGTTCCTCATCACGTCGATCACGACCCTCCGCGAGCGGCGGTCCGGCACGCTCGAACGGCTGATGACGACCCCGATCGGTAAGGGTGACGTCATAGCCGGCTACGCGATCGCGTTCGGCACCGTCGCGATCGTGCAGGCCGCGGTCACGGTCGCCTTCGCGGTGGGGGTGTGCGGACTCGACGTGAAGGGACCGTTGTGGCAACTGGTCCTCGTCGCCGTCCTGGACGCTCTGCTCGGCACGGCTCTCGGCCTGCTCGCCAGTGCCTTCGCCCGGACCGAGTTCCAGGCGGTGCAGTTCTTGCCGATCCTCGTCTTCCCGCAGATCCTCGTCGGCGGGGTCCTGATGCCGCGCGATCAGATGCCCGACTCGTTGCAGGCGTTCTCGGACTGGATGCCGCTCAGCCACGCGATCGACGCCGTCAACGCCGTGACCGACGGCAAGGACCTCGGCGACGTGCTGCGGCCGCTCGGGATCGTCGCGGCGTTCGCCGTCGGATCCATCGTGCTCGCCTCCCTCACCCTGCGACGCCGGACACCCTGACGTTCGGCCGTGGCGCGACGGGGACGCGTGACCCGGACGGCCCTAGATGCCGGGGGTCGATCTCTCGGCAGAGCTCGGTCCGGAGCTCCGGCCATGCCGCACCAGGTCGACCGTCGACCAGACGGCGATCAGCGCGACGGCACCGGAGGCGATGCCGAGCGCGAGCGCGAAGCCGACGGAACCGCCGACGACGGTCACCGCGTCGAGCATCGCGATCCACGCCGCGCCACCGAGCGCGAACCCGATCTCCTGGATCGCACCGACATCGGCCGCCCGCGACCGCGGCGCGACCTCGAACAGCCGGCTGGTGGCGAGTGTTCCGACCAGTCCCATCCCGACGCCGATGCCGATGAGCGGTGCAGCGGCGCTCGTCGGCCAGATCGCCAGCCCGGCGAGTCCGGCCGCCTGGATCACCAGGGCCAGCACCAGAGCGCCACGATCGCTCACGAGGCGCACGACGATCCCCGCCAGGACGCCGCCTGCGACGGTGGCGAGCGCCTGTGGGATCAGTGCGATGCCCGTCGCGGTGGGTGTCAGCCCCGCGGCAGCCTGGAGGTGAACGCTCAGCAGGTAGGTGGCCGCGGACGCCGTGCCCGCCGCAGCGAGGATCTGCAGCACGGCCAGGGTGAACGATCCGTTCGAGAACAGCCGGACGTCCAGGAACGGTCGAGCGAGACGGCGTTGGCGAATCCAGAAGACCGCCAGGCACGCCGCGCCGATGGCGAGGAGCACAGCACCGGTGAGCGCGTCGAACGCCAGCCGCTGGAGCCCCAGCAGCGTCACGGCGAGGCCGACGGTGCTGGTGCCGATGCTGAGCGGATCCCAGGGTGCGGGATGCTCAGCGCGCGTGTTCGGCACGAGCCAGACGAGTGCGAGACCGATCATCGCGACCGGTGCGCACGCGGCGAACACCGCAGGCCAGCCGAGATGCTCCGTGATGAACCCGCCGAGGGTCGGCCCGATGGCGCTCCCCGCCCCGAACACCCCGACCCACAGGCCGTTCGCGATGACGAGGTCGCGCCCGCGGTACAGCACACCGATGGACGAAACGACGCTCGCGATGACCAGCGCCGACATCACGCCGAGGGCGGCGCGTACCCCGATCAGCGCGAGTCCGGAGACCTGCACGGCTGCCAGCAGGTTCAGGACGGCGTAGCCGCCCAGGCCGATCGCGACCACCGTGCGGCGTCCGATCCAGTCGCCGAGCCGCGCGCCGATCACGATGCAGCCGGCCAGCGCCAGCGGATACGCCCCCACGATCCAGGGGCGAGCGGCGTCGTCGACGCCGAGGTCATCGACGATTCGCGGAACCGCGGTGTTCACCATGCTCACCGAGAGTGCGCCGGCGAGGATGCCGAGCAGCATCGGCACGAGCGGAGCCCACGCACGGGCGCCGTGTGTGACGGGGGGACGGGAGGCCATCCCTCCATCGTCGCACCGGACGGGGACACGCAGACGTACTGCACGCCGGCGTCGGCTCCGTCGTCCGGTGCGCCGGGTCAGAGCTGCGGGCTGCAGTGAAAACCTCGGCGAAAAGATGGTGGCGGCGCCCTCTCCCCAGAGGGACGCCGCCTTCCCCTCACCGCTGGATCGACCGGGCCCCCAGCGCGGTGTCGATCACTGTGTCGGTGAGGGGGCTTGAGGGACGATCTCGGTCGTGAGCGTGTAGCGCTCGTCCGGAACGTCGGCAGGAATCAGCGGGCTGGACCCGACCTCGACCACCGTCTGCACGGGCGTCGGGTCCTCGTCGGTGGGCGTGGCCGCCCACGCGGTGTAGCGCTTCAGGTAGCTGTCGACCTGAACCACCTGGGCCGTCGCGGTGTCGAGTTTGACCTTCAGGGTCGCGTCCGCGTCAGCGACGATGATGTTCGCGATGTCACCGTCGGTCGACTCGATCGTCAGGTCAGGTGCCAGGGCGATCGCCCGGAGCACGGTCGCGCGGAACGTCGCGGAGGCGGTCGCGAATTCCGGCAGCTGTGTCGAGCGGACGAGCTCGGCGGTCGCCGCTGCGATGTGTGACGCTCGTTCGGCGGGCGTCCACGCTGCCATCTCGGACTTCTTCTCCTCGAGAGCCGCGGCGTCCCCGGCCGTCTCCTTGCGCAATTCGTCGAGGGAAGACTGCAGGTACGCGAGTGTGTCCTCTGTCAGGGGGACGGTGGTCCCCGGCGTCGGGTCCATGACACCGGCCAGGAAGTGGTCCGATGGCAGACGCCCCGAGTCGATCCACCCCTGCAGGGCATCCTCCTGAAACCGCGTCGACGCGATCTGCGCGGCGAGCCCGTCCGTGGCGAACTCATCGACGGTCGCGTCCAGGAACTTCTGCGGGTCGGTCGGGAACTCCCCGAGGTCGTCGACGGGGGACAGTGACGCGCTCTGCTCGGGGGTGAGGGAGATGCCCAGCGGGCTGGGCATGGGGGCGTCCGCCGTGACGAGCGTCTCGTACACCTCGGCCGCCGGAGCGGAAGTGAGCGACGTCGCCAGATCGCCGAATTCGTTGAGCACGCCGCCGTTCCAGGTCTGCGCGACCGCCGCCTCGTCGCCGAAGACCTGGATCGGGTGCTTCGGGACGACGGAGATCACCATCGGATCGGCCTCGGACCCGGGTTCATAGAGGGTGTGCTCGAGGTCGATCAGGACGGCCCCGGGGGCGCCGGCGCGGGTCCGGCTGAAGCCGCCCTCCCAGGAGATCTGCCCGGGAACGACGGTGTTGAGGGTGATCCAGTGCGCCTCGGCCTTGAGGTAGGAGCCGGCGGGGATGACGACCGGGTTCTCCTCGATCTCCAGCGCCGCGGCGTTGAGCAGCTCGGCGGCGGACGCGTGCTGGACGGGCGCGATCGTGCTCGGCGCGACGACGCTTCCGGCGACGACGGCAGCGACGACCACGCCGGCGGTGACGAGGCCGCCCGCGGACGCGCCGATCGTGATGCCGAGTCCGCGGCGGTTTCGGCGGTGACCGCGCGCGATCTCGCGATGGAGCGCATTGCGCGCAGGGTTCAGGTCGACGCGCTCCGCAGCGTCGGCGGGGGTCAGCAGCGCGACCCGGTCAAGCATGTCCATGGAGGTCCTTTGTGGGGTTCCAGACGATCGGTGCGGGCGATCGAGAATCAGACGCGGGGTCGGCGAGACGCCGACGCACGCGGTTCAGCCGCGACTTGACGGTTCCGAGGGGCACGGAGAGTGCGGCCGCGATCTCTTCATGGCTGAGGCCGCCGGCGTGGAGGAAAAGGGTGTCCCGGTCGCGTTTGTTCAGGGCTGCCACCCGCGGGGCGAGGAAGAGGACCTCGGCGTCCGCGTCCAGACGTCGCGCCGCATCATCGGCGTCGTCCGGACGGGTGGTGTGCTCCACCGCGGCCGCGGCGACGACGGACTTCAGGTGCCGCGCCTCGGTCTTGCGGTGGTTCTGGATCACGCGGGTCGCGATCCCCAGGAGCCAGGGTTTCGCCGACTCCGACTCGGTGCGGAAGGACCCGCGCCGACGGTAAGCGACGAGGAAGGTATCACTGACGATGTCGTCCGCCGCGTCGATCCCGACACGGCTCGCCGCATAGCCGGCGACAACCCGAGCGTGCCGCTCGAACAGCTCTGAGAACGCCGACGGGTCGGTCATCGACCGTCGGAAGATCTCGCTGTCCGTGCACATCATCAGGTATTGGCCCCAATCCCGATTCTGGTTCACGGCGCGCGCGGAACGCGGATCTCCCCGTGGGGGCGGCTCACCACTCCCGCGGGGAGATGAGCTCCTCGATGTCGGCGTCGGAGAATCCGTATGCCTCGGCGATCTTGGCGACATCGGACCCGATCGTGTCGCGGGCGACGGTCTCGAGTTCGCTGTCGGCGGCGTCGAACTCCTCGCCCAGGGTATTGAACTCCTCCGTCGCCGCGTGCGTGAGGACGTACAGTTCCGCGAGATCCGCCGGCCGCTGCTGCTCGATCTGCTCGCACAGGCGGACGAGGATGAGCTTGCCCTTGTCCACCAGCGGTTGCGGGAAGTACGGGTCCGCCGTCATGTCCGCGAGGAAGTCGTACCCGTTCAGAGCCTTGTTGGTGAAGCGCACGCCATCTCCCCGTTTTCGCGGGTGCCGGTCATCCGCAGCGTGCTCCGGTTCGGAGCTGCGCACCCGGGACGAGCCTATCTGCGGCACCGGGGCGTCCGCGTGTCGGGAGCGTGCTCCGCCACTCTGCTCGTGGATCGGACACATTGAGCCCGCCCTGAGGTTCCGGGTGCAGACTCGCGCCTACCGGTGGTGGGTGCAGGTCCGTCGGGGGCGTCAGATCGGGGGTCGGAGATGGGCACGGTGAGCGTTCTTGCGCTGCACGGTCAGCACGGCACCGCAGAGATTCTGCGTCGGCAGATGCGGCCGCTCGCCGCCGTGCTGCCTCCCACGGTCGAGCTGACCTTCGTCGATGCCCCGTCCCTCGCGCTCGGCGATATCGGCTGGTGGCGTGACGGCGACATGCGCGGATGGGAGCGCACGCTCGATTGGGCGCGCACGGTCACGGCCGAGCATCATTTCGACGGCGTCATCGGTTTCAGTCAGGGCGCCGCCCTCGCCGGAATGCTCGTGGCGGCGCAGGAATCGACCACACCCGGCGCCGCCGCTCCGGCCGGGCTCGAATTCGGCTTCGCGGTCATCATCAGCGGCTTCATCGAGCCCGCGGACGAAGCCTCCGCACTGCTCCGCCGGCCGCTGCGCACGCCCTCATTGCACGTCATGAGCGCTGTGGATACCGTCGTCCCGGTCCGGGCTTCGGAGCGTCTGGCCGCGTGCTTCACTGCGCCCCGCATCGTCTGCCACGGGGGAGGTCATGTGATCCCGACCGACCACGCCGCGCTCGCGGAGATCGTGTCATTCGTGTCCCGCCGAGGGGAGGGGGCGCGCCCGATGAAGGAGGAGGAGTTCCATGTCCGATGAAGTGGTCCGCACGGCGGTCGGTCCGGCGCAGGTGGAGTGGTTCCGGGCGCTCACGCCGCGCGCGACGGTGGTGCTCGGCCACGGCACCGCGACCGGGGTGGAGGCGGCCGACCTCCAGGAGCTGGCACGTACGCTTCCCCCGCGCGGCTTGACCGTCGTCCTCGTCACCCAGCCGTACCGGGTGGCGGGGGATCCCGCCCTCGCTCGGCCGGCCGCGCTCGATGCCGCCTGGATCGATGTGTGCGGCCACGTCCGCGACATCGCCGGCGACGGTCCGCTCGTCTCCGGAGGGCGCAGTGCGGGGTCGGTGGCCGCCTGTCGCACCGCCGACACGGTCCGACCTGACGCGCTTCTCCTCCTGGCCTATCCGCTGCGCGGCCCCGGCAGCCGGGCCGAGCTGTCCGCGGTCTCGCTCCCCACTCTCGTCATCCAGGGCGGCCACGATCCCTTCGGAACATTCGATGAGCTGCCGGCGCTGCACGCGAACATCACCGCCATCAAGATTCCGGACGCCGACCACCTCTTCCGTGGGGCGACGGTCGCGGTCACCCATCGCAACCTCAGCATGATCACCGACGCCGCGCAGGCGTGGAGCAATCGGCTCCTGCGGACTCCGCAGGGCGCCTGAACGGACGCACCGGAGTTACGCGTGTAAGCACAAGGTGCAGCCCATTTCGATGGGCGGCAGCGACAGTCTGTTGACACGGGTAACCGTTCCTGGAACACTCCTGCGCATGACCTTTTCGATCGGCATCGTCGGAGCGGGCCAGTTCTCCGGCCAGTTCTCCCGGCTGTTCCACGCGCACCCGCTCGTCGATGGCGTCTTCGTGACCGATGTGATCCCGGAGCGGGCCTCCGCACTCGTGGAACGGCAGAGCTTGGCCGGGACGTATCCGAGTTTCGAAGCGATGCTGGACAGCGACGTCGACGCCGTCGCGATCTTCACGCAGAGGTGGACGCACGGTCCGCTCGCCGTCCAGGCGCTGCGAGCGGGCAAACACGTGTACTCGGCCGTGCCGATGGCGATCTCCGAGGAGGAGATCCGGGCCATCGTCGACGCGGTACGGGAGACCGGGTTGACCTACATGATGGGGGAGACCAGTTACTACAACCCCGCCACCGTCTACGCGCGCGACCGCATGCGCGAAGGCGCGTTCGGTCGGATCTTCTACGCCGAGGGTGACTATGTGCACGACATGGACCTCGGGTTCTACGCCGCATACGAGTACAGCGGTGGTGCGGAGTGGAAGCGCACGGCGAGCTACCCGCCGATGCTCTACCCGACCCACTCGATCGGTGGCGTGCTCGGAGCGATCGGCGGACACGCGGTCAGTGTCAGCGCGATCGGCGTTCCTGACGATCGCGGCGACGGCGTGTTCGACCGCGAGATCAGCATGTTCGGCAACGACTTCTCCAACGCCAGCGCGCTGTTCGAGCTGGCCGGTGGCGGGTCCATGCGGATCAACGAGTTCCGCCGGGTGGGCTATCCGTCGCACCTGCGCGAGAGCCGCTTCCGCTACTTCGGCACCGAGGGCAGCTTCGAAGAGACGGTCAACGCCGCGCTCTGGCAGGACAAGACGGGCGCCACGGATGTCTCCGCGCTGATGGACGCCGCCCCGAGCGTGTCCCCGGATGACCCGTCGCTCGCCGACATCGACCCTGCGCTGCGGGCGGCGTTCGTGTCCGGCCTGGCGCCGGTCCACGATCCGTCGCGATTGCCTGCGGAGTTCCACGGTCTGCCGAACGGACACGAAGGCAGCCACCAATTCCTCGCCGACGATTTCGTGCGGGCGGTCGCGTACGGCACGCTGCCCCCGGTCAATGCCTGGGAGGCCGCCCGCTACACGCTGCCGGGCGTGATCGCCCACCAGTCCGCACTGCAGGGCGGCGTGCGCCTCCCCGTTCCGGACCTCGGCGACGCGCCTCAGCGAGGATGAGCGCCGTGCCGTCCGACCCCGCCGCCCGGAGGCCGGCGGCGACGCGGGGCGATGTCGCCCGGCTCGCCGGTGTCAGCACGGCCGTGGTCAGCTACGTCCTGAACGGCTCCAAGAGCGTCCGGCCGGAGACCGAAGAGCGCGTGCGCGCGGCGGTCGCGAAGCTCGGCTACCGCCCGAACGCGGCGGCTCGCGCGTTGAGCCGCGGCGCCAGCGATCTGCTGGGCATCGTGGTGCCGAACGCCACCAATCCGTTCTTCGCCCATTTCACGCACGAGGTCGACCTTGCGGCGGACAAGCGCGGGATGACGCTCCTCGCCGCCAACGCCGATGAGTCCGCGGGGCGCGAGCGGCGACTCATCGAGGGCTTCGTCGACCGGCGCGTGGACGGCATCCTGCTGGCGAGCACGGGCGCGATCCCGCACCTGCGCACGCTTGTTCCGCCGGACCTGCCGGTCGTCCTGATCAACAGGTACGACGCGGTTCCGGGGTTCCGCACCGTGGGGATCGACCTGTTCGAGGGCGCGCGGATCGCCGTGGAGCATCTTGCCGAGCACGGACATCGCACCGTCGGACTGATCGCCGGAACCGCGCCGGACGGTGTTCCCGGTCCTCGCGAGATCGGCTGGCGTGCGGCGATCGACCGGTACTCGGTGGCCGCCGGCCCCGTCATTCGCGAGGGATTCACGATGTCCGGCGGGCACGCCGCCGGTCGTCGACTGATCGCGGAGGGCACGGTGCCCTCGGCGCTGTTCGTCAGTTCCGACCAGCTGGCGATGGGACTCCTGCTGGCCCTGCACGAGGCGGGGCTGCGGGTTCCGGAAGACGTTGCGATCGTGTCCTTCGACGGCACGCCGGAAAGCGCGTACGCCTGGCCGCCGCTGACCACGCTCGCCCAACCGATTGCGGAGATGGCGCGGGCCGGGGTCGCGGCGGTCCTCGATCCGGACGGGCCGAGGGGTGGGTCGGTGTTCGCACCCGTCCTGGTGCGCCGCGCGTCCTGCGGCTGCTGAGCGCGCCGGTGTTGGCGGAGACGGCGCCCGAATCGACGGAGGGGTCGGTTTCGTAGACTCGATGCATGGCGACGAGGGGGCTGCTGCGTGTCACGCCTGCGGTGGCACGCGCGTACTTCGGCGTCCAGGCACTCACCGGTGCCGCGTGGTGGATCTGCGTCTTCACCTTCTCCACGGTCCGGTTGCCGACCCTGGGCGAGCTCGATCCGTTGCTCATCGCGCTCCCGGACATCCCACTGTTCGTCGTCGGCTCCGCGCTGATCGCCGCGGGTGTGCGGTGGGCCGTGTGGATCGTGGTGCCATGGACGGTGCTGGTCGCGGCCGGAATGACGGTGCACGCGACGATCACCACGGACACGGGTTGTGGTGCGCTGTTGATGATCGCCGCCGCCGGCGGAAGCATCGTCGCGGGTCTCGTGATCATCGTGGGGCGCCTGCCGACGGAGTGGATCGTGGCCGGGCCGTTCGGGTTCCGCGCAGCGCGGGCTGAGCGCACCCGCACGCTCCTCGGCCAGACCAGCCTGCAGATCGCCATCTTCTGGAGCTTGCTGCTGTTCGTCATCCCGGCCGTGATCACGTGGGTTGAGGACCGCTGGGGGCTGCGGCTCGAGCCGCCTCCGGGGATCCGGATCGCAGCGGGCCTGGCCTTCGTCCTGTTCGCCGCCCTCGGACTGTGCTCAGCCGTCATCATGGCGACCCGCGGCGCGGGCACACCGCTGCCGGCGGCCATGGCCCATCGTCTCGTCGTCGCCGGTCCGTATCGGTGGGTGCGCAATCCGATGGCCGTCGCCGGGATCGGACAGGGCGTGTGCGTCGGGATCATGCTCGAGTCCTGGCTCGTCGTCGCATACGCGCTGGCGGGCGCACTGATCTGGAACTGGGCGGTCCGACCGCATGAGGAGGCCGACCTGGGACGCCGCTTCGGCGCGGAATTCGCCGCCTACCGTGATGCCGTGCCGTGCTGGATCCCGCGCCTGCGTCCGGTCCCGGTCCGCCGCTGAACCGGGACCGACGAACACGAGCCCCCGCCGATGACGCCTGCCCGTGCCGCCGGCGTACCGCGTGTCGGTGGCCGCGGGTAGACCTCGGGTACAGCGGTCACGGACAGGAGCGCACATGAGCGAGACGACGCCCGCGGTTCATCCGTTCTCGGTGGCGGTCGACCCGGCGGAGCTGGATGAGCTGCAGCAGCGGTTGGCCGCAGCGCGGCTTCCGGAGCGGGAGACCGTGCCGCCGGGAGCCGCGGGCCGGGACCGTTGGGCGCAGGGCGTGCCGCTGGCGGATCTGACCGACCTCATCGCGTACTGGCGCAGCGACTATGACTGGTTCCGGTTTGAGGCCGAACTGAACCGCATCGGCTCGGTCAGGACCACGATCGAGGGCCTCGGGATCCATGCGCTGCATCGCCGCTCGTCACGTGCAGACGCCGTTCCGCTGGTCATGACCCATGGATGGCCGGGCAGCGTGGTGGAGTTCGTCGATGTCATCGAGGAGCTCACCGAGCCGTCCTCCGCGGACGAGCCGGCGTTCCACGTCGTCGCGCCTGCGCTCCCCGGATTCGGATTCAGTGATCGGCCCGACGAATCCGGGTGGGGGATCGAGCGGATCGCGTCAGCGTGGGTGGAACTCATGAGACGGCTCGGCTACGACCGATTTCTCGCGCACGGCGGCGACTGGGGTGGAACGGTGACGACCGTCCTCGCCGGCCGCTTCCCGGAGCACGTCATCGGCATCCACTCCACGTTCGCGCAGGGGCCTCCGGGGCTGTCGCTCGCCGGGCTGACGCCGCAGGATCGGGCATGGGCGGAGGGGACGACGCAGTTCTGGCAACACCGTGCCGCGTACGCCAAGCAGCAGGCCGCGCGTCCGCAGACCATCGGCTACGCGCTCGTGGACTCGCCGGTCGGGCTCCTGGCCTGGCTGCTGGACAAGTTCGCCGACTGGTCGGACACCGATGACTCCCCGTTCCAGCGCATATCCCGGGACCGACTCCTGGATGACGTCACGCTTTACTGGCTGACTCGGACCGGGGCGTCCGCGGCACGGATCTACGCAGAGAGCCATGCCGCGCTCGATCCGGACCTCCGGGTCGACGTGCCCGCCGCGATCACGATGTACCCGGGGGACCCGGAGAAGTGTCCCCGGCCGTGGGCGGAGCAGCGCTACCGGTGGATCGTGCGCTGGTCGACACCGCCCGCCGGCGGGCATTTCCCGGCGTTGGAGGTCACCCACGATTTCATCGCCGACCTCCGCGCGGGTCTGGCCGCCGTCCGCGCGGTCTCGTGAGTGCCGGAACACCGCGCCACGACCGCGGGGCGCACCCGACGCGATGCGAAGACCGGACTACCGCGCGCGGCGAACTGGCGGGAAAATACTCCCGGGGACGGCGTCGCGAGCGACCGCTCACCGGACGCCTTGACGCTGGGGAGAACACGCATGAGTGCGCATCGTTCGCTGAAGTCCACGGTCATCCGTTCCGTCTACGCGTTCGTCGGTGTCATCCTGATCGGGCTCGGCGCCGCCGTGCTGAAGACGGGCGACGTCGGACTCGACCCGTACACGGCACTGAACGTCGGCATCGCGGCCAAGCTCGGTTGGTCGCTGGGGTCGTACCAATTGCTGAGCAACCTCGTTCTGTTCATTCCGGTCCTGATCTGGGGACGGAAGTACATCGGTCCCGGCACGATCATCAACATGGTTCTCACCGGGTTCTTCATCGACATCTTCGCGGGACTCCTCGCCCCGCTCGCGCCGGCATCGGCCACGCTGCTGAGCAAGACCGTGTTCTTCCTCGTCGGCATCCTCATCTTCGCGTTCGGCGCCAGCGCGTACATGAGCGCTCGGGTGGGGACGGCGCCGTACGACGCCATCGCGCCGATGATCGTGGGCAAGACCGGCTGGAAGTACGGCCGAGTACGGGTCCCGCAGGACATCATCGTCGTCATCCTCGCCGTGCTCGTGCACGGACCGGTCGGCTTCGGGACGGTGGTCACGGCGTTCTTCAACGGCCCGCTCATCCAGCTGTTCTCGGAGAAGATCAACATCCCGCTGGCGACGCGCTTGGCGGGGGATGACCCCTCCGACGCGCACTCCACCCAAGCGAAGGCGTCCTGAGCTCGGACCGAATGCGCGGGAGTCGCCGAGTTGGCGCGCCGACCCGGCCCTCGTTCAGGAGGAAGAATTCACTTGCCGCCACCCGGCCGGAGCGTCATGCTGAGGCCACGGACGGTGCAGGAGCGTCCGCAGGGAGCGGGCGCGGGGCGCTCAGAACGGGGACTGACGTGGGACTTTTCGGGAAGGCCAAAGACGCGTATTCGTCCGCGGCGAAAGCGGCGACCGCACAGCAGGACTGGGCGGCGCAGGCCGCCGCCGCGCAGCAGTTGGCGAACGATCACCTCGCTGCGGCGGGTTACACCGACGGATCGCCCGTGACGGTGCACAACGCGGCCCAGGTGAACGCGGCCGCACAGGCCGACCACGACCTGCTGAACGCGTACGGGCAGGAGCTCAATCGCATCATCGCGGTCGGCCGGCCTGGATCGGGAATCATCACCGGTGCGGTCGACACGGGGGAGCGGACGTCCGGGTACCCCTGGTTCCAGCTGGACGTCCAGGTGACGCTCGAGGGCTCGGAGCCGTACGTCGTGGCCAAGCGGGAGATGATCTCGCCGCAGACGGCGTCGATGTTCGCCGTCGGAACCACGCACGGTGTCGCCGTCGACCCGACCGATCCGCAGAAGATCGCCTTCACGAGCTGACCGGCGATGGGTGTCTTCCGGGACCTCGGCCGTCTGATGAAGCTCGCGGCCAACGATCCACGGCCGTCGATGAGCGAAAGCATCCGTCAGTCGGCTGATGCTGCGGAGTACTGGCTGAAGGTCCGGGACGACATGACGGCCGCGTCGCACGGCGCGGCCGAGGGGAACCCGTTCGCCAACATGGCGGCCTACGGACGCGGCACACCGGCCTCCGGGACCGTCATCTCCCTCGCCCCGACCGGTGCGACGATCGCGGACGTTCCGGTCTACGCCGTCGAGCTCTCGGTGGCGATCGACGGTCGTGAACCGTATCGATCCCGCTACGAGACGGTGATCGCGGCGGGAGCACTGCACAACTGGCAACCCGGTGCCGTGCTGCCGTTTCGCGTCGCTCCGGACGATCCGCACGCGCTGATGCTGGGGTAGTTCGCCGGTTCGTCGCGCCCGACCGACGACGTCGGTAGCGTTGGCGGGATGAGTGAGTTCTGGGATGTGACGGACTCTTCCGGCGTGCCGACGGGGGAGACCCATCGGCGCGGGGATTCGGACTGGCCGGCCGGACGCTTCCACGTGGTCGTGGCCACGTGCGTCCAGCGTCCGGATGGCACCGTGCTGCTGACGCAGCGTGCCGCGGCGAAGGAGTTCGGCCTGGATTGGGAGTTCCCGGGCGGCAGCGCCCTGGCGGGCGAGCGGAGCGTGGATGCCGCGGTCCGGGAGCTGCGCGAGGAGACGTCGTTGGTCGTCGCGCCCGACGATCTGCAGCTGGTCGGCCGCTTCGCGGAGGCCACCGCGCTGCTCGACCTCTACCTGGTCGGCGCGCCGGCGGGCGTGGACGTCGTGCCGGACCCCGCCGAAGTCGTTGACCATGCCTGGGTGTCACCGGTCGAACTGCAGCGCCGCTTGGACGATGGGCTCATGGCGCACCCGTGGACCGCGCGGCTCGACGCGCTCGGTATGCCGCTGCTGCTCGCGCTCGCGGCCGCGCGGTGAGCGACACCGGACGCGTCAGCGCACCATCCGCCTGTCGGTGATCAGCGGAGCGGACGGGTCCGTCATCTCGGTGCCGTCGAGGGTGAAACCGTTGCGGGTGTAGAACCTGATCGCGCGCGGATTCTCCTTCGCCACCCAGAGCTGGGCGGGTCCGGAGCCGAGTGTGTCGTCCAGCAGCGTCTGTCCGATCCCGGTGCCGTAGTGCGCGGCTCGGACGTAGATCGCGTACAGGTGACGGTCGCGCGGCGACGCGGTTTCGCCCACGTCCACGGCCGGTCCGGCCCAGGCGAAGCCGACCAGTTCGCCGTCCTGCTCCGCGACCAGAACCGTCACGTCGTCCTGCGGGTGCGACAGCACGTGGTCCCACATCTTGCGGCGGCCGGCGAGCCACGCGTCGGAGAAGAACTCCTCCGGCAGCAGGTGGCTGTAGGCCTCCCGCCAGGTGCCGACGTGGAGGTCAGCGAGGGCGGCGGCATCCGCCGGCCCGGGCGTCCGATACGTGACGGTCATCCTGCCATCGTGCCAGAACCCCGGTCGCTCCCACTCACGGCAGGATCACGCGCGTGAACCTGCCGCGGGTGGGAGCATGCCCGCGGTCGCTCTCGAGCTCGGCAGGATCAGGCGCCTGAAACTGTCGGGAGTGGGAGCGAGGGGGAGTCAGCTCGCCCAGGGGAAGGGGCGGTCGCCGTCGCGTTCGCCGTCCTTGCCGACCTCGGCCAACGGGCCGCCCCCCGCGCGGATGCACAGCCAGCGCAGGTCCTCGGTGCTGTCCGGCAGCGCGCGCCAGGCGCGCATCACGTTCTGCCCGACACGAACGACGGTACCGGCGTGCACGTCGACGACGTCATTGCCGATTGCCATCTGCCCCTGTCCGGCGAGGAACACGTACAGCTCCTCGAGCTGGGAATGCGAGTGCCAGAACGGGGACTCACCGCCGGGGGCCAGGGCATTCGCGGACATCCCGATGTACTGCTCGGGCAGCTCCGCGTCGATGAACCGTTTGCCCGGTGCGCGCCCGCCCGCGTAGTCCTTCCACTGGTCCAGCCCGCCGATCTCCAACACGTCGTAGTCGCTCATGCGGTCAGCATAGGCGCGTCGCGACGCGCGCGGCAGTTCTGGCCGACCGTCCCGGGGCCCCCGCACCCGGGACGGTCACTCACCGTGACCGGTGTCGTCGTGCGCTGAATCAGCACGCCGTCGTGCCGCCGAGCGCGTCGCTCGAATGGGGCCGAGCGAGGAAGCGGCCGATGCCGCGGTGAGCTCAAGGGGGAAGTGGCAGGCGACCCGGTGCGCACCGGGGACGGCCTCGAGGCCGGTCGGCTCCGAACCCCCGCCGACCTGCAACGGCGGCTCCACGCGCGCGCAGATGTCCTGCGCCACGGGGCACCGCGTGCGGAACCGGCAGCCGCTGGGCGGGTCCATCGGGCTCGGCAGTTCGCCGGCGACCCCGGCGGCCGCCTTGCCACGTTCCGCGAGGGGGTCCGCGATCGGGATCGCGTCGATGAGTCCCCGGGTGTAGTGGTGCTGCGGAGAGCCGTAGACCTCGGCCGCCGGACCGATCTCCACGAGCTTGCCGAGGTACATCACGGCGATGACGTCGGACAGGTAGCGCACGACGGACAGGTCGTGGCTGATGAACAGGTAGGTCAGCTCCCGCTCGCGCTGCAGCTGCTTCATCAGGTTCAGCACTTGCGCCTGCACCGAAACGTCGAGGGCGGAAACAGGCTCGTCCGCGACGATCAGCGCCGGCTGCAGCGCCAGCGCGCGAGCCAGGCCGATCCGTTGGCGCTGCCCACCGGAGAACTCGAACGGATACCGCTCGGCCGCGCCGGCGGGCAGTCCGACGTCGGCGAGCAGTTCGTCGACGCGGCGGTCGCGGTCGCGGCTCGTGCCGACGTGCTGGATCTCCAACGGCTCGCGCAGGATCGAGCGGACGCGCATCCGTGGGTCGAGGGAGGCGTACGCGTCCTGGAACATGAACTGCACGTTCCGCCGCTCCTCGCGGGCGTCCCGGCGGTGGGCCCGCATCGGGGTCCCGCGGAACAGGATGCGCCCGCCGGTGGGGGTGTCCAGGCCGACGACGAGACGGCCCAGGGACGTCTTGCCGCAGCCGGATTCGCCCACCAGGCCGAGCGTCTCGCCGCGCTGCAGGTCGAGACTGACATCGGCGACGGCGCTGACCGCTCCGACGCGGCGCCGGAGCAGGCCACCGCGCGTCACCGGGAAGTCCTTCACCAGTCCTTCGACGGACAGCAGCGGCACGCCGTCGGCGGGGATGAAGCGCGTCGGTGCGACCCATTCGCGGTCATCGCTCGGGCGCTCCTCCGTGGCTGCGGGACGATCGCGGGCGGCATCCTCCAGGGCCGGGAAGGGCTCGGTCCGCGGGACGAAGCAGGCGTACGTGTGGCTCGGGTCGCCGTCGCGGGCCGGTCGCAGTGCAGGGTCTTCGGTGCGGCATTGATCGGTGGCGAACCGACAGCGGGGAGCGAACGGGCAGGCGTGCGGCCGGACGAGCAGATCCGGTGGCATGCCGGGAATGGAATACAGCCGTTCGCCGGTACCGGCGGCACGCTCCGGCAGAGCCTCGAACAGGGCCTCGGTGTAGCGGTGGCGGGGGCGGGCGAAGATCATGTCGGTCTCGCCCGTCTCGGCGACGCGGCCGGCGTACATCACCACGACGCGGTCAGCGCGACCTGCGATGACGCCGAGGTCGTGGGTGATCAGGACGACGGCCATCCCCAGTTCGGCGCGCAAGCGGTCGATGAGGTCGAGGATCTGCTTCTGCACCGTCACGTCCAGAGCGGTCGTGGGCTCGTCCGCGATCAGCAGTTTGGGCCGGCAGATCAGTGCCATCGCGATCATCACCCGCTGCCGCTGGCCGCCGGACAGCTGGTGCGGGTACGCGCTCAGCCGCTGCTCCGGGTGCGGGATACCGACCATCCGGAGCATCTCGATGACGTCCGCGCGTGCCTGCGTGGCGGTCATACCGCGATGCAGCAGCAACGGTTCGGCGACCTGCTCGCCGATCGTCTGAACCGGGTTCAGACTCGTCATCGGGTCCTGGAAGATCATGCCGATGTCTCCGCCGCGCACCTCCTGCATGCCGTGCTCGGTCAACCCGGTGAGGTCGCGGCCGTCGAAGATCACCTCGCCGTCGACGATCTCGCCACCGGGCGGCAACAGGCGCTCGATGGACATCGCCGTCATCGTCTTGCCGCAGCCGGACTCGCCGACGACGCCGACCGTCTCCCCGGCCTCCACCGTGAACGAGACACCGTCCAGGGCGTGCACCACGGTCTTGCGCAGGCGGATGTCCACCCGCAGATCGCGCACCTCCAACAGGCTCATCGCACGCTCCTCACCGGCGCTGCAGCCGGACCTCCACCGCGTCGCGCAGACCGTCACCGATGAGGTTGACGGCCACGACGACGATGATGATCGCGGCCCCCGCGGGGTAGATCAGCCACCAGTAGTTCAGGAACACGTACTGGGTGCCGTTGCTGAGCATGGCGCCCCAGTCCGTGGCCGGCGGCGAGATGCCGAGGCCGAGGTAACCCAGGTAGGCCACCAGCAGGATCGCGTCGGCGACCTGGAACGTGGTGTTCACGATCACGGTGCCGAGGACGTTCGGCATGATGTGCCGGCTGACCGAACGCCAGGACGAACCGCCCATCACGCGCACCGCCTGCACATACTCGCGCACGCGCAACGTCAGCGCTTCGCCGCGGACCAGACGGGCCGGCACCAGCCACGCGGTCAGCCCGATCACGAGGATCATCACCGTCAGCGACGGCCGCACGATCGTCACGAGGAACAGCAGGAGGAACAGGATCGGGATGGCGAGGACGGCGTCCACGATGCGCATCATGACGCCGTCCACGACGCCTCCGAAGAAGCCTGCCACGGCGCCCCAGATCGTGCCGACCACGGTGGCGATGGCGGCGGCCGCCAACCCCACGATGAGCGAGGTCTGACCGCCCACCATGAGCCGCCCCAGCACGTCGTAGCCGGACCCGTCGGTGCCGAGCGGATGCGCGCCCCCGGGCGCCAGGTTCGCGTCGGCGAGGTTCACCGTCACCTGGTCGGTGTGGTAGACCAGCGGTCCGACGAAGCAGAACAGGACGGCGAGCACGACGACCACGACGCCGACCACCGCCAGCCGGTTCTGGACGAAGACCTCCAGGCCCAATTGGAACGGATGCTTGGGCCTGCTCTCGGCGTCGCCCGAGACCGGACGGGAACCACGACCGAGAGCAGGTGTCGTGATGTCCGTGGACGTACCGGTCCGTAGCGTGCTGCTCATAGCGCCACCCGTGGGTCGATCGCGACCAGGGACAGGTCAGCGAGGAGGTTGCCGATCACGGTCGCGAACGCGGTCACGATGACCACGCCGATCTCGACCGGATAATCGGATTGCTGGGCGGCCTGCCAGAACAGCAGGCCCATGCCCGGGAAGTTGAAGATCGATTCGGTGATCAGCGCGCCGGCGAACAGCGCCGGCAGGGACAGCCCGAGCAGCGTGACGATCGGAATGAGCGCGTTGCGCAGCACGTGCCGCCAGAGCACGCGGCTCGGGGAGGCACCCTTGGCCCGCGCAGTGCGCACGTAGTCCTGGCCGACGTTATCGAGCACCGAGGAGCGCATGTAGCGGGAGAACCCGGCGATGCTCAGCAGCGCCAGGGTCACGATGGGCAGAACCATGGCCGGGAACTGCTGGAAGATCGGCACGACACCGTTCGATTGCGGCGCCTCCGGGGGGAACCAGCCGAGGACGGACGAGAAGACCTCGATCAGGATGAGGCCGAGGAAGAACGTCGGGGCCGCGTAGAAGATGAACGACAGCGCGGTCATGATGTAGTCGAACGTGCGGTTGCGGCGGACCGCCTGATACACGCCGATCGGGATCGCGACGATGACGGTGAGGATCAGCGAGAACAACGCCAGGATGATCGTCTTCGGCAGCCGCTCGGCCAGGAGCGATCCCACCGACTGGTTCAGCACGTAGGAGAACCCGAAGTTCCCGGTGGCCCATCCCCACACGCTGGAGAAGTACTGCACCACCAGCGGTCGGTCGAGGCCGTTCAGATGGTTGAACTGCGTGATCTGCCCCGGCGTCGCGCGGGGTCCGAGGATCGCTCGGGCCGGTCCGCCCGGCAGCGAGTGCAGCAGGATGAAGACGATGATCGTGACGACGAGCACGACGAGCACGGCCTGCAGCAGGCGTCTGAGGATGTATCCGACCATGTCATCCCTCCCGCTCGTCCGTGCTCGTCGCGTTCGCGATCATCGATCGTTCAGTAGTGCCATTCCTCCGGGGTGATGGCGCCGTAGGGGTTGTTGGTGTCGTATCCCTGCAAGCCGTTGGCGACCTCGGTCAGGGAGTAGGTGTAGTTGGGCTGGTAGATGACCGGAACGTTCTTGGCCATGTAGTCCTCGTACGCCTGCAGCACGGCGTCACCGCTCTGCGTGGTGGTGTCGGCGATCAGCTTGTCCAGCGCGGGGTCGGAGTAGCTGCCGGAGTTGGAACCGGCGCCGGTCGCGAACAGCAGTTCGCCGGTGGGGTAGTAGTCCGGCGCGTACGTCCAGCCACCGCCCCAGTTGCCCATCTCCCACGTGCACGTGGACCCGGAGCACGGGACCGCGGTGGAGGTGACGCTGTTGAACGGCTCCGGCTTCAGGTTCAGCGTGATGCCGACCTGCGCGGCGTTCGACTTCATCGACGCCATGGCGGTGTCGATCGTCGCGCTGCCGCTGGCGTAGGGCAGCGAGAACGTCAGCGCCGCCCCGGATGCGATCCCGGCGCCGCACTCACCCGAGCCGGTGCCCGGCTTCGTGCACGTCGTGGTCCCGTTCTTCACGACCGTCCAGCCGTTGTCGGTCAGGTACTTCGTGGCGTTGTCGATGCTGAACGGATACGGGTTGTTCTTCTCCGTCGCGGAGATCAGGGAGCTGTCCGGGAACAGCGGGACAGGGCCCGTCGTCTGGACGCCGTAGTTCTTCGCGGCCGAGGTGATCACGCTCTGCTGGTCCACGATCGACTGGAGAGCCTGGCGGAAGTACAACTGCTTGAAGATCGGACCCACCGTGGGGTTGTTGAAGTTGATCGGGAAGTAGTTGAACCCGTACAGGAACCACGGCATCAGGCGGTAGTTCGCGCTCAGCGGGTTGGGTCCGGCCTGGTCCGGCGCGGTCGTCGCGGACTTCGCCTGCGCGATGTCCTGCGTCGGGATGTAGCCGACGTCGAGCGTGCTGCCGGCGCGGACCACGTTGAACTCTGCCGAGTCCGTCGTGAACGGCACCATGTTGAACTCCTTGACCTGCGCCTTCGTCGGGCCGGAGTACTTCGTGTTCGGCACGAAGCTGACGTGGCCGTCGGAGTTGAAGCTCTTCAACATCCACGGCCCGTCGACCACGGACCACAGCTTGCTGGTGGCGTAGGTGGGCAGGTCCTTGGACTGCGCGTTCAGATAGGCGTACACCGCCGCGCACCCGGACTCAGCCGTGGAGCACGTGCCCTTGGCCGTGGCGCTGGTCATGTCCCACGCTTCCGGCATGGGCGTGATCTGGCTGAGCTGGTTCATCAGGAACCACTGCTGGCTGTACGCCTTGTCCGTCGTGAGCACCACGGTGCTGTCATCGGGTGCGGTCGCGGAGACGACGTTGTCCGGGAACTGGCCTGGCGTGTATCCGGCGTAGTTCGCCTTCTCCGCCTTGGCCATGTTGATCCAGAACAGCACGTCGTGCGAGGTGACCTTCTCGCCGTTGGACCACGAGTAGTCCTTGAGCTTGATGGTGATGGTCTTGCCGTCGGAGCTGAAGGACGGCTCCTGAGCGAGGCTCAGCGCGTCATCGACGCCCGTCTTGCCGTTGTCGCCGTACCAGTACAGGGTGCGGTACATCATCAGCTGCATCTCGGAGTTGGTCACGCTGAAATCGGCGATGGGCGAGAAGGGCCAGATCCAGTTCGGCACGGTCGCGGGCGGTAGGGCCCAGGAGATGGTGTTGGTGGACTTGCCCGGTGCGGCACCGCTCGTGGTGGAGGACGACGACGATGCCGTCGATCCGGCGCTGCACCCGAAGAGAGCGAGCGAGGCGGCGACGAGTGTCGCCGCTGTGAGCAGGGCTCGTCGCCCTGCTCGGGGTGATTGGAATCGCATGCTGAGTCTCCTGTTTCGAGCTCGCACGAGGGTCGGCACCCGCGATGGCCTCTGCTGTTCGCAGCCGGTCTTCTGTGCCGTCGCGCGGGATGTTCTCAGTAGGCGCTTCGGAATGAGAGAACGGGCCGCGAAATCTCTGTACGTATGTTGTGACCGGGCTCTGCGTATCGTGACAGGTGGGGAGCCTCGTCGGCCGTCGACCGCTTCGACGAGTGGCCTGCGCTGGCGAGCGCGACCGGGATCAGCGCGGCGGCGACCACCCACGCGGCCGGGTGCGAACCGGCGAGCAGCGCCAGGAGCACCGCCGTCAGCGCGACGAGCACCGCGACCGGCACCGGGACGAACCGTTGTGCGGCTCGGGAACGCACGCGCCGCGCCTCCGCCCCGCCCACCACACCGACCACGGTGCCGACCGTGAGGACGACGAGGGCCAGCCACAGCGGCCGGCTTTCCCACCAGGCTGCGGACAGCGGTTCGGCCAGCTCGCCCGGAACGAGCAGCAGGGCCCCGGCGAGCGCGACGACGACGAGCATGTGCCAGGAGTAGATCGTCATCGCCCGGGCGTTGATCCAACCGATCGCCGGTTGCGCTCGCCCGTTCGCGTGGCGGCGCAGGGCCGGGCGCAGCAGTTGGAACAGCGCGAGCTGGGCGATCCCGAGCAGCACCAGAGAGCTCATCGGCGGGTTCAGCGCGGCGAGGAGGTTCACGGGAGAGAACCCGGTGAGCATCGATACGGCGAGCGCGGCCAGAGCGGCTCCGAGAGCGCCGAGCAGGTACCGCGCGCGCAGGCGATCGAATCGTCCCTCGGCAAGAGCGAAGCCGAGCTGCTGCAGCAGCAGCCACACGAAGGCGAGGTTCAGTGCGCCGATGGCCGTGACCCCGGTGGCGGAACGGACGACGTCGACCGTGACGGCCGCGAGTGCGAGCAGTCCGATCGTGGTCCACGGCGCTCGCTCGTGCGCACGCACCAACACGGGGACCAGGGCGCTCGCACCCAGGTAGACGGCGAGGAACCACAACGGTTGGCCGATGCGGTATCCGGCGACGGCGACCACCTCGGCGGGGACGCCGGTGACCACGAGGATGGAAAGGAAGACGGCGACCGCCGTCAGCGCGCCGCCGGCTGGAACCAGCAGTCGCCGCACGCGTGCGGCCACGTAGTCCCCGGCCGAGGTGCCGCGCGCGCGATCCCGTGTCCACTGCGTGAAGCCGGCGAACCCGCCGAAGATGAAGAACAACGGCATGACCTGTGCGAACCAGGTCAGCACCGGAAACCCGGCCCAGTGCTCCATCGCGTTCTCCAGGACGGGTGCGCCGGCGGCGTCCCGCCCCACGCCGACCATGATCGCGTGCAGCAGCACGACCACGATCAGCAGCACGGCTCGCGCGGCATCGACCGACGAATCGCGGGTGGACGGTCCCGGGCGAGCGGGAGGGGATGTGTCGGCGGGGGTGCTCAGCGGTGTCGGAAGTGCCATGCCGACAGCGTCTCGACCAGGTCCGTCCCGACGCATCCGACCCCGGTCCTGATCGCCCCCCTACCGGCGTAGCGCTCAGTCAGCGGGGGAGACCAGCCCGGTGTCGTAGGCCAGGATGACGGCCTGCACGCGGTCGCGCAGATGGAGCTTGCTGAACACTCGACTGACGTGCGTCTTCACGGTCTGCTCGGCCAGGAACAACTGCCCGGCGATCTCGCCGTTGGACAGCCCCTGCCCCACGAGCACGAGAACCTCCCGTTCGCGCTCGGTCAGATCGTTCAACCGGACGAGGTGACGATTGGTCGCCGGGCGTGTGGCGGCGAAGCGCTCCAGCAGGCGTTTGGTCACCCGTGGTGCCAGGAGAGCATCGCCGGCGGCGACCACCCGCACCGCATTGACGAGCTCTTCGGGTAGGGCATCCTTCAGCAAGAACCCGCTGGCGCCGGCGCCCAGGGCATCGTGGACGTACTCGTCCGCATCGAAGGTCGTGAGGATGAGGACCGCGGGGGCCGGGACGTCCGTGCCCGCAGTGAGGATGCGCCGCGTCGCCTCGATGCCGTCCATCTGCGGCATCCGGACATCCATCAGCACGATGTCCGGCCGCAGCCGGCGCGCCTGCGCCACGCCCTCGACGCCGTCCCCGGCCTCGCCGACGACGTCGATGTCGTCCTGCGCGCGGAGGATGGCGGCGAATCCGGCGCGGACCATCGCCTGGTCATCGACGATCAGAACTCTCACCATGGGGTTCCATTCTGGTGCACGTGGCCGCCGGTCACACGGATCGAGGGAGGTCCACCTGGACGGCGAACCCCGTTTCGGTGGGCAGCGCTGTCACCGTTCCGCCGAGGGCCGAGATCCGCTCGGTCATGCCGCGGAGGCCGTGACCGCCGTCCGATCGTGGTGGGGCGGGCCGCGCGGGGGCGTCGTTCGCGATCGTCACGCGCCACGTGCGAGCGGTGTCGAGCCAGGTGATGCGGGCGGGAGCACCCGGCGCGTGGCGGGCGATGTTGCTCAGCGCCTCCTGCACGGCACGGTAGACCGCGAGCCCGAACACCGGGTCCGCGCGCTCCGTGGCCGTGAGGTCCCACCGTCCGCTCTCCTGGACGGGGCCGAGCTCCCGAGCGCGGGTGACGAGCGCGCCGATCTCGCCCCATCCCGGCTGCGGCGCCCGAGCGGCCGAGGTGTCCTCGTCACGCAGAACGCCGAGGATGGCGCGCATCTCGGTCATCGACGCCCGCGCCGTGGCGGCGAGCTCGTCGAATTCCGCGGCCGCGTCCGGCGGCAGGTCCGTGAATCGGTAGCGGGCGGAGGCGGCGCGCACCTGGATCGCGGACATGCCGTGCGCGACGACGTCGTGCAGTTCGCGTGCGATCCGGGCGCGATCCTCGACGGCCTCCCGCCGAGCCAGTTCCTCGGCTGTGAGCGCCCGCTGGCGGGTCAGCTCGGTACGCGCACCGGACAGATGGCGCAGCAGGACGCCGGTGACAGCTCCGATCGCCGTCACGGCCCCGAAGACCACGAGGTCCGCCGTCAGCGCGCCCGCCGCGACCGTGCGGCCGGCGATCGACACCGGAATCACCGCGGCGCTCATCGTGAGCAGCCACCCGGTCCCGGCGACCGACCATGGCGCGCGGAAGGCGACACCGACCCAGGTCAGGGCGCACGCGATCATCGTCGTGACCGCGACCGGCCAGGCGGCCGTGGTGGTCGGGTCCGCGAACAGCGTCAATCCCGCGGCACCGGCCACCGCGCTCGCGGTCGCCCACGTCGGGGCGAGAAGGGACCCGGGGATGGCGGCGGCCTGCAGCGTGGCGAAGCCGATCAGCGCGAGGACCGGGATGCGGTACTCGGTGGCGCCGAGCGTGGCGGTGACGGCGAGCACGGAGATCGCCGCCGTGCCGGCCAGCGCCCACACCACGAACGCCCAGCGGCCGGGGGCGACCCGCTCGGTCGTCGTACGCCACTGGGCGGCGGAGGAAGCCATCGTCTCGTTCATGTCCGACCCACGCTAGGCGCAGACGCCTCCGCGTGCGTCACCCCTCGGTATCACCCGCGCTCACTCCGCGGTTCCGCCGGAATCCGCCGCGGGAGCGCGCACGTCGCCGGCGGTGCAGGAATCCTTCCGCGCGCTCGCGGACCAGGCCCCGTCCGAGTCGGTGGTCGGCACGCTCGTGGAGTGAGCCCCGCTCAGGTGCGGTCCGCGCGGCGCGCGGTCGACGGGTTCGTGGTTCGCGCGTCGAGGTCCGGTTGAACGTCCGCCAGGGCGTGCTGGATGGTCGAGATGAGCCAGCGCTGCGCCGGGCCGAGGCGATGGCGCCCTTGCCAGTAGAGACGCACTTCGAACGTGTCCACCTCGAACGGCAATGCGGCGATACGCAGCGGCCAGCCGCCGAGAACCTCGGTGACCGCACCGCGCGGGACGACCCCGACGAGTCCCGCCCGCAGCACGAGCTGCGGCATCGCGGCGAAATGGGGCACGAGCACGGTGGGGGAGTCCGGTCCACCCGCGCGTGCCATGGCGCGCGCGACCTCGTGTCCCGTGGTCTCCGTGACGACCGCGCGCGGTCGGGAGCGGAAATCGTCCAGGCCGATCCGCCCGTCCACGAGTTCCACGTCCTCACCGACGACGCAGCCGTACTTGTCGACCATGACCAGGGAGCTCTCGAACGGGCCCTCGAGGGGAGTGGACACGATCGCCGCGTCCACCGACCCCTCGGTGATCCACGTCCCGACCTGGTGGATGTCGATCTGCACCACTTCGACGCTGATGCCCGGAGCTTGAGCGAGCAGCTCCGCCATGATCCACGGGAGGAGCGCGGCCTCGCCGATGTCGGTCAGCGCCAGGCGGTAGCGCCGCTGCGAGGTCGCCGGATCGAAGTCGGCGGCCGATCCCATGACGCTGCGCAGCACCTCGAGAGGCTGTTCGATCTCGTCGATGAGGTCCTGGGCGAACGCGGTCGGCCGCACGCCACCGCGGGTGCGGACGAACAGCGGATCCCCGAAGTGCACGCGCAGCCGAGCCAGGGCGTGGCTCACGCTCGGCTGGGTCACGTGGAGTCGTTCGGCCGCACGCGTCAGGCTTCCGGCGCGAGCGATCGTCATGAAGACGTCCATGAGGTCGAGATCGAACGAGGCCATACCCCCGATATAAGCAGTATCTATAGATTGGGGAAAGATCATTCATTGGCGGGGGGAGCGTTCCGGACCGTACCGTCAAAGAACCCCGCCCGACACGATGGAGTGCTCCCGATGGCAACCGCTCTCGACACGACGCAGGATCCCCCTGCGGCGCGGGGGCGCGCGGCGGTGACGGATTCCGGTCCGGATGCACCGACGGTTCGGTTCGCACGACGGAAGAACGCCGTCCCGCGAGGAAGACGCAGTCACGCCATGTCAGAGAGGACACAGCAATGAAGAAGATCACGCTCGGCGCGGCCATCGTGGCCGCCGCCGCACTCCTGCTCACGGGGTGCTCCGGTGCCGCGGACTCAGGTGGGAGCACCGGTACTGCCGGAGCCACGGGTGGCGCGGGTGGGGGCACCACGGACATCACCGTCGGCGTGCTCCCCGTGCCCGACACCGCCGCCATGTACCTCGGCGTTGACCAGGGGTTCTTCAAGGACGAGGGCCTCAACGTCACCCTGCAGCCGACCACGGGTGGCGCTGCGGCCGTGCCGGGTGTCGTCTCCGGCGAGTACGACTTCGCGTTCGGCAACTACCTCAGCGGCATGGTCGCCGTCGACCAGGGTCTGCCCCTCCAGTACGTGACCAACGCCACAGCGGCGACGAAGACGGACGGTTTCCAGGCCGTCGTGGTCCCGAAGGACTCCGACATCAAGAGCCCGAAGGATCTCACCGGCAAGCGCGTCTCGGTGAACAACCTGTCCAACATCAACGACACCACGATCCGTGGTGTGGTGGACGCCGATGGCGGCGACTCCTCCAAGATCGAGTTCGTCGAGGTCGCGTTCCCGGACGCGCAGGCCGCGATCCTGAACAAGCAGGTGGATGCCGGCACGGTGAACCCGTGGGTGAAGTCCATGGAGTCCGACTTCCGCGTCATCACGTACAACTTCACCGACTTCACGCCGGACCTCGACATCGCCGGCTTCTTCACGAACACCAAGACGGTCTCGGAAAACCCCGACCTGGTGAAGAAGTTCCAGACCGCGATGAACAAGTCGCTCGAGTTCGCGCAGGCGAACCCGGACAAGGTCCGCGCCATCATCCTGACGTACACCAAATTGACGAAGGAGACCGTGGATGAGCTGGACCTGCCGGTGTTCCGGACCGAGGTCAACAAGGATTCGCTGAAGACGCTGGCCGATGCCGCGGTGAAGTACGGCACCATCAAGAAGGTTCCGGACTGGTCGACGTTCCTGTGGTGAACGCGCAGGAACAGGGGCGACGCCGGGGCCGCTCCGCGGCGAAACCGCGGAGTGCGGCGACCGGTCGTGCCCTCGACGCCGGTCTCGGTGTCCTCGGCGTCGTTCTGTTCCTGCTCGTCTGGGAGCTGGTCCCGCGCATCGGCCTGGTCGATGCGCGGTTCCTGCCCCCGGTCAGCCAGGTGCTGGGCAAGTTCTTCACACTGCTGGTCACGCCGCGGTTCTGGACGAGCGTCGGCGAGACGATGACGGCGTGGGCGCTGGGCCTGCTGATCTCGGTCGTCGCCGCGATCGTCCTCGGGCTGGTCATCGGCCTGTCGCCCTTTCTGCGGCGTGCCACGCGCACCACGATCGAATTCCTGCGCCCGATCCCGTCGGTGGCCCTCATCCCGGTTGCTGTGCTGCTGTTCGGCGCGCGGATCGAGTCGACGCTGCTGCTGATCGTGTACGCCTCGTTCTGGCAGGTGCTGCTGCAGGTCCTGTACGGCGTCGCGGACGTCGACCCGGTCGCCGAGGACACCGCCCGCAGCTATCGATTCAGTTGGTTGCAGCGCGTCCGGCACGTCGTGTGGCCGACGATGCTGCCGTACCTCCTCACCGGGATCCGGCTCGCGTCCGCCGTCGGTCTGATCCTCGCCATCACCGGCGAGCTCATCATCGGCGCCCCTGGCCTCGGGTACGAGATCGCCCTGAACCAGCAGGGCGGGCAACTGGACGAGATGTACGCGCTGATCCTCGCCACCGGCCTGATCGGAGTGATCATCAACATCGCCGTGCGTGCCGTGGAACGCCGGGCGCTGGCCTGGCACCCGTCCGTGCGAGGGGAGGCGGCAGTATGAGTGCGGATTCTCCCACCACGACGGTGCGCGAACTGCGCGCCACCCGGGGCGGCGGCTGGCGCCGCGTCCTGACCGACACCGGCTACTTCATCGGTCTGCCGATCATCATCCTGGTGATCTGGTCGGTCGTCAGTGCGGTCTCGCCGAGCTTCTACTTCCCCGGACCGATCCAGATCGGCACGACGTTCGTGGAGACCTGGTTCGGCGAGCGGTTCTTCGTGGACTTCCTCCCGAGTGTCGGCCGACTGCTGCTCGGGCTGGTCCTCACGATCATCCTCGGCGTGGTGCTGGGAGTGATCATCGGCTCGGTGCGGTGGCTGCGCGCCCTCACCGAGCCTCTGTTCGAGTTCTTCCGCGCGGTTCCGCCGCCGGTGCTCGTGCCCGTGCTGATGCTGCTGATCGGCATCAATGACGGAATGCGGATCGTGGTGATCATCTCCGGCGCGATCTGGCCGGTGCTGCTGAACACGGTGGAGGGCGTCCGCGCGGTGGACCCGGTGCTGCGGGAGACGGCCCGGACGTATCGGATCACCGGATTCGCCCGCTACGTCCACCTGGTGCTGCCGGCCGCCTCTCCGCAGATCATGGCCGGGATCCGGCAGTGCCTGTCGATCGCCCTGATTCTGATGGTGATCTCGGAGATGTTCGGAGCCTCGTCCGGACTCGGTTTCACCATCGTCCTCTTCCAGCGCTCGTTCGCGATCGCCCAGATGTGGAGCGGCATCTTCCTGCTCGGCTTCATCGGCATCGCGCTGTCGCTCCTGTTCGAACTGGCCGAGCGTCGTGTGCTCGGCTGGTACCTCGGTCAACGAAAGGCCAACCGTGCCCAGTGATGACACCAATGCCGCCGCTCTGTCGGTGCGCGGACTGCGCAAGGTCTATCCGACGCCCGCGGGCGACGTCGAGGCGGTCCGGGACCTCACCTTCGACGTCGCGGCCGGTCAGCTGGTGTGCATCGTGGGTCCGTCCGGGGCCGGAAAGACGACGCTGCTGAAGTGCATCGCCGGTCTCATGCCACCCACGTCCGGCACCGTCGAGTTGGGTGGGGCTCCGGTCACCGGTCCGCCGAAGGCCATGGCGGTCGTGTTCCAGGAGTACGGCCGGAGCCTGTTCCCGTGGAAGAGCGTGCGGGACAACGTGGAGCTGCCTCTGAAGGTCAACGGCGTGCCGAAGGCCGAGCGGCAGCGCCGCGTCGATGACGCCCTGGCCGCCGTGGGACTCGACCACGTGCCGCAGAGCTTCCCGTGGCAGCTCTCCGGCGGCATGCAGCAGCGCGTGGCGATCGCGCGCGCCGTCGCCTACCAGCCGAAGGTCCTGTTGATGGACGAGCCCTTCGCGGCGGTCGACGCCCAGACCCGGGCGGACCTCGAGGATCTGATCCGCACGATCTGGAAGGACCTCGGGATCACCGTCCTGTTCGTCACGCACGACATCGACGAGTCGGTCTACCTGGGGGAGCGGGTGATCATCCTGTCGAACTCTCCGACGGTGGTGCAGGAGGACCTGACGATCGACCTGCCCGCTGAGCGCGATCAGCTCGGCACCCGCTCCAGCGCCCGCTTCGCCGAGTTGCGAGCCCACGTTTACGAGCAGATCCAGCGAGCGAAACAGGGCTCGCGGCCCTGACCGCGGCGCGCCCGCGCACACGCTTCGGCCGTGCCGTCCTCCCCCGGGGGCGACACGGCCGAACTCATGCCACGATGGGGACGATGGACACGGGGGACGATCACGAACTTCGGGACCTGCGGGCTCGCGCCTACGGGCCCCGGCCGGACATCGGCGCGGACGAGCGGGCCGTCCGGCGCCTGGCGGAGTTGGAACGGCTGCGACGCGGCGACGCGTCCTCCCCCGGAGAGGTGGCGGGTGTCGACGCGCGCCCGGAGGCCGGACCGGGCGCGAACGGCGCCGCTGCGGTCGACGTGACTGCGTCCGAGGGTGACGCGGGGCCGGGCGTCCCGACGGAATCGCTCGCCCCGGGGGAGCCGGTCCCGGATCCGAACCCGTGGCGGGTGAGCCGCCGCGTCGGCGCGGTGTGGGCCGGTTCGGTGCTTGTCGCCATCGTGGCGAGCGCACTCTCCTCGGTGGCGCTGGCCCCGCCCGGGCCCCTCGTCGCGGGTGCCGCGCACGAGGCCACGCTCGCGGCCGATCCGTCATTCGAGCCGAGCAGCTTGGGCGGCGGGACCGGCTTCACACCGTTCGCCGGGCTGCGGAGCAGCGTGGAGTCGTTCGACCAGAGGGAGGGGCCGCCGGTGATGTGCCTGAACGTCTTCGTCTCCGGGCTCGACGATGTCGAGCCGTCGCAGTACAGCGGTCCGCTCGAGTCCAACTGCGGGACGTCGGCCTTCCCGCCGGTGGCGACGATGCTCGTGGACGAGACCTACCCGGCCGCGCTGCGCGCGCGGTTCGCCGACGGCACGTCGCTGCAGTTCGTCGTGCACGATGACACGGTCGAGGTCTACTCGGCGAAGGGGTGACCGGTGGCTCGGGTCAGGACCGCTTCGCTGCGCGTTCGGCGTCCTTGGCCGCCCGCTCGGCGTCCTTGCGGGCGCGCTCGGCCGCGGCGTCGCGCGCCTTTCGGATGGCATCCCGCTCGCGTTTGCGGGCCTCCTTGAGCTCCTTCTCGACCTCGCGAACGCGACGCTCGGCGTCTCGGCGCTCGCGGTTCGCGGCCCGAACGGCGGGGTCGCGCGGGAGCGGTTCGGCGTCATCCGCGGCGACGTCGGGTGGCGCCGATTCCGACGGGTCCGCGCTGCAGTGGTCATCGGTGGTTTCGATTCGGCGCTCGAGTCCGTCGAGGATGCGGCCCAATCCGAACGTGAAGTCGCTCTCGCTGTCACTGACCGTCGGGTCGCCGAGATACCCGCCGCGGGCGAAGAACGGCGCGAAGTCCGGAAACCGCTCCGGCGTGATCATCGGGGCGATCCCGGCCAGGAAGTTCTGCCCGGAGGCATCGCCCGGATCGAGCGCGGCGACGTCCCGCTCCTGGCGCACGACGCTCGTGGAGTAGTTGGACAGCAGCAGCAGGGCACCCATCCGCTCGGCATCACTGAGAGGCAGCTCCCGCGTCTCGCGCAGGAACCAGTCCACGAGGGCCAGACTGTTCGGCGTGATCGGTGGGCCCGAGATCGGGATGTCGGACAGCCACGGGTGCTCGTGGTACGCCGCGCGGAGTGATCGCACCCAGCGCTCCAACCCCGCTCGCCAGGTGGGGGAGGTGTCCGCCTCCGGTATCGCGATCTCGGTGGCCACCTCCTGCATCAGCAGCAGCAGGTCGTCCTTGCTGGTGACGTACCGGTAGAGCGACATCGTCGTGAACCCGAGGGTCGTTGCGACGCGGCTCATCGACACCGCGCCGAGGCCGTCCGCGTCCGCGATCTCGATGGCCGCGTCCACGATCCGCTCGATGGACAACTCGCGCTTCGGGCCCCGCTGCGGGTTGACCGCGACTCCCCAGGCGAGCGCGATCGCGCGGGGAAGCTCGGGCTCTGCGGCGTCGTCGGTCATCTCGATCTCCTCGGCAATCGTGTGCGAACGCTTGCAGATGACGTTAGCACCGTGTATGACATACACAGATGGTCTACGACATAAACAGTTTGTGATGCACACGAAAGGAGCCACTCATGGAATCCGCCATCGAGGTCCGCGCGCTCGGCAAGCGCTTCGGATCCGCCGTCGTCCTGGACGGCCTCGACTTCTCGGTCGCCCCCGGCGAGATCTTCGGGCTGCTCGGCCCGAACGGAGCCGGCAAGACGACCACGATCAACATCCTGACCACCCTGCTGCGCGCGGACACCGGCACGGCGTGCGTGGACGGCATCGACGTCCGCCGCGAGCCGGAGCAGGTCCGGCGCCGCATCGCCGTCAGCGGTCAGTCGGCCGCCGTGGACACGACGCTCACCGGCGCCGAGAACGTGCGGCTGCTCGCACGGCTGTCGGCTCTGGGCCGACGGGAGACCGAACGCCGTGTCCGCGAGCTGCTCGACCGATTCGGGTTGGCTTCGGCGGCGGAGAAGTCCGTCGCCTCGTACTCGGGCGGCATGCGCCGGCGGCTCGACCTGGCGCTCAGCCTCATCGTCCCCCCGCGCGTGCTCTTCCTGGACGAGCCCACAACCGGACTGGATCCGGTCAGCCGCCGCGAGCTGTGGGAGGCCATCCGGGTGATGGCGGACGAGGGTACGACGGTCCTGCTCACGACCCAGTACCTCGAGGAGGCGGACCGCCTCGCGGACCGCGTCGGGGTGCTCGATGCGGGACGAGCCGTGGCGATCGGCACCCCGAGCGAGCTGAAAGCACGCGTCGGCGCCGGCGTGCGGCTGCGGGACGCCGACGGCACGATCGTCCGGACCGTTCCGACCGACGGGTCGGTGGCGGGCATCCGCGCTGCGATCGACCAGCTCGACGCCCGTGCGGGCGGCACGATCGACCTGCACGAACCCACCCTGGATGACGTGTACGAGGCGCTCCTCGGCCACGCCACTCGGACGGCGGAGAGGATCGCAGCATGACCGCCATCGCCCTCACCCCCGCGGTGCGCCCGTTGCGCGCGCGACCGTCCCTCCTGTCCGCCACCGCCGCACTCACGCGGCGCAGCCTGCTGCACACCCTCCGGAACGTCGACGCGCTGGTGACGGCGGTGGCACTGCCGGTCCTGCTGATGCTGCTGTTCACCTTCGTGTTCGGCGGCGCGATCGACGGCGGCCGCGGCGACTACGTCGATTACGTCGTCCCGGGAATCATCCTGCTGTGCTCGGGGTTCGGCGCCTCCGGCGTCGCCGTCGAGATCGCGGGCGACCTGAAGGCCGGCTTCCTCGATCGCGTCCGCACGATGCCCGTGCCCGCGTTCGCGGTGATCGCCGGGCACGTCCTGGCGAGCATGGTGCGCAACCTGCTGGCCACCGGCATCGTCGTCGGCGTCGCCCTGCTGGTCGGGTTCCGGCCGGTGGCGGGCCCCGCGGCCTGGCTCGCAGCAGTGGCGATCGTGGCGCTGTGGATCCTGGCGATCACCTGGTTGTTCGCCGGCGTCGGGTTGGCCGCGTCCGGTCCGGAAGCCGCGAGCGGCTATGGGTTCGCCCTGCTGTTCCTGCCGTACCTGTCCAGCGCCTTCGTGCCGGTGGACACGATGCCGGCCTGGTTGCGCTGGCCTGCCGAGCACCAGCCGGTGACCCCGATCATCGAGAGCATTCGCGGGTTCCTGATGGGGACCCCGGTGGGTGCGACGGGATGGTGGGCCCTCGGGTGGTGCCTGCTGATCATCGCCGCCGGCGCGTCCTGGAGCATCGCGATGTTCGCGCGCAAATCCGGCCGTCGGTGACCCGCGGCGGCCGTGCCGTCCGTATCGGGCGGCGCGGCCGGTGACGTGCCACGATGGGGGAGATGAACGACGAGTCGGATCGCGAACTGCGTGCCCTGCGCGCCCGGGCCTACGGTCCCGCCGCGGACATCGGTGCCGATGAGGCCGCCCGGAGTCGGCTCGCCGAGCTGGAGCAGGACCGGCGCCCCGGCGCGGACACGTCCGCCGCGCAGCGCCGTGCGCCTCGAGTCGGGGTGGCGGACGTCCCCCCGGCAGCCACCTCGCCCGTCCCGCCGACTGTCCCGGACGCCGAGGTCACGGTGCCGGCCCCGATCGCCACGCCCGCGAGCCCGTGGCGCGTGAGCGGACGGGTCGGCCTGATCTGGGCGGGATCGGTCGCTGCGGCGATCGTGGTGAGCGGGCTCGTCGCGACAGCGCTGATCCCGCCGGTTCCCCTGATCACGGGCGCCACGCACGAAGCGTCGCTGCCGGTCGACCCGGGGTTCGCCTGGGAGGGGTGGGGCTCAGACCGTGGCTTCGCGACGTTCTTCGGGATGCGCCCCATGGTCTTCGAGGTATCCGGTCAGCAGAGTTGTCTGTTCGTCGCTGAGGACGCCAAGATCAACCGGGAGTCGTCCAGTTTCCGGGGCGTGAACGCCTCCGCCTGCGGGACGAAGGCGATGCCCGCCGTCGCCACGCTGCTGATTGACGAGAACTGTCCGACCGCGCTGCGGGACAGGTTCGGAGACGGCACGTCGCTGCGATTCGTGCTCCAGGACTCCGCGGTCGACGTCTCCTCGGCGAAGGATTGAGCCCGTGGCACTCTCACCCCAGACGTTGACCGAGGCCGAGCGCCGTGTCGTGGCGGCGTGGGCGGCGGACTGCGCGGAGCGCGTGCTGCCGCTGTTCGAGGCGGAAGCGCCGGACGATGACGGTACGCGGTCCGGTATCGAGAGAGCGCGCGCCTATGCGCGCGGCGAGCTCGACACCGCCACCGAGATCCGGAACAGGTTCCGCTCCGGTCGCCCCGCGCATGCGGTGAGCGCTCCTGCGGCCGTTGCGGCGGCACGGTCCGCGGCCCAGGCCGCGGCGGTGTCGCATATGGGCGCACACGCGCTCGGAGCGGCGGCGTACGCGGCGAAGGCGGCGGGACTGGCGGCACCCGACGCGGGTGTCGCCCGGGTGGCAGAGCTGGCCTGGCAGCTCGGACGGATGAGTCCGGCGGTCCGAGCTGCGCTGGCGAAGCTCCCCGCACTCGGTTCGGACGCCGCCGGTCCGCTCGGTCCCGGGCTGCTGACGCGCGGCGCGCCGGCAGAGAGCATCCGCGCGCTGCAGGCGGCCATCGTGGACCGCGGCAGCGACTGATCAACCCTCGCGATCCCACCGGAACGCGGCTAACGTCGTCCGTGGGGGGCGGACAGATCGGAGCCTCGCATGTCGTACGTGACCGCGGACATGGCCGTGTCCCTCGACGGCTACACCGCCGGACTCGGCCAGACCCTCGAGACGCCCTTCGGCGAGGGGGCGCTGGAACCGCTCACCTCGTGGATGCAGGAGGACGAGAACGCTCCCGAAGTCGCGGCCGTCGTGGGGGCGCAGGCGTACATCATGGGCCGGAACATGTTCGGGCCGGACCGCGGAGAGTTCGACCTCGACTGGCAGGGCTGGTGGGGTCCGGAACCGCCGTACCACGCGCCGGTGTTCGTGCTCAGCCACCACGAACGCGAGCCGCTCGTGCTCCAGGGGACGACGTTCACCTTCGTCACCGAGGGGATCGAGCGCGCGCTGGAACTCGCGCGGGAGGTCGCTGGGCCGGACGGCCGAATCGACATCGCCGGGGGAGCGTGCACGGTGAACCAGTACCTCGCCGCCGGACACGTGGACGAGTTGCGCCTGCACATCTGTCCCGTCGTCCTGGGTGCCGGCGAGCGGTTGTCGGTCGGCGTCGAGGGCTTCCGACTCGAGCAGCTCGGCGGCCGGGTCGCCTCCTCCGTGGTGCACGTCCGCTACCGCGTCATCCACACGTCCGCCTGACCCGCCTGCGGGATGCAGCAGCCATGCCGCCGCCGGAGGGATAGGCGTACCATCACCCCAGCGGACGCCCGGCCGGACGCCCCTTCGCACGCAAGGGAGCGCGCCATGATTCTGCAGACCCCCGCCGTCGAGACGGCCACCGGACACGTCGCTGAGATGTATCGGGAAGACCTCGACGAGGCCGGATTCGTCTACCGCCACACCGCCGTGATGGCGATCAACCCGGAGGCGCACGAGCGCTTCGTCGATCTCGTCCGGTCCGTGGTCCCATCGATCGGGCTGCGCGTGTACGAACTCGCCACGCTCGGCGCGGCGCGGGCGGTGCCGTCACCGCACTGCCTGCTGGCGCACGCGAACAAGTCCATCACTTCGGGGGCACTGACCGAGGAGGAGGTCGGTGCCATCGCCCGGCACGAAGAGGACGACGCCCTGCCACCGGCGGACGCCGCCGTGGTCGCGTTCGCGAGCCGGATGACCGAGGATCCGACCGCGATGACGGACGCCGACAGCCTCCGGCTGCGGGAAGTCGGATTCTCCGACCGCCAGATCCTCGACATCACCCTGGCCGCCGGCGTGCGCAATCTGTTCAGTCGGACACTCCGCGCGCTCGCGGTACCCGTGGAGGACGTCCCCGGGCTCGACGCCGAGCTGGCGTCGGTTCTGCGTGGGCTCGGCTGAGCGGGTCAGATCGCGCGCAGCTCGAACGCGATCCTGAACCGGTGTCGGTGTCGGTGTCGGCGTCGGTGGCCGAGCGGGTCAGATCGCGCGCAGCTCGAACGCGACGCCGTCCGGGTCCCGCATCTCGACCCGGTCGGCGTTGGCCTCGGGCCCCGTGGCTCCCCGTGCCTGGAGGCGTGCCACCTCGACGTCGTACTCGGCGGCCGGGACGGTGAGCACGAACTCCTGACGCTCGTTCGTTCGGTCCGGTTCGACGGCATCGCCGCTCCACGCGAGCTTGGTGCCGCCGCCGGGGGATTGGATCGCTCGTTCGTCGCCCTCGGACCAGACGACCGGCCAGTCCAGCACCGCGGCCCAGAACTCGGCGACGGCGACCGTGCCCTCGATCGTGACCTCGCCGAGTGGTCCGCATCCCGCGAGGTAGGCGTTGTCATCCTCGATCACGCAGAATTCGTCGCCGACGGCATCGGCCATCACCGCGAACGACCCGGGCGGGATGTTCCCGCTGCCGGCCACCCGGCCGCCGAGGGAGACCGCGGCGGCGATGGTGTCGGCCTGCGCGCGACCGGCATACGTGAGGTGCAGGTGCAGCCGGTTCTCGGTGGCGGGGTGTCCGTCACCCACCGCGAAGCGCAGCCCGAGCTGGCGTGGAGACCCCGGCAGCACCAGATCCTCACCGAGCGGGACCGCGGTCCGGCCGAGGATCACGGCCCAGAACGCCGCCGCCATTCCCGGTTCCGGCGACCGGAAACGTACCGCGTCGATGCTCACGCCCATCCCTCGACGCTAGGTCGCGGAGTGCGGCCGGACAAGGGTCAGCGGTCGGATCGCGTACCGTCGGCCGCGACTCGAGCGGTCGGGGCCGGGTCGGCGAGCAGGGGCGCGACGAGCTCCTCCACGGTGATGCCGCGGGCGTTCGCCTCCTCGATCAGGCGCTGCGCCCAGTCCGGCGCGTTCGGTGCCGGTGCGACCACGGCAGGACGTGCCGCGCGGCCGACGAGCGTCAGCACGATCGAGACGATGACGCCGAGCGCGGCGAGGATGCCGAGGATGCCGACGAGGCGCGCCGTCCACTCCTCCGCGCCGACGAACCAGATCATGTACAGGGTCCCGAGCGTGGCGAGGGCGATGGCCACGAGGGTGAGGCGGACCGTGATCCGCAACGCCGGACCCGCTCCGCGGCCGAGGCGGAGCACGAGGCACAGGACGGCGAGCGCGGTCGGCGTGAAGAGCAGCGTGATCGTCCACTTCCAGTCGATGTCGAGCGAAGCCCAGATCTGGAGGAGGAGTGTCACCGTGGCGCCCACCGCGATGATGATCGTCACCAGGGCGAACCACCTCGCGGTCCCGTCCAGGATGAGTGCCGCGCACAGCACCAGCAGGGAGGTGAGGCCGACCAAGGCGGTCGTGCTGAGGACCTTCGCGGTGAGCTCCGAACCGAAGTTGCTTCCGGCTCCCACCCCGAGCAGCACCAGGATCCCCATGATGGCGGCGAGAGTGAAGCTGACGATCACCGCCCACACCAGGATCCGCCGAGCCCGGCCGAGTGTGGTCTCGCTCGCTGTCGCGTACGTCATGTTTCCCCCTTGTCGTCGGCCGAATCGGCCTGGAGCAATAGTGGGGCCACCGAGCCCGTCGGGGAAGGCGACGCGCACGGGAATATTCCCGACATCTGCTGTGTACGCTCGACGGGGACGAACATCAGGGGGGAACATGACCGAGCTGTACGTCATCGTCGTGGAAGCGGGCTTGAGTGGCAACGCGTATGGCGCCACGATCAGCACTCACGGTCCGACCGACCTGTCGACGGCGCGTGCAACGCTGCAGGCGGCTCTGCGCGGTGAGCTCCCGGAGATCCACAAGCTCTACCGCAAGGGCATGATCGTGCGGGTGAGCGAGGATCAGTACCTCAACATCGGGACCGGACTCGCCGGAGCCAAGCAGACGCGGCTCACGGTGGCGGCCGTCGTCTCGGAGACCTGACTCACAACCTCATCAGGCGGTCGGTGTCGCCGAAGACCTCCAGGCCGGCGCAGACCCCGACGCCCTCGAACAGCGTGACTCCGACGGGCGAGACGTGGTGGATCTCGATCACGGCGTCCAGCGTCTCCTCGACCCGTTTGTGCATCGCGGTCCGCAGCGGAGCGTGCAGCAGTCCGCCGCGGACGCGTTCAGCACGCAGCGACAGCGTGCCCTGCGGACCACGCATCCGCCACGTCACATGCGTGTCGGTGATGGTGAGCTCCATGTCGCGGGAGCCGTTCCAGGTCGCCCACGTGCTGAGCGTCCGCCCCCGGCGCAGGGCGACGATGAATCCCCGGAACGTGCGACCGAGCCCGGGGATGATGGCGCACGAGGCCATCAGGGAACCGTCCTCCTCCGAGCCGTCACGGTCGATGAGATGGTTGCTCGCACCCCACACGTATGCGGCGGGGAACGACCGCCCCCAGTCCTTCTCGATGTAGCCGCGGCCGCCGTCGAATGACGCCGACTCCTGCTCGGTCCTCAAGTCACCGGCGAGCTCGTGTCCGAACGAGACCACGCCGTGGAAGCACTCCATGATCGGCACGTAGCCGTACCAGCCCATGATCCCCGGGCGGAGCGGGGAGACCGGATAAGGGTCCATCGGCGTGGTGAAGTCCACCCGGCCGGACAGTTCCGGCAGGTCGAGGGTGATCCCACCACCGTCGAAGGTGTTCTCGCCCACGCGGACGGCGAACTGATGCGTGGAGGCGTGGAAGTCGCCTCGGGGGAAGGCGTGGTACCAGGAACGGCCGGTCAGCCCGTCCAGCACTTGCACGAACGCTTCGTTGACGTGATCGTGGGTGCCGGTGGACCGGAAGACGCCGGGGATCACGGCCCATCGCCGGGTGCGATCGGCGGACACGAGCTTGACGTACCACCCCTCGAAGAATCCACCGCGGACGCGCGTTCCGTGAAATGCCTCGGGGTGGTGCACGCTGCTGACGTACGAGACCGGGGTCCTCATTCCGCCACGCTAACCCCGTCCGCGGGATGCCGACAGGGGTCAGGTGGCGGTTGTGATGCGCTCCGCCCGGCGGCGTCGGTGCAGGCGGTATTCCCGAACCGTGAGGACGACGATGAAGATGTCGAAGGCGGTGAGTCCGAGCAGGAACCAGCTGAAGTGCAGGAAGAGCTCGACGGTCTGGTAGCCGATGAACACCGTCAGGAAGCCGATCAACCAGGGGTAGGCCCAGAGCTTGTCGCGCAGCACCGCGATCACCAGGAACACCTTCACGATCCCGTGGACGAGCAGGTACACGGCTCCGAAGACGGTGGTGCCGACATCGAGATGGGCGGTGTAGTGCACCAGCCAGTTGGCGATGAAATCGTCCGGGTCCACGGCGAGCCGGTGCTGGGTGAGTCGGTGCGCGAGCCGGTCGATGTCCGACGGACTGAGGATCAGCAGGGCGCCCCCGGCGATGAGCTCCACGAGACCGTTCAGCCCCTTCAGGATCAGACTGACGAAGAACGTCCGATCCAGGATCCGATGGTCCCGATTCACCCGCATGAGCAGAGCGTACGCGCAAACCGGCGGCTGCCGGCCGGGGTGCGCGTGGTCAGCTCACGTCAGCACGGTCGGCGTTTCCGGAGATGACCTTCAACAGGGATGCGAGCTGGTCCCGCTCATCCTGGGTCAGGCCGCGCAGCAGCAGGCGGTCGCCGTCGAGGGCACGCGGGAACTCGCGTGCGACCAGTTCCCGGCCCGCCTCGGTCAGCTGCAGGAGCACGACCCGTCCGTCTCGTTCCAGCCGCTCCCGCGTGAGGAGCCCGGCGCTCTCGAGCCGCACGGTCAGTTTCGTGGTCGCTGCTCCGCTGAGCATCGTCTGAGCCGTGACCTCGCTGGCGCGCAGCGGACGATCACTGCGCGCCAGCGCGCACAGCACGTCGAACTCGGAGCGGGAGACGCCGCTGGTCGCCAGGCTCCGGTCCATCAGCTGCGAGGTCTGCGCACCGATGCGGGCGATGCGGCCGAGGACCTCGAGAGGGGAGGTGTCCACCTCCGGCAGCGTCTGCGCCCAGCGGGCGCGGACGCGATCGACGGTGTCATCGTCCGGGCTCTCGGTGAGGGTCATGCGTCGAGTATACGCGGATTTGATTTACGAGTAGTTCACGAGTAGAGTATCCGTGTACTACCCGCCGAAAGGACCTCCATGACCGTTGCGCCACCTGCTCCCACCGCCATCGCTGCTCCGGCAGCCAAGCGTCGCCTGTGGGACCAGCCGCCGGCGGTCTGGGCCGTGGCGTTCGCGTCGATGGTCGCGTTCATGGGCATCGGCCTCGTCGGCCCGATCCTGCCGAGCATCTCCGAGGCCATGCACGCTTCGCCGTCGCAGACCGCGCTGCTGTTCACCAGCTACCTCGCCGTCACCGCGATCGTGATGCTGTTCACGAGTTGGTTGTCCTCGCGCATCGGAACGCGCGCCACGATGCTGATCGGTCTCGCGGTCATCCTGCTCTCCGCCGTCGCCTGCGCGTTCGCCGGTGACATCACCGCGCTGATCACGGCTCGCGCCTTCTGGGGACTGGGCAACGCCCTGTTCCTGTCCACGGCGCTGGCGTCGATCATCGCCGCCAGCGGTGGACCGGCCGCCGGCGCGGTCATCCTGTACGAGACCGCGCTCGGCCTCGGACTCGCCGTCGGACCGCTGGTCGGCGGTCTGCTGGGCGAGGTCGATTGGACCGCGCCGTTCTGGGGCACCGCGTCGCTGATGGCGGTCGGATTCATCGCCATCATCACGATCGTCCGCGGTGCGGGCAAGCCCGCCGAGAAGTCCCCGGCCTCCGCGCCCTTCCGTGCCCTGGCGATTCCGTCGATCCTGATCCTCAGCATCGTCGCCTTCTTCTACAACGCGTCCTTCTTCGTGACGCTGGCCTACGTGCCGTATCCGCTCGGTCTGCCGGCGGTCGGCATCGGCCTGGTGATGACCGGCTTCGGTCTCGGCCTGGCGCTGACGAGCGTCGTCATCGCTCCCGCCCTGGCTCGCCACTTCTCGCCGCGTCAGACGCTCGTCGTCGCGCTGCTCATCTTCGCTGCCACCCACGTCGCCGCGAGCCTGTTCGCCGACACGCTGCCCGCGCTGATCGTCTGCGTCGTGCTCCTCGGCTTCGAGATCGGCGCGATCAACACGGTCCTCACCGAGGCCGTCATGGAGGCTTCCACGCTGCCGCGCGCCGTCGCCTCGTCGGCCTACTCGGGCGTCCGGTTCATCGGCGGCGCGATCGGCGCCCCCGTCGGGACCGCACTGGCCGCGTTCGGTGTCGGGGTCCCGTTCCTCTTCGCCGCCGGGACGGCCGTCGTCGGCGCTATCATCATCATGGTGTTCCACAGTGTTCTGCGTCGTGCCGACCACCCGGTGCATGAGTCCGTGGAGTTCGAGGCGGAGGCCATCACTCTCGGCGAGTGATCAGTCCGTGCCGCGCTCCCCACGCGCGCGGCGCCCACAGAGCCCGCGACCGATCCGGTCGCGGGCTCTGTCTCGTTGGTGGGGTCCGAGTCACAGTGAGGCGAGGCCCTCCGGGTGGGCCTGCGGAACCGGGGTGGTCCTGAGGAACCCGGGTGGTGAGGGGGCGGGAGTCGAGCCCCGAACGGGGCGTGGCCGGGAACGCGGAATGCCCCGGGGCACGATGGCCCCGGGGCATTCCGGTGTGGGAATCAGACGGCGGCGAGTTCCGCGACCCGCAGCGAGTGGCCGCTGGCGAAGAGACCGTGCGGGTCCACCTCTGCGGCGAGGGCGCGCAGGCGCTCGCCGGTGGCTCCCGGCCAGGCGAGTGCGGCGGCCGACGGGCGGGTGTCGGAGGAGTATGCCGCGTAGGTTCCTGTGCCGAGCTCCTGGAGCGCGGCGAAGGCCTCATCCTCGGCCTCGTATCCGGCGGGGCGGGCCCAGATTCCGGCCAGCGCGCGCTGGGACCGGCCGGCCCACGCGGTGGCATCGGGGGCGACGTCGGAGACGGCACCGCCCAGGGCGCGCAGTTCGCCGACGAGCGTCGCGTCGTGGGCGAGGGCGTCCGCCATCGCCGCGCCGACCGCGGCATCCGCGTGCTCGACGAGCACATCGCGCATGTGCACGCTCTGCTGCCCCTGGTGCGGCCACTTCGGCGACGGCACGACGGAGGCGTAGGGCTGGATCTGCGCGCTGGTGTCGAGCACGTGCGCGAGCTCCAATGCCGACTCGAGCGTGGGGGTCGCCGCCTCCACGTCGTCACCGGCCCAGACGTTGCGTGCCTGGACGACGTAGCGTCCGCCACCCACCGCATTGAGCATCAGGAAGCTCTCCGCCTCTCGGGGCGCGGAATCGATCCACTCCGCCCACGCGGGCGTGAAGGTCGACAGGTCCGGGACGAGGAACTGCACCTGCTGGAAGATGATGGACGCGTCCCCCGCCGACGTGTGCATGTCCATCGGCTCCAGGTCGACTTCGGTGACGACGCCGACCTGCGTCGCGCCGCCGCGGAGTGCCCAGAACAGGTCGGGCTCGTGCTCGGCATCCACGTGATGGATCACGCCGTCGGCGGTGATCAGGGTGGCGGCCCGGACGCGGTCCAGCGTGAGGCCCTGCGAGCGGGCGAAGTAGCCGACGCCGCCCGCGGTGGCGAGGCCGCCGACGCCGGTGTCGCCGAAGTTGCCGCTGGTGATCGTCTGGTCCTGCGGACCGAGGTGCGCGGCGACGTCGCCCCACGTCGCGCCGGCCTGCACGCGCACATTCGATCCGGCGGGGGAGATCCGGTTCATCCGGGACAGGTCCAGGACGATGCCGCCGGAGTTGGTCGACGTGCCGGCGATGCCGTGGCCGCCGGAGCGCACCGAGAACGGTGCCGTCGACCCGTCCGCCCGGAGGCGGGAGGCGTGGCTGAGCGCCGCGGCGACGTCTGCGTCATCACGCGCCATCAGCACGGCGGTCGGCGAACCGACGGCCATGTAGCTGGAGCGCCGCAGCGCGTAGTCGGGGTGGTCCGGGGTGACCGCGATCGCGGCCAGGTTGTCCGGGAGCCCGGTCATCGGGTTCCTCCGATCTGGGCGAGGCGGTCATCGGCGTCCTGGTGCGAACGCACCGAGACCTCACCGGAAGGCGCGTCGCTGAGTGCGTGGCCGACGGTGACGCGGCCGACGTCGCTGCCGGACACCCACGTCGGGTCGACCCACGGACGTCCGCGCGTGGCCACCGGACCGAGGATGAGCGTGAACAGGCGACGCTGCGCGCCGGCCTCGGCGGAGAGCGTGCGACTCATCATCAGGAGCGCGGCCTGTTCCATGTTGATCACGCCGGCGCCGGGCACGACGGTGTTCGCGCTGCCGCCGAGGATCAGCTGGTAGCTGCCGGACTCGGGCAGGCGGGGGAGCCAGGCGCGCACGTTGGCGATGTGGGTGGTGGTGAGGTCGACGAAGTAGCGCTGCCAGACCTCGGGATCGGTGTCCCACAGTGGCGCACCCTGCCACCAGCCGCCCACGGAGGCGACGACATCCGTGACGTCTCCGAAGTCGGTCGTGATGCGCGCGGCGGTGGCCGCGGCGGACGCGAAGTCCGCATAGTCGGTGACGACGGTGTGCAGGCGGTCGAGGCCGGTGACGTCGGAGAGCAGGTCGCGGAACTCCGCTTCGCGGGCTGCCGAACGGGTCGGGACGATCACTTCGGCACCGGCGGCCAGCCACTCGCGTACGATGCCTTCGCCGACGCGTCCGGTTCCGCCGATGACCACCACGCGCCGAGTGCTCGCGCGGTCGGCGGCCTCGGATGCGGTGCTCTGCTCCATGTGAAGCTCTCTCTCTTCCGCGACGATCGCGGATCAATTACTGTAACTACAGGTACACGGTTCCTATTCCGAGGTGTGAGATGGAAAAACTGAACGACCGGATGGAGATCTGGCGCGGGCTGCTGCGCGGCCAGCGCGCCATGATGCTGCGCCTGACCGCGGAGCTGAAGCGCCGGTTCGACCTCACCACCGCGCAGTATGAGGCGCTCCTGTCGCTTGCGGAGGGTGAGGGGCGGATGCCGGCGGGCGAGTTGTCCCGGCGTCTGCTGTACTCCAGCGGCTCCACGACGCACCTGGTCTCGCGGTTGGCCGAGCGCGGGCTGATCGAACGGACAGCCGTCGACGGTGACGGGCGGCGGATGGACGTCTACCTGACGCCCGCGGGGGAGGAGCTGATCGCGGCCGCCACGGCGCATCACCTGGCGGAGCTCGAGGCGTCCTTCGCGCCCCTCGTGCGCGAGGACGAGGTGGCCGTCGTGCTGGCGTTCGCGCGCCGACTCGCTGCGGCCGAGGGTGTCACGTCGCAGCCGGGCCAGGAACTTCCCGCGGATCGGGAATAGCGTTTCTTCTGCCGCGTTGAACAAAATATCTGCAGTTACAGATACCGGTCGAAAGGACTGACATGACCTCTGCTCGTATCGCCGTGGCGCGCTCGTTCGGACCCCCCGAGGTGATCAAGATCGAAGAGCATCCGGTTCCGGATCCGGCCCCCGGGCAGGTGCAGGTCGCCGTCCGCTTCTCCGGAACCAACCCCGTCGATGCGCGCATCCGCGCCGGCCGGTTCGGCGGTCGTCCGCCGCTGGTGTTCGGCCGCGAGTTCTCCGGCACGGTCATCCGTTCTCGCGACCCGCGCTTCGCCGTCGGCGACGCCGTGATGGGCGCCGGTGTGCAGGGCGCCAGCGCTGATCTGATCGTCGTGGATGCCGAGCGCCTCGTGCACAAGCCGGAATCGCTCGATTGGGCCACCGCGGGGGGACTGCTCAGTGTGGGGCAGACCGCGCTCACGGTGCTCGACGACCTGAATCTCCCGGTCGGTTCGATCCTGCTGATCCACGGTGCGTCCGGAGGTGTCGGAACCGCGCTCATCCAACTCGCCGTCGATCGCGGCCTCACCGTGATCGGCACCGCATCGCCCGCGAACCACGATCACCTGCGCCGGCTCGGTGCGCGCCCCGTCGCATACGGACCCGGCCTGGCCGAACGCATCGAGGAGGCCACCGGTGGAGCCCCGGTGGACGCCTCCGTGGACCTCGCCGGCACGACCGAGGCCGGTGACATCGCCGCCGCGGTCGCCCGCGCTGGAGGCATCGCCGTCACGCTCGTCCCGGAGACGATGTCCAGCCACGGACTGCGCCTGATCTCGTCGCGGCAGTCGCCCGAGCGAGCGGCGGCGCTGGTCGCCGCCGCTGATGCCGGCGCCCTCGTGCTGCCGGTGGAGGTGCTGCCCTTCACCGAGATCGTCGAGGCGCACCGTCGCATGGACGCCGGCCACAGCCGCGGCAAGCTCGTGCTCGAGAACGCCGACAACCCGTACCTCACCTCGCTCTGAAGGAGCCGCTCATGACCACTGTCACCATCATCGGACCCGGACGCCAGGGCACCGCGATCGCCCAGCTCTTCGCCTCGCACGGCATCGACGTCGTGCTCTACCACCACAAGGCCGCCAAGGCTGAGGCCGCCGCCCGCGCGGTGTCGACCGTGGCCGCGGACGCCACCGTCGCCGTCGCGGCGACGCTGGCCGAGGCCGCCGCGGCGTCCGATATCATCGTGCTCGCGACCCTGTGGGACCAGCCGCAGCGCGCGGTCATCGGCGAGCTCGGCGACGCGCTCGTCGGCAAGGTGCTCGTCGACATCTCCAACCCGCTCGATGTCACGCCGACCGGCATCGTCATGCGTCGTCCCGCCGAGGGCTCGGCCGGACAGTTCGTGCACACGCTGCTGCCGGCCGGAGCGGGCCACGTGAAGGCGTTCTCGAGCCTCGCGACCGCGTTCATCAACGAGAGCGCGGACGCCGAACCGCGCGCCGTGCTGCCGATGGTGGCCGACTCGCAGGCCTCCTACGACCGGGTCGCGCCGATCATCGACCAGGCCGGATGGACCCCGTGGCTGGTCGGCGACATCTCGGCGTCCGGGGATGTGGAGATCGGCGGCCGATTCAACACCGTGCACGGCGCCCACGGTCGCTCCCGTCTGACCGCCGACGAGATGCTCCGGTACGCCGGTCCGGAGCGCTCGCTGAGCTGAGTCCGCGGCGCTCCCGGTGAGGAACTGCTCGCCGGGAGCGCCTGTTCGGCGACACCTGTCTGTTACCGACACGGGTCCTGCATGTTGCACGCGAAGTCTGTGTAAGCTCCACGGAGCCTCCTCATGAGAATTCTTTCATTGTGCTGAGGCTGATCCGCAACCGGCTGGGGGGCCACTCGACGACGAGCGTCGTCGCGCCCTTCCGCCTGCCTTCGCACAGACAGGAACAATTCATGAAGAAGGTCACCAAGGGTGCCATCGCCGCCGGCGCCGCCGTGGCGCTGCTGCTCGGAACGGGTGGCACGTTCGCCCTCTGGAATGACACGGTGAACGTCGGCTCCGCCAGCGTCATCACCGCCGGAAACCTCGCGCTGTCGCAGACGACCGCGCCCGCCTGGCAGATCAAGCACACCTCCGGTTCGGCGACGGCCGTCGCCGACATCAACGCGGTGCGGATCGTTCCCGGAGATCAGCTGATCTACACCGGCGCGTACACGGTGACCGCCCAGGGGCAGAACCTCGCGTTCCGCGCTCAGGTGACGCCGGGCGCGGTCACCGCGGCCACCGCCGCGAACCCCGCCGACGCCAAGCTGGCCGAGCTTCTGGTCCAGGGTGCGACCTACACGATCGACGGTGTGACCGGTGACACGGCGACGATCCAGCACAAGAGCAACACGTCCGGGACCTACCCGGTCACGATCTCGGTGACCCTGACCTGGCCGCTCGGCGATGTCGCCTCCGCTCCCGCGGACAACGCCGCCAAGCTGGGCGCCGTGAACCTCTCCCAGTTCGCCGTCTCCGTCACCCAGGTCGACGGCACCACTCCCTGAGCCCCGTCCGCCGCGGGCTGCCCCGGCCCGCGGCGGCGCGTCACCATCGAGAAGGAGCCGTGCGGATGAACGCATCCACGACGGGGTGTCGGCCGCGCCGTCGCGCCCGCGTGCGCTCGCGACTGTCCGCGCTGGTGCTGACGACCCTGGTGCTCGGCGGTGGCACGGTCCTCGGGCTCTCCGCCGCCGGGGGCACCTACGCGCTCCTGAGCGATCGGGCGACCGTGCCCGGCGCCACCATCACCGCCGGACGCGCGGACCTGCAGGTGAACGGCGCCGCCAGTGCGGGCCTCGGTACCTGGGACCTCACGCCGGCGACCCCGCGTGCGAAGTCCTTCACGGTGTCCAACACCGACGATGTGCCGCTGCAGGTCTCCGCGCGCGCGATCGTGACCTCCGCGACCGCGATCGCGGCGAACACGCGGGCGCGCCTCACGCCGGTCCCGTCCGGCAGCGCCTGCACGACGGGTCTGAGCGGCGCGCTGGGCGCGCTGTCCGGTTATGCCGTCGCTCCGCTGGAGACGATCGCGGCCGGAGCGACGCGCACCTATTGCCTGGAGCTGGTGCTGCTGCCGTCCACGCCGGTCGGGCAGAGCGGTCAGGGGGTCTCGTTCACTCTCACCCTGGACGGCACCCAGGTGGGCGGTTGAGATGACGATCCGCTCCCTGTCCCGCCGCGCCCTGATCGCCATGACGATCGGCGCGCTCATCGGCTCCGTCCTGCTCGGTGGCGGCGCCGCCTGGGCGGTGTGGACCGCCACGGCGACCGCCACCGGCACCGTCACGACATCGCCCGTGACGATCACCCAGTCCGGCTTCGCGGGGCTGTCCACGACGTACATCAACACGCTCACGCGGTTGACCAGCACCGGGTCCTTCACGGTCAACAACACCGGCGCCGTTGACGGGACCGTGAACGTGTCCATCGCGGCACCGGAGGCCTGGGCGACGAAACTGCCGATCCGCGTCTGGCCGGTCGCCTCCACGGCCGCGTGCACCGCGGCCACGGCCGTGCCCTCCTCGGCCGTGTCCGGTTCCTGGGGGTCGACGACGGTCGCCTCCGGCGCCACGCTCGCAGCGGGCGCCAGCGTGGTCTACTGCGTGCGCACCGCCGTCGTGGATCGCCCGGCCATCGCGACCGCAACCGGCACGCAGTCCGCGACGCCGAAGCTGTCCGCGACCCTCAGCGCGGGCGGATGGAGCGTGAGCGCCGCCGAGGCCGTCAACACCCAGGCCACGGCCGCGATCTATCCCCTCGCCTCCGGATACGTCGACACGCCCACGACCGCCTGGTTCACGGTGCGCTCCGGCGGCGCGCCCACATCGTGCCTGGACGTCACCCAGTCCGGCGGGGTCGGCGCGAACGTCATCTCGTACGCCTGCGGGAGTGCGTCCAACCAGCGCTGGCAGCTCGTCCCTGTCTCCGGCGGCGACCAGACTCTTGTCACCGTCTCCCCGCAGCACGCCCCGACCGCGCGGCTCGCGCTGAACGCATCGAACACCGAGGTCCTGGCGAGCGCCAGTTCCACGGACAAGGCGCAGCAGTGGTACGTCCAGCGGATCTCGGCGAGCCCGGACCGGTACCAACTGGTCTCCGCCCTGAACGGTCTCTGCCTGCGGTTGAACACGACCACGGGAACCGCCGCTCAGGTGGCGACCGACTGCACCACCACAGGAGCGGTCGCCCTCGAGTTGCGCCGCCAGCAGGTGTTCTGGACCTACTCCCTGGATGGCGACAGCTCCTTCACGTTCGCGTCGCCGACCTCGCCGGACGGGGTGACGGCGCAGGTGCTGAGGGCCGGTGCCGACTGGGAAGTCCTCGCGACCGCGGGCCCGAACGCGACCACGGTCCCGGTGCCGTTCGGCGCGCTACTGGGGCTGGATGACGGCACGACCTCCGGGCGCATCCTCTTCGGCGGGTCGGTGGCGTACTCCTTCGAGTTCCACCGGGACACCTTCCTATCGCCGGTGACCGTCACGGGGCTGGGCTGACATGGCCGCTTCCCTGTCGTGGCGCCGGCCGGGCATCGCCCTGGTGATCCTCGCCGGACTCGCGATGCTGCCCGCCGCCGCCCCGGCCGAGGCGGTCGATCGTCTCCTCGTGTCCACGGACGGCGTGCACTTCGCGTCGTCCGTCGTCGGATCACTCTTCGACGACCTCGGCCGCGTCGAGCCCGGAGATCGGGCGACGGACACCGTGTGGTTGCGGGCGGACACCGGGATGCCGATCACCGTGCAGATCCAGGCCGCTGACGGATGGTCGGACGACCGCGCGCTGGCGACCGCCACCACCCTGTCCGTCACGGTCGACGGCATGGCGGGTACGCCGGTGTCGATCGCGCAGTTGGCCGAGAACGGTTGCGCCGTGCTGACCCCGACGATCACGCTGTCACCGGGCGAGACGGCGCGGGTGGATGCGACGCTCGTCGTGTCCGCCGACCTGGGGCGGAAGTCCGGGAAGGACGGAGAACTCGGCTCGATGGGCTTCCGCACGAGCGCGTTCGCGTTCGACGGGGATCTCGATCCGGGGTCGGGTTGTGACGCGGGGCCCAGCACGCCCGGTCCGCTGCCGGTCACCGGCGGCACGGTCCCGCTCGGTTGGGCATTGGCCGGCGGGGTCGCGATCGTCAGCGGCGTCACCGCCCTGCTCTCGCGCCGACGGGAAAGCCGACGGTGACGGAGGCGCCGATGACTCGCCGGGAACTGCGCGGTCGGGACCCGGGGGGCGATCGCGCGGGCGCGGCGGGCGGTGAAGCCGGCTCCGTCCGCGGCGCGGTGCGCGCCATCCTGACGGGCGTCGTGTGGGCGGTGCTGCTGGCGATCCTCGGCGTCGGCGCGGCGGCGATCGTCGTCCCGGCGGTGACCGGGTCCGTCGCGCTGACGGTGATGACCTCATCGATGGAACCGCACTATCCGGCGGGCACCCTCGTCGTGATCCGCCCCACCCCGGTCGCGGAGATCGTCCCCGGTGACGTGATCACCTACCAGCTGCACAGCGGTGAGGCCGCCGTCGTCACGCACCGCGTCACGCAACGGCTGCAGTCCTCGGCCGGAGAGCCTCTGTTCATCACGCAGGGTGACGCGAACCCGACCGCGGACCCGGAACCCGTGCGCGGCGTGCAGGTGCGCGGCGTGCTCTGGTACGCGATCCCCTACGTCGGATGGGTCTCGAGCCTCGTCACCGGGGACGTCCGAGCGGTCGTCGTTCCGGTGGTGGTCGGGGCACTGCTCATCTATGCCGTGTGGATGTTCGCCACCGCGGCCCGGGACCGTCGGCGGAATCGAGCCGCGAGGTCCGAGGTATCCGGCACGATGGAGAAATGAACGTCATCGAACGCGGCTCCGGCACCCCGATCGTCCTGCTCCACGGGTTCGGCGTCGACCACCGGCTGCTGCTCCCGCTGGACCCGGTGATCGACGCGGTCGGCGGCTGGCGGCGGATCTACCTCGACCTGCCCGGTCACGGCGCCACCCCGGGTGCGGACGCCGACAGCGCCGAGGACGTCGTGGCGGCGGTCACCGCGGAGATCGCGTCGCGCCTCGGCGACGCCCCGTTCGCCGTGCTCGGCAACTCCTTCGGCGGCATGATCGCCCGGCGGATCGCGCACGACGCGCGCGACCGCGTTCTCGGACTGGGGCTGATCGCCCCGGTCATCGAGCCGGTGCACGCTCGCCGGGACGTCCCGGCCAAGACGGTGCTGGTCCAGGATGCGGACCTGCTCGCCGCGAACGCCGATCTCGCGGACGCCTACGCCGCCGTCGCGGTGGAGCAGACGGCGGACAATCTGGCGCAGTTCCGGGAGCACGTGCTCCCGGGGCTCCGCGCCGCCGACACCGCGACGATGGACCGTATCGCCGCGTCCTACGTGCTGCACGCCGTGCCGGAGGAGGCGTCGTCTGAACCGTTCACCGCGCCGTCACTGTTCCTGACCGGCCGTCAGGACGACGTCGTCGGCTACCGCGACCTCGCCCGCCTGCTGGAGCACTATCCGCGCGCCACCTCGGTCGTGCTGGACGGCGCGGGCCACAACGTGCACCTCGATCGGCCGGAGGAGACCGCGATGCTCCTCGCGGACTGGCTGAAGCGGATGGCCCCCTAGGGTCAAGGTATGACAGGGACCAGCACGCGCCCCTCGTCCACGGCACTGCGATGGGGGCGCCCGTGGATCTGGGGCACCGCCTGCCTGCTGATCGCGACGCCGTTCTTCCTGAGCGGGCGCGGGATGGACTTCCTCCCGTTCGTCCTCGTCCTCATCGGCGGGCTGCTGATCGGCCGGTCGGCCCTCGCCGCTCTCGGTCGCATCCGGCCGGTGCGGCGCGGGACCGTGGTGCACGTGGTCCTCGCCGTCACCCTCGTCGCGGGGGGAGTGCTGGGCACGCGGTTCGGTGGCTGGGATTCGGCCGCGAGCCTGCCCGCGCCCCTCGGAGCCCTGGTGGTGATGGTGCTGCTCGCCATGATGCCCGCCGGAGCGTGGATCGCGCTCGCCGCCCTCGGACGCGTGAGCGTGGGCACGCGTGCGGCCGCCGAGGCGGCGCTCCCGACGCCGCCGGCCTGGGAGCGCACGCGAGCCACCGTACGCGTGACGGTCATCGCGCTCGTGCTGCGCATGCGGACGCTGGTGATCGTGATCGTGGCATCCGCTGTCGGCCTCGGGCTGGTCGCCGTGGCTGTGCTGATCGCGTTCGACCGCCTCGTGACGGCGGCCGGACCGCGATTCGCCGTGGTCCTGGTCGCGATCGTTCTCGCCGCACCGCTTCTGGGGATGCTGCACCTCACGGTGCGGCGCCGGTCCGGGCCGGTCACCCTCACACTGGAGCCCGCCGCCATACGCGTGAGTGGGCTCGGCATCGACCGCTTCACGCGGTTCCGGGATCTGGACGAGCTGCGTTGGCAGGCCGGTGGTGAGTACGCGCGGGTGGTCGTGCGCGATGCGGGCGGGCCGGAGCTCTCCCTGTTTCTCGGCTTCGCCGGCGCACGAGCCACGGCGGCGCTGCCGGCTCTGCCCGACCACGTTCGCGCCGACCTCACGGCAGCGGGGCTCGTCGAATCCGTCGACCGCGGTGGTCTCGTGCGGTTCACCCGTCCCCGCCGCTGAGTCCCGATCAGGTCGCGGTGCGCACCTCGATCGGCCGGCAGACGCATACCTCGGTGCCGTCATCGTCGGCCATGGTGACCCACCCGGTTCCGTCCGGCTCGCGGCGATCCGCCACCACGCGCAGCCCCTTCGCCAGCAGCGCAGCCACCTCGTCGTCGCGGGAGCTGTCCACCGTGGCCGCGGCGTCGAGGTGGATGCGCGGGACGAAATCGGTACCCACCTCGCCGTCATCCGGGGGCTGGAACCCCAGAGCGACGTCGGTACCGGGAATGCGGTACAGCAGGTATTCGTCCGGGTCGTCCGGATCCACGTCCACCGGCTCCAATCCGAGGATCGAGGCCCACAGCGCACCGCTGCGCACGTGATCCCGGCAGGTGATGTTGATGGCTTCGAGTCTCATCGACATGTCGTCTCCTTCGCTTTCGCCGGAACCTACGCCGGGGAACGGACATCGAGGCGCGAGTCGGGTCGGACCCCTTCGGGCTGTCCGCGCGCGGGCGTACGCTCGGCCCATGCAATCGCTCGCCGCTCGCCACGCCATCGTGCCGCCGTACCTTCTGACGCGGATCGCCGCCGCCGAGCCGCGTTTCCCGACCGCGGCCGAGGTCGCCCGCCGCACGCTGCTGATGGATTCACGGGCGCGCACGCATCGGGCGGAGCTGCGGTTCACGGTGGACGGCGGCAGGCTGGTGGCTGAGGCGACTCCCGCACCCGAGCGCACGGTGGCCGACGCTCGCGGCACCGAGACGCTCCCGGGAACGACGGTGCGGCGGGAGGACGACCCGCCCGTTTCCGACATCGCCGTCAATCAGGCCTTCGACGGACTGGGTGCGACGTACGCCCTGTACTGGGACGCGTTCCGACGGGACTCCATCGACGGCACCGGGATGCCCCTGGACGCGACGGTGCACTACGGTCACGCGTACGACAACGCGTTCTGGAACGGCGAGCGCGTGGTGTTCGGCGACGGTGACGGTGAGGTCTTCCAGGGGTTCACCGGTTCGCTCAGCGTGATCGGGCACGAGATGAGTCACGGAGTGATCGAACGGACCGCCGCGCTGGTGTACCAGGGTCAGTCCGGCGCCCTGAACGAGTCGATCGCGGACGTCTTCGGCGCGCTCACCGAGCAGCACGCGCTCGGCCAGACGGCCGCGCAGGCGTCCTGGCTGATCGGCGCAGGACTGTTCACGACGGCGGTCCACGGTGTGGCCCTGCGGTCGATGAAGGCGCCCGGAACGGCGTACGACGATCCGGAGCTCGGCCGTGACCCGCAGCCCGCGAGCATGCGCGACTACGTCACGACGACGGAGGACAACGGCGGCGTGCACCTGAACTCCGGGATACCGAACCACGCGTTCTATCTGGTCGCCACGGCGCTGGGCGGTCCGGCCTGGGAGCGCGCGGGATCGATCTGGTACGACGCGCTCACCGGCGGGCTCTCTGCCTCGGCGGACTTCGCCGCCTTCGCCGCGGCGACCGTGACCGCGGCGGTCGCCGCGCACGGGACGGGTTCGGAGGAAGCCGTGGCGGTCAGTGCCGCGTGGCGGGCGGTCGGGGTGGGCCTCGATGTCTGAGGCGGAGCGCTTCACTCTGACCGTGACGCGCTCGGGCGGCATCGCGGGGCTGACGCGCAGCTGGCGCCTCACCGTTCCCGCTGCGGAGGCGCCGCAGTGGGCTCCGGTGCTGAGCGCGTGCTTCGCGTCCGCGCCGGACGATTCCGCTCACAGGGCGTCCGCGCCCGCCGGCGTCGACCGGTTCACCTGGCTCCTGGTGCTCATCGAGGGCGATCGGGAGCGGTCCGTCCGCACAGCCGAGGACGAGCTGAGCGACGCGGCCCGCACCGTCATCGAGCGCGTGCAGGAGGACGGCGCCCGCGGCCGGTGACGGGGCGGCCGCGCGCGTCAGCCGGCGTCCGAGGCCTCGCCGCGCTCGCGCTTGCGCTTGGCGATCTCCTCGCGCAGCCGCCACTCCTCGATCTCGCGGTCCAGGTCCGCGATCTGCTCCTCCGTGCTGCGGCCGTCCGCGGCTCGGGCGGGAATCTCCGCCGGGGCCGACGCCGGTGCGGCGTACGGCAGGCGCACCGTCATCGTCCGGGAGTACTCGCGTCCGATCGCCCACCACACGATGCCGCCGACGAGCGGGATCAGGATCACGAGGATGATCCAGACGAGCTTCGGGAGGTACTTCACCTCGGCGTCGTCGCGACGGATGATGTCGATCAGTGTCACCGCGAGGAACGCCAGGGTCAGAAGGGTCAGCAGCATCGGCATGCCGCTCACCATAGTCGGAGGGGTCGCCGCGCACGACGCCGAGCGTCAGCGGACGGACCTCGCCCGGCGCGAACCAGCGCGGAACGACCCGCCCCCGCGCGCGATCGCGCACGTGATGACATATGACGACTCGCGAATTCGTCGCTCGCGGAGGCCGGTCTAGGGTACCCGCCCCCGCGCGCGATCGCGCAGGTGATGACATATGACGACGCGCGACTTCGTCGCTCGCGGAGGCCGGTCTAGGGTCGATTCATCCCTACCCCCCCAGGGAGCCCCCATGCGTTCCCGCCGTATCGCCCCCGTCATCGCTCTGGTCGCCGCCGCCGGTCTCGCGCTCAGTGCGTGCAGTGGCAGCGCGAGCACCGATGCCGGTACCTCGTCCGCCCAGGGCGGGGACAGCGCGTTCACCTACGTGATCTCGTCCGACCCGACGTCGATGAACCCCATCAACGTGAGCGATCGGTGGGGGCTGACGGTCGCCAACATCCTGTACTCGCCGCTGGCCCGAGTCGAGGCCGACGGCACCGTCGTGAACGACCTCGCCGAATCCATCACCCCCGCCGCGGACGGTCTGTCTGTGACGGTCAAGCTGAAGCCCGGCCTCAAGTGGTCCGATGGCAAGCCGCTGACGGCGGATGACGTCGTGTTCACGTACACGGAGAAGGCGAAGAAGGAGAACGGCAACGCGGACCTGCTCTGGGTCGGTGACAAGCCGATCACGGCCGCGGCGACCGATGAGACCACCGTCGTGTTCACGCTGCCCTCGATCAGCGCGGCAGCCCTGAGCAACATCGCCACCGAGACCTACATCATCCCGAAGCACGTCTACGGTGAGGTCACCGATTTCTCGCAGACCTCCCTGGACCCGGCCGCGGTCGGGTCCGGTCCGTACGTGCTGGACGAGTACAAGCGCGGCGAGTACCTGACGTTCTCACCGAACCCGAACTACGCCGGCGACGCCCCGAAGATCCCTCACCTCACGCTGCGCATCGTGGCCAATCCGGACACCGTGAAGACCGCGCTGCAGACCGGTGAGGTCGACGCGAGCTTCATCACCTCCGCCCAGGTCGCCGAGTTCGACGGCACCGACGTCACGACCTACCCGTACGCCGAGGGACGCGTCGCCTACCTCGGCCTCATCGCCTCCAAGCTGACCGACGTGAAGGTCCGCCAGGCCCTGTTCTACGCTCTCGATCGCACCCAGATCTCCGACGGTGCGTTCCTGAGCAGCGAGTACTACGCCCCGGCGTACACGATCCTGCCGCCGAGCAACCCGTTCGCGACCGAGGACGTCAACAAGTACGACACCGACGTGGACAAGGCCAAGGAACTGCTCGCCGGCGCCAAGCCCACCATCACCGTCGGCTACGCGTCCAACGACACCGCGCAGTCCACCGAGGCGACGCTGATGCAGGAGGAGGCCGCGAAGGCCGGGATCACGCTCAAGCTGCAGGCCGTCGACCCGAACGCGCTGTACACCGAGATCGAGAAGGGCAAGGACGCTCCGTTCGACGCCTTCCTCGGCGGCTACATCATGGGCAACGACCCGGACGCGTACAGCGCGCTGTTCCGCACGGGCGCCTCGGCGAACTACTTCGACTACTCCAACCCCGCCGTCGACAAGCTGTTCGACGAGGGCGTGGCGGAGCTGGACGAGACCGCACGCAAGGCGACCTACGACAAGCTCCAGGCCGCCATCGCCGACGACGCCGTCTTCTACCCGATCGCGGACAACCTGAAGATCGTCGCGGTCAACAACCGCATCGGCGGGATCAAGGACGCCGTCCTGGTCCCGATCTACACGTTCGAGAACTGGGCGAAGCTCACCGCCGAGTGAGGCCGCACCGAAGGGGGCGCCGAGGAATCGGCGCCCCCTTCGGGCATCCGTAGACTTCTCGAGAGGAGGTGGCCGTGGGGACGTTCGTCACGCGGCGACTGCTGCAACTGGTGCCGATGCTGCTGGTGCTCACGATCATCGTGTTCGCGCTCATCCACCTCGCCCCCTTCGACGTCGTCGACTCGGTCACCACGCCGTCGATGTCGCAGGAGACCAAGGACCTGATGCGGCAGCGGTTCGGTCTGGATCAGCCGGCGTGGGTGCAGTACGGCCTGTGGTTGGCTAACGCGGTCCGGGGAGATTTCGGCTACTCGCTGGTCAGCCGGCACTCCATCGCCGATGACCTCGCCACCCGCATTCCGAACACGCTGGTCCTGATGGGGCCGGCGTACCTCACCGCCTTCATCCTCGCGATCGTGCTCGGGCTGTGGGCGGGTTCGCGTCGCGGAGGTCTCGTGGACAAGATCGTGGACGGCATCTGCTCGATCGCGATCGCCACGCCGACGTTCTGGTTCGCGCTGCTGGTGATCTACGTGCTCGGCTACCAGGCGCGGCTGTTCCCGATCCTCGGCATGCACTCGGTCGGCAAGGACGGGGACGTCGGCGATCTGCTCGCGCACCTCGCGATGCCGTTCCTGGTCCTCGTCGTCGCGCTGTTCCCGGACCTCACTCGCTACGTCCGCGCGTCCACCATCAGTGAGTTCGATGACGACTACGTCCTTGTGCAGCGGGCCTTCGGCGCCTCGCGCGGCGAGATCCTCGCCCGTCACGTCAGCCGGAACATCCTGCTGCCGGTGATCACGCAGCTGGGCCTGGCGGTCCCGTCCCTGGTGACCGGTGCGATCGTCACCGAGAGCATCTTCGGCTGGCCGGGGGTCGGGCAGTACATCCTGCAGGCCTCCGCCGCGCTGGACTACCCCGTCGTACTGGCGATGGTGCTGATCGCGGCCACCCTGACCGTGCTCGGCAACCTCGTCGCCGACCTGCTCTACGTCGCGGTGGACCCGCGGATCCGACTGACCCGGGAGGCGCGATGAGCACCACCGTTCGCGCCCGTGACGGGGTGCTGTCCCGCCTGCTGCACCGCCGCGGCACCGTCGTCGCGCTCGTCGTCCTGGCGGTCGTGGCGCTGGCGTGCGTGCTCGCGCTCTGGCTGCCGCTGGACGGCTCCACCTCGCACATGGATCAGCGCTGGGCCGGGCCGTCCGCGGCTCACCCGCTCGGCACCGACGACCTCGGCCGCGACTACCTCGCGCGCGTCCTCGCCGGCGGCCGGATCTCGCTGTTCGTGGGCCTGACCGCGGCGGTCGCGTCCACCGTCATCGGTATCGTGGTGGGCCTTGCGGCGGGCTACTTCGGCGGGTGGGTGGACGAGCTGCTGATGCGCCTCGTGGACCTGCTCTCCGCGGTGCCGTGGATGCTCCTGGTGATCGTCGCGAGTGTCTTCCTGCAGCCCGGTCTCGGCACGATCATCCTGATCATCGGCGTGCTGAGCTGGATGCCCACCGCGCGGCTGGTCCGCGCCGAGGCGCTGTCCGCGCGCGAGCGGACCTACGTCGGCTACGCCGGGTACATCGGTGAGAACAGCGTGCGGATCATCGTGCGGCACGTGCTGCCGGCCGTGGTGCCGACCATCATCGTGGTCGCGACCGCGACGGTCAGCGGCGCGATGATGACGGAGTCCGCGCTGAGCTTCCTCGGCCTCGGCATCCAGGCGCCGCTGGCGTCGTGGGGATCGCTCCTGAACACCGCGCAGGGCTCGCTGGCGAAGGCGCCGCTGCTGGCGATCGTGCCGGGTCTGCTGATCGCGGTGACCGTGTTCTGCGTGAACGTCGTCGGCAACGGCCTGCGCGCCGTCGTGACGCGGGAGGGGGAGCGATGAGCGAGCCGATGCTGGCCGTCCGGGGCCTCGATGTCGACATCGTGCCGCCGAAGGGTGAGCCGATCCCGATCCTGCGGGACGTGGACCTCGCCGTCGAGCGCGGCACCGTCATGGGCGTCGTCGGCGAGTCCGGCTCCGGCAAGACGATGCTGCTGCGCGCGCTGATGCGCATCCTGCCGGACCGTGCGAAGCGCGACTGGCACCAGGTGATCTTCGACGGCGCGGACGTCACGGAGCGATTCGATCGGGAGCGCCTGCCGCTGGCGATGGTGTTCCAGGACCCGCTCACCTCGTTCAACCCGCTCCGCCGGATCGGCGGACACCTCACCGAGGTGATCGCCCGGTTCCAGCACGTCCGGGGTGGCGAGGCGCAGGCACGTGCAGTCGCGGCTCTGACGGACGTCGGTATCCCGGATCCGGAACGCGTGATGCGGCAGTACCCGCACCAGCTCTCCGGCGGCATGCGCCAGCGCGCCATGATCGCGATGGCTCTGCTGGCCGAGCCGGAGGTCCTCGTCGCGGACGAGCCGACCACCGCTCTGGATGCCACGATCCAGGCTCAGATCCTCGCCCTGCTGCACCGCCTGCAGGTCCAGCGCGGACTCACCGTCGTGATCGTCACGCACGACCTCGGCGTCGTCGCCGCCCTGTGTGACCGCGTCACGGTGATGAAGGACGGGCGCGTCGTGGAGACCGGTGCGGTGGCGGACGTCTTCGCCGACCCGCAGCAGGAGTACACGCGCACGCTGCTCGCCGCGATTCCGGCGGCCGAGATCGAGGGAGGACGCGCATGACCGATCCGCTCGTGCGCGTGGACGCGCTGACGAAGGAGTTCACCGTGCGCGAGCGCGGGGGCAAGCGCGTCGTGCGCGCCCTGGACGAGGTCACCGTCGACGTTCGGCCCGGTGAGACTCTCGGCGTCGTGGGGGAGTCCGGCTCCGGCAAATCCACCCTGGGCCGCGCCATCCTGCAGCTGGAAACGCCGAGTGCGGGGAGCGTGACCTACGCCGGAACGGAACTCACGGGTCTCCGTCCCCGAGAGCGGCGCCCGTTCCAGCGCCGGATGCAGGTGATCTACCAGGACCCGTTCTCCTCGCTCAACCCGGTGCGCACGGCGTTGCAGCAGGTGGCCGAGCCCGTCACCGTCCTCAGGGACGCCACCGATCCGGACGCCGTTGCGCGGGACGCGCTGGCGCGGGTCGGCATCGCCGGCGACCGGGTGCATGACCTGCCGCGCGCGTTCAGCGGCGGCCAACGTCAGCGCATCGCCATCGCGCGTGCCATCGCCGTTCGTCCGGAGTTCATCGTCTGCGATGAACCGGTTTCGGCGCTGGACATGTCGATCCAGGCGCAGGTGGTCGACCTTCTCCGAGAGCTGCAGGACGAGCGCGGTCTGACCTACCTGTTCATCTCGCACGACCTGTCCGTGGTGCGCGAGATCGCGACCCGCACGGCCGTTCTGTACCGCGGCCGTCTGGTCGAGATCGGACCGACGGACAGCCTCTTCCGCGATCCGCAGCACGCGTACACTCGACGGCTGCTGGACGCCGTGCTGGTCCCGGATCCCGCGATCGCCCGCCGACGCCTGGAGCAGCTGAGCACGCGCGTGGCCGCACCGGTGGATCTGCCGCCGACGGACGCATCGGCGATGGTGGAGGTCGCGCCGGGGCATCTCGTCCTGGTCTGAGGCGCGGCGCGCCGTAGCGGCATCCGTGCCCGTCGTGGCAGTCTGCGGGAATGGCGATTCCGATGTCCGGGCGGCTGCGTCACGCCGTGATCTGGGTCGTCGTGGCCATTCTGACCTCCGTCGTGGTCATCCTGTTCGGGCTGTGGATTCGCGGCTCTGACGCCATTCGCGGCGCGGAGCTGACCGTGCTGCAGGCGTTCGATGCCGGTCACACGCCGCTCGGTGATGCGATCGCCCTGACGATCAATCTCGGATTCGGGCCCTATGGCGCGATCGTCGTGACCCTGGTCGCGGCCGCCGTGATGAGCTTCGTCGCGCGTTCCTGGTGGGATGGCGTACGCACGATCGTGCTGATCGGGGTGCCCTGGGGGGTGGTCGAGATCGTCAAGCACATCGTCCAGCGCCCGCGGCCGGACAGCACGCAGCTGCTGGATCGTCTGGTCCCCGACCCGGAGTCCTATTCCTATCCCAGTGGGCACACGGCGTTCGCAACCGCCCTCGGCCTCGCCGTCGTCATCGTGCTGCTGGACCATCACGCGCGGCGAGCCACGGTGGTGACCGCCCTCGCCGTCGCGGTGTTCCTGGCGCTGCTGACGGCCTGGTCGCGCATGTACCTCGGCGTGCATCAGCCCACGGACGTGACGGCCTCCCTGGTTCTGATACCGGTGCTCGCCTTCGCGGTCCGAGCGGTGTGGCCGCGGTCCGAGTCGTCGCTGCCGGCCCACGCTCATCGCCCCGCCTGATGCGCGGTCAGCGGGCGAAAGTGAACTCATGACGTCCGTGGTCTTTGCAGTGTGCGCAGTCGCGGCCGACAAGGCATAATGGATTGACCGCTCCCCGCTGAGGCCCGTATTCCGGGTCCTTGGGCGCGCGGGACGTCGTGAGACGGACAACCTGAACAAGACGTACTGCCGTTGCCGTGGGGGCGACCGCAGTCACGCAGCGGAAACGCTGCACCCATGGGGCCGCTCCGTCGGCGCATGGTGAGGTGGTCGCCACTGCCGGGGGGCTCGGCGGCCACCTCTTCTCCTGGTCGCCCCGTCTCGGAGCGACATCGCGATTCAGCCGGCGGCGGCGCTCGGCCGTGGGCGCTCCTGCGCGAGGAGGACGGCGCGGTCCGGGTGCGCGGTGAACCAGTCCGCGACGAACCAGCACACCGGCTGGACCGTGCGGTCGCCACTGCGCTCGAGCTCGCTGACGGCGTGGTCAACGATGAGCGCGGCGAAGCCGTGTCCGCGATGCGTCGGAACCGTGTAGGCCCGTGTCATCGCGACCGTCCGGCCATCGTCGCGGTAGTCCAGGACGCTCAACAGCTCCCCGTCCCGGCGCAGTGTCCAACGGGACGCGGGAACGTCGCGAGCGAACTCCAGATCTGCCATCGGCTCAGCCTACGCCGACGAAATGGGGTGGGGTCGTTTCCGACCCGCGCGGATTCCCCTGACCCACCCTCCTCGAACACTCGGCGCGTGGTGATGACGATGCGCGGTGCGCTGTCACATGTCGGGATGCGGGGCTGCGATGTGAATCGTGGAGTGCCCTTCCTCCGACAGGAGACCGGATTGCCCGCCGGTCACGGGGTGCGCCCGCCGTGTTCGAGTACCGACTCCGCTTCACTCCCGCAGTTCGTTGGTCCAGTTGGCCTCCTGGATTCGAGCGTCAAGCTCCCGCAGCTCGCGGGCGACCTCGTCGGCCTGCGCGCGCAGGCGCGGCACCGGCAGGGCGCTGATGCGCCGCAGCTCGGAGCGCATCTGTCGGAACTCGCCCTGTCCGGCTGCGGCGTCGGCGGCGGAGGTCAGCAGCGCGTGCCGCCAGCGCAGCACGTCACGGCGGGCGAGCGCGTCGGTCATCGTCCGCTCGCCGAGCGTGATCGACAGGTTCGTCCGGTTGATCGCCGCGATGAGTCCTTCCAGTCGGGTCAGGACCTCGTCCGCCTCCCCGAGCAGGGCCTCGGCGTTCTCGGTGGGCTCCTCGCCCTCCTGGTACCGCGCGTTGGTTCCGATACGAGCGCGCAACTGCTCCAGGCGGCGCTGCAGGTCGGCGCGCAGGGCCAGTGCCTCGGCAAGCTTCATTCCGGTCTCCGTCCGTCCCCGCCAGCCTGCCATGGACGCCGCGCGTTCGGTTTGACACGCGCGGACGCATGCCGTCATAATCGGCGCATGACCACCAACGCATTTTCTCTGTCCGCCTGGGAGGCGAACGGGAGTGCCGGCATGATGATGGCCGGCCGCGTTGGTGCGTGTTGCCGAATGTGCAGCTGATCCAGCCGTATTCGCATTTTCGCGCGTCGCGACGATTCTCTCGCGATAGCCGTGGAACCGCGTCTCGCGGTCGCAGTCCTCACCCGGATGCTGTGACCCCGACGCTCTGGGCCTGACCGGCCGCTCCTTTCGCAACATCATCTTCGCCTCCGCGGCGACACCCTTTTCAAGGACATCATCATGTCGAACCTCGCTCTCGCTCCCGCTCCCACCACCCGCCCGACGCACCTCCAGGCCGTGCCCCGACCGGAGCAGCACGCGCCGGTCGCGACGCCGAACGCCGGACCCAGCGCCCGCGGTTTCGCCCTGTACGTCGGAATCGACGAGGCGAAGGCTGCCGCTGACGGCGTCAACCTCGGCACGCTCGTGGACGCGCTGCGCCGCACCATCGCCGAGCTCGCCCCCACGGCGGAGACCTACGCCACCGTCGCACTGGCCCCGCAGGGCGCCGGCGGCCGCGATGTCGACGTCGTCCGCCTCGCGCTGCACGAGCCGAGCGCCGTCGCCCGCACCCGTCCCGAGCCGGTGGACGAGGACGTGGTCACGCGGGTCATCGTCGACATCTCCCGCAAGCGCGTCGTGATCGACGGGGAGTCGGCGAACTTCACCTACAAGGAGTTCGAGCTGCTGCAGTACCTCGTGCTGCGCGAGGGCCGCACGATCGACCGCGGCGAGCTCGTGTCCTCGCTGTGGAGCGCGCAGTCCGACGAGGAGGCACCGGGGGAGCGGACCATCGACGTCCACGTCCGTCGCCTGCGCGCCAAGCTCGGCCGCTACGAGGACATCGTGCGCACCGTGCGCGGTGTCGGCTACCGCTTCGACCGGCACGCCGACGTCGTGATCCGGTACGGCACGGGCACGCCGTCGCCGGACCGCTTCTGAGCCTGACCGTCGGCCGACCGATGGGCCGACGCGCGCGGACGGATTCGTCCGTGTCCGCCGTGCGACTTACGCTCGGGGCATGACCCTCACCTCGCCGTCGCGCGGTCGCGCGTCCGTCGGTGGCTCCCGGTCTGCCCCCGACCTCGAGACGCGGTACCGCCCGAGCCATCCGCTCGACCTGGAGGGCACCGTGATGATCCGTCGGCGCGGGCCGGCCGACCCGACGCTGGCCAGCGTCGGAGGCGTCATCTGGTCCGCGTTCCAGACGGAGGACGGAGTCGTGACGCTCGCGCTGCGCCGCCGCGGTGACGAGATCGTCGCCGCTGCGTGGGGTCCGGGAGCGCAACGGGCCATCGCCGCCGTGCCACGGCTCTGCGGCGCCGATGATGACCCGTCGGCGTTCGACCCGGGACCCGACGCTCGCGTCCGGGACTGGCACCGGCGCAACCCCGGCCTGCGGCTCGGGGCGAGCGACCAGCTCTCCGCCGAACTCGTCGGCTGCGTCCTGGAGCAGAAGGTCACGGGTCTGCAGGCGTTCGGCGCATGGCGCTACCTCGTGCAGCGCTTCGGCACCGTCGCGCCCGGTCCGACCCCGCGTCGGATGAGCGCGGCACCCACGATGGACCTCTGGCGGAGCGTCCCGAGCTGGGCCTGGCACCGGGCCGGGGTGGAGCCTGCGCAGTCGCGTGTGATCGCCGAGGTGAGTCAGCGCGGCGACCGTCTCCTGCGCGCGATCGCCGCCGCACCGACCGGAGCGGAGCAGGACCGCCTTCTTCTCGCGCAGCGCGGCATCGGGCCCTGGACCTCCGCCGAAGTGCGGCTGCGCACCTTCGGTGACCCGGACGCCGTGAGCGTGGGCGACTACCACCTCAGCCATGCCGTCGGTTACGCCCTCACCGGACGTCGCACCGACGACGCCGGGATGCTCGCCCTGCTGCGTCCGTGGGCCGGCCAGCGTCAGCGAGTGATTCGGTTGATCCGCGCGTCCGGACCACGCGAACCACGCCGCGCCGCGCGGCTGCACCCGGAGGACCATCGTTCCCGCTGACACCGGTAGCGTGTGGTCATGGATCCGATTCGTCGCCGGCGGCGGCTCACGTGGGTGCTCGGCAGCATCGTGCTGCTGGGCCTCGGCGTGATCATCGGCCTGATCCTGGAGAACGTCTGGCTCGGCGTGACGCTCGCCGTGATCGTCTCGATCGGCTGGATCATCGCGGTGGAGTCCGCTCGTGGCGGCAATCGGGGCATCCACGATGACGATCACGGCATCGAGCTGTGAGGGTATTGCGGCGGAGCGCGGTCGATCTGACACTGTGATCGTCGCGTCATCGGGGCGCGTGGATCGAGGAGCCGCCATGTCCGTTCTCAACCCCTATCTGAACTTCCGCAGCGAGGCTCGGGAGGCGATGGAGTTCTACTCCTCGGTCTTCGGCGGTCAGCTCGACGTGATGACCTTCGACCAGTTCCCGGACATGGGCACCGCGCCGGAGGACGGCGCGAAGGTGATGCACTCGCAGCTGACGACGCCGGACGGGTTCACGCTCATGGCCTCGGATACGCCCTCGCACATGGAGTACGCCGACCACGGCGGATTCGCCGTCTCGCTCTCCGGTGACGACGAGGACCGGTTGACGCGCTGGTGGCAGGGGCTCGCTGAGGGTGCCCAGATCACGATGGCGCTGGACACTCCGCCCTGGGGTGGCAAGTTCGGCATGCTGACCGACCGCTACGGCATCGACTGGATGGTCAGCGTCAACGCCGAGCCCCCGGCCGCCTGACCCCGAGCATCACCGCGCCGCCACCCGACGTTCGCCAGCCCGGTTGTGCAGGAAGACGGAGCTCCGCGGCTCGCCTCACCGGCGATGTCGGCGGCCCCTCGTAGCGTGGGACCATGCGAATCCTGCACACCTCTGACTGGCACATCGGGCGGACCTTCCACGGTCACGCCACGCTCGATGCGCTGCGCGAGGTGCTCGACGCCCTGGTCGCTCAGGTGCGCGAGCAGGAGGTCGACGTGGTCATCGTCGCGGGCGACGTCTTCGACTCGTCCACGCCGGCGGCCGGTGCCTACGCGGTGCTCACCGACACGCTGCGCTCTCTCGCGGACACCGGCGCCACCGTCATCGTCACGAGCGGAAACCACGATTCCGCGGCGCGCCTGGGGTTCCAGTCCGGTCTGCTGCGCGCCGGCATCCACGTCATCACCGACCCTCTCGCTCTGGACGCGCCGATCACGGTTGCGGATGAGTACGGTGACGTCGACTTCTACGGCATCCCGTACCTGGAGCCGTCGGTCGTGCGCACGGTGTGGGAGGGCGTCGAGATGCGCTCGCAAGCGCAGACGATGACGCACGCGCTCTCGCTCGTGAACGCGTCGGTGCAGCGCCGCGGGGTGCGCTCCGTCGCGATCGCGCACTGCTTCGCGGCCGGGGTGGAGGCCACGCCGGGGGTCGAGCGCGAGGTCCGTCAGGGCACGCTCGACGTCGTTCCGCTGTCCGTCTTCGCCGGGCTCGACTACGTCGCGCTCGGGCACATCCACGGCAGGCAGCGCCTCACCGACGCGATCCGGTACTCCGGCGCCCCCCTGCACTACAGCTTCGGCGAGCGCGCGAAGCCCCGCGGGTCGTGGCTGGTCGAGCTGTCCGCCGACGGCCTGGCCGAGGTGCGGTGGCTGGACCTGCCGGTCCCGCGCCGACTCGTCCTCCTGCATGACGAGCTGGATGCCATCCTCACCGATGACGTCTACGCAGGCGAGACGGACGCCTGGGTCGCGGTCGAGTACACGGACCGCACGCCCCAGCGGGATGTGATGCGTCGACTGCAGCAGCGCTTCCCGTTCTGCGCCACCGTCTCGCACACGCCGGTCGGGGTGGCGCCGTCTCCGGCGCGCACCTACGGCGAGAAGCTGCGCGCGGCCGTGACCGACGAAGAACGCATCGAGGCGTTCCTGCAGCATGTCCGTGCGGGCGAGGGAGCGAGTGAGGCGGAGCGGCTCGTCCTGCGCGACGTGCTCGGTGAGCGCGCCCGCGTCGAGGCGTTGGCGTGAGGCTCCGCCGCCTCGAGATCGAGGGGTTCGGTCCGTTCCGCGCACCGCAGACGATCGATTTCGATGCGTTCGCCGCGGACGGACTGTTCTTGATCGCCGGACGCACCGGTGCCGGCAAATCCAGCATCCTGGACGCGGTCTGCTTCGCCCTGTACGGTTCCATCCCGCGCTACACCGGTGGCGAGAAGCGGCTGCGCAGCGATCACAGCGAGCCTGATGAGCCGAGCCGCGTCGCCCTGGAGTTCGAGGTGGGCGAGCGCCGGTACCGGGTCGAGCGCGCGCCGGAGTACCTGCGGGCGAAGAAGAGCGGCACCGGCCTGACCAAGCAGGCGCACGAGGTCACCCTGCTGCGCTGGGACGGCTCGGCGTGGGAGGGCCTCGGCGCACGCGCGAAGGACGTCGACGGCGAGTTGCTGCCGGAGATCCTGCAACTGACCAAGGATCAGTTCCTGCAGGTGATCCTGCTCGCCCAGAACCGTTTCGCCCGGTTCCTGCTGGCGCGCAACGACGAACGCCTCGCCCTGCTGCGCACGCTGTTCGGGACCCGACGCTTCGATGACTACGTGGTGGAGCTGGAGACACGTCGCAAGGCGTCCGCGAACGCCCTCGCGGCGGACACCGCGCTCCTGGATCAGCGTCTCGGCGATGCCGAAGACCTGGTGACGCGGGCCGAACTCGGCTCTTCGCACGCCGAGAGCACGCAGGTCGAGGATGCGGAGGCCATGGCGGTGCCCGTCACACCCGCCGCGCGACTCGAGGTGCTCGAGAGTGCGCTGCCGCGCGGCCGGTACCGCGTTGAGGCCGCCCAGGCGGAGAGCACGCAGGCCGAGGACGCCCATCGGGCCGCCGGGGACGAGCTCGCGGCCGCGCGGGAACGCAGCGCGGCCCAGCGCCGTCGTGACCAGGCGCGCGCCGAACTCGCGGCGCTCGACCTGCGCGCGGCGGACGTCGACGCCGATCGTGCAAAGCTTTCCGCCGCCGAGCAGGCGGAGGTGCTGCGCGCGTGGCTGGAGGCGGCGACGACCGCCACCGAGCGGGTCGCCGAGGCCGCGCCGCGCGCGGCGACGGCGAGCGCGGCGTGGGTGAAGGTCCGCGCCGACGAGGATCCGGCGGCGCCCACGGACGATGATGCGGATACCCCGGTGTCCATGTTGCGCGGCCTGGTCCCCGACCTCGCCGAGCAGGTGGGCGCGCTCGATTCCGCCGCGCGGCTGGAGCAGGACGTGACCGGGTGGGTCCTCGACCGGGACCGGGCGGCGGAGCGCGTTGCGGCAACCGAGACGGCGGTGGCGGAGATCACCGCGCGGCTCGCACGGATCCCGGACGCCCTCGCCGCACTCGATGAGGAACTCGCGCGCCTCGCAGGTCCGGCGGCGGGTGTCGCGGAGCGCCGCGCCGCGGTCGAGCGCGCGCAGGCGACCCTCGTCGCCGCTCGTGCGGCCGAGACCGCGCGCACCGCGTCCGCGTCCGCGCAGGTGGCCCGGGCTGCGGCGTCAGCAGCATTGGAAGCGGCATCCCGCACGGTCACGGAGCTGGTGATCGGTCGGCTGGACGGGTTCGCGGGCGAACTCGCCGAGCGGCTGCGCGAGGGTGAGCCGTGCACCGTCTGCGGGTCGCGCGAGCACCCGCACTCGGCGCGGGCGGCGGAGCACGCCGTGTCCGCGGAGGACATCGAATCCGCCGAGCGGGGCAAGGACGCCGCCATCGCGGCGGACCGGGCGGCCACCGCGACGGCGCTGGAAGCTCAGGAAGCCCTGACCGTCGCCCTCGCCGCCGCGAACGGGCTGTCGGTCGCCGACGCGGAGGAGAGCGTCGCCGCGGCTCGCACGGCCGCGACCGCAGCGGAGTCCGCCGCGGCCGCGCACGAGTCCGTCATCGCGCGGCGCATCGATCTGCTCGCCGCCCAGGCCCGCGGGGACGAGGAGCGTCGTGCGGCCGAGTCGACGACCCTCGCCGCTCGTGAGGAGGCGGCCGCGTTGCGCGAGCGGGCAGAACAGGCGGAGCGGACCATCGCGACCGCCCGCGGGGCCTGGCCCACGGTCGCGGCGCGGCGGGCGGACGCGAACGGGCGTCGTGCCGCTGCGGAGAGCGTGGTGCTCGCCTGGGATGAGCTGGCGACGCGGAGGCGATCGTCCGCGGAAGCCACGGAGGCGCTCGCCGCGCAGCTCGTCCAGGCCCGGTTCCCCGACGCCACGACGGCGCGGGCCGCGTTGCTTCCGACCGCCGAGCGCGCGCGACTGTCCGAGGCCGTGGCGGCGTTCGATCAGGCCCGACACGGGTTGCGGGCCCGTCTGCTGCAGTACGAGCTGGACCTGCTGCCGGAGGACCCGGTCGATCTGGTGCCATTGGAAGAAGCGGTGCAGGCCGCGCGCGTCCGATGGGCGGCGGCTCAGCGCGCCGTCGCCGAGGCGGAGCAGACGGCCACCGAGTTGGAGCGCCTCGTCCGTTCCGCCGCGACGGCCCTGTCCGGGATCGGGGACGCCGCCGCCGAGCACGCCGTGCTCGAGCGCCTGGCCGACACGGTGTCCGGGCGCGAGCCGAACACCATGAAGATGTCGTTGGAGACGTTCGTCCTGGCCGCCGAGCTGGAGGACATCGTCGCCGCCGCCAACGTTCGGTTGCAGGAGATGTCCGAGCGGCGCTACCGCCTTGAGCACACGGACGAGCGGGCCGCGCACGGGGCCGCCTCCGGCCTCGGGATCGACGTGTTCGATGCCCACACCGGCCGTACGCGACCAGCATCGTCGCTGTCCGGCGGGGAGACGTTCCTGGCCTCGCTCTCCCTCGCGCTCGGCCTGGCGGAAGTCGTGACGGCCCGCGCCGGAGGCGTGCAACTGGACACGCTGTTCATCGACGAGGGATTCGGAACGCTGGACGCGCAGACACTGGAGATCGCGATGGCCACGCTCGAGCAGCTGCGCCAGGGCGGGCGGACGATCGGTGTGATCAGTCACGTCGCCGCGATGCAGGAGCGCATCCTGTCCCGGCTCGAGGTCGAGGTCGCCCGCGACGGTTCCAGCGTGATCGCTCAGCGCGCGGGTTCGCCCGCCCTCTGACGACGCGCGGTCGTCGCCGTCGCCGAATCTCCTGCGCGTGCGGGCGGCCCGCTCCGGTGCGCGGGGATGTCGGTGCCGACCGATAGCGTCGTAGACAGGAGGAACGATGCGGATCAGCGATGACGGCCGGGTCATCTGGAGTGCCACCGACCTGAAGAAGGCCGCCGAATGCGAGTTCGCGTGGATGCGTGACATCGACGCGCGTCTCGGGCGGACCGAGAAGGTCGACGAACCCGAAGACGCCATGCTGCGGCGGGCCATCGTGCTCGGCCTCGAGCATGAGCACCGCGTGCTCGCGGACTACCACCGGCGGTACCCGGGCGGGGTCATCGAGATTCCGGACGTCAGCCATGGCTCTCCGGAGGACCGTGAGCGGGCCTTCGAACTCACCCGGGAGGCGCTGCGCTCGCCGGACGCCCAGGTCGTCTACCAGGGCGCGTTCCGCTCGGACGAGTTCCTCGGGTTCGCCGACTTCATCGTCCGGACTCCCGAGGGCTGGCTGGTGCAGGACACCAAGCTCGCCCGATCCGCGCGGGTCACGGCCCTCATGCAGTTGGCGGCATACGTCGACCGGCTGCAGGCCGAAGGGTTCCCGGTCGCACCGTTCGTCGAGCTCATCCTCGGTACCGGGGAGGTCTCCCGGCACGCCGTGGCGGACGTGATGCCCGTGTTCCGCCTGCGGCGCGAGCGGATCCGGGCGCTCATCGCCGATCGCGATGTGGCGGCCGGCATCGACGAGCCGCCGCTGGCGTGGGCGGACGAACGCGGAGCGCTGGATGTCATCGCGTGCGGCCGCTGCGCGACCTGTGAGATCGAGGTGGTCCGTCACCGCGACCTGCTGCTGGTCGCCGGGATGCGACCGCAGCAGCGTCGGCGCCTGCGCGCGGTCGGCATCGACACCGTGGACGCGCTCGCGGCATCGACGACCGGTCCCGACGACATCGCCGCCGACGTGTTCGCATCGCTGCGGGTGCAGGCTCGGCTGCAGCTGATCAGCCCGGCGGGCGTGCCGAGCCCGACCGAGGACGCCGACGCCGAGGCGCATCCGGTTCCGTCGTACGAGGTGGTGCTGCCGTCCGCGCTGGCGATCCTGCCGCCGCCGGACGCCGGCGACATGTTCTTCGACTTCGAGGGCGATCCGCTCTACACGGAGGCCGACGGGGCGCACTGGGGTTTGGACTACCTCTTCGGCTGGGTCGATGAGACCGAGACGTACACGGCTCTGTGGGCGCACTCGTTCGCGGCGGAGAAGCAGGCTCTCGAGACCTTCCTGGCCACGGTGAAGCTGCTGCGATCCCAGCATCCGGACATGCACATCTACCACTACGCGCCGTACGAGCCGACCCACCTGGCCGCGATGGCGGCGCGGCACGGGGTGGGGGAGTCGGACGTCGATCGGCTGCTGGCCGAGGGCGTGTTCGTGGACCTCTACCCGGTCGTCAAGCGTGCCGTCCGAGTGGGCTCGCGCTCGTACTCGATCAAGAAGCTCGAACCGCTGTACATGGGCGACGAGGTGCGCACCGCCGAGGTGCAGCGCGGCGACGAGTCCATCGAACGGTACGTCGCCGCCCGCGATCTGCTCTCGCTGGGGCACGCCGACCAGGCCCAGCCGATCCTGGACGACCTCGCCGATTACAACCGCTACGACTGCGTGTCCACGCGGCGCCTGCGGGACTGGTTGCGCGCCCGGGCCGCCGAGGCCGGAATCGAAGCCGCGCCGCAGATCGAGGCGGAGACGAACAACTACGAACCGTCCGAGCGCGCCACGGCGCTGCTCGGTCACGCGGCCGCCCTTCCGCGCGATGCCGCCGACGAGCGCTCACCCGAGGAGACCGCCCTGCGACTCGCGGCGGCCGCGATCGACTATCACCCACGCGAGAACCGAGCGTTCTGGGCCGGTCACTATCTGCGCCTGCGTGAGCCGCTGTCCACCTGGTCACAGGCCCGGGACGTGCTGTCCGTGGACGTCGCCCGTTCGTTCGTCTCGGAACCGTGGCATGTGCCCGAGCGCGCGCACTCGCCCTATCGCGAGCTCATGCTGCGCGGTGAGCTCGCTCCGGGCAGTTCGCTGCGTCCCGGCTCGGAGGTCTTCACCATCTACGAGCGACCCGTGCCCTTCCCGGCGCTGAAGTCCTCACGGTGGATCAACGTGCCCAACCGGGCGCGCATCGTCGAGGTCCGGGACGACGGACTGCTCGTCATGGAGAGCGGCGTGGAGGGTGTGCCGTGGGAGCGGGCGCCGATCGCCGTCGTCCCCGGTCCGCCGCCGTCCACGCGCGCCATCCAGGAACGCATCGACCTGTGGGCGGACGACGTGCTGCGCACGGCGCCGGCTCTGCCGCCCGGACCGGCCGCGGACATCCTCCTGCGTCGTGCGCCCCGGACGCGTTCCGGCGCGTTGCCTCCGGTCGTGGACGGCGACGACGTCGGCGCGATCGTGGCCGCGCTGCGCGACCTCGACGGCAGCTACCTGGCCGTGCAGGGGCCGCCCGGAACCGGCAAGACGTTCGTCGGTTCGCACGTCATCGCCCGGTTGGTCCGTGACCACGGCTATCGCGTCGGCGTCGTCGCGCAGTCGCACGCCGTCGTGGAGAACCTGCTCACACGTGTGGTGGAGGCGGGACTGGAGATCGACCGCGTCGGCAAGGCCACGGCCGATCGAGACGCCGAGGATGACCGTTTCACTCCGGTGCCGCGCGACCGGATCGCCGATTTCCGCGCGGAGCACGAGGGCGCCGGATCGGGCTTCGTGCTCGGCGGGACGGCCTGGGACTTCTGCAACCCGCGTCGCGTCCCGCCGGCGTCCCTGGATCTGCTCGTCATCGACGAGGCCGGTCAGTACTCGCTGGCGAACACGATCGCGACGGCCGTCGCCGCGCGTGACCTGCTGCTGCTCGGCGACCCGCAGCAGCTGCCGCAGGTGAGCCAGGGCACGCATCCCGAGCCGGTGGACACGTCCGCGCTCGGCTGGGTGATGGGTGAGCACGATGTGATCCCGGCCGAGAACGGCTATTTCCTGGAGCGCTCCTGGCGTATGCGGCCGGAGGTGGCGGCGGTGGTCAGCGAGCTGTCCTACGAGGGCAGGCTCGCGTCCGCCGAGCCGGCCCTGCACCGCTGGATCGAGGGTGTCGAGCCCGGCGTGCACGCCATCGCGATCGACCATCGCGGCGACTCGTCGCACAGCGAGGCGGAGGCCGTTGCGGTCGTTCGACTGGTCACGGACCTGCTCGGTCGGGACTGGGTTCCGAACGAGTCAGCTCCGCCGCGCGCCCTCACGGTCGCGGACGTGATCGTGGTGACGCCGTACAACGCCCAGCAGCAGGTCGTCTCCGACGCTCTGACCGCGGCCGGTCTGGAGGGTGTCCGCGTCGGCACGGTGGACAAGTTCCAGGGCCAGGAGGCGGCGGTGGCGATCATGTCCCTCGCCGCATCATCGGGGCGCGACGCCCCCCGCGGGTTGGAGTTCCTGTTGCTGCCGAACCGGCTGAACGTGGCGATCTCGCGGGCCCAGGTGGCCGCCTACGTGATCCACAGCCCGGGTCTGCTGGACGATCTGCCGTACACGCCGCCGGGGGTCGCCCGCTTGAGTGCCTTCGCGCGTCTGGTGGGCGCCGTTCCCGCCTGAGCGATCTCGTCGCATGACGACGTCGGAATGTTCCGGCCGCGCGTCGCGTTACGGTGGAGGTGACCCGCGCCATCGCCGCGCGGGTCCTCGATTCCCACCACAACTCAACGAGCACGGTCATGCCCTGCCGGAACGGAGATCCATGACGAGCGCGCATCGTTGGCCGGCGTACTGGATCAGTGTCGCGATCGCCGCGCTCACGATCCTGGACATGACGAAGGTCAATGTCGCGCTCCCGTCGATCGAGCACGCGCTGGGAGCGAACTCCACGCAGCTGCAACTGGTCATCTCCGGTTACATCCTGACCTTCGGACTCGCCCTGGTGCCGGCCGGACGCCTCGGCGACCAGCGCTCGCGCAAGGTGCTGTTCATCGTGGGCCTGTCGATCTTCACTCTGACCAGCCTCATCGCCGGATTCGCGAGCGATCCCGGAGTGCTGATCGCAGCGCGACTCGTCCAGGGCATCGGCGCCGGCATCCAGATGCCGCAGGTCACGGGTCTCATCCAGGAGCTGTTCCAGGGTGCCGAGCGCGGCCGCGCGTTCGGGCTCTTCGGTGCCACGATCGGCATCGCGACGGCATTCGGTCCGACCGCGGGCGGGGCCCTCATCGGCCTCGGCGGCGACGAGTGGGGCTGGCGACTGATGTTCCTGGTGAATCTGCCACTCGGGGTGGCAGCGATCATCGCGACGCTCATCGTCATGCCGAACATGAAACGGGACGCGCCACGCAGACCACTGAGCATGGATCCGGTGGGGATCGTGATCTTCGCGATCATGGTGGTCGCCCTGATGTGGCCGTTCCTGTTCACCACCGGATCGCCCTCGGACGATCCGAACCGGTGGTGGACGCTGGCGATCTTCGCGATCGGTGTCCTCGTGTTCGTGTGGTGGGAGACCCGGTACGCGCACTCCGGACGACACCCCCTGATCGCGCTCGGTCTGCTGCGCACGCTGTCCTTCCGCAACGGGGTCCTGATCTCCACGCTGTACTTCGCCGCGACGCCCCCGATGTTCCTGCTCGGTACGCTGCTGATCCAGGATGGCCTCGGGCTGTCCGCGATGGTGGCGGGCATGACCACGATCACGTTCGCGCTGGTCAGCGCGTGGACCTCCTGGTGGGGTGGCCTGCTGGTCGCACGAGCGGGTCGGCGCCTGATCGTTCTCGGTGTCACGCTCGTGCTCGTGTCGGTGCTGCTGATGATCGGCGCATCGGTCTGGGTGCCGCACGAGGCGATGCCCTGGGCGATGTCTGCGGTGATGATCATCGGTGGCGCCGGTGGTGGGTTCGTGCTGTCCTCGAACCAGACGCTGATGCTCTCGGACATCCCCGTCACCGAGGGCGGCCTCGCGGGCTCCGTCGGTCAGCTCGGTCAGCGCATCGGCAGCGCGATCGGGTCGGCTGTGGCGCTGTCGATCTTCTACTCCACCGCGGTGCGTGAGGCCGGTACCGTCCCGGGCGAGCAGATCGCCTTCGACGGATTCCGACTCGGGATGTTCGCCGTGGCCGGACTGCTGGTGCTGTCCCTCGTGGTCGCGATCCTGGATATGGTGCGCGCCCGTCCCCGCCCGGTGATCTGAGCGCAGTGCTCTCGCGCGGGGGTCAGACGGTGCCGTAGAGGCGGTCGCCGGCGTCGCCGAGTCCGGGGACGATGTAGCTCTTCTCGTTCAGGCGCTCATCCAGCGCGCCCAGCACGAGGGTGACATCGCGACCCTCGACCTGCTTCTGGATCGCCGCGACGCCCTCCGGGGCGCCGAGGATGCACACCGCGGTGACGTCCTGCGCGCCGCGTTCGAAGAGGAACTCGATCGCCGCTCCGAGCGAACCGCCGGTGGCCAGCATCGGGTCCAGGACGAAGCACTGCCGGTTGCTGAGATCATCCGGCAGGCGCTCGGCGTAGGTCTGCGGCTCGAGGGTCTCCTCGTTGCGAGCCATGCCCAAAAAACCCACCTCCGCGGTCGGGATCATCGTGGTCATCCCCTCCAGCATGCCCAGCCCCGCGCGCAGGATCGGCACGATGAGTGGCCGCGGTTCGGCGATGTGCACCCCGATCGTGGTCGTCACGGGGGTCTCGATCTGGACCTTCTCGACTCGGACGTTGCGGGTGGCCTCATACGCCAGCAGCGTCATCAGCTCGTTCGTGAGCTGGCGGAAGACCGGCGATGGGGTGCGCTTGTCGCGGAGCACCGTGAGCTTGTGAGTGATGAGCGGGTGATCGGCAACGTGCAGGCGCATGAGAACAAGAATATCCGGTCGAGCCGTAGGCTCGAGGCGTGGACTTCACGGACGCCATGTCTCAGGCGCTGGACCTCGCGGGCGAGGCGGCGGCGGACGGCGACGTTCCCGTCGGCGCGGTGCTGCTGGCACCGGACGGCACGCTGCTCGGGGAGGGGCGCAACGTCCGGGAGAGGGATGGGGACCCGACCGGGCACGCCGAGGTGATGGCGATCCGCGCGGCGGCGGCCCGCACCGGCGAGTGGAACCTGGAGGGCACCACGCTCGTGGTCACCATGGAGCCGTGCGTCATGTGCGCGGGCGCGGTCCTGCAGTCCCGGGTGTCCCGGGTCGTCTTCGGCGCGTGGGACGGCAAGGCCGGGGCCGCCGGCTCCCTCTACGACGTGCTGCGGGACCGTCGGCTGCCGTACCGCGCCGAGGTCATCGGGGGCGTGCGCGAGGCGGAGGCCACCGCCCTGCTGCAGGACTTCTTCCGCGACCGCCGCTGATTCGGCGAACCGCGGCGAGGTTCAGTGCGAGTCCCGTGCGCCGACGGGTGACTCGCCGCCCTCGGTGAACGAGGGGCGCTTGCCGAACACCGTCCCGATGCCGGTGACCACGATGACCACGATGAGACCGACGACGAGCCCGGCGAGGGCGGAGATGATCGTGTCGCCGATCCACACGACGATGCCACCGAGAGGAGCGAGCAGGTGCTCCACGCCGTGCAGGAGATCAGTGGTGACGTGCAGACCGACCTCGCCGAGGTTGGCCAGCACCAGGTGCCCACCGACCCACAGCATGGCCACCGTGCCGACGATGGAGATCACGCGGAACACCGCCGGCATGGAGCGCACGACGCGCACCCCGGCGTGCCGGACCCGCTTGTCCTCGCTGCGCACCAGGCGCAGCCCGATGTCATCGAGCTTCACCAGCAGCGCGACCGCGCCGTAGACCACCCCGGTCATCACGAGCGCGATCACGGCGAGTGCGGCCAGTGTCATCCAGATGTCCAGGCCCTCGGTCAGGTTGGACAGCGAGATCAGCATGATCTCCGTGGACAGGATGAGGTCGGTGCGGATCGCGCCCCAGACGAGCTTGTTCTCGTTGCGATCGCTCTCATCGCGGTGTTCGCCGTGGCCGAGGCCGAACCACTCCAGCACCTTCTCCGCGCCCTCGAAGCACAGGTAGGTGCCTCCGATGATGAGCAGGAACGGCAGGACCTGAGGGGCGAACGCCGTCAGCAGCAGCGCGATCGGGATGATGATCACGAACTTGTTCACGATCGACCCGAGGGCGATCTTGCCGACCACGGGCAGTTCCCGCGCCGGGGTGATGCCCTGGACGTACTGCGGGGTCACGGCCGCGTCGTCGATCACGACACCGGCCGACTTCGCGGCCGCCTTCAGTGCTGCGCTGAGGATGTCATCGACGACGGCCAGCAGACCAACGGACATCGCTCTCCTCACCGACGCGGACGAAGCGTCCGGACGTGGAGTCTATCCGTGATGAGCGGATGCGGGCGACGGCGGCCGCTCAGTCCGCCGACTTCAGCACGATGACCTCCGTCGGCGGGCCCATCGGCGGAACGTAGTCGATGCGCCGCAACAGGGCGGCGCGGAAGTCCTCCGGCTCCTCCAGATGCGGAGCGTGGCCGACGCCCGGCAACGCCAGCTCGACGACGTGTCCGCCGCCGGCGGCATACGCGTCCAGCACATCTCGGGTCTGCGTGACCATCGGTTGGGCGGGGGCGAGATCCGCACCCGGCCAGTTCGCGATCGCGCCCGTCGCGCCGCGATGGTTCGTCTCGAACAGCGACGAGTCCGAGATGATGACGTCGCGGTCACCGTGCACCCAGAGGATCGGCGGCTTCTCGGCGAGCTGGGTGAGGCCGGACACATCGAAGTTCGTCGGGGCGATCGCGTTGAGAACGCCGGTGGCGCCGGGGGCGAACCCCGGCCAGTTCTCGCTCGGCACGGAGGTTCCGGGGTAGTTGTCGTCTCCGACGACGGTGGTGAGCATGGCGTCCACCCACACGTCCTCGTTGCGCGAGATGTAGCCGGGGGCGATGTAGGCGGTGCGGAACACCGAGCGCGGCGAGGTCTCGGCGTCCGTGGACTCGTCCTCGTCCCGCAGCCGGGCGAGGAAGTCCGCATCGACGGCACCCGCGCCGGCGAGGGCGGCGTCCGCCGTCAGCAGGGAACCGTCGCGCCGGGTCCCGCCGAAGCCGTACGGGGACACGGGGGATTCCAGCGTGAGGCTGCGGACGGGGTGCTGCAGCGCGTACTGCATGACGACCCCGCCACCGAGGGCCCACCCGACCAGGTGCGCGGACGAGATCTCGAGCGCCGCCAGGACCGCGTGCAGGTCGTCGGCGAAGTCCGCGACACCCCGCGTCGCATCGACGGGAAGGGCGTCCGAGCGACCGAAACCGCGGAGGTCGACGGCGATCAGGCGAAGATCCTTCGGGAGCGCGAGCATCGTCTTCTGCCAGAACTCGGCGGACGCGACGCTGCCGTGGACGAACACGATGGTGCGGTCATCGCCCACGCCGCGATCGTCGCCGTCCCGCTCCAGCACGCCGGCCGTGAGGCGCGACGTGGTGATCCGGCGTGCCGTGATTCCGTCGAAGAGGGTCATGCCTGTCCTTCTCGCTCGCGTGGAGACGCTGCGGCGCGTCCCGATTTCGAGTCTAGGCATCTCTGCCCGGATCGGCCCGGACCTGGCCGGGACTGCGCGGTTCCGACGTGCCGGAGCGCTCGTAGGATGGCCACATGACCGCCACATCGCCGTTCCCGTCCGTTGCCATTCTCGGAGCCGGTTCGATGGGAGGTGCGATCCTGCACGGTCTCGTCGCCGCCGGGGTTCGCGGCATCGGCGTCACCACCCGCAGCGTCGAGAAGGCCGCGGCGCTGCGCGAGTTGGAGGGCGTCCGGTCGCTCGCGCTCTCGGAGTCCGCGGACGGCAACCGCACGGTCGCGCACGACGCCCATGTCGTGATCGTCGGCGTCAAGCCCGCGATGGTCGCCGACCTGCTCCGTGAGATCGCGGACGTCCTGCATCCGGATGCCGTCATCGTGAGCCTCGCCGCGGGCACCACCCTCGCGACGATGGCCGACGCCCTCGGCGGACAGCGCCGCATCGTCCGCGCCATGCCGAACACCCCGTCTCTGATCGGCAAGGGCGTGACCGGAATCGCCGGGAACGATCACACCACGGCCGATGACCTGGCCGAGGTCCGTCGCCTGTTCGAGTGCGTCGGAACCGTGATCGAGACGGACGAGCCCGGCATCGACGCGCTGTCCACGATCTCCGGTTCCGGACCGGCGTACGTCTTCCTGCTGATCGAAGCGCTCACCGCTGCGGCCCGGCAGAAGGGCTTCGATGAGGCCGATGCGCGCGCCATGGCCGAACAGACCTTCATCGGCGCCACGGCCCTGCTCGATCACACGGGGGAGGACCCGGCCGACCTGCGCCGCGGCGTGACGAGCCCCAAGGGCACGACCGAGCGCGCCGTCGCCGTCCTGCAGGACGCGCACCTGGACGAGCTCTTCATCCGCGCCACGGACGCGGCCCTGGCCCGGGCGCACGAGATCGCCGCCGGGAACTGACCCGATGTCCGCGTCCGCGACCGTCCGGGACGTGCTGGCGGGCACGCCCGTGATCGACGGGCACAACGACCTGCCCATGGCGTTGCGCGAGCGCACCGGGGGAGACGTGTTGGGACTCGACCGTGTCCGGGGCGAGTTCCACACCGACCTGGTGCGCCTTCGCACGGGTGGAGCGGGGGCGCAGTTCTGGTCCGTGTTCGTGCCGTCCTCGATCCCGGAGGATGCCGCCGTGGTCGCCACGGCGGAGCAGATCGACACCGCGTTGCGGCTGATCGAGGCGTATCCGGACGTGCTCGTGCGCGCGAGCACCGCGGCGGACATCGAGCGAGCCTGGTCGCAGGGGCGCATCGCCTCACTCCTCGGCATCGAGGGCGGACAGAGCATCGCTCGCTCGCTCGGGGTGCTCCGTTCCTTCGCGCGCCTCGGCGTGCGCTACATGACGCTGACGCACAACGACGACACCGCATGGGCGGATTCCGCGACGGGCGTCGGCACGGCCGATGGGCTGACCGACGAGGGCCGCGCCGTCGTCGCGGAGATGAACCGCATCGGCATGATCGTGGATCTCTCGCACACCGCGGCGGCCACGCAGCGTGCCGCGCTGAAATCCACCACCGCGCCGGTGATCTTCAGCCACTCGTCCGCGCGTGCCGTCAACGATCATCCGCGCAACGTGGACGACGCAGTTCTGCGCCTTCTGGCCGAGAACGGCGGTGTGCTGCAGGTGACATTCGTTCCGGCCTTCCTCAGCGCCGACCGCGCCGCGTGGGAGCGTGCGGAGGCGGACGAGCGCGCTCGCCTGGACCTGCCGTCATGGACCTGGCCGCGCGCGCCGCGTCCGGGGGAGAACCCGGCGGATACGGTCGTCACGCCGGTGGCATCGGCTGAGCTGGACCGCTGGGTCCGCGCTCATCCCGCACCCGCCGTGACCGTCGCCGACGTCGTCGCCCACGTCGAGCACGCCCGCGCGGTCGCCGGTATCGATCACGTGGGCCTCGGTGGCGACTACGACGGCACCTCCGTCCTGCCCGAGGGCCTTGAGGACGTGTCCGGTTACCCGCGGCTGCTCGCCGCGCTGGCCGAGCGCGGCTGGTCCGGAGCCGACCTGGAGCAGCTCACCGGACGCAACGTCCTGCGCGTGATGCGGGACGTGGAGGACGCTGCCACCGAGCCGCTCTGGCCCTGACCCGCGCTTAGGCTCGATGGATGATCCGTCTCGTCCTGCCCGACCGTTCCCGCCGCGACTCCTGGCTGGACGCGATCGCCGAGTTCGGCGGCGACACCCTGCACGGCTTCTCGCTGTTCGGCCACGAGGACGCCGACCTCTCCGACGACGCCGCGTTCGAGCGGTGGCGTGCGCGCGAGGAGGCGCAGCGCACCGTCGGCCAGGACGGGTTCGTTCCGGCGACCGTCTGGTGGATCGTCGATGACACGGAGCCGGACATCGTGCTCGGGTCCATGCACCTGCGGCACGAGCTGAACGACTTCCTGCTCGCCGAGGGCGGGCACATCGGTTACGCCGTGCGGCCGTCCGCCCGCGGCCGGGGCGTGGCGACCGCGGCGCTCGCCGCGTGCCTGGACGAGGCGCGGGGCATGGGCCTGGACCGCGTGCTGCTGATCTGCGACGCCGACAACGCGGGGTCGCGGGCGACGATCCGCCGCGCCGGGGGTGTGCCGGAGAACGGACCGGGCACGATCGAGCGCTTCTGGATCACGCTCTGATCAGCGGTCGAGTCCAGCGAAGCGCTCGATGTCGGAGTTGGTTCCGGAGACGATGATGAGGTCGTGGTTGGTCACGACGGTGGTCGCTTCCGCGTAGCGGAACGGTTTGCCCGGGCTCTTCACACCCACCACGGTGACCTTGTACTTCGTTCGGACACCGGAATCGGTCAGGGGCACGCCGCGGATGAACCGGGGCGGGTACATCTTGGCCAGCACGAAGTCGTCGTCGAAGCGGATGAAATCGAGCATGCGTCCGGAGACGAGGTGCGCGACGCGCTCGCCGGCCTCCGCCTCCGGGTAGATCACGTGGTTCGCGCCGACGCGGGCGAGGATCTTGCCGTGCGACTGCGACACCGCTTTCGCCCAGATCTGCGGAACCTTGAGGTCGACGAGGTTCGCGGTGATGAGCACGGACGCCTCGATGGACGAGCCGACGGCGACCACGGCGACCTGGAAGTCCTGCGCACCCACCTGCTTGAGAGCGTCGAGGTTGCGCGCGTCGGTCTGCACGGTGTGGGTGACGCGCTCGGACCACTTCTGCACGAGCTCGAGGTTCTCATCGATCGCCAGCACCTCGCGGTCGAGGCGGTCGAGTTCGCCGGCGCACGCCGCACCGAACCGGCCGAGACCGATCACCAGGACGGGAGCGTCGTTGCGGATCCGTTCAACCAACGATGGGCCTTTCCACGGGAAGAGAGTAGAGCTGCTTGCTCGCCGAGGCGGCCACCGCCGCCGCGAGAGTCACTGTACCAACGCGCCCCATGAACATCGTCACGGCGAGGACGTACACGCCGGCGTCCGGAAGGCTCTGCGCGACGCCGGTGGACAGGCCCACGGTGGCGAATCCGGAGATCACGTCGAAGAGCACATCCTCCAGGGGTGCCTTGGTCATCTGCAGCAGGATGATCGTGGACAGTGCCACGATCGTCGCCCCCCACGCCACGACCGACATGGCCACGCGCTGCACGTCGCTCGGGATCCGGCGGCCGAACGCCTCCACCGTGGAGCGCCCGCGGGCCTCGGACCACACCGCGAGGGCCAGGACGGCCAGCGTCGTCACCTTGATGCCGCCGGCGGTGGACGCCGAGCCGCCGCCGACGAACATCAGCATGCACGCCACGAGCAGTGACGAGCCGTGCATCTGCGCGGGGTCGATGACGGAGAACCCGCCGGAGCGGGTCATGGCGGACATGAAGAACGCCTGGAACGTGCTGTCGCCGATGTCCATCGACCCGAGGGTGGCCGGATTGTCGTACTCCAGCAGCAGGAACGCCCCCGCGCCCACGACGAACAGGGCCACGGTCGTGATCAGGGTGAGCTTGGTGTGCAGCGACCAGCGGTGCGCGTGGAAACGGTGCCGGGCGAGGGTGAAGATCACCGGGAAGCCGATGGATCCGAGGAACACGCCCGCCATCAGCACGGTCATGATGGCGTAGTCGTCCGCGAACGGCGACAAGCCCCCGGCATTGGGTGTGAAGCCGGTGTTGGTGAACGCCATCGCGCCGTAGTACGGCGCCTCCCAGAGGGCCGCGAGCGGGTCGACACCGGCCATGACCAGCAGCGGGTACAGCACCACCGCCAGGGAGAGTTCGATCGTCACGGTCGAGATCGCGACGGTACCGAGGAGCTGGCCGACTTCACCCAGGCGCACGGTCTGGCTCTCATTGACCGGGCCACCGTGCACGCGCAGCGGGTTGGAGTCGCCCGCCGCGATGAGCTTGGCGCGCAGGCCCAGCCGCTTGGAGATCACCAGGCCGAGGATCGAGGCGAGGGTCAGCACGCCGAGCGCGCCGATCTGAACGCCGATGAAGATGAACGCGGTTCCCAGCGGGGACCAGTGCGTGTCCATGTCCACGGTGGACAGTCCGGTCACGCAGATCGTGCTCACGGCGGTGAACAGCGCATCAGCGAGAGAGGTCATCTGACCCGACGCGGTGGCCGCGGGGAGCCGGAACAGGATCGTGAAGATCGTGATGAGCGTCGTGAAGATCGCGATCGCGAAGCGAGCCGGCGACTTCGTCGTGATGTCTCGAAGACGAGCGAAGGCACGACGGATGCTTCCCTCGCCGCTCACGGGCACCGGGATGGTCATGCGCCCTCGTGCGCGCGCCATGGCCCTCCCTCTCGTCCCGATCTCGGCCGTCCGTCATGGTACTCCGCCATCCGCCCGACTAACCTAAACCCATGGCCGACATCTTCGACGTGATCGCGGACGGCACGAGACGCGAGATCCTCCGTCTCCTGCTGGATCGCTCCGCCATGCCCGGCTACAGCGGAACGAGCGTCTCGCACATCGTGGCCGACCTCGGCGTGAGCCAGCCGACGGTGTCCAAGCACCTGAAGGTCCTTCGCGAGGCGAACCTCGTGTCGGTCCGCGAGGACGGGCAGCACCGGTTCTACAGCCTGCACGTGCAACCGCTGGAGGACATCGAGGACTGGCTGATGCCGTTCGTCGACATCGCCCCGGACGAAGACCAGCCGGCGCTGCCGGACGGGGCGGTGCACGCCGCGGACTTCGTCGGCCGCGCGGCGGCCAGTGTCACGCACGCCGTGACCGCAGCCTTCCGCAAGCGCCCCGGCGCTCGCTGACCGATCGGGACGGTGCGGAGGCGGAGGGGCGGAACACCGCCTCGCCTCCACCACCGCACCCGTGGTTTTCCCGACCACCTGACGGTCCCCATCCCGGTGGGCTCGTGCGGATCGAGGGGGAGAGTGATCCGTGTCGCCCGAGGGGATTCCTCCGGGGAATCCGTCGATGTGTCCAATGAGAACCCCTCGGCCTGGATTCCCCCGGTGCGCTGGTTATGCATCAACTGGACGTCACGACCTCCGTCGCATGTCCCGAACATGACAACCTTCTCACCGGTCCCACGTCGCCCAGGCGCACCAGGGATTTACACCTGTCTCAGGAAGGCCATAGGCTGTCGTTCAATGAAAGGGGGTCAGTCCATGTCGGATTACGCGGATGTGCGTTTCCTCACCGTCGCCGAGGTCGCCGAGCTCGCTCGGGTCTCGAAGATGACGGTGTACCGGATGGTGCACGCCGGTGAGCTGCCGGCCATCCGCTTCGGTCGGTCGTACCGGGTGCCGGAATCGGCCGTGACGCAGCTGCTGCAGCGTCCGATCTCTGACGTGGGCTGAACTCCACACCCGGTCTGAGCGACGGGTGAGCGTCGCGGTCCGCGGCGTCCTGTAGACTGTCGCGAGGCATTTTCATCTGCCCGTTCCCGGATGTCCGTCCTGGACGTCCAGCCCCGATCTAGTGAGGTTCCCGTGGGTTCTGTCATCAAGAAGCGCCGCAAGCGCATGGCGAAGAAGAAGCACCGCAAGCTGCTTCGCAAGACTCGCCACCAGCGCCGCAACAAGAAGTGAGCGGCTGGGCCTTCCGGGCCTGACACCGAGCGCCTGTCTCCGGACGGGCGCTTCGTGTTTTCCGGCGGGAGGTCGCGCGCGTGCCGCGGGTGCGTCGCCGCGTTTCGTCTCGGCCCCGGTCCGTCTCAGCCCGCGCGGGCAATAGGCTCGTCTGGTGACAGATACCCCACGCCGCATCCTCGTCGTCGGAGGTGTCGCCGGCGGCATGAGCTTCGCCGCACGCGCGCGACGCCTCGACGAGAACGCCGAGATCATCGTGTTCGAGCGGGGCGAGCATCCGTCCTTCGCGAACTGCGGTCTGCCGTACTTCGTCTCCGGCGAGATCGTGCAGGAGCGGTCGCTGCTGGTGCAGACCCCGGCGTCGCTGAAGGCCGCGCTGAACCTCGATGTGCGCGTGCACCACCTGGTGCAGGGCATCGACCCCGAGCGTCAGGTGATCCACGTCTGGGTGGACCCGGATGACACCGAGCCGACCGAGTTCGCGTACGACGAGCTCGTCCTCGCTCCCGGCACCATCACCGGGATCGAAGAGCCCGCCGGTGCCGTCGCGGGGGATGACAAGGGCACGCGCGCACTCATGGACGCGCATCGAGTGACCACACTGCGAACCGTCGGTGACGCCGCGCGCCTGGCGGCGGCGGTCCCGAACGGCAAGACCGCGGTCGTGGTCGGCGGCGGTTACATCGGTGTCGAGGCGGCCGAGGCGCTGCGGATGCGCGGTCTCGACGTCCACATCGTCCAGCGCGGGGCGCACGTGCTCTCCCGACTGGACCCGGAACACGCCGCGCTCGTCGCGGCGGAACTCACCGGGCACGGCGTGCGGATCCACGCCGGCGCCACGGTGTCGGAGTACCGCGTCGATGACGACGGCGTCGACGTCCTGCTCTCGACGGGGGAGAACGTTCGCGCCGAACTCGTGGTGAGCGCCGTGGGCGGACGTCCGGCGACCCTCCTGATGAGCCTGCCCGGCCTCGAGGTGGAAGCCGACGGACGGATCGTCGTCGACGACCACGGACGCACGAACCTGCCGCACGTCTGGGCCGTCGGGGACGCCGTCACCCACGTGGATCCGATCACGGGCGCGAATCGTGCGGTCGAACTCGCGGGTCCGGCGAACCGGGACGGCCGACTTCTGGCCGACGCGATGCTCGGGACGAACCCGCGGCCGCGTCCGACCGCGCTCGGGAGCTCGGTGATCCGCGTCTTCGATCTCACCGTCGCCGCCGTGGGGGCGAATGAGGCAGAACTCGTGGCGGCCGGGATCCCGTTCGAGACCGTCAACCTGCACGCGAACTCCCATGCGGGTTACTTCCCGGGCGCGCAACCGATCCACCTGGTGCTGCACTTCTCGCCCGGTGACGGACGGATCTACGGTGCGCAGGCGGTCGGCCGCGCCGGCGTGGACAAGCGCATCGACGTGATCGCCACCGCGATCCGCGGCGGACTGCGCGCCGACGACCTGATCGACCTGGACCTCGCCTACGCACCGCCGTACGGGTCCGCGAAGGACCCGGTGAACATGGCCGGCATGGTGGCGGACAACGTGCTGACCGGCGTCACGAAGCACTGGTACGCGCGCGATCTCGCCGACGTGCAGGAGAACGCGCTCATCCTCGACGTCCGGCGTCGCGACGAATGGGACGCCGGGCACCTGCCCGGTGCGCTGCACGTGCCGCACACCGAGCTTCGCGAGCGGATCGATGAAGTGATCGCGGCGGCGGACGGGCGTCCGGTGCGGGCGCACTGCGCGGCCGGGCTGCGCTCGTACCTGGCGCACCGCATCCTGACGGCCGCGGGGCTCGACTCCGCAACACTCTCCGGCGGGATGCAGACGCTGCTCGCCACCCATGGAAAGGACATCCTGACGCATGAAGAGCATTGACATCACCGAACTCGAAGGCCGCGGACTGCCGCTGATCGACGTGCGCGAGGTGGACGAGTTCGCCGCCGGGCACGTCCCCGGCGCGGTCAACATCCCGATGAGCGAGATCACCGGGCGCATGGATGAACTGCCCGCCGAGCCGTTCGACGTGATCTGCCAGGCCGGTGGACGATCCGCCCGGGTGGCGGAGTACCTCGAGGCGCAGGGCCATGACGCCACGAACGTCGACGGCGGCACGGGCGCTTGGATCGCGATGGGAAAACCCGTCGAACACTGACGCCGAGGCGGAGCGCGGGCATGTGGGGCATGCCTAGGATGGAGATGTGACGACTCTCACGATCATCGGCAAGCCGGAGTGCCACCTCTGCGACGTGGCCCGCGGCGTCGTCGAGCGCGTGCTCGCCGAACTGCCGGAGGACGTGGCCGACCGCGTCGAGATCGTCGAGGAGAACATCCTCGAGGACCCGGCGATGTACGAGACCTGGTGGGAGAAGATCCCCGTCGTGCTGATCGACGGGACCATGCACGCGCACTGGCGCGTCGCAGCAGACCGCCTGCAGAGCGCACTTCGCGCCGCCGACGAGGAGAACACCCGATGACGATTCGCCATGTGGTCGCCTGGAAGCTGACCGCCGCCGACGACACCGAGCGGGCCGCGGACGCCGCGCGCATCGCGCGGGAACTGAACGCGCTGCAGGGAGTGGTCCCGGAGCTGATCTCGATCACGGCCGGCGCCGAGTGCGTGTTCCCCGGTGAGAACTTCGATGTCGCCGTGGTGGCGGACGTCGCGGATGCCGAGGCCCTGGCGCGCTACAAGAGCCACCCCGCGCACATCGCGGCGGGCGCCTTCATCGGCAGCGTCACCGCGGAGCGCGTGGCGGTCGACTTCACCCTCTGACCCGAACGATCACGTGTGGCCCCGGCGGATTCCGCCGGGGCCACACGCCGTTCAGTCCTCGCCGAGTTCGACGACCTCCGCGTCCGCCGCATTGCGCTTGACGGAGTCGATGCCGCTCCGCGCGCCCGATTTGGACGCGTACCCCTGCCCGGTGGCGATGATTTCGCCGTTTCCGGCTTTGAGGCGGAACCGCCAATCCTTCGACTTGTCCTGGTACAGCTCGAACTTTCCTGCCATCACGATCTCCCGAGTCGGTTCGGACGCGCGAAACCGCGCTGAGGTGACGCTAGCCCCATCGGCGCCGGAGGGGAAGGCCGCATTCTCGCCGTTCTGGACTGCTCGGCCGGCGGTCGGACCAGCGGCCTCGACAGCCCCCTGATCGGGACTTTGCCAGGACCGACACCTACGCTCGGCACCATGACGAGTGACGGATCCTGGCTCAGTTCGCTCGCCGACGCGGTGGTCCATCTGATGGACACCGTGGGCGCATGGGGCGCCGGTGTGGCGATCGCTCTGGAGAACCTCTTCCCGCCCCTGCCGAGTGAGGTCATCCTCCCGATGGCCGGCCTCGCCGCCAGCCGTGGTTCCTTCACGCTCGTCGAGGCTCTGTTCTGGACGACCGCGGGGTCGGTCGTCGGTGCGTTCCTGCTGTACGGCCTCGGAGCGCTGCTCGGCCGGCGGCGGTTGCGCCGGATCTTCGAGATCGTGCCCCTGCTCAAGCCCGCTGACGTGGACCGCACCGTGGCCTGGTTCGATCGCCACGGCGGCAAGGCCGTCTTCTTCGGGCGGATGCTGCCGATCTTCCGCAGCCTCATCTCGATCCCGGCCGGGCTCGCGCGCATGCCGCTGTGGCGCTTCGGCCTGCTCACCGCGGCCGGGTCGCTGATCTGGAACTCGCTCTTCGTCGGCGCCGGATTCCTGTTGGGGGAAGCGTGGCCGATCGTCGAGGAGTACGCGGGCGTCCTGCAGTACGTCGTGATCGGCGGGACCGCGCTCGCGGTGGTCGTCTTCGTCTTCGTCCGGATCCGGACCGCACTGCGCGACCGCGGCGGGGTTCCGGACCCGGCCGTCGACTGAGATCGCAGGTCGCGGTCACCTCCGACAGCTCGTCGGCATACAGGGTTCGCCCAGCCCCTCACCAGCCCCTGCTCAGTAGAATCGGGGAGTGCCCGCAGCCCGTCTCCACCTCGTCCGTCACGGCGAGGTCTTCAACCCCCGTCACGTGCTGTACGGGCGGCTTCCGGGGTTCGGACTGAGCGAAGCCGGCCGGCGGATGGCGCAGGAGGCGGCCGCGTACGTGCAGGCGATGAACCGGCCCCTGGGCGCTCTGGTGTGCTCGCCCCTGCAGCGCACGCGCGAGTCGTCCGAGCCGTTCACGGCGCTGTTCGGGATCACGCCCGTGATCGATGAGCGCGTGATCGAACCGACGAACGCTTTCGAGGGCAAGCGGATGCGCACCGCCGTGCTCAATCCGCTGAACTGGCGTTATCTGGTCCGACCGTCGGTGCCGAGCTGGGGAGAGCCGTTCGCCTCCATCGCGGCGCGGATGCGCGCGGCGATGGATGAGGCGTGGGACGAGACCGAGTCCGGCGACGTCGTGATCGTCTCGCACCAGGCACCCATCTGGATCGCCCACCTCGCCGTCGCGGGCGAACCGCTTGCGCACAACCCGAGCACGCGACGGTGCGCGCTCTCGTCCGTCACGTCGTTCGAACGATCGAACGGTGTCTGGACCGAGGTGGGCTACGCGGAGCCCGCCGTCGCCTCGGCCGCCGTGGATGTAGGAGCCGTATGAACCGCCTGACTCGCCGCGCGCTCGTCGCGGTGACCGCCGCCGCCCTGGCCGTCGGCCTCGCCGCATGCACCTCCACGGACGAGGCGTCAGAGGCGTTCCGGAACGGGCAGAACTCCGGCTACGTCGCCGGCGACGGGACCGTCAAGGAGTTCCCGGCGGCAGAACGCGGCGCACCCGTGGACTTCGCCGGAACCGACGAAGAGGGTCGCACCGTCTCGGGCGCGGACCTGCGCGGGCAGGTCGTCGTGGTGAACTTCTGGTACGCCGGCTGCGGCCCGTGCCGGGTCGAGGCGAAGGACCTGGAGAAGGTCTACACCGAGAACAAGGGCGCCGGCGTCACGTTCGTCGGAGTGAACACCTCCGATACCGCGGACACCGCCAAGTCGTTCATGAAGCAGTACGACGTGACGTATCCGTCGCTCATCGACGCCGGGGACGGTGCCGCGAAGATCGCGTTCGCCCAGGCGACGCCGTTGCAGTCCACGCCGACGACCCTGGTGCTGGACAAGGAGGGTCGGGTGGCCGCCCGCATCCTCGGCCCGATCGACGGCACGTCGGTCCTCAACACGCTCGTGCGCGAGCTGGCCGAAGCGTCGTGACCCCCGGCGATCTGGTCGCGGGCGGAGCGCTCTGGGTCGCGCTGCCGATCGCGCTGGCCGCCGGACTGATCTCGTTCCTCTCGCCCTGCGTCCTGCCGCTCGTGCCGGGCTACCTCGGCTTCATCGGTGGCGCGGTCAGCCCCGCCGGTGCGGATGTCACGAAGGCCCGGCGCTCCCGCATGCTGCTCGGGGTGGCGCTGTTCATCCTCGGCTTCACCGTGGTGTTCGTCATGATCACGGTGCTGGGTGCGTTCTTCGGCGGATTCTTCGCGCAGTACTCCGGGGTGATGACGCGGATCCTCGGCGTCGTCGTGATCATCATGGGCCTGGTCTTCATCGGCCGACTCTCCTTCCTGCAGCGCACCGCTCGGGTGTCGGTCTCCAGCAATCTCGGTCTGATCGGCGCCCCGCTGTTGGGCATCGCGCTCGGCATCGGCTGGGCGCCGTGCAACGGACCGACGCTCGCCGCCATCACGGCGGTCTCCTGGAACCTCGGGGACCCGGTCCGCGGTGCCCTCCTCGGGCTCGCCTACTCCCTCGGCCTCGGCGTGCCCTTCCTCCTGCTCGCGCTCGGGCTCGGCTGGGCGACGAAGTCCGTCGCCTTCATCCGCAAGCACATCCGCGCGGTCAACATCATCGGCGGCGTCCTGCTCATCGTGGTCGGGCTGCTGATGGTGCTCGGCATCTGGAGCGCGATCATGGCCAAACTCGGATCGGTGATGACCAGTGTCAACCTCCCCCTCTAAGCCTCGGCCGCCGCGCGGGGAGACGAACGACCCGCTGCGGCCGGCCGACCACATCGACGCGGACCCGAACGCCGTCACCTCCCCGGCCCTCGGCGTCGTCGGCTGGTTGCGCTGGGCGTGGCGGCTGCTGACGAGCATGCGCACCGCGCTCGTGCTGCTGCTGGTGCTCGCGATCGCCGCCATCCCGGGCTCGATCTTCCCGCAGCGCTCCGCCGATCCGAACGGCGTCGTGCAGTGGCAGACGGACAATCCGGACCTGTTCCCGGTCCTGGACGGCATCCAGCTGTTCGACGTCTACACGTCGGTGTGGTTCTCGGCGATCTACCTGCTGCTGTTCATCTCGCTGGTGGGATGCATCATCCCGCGGATCAAGCACCACGCGAAGGCCCTGCGCTCGCGGCCGCCGCGAACCCCGGCGCGCCTCGCGCGCCTCGAGGACCATCGGATCGACGAGTTCGAGGTGCCCGGGGACGCCGCCACGCAGGCCGAGCACGCGGTGGACGTCGCGGCCGGGCAGTTGCGCGGCGCCGGTTACCGCGTCGAGCGCTACGACGGCCGCGGGAGCTTCTCCGTGTCGGCCGAGCGCGGCTACGCCCGCGAGACCGGCAACCTGCTGTTCCACATCTCCCTCGTCGGCGTTCTCGTCTCCGTGGGTCTCGGTGGGGGACTGTCCTACACCGGCCAGACCGTCATCGTCGAGGGCTCCACGTTCGTCAACCAGCTCGTGGACTACACGCAGATGACCAAGGGGCAGTTCGTGAACGAGTCCGCGCTCTCGCCGTACGCGATGACGCTGGACTCGTTCGACGTGAAGTACCAGCCGTACGATCCGACCGGCCCGGCGTCCGGCCAGGCCGGCGACTTCGCCGCGAACATGACGATCCGCGCGTCGGACGGGCAGAAATCCGAGCAGTCCATCCGCGTGAACCATCCGTTGAGCCTCGGCGGAGACCGCGTCTACCTCCTCGGCAACGGCTACGCGCCGCAGATCACGGTACGAAACGCCGCCGGCGAGGTCGTGTTCAGCGGCAAGGTGCCCTTCCTGCCCCAGAACAACGCGACCATGACCTCGCTGGGCGTGGTCAAGGTCACCGACGGGATGCCCGAGCAGCTCGGACTCCTCGGCTTCTTCTACCCGACCGCCGCGAAGCTGGAAACCGGCGCGCTGACCTCCGTGTATCCCGCCCTCATCGCGCCGACCCTGACGTTCAACGTGTACGAGGGAGACCTCGGCATCAACGACGGTTCCCCGAAGAACGTCTACACCCTCGACACCTCCTCGATGAAGCAGCTCAACGGCGGCGACACCGGGGTGAAGGCGATCGAACTGACCCCGGGCGGGACCGCACAGCTGCCGAACGGGCTCGGTTCGGTGACGTTCGAGAATGCGGATCCGAACAAGACGCCATCACCCCTGGCGAACCAGAGCACGGACTTCAGCAAGTCCGTCCCGCGCTACGTGTCCATCCAGATGCGCCACGACCCGACCGCGATCTTCGTGCTGAGCTTCGCGATCCTCGCTCTCGGCGGCCTGCTGCTGGCGCTGTTCATCCCACGGCGGCGACTGTGGGTTCGCGCGACGCCGAAGGACGGTCGCGTGGTGCTCGAATACGCCGGTCTCGCGCGCGGGGAAGACCCGCAGCTCGGCGCCGCCGTGACCGCCTTCGCCGACAAGCACCAGAGCACTCTCTCCGCCGCTGACTCGAAAGTAGACTGACGCCATGTCCATTGCCGATCTTGAACAGCTGTCCCGGCTGACGATCTGGACCGCGATCGCGATCTACGCCCTCGCGTTCATCGTCTACGCCCTGGACATCTCCAAGCGCGCCCAGCTTGCCGTGGAGCGCAAGGACGCCGTCGTACGCGAGCGCGTGCTCGTCGGCGCCGGCGTCGCGTCCGGCGACATCACCGTACCGGCCGCCTCGGCACCCGTCGCCCGCGCGGCGGATGTCGCGCCGGCACCGCGCAACGTCTACGCGCGCATCGCCACGTCGCTGATGTGGTTGGCGTTCCTGTTCCACCTCGGCGGCACGGTGATGCGCGGCTTCGCCGCCGGCCGCGTGCCGTGGTCGAACATGTACGAGTTCGCGATGACCGGGACCCTGCTCATCGCCGCGGTCTACCTCGGTGTGCTGTTCCGCCACGACCTGCGCTACCTCGGCACGTTCATCTCCGGCATGCTCGTGCTGCTCCTCGGTGGCTCCGCGGTCGGCTTCTACGTCGCGATCACCCCGCTGTCGGACCCGCTGAAGTCGCCGTGGCTCGTGATCCACGTCTTCGTCGCCACCACCGCGACCGCGTTCTTCGCGCTCGCCTGCGGCCTGTCCGTGCTGCAGCTCGCGCAGATGCGTCGGGACTCCAAGCGCGCGTCGGGTCTCGAGGTGAAGCACTCGTTCCTGGACACCATTCCGGGCGCGGACAAGCTCGAGGGCCTGGCATACCGATTCACGATCATCGGCTTCATCCTGTGGACCTTCACCCTCATCGCCGGGTCCATCTGGGCCAACGACGCGTGGGGCCGCTACTGGGGCTTTGACACCAAGGAGGTCTGGACGTTCGTCATCTGGGTCCTCTACGCCGGGTACATCCACGCACGCGCCACGCGCGGCTGGCGCGGAGCCCGTTCGGCCTGGCTGTCGATCATCGGCTTCGTGGCGGTGCTGTTCAACTTCACCATCGTCAACATGTTCTTCAAGGGCCTGCACGCCTACTCCGGCCTGAGCTGAGTCACGCCCCCGCGACGAGCGAGTCCCCGAGCGCCACGGCGCTCGGGGACTCGCTCTCACTTCCGGCACTTGTGTGGGGCGGGAAGTGTCATTCGCGGGAGCAACCCCGTTGTCGCTCCCACGTTCGACATGTCCACGGCGATGGAAGTGCCGAACGTGGGAGCGAGGGTCAGGCGGGGGAGGTGCGCAGGCGCAGCGCCCGGGCGGAGGTGGAGCGACGTCGCGCGACCGCGAGCGTCGTTGCGCCCAGGGCCAGGATCAGCCAGACCAGCATCACCGCGATCGCTCCGCCGAGGCCTCCGGCCGAGGTCACCGCGGCACTGAGCGCGTGGAACGGACCGGCGGTGGGCAGCACGCCCGCGACCGCGGTGAGGAATGTCGGAGTGGTGGAGATCACGCCGGTGGCGAAGAACAGCACGCCGACGACGGCGGCGATCCAGCGTCCGGTGCCGCCGAAGACGGCGATCAGAGCCTGGTGCACGGCCGCGAAGGTCACCCCGACGAGGGCGGCGAGCGCGGTGAACGACACGAAGGTGCCGAGGTCGTAGCGCGCGGCGATCTGAACCACGATCGCGACCAGAACGCCCTGGATCACCCCGATCACCGCCCCGGGCAGGAGCGTGCGCAGAGCGAGCAGCGCGGACGGTGCCCGCGACGCGAGCGTGCGCCGGGTCCGGGCGCGGATCGCGACGAAGGTGGCGAGTCCGCCGAACCACAGCGCGACGATCGCCAGGAGGGGGATCGCCGTCCCGCCGAAAGCCTCCGTGAGCGCCGAGCCCTTCGTCGTGACCGGATCGGAGACGACGGAGGCGAGGCTCTTGGCCTCGGCATCGGTGTACGTCGGAATCTGCGCCACCGCCTGGGTCAGTCCGTCCGCGAGCGACGTCGTGCCCTTCGCGAGGGAGCTGAGTCCGCCGGAGAGCCGGCCGGCACCGTCGGTGAGGGCACTCGTGCCGTCCGCGAGTCGACTGGTTCCGGACGAGAGCTCGCCCGCGCCGGCGCTGGAGGCCGCGAGTCCGTCGCTGACCTGGGTGGCGCCACCGGCGAGATCGGAGGTCCCGGCGGCGAGCCGGTCGAGGCCGCCGGCGAGTTGGGTGGACGCACCGCTGAGCTGATCAACACCGGTCGTGAACTGGTCGATGCCCGTCTTCGCCTGCGTGAGCCCGTCGCGGATCTGGGTCAGGACCGCGGCGATCTTCGCACTGAGCTCCGGTCCGACGCGGTCCAGGTACGCCTTGGCGGTGCCAGCATCGGTGGCGACCGAGCCGGCATGGGATGCGACGCCGCCGAGATCGGACGCGATCCCACCGACCTCACCGCCGACGGCGGCGACCCGCTGGCAGTACTCCGCGCTGGCGCCGGAGGAGGCGCAGTCCGCGGCGAGGGTTCCGGCGGACTGTGCCACCGTTCCCGCACGCCCGGCGGCGTCGCCGATCGCGCCGGCGACGTCAGCGGACCCGCTCGCGGCGGCAGCCGCGGCGTTCAGCAGCTCCTCCGGCAGTGCGCCGGAGCGCTGGAACTCCGCGAGGGCGCTGTCGATCGCGTCGATCAGCTGTTGCAGTCCGGCGCCGGCCTGACCGACCTGGCTGTTCATCCGGCCGAGGCCGTCGGCGAGCTGATGTGCGCCCCCGGCGAGATCGGTGGTGCTGTCGGCGAGCGAGGAGACACCGGTCGCGACCCCCTGCGCTCCGGGCGCGAGCTGCGCGAGACCGGCGGCGAGCTTGTCCGCGCCGGCGGCGAGATTCTGCGCGCCCTCGTTCGTCTGGCCGACGCCGTCGGCGAGAGCCTTCGCTCCGGCCGCCGACGTGTCCGAGCCGGAGGCGAGTTCATGCGCCCCGGTGGCTGCCGTACCCAGCTTCTCGTTCAGGGACGTGAAGCCGAGGAGCACGTTCTCCAGGTAGACCGAGGAGAGCTTCTGGCCCATGGTCGTGGTGGCGATCGCCGCGATCTGGTTCGTGATCGCGGCGTCGAACACGCGCGCCTCGGGCGCGGTCGTCACGGAGATGTGCGCCTTCTCCGGGTCCGTGCCGGCCGTGGAGGTGGCCGCGGCGGAGAAGTTCTTCGGGATCGTGATCGTCGCCTGATAGGTCCCGTCGGCGAGTCCGGTGGCCGCATCGTCCGCGTTGGAGATCACCCAGTCGATGTTGCTGTCGACCTCCTTCGAGCCTTCGACGAGTCCGGCGGTCAGCTGACGACCGAGCGGGGCGAGCTGACCGTTCACCGTGACCGGAACGTCCTCGTTGACCACGGCGGCGCGGATGCCGTCGAGGTTGTCCGTCGGATTCCAGAGCGCGGCGACGAGGATGCCGCCGATCAGCACGGGCAGCAGGATCACACCCACCAGGGTGAGCCAGGTGACGCGCTTGCGGGTTCCGGCGCGCTCGATCGGGGTGGTCATGCGTTCACCTCACGGGGAGTCAGATCGACGGTGACGACGCGGTCGCGAGCGGACTCGCGCAGGACGTCATGGACGAGGTCGGGACGATGCGTCGCGGACACCGCGACGGTCAGCGGGCGACTGGCGCGCGCAGCGCGACGTGTCGCCTCCCGGATGGCGGCGGTGGCCTGTTCCCGCTCGTGCTCGGGGATCAGGTCCAGCCCGGTCACGACGACGAGCCGAGCGTGTCCGCCGAACGCCGACCGCAGATCGTGCCGGAGATCGCCGCCGGGGGAGAGCAGAGCCGCGCCGACGTTCGAGCGGACCCAGCCCGCGCGCTCGGGGAGAAGTCGGCCGAGCACCTTGATGGTGCCCTGCTGGGGAACCAGGCGTCCGGCGAGTGTCAGCAGCAGGGCGTCGGCGTGCTCGCCCGTGACCAGCAGCGTCTCATCCGGTGCCAGCTCAAGGTCGACGCCCCGGAACAGGACGTCCGCGTCCCCGCCCGCGCTCAGGCCGACGGCGGCGACGGCGGCCGTGGATCCCGGGGCGGGCCAGTGCTCGAGCTCCTTCTCCCGGATGACGGCCTCACCCTCGATGTCGAAGTGCGGGAGAAGGCGATCCAGCCAGCGCGGGAACCACCAGGCCTTCTCGCCGAGCAGGGCGAGGATCGCGGGGGTCAGCGTCATGCGGACGAGGAACGCGTCCACCGCGATACCCACGGCGAGACCGAGGGCGATCGGCTTGATCGAGGAGTCGCCCTCCGGAACGAAGGCCACGAAGACGGCGACCATGATCAGTGCCGCGGCCGTCACGACGCGGGCGGATCCGGAGAAACCGCTGCGGACGGCGGCGAGGGCGGTGGCGCGGTCCGGCGTGCGCAGGCGGGTGGCGTGCACGAAGGTCTCGCGGATGCGCGAGACGAGGAACACCTCATAATCCATGGCCAGGCCGAACAGCACACCCATCAGCACGATCGGCATGAAGCTGATCACCGGACCGACGCGGCTGACATGCAGGAGATCGGCCAACCACCCCCATTCGAACACCGCCGCGACGGCTCCGAAGGCGGCGAGGACGGACAGGAGGTAACCCAGGGTCGCCTTCAACGGCACCCAGATCGAGCGGAAGACGATCATCAGCAGCAGGAACGACAGGCCGACCACGAAGATCCCGAAGGGCAGCAGCGCCGAACCGAGTCGGTCGGAGATGTCGATCGCGACGGCGGTGAAGCCGGTGACGGACACGTCGATGCCGTACTTCTTCAGCCACTGGTCATGGTGCGAGCGCAGTTCGCGGACGAGATCGGCGGTGCGGGGGTCATCCGGTGCGGTGGTCGGGATCACCTGCACGATGCCGGTGTCGGCGGTCTGATTCGGCGTGGCCAGGGGGACGGCCGCCACACCGGGGAGGCCGGCGATCTCGTGGCCGAGGTCGTCCATCAGCGTCAGCGGGTCGGTCGAGGTCACGATCGTGCCGGTGACGATCAGCGGACCGTTGAAGCCCGGTCCGAAGTGGTCGGCGACGAGGTCGTAGCTCTGGCGGGCCTCGTCCTGCTTCGGCAGCACCCCCGCGTTCGGCAGGGCCAGCGCGAGGCTCGCCGATGGGATCGCGGCGACGCCGAGCACGGCGACCACGGCGACGGAGGTCACGATCGGATGGCGCGTGACCAGGCGCACCCAGCGGGCGGAGAACGTGTGCCGACGCGGCTTGTGGGTGCGGGGCAGGCGTCCGCGCACGCGGCCCTTGACGAAACCGAGCATCGCCGGGGTGAGCGTGACCGCGACGGCCACCGCGATCGCGACGGCCGCAGATGCGGCGACGCCCATCGTGGTGAGGAATGGGATGCCGGCGAAACTCAGGCCGATCAGCGCGATCAGCACGGTGACGCCGGCGAAGACGACGGCGGACCCGGCGGTGCCGGTCGCGCGCGCGGCGGATTCCTCCGGAGCGGTGCCGGATCGCACCTGGTCCTGATGTCGGCTGACGATGAACAGCGAGTAGTCGATGCCGACGGCGAGGCCCAGCATCAGTGCGAGCAGGGGAGTGGTGGCGGAGATGGGCGCGAACAGCGTCGCGATGAAGATCGCCGCGAGTGAGATGCCGACGCCGATCACGGCGGTCAGCAGGGGAAGTCCCGCGACCACGAAGGACCGGAAGGTGACGACCAGGACGAGCAGAGCGATGATCAGGCCGACCAACTCGGTCGGGGTGACCGCGGGCAGCGAAACGGCGAAGAGGTCCCCACCGAGCGAGACCGTCGAGCCCTTGGGGAGCTCGGTCTGCAGAGCGGCGGTGGCGGCGCGGAGGTCGTTCTTCGTGGCGTCCGGGACGTCGGTGGCCTGCCCGTCGAACTGCAGCTGCACGATCGCCGCACTGCCGTCGTCGGAGACGAGCCCGGAGACGGTCTGGGAGAACGGATCCGTGACCGCCAGGACGCCGTCGAGTTCTGCCATCTCGGCGATGGTGCGCTCGATCTCCGGTTTCAGGGTCGCGATCTTCTGCCCGTCCGGAGCGATCACGATGAACTGCGCGTTGGTGCCGCTCACCTGTGGGAATGTGCGCTGCAGCTGCTCGAGCCCGGCCTGCGATTCGGTGCCGGGGATGGCGAAGGAGTTGTCGGTGCCCTTGTTGAACATCGCCCCGCCCCCGGCGATGCCGAGCACCAGCAGCCACGCGATGAGGACACGCCACGGATGCCGGTATGCCCAGCGGCCCAGCGAGGAGAGCAGGGTCGACATGAGTCGCCTCCCGAGAATCGACGTTCGATACAGTTTCGTATCGAATACACTTGTGTATCGTAACGGCGGGCCGAGCGCGTTGGCTGAACGGCCAGTGTGAGAATGGCGGCGGAGGACAGATGTCGGATGAGATCGCGCGCACGACGCGCAACCGCTCGAATACGCGGCAGCGCCTGCTCGAGGCCGCGGCCGCCGTGTTCGCGGAGATCGGCGTGGGGGCGGCGTCCGTCGAGATGATCACCGAGCGCGCCGGCTTCACGCGCGGCGCCTTCTACTCGAACTTCGACTCGCAGGACGACCTGTTCTTCCAGCTCGTGCAGTGGGTCAGCGAGAACAAGCTCGGTGAGGTCAGTGACCGCGTCCGGGAGTTGGAGGCCGAGGGCCTGGCCGGAATGCCGGTCGACGTCGTCCTCCACCGCATCCTGGAAGCGGTCGTCGGAGACGCGGTCGGCGTGCGCGTGATGAGTGAGTTCCGCTCTCGAGCGATGCGCGATGAGCGGACCGCGGCGGCCTACCGCAAGTGGCAGCGCGACCTCGGTGAGCGCGTCGAGGGGTTGGTCGCGGACGTCGCCCGCGGGACGGGGTTGGAGCTCACGCTTCCGTCGGCGGAACTCGCGGACATCGTCATGATCATCTGGGAGGGGACCGCCGTTGAGGGCGTCATCGAGGGGTTGGACCAGGAGCCGCTGACCGCTCTGATCCTGAAGCGCACCGTCGCGGTGGTGTCCGCTCTGGTCGCCGCCAACACCGCCTGAGGTTCAGTCCTCGAACAGGGGTACGACGGGGCGCGGCGCGGGTTGCGGGCGCTTGCGGAGCTCGGCGATCAGCGCCACGAGGCCGAGCAGGGCGAAGGCGACGCCGGGGCCGAAGCCGATCAAGTGGGGCTCGTCGATGTCCGGGGCCGTCGACCAGTCGATGACGGGCGCGACGATGGCGACGATTCCGACCAGGGGGCTCATGATCACGGCGCTCGCGGTCATCAACCCGATGAAGGCGCTCAGGAGTACGGCCAGCGGGATCGCCAGCACCGGCAGAATCGAGAACCACTCCGGCAGGAGATGGGCCTCGACGAGCAGCGCGATGAGCGCTGCGGCCACCCCGCACATCATGGTCACGATCGACCAGCCCAGCCGCTTCATGGGGCCAAACTAGCGTCTGGCCGGACCGCCCGTCATCAGGGGCGGCAGTCCGGCACGCGGGTCGCGTCGTGCCCCGATGGGCGGACGCGGTGTCTCGTGGCTCCCGGTGATGCGACCCGATCTCGCGTCGCGACGCGGCTGGCGGACAGCGTCAGACGCGCTCGGAGAGCAGGGTGTGGCAGCGGGTGATCCGCTCGCGCCACCACTGAGTGCGCTCGGCGTCCGCGGCCAGGCGATCCAGTGCCGCCGGGTCGGGGGAGATGCGTCCGACCGGGAGGACCCCGCCGCGGACATGCGCATCGGCGACGTCGTCCCGGATCAGGGAAGCGGTGCCGAGCCCGCAGTCGAAGTCCAGGTTCGGCAGGGCGCCGGCGAGCATCGTGCCCATCGCAATGCCGACCGCGGTGTCCAGAGCGCTGGAGATGACGGCGGGCAGTCCCGCTTCGGCGACCACGGCGAGCGCGCGATGCAGGCCGCCGAGGGGCTGTGCCTTGACGATGACGACATCCGCTGCGCGGGCTCGGGCGACGGCGAGCGGGTCCTCCGCCTTGCGCACGCTCTCGTCGGCGGCGATGAGGACCCCGGAGTACTTGATCCGGTAGCGCAGCTCCGCGAGCTCGTCGATCGTCGCGCAGGGCTGCTCAGCGTATTCGAGGTCGAACTCGTTCATGGCGTGGATGGCGCGCTCGGCCTCGTCCAGGTTCCAGCCGCCGTTGGCATCGATTCGGATGCGTGCCTCAGGGCCGAGTTCGGCGCGCACCGCGCGGACGCGGTCGATGTCGTCCTGCGGGCGCTGACCGCGTTCGGCGACCTTGACCTTCACGGTCCGGCAGCCGTCGAAACGGGCGAGCACGCCGGGCACGTCCGTCGCAGGGACGGCCGGCACGGTGGCGTTCACGTGGATCCGGTCGCGCACGGTCGGCGGAGTGGCGCGCCAGCCGTAGTCGAGGGCGCCGGCCAGCCACGCCGATGCTTCGGCGTCGTCGTACTCGACGAACGGCGAGAATTCGGTCCACCCCTCCGGGCCCTCGAACAGGGCGGCCTCGCGGGTGTCCACGCCACGGAAGCGGACGGCCATCGGAAGGGCGACCACGCGCAGGGTGTCGAGGACATCGGGCAGCTCAGGCAGGTGCATACCGCCATCCTGCCGTGCGTGGGCCGGTGTCCGGCGCGATTCATATCGCGCGTCTTCCTATAGTGTTAGTCACACAGTATAGTGTGATGCGTGGACGATGACATCGTGGCGCTGCACCGTCAAGAACTGCGACGCGGGACCCTGGTGGTCGCGTGTCTGATCGTGCTGCGCCGTCCCGGCTACGGCTATGGGCTGCTCGAGCAGCTCGCCGACCGCGGTGTCGTCGCCGACGCCAACACGCTGTATCCGCTGCTGCGCCGCCTGGAGAAACAGGGGTTCCTGCGCAGCGAGTGGGACACCGCCGAGAGCCGCCCCCGGAAGTTCTATCGGACCTCGACGGACGGAGAGCGCCTGCTCGCTCTCCTGCTGCAGGACTGGCGCGACCTCGATCGCGCCCTCACAGATCTCGCCGCCCCCGCGGCCGACCCCCAGGAGGAGTGATGGACACCCTCACCGACCGCTACATCGCCGCGGTCACGACTTCCGTTCCGGAACGCGCACGTCAGGACGTCGCCACCGAGCTGCGTGGCTCGATCGAGGATGCCGTCCGGTCCCGTGCGGCAGCGGGCGAGCCCGCGGACGCCGCCGAGCTCGCCGTGGTGACCGAGCTCGGCGATCCGGACGTGCTGGCCGCCGACTACGCCGACCGGCCCTCCTACCTCATCGGGCCGCGGTTCTATCAGCCGTGGCGGCGACTGGTCATCATGCTGCTGACGGTGGTGCTGCCGATCGCCGTCCTGGCGGTCGCCCTGGGCCTGAGTCTGGCCGCGGTCAACGAGACCGCCGCGAGCGGTGGGCACCCCGACCTCGGTGCGCGGATCGGCCCCGTGATCGGGCAGACCGTCGGTATCGGGGTCACGATCGCCGTGCACCTGGTCTTCTGGAGCACATTCGTCTTCGCCGCAGTCGAGCGCTCCGGCGGCGCGGTCGCGCCGCCGCGGTGGACGCCGGACCAGTTGCCGGTGACCGGCATCCCGCACAAGGAGAGCCTGGGCGAACTGACGGCCGGACTGGTGTGGCTCGCGGTGCTGTCGGACTTCCTGATCGTCGACCAGGTGATCGGCCTCGTCTGGCTCGACGGCACCGGCTACGCCGTGGTCGACCCGGTGCTGTGGCCGTGGTGGATCGGCGCCCTGCTGGCGATCCTTCTCGCCCAGGCCATCGTTCTCCTCGTGCGCTGGCGGCGCGGAACATCCCCCGCGCTCGCGGTGGTGCTCACGGTGCTGACGCTTCTCGGCGCGGCCTGGACGATCACAGCGCTGGTGACCGGCCACCTGCTGAATCCGGCGCTGTGGGCGTACATCACTCGAAACGGTGACGTCGGCCCCGAGGTCGGTCCGATCCTCTCGACCGTCGCCGTCTTCCTCGTCATCGCGATCACGATCCTGGACATCCTGCACAACCTCCGCGGTACCCGCCGCTCCCGCCCGACCGCGCCCGGCCTGTGAGCTCGGCGCCGGCGAGGCGAAACGTCGTGAGGTCCGCGCGGTGCGGGAATAGGCTGGTGCCATGCTGACCGAGACTCCCGTGCGCATCGGCGTACAACTGCAGCCGCAGCAGGTGTCCTATGCGGAGCTGCGCAGTGCAGCGGCTCGCATCGAGGACCTGGGGGCGGACATCCTGTTCAACTGGGACCACTTCTTCCCGTTGCACGGCGATCCGGACGGTGCGCACTACGAGTCCTGGACACTGTTGGCGGCATGGGCGGAGCAGACCGAGCGGCTCGAGCTCGGCGCGCTGGTCAACTGCAGCTCCTACCGGAATGCGGACCTGCAGGCGGACATGGCCCGCACGATCGATCACATCTCCGCCCGCGACGGTGTCGGCCGCTTCATCTTCGGCACCGGTGCGGGGTGGTTCGAGCGCGACTACGACGAGTACGGCTACGAGTTCGGCACACCCGGCAGCCGCCTGAACGGTCTTGCCGCGGACCTGGACCGCATCCGTGCCCGGTGGGGGAAGCTGAACCCGCCGCCGACGCGCGAGATCCCGGTGCTCATCGGAGGCAAGGGCGAGCAGAAGACGCTGCGCACCGTCGCGCGTCACGCCGACATCTGGCACAGCTTCGTCGGCGCCGAAGAGATCCCGCACAAGCTCGGCGTGATCGAGCGCTGGGCGGAGACCGACGGTACCGATGTGTCCGGTCTGATCGTCTCCAACGAGCTCGCCCGGCGCACCCAAGCCGACGCCGATGCCCTCTACGCCGCCGGTGTAAGGCTGTTCACCCTGGGCCTTTCCGGTCCGGAATTCGATTGGGACTCCGTCGTTCGCTGGCTGGCGTGGCGCGACTCCCGCAATGGAGGTACCGCTTCGTGAGCGCCCTGGAGAACGTCTCGGACGTCTTCGATCCGGCCGAGTGGACTCTCGCCCCGGGGGCGGCGGACTACACCGACATCACCGCGCACGTCTCGCACGACGGCGGGATCGCGCGCATCGCCTTCGATCGTCCGCAGGTGCGCAACGCCTTCCGTCCGCACACGGTGGACGAGCTCTACCGGGCGCTGGACATCGCGCGACAGGATCCGAAGATCGGCGTCGTGCTGCTGACCGGCAACGGGCCGAGCGCGAAGGACGGCGGTTGGGCGTTCTGCTCCGGTGGTGACCAGCGCATCCGCGGTCGGGACGGCTACAAGTACTCCGAGGATGAGACCGAGGTGCACGACTCGGCGCGGGCCGGACGCCTGCACATCCTCGAGGTGCAGCGGCTCATCCGGTTCATGCCGAAGGTCGTCATCGCGGTCATCCCGGGGTGGGCGGCCGGGGGCGGTCACTCGCTGCACATCGTCTGCGACCTGTCCATCGCGTCCCGCGAGCACGGCAGGTTCAAGCAGACGGACGCCGATGTGGGCTCGTTCGACGCCGGGTACGGCTCGGCGTACATGGCCCGCCAGGTGGGGCAGAAGGTCGCCCGCGAGGTGTTCTTCCTCGCCGAGGAGTACTCGGCCGAACGGGCGTACGAGATGGGCGCGGTGAACCGTGTCGTGGCGCACGAGGACCTCGAGACCGAGGCCATCGCGATGGCGCGCACGATCCTCGGCAAGTCGCCGACCGCGATCCGGATGCTGAAGTTCGCCTTCAACGCGGTCGATGACGGCATGGTCGGGCAGCAGGTGTTCGCCGGGGAGGCGACGCGTCTGGCCTACGGCACGGACGAGGCCGTGGAAGGTCGCGACAGCTTCCTCGAGAAGCGGGATCCGGACTGGTCCCCGTTCCCGTACCACTTCTGATGCATTTCACCGCCGAGGACGATCCGCGCGCGATCCACGCCGCGCTGCGGGCCGCGTACAACGGGTCCGGTCCCGTTCTGGCGCTGGGGGCGCCCATCGCGGAGGACGCCGAGCTGCCCGCCGGCACGGTGGCCGTGATGACGACGTCCGGGTCCACCGGCGTTCCGAAGAGCGTCGTGCTGTCCCGGTCGGCGCTGACCTGCTCGGCGATGGCGACGGCGGACCGCATCGGCAGCGGCGCGTGGCTGCTGGCCCTGCCGGCGTCGTACGTCGCGGGTCTGCAGGTCCTCGTGCGCTCGCTCGTGCAGGGCCACGAACCGTCCTACCTGTCCGGGAAGTTCACGCCGATGACCTTCCTCACCGCGGCCGGACTGATGAACTCCTCCGTCGGGGGAGTGGCCGTGCCGCGATACACGGCCCTCGTTCCCGCGCAGGTGCAGACACTGCTCGACGCCGCCGATGACCCGGCGGTGGTCGGCGCAGTCCGTTCGTTCGCCGGCGTTCTCGTCGGGGGACAGGCACTGCCGATGCCGATGCGCGAGCGCGCCGCGGACCTCGGCTGGAACCTGATCCGCACGTACGGATCGACGGAGACCTCGGGCGGTTGCGTTTACGACGGTCGCCCGCTGGACGGCACGCGGCTGGAGATCGTGGACGGCGAGGTCCGCATCGCCGGTCCCACGCTCGCGGACGGCTACCTCGGCGACCCCAATCGCACCGCGGAGGTCTTCCCGACGGATTCGGACGGGGTGCGCTGGTACCGCACGGGCGACGGCGGGTCGATCGACGCGTCCGGCGAACTGCGGATCGACGGACGGCTGGACAACGTGATCATCTCCGGCGGGGTGAACGTCTCGCTGGACCGGGTGGAGCGGGTCGTCCGGTCCGTCCCGGGGCTGGAGCGCGCGGTCGTCGTCGGAGTTCCGGACGACCGGTGGGGTCAGGTGCCTGTCGTCGTCCTTCCCGCGGGGGAGGCATCCGCCGCCGCGCTGCTGACCGAGGCGCGAGGCGCGGTGGAGAGCGCGGTCGGCGTGGCCGGGCGTCCGGCGCGGATCGTTCCGCTCGCCGACTTCCCCTACCTGTCCTCCGGCAAGCCGGACCGTCGCGCGATCACCGCGGCGGTGAGCTGAGTTCCCCCGTGCGGGGGAGGAGCGGATTCCGCCGCGCGGGTGATCCGGGCGACGGAGCCCGACGGCAGGGTGGAGACATGGAAAACCTGCCGCTGTTTCTCGCACTGCTCACCCCCGGCCTGATCACCGCGACTGTGATGTCGATCCAGGCGCCGAAGATGAACGCCCGCTATCGGGAGCGTCGCACCGCGAAGCTCGCCGCCCGCGCCGCCGCGGAGTGATGATTCCCGATTCATCAAGAGCGCATCGCCGCGCTCGGTAGAATCGAGGATCGTGACCAAGACGCAGCGCAAGAGCCGGTACGACAGCCGGGGCATCTCCGGCAATCCGGCTCGCCAGCCCACCTCCACCGTCCAGCCCGCCGGGTTCGGTGATTGGGTCTCGGCGGCGCGACTGCGCACCCTGCCGCTCGCCATCGCGCCCGTCGTGATCGGGACCGGTGCCTCGGTCCTCGGCGCCGGGCCGGACAAGATCGGCAGCGGGTTCTTCCACTGGGTCATCGCGCTGGCGTGCCTCGCTGTCGCCGTTCTTCTCCAGATCGGCGTCAACTACGCCAACGACTACAGCGACGGCGTGCGCGGCACGGACGACTTCCGTGTCGGACCCGCCCGTCTCACGGGTGCCGGACGAGCGAAGCCGCGCACCGTGCTGATCGTCTCCCTGACCTTCTTCCTGCTGGCCGCGCTCGTGGGCCTCGCGATCGTCATCCGCACCCAGCAGTGGTGGCTCCTGCTGGTGGGCCTGGTGTGCATCGTCGCGGCGTGGTTCTACACCGGTGGCAAGCGTCCGTACGGCTACATGGGCCTCGGCGAGGTCTTCGTCTTCGTCTTCTTCGGCCTGGTCGCGACTCTCGGCACCACCTGGGTCCAGGCGCTCTACCTGCCGCAGGAGGCCTGGGCGGGCGCTGTCGCGGCCGGGTTCTTCGCCTGCGCGGTGCTGCTGGCCAACAACCTGCGCGACATCGATCAGGACCGCGTCGCGGGCAAGCGCACGCTGACGGTGGTGATCGGGCGCCGAGCGACACAGGTGCTGTTCACGGTGCTGATCGTTCTGGCCCTCGCGATCGCGGCGTTCCTCGCGCTGTTCTATCCGATCGCGTGGCTGGCGATGTTCTCGCTGCTCGCGGCGGGCCCGGCCATCGCGATCGTCTGGACCTACCGCAAGCCGAGCGAGCTGATCATCGCGCTCAGCCTGACCTCGGTCGCGTCGTTGATCTACGCGGGCGCCCTGTTCTGGGCGTTCTGGGGTTGACGGGTCAGCGGACGGTGCCGTCCGCGTCGATCGCGGCGTCCTCGATGTCCTCGTCCGCGGTGTGCGTGGATGCATTCGGGGTGCGGCGCGACTCGATGCCGGCGGACACCTCGGTGAGCGGACGGCGCAGGAACAGAACCGACAGACTGACACCGATCAGGGCGGCGAAGATGGCCGCGAGCCAGTAGAACTCGCGCAGAATCGGGAACATCATCATGATCGCGAACGGGACGACGAACGCCAGAAGCCGCAGCACGGTGTACACGAGGAGTGGGGGCAACTTCTTCACGGCTTCAGTGTAGGCGCGGCCCCTGAGAAGAGTCGACGACCGGGTCATGCTCAGGCGGGAGCGCCTAGACTGGGGCCGTGGCACGCCTCCTCCTGATCCTCGTCGTGCTGGCGGTCGTCTTCTGGATCGTCAGCATCGTCGACTGTGCTGTTCAGCCGGACACGCGTCACCGCGGGGTCTCGAAGGGCGCGTGGGTCGCGATCACCGTGGTTCTGCCGATTGTCGGGGGTCTGCTGTGGTTCCTGCTGGGTCGGGCCAAGCCCGTCGCCGCGACCGCCGTGCGCCGGGCTCCGGACGATGACCCTGACTTCCTCGGCTCCGTGGGGGGAATGTCCGCCGCGCAGAAGGCGGATCAGGACGCGCGTATCCGTCGTCTGGAAGAGGAGCTGGCGCGACTCGACGAGGAGACGGATCCTCCGACGCCGCCCAAGACAGACGGTCAGGACGGCGAGGACGACACGCACGGCAGCCGCGGCATCGTCGGCTGACCCGTGCCTGCGACCGCTCCGTCTCCCGCCACGCACGCCGTCGCGGCGCTGCTGGATGAACTGGTGGTGCTCGGTGTCGAGCATCTCGTGGTGTGCCCCGGTTCCCGTTCCCAGGCGCTCGCGCTCACCGCGGTCGCTCTGGAACGTGATGCCCGGGTCCGCGTGCACGTCCGGCTCGATGAGCGTTCGGCCGGCTTCCTGGCGCTGGGCCTCGGTCGTGCGACCGGTCGTCCGGCGGCCGTCATCGTCACCAGCGGCACGGCCGTCGCCAACCTCGCACCGGCCGTCCTGGAAGCGCATCATTCCGGGATTCCCCTCCTGCTGCTGACCGCCGATCGGCCCCCTGAACTGCGCGGGGTCGGGGCGAATCAGGCCACCACCCAGCCGGGGATGTTCGCCGCGTTCGTGCGGGACGAGGTCGACGCGCAGGTCCCGGTGGCGGTCGATGATGCGGACACCGACGCCTCTGGTTTCCGGGCGCTCGCGCGGCGCGCCTTCTCGGCGGCGTCGGCGGTGCCGGCGGGTCCGGTGCACGTCAACCTGCCGCTGCGAGAACCGCTCGCCGGAGCTCTTCCCGGGTGGTGGGGCAACGGCCATCCGGGCGGCCACGGTCTGCCCGTCGAGGTCGATGACGCCGAGGAGCCCGTGGCGTGGGCGGATGGAGCTCCGACGATCGTCCTGGCCGGGGCCGACGCCGGGCCGGACGCGGTCATGGCGGCGGAGCGGTTCGGGTGGCCCCTCCTGGCCGAGATCGTCAGCGGGGCGCGGCGGGGTCGCAACGCGGTCCCGGACTACCGGGCGCGGCTCCGAGCGCCGGAACTCGGGGGAGCGGTCCGGCGCGTGGTCGTGTACGGCCACCCGACGTTGACGCGCGAGGGGACGCGGCTGCTCCAACGGGAGGACGTGGACGTGATCGCCGTCCGCGGGCCCGGTGAGTCGATCGATCTCAATCACCGCAGCACGGCGGTTTCCGCGCGCACGGTGCTCGATGGGGCGTTCGTCGCCGACGGCGACTGGTTGGCGCGGTGGCTCGCGCCGGTCGATCCCCGTCCGGCACCGACCGCGTTGGATCGGGAAGCGCTGGTGTCGGCCGTGTGGGACGCCACGGCGGCGGATGATCGGGTGGTGTTCGGATCGTCCCGGCTCGTGCGTGTAGCGGACGACGTGCTGGCGCCGAAGGCTGTCGCGGTGCACGCGAATCGGGGTCTCGCCGGGATCGACGGGCTCATCGCGACGGCGTCCGGCATCGCGCTCGGAGCGGGGCGGGGCGTGACGCGACTGGTGCTCGGAGACCTGTCCTTCCTGCACGATGTGGGGTCGCTGCTCATGCCCGCGGACGAGGCGGAGCCGCGGCTGCAGGTGATCGTCGGAAACGACGGTGGCGGCACGATCTTCGACACGCTCGAGGTGGCTCAGGTCGCGGATCCGGTGGATTTCGCTCGCGTCCAGTACACGCCGCACCGGGTGCGGCTTGCGGACCTCGCTCGTGCGTACGGGTGGGCACACCGGGTCGTGACCACGGTCGAAGAATTGCGGGAGGCCGTCGCGGACCCGCCGTCGGGGCGGCAGATCGTCGAGGTCCCGTTGCCGCGCTGACCCCAGCGGAGCTGTGCCGGATGCCATGATGAGGACATGGCCAAGAAGCTCGACGGAACGTGGACGCAACCGGCGACAGCAGCGCTGAAGGTTTCGAAGGGCTTCCGCCTCGCGGACCTCGACCCGCGCTCGACGCCCGGATACGAGGGCGACAAGGAGAGCGGGCAGGCAGAGCTCGCGGCGGGTCTCGATCGGCTGAGCGATCTGCAGGAGCGGCTGTTCGCATCGAGCCACGTCGGCGGCGCGAATGACTCGGTCCTGCTCGTGCTGCAGGCGATGGACGGGGCCGGTAAGGGCGGCATCGTGCGGCACGTCGTCGGCGGCGTCGACCCGCAGGGCGTGGCGCTGGCCGCGTTCAAGAAGCCGACGCCGGCGGAGCTGCGGCACGACTTCCTGTGGCGCATTGAGCAGCGGTTGCCCTCGCCGGGGTTCATCGGGGTGTTCGATCGGTCGCACTATGAGGATGTGCTGATCGGGCGGGTCCGGGAGTTGGCGTCCGCGGAGGAGATCGAGCGGCGGTACGGCGCGATCAATGACTTCGAGGCGCGGGTGGCGGAGTCGGGGACGCGCATCGTGAAGGTGATGCTGCACATCTCGCCGAAGGAGCAGAAGTCGCGGCTCATGGAGCGGCTCGAGCGTCCGGACAAGCACTGGAAGTACAACCCCGGCGACGTCGACGAGCGCAAGCTCTGGCCGCAGTACATGGACGCGTACCAGACCGTGTTCGAGCGGACCTCGACGGAAGTCGCGCCGTGGTTCGTGATTCCCGCCGATCGCAAGTGGTTCGCCCGTCTCGCCGTGCAGGAGATCCTGCTCCAGACGTTGCTGGACATCAATCCGCGCTGGCCGAAAGCCGACTACGACGTCGACGCGGAGATGGCCCGCCTCGCCGCGAGCTGAGTCCGTTTCGTTCGATCGCTCGCGCCCGTGCCTCTCGCAGTGGGCGGTGCGGGTCGCCTCGCGTTCCCGTGTTGTCGCCGTCTGGGTTCTTGAGCGCGCGCCCTCTCGACGACACGTGATTCCGCGGGTAGCGGAGGCTCTCGTGTCGCGTTCCAGCGTGGTTGCGTTCTTTTCGCTTAAGACGACACGGGTTGTCGGGGTGGCCGGGTTCACGCGTCGGCGCGCGGATTTCGGGGTGGTTGCGACAGGTGCGCCCGGGGCGGCGTGGGTACTTTGCGTTCGGCGCTGCGGGTTCCGGCGGGGTTGGGTTTTCGGCTTAAGACCGTCCGTCATGGATCGGCTCGCGTCGCCGGCCCGCGTCCCCGAGATGACCGTCGCCCCGTCGGTCGCCGCCCGACTCTCGGTTGTTGGGTGAGCGCCGGCGAGGCGGAACGTCGGGAGGCGCGGGGTGGGTGTGGTGTGGGCGGAGTTCTCCCACCGCATCACGCACCCCGCTTCGGTCGGCCCGCGGCGCGGGGGCCGGTGGGTTGCCAGGATTGTGTGGGGTCGATCCAGTCGGGTGGTCGGACTTCGGGGACGCCGTCGTTCATCCGGATGTCCCAGCCCATGCGGTCGATGAATCGGTGGTGGTGCCAGCAGATCAGCACCCCGTTATCGACATCGGTCTCACCGCCCCTGGACCATTCCTTCACGTGGTGGATCTCGCACCACCGGGCGGGGGTGTGGCATCCCGGGATGACGCAGGACCGGTCGCGGGCGCTGATCGCTCGCCGCTGGTCGGTGTTGAACACCCGCTTGTCGATGGTGAGCTTCACGATCCGCCCGTTCGTCGCGGACGTGAGGTGCTGGATGGTGCCACAGCATCCGACGTGCTTCGCCGCGGCGAACGGGACCGGCACATCCGTCCCGGTGCCATCGGCTCCGGGGATCGTGGCCCACCCTTCACCGGCACGGAGGGTGTCTTCGGTCGCGTGGATCACGAGGACCGGTGCGCCGCCACCGTTGAGCGGCATGTCCGGTGCGTTCGGCACCGCGGCAAGGATCGTGCCAAGAGCGTCGTGGTTGCGTTGCACCATCGTCCGCACATCCGCGTTCTCGTCGGATTCGTCCGAGGGCCGGAACTTCACGCCCGCGGGCTGGCCGTGGGGGTTGTTGATCGAATCCAGCAACACCGACAGCGCACCCGCCACATCCGGGACGAGTTGGCCGGTGATCGGCACGAGCCCGTTGCGCTTGACCCCGAGCCGGAGCGCCCGACCCCGGAAAGCCTTCTCCTCTTCATCCTCGGCACCGGTGATGTCCAGGTCGGTGGCGAGGCGGAGGGAAGCGTCCCGGAGGGTGTCGCACATGACCGGCGCGCCGGTGGTCGTGGTCATCGCGGCGAGAACCTCGTCAACCTCCGCGAGATCCGCCGCGTCGACGCGATCCTTGATCTCCCGCAGAGGACGGGTCGCGGCTTCCAGGCCGTCCGCGCCGATGGCACCAGTGGTCAGTGCCTCACGGAGGGCGGGGAACTCGGCCGGCTTCTCCTCACCCGAGGACAACACCCGGGCGGGCTTGATGGTCGCGACCAACCGGCTCCATCGCTTGACGGTGGTGGGGGCGACACCGGTGGTGCGTTGCATCACTTCGTTCGCGGAGCGGCAGTCGGAGGAAACGTCGAAACGCTCCGCCGTGGCGGAGCGCTTCTCAATAACACTGGTCAGTTCGATCGCGGCGGCTTCGGCTTGCCGGAGCATGTCTCCGACGCTGATCGCGAACCCGAGAACGTCCTCCCGAGACGCCTCACCGAGGGTGCCGGAGGTGAGGATGGAGCGGAGGTCGGCGACGGCGTGAGCCATCGTTTCCCTGGTCCGTTCCATCGTGGTGTTCATAACCCATATTTTACGCCGGGGCACCGACATTGGACGTTGAATATCCCAGGCTGTGGATGGATTTGGGCCTGTGGAGATGAGGCTTCTCTCACCCCGACCCCGCCACCCATCTCCCCGTCTTTCGTCTCGCTGACGCTCGCCCGACAACCGAGGCGGAGGGCGCCCGACACCGGCCTCACCTGACTCGGCGACGGCTGCCCACACGGAACTCACGACGGCAGATGGGGCACCGAACGCGGATCGCGAGACGGCGTCCGGAACGCAACCATCCGCCGGGCAGTCTTAAGCCGAAACCCAGCCACCCCAGCCCTCGAAGCGCGGCAACACGCGAACCCGCAGGGACGAGCGCACCCGACCCAACCACCCCCGGATCCGCGCGCCGACAGAAGAACGCCACCACCTGGAGGACTCGTGTCGTCTTAAGCCAAGAAACCCGAGCATGCTGGAACGCGAGGTGACCACATCCCCCATGTCGTCGTCAATCGCTGACAGAGGAACCGTGAACCCCGGGTCGGAGCAAGCCGCACACGCGGACGGGGCCCTGGAAGGCGAGTGTCAGGCGAGGGCTTCCACGATGGGGCGGAACTTCACGCGGGTCTCGAGCATCTCGCGCTCCGGGTCGGAACCGGCGACGATCCCCGCGCCGGCGTGGGCGGTCAGTGCATGGGCACCGTCGGCAGCGGGTGCGACCTGGACGCAGCGCAGGCCGATCGCCCACTCACCGTTCCCGGACGAGTCGATCCAGCCGACCGGTCCGGCGTACCGGCCCCGGTCGAACGGTTCGATCCGGGCGATCACGTCCATCGCGGTGCGGGTGGGCGTGCCGGCGACGGCGGCCGTGGGATGAAGCGCACCGACGAGATCGAGAGCCGACGACGCTATGGACAGAACACCCTCGACGTCTGTCGCGAGATGCCAGACATTGGGCAGTTTCAGGGTGAACGGCTCGTCGCTGTAGGCCAGGGCGGACACGAATGGGGTCAGCGACGAAACCAGGCTCCGGACGGCGTACCCGTGTTCATCGCGGTCCTTCGCACTCGTGGCGAGCTCGGCGGCGGCGGCGTTGTCGGCGTCCGCGTCCGGACCGCGGCCGATCGTCCCGGCGAGCACGCGCGCCGTCACGGTTCCTCCGGACACCGTCACCAGGGTCTCCGGGCTCGCGCCGATCATGCCGTCGACGGCGTAGGTCCAGCAGTCCGGGTATGCGGTGTTCAGCTCGCGGACCAGACGCCGCAGGTCGGCGTCCGCCGGTGCCGTGCCGACGAGGTCACGCGCGAGCACGACCTTGCCGACCTCGCCGGCGGCGATCGTGGACAACCCGGCCGCGACCGCGGCCTGATACCCGGCCGGATCCAGGTCACCCGGGCCCAGGGAAGCGGACCAGTACGGCCCGTACGCCACCGGATCCGGAACCACCGGCTCGGCGCCCTCGACCGCGAAGACCGTGAGCCAGGCTTCCGCACCGCGGCGACCGAGCACAGCGCTCGGCACGACCAGGGCCGACTCGGCAGCGGACCGATCATCGAACGCCAGCGCGCCGAAGGCGATCAGCCCGGTACCGGGCAACCCCACGTCGTCCCGGACACGGGCATGCGCCGCCACATCACGCCAAGCGCGGGCGAGTTCCGCCGCGCGTCCGTCTCCCGTCGCGGACAGGCGCAGCACCGGGGCACCGAGTCCGACCAGTCCGTCGCCGCGCCGCAACCAGGCCACCGGCGCGTCCGGCGGGGTGACGTGCAAGAGGTCCTCGGGAATCGGAACGCGGGTCGTCGTCACCGTGAGACGCGGATGCAGGGGGTCGTTCGCCACCCGTCCAGCCTAGACTCGCCGCATGCAGACTCGCCCCGGCATCGGAACACCCGTCCGCGTCGCCTGGCGGAAGTGGGACGGCGCACCGCACTGGCAGCATGACACGGTGTACCTCGGTTCCGATGAGCACGGCGACTGGGTCGGGCAGTTCTCCGGCACTCGCAGCACGTGGCCGGGGCACGACTCCTATCCCTCCGACGACGTGGTCCGCCTCATCCCGTCCGATGGCCGTCATCTCCCCATGTTCAACGGGGAATCGGCGTCCTACGAGATCTACGTCGACATCGGTTGGGACATCGGCTGGGACACGGACGATGAGATCACCGGCATCGACATGGACCTCGACATCATCCGCGCGCGCGACGACCGCGGTGTCTGGGTCGACGACCGCGATGAGTGGGACGAGCACCGTGAGTCGTACGGGTATCCGGCCGCAGTGCAGGAATCGCTTGAAGCGCACGTCGTCGAGGTTCTCGAAGCCGTGCGCTCCCGCACCGCGCCGTTCGACGGCCCCACCGCCGAGCGCTGGCTGCGGCGTCTGCGCGACCTGCCCGGTACCCCGTGATGAGGTCGGGCAGTCCGGTCCGGCAGCGCTGGCGGAAATGGGACGGCTCGCCGCACTGGGAGCACGACCTGCGCTACCTCGGATCCGATGAGCACGGACTCTGGTTCGGTCAACCCGAGGGAAACCTCGCCCGCAGAGTCGGTGCCGAGTTTCGGAACCGGGCACACACCGCGATCCTGGTCCCGACCGCGGCGGATCACATCGTGTCGCTGTTCGCGGACGGCGCCGACGTCCGGGTGTACGTCGACCTCGCCCATGACGTCCGCTTCGTCGACGGGGAGCTCACCGCGGTGGACATGGACCTCGACGTGATCCGCGAGTTCGGCGGCCGCACCTTCCTCGATGACGAGGACGAATGGATCGAACACGCCGCCCGCTGGGCGTACCCCGCCGCACTGATGCGCGCGATCGAGGACCGAGCCGCCCAACTCCTCGCCGCCGTCGCCGCGGCCGACCCGCCCTTCGACGAGGCCACGCGCGAGCACTGGATCGCTCGCCTCACTGAGGTCCTCGCTGCCGAGTGATGGCCTTCCCGTCCCGATGGGAGAGGATGGGACCATGACGTGGCTTGTGACCGGCGGGGCCGGATACATCGGTGCTCATGTCGTCCGCGCGCTCCAGGAGGCAGGTCTGCCCCCGGTCGTGCTGGATGACCTCTCCAGCGGTCGACGGGAGTTCATTCCCGACGGCGTGCCGTTCGTGGACGGGACGATCCTCGATCGCGACCTCGTCGCGCGGACGATCGTCGAGCATGACGTGGACGGCGTGATCCACGTCGCCGGCTTCAAGTACGCGGGGGTTTCGGTGCAGCGCCCGCTGCACACCTACGAGCAGAACGTCGAGGGCACCCGCGTCGTGCTGGCGGCGATGGCGGACGCCGGCGTTGACAAGATCGTCTTCTCCTCGTCGGCGGCCGTGTTCGGAACGCCGGACGTGGCGCTCGTCACCGAGGACACCCCGAAAGCCCCGGCGTCCCCCTATGGGGAGTCCAAGCTCATCGGCGAATGGCTGATCCGCGACCAGGGCGTCGCGACGGCCGCGAGTGAGAACCCGCTGCGCCACACGTCGCTGCGGTACTTCAACGTGGTCGGCTCCGGTGACGAGTCCGTGTACGACGTCAGCCCGCACAACCTCTTCCCGATCGTCTTCGAGAAGCTGATCGCCGGCGAGACCCCGACGATCAACGGGGACGACTACGACACCCCGGACGGCACGAACGTCCGCGACTACGTCCACGTCGCCGACCTGGCCGCCGCGCACGTCGTCGCCGCCCGCCGCCTCGCCGCCGGCGAGACTCTCGCTCCCGCGTACAACCTCGGCTCGAACAACGGACTCTCCGTCCGCGAGATCATGGACGCCATGGCGCGCGTCACCGGCGTCGACTTCACGCCGGCGATCGGTCCGCGCCGCGCCGGCGACCCGGACCGGATCGTCGCCACGGGTGAGCTCGCCGCACAGGACCTGGACTGGGACAACCGGTACACCGTGGACGAGATGGTTCGCTCCGGCTGGGACGCCCGCCGCGCCGCCGCCGCCTGACGCCCGCCCCGCCGCGCCGGACGATCGGTCCGGTGCGGCGGACGTCCGGTGGGGTGCGGTCCTCGCCCGTCGACGAACCTGGAATCGTGACCACAGATACCGCCCCCCAGACCATCCCGGCGTCGGATACGACGCAGACCCTCAGCCGCGCTCGCGGACTGGCCGCCCTCGTCGCCATGGCGTTCACGAGCTTCATCCTGATCACGGCCGAGTTCCTCCCCGGTGGACTGCTGATCCCGATCGCCGCGGAACTCGGGGTCACTCCGGGGCAAGCCGGGCAGACGGTGACGGTCACGGCGTTCGCGGGCCTGCTCGTCGCCCCCACGATCGGGACACTGCTGCCGCGCGCCGATCGTGCCCGCGTGATGGTGCTGCTCGCCGTGCTCGCGGCCGCGTCCGATCTGGCCGTGGCGTTCGCGCCCTCGATCACCGTGCTGCTGCTGTCGCGCTTGCTGATCGGAGCGGCGATCGGAGGGTTCTGGGCCCTGTCGCTGACCGTGGTCGCCCGGATCACCTCCGGCCGCGACGTCGCACGCGGCATGATGATCGTCAACATCGGCAACACGCTGGCGACCGTGATCGGTGTTCCGCTGGGGATCTGGGCCAGCGGTCTGCTGCCCTGGCGGGAGGTCTTCGTCGCCGCCGCGGTGATCACCGCAGCGGTCGCCGTCCTTCTCGCCATCGCCCTCCCGCGTGTGCGGCCGCAGCGTTCGGAGGGACTGCGCGGCTTGGTCGTCGTGCTGCGTCGCTCGGGTGTCGCCCTGGCGCTGTCCGGGCACGTCCTCGTCGTCCTCGGACACATGGCCGCCTACGCCTTCATCCGCGTCGCACTGGAACGGGTGCCGGGAATCGAGGGACCCGGCACGGCGCTCATGCTCACGGCGTTCGGAGTCGGCGGGTTCGTCGGCAACCTCGTGATCGGCGCCATCGCCGAGCGGTTCCTCCCCGTGCTCCGGCTGGCCGTCCCACTGGGACTCGGTGCGGCACTGATCGTGCTCGGGATCCTGCCGGCGCTGCCGGTCGCGGCGATCGCGGTCACCGCCTGGGGTGCGTCCTTCGGCGGTTGGCTCGTCGTGGTGAACACCTGGACCGCGCATCGTCTCCCGGACCGGCTTGAGGCCGGTGGGGGACTGGTCGTGGTGGGCTTTCAGCTGGCCATCACCGTCGGCGCGGCCGTCGGGGGTGTGATCGTGGACTCCCTCGGCGCCGGATCGCTGCTGGTGGCCGCCGGCGCCGTGACGATCATCGGCGGTGTGATCTTCGCCGGCGCCCGGCAGCGCACCCCCGATCTCGCCTGATCCGCCGTCTCGGTCAGGCGAGGGCGACGAGCGCGTCCGACCGCCACGCGGAGGGAGCGACCCCGGCGTGGCGGCGGAAAGCGCGGCGGAAGCCTTCGTCCGAGTCATAGCCGAGGCTGCGGGCCACGGCCGAGACGCTTCGGCCGGCCGCGAGCAGGCGCTCGGCCTGCGTCATCCGTGCGCGGGTGGCGTATTCCGCGGGCGTCGTGCCGAAGCACCGGCGGAAGCGTTCGGCGAAGGCCGTGCGACTCATGGCGCTGAGGGTGGCGAGTTCGGAGACCGTCCACGGATGCGACAGGTCCTGGTGGATCGCGGCGACCGCTCGCTGCAGGAAGGGATCGGACGTGCGCGTCGGCCAGCCTGCCGGCGCACAGCCGGCCACCGCCCACAGGCGTACCGCGACGGACAGGATCGTCGTCGCGATGCGCGCGCACACGACGCTGTCCGCGGGGCCCTGACCACGACGGCGACCGCTGCCCAGCGAACCGGCGAGCTGAGCGATCGCCGGCTCCCGCGCCGCGAACCGACTCAGCACGAGCGTATCCGGCAACGGGGCCGCAGCCGTCGGTGTCCGAACCGGCTCGACCGCGCCGATGACGGCCAGGGCGCGTCCGCCACGCGGCACGACCGTCGCCGTGCTCAGCGGGGTGGCCAGCAGCAGATCGCCGGCCTCGAGTCGGTCCGGACCGTCCTGTGTTCCGGCCACGTGGGCCGATCCGGAAAGGAGGAAGAGGAACGTGCCGTGGCCCTCCTGCCCGAGACGCAGTCCCGACGACGGGATCTCGCGGTCGGCGGCACCGGTGACTCGCCATTCCGACTCGGCCAGGAACTGATCCAGGAGGGCGGGCACCACGACGGTCTCACTCATGCCACCGCCAACACCCCGGCCACGTGCACCATTCCCGACGGCGCTCGTCGGAAAGCGGCCGCGTAGACTCGCCTGGTGAGCCCCGACCAGCACAACCGTGCCGACCTGCACAAGGACCCCGCCCGCGTGAGCGGCATGTTCGATCAGGTCGCACCCGCGTACGACCGCACCAATCTTCTGATGACGGTGGGCAATGAGAAGCTCTGGCGCGTGGCCACGCACCGCGCCATCGATCCGAAGCCGGGTCAGCGCATCCTCGACCTCGCCGCCGGGACCGGGGCGAGTTCGGTGAGCCTCGCCCGCAGCGGTGCACACGTGGTCGCGGGGGATTTCTCCCCGGGCATGATCGCCGAGGGGCGGCGCCGCCACGCCGGAGAACGCAATGTCGAATTCGTCCACGCGGACGCGACCGACCTGCCGTTCGATGATGACGAGTTCGACACCGTGACGATCTCCTACGGACTGCGCAACGTGAACGACCCGAAGCGTGCGATCGCCGAGATGCTGCGGGTCACCAAGCCGGGTGGACGCCTGGTCATCACCGAGTTCTCGAAGCCGCCGTCGCCGTTCTTCGCCGGTTTCTACCGGTTTTACAACGCCCAGGTGCTCCCGCGCGTGGCGCGGATCATCTCCTCGAACGCGGACGCCTACGAGTACCTCAATGAGTCCATCGCCGACTGGCCGGATCAGAAGACGCTGTCCGGATGGATCCGCGACGCGGGTTGGACGAACGTGGCCTACCGCAACCTGTCATTCGGGATCGTGGCGGTGCACCGGGCCACCAAGCCGCTCGTCGGGGACCGGTAGGCTGGACCGGTGACTCCGAGCCCATCCGCGCCCGGCTCTCGCATTGCGAGCCGCCTCGGTACCAGCGACCGCATTTTCGCGGGCCCGCGTTCTCGGAAGCTCCTGAAGGCCGTCGAAGCGGGCCTCGAGCGCGTGGAGGCGGGCCTGGCCGAAGACCTTCGGGTCACCTCGCCGGTCGCCGATTCCGCCAGCCGTTACCTCCTCGAGGCCGGTGGCAAGCGCATGCGCCCCATGCTCACGCTCCTGGTGGCGCAGTTGGGTGACAGCGACAACGAGCACGTCATCGACGCCGCCAAGGCGCTGGAGATGACCCACCTCGGCTCGCTCTACCACGATGACGTCATGGACGGCGCGGACCGCCGCCGCGGTGTGCCGAGCGCTCACGCGGTGTGGGGCAACAACGTCGCCATCCTCACCGGGGACCTGCTGTTCGCCCGTGCCAGCCAGCTGATGGCGGGCGCCGGTGAGCGTGCCATCAGGCTGCAGGCGGACACCTTCGAGCGCCTCGTCCTCGGTCAGATGAACGAGACCGTCGGCCCCGGCGAGGGCGACGATCCCATCGACTTCTACATCCAGGTGCTCGCGGACAAGACCGGGTCCCTGATCGCGGCGGCCGCGGCCTGCGGGATCATCTTCTCCGGAGCGCCCGACGAGTACGAGGCGGCCGTGCGCGAGTACGGCGAGAAGGTCGGCGTCGCGTTCCAGCTGCTCGATGACGTCATCGATCTGTCCCCGTCCGCGCAGGAGACCGGGAAGGTCCCCGGGACCGACCTGCGCGCCGGAGTGCCCACCATGCCCTTCCTGCTGCTGGCGCGTTCCAGCGAGCCCGCCGACCGCGACCTGGCCGCCCGCATCCGTGCCGGTCAGGAGCGCGTCGCCGCCGGGGAGGACCCGATCACGCTCGACGCCGAAATCGACCAGCTCCGGGAGAACGCGGTCACGGACCGCACGCGCGACCTCGCGCGGCAATGGTCCGCCGAAGCGGTCGCGGCTCTGGACGTGCTGCCGCGCGGCGCCGTGCACGAGGCGCTGCTGCGCTTCGCGGACGCCGTCGTCGACCGCGCCGCCTGACGTCGAATTCGAATACAAGGAGATTCATCATGAGCAAGTTGCGCCTGGCCATCGTCGGCGCCGGACCCGCGGGCATCTACGCGGCGGACATCCTGCTCAAGGCGGAGCGCGACTTCGACGTCTCGATCGACCTGTTCGAGAGCCTGCCGGCGCCCTACGGGCTCGTCCGATACGGCGTCGCCCCCGACCACCCCAGGATCAAGGGCATCATCAACGCGCTGCGCGATGTGCTGGACCGAGGCGACATCCGCATCTTCGGCAACGTCAACTTCGGGGTGGACATCACCCTGGACGATCTGAAGGAGCACTACAACGCCGTCATCTTCGCCACCGGCGGACAGCGCGATGCGCACCTGAACATCCCCGGCATCGACGCCGAGGGCTCGTACGGGGCCGCGGACTTCGTCAGCTGGTACGACGGACACCCGGACGTTCCGCGGTCGTGGCCGCTGGACGCGTCCTCCGTCGCCGTCGTCGGCAACGGGAACGTGGCCCTCGATGTCGCCCGCGTTCTGGCCAAGCACGCCGTCGACATGCACGTCACCGAGATTCCGGACAACGTCCACGACGCGCTGCGGGACAGCAGCGTGACCGACGTGCACGTGTTCGGCCGGCGCGGTCCCACCGCCGTGAAGTTCACCCCGCTCGAACTCCGCGAGCTCGGCGAGGTGCCGAACGTGGACATGGTCGTCTACGACGAGGACTTCGACTACGACGAGGCCGCGCAGGCCGCGGTCAAGGGCAACAAGCAGGTCATGGTGATGGACCGCATCCTGCAGTCGTGGCGTCAGCGCCCCACCGTGAACAACGCCCCCGGCGAGGCGCCGCGACGGCTGCACCTGCACTTCTTCGCCAACCCGGTCGAGATCCGCACGGATGACCAGGGACGCGTGGCCGGCTTCGTCTACGAGCGCACCGCGTCCGACGGTGCCGGTGGCGTCGTCGGGACCGGTGAGCGCCGCGAGATTCCGGTGCAGCAGGTGTACCGGGCGATCGGGTACTTCGGCTCGCCGCTGGAGGGCGTCCCCTTCGACGAGCGCCGTGGTGTGATCCCGAACGCCGGGGGTCGGGCCCTCGTGTCCGCCGAATCCGACGAGCAGCTGGCGGGCGTCTACGCGACAGGGTGGATCAAGCGCGGTCCGGTGGGGCTGATCGGCCACACGAAGTCGGACGCGATGGAGACGATCACGAACCTCATCGCGGACCGCGACTCCTGGTGGGAGCCGACCGCCTCCGCCGAGGAATCCATCCCGGCGCTGCTGGCCGAGCGCGGTGTACGTTGGACGGACCTCGATGGCTGGCACCGCCTGGACGCGCACGAGCTCGAACTCGGTGAGGCCGAGGGGCGCGTACGGGTCAAGGTCGTTCCGCGCGAGGACATGGTCGACATCTCCCGCGACGAACGCACCGCCTGAAACATCGCGGACGGGGGACAGGGTGGCCGAGATCGAATGGACCGAGGACGTCCTCGGCTCGCCGTTCCAGCAGCTGACGCTGCCGTTGGCTCCCGACGAGGAGGGTGAGGTCGTCGCGACGCTGGTGCGGTTGCTCCCCGAGGGGCGCTCGTGGTGGCGTACCGCGCTCGGTCGGGATCACGCGGCCCTGGACGACGTGGACGTCCTGTATGTCCACGGCTGGTCCGACTACTTCTTCCAGACGCGGCTCGCCCGGTTCTGGACAGCTCGCGGCGCACGTTTCCACGCGCTCGATCTGCGCAAGTACGGTCGCAGTCTGCGCGATGGGCAGAGCCCGGGATACGTCTCGGACCTCGCAATCTACGACGAGGACATCAAGCACGCGTTGTCCGCGATGGGGTGGAGCGCGACGGACGGACATCCGAACCGTCGACTGGTGCTGTTCGGCCATTCCACAGGTGGACTGACGCTCAGCCTGTGGGCTGCACGGCACCCGGGTATCGCCTCCGCGGTGGTTCTGAACAGCCCCTGGCTCACGCTTCAGCTGCACGCCATCGGCCGCGCGGCCGTGGCCCCGATCCTGCACCTGTCGGCGCGGCTGGCCCCGCTGGACCCCGGCCCGCAGCTCGATCTCGGCTATTACACGCGCGCGCAGGCCGAGGTCGCCGATCCCGAGGACCCGATGCCGGAGATCAATCTGGCATGGCGCCCCCAGCAGACCATGCCGGTCCGCGCCGGGTGGCTGCAGGCGGTGGCGGCGGGGCAGACCACCGTCCAGTCCGGACTCGGCATCCCCGTCCCGATCCAGGTCCTCCTCTCCCAACGCTCGGTGATCCCGACGCGCTGGAGCGAGGAACTGACGCGGGCGGACAGTGTGCTGGTCGTGGACGACATCGCCAAGGCCGCCCTGCACCTGGGTCCGACGGTCACACTTGACCGCATTGACGGCGCTCTGCACGACGTCTTCCTGTCGCGCCACGAGGCTCGCAACGACGCCTACGCACGTCTGGGGCGGTTCGCGGACACGCTGGCACGCTCGCGCTGATCCGAGCCGTCCGGGCGTCGATCGTCGGAGGCTGTTGCGCCGCGCCCCTACCGCCGAGGGCGTGAAGGGCGTATGACAGGGACATGTTCTTCTGGTCCGTCGCTCTCATCCTGGCCGCGGTGCTCATCGTGGTCGTCCTCATCGGGTCCACGGCGGCGGTGCGCGCGGCTGATCGGCTGGACCCTCTCGCTGTCCTGGACGGCACCGGAGCGCACGGCATCGATCAGCCGGCGGACGGAGACGGTCGTGCCACGTGGATGCGTCGTCTCGGCATCCTGACCGTCGTGCTGGGGGTGCTGGCCGCGCTCGTGACGCTGTTCCCGGAGCGCGACCCCGGGGTCGCCACGTCCTGGGCCGCGGTGGTGGTGCCGTGGTTGGCCGCGGTGTCCGCCTTCTGCCTGGCGCTCGCGTACGACCCCCGCTCCGGTGGCGAGCGGGGCACCCTGATGCGGCTGGTGATCCTCGCGGCCGCCGGGCTGGCGTTCCTGATCGGACTGATCGCGCTCGTGCAGACTCTCACGCACGCCACGTGACCGCGCCGGTCAATGCCCGCTCGCGGGGCGCTCGGCCGTGATGACGAGATTCTGCGTCGATGGCCCGCCCTCGGGGCGCTGCAAGCAGGTGATCACCACGAGTCGGTCCGGGGTGTTCGCCCAGACGCGGGTGTCGTGGGCGAGGTCGGACTTTCGAATCGTGCGGGCCTCGGTCACGGTGTACACGACGCCGGCGACGTCGATCTCGGCTCCTGCGCCCACGCTCGAGCGTTGCTCGTCGACGTTGATCAGTGCGTTTCCCGGGCCGATCGCACCATCGCGCAGCGAGTGCATCGCGATGTAGACGGTCCCCTCGGCGGCGTGGGCGGGGGAGACGCCGAGATTGCGCACCGCGTAGGCGGACGTGAATCCCGGGGGCGTGATCGTGTTGTGCACGAGCGTGAGCTCGCCGAGTGCGACATCCAGCCCGACGGAGGGCACGACGAACCGCTCGCCGGTGTCCGCCGTGGGGTTCATCTCGCGCGCGATCGCGGGGGTGAGGTCGCTGCCCGCGTCCAGAGTCACGGTCCGTCCGGTCAGATCGACGCCGTGGACGAGATCGTCCGTGCGGGGAGACAGCAGCATGCCGACGATCACGACCACAGCACCCGCGAGCACAGCGGCGGCGACGAGGGCGGGCGCCTTCCATCGGCGCGTCGACGCCGTGGCTGCGCTCACGATCGATCCCTCCGGATCACAAGCACGGTCGTCAGCGCGGAGAGGATCATCAGCGCGGCAGCGGGTCCGGCCCACCACGGTGTCGTGGGGACGGCGGAGCCACCGGTGTCCACATGCGGCCCGGCGGTGTCTCCGGCAGCGAGAATCTCCAGCGTCGACGGCGGGGAGGTGATCGGCGTCTCGTCATCGACGGGCGTCGCACCGACCACCGCGGTGTTGCTCAGTTCTCCCGATTCCAGATCCGCCGCCGTGACCGTGTAGGTCGCGTGGCACTCGATCCGTTCACCGGGCGCGAGCGTGGCGGTCGGGCAGACGATGGCGGACAGCTCTCCGGTCCCGGTGAAGTCCGTATCGCTCACCTCGAGATCGGTGATGGTGACCGAACCGGTGTTCTCCACGCGGAAGATGTACGTGACGATCTGGCCCACGGCGGACACCTCCGCCGTGTCCGCGGTCTTCGTGATGGTGACGGACCGGTCCGGGTCCGCCGTGACGGCGGCGTCATCGGGGGCGGACTCCGTCGGTTCTTCCGCCCCCGGTGCCGTTCCCGATCCGACCGCGGTGTTCGTGACGCCGCCTGCGTCGATATCCGCCTGGGTGACCGTGTAGACGGTGGTGCAGGTGAGCGTCTGGCCGGGCAGGATGCTCGCGTCCGGGCAGTCTGGGGGCGGGAGGATGCCCGTTCCGGTGAAGTCCGTGTCGTCGATGGTCACGCCGTGGAGAGAGACATTGCCGGTGTTCGTGACGACGAAGGTGTAGGTGACCTCGTCGCCCGCTGCGGTGACCGTGGCAGGATCGGCGGTCTTCGTGAGCGTGAGTGCGGGAGCGGGGTCCGTCGGCACTTCGGCGGTTGATTCGCTCGAGGGGACATCCTCGCCGTCGGGCGCGGTGCCGGTCGCGATCGCGGTGTTGCGGACGATACCGGCATCGATGTCCGCCTGGGTGAGGACGTAGGTGGCGGTGCAGGTGGTGGTGGCTGCGGGGGCGAGGGTGGTGGTCGGGCAGTCGATGGCGGAGACGTCACCGGTGCCGGTGAAGTCGGTCTCAGTGACGGCGATGTCATCGAGCGTGGTGTTGCCGGTGTTGGTGACGACGAAGGAGTATCTGACGATGTGTCCGGCTGCGAAGTCCGCCGCTTCGACGTCGGCGCTCTTGACGATGGTGAGGCCGGGGTTGGCCGGGGTGTTGACGGTGGAGTCGTCGGGTGCGGACTCGATGGGTTCTTGGTCGTCGCCCGGCGGGGTCCCGTGACCGGTGGCGGTGTTCGTCAGCGAGCCTGTGTCGATGTCGGCTTGGGTGAGGACGTAGGTGGCGGTGCAGGTCGTGGTGGCTGCGGGGGCGAGGGTGGTGTCGGGGCAGTCGATGGCGGAGAGGTCCCCGGTTCCGGTGAAGTCGGTTTCGGTGACGCCGACGTCGGTGAGGGTGACGTTGCCGGTGTTGGTGAGCAGGAACGAGTACGTCACGGTCTCACCGGCGGTGCTGACGGTGGTGGGGTCGGCGGTCTTGACGATGGTGAGGCCGGGGTTGGCCGGGGTGTTGACGGTGGAGTCGTCGGGTGCGGATTCGATGGGTTCTTGGTCGTCGCCGGGTGGGGTGCCGTGTCCGGTGGCGGTGTTGGTGAGGGTTCCGTTGTCGATGTCGGCTTGGGTGAGGGCGTAGGTGGCGGTGCAGGTCGTGGTGGCCGTGGGGGCGAGGGTGGTGGCCGGGCAGTCGATGGCGGACAGGTCCCCGGTTCCGGTGAAGCCGGTTTCCGTGACGCCGACGTCGGTGAGGGTGACGTTGCCGGTGTTGGTGAGCAGGAACGAGTACGTCACGGTCTCACCGGCGGTGGTGACGGTGGTGGGGTCGGCGCTCTTGACCAGGGTGAGGGCGGGGTCGGCGGGAGTGTTGACGGTGGAGTCGTCGGGTGCGGATTCGATGGGTTCTTGGTCGTCGCCGGGTGGGGTGCCGTGACCGGTGGCGGTGTTGCGGACGTCACCGGCGTCGATGTCCGCCTGGGTGAGGACGTAGGTGGCGGTGCAGGTCGTGGTGGCCGTGGGGGCGAGAGTGGTGGTCGGGCAGTCGATGGCGGACAGGTCCCCGGTTCCGGTGAAGTCGGTTTCGGTGACGCCGACGTCGGTGAGGGTGACGTTGCCGGTGTTGGTGAGCAGGAACGAGTACGTCACGGTTTCACCGGCGGTAGTGACGGTGGTGGGGTCGGCGGTCTTTGCGAGGGTGAGGGCGGGGGCCGGGGCAGCGGGGATCTCAACACTGGACTCCGGTGAGGTCACATCCGTGCCGCCGGGGTCTGATCCGGTCGCGGTCGCGGTGTTGCGCACCACCCCGGTATCGATGTCCGTCTGCGTCAGCGTGTACGTCGCCGTGCAGACGGTTTCCCCACCGCGAGGAATGACGTCCTCCGGACAGACGATCGCGGACATCGTGCCGGAGCCCGTGAAGGCGGTCTCGTCCACGCGCACTCCGCTCAGGGGCACGTTGCCGGTGTTCGTCACCCGGAATGAGTACGTGATCGTCTGACCGGCGACGAAGTCCTCCGGTCCGGACGGGTCGGCGGACTTCTCGATGCCGATGGACGGATCCGGGATCACGTTCAGCGGGTTGGAGAGCGTGACATCGGTCGAGCCGGTCTCGCCGACCGTCACCGGGTTCTCGGAGAACTCCGGGTCTCCCCACGTGTGCCCGTCGACGTTCGTGCGATCGGCTTCCGCCAGCGTGACGACGGCACCGGTCGGGATACGATCCGTCGTCGTGGCGGTGCCGTTCGGTGCGACGGTGAGTTGCCCCTCGCCTGCCGGATAGCCGTTGGGGGTACCGGCGGCGTCCACGCTCGCCGGGACGTACTCGCCGGCCGGGTACGAGTAGTTGACGGTGAAGGTCGTATCCGGTGGTACGGCGGCCGGGTCATCGCCGGTGACGGCCTTCGTGACCGACAGCAGGGCGGATTGGTACGTCGGTGTGACCGCCGTGGAGTCGTCGGACACGGCGACCCCCGCGCTGGAGGTGCCGCTCACCGCAGCGGTGTTGGTGATCGCGCCGGCCGCGGTGTCCGCCGCTGTGACCTGCGCGTACGTGCCGAAGCACGTCATCGACGAGGCGGGTTCCAGGGTCGTCTTCGGGCAGGTGATGTCGGGGACCTTCGGGTCTGTGACGACCAGATCATGCAAGGCTTCGACGCCGCTGTTGGTCACCAGGAAGCTGTACGGGACGCTGTCGCCCTCCGTGAAGACGGTCTGGTCCGTCCCGCCGACGTCGAGGTGGTTCACGGTCTTCACCAGGTTCACCGCGCCCAGAGGATTGACGGATTCCACGGACTCGAGGCGGACCAGATGCACCTGTCGCCCTGCACCGGTGGCCGCCCCGAAACCCATCTTGAGTGTTGCCGGTGCAGCCGTGCTCAGCTGCTCCTGGATCAGGACGGTGCCGTTGATGTCGAGCGTGATCGTGGGGTAGGGATCGTCCGGCGTCGTGGGCGAGACCGTGACCGTCACGAGCTGCGGTGTGCCCTGGGCGCCGCCCGGCGCCACCGCCGGGGCGTTCACGAGGGCGGCGTAGGGCGTGTTCTTCACGAGGCAGTATCCTTCGACGCCGTTGCCGGGACCGCGAAGTGCGACGTTGTTGGGCTGTTTGACGTTGCCGTTGGCCGTCGGACATGAGGCTCCGACGTTGGGTTGGGCGGAATAGTTGCCGAAGACGTCCAGACCGACCCCGAGGTAGCCGTTGTCGACACCCGGCGACACCCCACCCGGGGCGACCGGGGTGACGAGGCTGGCGTAACCGAGGGCGCCACCGTATGCACCCGGCTCGGTGAGTGAATACGACCCGTCGGTGAGGAACACGCTGATGCCGTCGGCTGCGCTGGAACCCGTGTCGGTCGGCGGGTCCGCGTACTGATAGGCGTAGAACGACACCCTCAACCCCGCGGTGTTCGGGAAGGCGCGATTGAGGACGGCTGCCCCCGACCGGTAAGTGGAGTTGTCGGTCAGCTGCAGGAAGCCGTCGCTCCCGGAGCCCATGTTGGTGGGCGAATCCACCACGTGCGTGCATCCGCCGAGGTCAGACACTCCGCTCGGTGCCGCCGATCCCGGCACTGCTGCGGTCAGACATGCGTCGCCGAGGGCGAGCCAATTCGGGTCCTGGGCGGTGGGCCCCTGGAACGTCTCGGTGGACAGCGTCGATCCGGTCGCCGCGTGAGCCGTGGGCGCCGGCGTGACGGCGATCGCCAGGAAGACGGTGGTCAGACCCAGGAGGGCCGCGGCGAGTCTCGACCGGGGGGAGGGACGGGAGGACATGTCGATCGAACTCCTCGGGTGTGGGGAAAACCGTGGGGTGCTGTCGGTGTCAGGGGGGCGGACGCCGCGCTCGCGCGGCGGCGTTTTTCAAAGCGCTTGTTTCTTCGACGATGCTCTCTGGGCCGAGGGCGTGGGGCTCGACGCGACGCTTTCCGACTCTGCCGCTGTGACCCTCCGTAAGTGGGTGGGTCACAGCGCGTGCCGGCTCGGAATCAGATGCGTGAGACTCCGAGGCACATTACGGACCGTGATCGCCGGCAGGGACGCCGAGAGGGCCCGTGGCGTATGCCACGGGCCCTCCGTTCTGATCAGTTCAGATCAGTGCTGTGTGTTGCTCAGCGCTTGGCCGCACGGATGCGGCGGGCGGCGAGCAGGACGGCTCCACCGAGGAGCGCGGCCAGTGCACCGACACCGACGCCGATGGGGGCGTCCTGACCGGTGACGGGCAGGCCCGGGCCGGCGGTCTTGGTCGGCGTTGCGGTCGGCGCGGTCGTCGGCGGCGTCGTCGGGATCGGCGTGGCCGTCGCGGTCGCGGTGGGCGTCGGCGTGGCCGTCGCGGTCGGCGTCGGGGTCGGCGTGGCCGTGGCGGTCGGCGTCGGCGTCGGCGTCGGCGTCGGCGTGGCCGTCGCGGTCGGCGTCGGCGTCGGCGTGGCCGTCGCGGTCGGCGTCGGCGTCGGGGTCGGGGGTGGGCGGCGCGGGCGGCGGCGGGGGCGGCGTGGGCGTGGGGGTCGGCGGCGGCGTCGGCGTCGGCGTCGGCGTGGCCGTCGCGGTCGGCGTCGGCGTCGGCGTGGCCGTCGCGGTCGGCGTCGGCGTCGGGGTCGGGGTCGGCGTGGCGGTCGGCGTCGGGGTCGGCGTCGGCGTCGGGGTGGCCGCGGTGATCACGACGTTGGACTCGACGGACGCGGACTTGTTGTAGCCGTCGTCCTTGGCCAGAGCCGAGAAGCTCCAGGTGGTTCCGGCGTACGTCTTGCCCGCTGCTGCGGCGTCGGCCGGAACGTTGAAGCTCCAGTTGCCGGAGTCGTCGATCTTCGTGGTGATCTGGTCGCCCGAAGCCGGGGTCACGACGAGGGTCTTACCGGCGGGGCCGGTACCCTTCACGGCGCCGCCCGGAGCGACCTCCGCACCCTTCGCGGTCGTCACGACCGGAGCATCGATGAACAGCATCACCGTGTAACCACCCGTGTGGGAGAGGCCCGCCTGCAGGTCGGCGCCGAAGGTGAGCTCGTTGCCCGCAGTGTCCTCCGCGCCACCGGTCAGGGTGCCGACGGCGGTCTCGCCGACCCACATCGCGCCACCGGAGTCACCGTGGTCGCTGTGGTTGGTGGACGCGAAGCCGTAGACCCAGCGGGGGTCCTTGTCGGGAGCGTTGTCGTCACCGATGTAACGGTTCCACACGTCGACGAACCGCACGGTGCCCTTGTCGTAACCGGTCGTACGGCCGGCGCGCTCCAGGGTGTCGCCGATCTTGGCCTTGCCCACGGCCGTGATCTTGCTCGAGCCCGCGTAGAGGTCGCCAGTGCTGGCCGTCGTCCAGTTGGTCACTGCCGGACGCGCGGTCAGAGCCGAGTTCGTCAGCTTCCAGGCCGAGATGTCGATGGAGTTCTTGTCCTGGTTCGCGCCACCGCTGTTGTTCGCTCCACCGAACTGAGCGAAGTCGAGGCTGCCGAGCGAAGCACCATCGACCCAGCCCGGACCACCGGCGGCGGGGTCATCAGCGGGGTTGGAGAGGACGCTCGTGGTGTTGGCGCCGTCCGAGGTGCAGTGACCCGCCGAGAGGAAGCCCGGGGCGCCGGAGGGCGTCCAGGCCGAGAAACCGATGGAGCACGCGAACGTGCCGGCGCTGCCGTGCATGATGTAGCCGGCGCCGCCGACCACGTCATCAGCGGAGTACAGCTCCGGAGCCGCCTTCAGCTGCACGATGACGACGTTGTCCTTGGCGGCGAGCGCCTTGGCCTTGCCCTCGAGCTTGCTCTTGGCGACCGTCGTGAACAGAACGACGTTGTTGTCGGCATCCTTACCGACTGCCGTGACGTCTTCCTGCTCGGTCATGACGGCCTTGGCCGTGGCGTTGTACGCCTCACCCTCAGTGGGAGCAAGGTCCGCCGCGTCGGCCTGAGCCGCGAGCGGGACGAGGCTACCAGCGAGCGCGAGCGTCAGTCCTGCGGTCGCGCCGATGGCGCCGACGCGAATGGTGCTGCGTTTCATGGTCTCTTCTCTGAATCGATGGGAGGACACCAACCGACCGAGAGACTGCGCAGTGTGAACCGATCGCCGTCCCCCAGGGCGCTTGGCACTTCGAGAAACCATAGACGTATGTATGCATCACATGAAAATCGAGGGCTCCGAATTCGGTGGTCGTTCGATGAGGAACCTTTCACGCACTTCGAAGACGTCGTGGGTCGCGGCCTGGTGGAGACGCCGAGAGGGCCCGTGGCGTATGCCACGGGCCCTCCGTTCTGATCAGTTCAGATCAGTGCTGTGTGTTGCTCAGCGCTTGGCCGCACGGATGCGGCGGGCGGCGAGCAGGACGGCTCCACCGACGAGCGCGGCCAGCGCACCGACACCGACGCCGATGGGGGCGTCCTGACCGGTGACGGGCAGGCCCGGGCCGGCGGTCTTGGTCGGCGTTGCGGTCGGCGCGGTCGTCGGCGGCGTCGTCGGGATCGGCGTGGCCGTCGCGGTCGCGGTGGGCGTCGGCGTGGCCGTCGCGGTCGGCGTCGGCGTCGGCGTGGCCGTGGCGGTCGGCGTCGGCGTCGGCGTCGGCGTCGGCGTGGCCGTCGCGGTCGGCGTCGGCGTCGGCGTGGCCGTCGCGGTCGGCGTCGGCGTCGGGGTCGGCGTCGGCCGGAACGTTGAAGCTCCAGTTGCCGGAGTCGTCGATCTTCGTGGTGATCTGGTCGCCCGAAGCCGGGGTCACGACGAGGGTCTTACCGGCGGGGCCGGGACCCTTCACGGCGCCGCCCGGAGCGACCTCCGCACCCTTCGCGGTCGTCACGACCGGAGCATCGATGAACAGCATCACCGTGAAACCGCCGGTGGTCGCCAGACTCGTCTCGAGGTCGGCGGCGAAGGAGTACTCATTGACTCCGTCGCTTGCGCCACCCGTCAGGGTGCCGACGGCGGTGTGGCCGACCCAGAACGCGCCGCCGGAGTCGCCGTGGTCGCTGACCGCTGTGGTGGCGAAGCCCTTGACGAAACGCTTGTCGGAGCCGGGGTTGTTCTCGTCATTGTCGTAGGACAGCCACAGGTCGACGGCGACGACCTTTCCGGACGTGTGTCCGGTGGTACGACCGGACCGCTCGGCGGTGTCGCCGAGCTTCGCCTTGCCGACCGAGGTGATCGTGGTCGAGCCGGCGTACAGATCGCCGGTGCTCGCCGTCGTCCAGTCGGTCACTGCCGGACGGGCCGTCAGGGCGGCGTTGGTGATCTTCCATGCGGAGATGTCGACCGAGTTGTTGTCGCCGTCGGCGCCGAGCGTGTTGCCGGGGCCACCGAACTGCGAGAACTCCAGCTGACCGAGGGATTCCGTCTCCACCCAGCCGGGTCCGCCGTTCGCCGGATCCTTCGCGGGGTCGGACAGAATGCTGGTCGTGTTCGCCCCGTCGCTGGTGCAGTGGCCGGCGGAGAGGAAGCCGGGGTCGCCGGTCGGCGTCCATGCCGAGAAGCCGATGGAGCACGCGTACGTCCCCGAGGGGCCGTTCATGATGTAGCCGGCACCGCCGACGACGTCGTTCTTCGAGTACAGCTCGGGCGCAGCCGTCAGCTGCGTGACCACGGCGTTGTCCTTCGCGGCGAGATCCGCTGCCGCACCGGTCAGTTCAGACGCGGGCACCGTGGTGTAGAGAACGACGGTGTCGTCGGCGCCGACACCCACACCACGGAGGTTCGGGTCGCTGGTCAGAGCGGCCTGGGCGGCCTGGTCGTATGCCGCGCCATCAGTGGGGGCGGCATCGGTCTGGCTCGCCTGAGCGGCGAAGCCACCGGCGAGGGCAAGGGTGATTCCTGCGGTGGCGCCGATCGCGCCGACGCGAATTGTGCTGCGGTTCATCGTCTCTTCTCTGCATCGTTGGAGGACACCAGACGCCGGTTCAGAACCGCGATCAAACCCACCTCGCGGTGCCCCGTACATATGGCACTTGTCCCAAAATAGGAGAAGATCGAGATGACCAGTGAACTTTGGCCGGATCAGGCCGAAATAGTTTGATGAGGAAGTTCCAATGAAGAAGATTCTGATCGCCGGTGCAGCGCTCCTGCTGACCGGACTGGCCTTGACCGCATGCGGTACGCCGACGGCCGGCGGAGGTGAATCCTCTCCGACGGGCGGACTCGGCAGCTCGGACGCGCAGGTCGCTGCCCTCGACTCGACGAAGTGGTCGGCAGACGGTGGCAAGCCGTTCCTCGAGTTCGCGTCGGACGGCTCGTTCAGCGGCAGTGACGGGTGCAACAGCCTTCTCGGCAAGTACGCCGCCGACACCGATCGCGACGGTGTGAAGCTCTCCCAGGTCACCTCCACGCAGAAGGCGTGCAAAGGCGTGGACGATTGGCTCCGTAAGGCCCGCGCCGTGCAGGTCGACGGCGACACGCTGACCGTGCTGGACAAGGACGGTGGCAAGATCGGTCAGCTGCCGCGCAGCTGACTCATCCGGAGGGCGCGAACGTGACCGGGCCGGTCGGCGGTGCAGCATCGCCGACCGGCCCGTCCTCAGCGGGAGCGACGAGCCGACGCCGGCTGTCCGCTCGCCGTCTTATCGGTAGTTGACGAACTGCAGGTCGACGTCGAGGTCGGCGGCCTTCAGCAGACGAATGACCTCCTGCAGATCGTCGCGGCTCTTGGACTGCACGCGCAGCTCGTCGCCCTGGATCTGACTCTTGACGCCCTTCGGTCCCTCATCGCGGATGATCTTGCCGATCTTCTTGGCGTTCTCCTGCGAGATGCCGTCCTTGAGCGTGGACACGATGCGCACCTCCTTGCCGGAGGGCGTCGGGTCACCGGTCTCCAGGCTCTTCAGCGAGATGCCGCGCTTGATGAGCTTCGACTGGAACACGTCGAGGACGGCCTTGGCACGCTCCTCGGAGTTCGCCTTGATCAGGATCGACTCGCCGGACCACTCGATGGACGCATCGGTGCCCTTGAAGTCGTAGCGCTGCTCGACTTCCTTGCGTGCCTGGTTGAGGGCGTTATCGGCCTCCTGGTGGTCCACCTTGGAAACGATGTCGAACGAACTGTCAGCCATGCGCCCAGTGTATCCAGCAGGTGTCCGCGTGAGGGGCGCAAGCGCGCGGCGCGTGTGTTGTGAGCTGCACCTAGACTGTGGCGCGGCGACGGCGTTCGGCACAGCGCCGTCGCCGGGAGAGGTACCCGTGACGCACCCCCTGCCCCACCATGACGGCTCCCCGCTGTACGTCTCGGATTCCGCTCCGGCCCTCGGCGACCAGGTGCGGGTCCGCGTACGCGTGCCGGAGACCTATGGGCCGTTGCGTGCTGTCCGCACCCGGTCGAACCCCGACCACGAGCCGGCCTGGACGGACGCGACCCGCGTCGGCTCGACGCCCGGCTGGGAGTGGTGGGAGGCCGAGGTCCGTGTCGCGAACCCGCGGCACGGGTACCGGTTCGTCTTCGTGCACGAGGACGGCGCCGTGCACTGGCTGAATCAGTCCGGCCTGCACACGGGGGAGACCCTGGACGCCGAGGACTTCGCCCTCGTCGCCCACCCGGCTCCGCCCGCCTGGCTGCACACGTCAGTGATGTACCAGATCTTCCCGGACCGCTTCGCGCGATCCACCGGTGCGGATGATCGTCCGACGCCGGACTGGGCGATTCCGGCGGCATGGACGGATCCGGTCGACCCGGTCATGCCGGGACGGGTCGCGCAGTTCTACGGCGGCGATCTGGACGGCATCATCGAGCACCTCGACCACCTGCAGGGGCTCGGTGTCGACCTGGTCTACCTCACGCCCGTCTTCCCGGCCGCGTCGAACCACCGCTACGACGCGTCATCCTTCGCCACAGTCGACCCGTTGCTCGGCGGGGACGAGGCGTACCAGCGCCTGATCGCGGCGGTCCACGAGCGCGGGATGCGCATCATCGGCGACCTCACCAGCAACCACTCCGGTGACCGGCACGAATGGTTCCGAGCCGCGTACGGACATCCGGATGCGCCGGAGAGTTCCTTCTATTACTTCACGAACGCGGACAACACGGCCTATGAGTCGTGGCTCGGCTACAGCAGCCTGCCGAAGTTCGACTGGTCCTCCGCGGAGCTCCGCCGCCGCTTCATCGAGGGCGCGGACTCGGTGGTCGCGCACTGGCTGAAGGCCCCGTTCGGCATCGACGGATGGCGCATCGACGTCGCCAACATGACCGGGCGGCTCGGCGCGATCGACCTGAACGCGGACGTTCGGCAGACCCTGCGGGAGACGATGACGGCGGTCAACCCCGACACGATCCTGCTCGGCGAGTCGACGAACGACGCGCAGAGCGATCTGCAGGGCGACGCCTGGCATGGTGCGATGACCTACCCCTCGTTCACCCGTCCGGTGTGGGGCTGGCTGAGCGAGCCCACCGGCACCCCCTACCTCGAAGCGGACGGTTCCACGTCGACCGAACCATGGTTCTTCACGCAGCCGATCGGAGGGATTCCGCGGTATGACGGCGCTGAGGTCGTCGCGGCCATCACCCGCTTCACCGCCGGGATCCCGTGGCGTGTGCGTCTTGGCAACATGCAACCGCTGGACACGCACGACACCGCACGGTTCGCGACGAACGCCGCTCCCGGCACGATCCCGGTCGCCGTGGGCCTCGCGATGACGCTGCCGGGTCTTCCGGTCGTGTTCGCCGGCGACGAGTTCGGTCTCACCGGTGCCGACGGCGAGTCCAGCCGAACGCCGATCCCGTGGGACAGCCGCACCGACCCCGCGATCACCGAGCGGATGGCCCTGTACCGCGAGCTCATCGCGCTGCGTCGGGACCACGCCGTGCTCGCGACCGGTGGCCTGCGGTTCGTGCACGCCGGCGCGGAGGCGATCGTGTTCGTCCGGGAGTCCGCCGACGAGACGGTGCTCGTCCTCGCCGCGCGCGGCGCGGCGGCGATCGAGCTCGACCCGCTCGCGCTGTCCGGGGTCGAGGATGCGGAGCCGCTGACCGGCGAAGCGCTGCTCGCCTTCGGCCACGACGGCGGGGTTCTCCTCGAGTGCGACGGGCCGACCTTCGCCGCCTGGCGCCTCCCCGGCGTTCATGTCGTGTGACGCGTGTGCACGGGCGTCGTCATAGACTGACGATCCCGTCCCGGAGGTTCCATGCGTCCCCTGACCGCCGACGACGCTCGCGCGTCGCTCGTCAACGCCACCGACACCGACCGTCGGCTTTTCGAGGTGCCGACCGCCTTCCTCGTGCACGACTGGGACCACACCGACTTCACCGGTTTCCAGCATCCGCATGACGCCCATCGGCCCTTCCTCTTCGTGGAGTTCGACGACCGTGTGTACGGCGTGGTGCTGCGTCCCGCGTCCGGCAACTCGCGGGCCCGCGCCGGACTGTGCGACATCTGTCACCTCATGCAGCCGGGTGATCAGGTCACCATGATGACGGCCCGCCGCGCGGGGGCCGCCGGTGCGCGCGGTGACAGCGTCGGCGCCTACATGTGCCGGGATCTGTCGTGCCACGACAACGTGCGGTTGGCGCACCCGCTGGCACCGGGGGAGGTGCGCGGCAGCGTCGACCATCGCATCGACGGCACCCGCGCCCGTGCCGAGGCGTTCGTCCGGCGCGTGGTGGCGGACTCATGACCGGACGCGTGGTCGTCATCGGTGATGCGCTCATTGACGAGATGCGAGACGAGCACGGCGTGCGCGAGTTCGTCGGGGGAGCGGCGCTGAACGTCGCGGTCGGACTCCGTGTGCTCGGCGTCCCGGCGACGCTCATCGCCATGGTGGGTGACGACGAGGCGGGGGACCGGATCCGCACGGTCTTGACCGACGCCGGTGTCGAGTTGATCGCCACTCCGGCATCGCTCGGCTCCGCACGCGCGATCAGCGAACGCGGTCCGAGCGGGGAGCCGCGCTATACCTTCAACCCGTCCGCGCAGGGTCGGCGGATTCGCTACGGCGCTTCCGAGCGCGCCGCCATCGCCGCGGCGCCGTTGGTCGTGATCAGCTGCGTCGCTCTCGACGATCGGGAGCAGACCGCCGACCTTCTCGCGGCGCTCGCCGACGCTCCGCCGGTCCTGCTCGACCCGAATCCGCGCGCCGGGATGATGAACGACCGCGCGGAGTTCGTTCGAGGGTTCGCCGCGGTCTCTTCCCGGTCCGCTCTCGTGAAGGTCGGCGACGATGACGCCGCGTTGCTGTTCGGCATACCACTTGCGGACCTGACCGCGCGGTTGCGCGCCGACGGCGTGCCCGCGGTGCTCGCCACGGCCGGAGCGGGTGGCGCCACGGTCGTCGCTGGCGGTGTCGACGTTCGCGAGCCGGTCGCCGTGCTGCCCGGGCCGATCATCGACACCATGGGCGCCGGTGACGCGACCCTGGCGTCCGTCGCCGCCTCCCTCCTGGCCGCGCCGAATCCGGACCAGGTTGAGTGGTCTCATGCGCTGCAGCGCGCCATGCTCGTCGCGGCCGCCACCTGTCGGCACGCGGGAGCTCTCCTGCGCGTGCCGAAGGACGGTCCCGAGCTCGATCACATCGGAACATGAATTACCGACCGACCTGGCGATTTCACGCCGGGCCCGGTTACCGGTAATATCGTTACTCGCGCCTCTGCTTGTCTGTACAAGTCGGGCGGATGCGCACCTGGCGAGTTACCCAAGTGGCCAAAGGGAGCTGACTGTAAATCAGCCTGCACTGCATTCGGGGGTTCGAATCCCTCACTCGCCACCAACAGATCGAGAACGGCCCGGACCGCTGAGCATCAGCATCCGGGCCGCTACCGTTTCCGGTGGACCCGCGAGCGGTGACGTGCCGGCGGTCGACACCGGACAGCCGCTCCTCCCCGGGTCGTTTTTCTGGCTGCCGGGGAGGAAATCCGCGTCGCGATGGCCGTCAGTGGCACGATGGACGCAGGGGGGCGGTGTCCGGCTGCTCCGGAAGGAAGGCGCGTCATGAGCGACAAGCAGTCCACCTCTTCCAATCAGACCCGGCTGGTGCGGGGCGCGATCTGGATCGCCATCGGGGCCATCGTCCTGTCCGCCATCGTGTGCGTGATCTGGGTGATGATCGGTGATCAGAACGACATCATCGGGCGCGCGTTCCTGACCATCCTCCTGCTGACGGCGTTCGCCGGTGTCAGCCTGCTCGAGGTGAGCCTCGCGGAGAACCGGCCGCAGTGGTTGGTCGTCGCGAGCATGGCGGCCTGGGTCCTGTGCCTGCTCGCCGGTGCCATCAAGATCTGGGTTCCGGACCCCGGCGACGCCGAGTGGGGCACCGGTGCCGCACGGTTCTTCGAGTTCGTCGGCATCGTCCTGGTGGTCCAGCTCGTCCTGCTGCACCAGCGGATCATGTGGAAGGCCGCACAGCGCGTGCCGAGCACGTTCAATCGTGCCGTGACGTGGGCGACGTCCGCGCTCGTGGTGGTGCTCGGTGCGCTCCTGGTCTTCAACCTGCTGTTCCCGCGCAACTTCACCTACCCCGAGATCTACTGGCGCATCGTCATCTCGCTCGCGATCCTCGGCTTCGTCGGCTCGGCGCTGATGCCCTTGGTCAACGCGCTCTTCGCGCCGAAGCGGCCGCGACCGGCGGTCGCCTCGGCGTGGCCGACGTACGCTGACGGCCGGACGCCCCTGCCCGCTCTCCCGGACGGTACGCCGGACACGCAGGCGTACTTCACCGGACGTGCCACCGTGGCCGGTGTCGCGGCGCGTCCACAGCAGGCTCAGCACGCGCAGGTCGCGGCCGCGCCGGTGCGCCCGGACGTCGCGGCATTCACGTCGCCGGGCGCTCCGGGTTATGCGGGGCAGGCGCCAGGTCAGCCGGGATACTCCTACCCGGCGCAGGCTCCCGCCCAGCCCGGATATCCGAGTCAGGCTCCGTCCCAGCCCGGATATCCCGGTCAGCCTCCGGCTCAGCCCGGATACGTCTATCCGGCGCAGGCTCCGGTCCAGCCGGGGTACGCGGGTCAGTCTCCCGCTGGACCCGGGTACGGCTATCCGACGCAGCCGGCCGTGCAGCCTGGGTACGCGGGTCAGGCTCCGTCCCAGCCCGGGTATGCCTACCCGGCGGGCGGCGCGCCGGGATACCCCGCCGCGCCGGTGAACCCGGCGTACGGTCAACCCTCGCCGCCGAGTGGCCCGAGGTCGCAGCAGTTCCCGGTCCCGCCGCAGAATCCCGCATCCGTCGGCCCACGGCCGGCAGAACCTCAGCGTCCGGCGAACGCCCCCGCGTCCGCACCTGTGCCGCCGCCGGTCGTGCCCGGCGCGACCCCTCCGCCGCCTGCTGGGGCCGCTGCCGGCGAGCCGCACGTCGGCGGTGATGAGGACACTCCGGAGTGACGCGGCCTCCATGTCCGGGTCCGGCCGACCCGGCACCATAGGGTGGCTTCATGGATCTCGCCGCGCTGCACGCGTTCGCCCTTGACCTGGCCGCCGATGCGGGGAGCCTCGCAGCATTGCGGCGCGCGGAGGGCGTCGACATCGCCGCGACGAAGTCGACACTCGCCGACATCGTGACGGCGGCGGACCGCGAGGTCGAAGGGCTCATCCGTGAGCGCATCGAGCGGCACCGCCCGGACGACGGCTTCCTCGGTGAGGAGACCGGTCACACCGCCGGAACGAGCGGCATCACCTGGATCGTCGACCCCATCGACGGCACCGTCAACTACGCGGCGGGTATTCCCCTGTACGGAGTCAGCATCGCCGCGGTCACGGGGGAACCGCGTCCGGGGGAGTGGACGGCGCAGGTCGGCGTGGTGGACGTGCCGGCGACCCGCGAGCGGTTCCACGCCGTCGCCGGGGGTGGCGCGTGGCTCGGAGACCGGCGGCTTCACGTCACCGCGGATCGGGAACCGGCGGGGGCTCTCCTGGCCACCGGGTTCGGTTACGACCGCGCCACGTACACCGCTGATCTCGCGCTGCTGGCCTCGGCGATGCCCCTGGCTCGCGGCATCCGCCGCATGGGTGCCGCATCGATCGACCTCGCCTATGTGGCCGCAGGCCGGATGGACGCCTACTTCGAGCGCGGTCTGAAGCCGTGGGACCACGCCGCCGGGGCACTGCTGGTGACCGAGGCCGGGGGGGACGTCGCGATCCTCGAACCCGATGCCGAGCGGCCCCTCATCGTGGCCAGTGCCGCGTGGGTGACGGAGGACCTGCGGGCTCGTCTCGACCAGGTTTGAACAGAAGTCGTGCTCACCCGATTCTCTCGGGCGTGAGCCGGTAGTGTTCTACCCGTTGCGTCGTCTCCCCACCGACGGACGCGACCCACCCCATCCGATGCGCCATCTGCCCCCGGCGCATGACCCGAGGCCCCGCATTGTCGTCTGAACACCCCCACCACGGTGCTTCCCGCGTGCCCGAGACGTCCGGTGCCACTCCGGCCGTGACCCGTCGCTCCCTCCGTGAACGTGGTTCCGAGACCGTCACGGCACCGGCTGAGACACCGGTCGCTCTCACTCGCCGCGCCGCCCGGGGTGCTCTCCGGGCGCCGTCGGCCGCCGTGGGCGACGGCGCGCTCGCGCCCGCGAATGAGCCGGACTCATCCCTCCTCGCGACGCGCCCGATCGACACCGCAGTGTCGCGCGCGGAGGCTCCGTCCGGCCCGGAGGGGGCGCCCCAAGCTCCCGCAGTGGAAGACGTCAGCGTCCCGGCGGCGGATGAGTTCGCCGCCGCGTCGGCGATGTTCGGGGTCGCCGCCGTACCACCGGCCGAGCCGGAGGTCGCGCTCGCGGACGAGCCCGCGCCGGACTACCTCGGCACCGAGCCCCGACGCGCGCGGTCCAACTTCCGCCGCGTCACGACCACCTCGCTCTCGGTCGGGGTGATCGGCGTCGCCTGCGCTCTCGTGGTGGGCATGGCGCTGCCCGGGTCACCGCTCGTCGTCGCGGAGGGGTCCCGGGAGACCTCAGCGGTCCCTGCCGAGGCAACGGATGCCGGGATCCCGGCGTTCGTCGTCTCCGATCAAGCGCTGAACACGGACGTGGAGCGGTCCGGGGACTACCAGGTTCTGACCGGCGCGCAGGTGGCTGCGGAGACCGGAATCGCATACTCGACCGCCGTCTTCATCAACGATCCGACGGCTGCGATCCAGTGGCCCTTCGCGGTGGGAACCGGGATGTCCTACGGCTACGGCGTGCGCGACGGTGTGATGCACGAGGGGATCGACTTCACCCCCGGCGACGGTGCTCCGAACCAGGCGATCGCGGACGGCGTCGTTCGGCTCGCGACCGAGAGCGATTCCGGCTACGGCGTGGGTGTTTACATCGACCACATGATCGACGGTCAGCTCATCACGAGCCACTACGCGCACATGCAGTACGGCTCCCTGAAGGTGAAGACGGGGGACACCGTCAAAGTGGGTGATCCCATCGGTCTGACCGGCAACACAGGGCACTCTTTCGGTGCCCATCTGCACTTCGAATTGATCGTCAACGGCCAGACGATCGACCCCATGCCGTGGCTCAAGGAGCATGCCGGTTAGTGGTCAAGAAGCGCGAGAAATGCATGCTATTCTCGTCTAGTTGCCTCCGCGGAGACAGCGCCCCGATAGCTCAGTGGCAGAGCACTTCCATGGTAAGGAAGGGGTCGTCAGTTCAATCCTGACTCGGGGCTCGAAACATCGCGAGATGTCTCGTGGCAGGGTAGCTCAGTTGGTGAGAGCGCACGACTCATAATCGTGAGGTCGCGGGTTCAAGCCCCGCTCCTGCTACTCAAAACCCCCGGCTCCACCCGGGGGTTTTGTCATTCGCGGCGGTGGGTCGGCCGGTGCTCGAGGTGCTGCACGGCGTGGAACTCGAGCGCACGATCGGCGGTTCGCCCTGGGCGGTCGGTTGTCCGCGACGCTAGACGCGGTAGCCTTCGAGCCCCCGGCCGACCAGGGTCGGTTCGCGCCAGACGAACGTGAACGTCGCCGCAGCAGGGTCGAGTTCGAGGTACCCGACATGCGGTCCCTCGATCATGCGTACCTCGAACTCCGCGGTTCCGGCGGAGGCCCAGCCGCCGCGGACGACGATCGGAAGCGCGGGCTCGCCCGGGAGGTCGGTCCGGATCCATCGTTCGGAGCCGGCGGGTACCAGGACCTCGTTCTCGTCGAGAACCCACACCAACGTGTCTCCCTGCAGGCGCACGGCCTCCAGCTCGGGGAGGTCCGTTCCGCCCAGGCCGCCGAACCGCACAGCGGGGTGCGGGCCATCAGGGCGTGCGCGATGGAACAGCACCTCCGAGACGTCGCGAGTGGATGCGGGGGAGAGCGGCTCTGCCTTCGTGCGGGCGGCAGCGTACGCGGCGAGCGCCGTCTCTGTGAGTCGCTCCGCCTGCGGGACCAGTTCAGCCCAGCCCGCGGGGGCGTCGTCGCCGTGCACGGCGACGACGGCGGCGGCAACGGTTGCGGCGGCGGCGCGGGAGGCCATCCGAGCGACGGACGTGAGCCCCGCGACGGGTGCGGGAATGGCGAGCTGGAGCGGCGAGTGGTGGGCGACCGAAGGCTCCGTGGCTGAGGGAGATCCTGCGTCCAGCGTCGGCAGCAGAACGTCCCACACGGCGTCCAGCACGGGCTGGCCGAAGACCGTCGATGCGGTCACCGCGAGCACGGCATTGTGGTGGGGAAGCACGATGCAGAGCTGGCTGTAGGCACCGCCGGCGTGATACCCGTGGTCGCCGATCCAGAATTGGTAGCCGTAGCCGAGCCCGCTGTCCTGCTCGACGGGTTGCCCTGGTGGGAAGCGGTGGGCGCTGTCGTTCGGCATCCGCACCGTCGTCGCATGCCTGAGCCAACCGGCCGGGATGAGCTGCACGCCCTCCCATGCGCCGCCTTGCAGGAGGAGCTGGCCGAAAGCGGCGATCGACTCGGTGGTGAGGTAGAGCCCGGTGAACCCGAGGTTGCCGGCCTCGCCGGCCCACTTCGCTTCCGTGATCCCGAGAGGATCCAGCAGGCGTGGCCTCAGGTACTCCAGCAGGCTCACCCCGCTGACCTTCTCGACGATCTTGGCGACCGCGAACGTCGCCAGCTGGTCGTAGGTGAAGTACTCGCCGGGAGCGCGCTCCGGTGCGTATGACGACAGGAGCGCGGAGAAGGTCTCGGTGGTCGGGGGGAGTGCGGGGGCGCTGGGATCCAGGACGGGGTCGGTCAGGTGGCCCACGGACATGCGCAATGCGTCAGCGATGGTCGCCGCGCCGTAATCGGCAGCCTCCGGCAGGTGCTCGCTCAGGAGGTCGGTCATCTGCAGGAGCCCTTCGCCTTCCGCGATGCCGGCGGCGACGGAGGTGAAGCTCTTGCTGAGCGAGTACAGCAGATGCGGTGTCTCGGCGTCGTACGGTGACCACCACCCTTCCGAGGCCACGATTCCGTCCTTCACGAGCATGAAGCTGTGGAGCTCGATTCCGGCGTCCGCGATCGTGGAGAGGAAAAGGTCGACACCCGCGAGGTCGACCCCGTGGTTCCCGTCATGTGGTCGAGGCAGCTGGCTCATGCCTGGATAGTAGCGACGCAATGTATGCGCATACAACCCTCCATTTCCGCGCACTGCGATGTTGCCGTGCGCGATGGTTTATGCGCATACACTGGGCGCACACGATGAGGGAGAGGCCGATGAAGGTCCGGACGATGATCGAGCTCCACGCAGGCCCCGGAACTCGCCGAGGCGGTCGATGATGCACTACCCGCTCAACGATGGATGGCGGTTCGCCGAGGAGTGGAGCGCCGACCTTTCTGATCCTCGGGCGGTGCTGGGCGCCGGCACCCCCGGCCTGGAGGACGTGCGCTTGCCGCACACGGTCCGCGAGCTCCCGGTGGACAGCTTCTCCGAGCGCGCGTACGAGTGCCTGACGGGGTACGTCCGGGTGCTCTCCGTCCCGGCGCAATGGCAGGGGAAATCGGTACGGATCACGTTCGAGGGGTTGGCCCACCACGCCACCTTCTTCGTCAACGGTGCAGAGGTCGGACAGCACAAGTGCGGCTACACCGCCGTCACGATCGATCTCACTGCTCACCTCGCCTTCGGCAGCCAGAACACGATCGCGGTGCGCCTGGACTCGCGCTCGACGCTTGACCAGCCTCCGTTCGGCGGGGCGGTGGACTACATGACGTTCGGAGGGATCTACCGCGGTGTGCACGTCGCGGTCACCGAGGTGCAGCATCTGTCGGAGGTGGCGATCGCGGCAGATGGCGACGGCCGCCTCGCGGCCCGTGTCGAGGTCGCCGGAGCGGGCGGAGAGGAGCTCGAGCTGATCGCCACCCTTCGCGATGCGGAAGGCGACGTCCTCGCACAGGTCCGTCTGCCCGTCGCCGGAGCGGTGACCGACCTCGCCCTCACCGCACCGGAGGTCACGCGATGGCATCCGGCGAGCCCAGCCCTCTACGACCTGGTGGTCTCGCTCGTTCGCAGCGAGGAGGTCATCGATGAGGCCCGCGAGCGAGTCGGCTTCCGCACGATCGAGTTCGGTGCCGACGGCCTGCGCATCAACGGCGAACGGGTCGAGCTGGTCGGGCTCAATCGGCATCAGTCGTGGCCGTACCTGGGCTACGCCGTGCCCGCGCGGGCGCAGCGGCTTGACGCCGATATCCTGCGCAACGAACTCGGGTGCACGGTCGTTCGGACCAGCCACTACCCGCAGTCGCATGACTTCATCAGCCGGTGCGATGAGCTTGGTCTCCTCGTGATCACCGAGATCCCCGGGTGGCAGTACCTCGGGGGCGAGGCTTGGAAGAGACAGGCCGTCCAGAACACCGAAGACATGGTGCGGCAATGGCGCAATCACCCGAGCATCATCGCGTGGGGCGTCCGGGTCAATGAGAGCCCCGATGACGACGAGCTGTACGCCGCCACGAACGCCGCCGCTCGCCGGCTGGACCCGACGCGTCCGACGACGGGCGTGCGCAACTCCAGGCAATCCTCCTTCCTGGAGGACGTCTACGCCTACAACGACTTCGTCCACACCGGGACGAATCCGGGCTGTGAGCCGCCGGCAGCGGTGACCCCCGACACCACCCGTCCCTATCTGATCTCCGAGCACACCGGTCACGTGTTCCCGACGAAGACGTTCGACTCGGAGGGCCACCGCATCGATCATGCGATGCGCCATGCGCGCGTTGTCTCCGATGCCGTCGCCACTCGCGGGATCGCCGGTGTGCTGGGATGGGCGATGTTCGACTACAACACGCAGCGTGATTTCGGCTCGGGGGACCGGGTCTGCCACCACGGGGTGCTCGACATGTTCCGCAATCCGAAGATCGCCGCGGCGCTGTACCGGTCCCAGGGCTCGCCTGAGCAGGTCGGAGTGGTTCTCGAACCGGCCTCAGCGATGGAGTTCGGCGACCGGCCGGCGGGATCGGCGCGCGATGTGACGGTGTTCACCAATGCGGACGAGGTGCATCTGTACCGCGACGACGATCTCGTGAAGGTGTTCACCCCGTCCCTGGACTACCCGGGTCTCGCTCACCCTCCCGTCGTCATCGACGATCTGATCGGCGACAGGATCGCCCGGCACGAGGATCTCTCTCCGGCGGTGGCGGAGACGGTGAAGCGGGTGCTTCTGGACGTCGCCCGTTTCGGAGTCGAGAGCCTCCCCGAGCCGTCCGCCGTCGCACTCGAGCGCCTTCTGGCCTCCGGCGAATTCACGATCCAGCAGGGGATGGCGCTGTTCGATCGCTATCTGGGATCGTGGGGTGGTCGTGCATCGCGGTGGAGGTTCGACGGCCTCATCGACGGGACCGTCGTCGCACGCGTGGTTCGAGCGCCTGCGGAACGGGTCAGTCTCCGTGTCAGCACCGACACCACCACGCTCCGGGACGGGGACACCTGGGACATCGCCACCATCCGCGTCCAACTCGTCGACGAGCACGGCAACCTGCAGCGGTATGCGCGGCGCAGTGTGCAGTTCCAGGTGGCGGGCGCCGCCTCCCTCGTCGGCCCGTCCCACCTCGCGCTCGCCGGCGGTGCCGCCGGCGCCTACGTTCGCACGATCGGCCGAGCCGGCGAGGCTGCGCTCACGGTCTCGGCGGATGGCGCGGCACCGGTCACGATCGAGTTCAGCATCACGCGGGAACCCGCCCCCTCATGGCGGTGACGGCGAACCGCGTCGGCTTCGGAATCGGCGCGGTCGGCAAGGACCTGGTGTACGCCCTGGTGACGGGGTTCATCCTCTACTACTACAACAGCGTCCTCGGTGTCTCCGGAACCTTCCTGGGCATCATCATGATGGTCGCCCGAGTGTTCGACGCCGTCGATGACCCCGTGATGGGGGTGCTCGTCGCGAAGACGCGCACCCGGTGGGGGCGGTTCCGCCCCTGGATCCTGGTCGGTACCGTGGCCAACGCCGCGATGATCGTCGCACTGTTCGCCGTGCCCCCGTCCGTGGAGGGGGTGGGGCTGCTGGTCTGGGTGTCGGTGTTCTACATGCTGTGGGGTGCGACCTACACGATGATGGACATCCCCTTCTGGTCGCTGATTCCTGCGATCACCCAGGCGGGATCGGCGCGCGAGAAGCTCGTCGTCGTCGGGCGCGTGGGTGCCGCTCTCGGTGGTTTCCTTCCCGCTGCGCTGACGATGCTGCTGGTCAGCAGAATCGGCAATGGATCGAGGGAGGGCTTCATGGCGGTCGCCATCGGAGCCGCTGTGATCTTCGTCCTGGCACAGCTCGTGACGGTGGGGCTGGTTCGCGATGCCTCGGAGCGGACCGACTCCGTCCCGGAGAAATCGCCGACCATGCGGGAGATGCTTTCGGCACTGTGGCGCAACGATCAGGCGCTCGTCGTCGTCGTCGCCATCGTGATCTCCAGCATCGCGATGTATCTGACGGGCCAGCTCGCGGTGTACTTCTTCCAGTTCGACATCGGCGATTCCGACGTGCTCACGATCTTCGCCGTCGTCGGACTGACGGCACAGGTCGCCGCGATGCTTGCGTACCCCGCGCTTCGGCGCAGGATGTCCACGCGCTCCATCCTCATCAGCGGGCTCGGCGCGATGGCCGGAGGATACGTCACCCTTTTCGTACTGGCATCAGCCGGGCTGCACGAGTCCGCGCTGCTGGCCCTCGGCGCCGCGGTGCTGTACGTGGGGTCGGGGCTGCTGTCCATTCTCACCACGGTCTTCCTTGCGGACACGGTCGACTATGGAGAGTGGAAGACCGGGCGGCGTGACGAGTCGGTGATCTTCTCGTTGCAGACGTTCGTCGCCAAGCTCGGCTCGGCCATCGCGGTGTTGATCGCCGGGATCGGGCTGGATGTGATCGGGCTCGACGCCGAGGCGAGCGCGCAGAGCGCGGGCACACTCGTCGGGCTGCGAGTCCTGATGTTCCTCGTGCCGATCGCTTTCCTCGTCGCCACGGCGGTCGTGTTCTTGCGCCGCTACCGACTCGATCAGGCGCGTCTGGTGCGGATCGGTGAGGAGCTGCGTGCGCGTGCAGCGGCATCCACGGGGGATTCTGCGAACGCGCCCCGTTAGCGAGCGCGATCTCCGTCGCGCCCGAAGTTCTGCAGGCCCTCGCCTGCGTGGAACAGCGGGTGTGCGACGCCGGGTGCGTCGGGGGCGGAGCGGCGGACCGACTCCATGTCGCGCGGGATGTCGATCGGGAGCCGACCGCGAGGGACCTCCGCACCGGTCAGCGCGGCGACGAGCGCATTGTCGGAGACCCCGAAGCACACGACGATCGCCGCGGCCATTCCGACGAACGGGGTGAGGATCCCTGGTCGGTCCAGGTCGACGACGATGATCATCGGGCAGTGCTGCGCGATCCGTTCCAGGCGGACGACCAATCCCGGCCGGAATTCCAGCGATCCCTGGTGGAAACCGCGTTCGAGCAGCAGATCGTCGCGCGGCTCCCAGGGGGCCGGCACGCGGACGATCGCGAGGTCGGCGTCCGCGGGGTGGGAGGCCATCGTCCACGCCGGGCCGAACTCGGCAGGATCGACACCGTCAAGGAAGAGCCGGGTGCCTTCTCGCAGCGGCAGCGTCTGGCCCGAGTTGGTCAGGACCGTCACGGACTGGGCTTGAGCGCGGCGGCCTGCGGCGCGATGCTCACCACTGCCGAGGGTCCGCTCGGCGGCGTCCTCATCCACGAACGGATCGTCGAAAAGGCCGAGCTGGAACTTCATCAGGAGGATGCGTCGGACGGAGGCGTCGAGACGGGCCTCGGTCACGAGTCCCGTCTCGAGGGCCTCGTGAAGCACCTCCACGCACTCCTCGCCGCCGAACTGATCCACGCCGGCATCGATGAGCTTCGCGATGCGTTGGACGGGCGTGAGATGCTCGACGCCCCAGGCGCGGGCGGGCAGGACGCGGTCACCGACGTGGTTGTCGGTGATGAGCTCCCAGTCGCTCAGGATGACGCCGTCGTAGCCCAGTTCTTCGCGGAGGAGTCCGGTGAGGATCTGGCGGTTGTAGGCGAACCCGACCTCCTCGACCTCCTCGCCGTGGCGGATGAGGCCGACGGGCATGCCGTAGTAGGGCATGATCGCGGCGGTCCCTGCGTCGATGGCATCGATGAAGGGCCGCAGGTGCTCGTCGAAGCGGCCGCCCGGGTAGACCTGCTCCCGGCCGTAGGGGAAGTGCGGGTCCTCGCCGTCGAGCTGGGGGCCTCCGCCGGGGAAGTGCTTGGTGGTCGCGGCGACGCTCGTTGTCGACAGCTGATCGCCCTGCAGCCCCTGCACATAGGCGCGGGTGAACGCGGCCACCTGAGTCGTATCGAAGCCGAACGTCTGGAGTTGCCGCCCCCAGCGCGGTTCCGTGGGCAGATCGACCTGTGGGTGGAGGGCGAGTCTGATGCCGACGGCACGGTACTCCGCACGGACGATCTCGCTGAACCGGCGCACCCGCTCGGTGTCATTCAGAGCAGCCAGGCCCAGCATGTCCGGCCACTGCGAGAACGGACCGCTCGTGAAGGCGACCCCGGTGTTCTCCGTGAACGAATGCCGCGGATCGGTGCTGATCGTGACGGGAATCCCGTGCGGCGTCCGCTCCGCGAGCGACTGGAGGTTGTTGTTCCACCGGGCGCCGGCTCGGGCGCTGGGGATCCCGTGGATGTTGAACGCCGAGATCTGCTTGTCGATCACGACGCGTCGGGTGGAGGACTTCGCGAACACTCCGGAGTCCTCCAGGAGCTCGCCGTCCGGCCCCATCTCGATGACCGTCTGGAACATCAGCCCGACCTTCTCCGTCAGCGACAGCCGCGCCAACAGATCTTCCGTGCGCGCTTCGGCGTCGAGTCGGGGGTCCTCGTAGGGGTCGAGGACGCCGTTGCCGTTGAGGTCCCGGAACCAGGTGCCGTCGGCGGCGACCTGGAATCGGGGCCCGGAAGCGGCGTCCGGCGCCCCGGCGGGGTCATGCATGCGCGTCATTTCAGTCCTGTCGTGGCGATGCCCTGGATGAACCAGCGCTGGAGAAGTGCGAACAGCAGCAGGATCGGAGCGATCACCAGGACGGCGCCCGCGAGCAGGAGGCCGTAGTTGGTGGAGTGCTGTCCCGTCGAGTAGAGCGAGAGCGCGATCGGCAGCGTGTAGAGGTCGGCCGACTGCGAGACGACCAGCGGCCACAGGAAGTTGTTCCAGGAGGCCAGGAACGTCAGGATCGCGAGCGTTGCGAGTGCCGGTCCGCACAGCGGAAGAATCACGCGCGCGAACAGTCGGAACTCTCCGGCGCCGTCGATGCGGGCGGCCTCCAGCAACTCGTCCGGGATGCCCGAGATGAACTGACGCATGAGGAACACGCCCACCGGGCCGGTGAGGAACGGCAGGATGAGGGCGGCGTAGGTGTCCAGCAGACCCAGCTTTGCCGTCTGAACGAACAGCGGAACGAAGGTCACGACGCCCGGCACCATCAGCGTCAACATCACCAACGCGAACAGCAGCCGCTTGCCGGGAAACGACATCTTCGCCAGCGCATAGCCCACCATCGAACAGAACACGAGGTTGCCGACGACGGTGAGGACCGCCACGATGAGGCTGTTCCAGAAGAAGCGGCCGAAATCGAGGTCGGCGAACCACGTGACGTAGTTCGCCGTCGTGGGGTCGTGCGGGAGGAAGGTCGGCGGTCGCTGCAGGATCTCCTGCTGTGACTTCAGTGACCCGAACGCCATCTGGGCGAACGGAACCAGCCACACCGCAAGTCCGACCGTGAGGACGAGCATCACGAGGCGAGGGCCGCGGCGCGCGCGTCGGCGTCGCCGGGCCGGTTCGGACTCGGGCGCGGGCGAGGGGTCGAACGTCGTGGAGGAGGTCATCGATGTCATTCCTTCGTGCGCAGCAGCCGGAACTGCACCAGGCTGAGGAGAGCGACGAGCAGGAAGAGGATGTAGCTGGCGGCTGATGCTCGTCCGTACTGCCCGACGCCGAACTGCTGGTAGGTGAAGAACGCGACCGACAGGGTCCGGTCCAGAGGGCCGCCGCCGGTCATCACGAACGCCTCCTCGAAGAACTGCAGGTAACCGACCGAGATGAGCACGGCGCCCAGGAGGATGGTCGGGCGCAGCATCGGGAGCGTGATCGACAGGAACCGGCGCCACGCGCCCGCACCGTCGACGGTGGCAGCTTCGAGCAGATCTTTCGGGATGCACTGCAGGCCGGCGAGGAAGATCACCATGAGCGTGCCGACGTTGCGCCAGACAGCCAGCATGATCAGTGAGGGCAGGGCCCAGACCGGGTCGTTGAGCCAGTTCACCGCGGGCAGACCCACAAGTTCGAGCGCCGAGTTCAGCAGCCCGTCCGGCTGGAGGATGTAATTCCATGCGACGGACACGGCCACGATGCTCGTCACCGCGGGCGCGTAGTAGCCCACGCGCAGGACCGTGACGATCTTCCCCCCGCCCGTGTTCAATCCGACGGCCAGTGCCAGGGCGAGGGCGATCGTGACGGGGATTCCGATCACGACGAACAGCCCGGTGACCGTCAGAGCCGTCAGGAACTGCGGGTCCGTCAACAGGGACGCGTACTGATCGAGCCCGACGAAACCGACGGCCCACGGGGTTTGGAGATCACGGGAGGTGATGTCGGTGAACGACATCGCGAACGAGCCGCCGATCGGGAACAGCATGAAGGCGGCGAAGATGAGCGCGAACGGGAGACAGAAGACCCACGCGGTGAGCGCCTGATGGCGCCGTGCACCACGTGCCCTTCCGGGCGCCGTGCCCCACAGGGCACGGCGCCCGGGACGAGCCATCGTCATCTAGCCGAGCCCGATCTGCGCAGCCTGCTGCTGCAGGCGGCGCAGCGCATCTGGAATCGTCGCCGTGCCCTTGCGGATCTGCTCCAGCGTGCTGTCGCCGATTGCGAACACCTGCTCAAGCGTCGGCGGCGTGGGTACGGCGACAGCCGTCTTGAGCGCCTCACCGACGACCGTGATGCGGTCGTTGTCAGCCAGGGCAGGAAGCTTCCAGGCTGCCGGACCCGGGGGAAGGTCGCCGGTGGCCTCGAAGAAGCGCGCCTGGATCTCCGGTTCCCCCAGCCACTGGATCAGCTTCCACGCCGCCGTCGGGTTCTCCGCCTTCTTGAAGACACCGAGGTGGGAACCGCCGACGACGGAGACCTGCGTCTTGCCGTAGGGGAGCGGGGCGAGGGCGTACTTGCTGTCGAACTCCTTGCCCGCGATCTGAGTGATCGCGCCCTGACCCGCCGGCGTTGCGACGAACATCGGTGTGTTTCCCGAGACGAAGTCGGCCGGCATCTGCGCGGGAGCGGGGTCGGAGTCCGGGTCGACGAGCCCCTTGTCGAACCAGCTCTTGTAGAACTCCATGGAGCTGCGCCATGCGTCGCCCTCGAAGGTCCAGTTGTGGCCGTCTTCCAACTCCGCTCCGCCGGTGAAAGGGATCCAGAGGTTTCCGAGGAAGGAGCTGGGGCCGGTGTACAGGCGCATGCCCCACGTGGCGCCCGCCTTGTCCTGGTAGGCCTTCGCGAGCTCTTGGGCCTCGTCCCACGTCTTCGGCGGGGCGTCCCAACCGGCGATCTTGGCGAGATCGGTGCGGTAGTACAGCATCGGGACATCCGCGTACCAGGGGACCGCGGCCCACCGGTCATCGACCGTGGTGCTGTCGATGCTTCCCCGGTAGAAGGCGTCCGGATCGAAGATGTCCGGAACGGTCGCCAGGGCCGGTGCGAACTCCGACATCCAGCTCGAGCCGATCATCGAGATGTCCGGCGTCGCTCCGCCCGCGATCGCGGTTTGGATCTTGGAGTGCCCGGCCGTCCACGGGACAGCCGTCACCTTCACGGTGACATCGGGGTTGAGCTTCTCGAACTCCGCGATGAACGGCTTCAGCGCATCCGCCTCAGATCCCATCGTCCACATCGTGACCGTGCCCGTGGCCGGCCCGTCTCCGACTGTGGCGGCCGGAGAACTGGCGTGCTCTTCTCCGTCCGCGGCGCGGCCGCATCCTGTCACCATGATCGCCGCTGCGATGATCGCTGCGCCGGCAGCGAGTGTGCGCGCTTTGTGCCTCACGACTCCTCCTCGAGATCGACTGTTACGCGCGGGCCTCGGGGGACGAGACGTGTTATGCGCATAACTCTATGCGCATAACGTAGCGATGACACTCCCGCGGCGCAAGACCCGTTCAGTGAATCGGGTTCAGCAGCCGCAGCTGGCGCGCGTGACGAGCGAGACGCCCAGGGTCACGGTGAGGGAAGCGGGTTCGTCCATGGTGAGCAGATGTGCCGCGACGCGCCCCATCAGTTCGAACTGCTGACGGACGGTCGTCAGTGGGGGAGAGGACAACTGCGCTGCCAGCACGTCATCGAACCCCGTCACCCTGACGTCCTCCGGCACACGCAGGCCCTGGGACTGGAGGATTCGGATCACCACGAGTGCCGTCTGATCGCTTCCGCAGACGATCGCGTCCGGCACGGTGCCGGCTTGCACTGCTTCGCGGACGCCGGGGAGTGTCGCGTCGACGTCGAGACTGTGGTCGTCGAGGACTCGCATGTCGACGTCCGGGAGGGAGGCCACGGCCTCGCTGAACGACGCGAATCTCTCCGCGAAGTCATGCTGCCCGCCGGTCTCCCCGGCCCACCCCAGCGAGCGGGCGCCATGGATGGTCACGAGGTGTTCGACGAGGGCGCGCATCCCGCCGCGATTGTCGGAGTTCACCTGCGCGCAGCGAGGATCGGGCGCGCTGCTGAAGAGGACGACGGGACGTCCACCCATGCTCTGCAGGATGTCATCCGTGCTCGCCCGTCCCGGAAAGACAGCCAGTCCGTCCACACGCCCCGCGGTGCTCGCCACCTCGGACTGATCCGTGCTGCTGTGGCTGAGGACGACGGGCCGGTCGCGATCGCGGCACTCGATGACGAACCCTCTCTGGATCTCATCCACGTACAGCGGATACACCTGCGGGTCGTGGTCAGCGAGATTGGCTTCCGGGAACCACTGCGGGGGTGCGTCGGCGTCATCCACGATCGACTGGAGGAACGCCGCATCCGAGGTCTTGCCGACGCCGTCCAGGGTGGGGAGCAGCAGGTGGAACAGGTGCAAGCCGAGGGCGCCGGTACTCCCGCCGGCGAGGGAGCGCGCCGATCCGCTGGGCACGTAGCCGAGTTCACGAGCCGCGCGGAGCACGGACTCACGAGTCTCCGGGCGGATGCGATCTGGACGTCGGAACGAATGCGAAACCGTGGCGATGGACACGCCGGCTCGGTCCGCCACGTCGTACACCGTAGGGCGTTTGCCTGGCATCGCCGCCCTTCCGTCGCAGTTCCTGCGCTTGTGCGAGGTGGTGCGAGTCTACTGCTGCGTTCGCGTACCGGCAGTCGGCGCCGCGATGGGCGCGGCTCAGCAGGCGATCGCGATGAGCTGGCGGGTGACGCGGTAGCCCAGGGAGTCGTAGAGCGCGCGGGCCCCGACGTTCGGGCCGAAGACGTTCAACCCGATCTGCATCGCGCCGCGGTGGTGGGACTCATCCGCAGCGGCCACCATGATCGCGCGCCCGTATCCGCGGCGCCGCTCGGACTCGTCCACCTCCACGGCGTAGACGAACGCCGCGGCGGCGTCGATGTCGACCCAGACCATTCCGACGACGGTGCCGGATTCGGGCTCGATCGCGGACCAGAGGTGCGCACCCGGGGTGTCGCGCCCGTCCGGGAGATACGTCTGCAGGGACTTCTCCGCCTCGGCGACGGCCTCCTCGGCGGAGACCGCGCCGGCCGCGACGAGTTCCGCGGCGTATGCATCGATATCCGCCGCACGCCAGCGCTCGTAAGCGTCGTCGTCCATCGGCGTGAGGGTCACCGCTCGGACGTCCGTCGCCGGTGCCGGCAGCGTCCGCAGCATGTTCGTCGCGCGCACCTCATCCTCCGGCCGTTGCAGAGCGAGAGCGAGGTCGTCGCCGGCGACGACCTCCAGGTCAACCGCTCGGCAGCCCTCCGCGGCACCGGCGTCTCGCAGCGCCGTGCGCCAGGCGGTGGCGTCGGCGGCCGCGTCCGGGATGAGTGCGATCACGCTCAGCACCCCGCGTGCGGTGTCCACTCTCGCCAGCACGGCGCCGAGCCCGGGAGCGGTGAGATACCTGGCCCCCGGGTCAGCGGTGAGGTGGTCGAGCTGGGTTCGGAAGCGCTCGCGCGTCGCCTCATCATCCGGACCGAGGTCGGCCCTCGCCTTCAGCGCCACGAGTCGATCGGCGATGGCGTCGCGTGCGGTGTCGTCCGGCAAGCTCGAACGCTGCAGTGTGCTCATCGGCCCAACCTACCGAGGTCGGGGGAGCCCGGCGCTGTCGATACGATCAGGGGGATGACTCCCGAACAGCTGCCGGCGCGATCGCCGAAGACGATCCTCGCGTACATCGGTATCGGCCTCGGCGCGGGCGTGCTGTCCGGGCTGTTCGGTGTCGGCGGGGGCACCGTGATCGTCCCGCTGCTGGTGATGCTGCTCGCGTTCAACCAGCGTTATGCCGCCGGGACCTCGCTCGCCGCGATCGTCCCCACCGCGACGGTGGGTGTCATCAGCTACGCGTTGGAGGGCGCGGTCGCCTGGATCCCCGCGCTGATCCTCGCTGCCGGAGCCGTGATCGGCGCGCAGATCGGCACGGCTCTGCTGCCGCGGATATCCCAGACGGCCCTGCGCTGGGGCTTCGTCGCGTTCATCGTCGTCGTGATCGTGACGCTCTTCCTCGTCGTTCCGTCGCGTGACGCGCACCTGGAGCTCACGTGGCTCACCGGGGCCGGTCTGGTCGGCCTCGGGCTCGTCACCGGAGTCCTCGCGGGACTGCTCGGTGTGGGCGGCGGTGTCGTCGTGGTGCCCGCGCTCATGCTGCTGTTCGGCACCAGCGACCTGGTCGCGAAGGGCACCTCGCTGCTGATGATGATCCCGACCGCCATCTCGGGCACGATCGGCAACCTCCGTCGCCAGAACGTCGACATCCTCGGCGGCATCATCATCGGCGTCGCCGCCTGCTGCACCACCGCCGTGGGCGCGTACTTCGCCGCGGCCCTGGACCCGGCCGTCGCCAACATCCTCTTCGCCTGCTTCCTCGCCTACGTCGCCGTGCAGATGGCGGTCAAGGCGATCCGCGGACGGCGAGCCGGTCAGTGATCAACGCGATGCCGACCGGGAACTGACGTGTTCGAACCGGTGGCGGATGCCGGCCTCGTGGCTGTGCCCACCTTCCGCGCCGAAGCCGATCTGAGCCTCGGGAAGTGGCCGGGTCGCGTCCGGTGCCGTGATTTGCACGGGAGCCCCGACCATCGGGCCGCCCAGCCGGCTCGGTAGGATGGTCCGGTGCCCGTGAATCCGGATCTCGTCGGCCGAGACTTCCCGCCGACCACCCCCTACCTCGTCGGACGCGAGAAGGTGCGCGAGTTCGCTCGTGCCACGTTCGCGACCGCGCCGCAGCACGTCGACCCCGAGGCCGCGCGCGCTCTCGGCTACGCCGACGTCGTCGCTCCGCCGACCTTCGCGATGGTCGTGCAGGACCTCACGCTCCAGCAGCTGCTCGCGCTGGAGGATTCCGGTATCGAGCTGCACCGCCTGGTGCACGCCGAGCAGCGCTTCACCTACACGCGCCCGATCGTGGCCGGGGACGAGCTGACCGCCCAGCTGGCGATCACGAACCTGCGCACGCTCGGCGGCAACACGATGGTCACCAGCGAGGCGACGATCACCGACGCGGACGGCGCGCACGTCGTCACCGCGACGAGCGTCCTGCTGGTCGGAGGGGGAGCGGAATGAGCTTCGAGAAGGGCGACGTGGTCGCCGAGCGCACCGTTCACCTGACCCGGGAGAGTCTGGTCCGCTATGCCGGCGCATCGGGAGACTTCAACCCCATCCACTACCGCGATGACGTGGCGGCGGAGGTCGGTCTGCCCGGCGTGCTCGCGCACGGCATGCTCACGATGGGCATCGGCGTGAACACCGTTGCCGAGGCTCTCGGCGACACCGCCCGCATCCTGGAGTACGGTGTTCGCTTCACGCGACCGGTCATCGTCGACCCGGACGCCGGAGCGAACCTGTCCGTCGTGGCGACCGTCGCGGTCGTCGGCGACGAGACCGCTCGCATCGACCTCACCGTCAAGCACGACGAGACCACCGTGCTCGGCAAGGCGCAGCTCACCGTGCGCCTGGCGAGCTGACATGGCCGAGATCACCCCGGTCCCGCTCGCCGCGCTGACCACTCTCGGCACCGGTGGGACGCCCGCGCGCATGATCGATGCGAACACCACTGACGAGCTGATCACCGCCTTGCGCGAGGAGTGGTCCTACGGCGGGCGCTGTCTCGTGCTCGGCGGTGGCTCCAACCTCTTCGTCGGTGACGGGCCCCTCGATCTCACGGTCATCCGCGTGCTGACCCACGGCATCGAGCGTCTGCCGGACCCGCAGTCCGGCGTCGCGCGCGTCCGCGTCGCGGCCGGACACGGCTGGGACGACCTCGTCGCGTACACGGTCGGCGAGGGGCTCGCCGGCATCGAAGCGCTCTCCGGTATCCCCGGCACCGTCGGTGCCGCGCCGGTGCAGAACATCGGCGCGTACGGTCAGGAGATCGTCCAGACCCTCGTGAGCGTCCAGCTCATCGACGAGTCCACCATGGAGGTGCTGGAGGTGCCCGCCGCGGAGCTGAAGCTCGGCTTCCGCACCTCGGTCCTCAAGGCGCATGACGGCGGCGTGCCGATCCGTGAGGCCGTGATCCTGACCGTCACTCTCGACCTCGCGATCGTCGGCGACGCGGGCATCGCGATCGGCGGCGCTCAGCTGCGCAACGCGCTCGGGCTCGCGGACGGGGACACGGCGGCGCTCGCCGACATCCGTACGCGCATCCTGCAGGTGCGAGCCGGCAAGGGCATGGTTCTGGACCCCGCCGATCCGGACACGAACAGCGCGGGATCCTTCTTCCAGAACGCCGTGGTCTCCGAGACCGTCGCGCGTACGCTGCCGGAGGACTGCCCGCGCTGGCCGGTCGCCCCGGACAGCGGCACGGCGACGGTGATCCCGCTCACCGCGTTCGACGGTTCCGTGCCGTCACTGGACGCGCAGGTCCCGGACGTGAAGGTGAGTGCGGCGTGGCTCATCGAGCACGCGGGATTCGCCAAGGGCTTCCACCTGCCCGGCTCGCGCGCGAGCCTGTCCACCAAGCACACGCTCGCCCTGACGAACCGCGGCGGTGCGCGGGCGGAGGAGATCGCCGAGCTCGCTCGCTTCGTGCGCACCCGGGTGCTGCAGGAGTACGGACTCATGCTGCGGCCGGAGCCGGTGCTCGTCAGCGTCGAGATCTGATCGCGCTCACCCACATGATCGCGGTTCCGGCCGCGCCGGCCGAAGAACGGACGGCTGCGTAGTCGGCGGCGTGGATCTGCGAGTGACGCGTCCCGAGCGCGCGCCGTAGCCTGGCGGAGGCGCGGCCCCCCACGCGCCGGGAACGGAGCTCCGTGCGCACCCGCCGTGTTCTCGTCATCGTCGTCGCCGCGCTGGCCGTCGCGCTCGGCGGCTGTGCGCCCGAGCCGGCGCCCACCGCCACTCCGACCGCGGTGCCCGGCCAGGTGGACCCGTCCTATCTCGCGACCCCGGCCGACCCGCTGCCGCTGGCGGATCTCGGCACGTTCAGCGCCGTCGTCGAGCTCAATGCCGGTTCGAACTGCACCGGCACGCTGATCGACACCGGGGTGTCCACGGGCCCCGCCTATGTGCTGACGAACGGTCACTGCGCCGGAGGGATCGGCCGGTCCTCGCAGGAGACGGCCACCGCGGTGGAAGGTTTCGGCACGGCGACGTTCTTCGCCGCCGCGGGAAACGAGGGCGGAACCGTCGAGGCGCAGGTGGCCGAGATCGCCTATCTCACCATGCACCGCACGGACACGGCGATCGTGCGCCTGAACACCACGCTGGCGGACCTCGAGCGTCTGGGCGTCGCCCCACTGCGCATCGTGGAGACCGAGCCGACCGCGAACACCGAGGTCGTCAACGTCGGTGTCCCGGTCGAAGGACTGGCGGATGCGGACTGGGTGCTCCGTCGTGGCGACTGCACCCTCGGCCCGCAGCGCACCCTGCTGGAGAGCACGTGGATCTGGTTCAACGCGTGGACGACCGACTGTCCCGGGATCGTGCAGGGCTCCAGCGGCTCGCCGCTGCTGCGGATGAACGAGAGCGGCGCGCCCGAAGCGATCGTGGCGATGATCAACACCACCACCTGGGGTGCGGACCCCGCCTTCGGTGGGGCGTGTTCCCTGCACCGGCCGTGCGAGGTCGGCGAAGACGGTGTCACGGTGATGCGGCCGCGGACGAGCTATGCGCAGTCGGTGGCCGGCGTCGGGCACTGCTTCGACCCCACCACCGGTCGGTTCCACACCGGGGGTGAATGCCCGCTGCCGCTGACGAGCGTGTGGGCGGAACTCGGCGGTGGCGCGTTCCGGGGCGGCGATGAACCGAATGCCTTCGGACAGACGCCGGCGGTGACCCTCGTGGCGAAAACCGCCGGCGCGAGTCGGACTGCGCTCGTCCCGCTCGGTGACGGACGCGAGTGCACGCAGAAGTCCACGTACGCGTCGGCGGCGACGGTGCAGCTGCCGAAGGCGACGAATTCCTGGGAGCCGGACGGCCGGTCCGTGCCCGTCGACCTGCCGACGACGGAGGGGTGGTATCTGCTGTGCGCGATCCGCGGAGACGACCTCGCCGGTGCCGCCACCGTGATCTTCGAGGTGGATCGCACACCTCCGGTGTTCGCCGCGGGAGCCCACATCGACCGGATGGACGAGGGCGTGATCATCCGCCCGTACCTCGTGCCGCCCGAGCTCGCCCAGCCGCGGTATACGTGGGGTGACCCGGACAGCACCGACTGCGACGACCCCTCGACATTCACGGACTACCGGGTCATTCCGCTGTTCATCCCCGCCGCCGAGCTGCCCGCCGTGTACTGCGTGATGGCGCTGGACGTCGCCGGAAACGCCAGTCCGGTCACACGGATCCCCCTGGACGCGCCCTGAAACGGGAGAGCGGGTCCGGCATGATCGCCGGACCCGCTCATCGCGCTGGTGCTCAGGCCGAGAACAGCTCCTGCAGGCGGCGGACGCCCTCCAGCAGCGCCTCGTCGCCGAGCGCGTACGACAGACGCAGGAAGCCGGACGGGCCGAAGGCCTCACCGGGAACCACGGCGACCTCGACTTCCTCGAGGATGAGATCCGCCAACTCCAGGCTGGTGGTCGGGGTCCGGCCACGCCAGGTCCGCCCGAGGACGCCGGTCACGTCCGGGTAGACGTAGAAGGCGCCCTGCGGGGTGGGGACGGTGAAGCCGGCGATCTTCGACAGCTCGCCGACGATCAGCTTCCGGCGACGGTCGAACGCCTGCCGGAACTCCTCGGCGGCGTCCTGCGGCCCGTTCAGCGCGGCGGCGGCGGCGATCTGCGCGATGTTGTTCACGTTGCTGGACAGGTGCGACTGGAGGTTGCCGGCGACCTTGATGGCGTCTGCGGGACCGACCATCCACCCCACGCGCCAGCCGGTCATCGCGTACGTCTTGGCGACACCGTTGACGAGGATGGTCTGCTCAGCGAGTTCCGGCACGGCCTCGACGATGGACACGGCGCGGACGCCGTCGTAGGTCAGGTTCTGGTAGATCTCATCGGTGATGACCCAGATGCCGTGCTCCAGCGCCCACCGGCCGATGGCTTCGGTCTCCTCCGGCGTGTAGACGGCGCCGGTGGGGTTGGACGGCGAGACGAAGACGAGCACCGTGGTCTTCTCGGTGCGGGCGGCTTCCAGCTGCTCGACGGTGACCTTGTACTCCTGGGCGGACCCGGCGAAGACCTCGACCGGCACACCGTCGGCGAGCTTGATCGCCTCCGGGTAGGTCGTCCAGTACGGCGCCGGCAGCAGCACCTCGTCACCGGGATTCACCACGGCCTGGAAGGCCTGGTACACGGCCTGCTTACCACCGTTGGTCACGATGATGCGGCTGATGTCCACCTCGAGTCCGGAGTCGCGGAGAGTCTTCGCGGCGATCGCCTCACGCAGGACCGGGAGCCCGGCCGCCGGGGTGTACCGGAAGTTCTTCGGGTCGCTCAACGCGGCCGCGGCCGCGTCCACGACGAACGGCGGTGTGGCGAAGTCCGGCTCGCCGGCGGCGTAGGAGATCACCGGCCGCCCGGCCGCCTGCAGCGATTTGGCCTTGGCATCGACCTTGAGGGTCGCGGATTCGGCGATGGCGGACAGCTTGCGGGAAACGGGGGCGCGCTCAGTCACGTTCCGAGCGTACCGCCCGCAGAGGCTCACCGGCGGGACGTTTCCCCCGGTTGCCGTGGGGCGGGCGATGCCCGTGGGAATATCCGGTGGCGCCGTCCGCGTTAGACTCGGATGGCCGGGCCGCAGTAACCCCGGGCTCCAAATTCTGCCGCTGCGAGCGGCCTTCCGCCGAGAGGCGTTCTCTGCGGCCCGGTCTTTCCGTTTCCGGCCTCGTGAGCCCTAGGCTCGAGGGATGACGACGCGCTTCGCTCTGCTCATCGATCCCGCCTCCGCCGATGAACTTCGGGACGACTTCGCCGCGACGTTCACACCGACGGACCCGTCTGCACCGGCCCTGTCCGTCGGCGAGTTGAGCACGCAACGCGGCGATGGGATCTTCGAATCCATCGGTGTCGTGGACGGGCACGCGCAGGAGGTCGGTCCACACCTCGAGCGTCTCGCCCACTCCGCGCAGCTGTGCGACCTGCCGGAGCCGAACCCGGTGCAGTGGCGTCAGGCGATCGATCGCGCGGCACGCGAGTGCCCGACCGGGGAGAGCGTGATCAAGCTCATCCTCAGTCGGGGCGTCGAGCACGGGCCGACGCCGACGGCGTGGGCCACGGTGTCCGCCGCCGCCGATTTCAGCCTGGCCCGGACCGAGGGCGTCACCGTCGTGACGCTGGACCGCGGAATGGACAGCGGCGCGCCGGCGCGCGCGCCGTGGCTCCTGCTCGGGGCGAAGACGCTGTCGTACGCGGTGAACATGGCCGCGATCCGAGAGGCGCACAAGCGCGGCGCGGACGATGCCGTCTTCGTCACCTCTGACGGGGTCCTGCTGGAGGCGCCGACGGCGTCCGTCGTGCTGCGCATGGGGGACCGTTTCGTGACGCCGGAACCGGGAGCCGGAATTCTCCACGGCACGACCCAGATCAGCGTGTTCGCCTTCCTGGAATCGCAGGGACACTCCGTGGCCTACGAGCAGCTGCCGGCGACGGCACTGGCAGAGGCGGATGCGGCGTGGCTCGTTTCCTCGGTCCGCCTCGCCGCGCCGATCACAGCGGTGGACGGCACCGAGCTGCCGGTGGATGATGCCCTGACCGCGGACCTCAACCGCTACCTCCTGACCCCGCGCGACTGACCCCCAGCTCGCGGGCCCATGCACAGCGGCGGGGCTGCCGCCCGACACGCCGGGTGTCCCGGCCTCGGGAGCGGCGTGTTGCCCGCGAGCCCCGCCGCTGTGCTCGGCGGCTCGCGGCGCCGGCACCGTGTCGTCAGGCCAGGGCCGCCAGGATGGGGTGCTCGACTGTCGGCCCACACCGCTACTCCCACCCGCAGGTAAAGTCCCCCTATGTGCGAGCCCCCAAGCAGGGGGGGGGGGCTGCCGCCCGCCCCGGGGGGTCCCCGGCGCGGGGGGGGGGGTTGCCCCCGCCCCCCCCCGCCGCTGTGCTCGGCGGCTCGCGGCGCCGGCACCGTGTCGTCAGGCCAGGGCCGCAAGGATGGTGTGCTCGACTGTCGGCCAGTCGTGGATCACCATCGCGTAGTCGAACCGGAGGGTGCGCAGACCCCAGATCGCGGCCGTGGCGTCGCGCTGGAGATCGCGGTGTCGGGAGCGGGGATCGGAGTGGCCGAGCTTGCCGTCGATCTCCACGATGAGCCGGCCGTCGATGAGAAGGTCCACGCGGCCGACGCCGGTGATGGAAGCCTGCGTCGTGATCGGCAGGCCGAGGTGGCGCAGTCGCAGGCGGACGAGTGACTCCAGGCCGCTGTCGGCGTCGCGGCGGGCGAAATCAATGAGATCGCGACCGACCGCGTCCACGGTGCGCGAGAGCTGACGCTGTTCAGCAGCCGTGAGCCGCCCCTGGCGGAGCGCCGATTCCAGGGCGACGAAGAAGTCTTCGGGGCCTCGGCAGACGAGGATCTGTGCGAGCACCTGGACGAGCGTCGGCCGACCGAGGAAGGGGCGGGGTGCATCCCCGTCCCAATGCGCGACGCAGACGCAGGCGTCGTGCTCGCGAGCGTGGCCGTGACCGCGGACCCAGACGTGCGGCGCCGAATCCTCCAACACCCACAGCCCGAGATGCCGCGCGGCGGTGACGCACGTCAGGGTGCCCCCGTGCAGGGCCGCGTCACGAACGTCCGCGCAGCTCCCGGCGGACGCGTACACACCGCGCCGGAGGTGGACCAGGCTCCCCGCCGCGACAGAGAGGGTGATCGCGCCGCGCGTCAGTCCCGCCCGACGCAGGTCACGGTATCGCCAAACCCGATCGCCTTCGTGCTCACACATACCGTCAGCCTCGCGGCCCACGATGTCCGCCTCAGCCGGTCGCCCCCGGAGCCGAACAACCCGCCGCCCGCCGCCCCTGGGGACGAGCCACGCCACGTGCCCCGTCTCCGTGACCCGCTGACACGGCGGCGGGGGTGGACGGCGGCCCGCCGCGGCTGGGAGGTCAGCACGACACGCCGCGGCTGAGAGATCAGCTGCGGCGTGTCGTGCCGGTGCCCCGCCCCTGTGCCCGAGAGGGCGGGAAGGGGTGGGGGCTGTCGGCGAAGATCAGCCGAAGCGGCCGGAGACGTAGTCCTCGGTGGCCTGCACGGACGGGGTGGTGAAGATCGTCGTCGTGTCGTCGTACTCGATGAGCTTGCCGGGCTTGCCGGTGCCGGCGATGTTGAAGAACGCGGTCTTGTCCGACACGCGGGACGCCTGCTGCATGTTGTGCGTGACGATCACGACCGTGTATTGGTTCTTCAGCTCGCCGATCAGTTCCTCGATCGCGTACGTGGAGATCGGGTCGAGCGCGGAGCACGGCTCGTCCATCAGCAGCACGTCCGGGGACACCGCGATGGCGCGGGCGATGCACAGCCGCTGCTGCTGACCGCCGGACAGACCGGAGCCGGGCTTGTCGAGGCGGTCCTTGACCTCGTTCCACAGGTTCGCGCCGGTGAGCGAGCCCTCCACGAGCGCGTCCTGGTCGCTGCGGGACATCCGGCGGTTGTTGAGCTTCACGCCCGCCAGCACGTTCTCGCGGATGGACATCGTGGGGAACGGGTTCGGGCGCTGGAACACCATGCCGACCTGGCGTCGGACCATCACCGGGTCAACGCCGGGGGCGTAGAGGTTCGCGCCGTCCAGCAGCACCTCGCCCTTCACGTGCGCGCCGGGGATGACCTCGTGCATGCGGTTCAGCGTGCGCAGGAAGGTCGACTTGCCGCAGCCGGACGGACCGATGAACGCCGTCACCGAGCGCGGCTCGATGTTGATGGACACGCCCTCGACGGCGAGGAAGTCGCCGTAGTACACGTTCAGGTCGTTGACGTCGATGCTCTTGGACATGATTTCCTTTGTCTCCGGCTCAGCGGCCGTACTTCGGGGCGAAGATCTTCGCGATGGCGCGACCGACGAGGTTCAGCAGCATCACGATGATGATCAGAGTGAGGGCGGCCGCCCAGGCACGGGCGATCTGCGCATCGGCGGACGCACCGGCGGCCTGGGAGTACTGCGTGTACACGAACACCGGCAGAGTCATCATGCGCTCGCTGAAGGCGTTGTAGTTCATGCTCGTCGTGAAGCCCGCGACGATCAGCAGCGGTGCCGTCTCACCGATCACCCGCGCGATCGCGAGCATGACACCGGTGGTGATGCCCGCCAGCGATGTGGGCAGCACGATCTTCAGCACGGTCAGCCACTTCGGCACACCGAGAGCGTACGACGCCTCGCGCAGCTCGTTCGGGACCAGGCGCAGGATCTCCTCGCTGGAACGCACCACGACCGGGATCATCAGGACGGACAGCGCGACCGCTCCCATGAAGCCGTTGCGCACCGCGGGTCCGGCGATGAGAGCGAACAGTGCGTAGACGAACAGACCCGCGACGATGGACGGGATGCCGGTCATGACGTCGACGAAGAACGTGATGCCCCTCGCGAGCGCGCCCCGGCCGTATTCGACGAGGTAGATCGAGGTGAGCAGGCCGATCGGAATGGAGATCACCGCGGCGAGCAGGGTGACGATGACGGTTCCCGTGATCGCGTGCAGGGCGCCGCCGCCGTCACCGATCACATTGCGCATCGACTCCGTGAAGAACGCCATGTCGAAGCGGCCGACGCCGTTGACGATGACCGTCCAGCCCAGGGACACCAGGGGCAGCAGCGCGACGATGAAGGCGGTCGCGACCAGCGAGGTCACCAGCCGGTCCTTCGCCCGCCGGGAGCCCTCCACGATCCAGGACAGCGCGAACAGCAGCACGTCGAAGACGAGGGTTCCGAAGAACAGCGTGCCGACGAGGTTGAACGAGTCCGAGCCGCTCGTCGCCTGCACGATCGCGAACACCGCACCGGCGGCGATCCAGCAGCCGACCAGCAGCGCCCAGGGGGACCACTTCGGCAGCTGTCCCGCGGTGAGTGAGACGCTGCGCGTCGGGGCGGAGGGGGCCTCCAGCGTGACGGTCATCAGTTCGCTCCCGAGAAGGCCTTGCGGCGGTTGACGATGGCGCGGGCGAGCATGTTCACCAGCAGCGTCACCACGAACAGCACCAGGCCGGAGGCGACCAGCGCGTTCACGGAGATTCCGGTGGCCTCGGGGAACTGCAGGGCGATGTTGGCGGCGATGGTGTTCGGGCTCTGCGCCTGCAGCACCGCGAACTTCACCACGAAGGCGGGGGAGAGGACCATCGCGATCGCGAGGGTCTCGCCGAGCGCGCGGCCGAGCCCGAGCATGATGGCGGACACCATGCCGCTGCGGGCGAAGGGCAGCACGGCCATCTTCACCATCTCCCAGCGGGTGGCGCCGAGGGCCAGAGCGGCTTCCTCGTGCAACCGCGGCGTCTGCAGGAAGACCTCGCGGCAGATCGCCGTCATGATCGGGATGACCATGACGGCCAGCACGATGGCCGCCGTGAGGATGGTCTTGCCGGTGCCGGAGGCGGGTCCGGTGAACAGGGGGAACCAGCCCACGTGCTCGGCGAGCCAGGCGTACAGCGGGGCGACGAACGGACCGAGCGTGGTGATGCCCCAGAGGCCGAAGACGACCGACGGCACCGCGGCGAGCAGATCGATGATGTAGCCGAGCACCTGCGCGATGCGGCGCGGCGCGTAGTGCGAGATGAACAGCGCGATGCCGATGGACAGCGGCGTGGCCATCAGGAGGGCCAGGAACGCGGCCCAGATGGTGCCGAACACCAGGGGCCAGACGTACACCCAGAAGTTGCTCGCGTCGTTGGGCAGTTCGCCGGGACCGGCCAGGATCGCCGGAATCGACTGCACGATCAGGAACAGGGCGACCGCGGCGAGGATCGCGAGGATCAGCGCACCGGAGACGACGGTGGTCGTGGAGAAGACACGATCGCCGAGACGGATCTTGGCCTTGCCGGCCGGCGTCGCGGGGGCTGTGGTCGAGGTCACCGAATGTCCTTCATGTTTTCGGGATACGACCCGCCCGGCCCCCGTCGTGCGGGGTCCGGGCGGGGCCGTGATCACTTGATGGTCGCCGCGGCCTCGATGACCTTCTTCGACAGGTCCGCGGACAGCGGAGCCGAGCCTGCCTGCGACGCGGCTGCGGACTGCGCCGCCTCGCTCGCGGCGTACTGCACGTACCCGCTGACGAGCTTGCCCTTGGCGGCGTCCTTGTACTCCTGGCAGGCGATGACGTAGGAGACCAGCACGAGCGGCCAGTCGTTGGCGGCGTCCGCCTTGCGGTTGATGTTGATCGCGAGGTCGTTCGCCTCGCGACCCTCCACCATCGGAGAGGCGGCGACGACGGCCGCAGCTCCGTCAGCGGACAGCTTCACGAAGTCGCTGCCCACCTTGAGCTCCGCCACGGACAGGCCGGCCGCTCCGGACTCATCGATGTACGCGATCGAGTTCTTCGCGCTCTTGGTGGCTTCCGCGACCCCCGAGGTGCCCTTGGCGGCATCGCCGACCTGGAACGGGAACGTCTGGGAGGGCTTCTCGGTCCAGACCGAGGGCGCGTTGGCGGCCAGGTACTCGGAGAAGTTGTACGTGGTGCCGGAGTCATCCGAACGGTGCACGACCGTGATCGCGGCGTCCGGCAGCTTCGCGCCGTCGTTCAGCGCGGCGATGGCCGGGTCGTTCCACTTCGTGATCTTGCCGGCGAAGATGCCCGCGATGGTCGCCGCGTCCAGCTTCAGGTCGGTGACGCCCTCGACGTTGTACGCGACGGCGATCGGGGAGATGTAGACCGGCAGATCGATGGCCTTGGAGCCCTCGGCGCAGGAGGCGAAGGTGCTCTTGAGCTCGTCGTCGCTGAGCGCCGCGTCGGAACCGGCGAAGTCCGCCGCGCCCGAGATGAAGCTCTTGCGACCGGCGCCGGATCCCTGCGGGTCGTAGTTGATGGTCAGGCCGGAGTTGGCCGCCTGGATGCCCGCGATCCACGTGGTCTGCGCGGTGCCCTGGGCAGAGGAGCCGATGCCGTTCAGAGTGCCGTCCAGGGTGGGGACGGCGGCCGAGGACGCGTCACCGGTCGGTGCGGACGAACCGGTGGAACCGCCGCCTTCGTTCGCGGCGCAGCCGACGAGCGTGAGGGCGGCGATGGTGCCGACGGCACCGATCTGGGCGAAACGGGTGAGCTTCACGAGGTGGATCCTTCGCTGGTTGGATGATCGCCCCGGTGCGGGGACACACGTGACGGTAAGCGTGGACTCTTAACCATTGTCAGAACGCCGGTGAACGGCAGGTGAACGAACTCCGGGCACGCCGAACGCACCCGGTCAGGCGGGGCATCGAACGTCGCGCCGGGTCAGGCGTGCGATTCGTACGTCTCGATGGAGACGATGCCCGAGCCCGGGTTCGTGGCCGAGACGTGGACGACGCTGAACGCCCCGGGCGCGAGTTCTGCCGCGTCCCGCAGGTAGCGGCCCTCGACGGTCCCGGTGGCGAGGGAGATCTCCCGGAAGATCGTCGGGATCACCGGACGGTGGCTGCACAGCACGACGGCCTTGCGGCTGCGCACCCGCTTGCCGATCACGGTGCGGACATCGGCGGTGCCGGCTTCGAACGCGTCCTGGCTGAGCAGCGGCTCCGGGTGGGTCTCGCGGCCGAGCTCCGTCGCCAGGGGTTCCACGGTGGACAGGCATCGCACGGCCGGGGAGGACACGATGCGGCGCACTCCGAATGCGCGCAGCGGTCCGACGATCTGCCGCGCCTGCTTCGCCCCGCGCGTGGTGAGCGGTCGGTCGGCGTCCGTTCCGGTCCACTCCGCTCGGGGCAGCGCCTTCGCGTGCCGCAGCACGATGATGGGGAAGGTCTGCAGCGCGCCCTCGCGGATCAGCTTCTCGAAATTGGTCAGGATCTCGCGGTCGACCGGGTAGCTCAGCGTCTCCTTGGCGCGCTTCACCGAAACCCACTCCAGCCCCGCGACCTCCTTGTTCGGGACGAAGTGGGACTCCCGGACGGCGGCTTCGGTCGCCTCGGCGCACCAGTAGTGCACGATCTTCTGCTTGCGGCTGGGCAGCCGGTACTTCGAGATGCCGACCGGTGCGCCGAGCACGACGTGCAGTCCGGTCTCCTCGTACACCTCGCGCACCGCGGTCTCCGCGAGCGTTTCGCCGGGATCGACCTTGCCCTTGGGCAGGGTCAGGTCCGCGTACTTGGTGCGGTGGATGACCAGGATGTGCAGCTTCTGCCCGACCATGCGCCAGACGACGGCGCCGGCCGCGAAGACCGCGGACTCGGTCATCGCGCCGCTCGGACGCGGCGGCGCCGTGCGATCGCCGCCATCGTGGCATCCTGCGCGTCCACCAGGGGCTTGCCCTCCGCGTCCACGCTGTGCCGGACCCACTCGCCGTCCGGTTCGAGGTGCCAGGAGCTCGTCGTGTCCGCCATGGCGAGGTCGAACAGGTCCGACAGCTCCTTGTGGTGAGCCGGGGCGACCACCCGCACCAGCGCCTCGACGCGGCGGTCCAGGTTGCGGTGCATCATGTCGGCCGAACCGATGTAGTACTGCGGGTCGCCGTCGTTCTCGAACGTGAAGATGCGCGAGTGCTCCAGGTATCGGCCGAGGATGGAGCGCACCGTGATGTTCTCGCTCAGCTCCGGGACGCCGGCCTTGAGGCTGCAGATGCCGCGGACCCAGATCTCCACCGGGACACCCGCCTGCGAGGCCCGATAGAGCGCGTCGATGATCTGCTCGTCCACCATCGAGTTGACCTTGATGCGGATGCGAGCGGGCTTGCCGGCTTGAGCATTGCGACGCTCCTTGTCGATGAGGCGGAGCAGCCCCTTGCGCAGGTGCAGCGGGGCGACCAGCAGGCGCTTGAACTTCTTCTCGATCGCGTACCCGCTGAGCTCGTTGAACAGGCGGGTGAGGTCCTTGCCGACCTGCGCGTCCGTGGTGAACAGGCCGAAGTCCTCGTACAGCCGCGAGGTCTTCGGGTTGTAGTTGCCGGTGCCGACGTGACTGTAGTGGCGCAGCACGCCGTCCTCCTCGCGGATAACGAGGGCCAGCTTGCAGTGCGTCTTCAGGCCGACCAGGCCGTACACGACGTGGACTCCGGCCTTCTCCAGCTGCCGAGCCCAGCCGATGTTGGCGGCCTCGTCGAACCGCGCCTTGACCTCCACGAGGGCGAGGACCTGCTTGCCGGCCTCCGCCGCGTCGATGAGCGCCTGCACGATCGGGCTGTCGCCGGAGGTCCGGTACAGCGTCTGCTTGATGGCCAGGACGTGCGGGTCGCGGGCGGCCTGCTCGAGGAACGCCTGGACCGAGGTGGCGAAGGACTCGTACGGGTGGTGGACGAGGACGTCGCCCTTGCGAATCGCGGCGAACAGGTCCGCACGGCCGTTCTGCTCCGCCGGCTGGAACGCCACCGCGGTGCGGGGCAGGTGCGGCGGGTAGTGCAGGTCCGGGCGATCGATGCGTGAAAGGGAGAACAGCGCGCGCAGATCGAGGGGGCCGGGCAGGCGATAGACCTGCTGGTCGGTGACGTCGAGCTCCTTGACCAGGAGTTCGAGGGTCACATCGTCCATGTCGTCGGTGATCTCGAGGCGGATCGGCGGGCCGAAGCGGCGACGCATGAGCTCGGCTTCGAGCGCCTGGATGAGGTTCTCGCTCTCATCCTCCTCGATGACCATGTCCTCGTTGCGGGTGAGGCGGAACGCGTGGTGATCGACGACCTCCATGCCCGGGAAGAGGTCGCCGAGGTGATTGGCGATGAGGTCCTCGATGGGGATGTAACGGATCCCGGATTCGGTGGGGACCTCGACCAGGCGCGGCAGCATCGGCGGCACCTTCAGTCGAGCGAACTCGGTGCGTCCGGTGCGCGCGTTGCGCACGCGGATCGCCAGGTTGAGCGAGAGCCCGGAGATGTAAGGGAACGGGTGCGCGGGATCCACGGCCAGCGGCATCAGGACCGGGAAGACCTGGGCCTGGAAGTACTCGGTGAGCCGTTCGTGCTCGTCGTCGTCGAGATCGGCCCAGCCGACCACGTCGATGCCGGCCTCGGCCAGCGCCGGGCGGACGGACTGCGACCAGGTCTCGGCGTGACGCAGCTGCAACGAGTGAGCCGCCGCGGAGATGTCCGCGAGCACGTCCGTCGGTGCCCGGCCGACGTTCGTGGGGACCGCGAGTCCGGTGACGATGCGCCGCTTCAGACCCGCGACGCGGACCATGAAGAACTCGTCGAGGTTGCTGGCGAAGATCGCCAGGAAGTTGGACCGCTCCAGGACGGGAACGGTCGGGTCCTCGGCGAGCTCGAGCACGCGCTGGTTGAACGCGAGCCAGCTCAGTTCGCGGTCGAGGTAGCGGTCATCGGGGAAGGGGGCGTCGGTGTCGAGAGCGAAGGCGTCGAAGTCATCGTCGTCGTCGCCGAGGCCCGCATCGGGGATCGCGGTGTCGATCATGTGTTCATCATGTCAGGGACGGGTGACCGACGGGTGAACGAGAGGGTGGTCGATGGGCGATCACGCGCGGGCCGGGGCCGTGGACGGGTCGTCCTCGGCGGCGTCGAAGCGGTAGCCGACGTTGCGCACCGTCCCGATCACCTGCTCGAGGTCGCCGAGTTTCGCGCGCAGCCGTCGTACGTGCACGTCGACGGTTCGGGTGCCACCGAAATAGTCGTAGCCCCACACCTCGCTCAGCAGCTGCTCTCGGGTGAACACCCGGGACGGGTGGGTGGCCAGGAAGTGCAGCAGCTGGAACTCCTTGTAGGTCAGATCCAGTGGCTTGCCGTGCAGTCGCGCCGAGTAGGACGCCTCGTCGATCGTGATGCCGGACGTGCTCACTCGAGTCGGAATCTGATCCGTGGCCGCGGCGGCGCGGCCACGCGCGAGCCGGATGCGGGCGTCGATCTCGGCGGGGCCGGCGGTCGGCAGCAGGACGTCATCCACGCCCCAGTCGGCGGAGAGGGCGGTCAGTCCTCCCTCGGTGACGATCGCGATCAGGGGGCTGGACAGGCCGGTGGTGCGCAGGATCCGGCACAGCGACTTCGCCGCGACGAGATCGCCGCGCGCGTCCACGAGGACGAGGTCCGCGTCGGGCGCAGCGACCAACTGCGCGGGTGTCGCGGGAATGGTCCGGACGGCGTGCCCGAGGAGCTCGAGGGCCGGCAGGGCCGGACCCTCGGTCGAGCTGAGGACGAGCAGGTTCGCCATGCTGTCCGCCTTCCGGGGAGTTCTCCCCATGGTAGACGGAGCGAGGGGTCGGGACCGACGCGGAGTATGACCGTGCCGTGGGCGCTCCGGTCTGGGATGATGGGGGAATGTCCGCTCCGCAGCTCGCTCCGCGATCCCCGTTCCCCGCCATCATCGCGGTGTGGGGCCTCGGCGCCGTGATCGCCGTCGTGGTGGGCATCTTCGCGCCGGTCGCCGTCCAGGCGGTCTGGCTGTGCGTCGGCCTCGGGGTCTGCCTGATCGCCGCGTTCGCCGTCCAGGTGCTGAGCGGGCGTGCGCAGGGCTTCATCTTCCGCGTCTCGGCCAGCGTCTTGGGCGCGTTCATCGTGATGGGGCTCGTGTCCGCCGGCTTCGGGCTCGCGTTGCTCGCCGCGCTCTGACGCGCGCGTCGCGCCGCGATGAGGATAGAGTGGAGCCATGGATCTCGTCGCGCTTGAACTCTTCTTCGTGGGTCTGCTGGGCCTCGCCTCTCTCGCGATCCTCTTCATCGCGGGAACCGTCGTCTTCAACCTCTTCCGCGGCCAGCGCTGACGGACTCCCGATGATCGAGCTGCCCGCCGATCTGCCCGCCGACCTGGTGCCCCTGTCGTGGTTGCTCGGGGTCTGGGAGGGTACCGGGGTCATCGACTACCAGGTCGACGATCACCATTACTCGGGGGAGTTCACGCACCGCGTGAGCTTCAGCCACGACGGCGGTGACTTCCTGAACTACTCCGCCACGGCGATCCTCGCGGCCACCGATGACGCGCCGTCGGTCGCTCTGACGGCGGAGACCGGATTCTGGCGCCTGGCACGACCGCGCACGGACGCCGACGTCGGCCCGGGACTTCTGCCTCCCCGCGACGTCACGGCCGCGGTCCGGACCGTCGAGGACGTCGAGGCGCTGCGGAACACGGATGACGCGTTCGACCTCGAGGTCTCGATCGTCCATTCCGACGGACTGCACGAGCTGTACCTCGGCCAGGTGAAGGGGCCGCGCATCGACCTCGCCACGGACGCCGTGATCCGTCCCTCTTCCACGCGCGCGTACGCGTCCGCCGAGCGGATGTACGGGCTGGTCCAGGGGCATCTGCTGTGGGCCTGGGACATCGCCGCGCTCGGATCTCCGCTGGCATCGCACGCCTCGGCGCGCCTGGCGAAGGCGGAGTGATGTCCGCGTTCGCAGCGCTCGCGGACGCCGTGACCAATGATGTCGGGGTCCAGCACTACGGCTCGCCGCTGCCGGAGCAGCGCGCGCTCGCGCACGGGACGGCCGTCGTCGATCTCGCCGACCGTGCCGTCGTCGCGCTGACCGGCCCGGATCGCCTCACCTGGCTGGACTCGATCACTTCGCAGGCGGTCGCTCGCCTGGCGCCGGACACCTCCGGCGAACTGCTGGTGCTGGATCCGACCGGACACGTCGAGCACGCCGCCGGGATCGTCGATGACGGCGAGACGGCGTGGCTGCTCGTGGACGTCGACGACGCCGAACCGCTGGCCACCTGGCTGCTGCGGATGCGCTTCCGAGCCCAGGTGGAGATCACCGTGCGCGAGGATCTGCACGTGGTCGGGTTCGTCCCCGGTGGGAGCGCCGCCGAGCTCGTGCGGCCGAGCGTCGCGCCGGCCTGGCAGGATCCGTGGACGCACGTGTCGGTGGGCGGGTGGCAGTACGCCCACACCGCGACGCATCCGGGGACCGAGCGACCGTGGACCGAGGCCGTACTGACGGCCGACGAGCACGCCGCCCTCGCCGGAGCGCTCGGGCGTGGGGTGACCGCTGCCGGGTTGCTGGCCTCCGAAGCGCTGCGCATCGCGGCCTGGCGTCCGCGTTGGTCCGCCGAACGCGACGAGCGACTCATCCCGCACGAGGTGGACTGGATCCGCTCCGCCGTGCACCTCGACAAGGGGTGCTACCGCGGACAGGAGACGGTGGCGAAGGTGCACAACCTCGGCCACCCACCGCGGCGGATGGTGATGCTCCACCTCGACGGCAGCGACAGCGTCCTTCCTGAGCCGGGCACGCCCGTCCGTGAGGGAGAGAAGGAGGTCGGCACCATCACGTCGGCAGCCATGCACCACGAGCTCGGACCGATCGCCCTGGCGATCGTGTCCCGCCGTGTCGCCGCCGACGCCGTGCTGACGATCAGCAGTGACGGGACCGAGATCTCGGCGGCGCAGGAGATCGTGGTTCCCGCCGACGCCGGCGCCACCGCGGAGATTCCGCGCATCACGCGCTTGTCCCGACGCCCGCTCAAACAGGACTGACGCTCCCAACTGCGACGGTTCCGAGCGCGCCGACCTGTCACAGCAGAGAGCGACCGTTCGGATGCTCCCGACTCCGGCAGGTCCTGGGCGCGGGAAGTGCAGAAGGGGGGAGCGAAGGGGATCAGCGGCCGAGATCGCGCAGCGCGAGTTCGGCGGCGTTGACGCCGCACATCCCGTGCACACCGCCCGCGGGCGAGGTCGATGCACCGGCGAGGTACACGCCGCGCACTCCGCTGGCGTATCCGCGCTCGCCCGCGCGCGGCCGCGCGAGGATCTGCCGCACGGTGACCGCGCCGCCGCCGATGTCGCCGCCGAGGTAGGCGGCGTTGTGCTCCTCCAGGGCGGCCGGACCACGCACGTGCATCCCGACGATCCGGTCGCGCAGCCCGGGTGCCTGCTCTTCGAGCATGCCGAGGACTCGTTCGGTCTCATCGCCCGGCCACCCGTTGGGCACGTGCGCGTAGACCCAGAGGGGGTTCACGCCGTTCGCGGAGCGGGACGGGTCCACGACGTGCGGCTGGGTGACGAGGGTGAACGGACGCTCCGGCATCCGCCCGCGGACGATGTCGGCCTCAGCGCGGGCGATCTCCGCGATGGTCCCGCCGAGGTGCACGACGCCGGCGCGGCCGATGTCCGGGTCGCGCCAGGGCACATCGCCGGCGACGGCCAGATCGAGCTTGTACGCGCCGGGGCCGGGACGGAAACGGCGCCAGGCACGGCGGACACCCACCGGGACGTGCGGAACCAGCGCGAGCGCGGCGCGCGGGGGCACCGTGAGCAGGACCAGTTCCGTGCCGAGCTCATCGACGGACTTCACGCGACGCCCGGTCTCGATCCGTCCGCCGAGCTCGGTGAACTCGGCGACCAGGGCGGCGGTGAGTGAACCCGCGCCGCCGGCGGGGAAGGGCCAGCCGTGCGCGTGCAGCGCGGTGGTCAGCATCGTGGCGACGGAGGAGGACAGCGGTGCGCGCAGATCACCGATGAGGTGCGCGGCGATGCCGCCGAACGCCGCCGCACCCGTCGGCGTCCGGAACAACCGGGCGAGCAGCGTGGCGGGCGCTGCGGAGCGGAGCCCGACCCGCGCGAGCGCCACCGGATGGCGGGGGACGCTGAGGACGGGGCGGAAGACCGTGTCGAAAACCGCGTCGGCGTCCGCCGCCAGCGGTTCGAACAGCCGTCGCCACGTCCCGCCGTCCGAGCCCAGTCCGGCGGCGGTGCGATCAAGATCGCGGCGCACCAGCGCCGTGCCGGAGTCCAGGGGGTGAGCGACGGTGATGTCGTGGTGCAACCATCGCAGTCCGTGGCGCTCCAGGTCGAGCGAGCGGAAGAACGGGGACGCCACCGCGCCCGGCATCGCCGTCGAGCAGTCGTCGTGCAGGACGCCGGGCAGCGTGAGCTCGCTCGTGCGAGCGCCCCCGCCGACGACGTCCGCGGCCTCGACCACCGTGACGGACACTCCGGCTTGGGCGAGACGGATCGCCGCAGCCAGGCCGTTGGGACCCGAGCCGACCACCGTCGCCGTCGTCATCGCGCCAGCCTATCGCTGAACGTGTTCAGATCCGCAAGGCGCGGTGTCGATGCAGCGCCGGATGCGGTGTGGAGCTCAGCGTGGGGCGACGGCGGAGTACGGGAGGGTCAGCTCACCGAGCTTCGCGCGCGTGCGGTTGGTCTGCACCGGCCAACCGGCGTCCCGGACCGCCGCCACGACGGCGAGCCAGCGCTGCACCGGACCGAAAGTGGCCAGGGCGGCGTTGCGTTCCCACGCCGTATCCAGCAGCGCCATCAGGTCGTGGACGCGTTCGCCGGGGATGTTGCGGTGGATGAGCGCCTTGGGCAGTCGCTCCGCGACGATCGCGGGGTGTTCCAGCCCGGCCAGACGCAGCGAGATCGTGAACCGCAGCGGCACGGCGTCCGCGCTGACGTCGATCCAGCTGGACACGCGTCCGATCTCGTCGCAGGTGCCCTCGATGAGCAGCCCGCCCGGAGCGAGGCGCGCGGTCATCAGGCGCCAGGCGTCGGCCACCTCCGTCTCGTCGTACTGGCGCAGCACATTGGACGCGCGGATGATCGTCGGCGGCCGAGGCGTCGGCACCTCGAACCCACCACGCGCGAAGCGGACCCGCGCGTCGGTGGGGAATGGCGTGCGTCCGGCGCGGACGTCCTCCAGCTGAGCGGTTGCGCGGGCGACGCGGTCCGGGTCGATCTCCAGGCCCAGCACCTCGACGTCGGCGGCCACCGTGCGCAGCCGGGTGTAGAGCTCCAGGGCGGTGACGCCGCTGGCGCCGTAGCCGAGGTCGACGACGAGGGGAGCGGGCGCGCGAAGGAGCTCCGGTCGTGCGGCGATCCATCGGTCCACGCGTCGCAGGCGGTTGGTGTTCGTGGTGCCGCGCGTGGCGTGTCCGGTCGGAGAGCTCGCGCGTGCCATTCCTCCATCCTGCCAGCGCCGCTGACGCGGGAGGACACCGGAGGCGGGCGGAGGGCGGCACGCCGCTAATGTGGAGACATGACCGAGCCGTACACCCTCATCCTGCTTCGCCACGGCCAGAGCCAGTGGAACGAGCTGAACCTGTTCACCGGTTGGGTGGACGTCCGTCTCACCGACCAGGGCAAGGCCGAAGCCGCCCGCGGCGGCGCACTGCTGGCCGAGCACGGCGTGCAGCCGGACGTGCTGCACACATCGCTGCTCAGCCGCGCGATCCAGACCGCGGACATCGCGCTGGACACGGCCGACCGGCTGTGGATCCCCGTCAAGCGCTCCTGGCGCCTGAACGAGCGCCACTACGGCGCCCTCCAGGGCAAGGACAAGGCGGAGACGCTCGCCGAGTTCGGCCAGGAGCAGTTCATGCTGTGGCGTCGGTCCTTCGACGTGCCGCCGCCCGAGCTCAGCGATGACAGTGAGTTCAGCCAGGTGAATGACCCGCGCTACGCCGACATCGACGGCGACCTGCCGCGCACCGAGTCGCTGAAGCTCGTCATCGATCGTCTGCTGCCGTACTGGGAGGGCGAGATCGTGCCGGACCTCCGTGCCGGCAAGACGGTTCTCGTCACGGCCCACGGCAACTCGCTGCGGGGCCTGGTCAAGCACCTGGATGGCATCAGCGATGACGACATCGCCGAGCTGAACATCCCCACGGGCATTCCGCTGGTCTACAAGCTGGACGCGGATCTGAAGCCGATCGAACCCGCCGCCTACCTCGACCCGGAGGCCGCGGCCGCCGGTGCCGCCGCGGTGGCGAACCAGGGCAAGAAGTAAGCAGACAGCAGCGGGCCGCATCCTCGGATGCGGCCCGCTGCTGTCTGCGCGGACGGTTCCCCACGAACGCGTCCGAGACACCGACGGCGCGGACCCCCACCCCTGAGAGCGCCGCGCCGTCGGACGAGGCGTCAGATGGCCTCGGGAGCCGCGGCGTCGCCGTCGGCCGTCCAATCGCCCGTGGCGAGGTACACGACCTTCTTCGCCACGGACACCGCGTGGTCCGCGAAGCGCTCGTGGTAGCGGCTGGCGAGCGTGGCGTCGACGGTCGCACCGGCCTCGCCCTTCCAGTTGTCGCTGAGCACCTTCTCGAACACCTTCGCGTGCAGTTCGTCGATGTCATCGTCGAGGTTGCGGATCTCGTCGGCGAGGCGGAGGTCCTCGCTGCGCAGCAGCTCGGTGAGCTTGCGCGCGATCTCCACGTCCTGCTCACCCATCGCGGTGAAGGTGGTCTTCAAGCCCTTCGGGATCGCGCGCTCCGGGAAGCGGTAGCGGGCCAGCTGCGCGATGTGCTCGGCCATGTCACCCATGCGCTCGAGCGAGGCGCTGACGCGCAGGGCGGTGACGACGGTGCGCAGGTCGCGTGCCACGGGCTGCTGACGCGCGAGGATCTCGATGGCCAGTTCGTCCAGGACCACCGCGCGCTCGTCGATCAGGCTGTCGTTCTCGATGACCTCTTCGGCCAGACCCACGTCGCTGCTCGCGAACGCTCGCGTCGCCTTGTCGATCGCGTCGGTGACGAGCTCGGCCATCTCGACGATCCGTGCCTGCACGTCGTCGAGGGACTGGTGGAAAACTTCCCGCATCGGGCTGCCTTTCGGTGTCTGCGCCGGGGCACCGGCGGGGAGCGTCGGCGTCATGGCCGTCCCGATCATTCCGACCGAAGGTTAACGAACGGTGCCGCTCCCGTGAACATCGCGGGGCGGAGCCCGCTCGGACGCGGAATCCGTTCAGACGCCGCCGTCCGGCCAGAATACGCTGGTGCCATGACATCGACCCAGCTCGCGATCTTCGCGCTCGTGCTGGGTCTCGTGCTGGGTGCGGCGGTGACGATCGCCCTCGTGCTCGCCCTCCGCGCTCGCGATCGGCTTCGGCAGGAGACGGACACGCACCTGCCGGACGGCATCGCCGCGGTGCTGGCGGGTATGGACGATGCCGCAGCCGTCGTGGACAACTCCTTCCGCCTCGTGGCCACCTCGACGGCTGCGGACTGGCTGTCGCTGGAGGCCGGGTCCGGGCTGGCCAGTCCGGAACTGCGCGATGTGGTCCGCGCATCCCGCTCGTCCGGCCTGTCCGAAACGCAGACACTGAGGTTGCGTGTCGGTGAACTGTCTCGGGAAGCCCGCCTGGTGTCCGCGCGAGCGACGGTGCTCGGGCCCGCGCTGACGCTGCTGGTGGTTCGCGACATCAGCGAGAAGGAGCGCCTTGAGCAGATGCGCCATGACTTCGTCGCGAACACCTCCCACGAACTGAAGACTCCGGTCGGTGCCGTCACGCTGCTGGCTGAGGCGATCGACATGGCCGCCGATGATCCGGATCAGGTGCGCGTGTTCGCCGCGCGACTGCAGGCGGAGGCCCGCCGCCTGGGTGGGCTGACCGGTCGCATCATGAACCTGTCGCGCCTCCAGACCTCGGACGACCTCGCCGAGCTTCGCGACGTCAGTGTCGACGAGGTGGTCGCTGCCGCCGTGGACGCCCACGGGGTCCAGGCCAGCGGCGCCGGCGTCGAGATGATCCGCGGCGGAGACCGCGGACTGTTCGTCCGGGGCGACCCGCAGATCCTCACGGACGCCGTCGGCAACCTCATCGCCAACGCGATCGCCTACTCGCCGGCCGGCTCGCGCGTCGGCATCGGCGTGAAGCGCGTCGATGACGTGATCGAGATCGCCGTGTCCGATCAGGGCATCGGGATCGCGGAGGCCGACCAGCAGCGGATCTTCGAACGCTTCTACCGCGCCGACCAGGCGCGCTCGCGCCGGACCGGCGGCACCGGCCTCGGCCTGTCGATCGTCAAGCACGCCGTGCACCGGCACGGGGGAGATGTGCGCCTGTGGTCGCGTCCCGGGCGCGGGTCCACCTTCACGATCCTCCTGCCCGCGGCTGCGGGACCGGATGCGGAACGGTCGGCGAAGAAGCGTCCCAAGCGCGGCAAGTCCACCAAACCGACCAAGAACGCGAAGACCGCGAAGCCTGCGAAGACCGCCAAGAACGGCACGTCGACGAAGTCCGGCGCGTCTGCGGCGCGCTCCGGCCCCGCGGTGACGCCGCCCGCGGCGTCCGCGAAAGAACAGACCATCGCCGCCACCGCGCACACCGATGTCGTGTCCGGTGCGGCGGCGCAGAACGGAGAAGATCGATGACCCGCGTACTGCTCGTGGAGGATGAGCCGGACCTCGCTGATCCGCTCGCGTACCTGCTTCGGCGTGAGGGCTACGAGGTGGAGATCGCCGAGGACGGCCCCGCCGCCCTCGCGGCGTACCGCGATCGAGGTGCGGATATCATCCTGCTCGATCTGATGCTGCCCGGCATGGCCGGCACCGAGGTCGCGCGGCAGGTGCGGCAGAGCGCGAGCACGCCGATCATCATGGTGACGGCGAAGGACAGCGAGGTCGACATCGTGGTGGGGCTCGAACTCGGTGCCGACGACTACGTCACCAAGCCCTACTCCGCGCGGGAGCTGCTGGCTCGGATGCGCGCCGTCCTGCGCCGCACGGCGGCCGCAGAAGCCGATCTCGACGAGCGGGTTCTCGAGGGGGGACGGGTCAGCGTGGATCTTGACCGCCACACCGTGGCCGTTGCCGGGCAGGAAGTCCCCATGCCGCTGAAGGAGTTCGAACTCCTGGAGGTGCTGATGCGCAATGCGGGTCGGGTGCTCACCCGCGGTCAGCTGATCGACCGGGTCTGGGGGAGCGACTACTTCGGCGACACCAAGACGCTCGACGTGCACATCAAGCGCATCCGGTCACGGATCGAGGAGCAGCCCAGCCAGCCGGTGATGCTCGTGACGGTCCGCGGACTCGGTTACCGGTTCGAAGCCTGAGCCCGAAACGAGAAGGGGCGCGGCGGACCGATGTCCGCCACGCCCCTTCTTGAGGTGCTTCAGCCCTCCGACGACTCGGTGGAGGTGGGCGTCGACGTCGGCGTCGGCGCCTCCGGGGTCTTCGTGACCTCCGGCGTCGGCGTCGGTGTCGGGACGGCGCCCTTCAGGTAGTCCAGCGAACCGTCCAGCACCGGGACCTCTTCGGTGGCGGACTCGCCGTCACCGGAGGTGAAGGCGACGGTCGCGGTGGACCCGATCGGAACGGTGAAGCCCTCGACCGTGAGTTCCTGGTCGACGCCGTACGACACGGTCTGACCGGCCGGGACCTTCACGGTCAGCGGGGTCGCGTGGTCCTCGATCGCGACGGTGACGGTGGCGTCCTTGTCGGTCGGGTTGATGAACGCCGCGACGAGGTTCGCCGTGTCGTCCTCGCCCACGACGAAGAAGGCGTTTCGGATCTGGACCGGACCGGAGGAATCCGGAACGTTGATGCCCTCCGCAGCGGAGTAGTGCAGCGTGGTGGCCTGCGGCGAGATCATGCTGCACCCGGTGGCGCCGAGCATGATGGCGGCGCCGAGGGCGATGGACGCGAGAGCGCGCGACTTCACGGTTCCTCCTGAGGATGTCGACCAGTGTCGTCCCCAGTCTACGGTCTCGCGCGTGGGACCCCGTTCACGGGACCAGGGGGCAAACCTTAGCGCATTCCCGCTGTGGTATCCTGGAACTTGCCGAAAGGACACAACTGCATGCTTTTTGAGGTTGGCGAGACCGTCGTCTATCCGCACCATGGTGCCGCAACGATCACCGAGGTCAAGACCCGAGTCATCAAGGGCGAAGAGAAGGTCTATCTCAAGCTCCGTGTCACTCAGGGAGACCTGATGATCGAGGTGCCCGCGGACAACGTCGACCTGGTCGGCGTCCGCGACGTGATCGGAAAGGAAGGCCTGGAGAAGGTCTTCGACGTTCTGCGCGCACCGTTCACCGAGGAGCCCACCAACTGGTCGCGCCGGTACAAGGCGAACCTGGAGAAGCTGGCGTCCGGTGACGTCATCAAGGTCAGCGAGGTCGTTCGCGATCTCTGGCGCCGTGACCAGGACCGCGGCCTGTCCGCCGGTGAGAAGCGGATGCTGGCGAAGGCTCGTCAGATCCTGATCTCCGAGCTCGCGCTGGCCGAGAAGACCGACGAGGAGAAGGCCTCCGGTCTGCTCGACGAGGTCCTCGCGTCCTGACGCACCCTGAACTCCCGAACGCCACCGGCTCCGCCCGGTGGCGTTCGTTTTTGCGGTCGCGGTAGCGTGGCGGAGTGACTCTCCTCCCCGTACCTCGTACCGCCGTCGTGATCGTCGCCGCGGGTTCCGGCACGCGTCTCGGCGCGGATCGTCCGAAGGCGTTCGTCGGTGTTGATGACGAGACGGTGCTCGCCCACGCGCTGCGGGGAGTGGTCGCGGTCGAAACGCCGATGCAGATCGTGATCGTCGCGCCGGCCGGGCTCGAGGGAGAGGCCCGCGCGGAGGCTGAGCGGACCGCGGGGGAGCGGATCGACCTCGTCTCGGTGGTCCTCGGGGGACCCACTCGCCAGGCTTCGGTGGCCGCGGGCCTCGCCGCCCTGTGGGCGGACATCGAGGTGGTGCTGGTTCACGACGCGGCACGAGCTCTGACGCCGCCGGACGTCTTCGATCGCGTGGTCGCCGCCGTGGATGAGACCGGGTGGGGGATCATCCCGGTGCTGCCCGTGGTCGACACTCTCAAGCGCGTTAACGGTGATCGGGTCGCGGCGGCGGTCGATCGCGCGGACCTGGTGGCGGCGCAGACACCACAGGGCTTCCGACGCGACGTGCTGGCCACCGCCTACGCCGCAGCGGACGCGGAGCACACCGATGACGCCGCCCTGCTGCAGGCGGCCGGACACCAGGTCGGGACCGTCGCCGGCTCCCCGCTGTCGTTCAAGATCACGACACCGGAGGACCTCGATCGCGCCCGCCGTGTGCTGGCCGATCGGGAGCCTGCGCCGATCGTTCCGTCACGACCGGCACTCATCCTGCCGCGCGTGGGAGTCGGCACCGATGTGCACGCCTTCACCGCCGCAGGGACGCTGTGGCTGGCCGGACTCGAGTGGCCCCGACAGTCCGCACTGGAGGGGCACTCGGACGGTGACGCCGTGGCTCATGCCATCGTGGACGCCCTGCTGTCGGCCGCCGGACTCGGCGACATCGGCACCCACTTCGGCACGTCCCGACCGGAGTTCGCCGGTGCGCACGGCTCCGCGTTCCTCGCCGAGACGCGGCGCCTGGTCGAGGAGGCAGGGTGGACGATCGGCAATGTGTCGGTGCAGGTGCAGGCTGCGCGACCGAAGTTCTCGCCGCGTCGGGCCGAGGCGGAGGCGGCGCTGTCGGCCGTGCTCGGTGCGCCGGTCAGCGTGTCGGCGACCACCACGGACGGCCTCGGCTTCGTGGGGGCGAGTGAGGGCGTGCAGGCGTTCGCCGTCGCGCTGCTCATTGCGGCGCGCTAGATCGCGCGCGTCATGAACACCGATTCCGGGTCCCGGACGTAAGCGCCGAACGGCGGGCACACCTCGAATCCCTCGGACGCGTACAGCGTTCGTGCGGGCCGGAACTCGGCGCCGGAACCGGTCTCCAGCCAGAGGGAGGAGAAGCCGCCCTGGCGTGCGACCGTGACGAGGTGCCGTAGCAGGAGGCGACCGAGGCCCGTCCCGCGGGCGCTTTCGACCGTGCGCATCGCCTTGATCTCGGCGCGGCCCGGCGCGATGCGCTGGAGCGCGGCCATGCCGCCCAGCACGTCGCGATCCCACGCCGTGTACAGCCGGACGGTCGGTGAGCGCAGGCCATCGACGTCCAGTGCGTGCACCGACTCCGCCGGACTCTGCGTCCGCATCGCGGTCAGGTGTTCCGCGACCAGCGCACGCGTCGGGGCACCGCTGAGGTCATCGAGACGGATATGCCACATGACCAGATGGTGCCAGACCGATGTTTCCGGGGGATGTCCGGGCCCGGGCCGCTCCGGCGCCGTCCAGGTGCGGGCCGGTAAGCTTGTGCGGTGACGACCCGGCTCTACGACACCCGCACCCAGACGCTGCGTGATTTCGTTCCTCTCGATCAGGCGAACGTGACCATGTACGTCTGCGGACCGACGGTGCAATCCGGACCTCACATCGGACACGTTCGCGCGGCGCTGAGCTTCGACCTGCTCCGCCGCTGGCTGGAGTACCGGTACGGGCGGGTGACCTTCGTGCGCAACGTCACCGATATCGATGACAAGGTGCTCGCCAACGCGACCGCCCGCGAGCCGTGGTGGGCGCTCGCATACCGCATGGAGCAGGAGTTCACGGCCGCATATGCCGCGGTCGGCATCGAGCCCCCGACCTACGAACCGCGCGCCACGGCGTCCATCCCGCAGATGCAGGAGCTGATCCAGCGCCTGATCGATGCCGGACACGCATACGCCGCGGCCGGTGATGTCTACTTCGACGTGCGCTCGTGGCCCTCGTACGGCGAGCTGACGAACCAGTCCGTGGACGCCATGGAGGACGCGACGGACGCGGACCCGCGAGGCAAGCGGGACCCGCACGATTTCGCACTCTGGAAGGGCCTCAAGGACGGCGAGCCGGAGTCGGCGACGTGGGAATCGCCCTGGGGTGCCGGACGACCCGGATGGCACATCGAGTGCTCGGCCATGTCCCGCCGCTACCTCGGTCCGGAGTTCGACATTCACGGCGGCGGGCTGGACCTCCGCTTCCCGCATCACGAGAACGAACTGGCGCAGTCCACGGCGGCCGGCGACGCGTTCGCGCAGTACTGGGTGCACAACGGCCTGGTCACTGTCGGCGGGCAGAAGATGTCCAAATCACTCGGGAACTTCACCCTGGCCGAGGACGTGCTCGCCGAACGTGACCCGATGGTGGTCCGCTATGCGCTCGCGGCCGCCCACTACCGCTCGACGCTGGATCTCACCGACTCCTCTTACGACGAGGCGGAGGCGGCGCTGGGACGGATCACCGGATTCTGGACGCGTGCGCAGCGACTGCGCTCGTCCACGCCGCCGTTCAACCTGATCGAGGACCTGCCGGCGGCGTTCGTCGCGGCGATGGACGACGACCTCGGTGTCCCGCAGGCATTGGCGGTCGTGCACGAGGCGGTTCGGGCGGGGAACACCGCGCTGGATGCGCAGGATGCGCACGCCGCCCTCGCGGCTGCGGACCAGGTGTACTTCATGATGCAGGTGCTCGGGTTCCCCCTGGACGCGTCGGCCACCGGATCCGGGACCGACACCGCACTGGCGTCCCTCATGGACGCGATGATCTCGCAGCGCGCGCAGGCGCGCGCTGACAAGGACTGGGGTGCGGCAGACCGCATCCGCGACGCACTGGCCGCCGCCGGCATCACGCTGGCGGACACGGCCGACGGAACACACTGGAGCATCGAACAATGACCAAGCCTGGGCGCCCCGGCGCACGCAAGTCGAACAAGAAGGGTGCCCTGAAGGGCACCGGTGGCCTGGGGCGGAAGTCCCTCGAGGGTCGCGGGCCCACCCCGAAGGCCGAGGACCGCGCCTGGCACCCGGCCGGCAAGCGGAAGGCGGCGGCGGAGCGCTACGCCGCCGCCGGTGGGAAGGGCAAGCCGGGCGGCTCGTCCGGTTCGAACCCGAACCGCGCGCCGCGGGCGAAGTCCAGCGACGACACCGAGACCGTCACCGGACGCAACTCGGTCCTGGAGGCGCTGAAGACCAAGATCCCGGCGACGGCGTTCTACATCGCGCAGCGCATCGAGATGGATGACCGCGTCAAGGAGATGCTCGTCATCGCCCGCAACCGTGACATCCCCGTGCTGGAGGTCACGCGCCAGGAGCTCGACCGCATGGCCGGCTTCGACGGTGTGCACCAGGGCGTCGCGATCAAGGTTCCCCCGTACCAGTACGAGCACCCCCAGGACCTGCTGGAGAAGGTGTTCGACAAGGGACAGATGCCGCTGTTCGTGGCGCTGGACGGGATCACGGACCCGCGCAACCTCGGGGCGATCATCCGCTCCACCGCGGCGTTCGGCGGTCACGGTGTGATCCTTCCGCAGCGCCGCTCGGCCTCCGTGAACTCCGCCGCGTGGAAGACCTCGGCCGGGGCCGCCGCGCGCATCCCGGTGGCGATCGCGCCGAACCTCACCTCCACGCTGAAGGAGTTCAAGAAGCAGGGCGTGTTCGTCCTCGGACTCGACGGTGGCGGTGACGTGCAGCTGCCGGACCTCGAGCTGGCCGACCGCCCCGTCGTGATCGTCGTCGGTTCCGAGGGCAAGGGTCTGTCCCGCCTCGTCACCGAGACATGCGATCAGATCGTCTCGATCCCGATCTCGGCCGCGACCGAGTCCCTGAACGCCGGCATCGCCACGTCCGTCGCGCTGTACCAGGTGTCCACCACCCGGGCGCAGGCGAAGTAAGCCGTACGACGAAGCCCTCACACCCCGGACAGGGGAGTGAGGGCTTCGTCATGCGGTCTACTCCTTGACGGCACCCGCGGTCAGACCCTCGACGATCCACTTCGACGCGAGGGCGAACAGCACCATCGTCGGAATCACCGCGAGGACAGCCGCGGCCGACATCGGACCCCAGTCGATGTTGAAGGTCGACACGAAACCGTTCAGCGCCGCCGGCACGGTCTCCTTCTCGGTCGAATTGATCAGGATCACCGACAGGAACAGCTCGTTCCAGCAGTTCACGAAGTTGAAGATGAACGCGGCGATGATGCCGGGCTTCATCACCGGGACGAGAACGCGGAACAGCGCACCGAACCGCGAGCAGCCGTCGACCATCGCGGCCTCTTCCAGGGCGTCCGGGATGTTCTCGAAGAACCCGCGCAGCATGATCGTCGAGAACGGGATGCAGACGGCGATGTACACCAGGATCAGGCCGAACCGATTGTTGACGAACCCGAGGTCCGCCATCATCGAGTACAGCGGTCCCAGCGCGATGAACGACGGGATCATCTGCGTCACCAGGAACGCGATCATGATCGCGCCCTTGCTGCGGAACTGGAACCGGGCCAGCACGTAGGCGCTCAGCATGGCGATGAGGGTCGCGACCGCCGCCGCGACCAGGGCCACCATGGCGGAGTTCTCGAGGAACACCCCGAACCCGCCGTTGCGGAGCAGGCTCGAGTAGTTCTCCAGCGTGAACTCGCTCGGCCAGTACTCCAGCGGGAAGCGGCTGATCGAGCCGGGCACCTTCAGCGAGGTGACCACGATCCAGTACAGCGGGAACAGCGTGATCAGCAGCCAGACGGTGAGCCCGATCACGCGGATGGCGCCGCTCACGGTGACACGCGGCTGCGCGACCGGGCGTCGCGTGTCGCCGGCGGTGAGAGTCTGTGTCGCGGTGCTCATTTCTTGTTCACCCGTCCCATCGCCATCAGGTAGAACGCGCAGAACACGAGCAGGAACGCCATCACCAGCAGGCCGATGGCACTGGAGATCCCATAGTCACCGAGCTGCGTGTGCTTGATCATCCACGTCGTGATGATGTCGGTCTTGTTCGCCGGTCCACCGCCGGTCATGCCGTAGATGAGGTCCGGGAAGTTGAAGATCCAGATCACCCGCAGCAGCACCGTCAGGAAAAGGGTCGTGGCGATGTACGGGATGATGATCGAGAACAGCTGACGCGTCTTACCGGCGCCGTCCAGGCTCGCCGCCTCCAACAAGTCATCCGGTACCGACTGCAGGGCGGCGAGGATCATGATCGCGAAGAACGTCACGCCGTACCAGACGTTCGCGATGATCACGGCGGTCATCGCGAGCTTCGGATCCGCCAGCCAGGGCACAGGTGTGCTGATCAGCCCGATCTTCATCAGCATGTCGTTCACGACGCCGAATTCGGCGTTGAACATCCAACGGAACAGCAGACCGATGAGGAAGCCGGACACCGCCCACGGGTAGAACACCAGCGCCTGGTAGACGCCGCGGAACCGGAACTTCTTGCGCAGCCAGAGCGCCAGCGCGAAGCCGATGACGAACTGCGGCACGATCGAGCCCACGATCCACACCACCGTGTTCCACGCCACCGTGGGGAAAGCCGGGTCCTGGAAGACCGTGACGAAGTTCGCGAACCCCACCCACGGGGTGGAGGTGAGGTCCCACACGTTCCAGTTGTGGAACGCCATCCGGGCGCCCTGGAGCATCGGCCAGTAGGTGAACCAGCCGACGAAGATCAGCGCCGGCAGCAGGAACAGGAAGATCGACAGGGCGGTCTTCATTCCGAAGACGCGCCGACGCGGGGCCCCGCGCGGGGCGATGCTGCCGGAATCGACAGATCGCCCCGCGCGTGACGCTGAGGTCATCGTGGCCATGTCAGCCCGCGAGCTTGTCGGTCCAGTAGGTGTCCCAGGACGTGAGCAGCTCATCCTGCGTCATGTCGCCGAGGAGGACCTGCTGGACCTCCTTGTCGGCCTTCTGGCCCCACTCGGTCCACCAGCTCACGCCGCGCGGCTGCACGACCGGGATGTAGGTGGCGGGGTCCTGGGTCATCGTGACGTACGCCGCCCACGGCCCTTCCTTGTAGAACGAGTCGTCTGCGGCCGAGGCGATGATCGGCACGAGGCTGTTGCCCTTGGCGAAGTCGACGGCGGCCTTGCCCGAGGTGAGGTACTCCACGAGCTTGACGGCCGCCTCCTTGTGCTTGCTCGATTCGGCCACACCCCAGCCGGCCGTCGCCAGCGGCTGCGTGGCCTTGCCCGACGCGCCGACCACGAGCGGTGCGGTGCCCCACTGGTCAGCCTTCAGCGTCGTGGACGCCTCGACGGTGGCGATGACCTCGGGGTCCTGCAGCAGGAAGGCGGTGGAACCGTTGGTGAAGCCCTCCACCATCTCGGGGTAGCCCCACGAGACGGCCGACGGCGGAGAGGCCTGCGTGAACAGCTTGAAGTAGGTCTCCAGGGCCGTCTTGGCTTCCGGCGCCGAGAAGATCGTCTTGCCGCTGGTCAGGAGGTAGGCGTTCTTCGTGTCGATGTCGTCGGCGACGTACGAGGAGATCGCCTGGACGGCGTTTCCGTAGCCGTTGGCGCCGCCGCGGAACGCGTACCCGTACTGGTTCTTGGACGGGTCCTGGATCGCGGTGGCCTGCTTGAGGAGGTCATCGTAGCTGTGCGGCGCCTCTGCGAAGCCGGCCGCTTTGACGAGGTCGGTGCGGTAGAACAGCGTCAGCCCGTAGAAGCCGTAGGGGATGTAGTAGGTCTTGCCATCAGCCTGGGCGACCGCTTTGGCGTTCTCGGTCATGGCATCCCACCCGTCCCAGCCCTTGAGGTCGGCGGTCATGTCGTAGATCCACTTGTTGTTCGTGAACGGACCGACGGTGAGGTCGCGCACTTCGAGCACGTCGATCCCGGTGCCGGCCTGGAGCATCTGCTGGATCTTCTGATCCGCCTGATCGGTGGGCGGTGAGACGAGCTTGACCGTGATGTCCGGGTTGGCCTTCTCGAAGGTGTCGAGCAGACCCTGGATGATCTCGGTACGAGCGGGGTTGGTCAGGCTCTCAACCATCTGAATGGTGACCTTTCCGGACGCGTCTCCGCCGTCACCGGCGGAGCAGCCGGCGAGAGCGAGCGTCGTCGCGACGCCGACGGCGGCCGTGGTCAGGATGCGATTGCGCTTCATGTGCTGTGGTGCCTTTCTGTGGGTGCTGGGCGGATCACGCAGCGCCGATGCGGCGCGATTCCGCTTTGCGGAGGATGGAGGGGACGCACTTGTCGACGAACGCCTGGAAGTCGTCCGTCGTGGTGTACAGGTGCACGGAGAGTCGGAAGTAGCCGATGCCGCGGAAACTCGTGAAGGCGGTCTCCACTCCGAGTTCGTCGTACATCTGCATGCGCAGGTCGTCGGCGTCCTCGCGGTGGAGGCCGAGGCCGTCGGGCAGGCGCACCAGGCGCATGGAGGGCACCGGTGCGGCGACATCAGCCACCGCCTCACCCGACACCATCGAGGCCATCGCGTCGCCGATCAGGCGGGCGCCGGCGTCGGCGAGTTCGGCCATCGTCTGGCGGGTGCGCACCCAGCCGTACTCGCGCTCGATCGCCTCGACGGCGAGCGGCGAGGCGAGATAACTGGTCGCGTCCATCGTCCCCTGGGAGTCGAAGCGTCCGGGGTACGGCTCATTCGCGCCCCAGGAATCGATGAGCGGCCACAGCTCGTCACGATCGGCTGCCCGGGTGACCAGGAGCGCGGACCCGCGGGGTGCGCCGGGCCACTTGTGCAGATTGCCGAACCACCAATCACCGCCGCCGACGGCGACGGCGTCCGCGACGAGGCCCGGCGCGTGGGCGCCGTCAACGAGCACCCGCACGCCGCGCGTGTGGGCGAGGTCGGTGATCTCGCGGGTCGGGAAGGTGCGCGCGGTGGGGGAAGTGATCTGGTCCACCACGATGAGCCGGGTGTGCGGTGTGATCGCGGTGCGGAAGAGTTCGAGGATCTCCGGATCGGTGGCGGCGAGGGGGATCTCCAGCGTCCGCAGCCGGGCGCCGAAGCGCGCGGCGAGTCGGCGGGCCCCCATCGTGATCGCGCCGTATCCGTGGTCGGTCACGAGGATCTCGTCGCCGGCCTCCAAGCGGAGACTGTTGAAGACCACCGTCGCGGCTGCCGATGCGTTGGGCACGAATACGGTGTCATCGGCGGTGGCGCCGACGAACCCGGCGATCGCGCCGCGCGCTTCGCGCACGCGCTCGGCGACCCGCGGATACCACCCCACCGGGTTCCGGTCGGATTCGCGGCGGAGGGCGTCCTGGTACTCCCCGACCTCGGTCAGCACCGCGCCGAATGAGCCGTGGTTGAGGTGGACCACAGCCGGGTCGAGCGGCCACGCGTCGCGTGCGGCGACGCCGGAGGCGAACCGCACGGGCTGGGGAAGGGGGAACACGTTCGACATCGAACTCCGTTAAAGTGATCAGACGAATTGGGGCCACATTGCCGACCTTGGTGCTAAACCATAGCGAATACCCCGCGACTTGTCAGACGAATTTCGGAAGTCGTGCGGAACCGTGACAATGGAGCGTCCGAACCGGAGGTGGGCATGAGCGCAGTGGACACCGCATTCCACGGATTGCGAGCCCTGATCGCCGACGGAACGCTGAGCGCGGGGGATCGGCTGCCGAGCGAAAGCGAACTCTGCGACCGGTTCGGTGTCTCCCGCAGCTCGCTGCGCGAAGCGATCCGAACGCTGGCCGCACTCGGCGTCGTCGAGACCCGCCACGGGTCCGGAACCTACGTCAGCTCCCTGCTGGCGTCCGATCTGCTCGGGTCTCTCTCGCTCACGGTCGGGCTGCTTCCGCTGGAGTCCGTGCTGGAGCTGTACGAACTGCGCCGCGTCCTGGAATCGCACGCGGCCGGGCTGGCGGCGGCTCGACGCGACGAGGAGACCGTGGCCGAGCTCTCGGCGCTGCTGGACGAACTCGAGCGCACGCACGATGACGACGAGCAGTCGCGCCTGGATCACCTGTTCCACATGCGCATCGTCGAACTGTCCGGAAACCCCGCCCTGAGCACGCTGACCGGCGTCCTGCGCACCCGGTCGATGGCGTACCGCATCTTCACCACGGCGGACGCTCGGGAGATCAAGCGCCGATCCGACGCCGGACACCGGGCCATCCTCACCGCGATCGCGAACCGCGATCCGGTGGCGGCCACGAGCGCCGCCGCCGAGCACGTGCAGCAGACCGAAGTCTGGCTCCGCAAGCACCGCCCGGCGGCCCGGTCCACGATCTCCGACACCGCCGGCTGAGCCCGCCCGCCCGCGGAAGCCGCGGGACCGTTGCGTCGGGGGCCCCGTGAGCGAAGAATCTTCGCAGAGCTGTCGTATCCGGCCGTCGCCGTTCGTGGCATGAGTGAGGCGGTCGCCGTGACCGCCCGGGCTGAGAAACGGAGACGACGTGGCCGAGTATGTGATCGCGTTCAACGACGAGTGGGTGCCTGCGCACACACCCGAGCAGCTGGAGGAGAAGGGACGCGCCGGCCGCGCGGTGATCGCGGAGATGGCTGCGGCCGGCGTCTTCGTCTTCACCAACGGCGGCCTGGACGCGGACACCGCCGTGTGCAGCGTCACCGCTCGTGACGGCGAACCGGTCTTCACCGACGGTCCCTACGCGGACACGAAGGAGCACCTCGGCGGCTTCTGCGTCATTGATGTCGCCGACGACGATGCCGCGCGCATGTGGGCGGGGCGGTTGGCGGTCGCACTCGAGTGGCCGCAGGAGGTTCACCGGTTCCCGTTCCCTCCGGAACAGCCCGACGAGCAGAAGGGAAACGACTGACATGACCCGCTACATGCTCTCGGTCTTCGGACCGCGGGAGCGCGATGTGACGAACGGCTACGGGTCAGTGGAGGACTTCCGCCAGTCCTTCGCCGACACCGGCGAGTTCAACGCGAAGCTGGAACGCGAGGGGAAGTTCGTCTTCGCGGACGGCCTCGCCGAAGCCGGCACCGCGACCACCGTTGACGGCCAGGGCGATGCTCCGGTCATCACCGATGGGCCGTACCTGGAGGCCAAGGAGTACCTCGGCGGCTTCTGGGTGATCGATGCCATCGACCTCGATGAGGCCCTGGCGCTGGCCGCAGAGGGATCCAAGGCGTGCCGCGGCGTCGTCGAGGTGCGTCCCTTCCAGACCGAGGCGGACCTTCGGAGCCTCCTGGAGCCGTGACGGCGATCGCCGCGTCTCTCACGCGGGCTCACCAGGAGGAGTGGGCCCGCGTGGTCGCGGGCCTCGCCCGGCGCTTCGGCGATCTGGACATCGCCGAGGACGCCGCCGCGGAGGCGTTCGAAATGGCGGTGCGGCGGTGGCCGACCGACGGCGTGCCGCCGAACCCGGGGGGCTGGTTGGCGACGACGGCCCGTCGGAAGGCTCTTGATCGTCTGCGCCGCGAGTCGCACCGCGGGGCGAAGGAGGGTGCCGCCGACATGCTCAGCGACGACGAACCGGCCGAAACGGTCGGTGCGGTCGAGGACGATCGCCTGCGGCTGGTGTTCATCTGCTGCCACCCGGCGTTGGCCATGCCGGCCCGCGTGGCGCTGACGCTGCGCATGCTCGGCGGGCTCACGGTCGCCGAGATCGCCCGTGCCTTCCTGGTTCCGGAGGCGACGATGGCGCAGCGGATCACCCGGGCGAAGGCCAAGATCCGCGCCGCGAACATCGCGTATCGTGTGCCGTCCGCCGACGACGTTCGCGCCCGCGTCGCCGGCGTCCTCACGGTCCTGTTCCTGATCTTCAACGAGGGCTACCTCTCCGGTGGCACCGACGATCCGCTCCGGCCGGCGCTGACCGGCGAAGCGATCCGGCTCGGGCGAGTGCTGCATGCGCTGCTTCCGGACGACGGTGAAGTCACGGGTCTGCTCGCCCTGATGATCCTCACTGAGGCGCGCCGCGGTGCTCGACTCAGCCGATCCGGCGAACTGGTGACCCTCACGGAGCAGGATCGCGGAGCATGGGATCGTGCCTTGGTCGGAGAGGGGCACGCGCTCGTGCGCGAGTGCCTGGTCGCGGTGGCGGCGGGCGGGCCCGCGCCGGGGCGCTACCAGCTGCTCGCCGCGATGGGGGCGGTCCACACCGCGGCGCCCACGGCGGGCGACACGGACTGGGCTCAGATCCTGGCGCTGTACGACCGCCTGGTGGTCGTGGACCCGTCGCCGATCGTCCGACTGAACCGGGCGGTGGCGGTCGCTGAACTCGACGGCGCGCAACCGGCGCTCGCCGAGCTGGACCGCCTGAACGCGGACCTGGCGGACTACCACGCGTTCCATGCCGCGCGGGCGGATCTGCTGCGTCGACTGGGCCGGAGCGCGGACGCGCGGGCGGCGTACGAACGGGCCCTGCACCTGACCGAGAACACCGCCGAGCGGGCCCATCTTCGCCGGCGTCGCGATCAGCTGGGGTGAGTCGACGAAGGATGCCGGTCCGGGAATGCGAGCGGGGCGCGGGCGTTACGTTCGGGGAACGAGGAAAGGACTCCCATGTCGCGCATTGCCGTCATCGGCGGAACCGGCTACGCCGGCCGCAACATCGTCTCCGAGGCGAAGGAGCGCGGTCACGCCGTCGTCTCCGTCTCTCGAAGCGAGCCCGAGCAGCCGCAGGAGGGGGTGACGTACCGCACCGGAACCCTGCTCGACGTCCCGGCTCTCGTCGAGACGATCGGGGACGCCGACGTCGTGATCTTCGCCACCTCGCCGCGCGGCGAGATGGCCGGCCGCACTCGTCCGGCGATCGCGGAGACCATCGCGGCTCTGCCGGCCGGCGTCCGCGTGGGTGTCATCGGTGGCGCCGGCGGCTCGCTCGTCGCGCCCGGCGGGCCGCGCGTCATCGACGGGGAGTTCCCGGCCGAGTTCGCGGACGAGGCCCGCGAGATGGCGGCCGTGCTCGAGGACCTGCAGGCCGCCGGTCCCGGGCACGACTGGTTCCTGATCCACCCCGCCGGTGGATTCGGACCGTGGAACGACCACGAGCGCCGTGGCACCTACCGCGACGGTGGCGACGTGATCGTCACCGACGCGGACGGCGAGAGCAACATCGGTGGGGCGGACTTCGGTATCGCCGTGCTCGACGAGATCGAGACGCCGAAGCACGTCGGCGAGCGCTTCACCGTCGGCTACTGACCGCACCACGAACGCCCCGGATCGCTCCGGGGCGTTCGTCGTTCACGCTCGGACCGGCGGACCGACGTAGCGCGAGGAGGGGCGGATGATCCGCCGCCTGCTCGATCACGCGGGCACTCCAACCGGCCGCGGCCGAATACACCGCAGCGCCGCTACGGCTGCGGCCGCAGGGTCGGTACGTCGAGCCCTGACCCGGGCTCAGACGAGGTCGCGCCAGTCGCGGCCGTCGTCCTCATCGTCGGAGGGGGAGAGCAGCGGCAGCGACGTCGTCTCCGTCGGCGGGCCCATGATCGTCGCCTCGTCCCGGCGGTGGCGCAGCACATCGTGGACGTAGCTGGAGAGCACCTCCGCGAGCGGGACCGAACGTCCGCGTTCCTGGGACATGTACCAGCGGTGCTCGAGCACCTGGTGGAACACTTCGGCCGGTTCGAGTTTGGCGCGAAGGTCGTAGGGGATGGACTTCACCACCGGCTCGAAGACGCGGGTCAACCACTCGTGCGCGGCCATCTCCTCGTCGCTGCCCAGCCGACTGATCCGCGCACGGTACTGGTCCAGATCGTTCAGCAGGCGTCGCGCCTGGTTCTCCTCGACGTCGAGGCCGGTCAGGCGCAGCAGGCGTCGCTGGTGGTGTCCGGCGTCGACCACCTTGGGCTGGATGAGCACCGTGGTGCCGTCCGCGGTGGTGCGGATGGACATCTCATCGATATCGAAACCGAGATCGTTCAGCTTCTGAACCCGTTCCGTGATGCGCCAGGACTCGTCGGCGGCGAACGACTCCTGCGACGTCAGTGCCGTCCACAACGAGCGGTACGAGGCCACCAGGCGGTCAGCGATCTCGATGGCGTCGACCCCGCGCTCGAGCCGCCCGCCCGCGGCGAGGTCCATGATCTCGCCGGCGATGTTGGTTCGGGCGACGTCCAGGTCGTGCGAGCGCTGACCGGGGGTCAGGCCGTTCTCGTGCAGTTCACCGGTCTCGGCGTCCACGAGGTAGGCCGCGAAGGCTCCGGCGTCGCGTCGGAAGAGGGTATTGGACAGGGACACGTCGCCCCAGAAGAAGCCCACGTTGTGCAGGCGCACGAGCAGGACGGCCAGCGCGTCGACGAGTCGGTCGGCGGTGTCCGGACGCAGCACCTGCGTGAACAGCGCGCGGTAGGGCATCGAGAAGCGCAGGTGCGCGGTGACCAGGGCCGCGGGGAGGGGGAGTCCGGCGTCGTCGGTCCGCCCGGCGATGACGGCCACGCGCTCGACGCACGGCACATCCAGGCGGTGCAGGTTGCCGAGCATCTCGTACTCGCGGCGGGCCATCGCCTCCGTGGTCTCCTTGACGGCGACGACGCGCCCGGACAGCGAAGCGAAGCGCACGAGGTGGCGGGAGAGGCCTTTCGGGAGCGAGACGATCGCGCGCGAGGGCCATTGCGCCAGGGGGAGTGACCACGGCAGCTGCAGCAGCCCCGGATCGATCGCGCTGGCGGTGATGCTCAACGCCTCAGTCATGCTGGCCTCCCGGCTGGGGAAAAGGATGATGCGGCGTGGGGACGAGTCCCACACGCCGCATCATCGCGGATCGGATCGGGTCGGATCAGACCGCAGCGATCGCCTTCTCGGTGAGACGCTCACCGGTCTCGGCATCGAACACGTGCACGTGACCCGGGACGGCGGACAGCGTGACCGAGTCGCCCGCCATCGGGTGCTTGCGTCCGTCGACGCGAGCCACGATCTCGTGCTCGCTGGCCCCGGAGGCGTTGGCGCGGCCGTAGAGGTAACCGTCGGCGCCGAGCTCCTCGACGAGGTCGACCTGGACCTTCAGGCCCTTCGAGTCCGCACCGGCGACGACGAGGTCCTCCGGACGAACGCCGATCTTGACCTGCTTGCCGCTGACCTTGGCGAGCACCTCGCGCTCCACCGGGACGACCTCATCGCCCCACAGCACGCCACCATCGGTGACGTCGGTGACGAAGAGGTTCATGGCGGGAGAGCCGATGAAGCCGGCGACGAACTCGTTCGCGGGCTGCTCGTACAGGTCGCGCGGGGTGCCGACCTGCTGCAGGATGCCGTCCTTGAGCACCGCGATGCGGTCACCCATGGTCAGGGCCTCGGTCTGGTCGTGCGTGACGTAGACCGTGGTGACGCCGAGGCGACGCTGCAGCGACGCGATCTGGGTGCGGGTCTGGACACGGAGCTTGGCGTCGAGGTTCGACAGCGGCTCGTCCATGAGGAACACCTGCGGCTGGCGGACGATGGCGCGGCCCATGGCGACGCGCTGACGCTGACCACCGGAGAGGGCCTTCGGCTTGCGGTTCAGGTAGTCCTCGAGGTCGAGGAGCTTGGCCGCCTCGAGCACGCGAGCGGCGCGCTCCTCCTTGCCGACACCGGCGATCTTCAGTGCGAAGCCCATGTTCTCGGCGACGGTCATGTGCGGGTACAGCGCGTAGTTCTGGAACACCATCGCGATGTCGCGGTCCTTCGGCGGCACGTCGGTGACGTCGCGGTCACCGATCAGGATGCGGCCGGAGTTGACCTCTTCGAGGCCGGCGAGCATGCGCAGGGACGTCGACTTACCGCAACCGGACGGGCCGACCAGGACGAGGAACTCGCCGTCGCCGATCTCGAGGTTGAGCTTGTCGACAGCGGGGCGGGTGCCCCCCGGGTACAGACGCGTGGCGTCATCGAAAGTCACAGATGCCATGACGTTCTTCTCCTTCACCGGCAGGTACGTGCCGGACGATCCGTTGTGAATGAGCGACGGGGGTGAACCGCCGTGACCCGTCATCGGGTCGCGATCAGTATGGCACAGCCGGGCAGTCTGGGCATTTCCCAGTGTGAATCGGTAGCATCGTTCAGTTGCCGCGACGGCGGCGCGTCCGAATCCGACGGACGCGGGAGGCACGAAGACCCTATGGCGAATGACGAGACGAACGACCGGACCCCGGACGATCAGACCCCGAACGAGGAGACTCCGCAGGAGCAGAACCCGGCGGTCGTGAGTCCCGCACCGGTTCGTACCGGCGCGGTGCCCGTACCCACCGGACCGGTCGCGACCGATGCATCCGCGCGCACGCAGGTGCGTCAACGTGCGGAGCAGGTCAAGGCCAAGCAGCGGCGCGACCGCGTGATCCGTCGGTCGGTCCTGCTCGTGGTGCTGGTCGCCATCGTGGCCGCCATCGCCGTCGTCGTCACCTCGGTGCTCTCCGACGCCGCCGGGAAGCCGCAGGTCGCGCCGGCCAACGTCACCGCCAACGATGGCATCCACATCACCGCCGACGGTGTGCGCCTGCCGACCAATGCGGGCAATGGCACCATCACGAGTCCGACCGCGACGGCGACGCCGGACCCGTCGGCCACGGCCGATCCCGCCTCCAGCCCTGCCGCTCCGGTCAAGGTCCGCGTCTACTTCGACTTCCTCGATCCGGATTCGGCGACCTTCCAGTTGGCCAATGCGAAGCAGCTCGCGCGGATGATCTCCGACGGTTCCGTGGACCTGTCCTACCACCCGGTCGCGACGCTGACGTCGAAGTCGAACGGCACCAAATACTCTCTGCGAGCAGCCGCTGCATCGGCGTGCGTCGCCTCGTACGCACCGAACTACTTCTTCGCCTACACCTACGAGTTGCTGGCCAAGCAGCCGTCGACGGATGGCGACGGCATGACGGACGCGTCCCTGGCTGACCTCGCTGCGGCCGTCGGCGCCGGCGACCCGCAGGGGTTGCGCGGATGCATCACGAACGGCACCTACCAGCCCTGGGTGAAGGCGGCCACTGATCGTGCCAAGTCCGCGGACCTGCCGGACACGAAGCAGCCCCTCAACAAGGTGCCGCTGGTCCTCGTGAACGGCACACCCTACATCGGCGCACTCGATGACCCGGCTGAGTTCATGGCGTTCGTGATGGACGCCGAGTCGAAGGCCTACTACGCAACGCCCACCGCGTCGCCGACCGACTCCCCGACGCCGGCGGCCTCGGACACCGCCACCCCCGCGCCGACCGAGGCGGCCACGCCGGAGCCCACCGAGTCAGAGGTTCCCGCTCAGTGACGTGACGGTCAGCCGGTAGGCTGGCCCTCATGCCGACTTGGCGCAATTGGTAGCGCACCCGACTTGTAATCGGGCGGTTACGGGTTCAAGTCCCGTAGTCGGCTCTCACGTGAAGGCCCCGACTCTCGGATCAGTCCGGGTTTCGGGGCCTTCGCCGTGTTCCGGAGCAGGGAGGGGACGCATGAAGCGCCGGGGCGTGGGAGCTCTCGCTGTCGCTCTCGTCATGCTCCCGGAGACGCGCTCATCGACGTCAGCTACGACGCTCAGCTGCCCGCGCTGGATGCGGCGGAGTGGAACGACGTCGCCGCCGGCGTGATCACCGTCGAGGCGGATGGCGCGAACCACTCCGGCGAGGCGAACGGTTTCCGCATCGCCTCGATCGGTGGAGGCGGCGGCTTCGTCATACCCGTGGACGGCGCGCGAGGTCCAGATCCAGGTGGCGCGCCACCCGATCGCCGCCGAGGATGTGGAAAAGCTCGCCTCGACGACTACTCCGGGGCCACCGAGCCCTTCCGCATCGACCTGGCACCGGTCAACCCCTGACGTCGGGCTCAGCCGTCGACGGCGGACGCCGGTAGCAGTCCCCGGTGCTCCAGGATGACGCCGAGCTGGAAACGGCTGGTGCCGCTGCGCCGCGTCACCCCCAGCACCGAGCGTGAGTGGTCTCTCATCGAAAGATATGGAAGTTGCACACGGATGATCCGGGACCGTTCGTGGCGGACATCTGACGCCCTCGGCACTCGCCGGGGGCGTTGCTCGTTTCCGGAGGCCTCCTCGCTCGTGGTGGGGCTCTCCGGTGTTCCCGGCGGAGGGGCGCGAGCAGGGCATCGCCTTCCGGACGTGCCGGGTCCGGTCGCTGTGGGCACCGGGACTTTGCAGTACGTTCACGGCGATTTCCAACCCGCGGGGGAGAAACCGGCGTGGCCGCTGTGCATCGCGCGTATCGTCATGGGCTCAGCGCGGCAACCGCCCCGCGGCGATGCGCAGAGCAGCCTCGCCCGGGATCGCCCAGACGAAAGTGAGGGACTCCGCACGCGGGTGCCGTGGGCGCTCCCCGGTACGCCGGGGGCAGGCGCCGCTCATCAGCGGAGTCGACGTCATGTCTCGTATCTCTGAACGCCCCGCGCGTCCACCGCGCACGACCCGTCGCCTGACTGCCGACGACGTTCTCATCGTCCAACCGAAGAACCTCCGCACGGCGATCTCGGGCACCGTCGTCGGCAACTTCATGGAGTGGTTCGACTTCGGCATCTACGGCTACCTGGCCGTGACGCTCACGACCGTCTTCATCGGCGCTGACGCCGGCCCGGTCGGGCTCCTGCTCACTCTGCTCGGGTTCGCGATCTCCTTCCTGGTCCGCCCGATCGGTGGGCTGATCCTCGGTCCGCTCGGCGATCGGATCGGCCGGCAGCGCGTCCTGTTCCTCACGATGGCGATGATGGCCGCGGCCACCGCGCTCATCGGCCTGCTGCCGACGTCGGCGGCCATCGGCGTGTGGGCGATCGTGCCGCTGTACGTGCTGAAGATGGTGCAGGGCTTCTCCACCGGCGGCGAGTACGCCGGCGCCACGACGTACGTCTCGGAATTCTCGCCGGACAGCAAGCGCGGCTTCTGGTCCTCCTTCCTGGACGTCGGCAGCTACATCGGCTTCGCCGCCGGCGCGACGGCCGTCGCGTTGACGACCTGGATCACGCAGGCCGTGTCGGGATCGGGCGCAATGGTCGACTACGGCTGGCGCATTCCGTTCCTGCTGGCGATTCCCCTCGGCATCGTCGCGATCTGGTTCCGGATGCGGATTCCGGAAACGCCGGCGTACGAGGCGGAGCAGCGCGAGGGTGTACCGGAACTGCCGCAGACCGATCCGCTGGCCCGCCACGGCATCATCGGCATCATCAAGTATCACTGGCGCGAGATCCTGATCGGCATCGCGCTGGTGTCGGCGACCAACACCGCCGGCTACGCGCTGACGAGCTACATGCCGACCTACCTGGAGACCGAGGTCGGGGTGTCCAACCTCATGGCCGCCATCGCCACGGTCCCGGTGCTCGTCGTGATGAGCGCCTGCCTTCCGTTCATCGGCCGGCTCTCGGATCGCATCGGACGCAAGCCGGTGTACGCGATCGCGGTCATCTCCACGATCGTGCTCATGATTCCCGCGTTCGCGATCATGCAGATCGGCACGGAGTGGGCGGTCATGGTCGCGCTGGTCATGGTGGCCGTTCCGGTGGCGTTCTACGTGGCCATCTCGGCATCCGCGCTGCCGGCGCTGTTCCCCACCGCGTCGCGCTTCGGCGCGATGGCGATCGCGTACAACGTGGCCGTCTCGCTGTTCGGCGGCACGACCCCGTTGTTCAGCCAGTGGTTGATCGACCTCACCGGCAACACCTTCATGCCGGCGTTCTACATCATGTTCTTCGCCGCGATCGCCGGCATCGCGCTGCTGTCCATGAAGGAGACCGCGAAGCGGCCGCTGCTCGGCTCGGTGCCCTCCGTGGAGACGAGGGCGGAAGCGCAGGAACTCGAGCAGACGCAGGATGAGAACCCGTTCGTGGACACGTCCACGATGCCGTTGCCGATCGTCGGGGCCGGTGCCTCGAGCAGCTGAGGCCGACCTCCGCTGCAGCCGCGCTCCCATTCCCGCCGATCGGGAGTGGGGGCGCGGAACGTTGCGCACGTGCCCTGGCATAGAATCGCTGGGGCGGCGTATGCCCGCCCACGACTGTCGCACCGCTGAGGGAGTTGCCTTTTTCCATGGCAGAGATCATCTACACGCACACCGACGAAGCGCCCATGCTGGCGACGCACTCATTCCTGCCGATGGTGGAGGCCTTCGCCTCCCGGGCCGGAGTCTCCATCGCCACCCGTGACATCTCGCTGTCCGGACGCATCATCGCGACCTTCCCGGAGAACCTCGCCGATGATCAGAAGATCGGTGACGCGCTGGCGGAGCTCGGCGAGCTCGCCAAGACGCCCGAGGCCAACATCGTCAAGCTGCCGAACATCTCGGCATCGGTGCCGCAGCTGAAGGCAGCCGTGGCCGAGTTGCAGATGCAGGGCTACGACATCCCGGATTACCCGGACGCCCCGGGGACGCCCGAGGAGCAGGAGGTCCGCGCCCGCTACGACCGGATCAAGGGCTCCGCCGTGAACCCGGTGCTGCGCGAGGGAAACTCCGACCGCCGCGCACCGCTGTCAGTCAAGGGCTACGCCCAGAAGCACCCCCACCGCATGGGCGCCTGGTCGAGTGAGTCGAAGACGAACGTCGCCACGATGGGGCAGGACGACTTCGCCACCAACGAGCTGTCGGTGACGCTTCCGGCGGCGGACACGCTCACCATCCGGTTCGTCGGTGAGGACGGCCAGTCCTCCGACCTCAAGGCCGGCATCGCCGTCCTCGAGGGCGAGGTCGTCGACGCGACCGTCATGCGCGTCGCCGCCCTGGATCAGTTCCTGCGCGCGCAGGTCGCTCGTGCGAAGGAGGAGGGCATCCTCTTCTCCGCACACCTCAAGGCCACGATGATGAAGGTCTCCGACCCGATCATCTTCGGTCACGTGGTGCGGGCGTTCTTCTCCGAGCTGTTCGAGACCTATGGCGAGCAGCTCGCCGCCGCCGGCTTGTCGCCGAACAACGGCCTCGCATCGATCATCGGCGGGCTGGATGCCCTGGACGCGGACACCCGCGCCGGCGTCGAGCGCCTGATCGAGAAGGGCTACCAGGACGGGCCCGCTCTCGCGATGGTCGATTCCGCTCGGGGTATCACCAACCTGCACGTGCCGAGCGATGTCATCGTCGACGCGTCCATGCCTGCCATGATCCGCGACAGCGGCAAGATGTGGAACGTCGGCAACGAGCGCCAGGACGCCCTCGCGGTCATTCCGGACTCGTCCTACGCCGGCGTCTACCAGGCCGTGATCGAGGACTGCCGTGCGAACGGCGCCTACGACCCGGCCACGATGGGCGATGTCCCCAACGTCGGACTGATGGCGCAGAAGGCGGAGGAGTACGGCTCGCACGACAAGACGTTCGAGATCGCCGCTCCCGGAAAGGTCCAGGTGGTGAACGCCGCCGGCGATGTTCTCCTGGAGCACACCGTCGCGACCGGTGACATCTGGCGCGCATGCCAGACCAAGGACATCCCGGTGCGCAACTGGGTGGAGCTGGCTGTCGAGCGCGCTCGCGAGTCCGACACCCCGGCGGTGTTCTGGCTGGACGAGAACCGCGCCCACGACGCGCAGCTGATCGCGAAGGTCGCCGCCTACCTGGCCGACCTCGACACGGACGGTCTCACGATCGAGGTCATGAACCCGGTCGACGCCACGAAGTACTCGGTCGAGCGCATCCGCCGCGGCGAGAACACCATCTCGGTGACCGGCAACGTGCTGCGCGACTACCTGACCGACCTGTTCCCGATCCTCGAGCTCGGCACCTCCGCGAAGATGCTCTCGATCGTTCCCCTGCTCGCCGGTGGTGGGCTGTTCGAGACGGGTGCCGGTGGTTCGGCGCCCAAGCACGTCCAGCAGGTGCAGGAGGAGAACCACCTGCGCTGGGACTCGCTGGGTGAGTTCCTCGCGCTCGCGGTGTCGTTCGAGAAGAACGCCAAGCAGGCCGACAACCCGCGTGCCAAGGTGCTCGGCGTCGCACTGGATGCGGCGACCGGTCGCTTCCTGGACGAGGACAAGTCGCCCTCGCGCTCCGCCGGCGAACTCGACAACCGCGGCAGCCACTACTACCTGGTCCGCTACTGGGCGGAGGAGCTCGCGCAGCAGACCGCCGACGCCGAGCTCGCCTCCGCGTTCGCGCCGATCGCGGAGGCGCTCGTCGCCCAGGAGGACGCCATCATCGGCGAGCTGAACGGCGCACAGGGATCGCCGGTCGACCTCGGTGGCTACTACCACCCGGACGAGGCCAAGGTGTCCGCCGTCATGCGCCCGTCGCAGACCCTGAACGCGATCATCGACGGCATCAGCGCCTGAGAAACCGTCACCTGAGGACCCTCGACCGCTTCGGCGGCGGGGGTCCTCGTCGCTTCGAGGACCGGATTTCTCGGTCCGGTCCGGTGTCGCCTAGCGTGGGACGGTGACCCCCGCTGATCCTCACGCACCGCGCCTGCCGCTCTGGCTCGCTCTACTCGGCGCCGTTCTCATCGGCGTCCTGACGGCGGCCCAGGCGCGCATCAACGGCGCACTCGGTGTGGAGCTGCACTCCGGCTTCGTCGCGGCGTTCGTCTCGTTCGGCAGCGGTCTGGTGCTGATGGCGGTCGTGTCCGCCCTGATTCCGGCCGGACGTGCCGGCGCACGCTCGCTCGTGCGGGGGCTGCGGGAGAGACGGATTCCGCCGTGGATGGTTCTCGGTGGTGTGGCCGGAGCCCTCACGGTGGCCACCCAGGGCCTCACGGTCGGGATCATCGGCGTCTCGCTGTTCACCGTCGGCGTCGTCGCGGGGCAGGCTCTGTGCGGACTGGTCATCGACCGGATCGGCTACGGGCCGGCCGGGGTCGTGGCGGTGACCGTGGCGCGACTGATCGGGGGAGTCCTCGCCCTGGCCGCGGTGGTCGTCTCGCTCACCGGCGACGTTCTCGGCCGCACAGCGTGGTGGATGCTGCTCCTGCCGTTCGGAGCCGGCGTCGGCATCGCCTGGCAGCAGGCCACCAACGGCCGCCTGGGTCGCGCCGTGGGAACGCCGTTGACGGCGACCCTGGTCAACTTCATCGGGGGCACCGCCGTGCTCGGGGTTGCCGCCCTGATCAGTGTCGCCGTGACCGGACCCACCGCACCGTTTCCCACCGATGCGTGGTTCTACATCGGCGGGGCGATGGGTGTCGTGTACATCTTCCTGGGGGCCGCCCTCGTCGCCCGCACCGGAGTGCTGCTGCTGGGTCTCGGCAGTGTGGTCGGTCAGATCCTCACATCGCTCGTGATCGACGCGATCTGGCCCGCGCTGTCGGGTCCGGATGCGTGGCATGCGACGGCGATGGGCGCGCTCGCGCTCGCGTCCGTGGTGGTCGCGGCCTCACCGTGGCATCGGCTGCGTCCGCGCCGGGCGTCCCGCGCCTGAACGCGCGGCCCCTTCCGGTCAGCGACGGATCACGGGCGGAGCGGGGGCGGCGCGACTGACGACGCTGACCTCGCGTTCGTCCTCCGATCCCATGGCCCGCACGTGCTTCTCCTGTCGCCGCGATGCACGGGCGATCCGGGCGGCGGCGGCATCGGCCCTGCGCTTGACGGCATCCGCTGGTGCGTTCGCGCCATCCTCGCCCACCGGGGTGGGCGTTGCGCCCTCCGTTGCGGACCGGCTCTTCTTCCGCTCCTTCTCGGCCTTCTTCTTGGCCTTCTTACGGCCCTTCTTGCCGTGCTTGTCGCTCTTATCCTTGTTCTTCTTCTTCGATGGGGCCGCAGGCAGCGCCGTCGGCAGCTCGCCGGTGGGCATGTCGGAGAGGAACGCCTCGGCGTCCAGCTCGCGGCGGCCCCGGACCCGGTCGTCCGGCTTTCCGCCGACGTAGAGCCAGCCGAGCAGTCGCTCTCCGGAGCGCAGACCGTGCGCGAGAGCCACTCGCTCGGCGCGCGTGTGCTCGCCCGTGCGCCAGATGACGCCCCACCCGGCCTCATCCAGGAGCAGACTCAGGGTGTGGGCGACGCCGGCCGCGACCGCTTCCTGCTCCCAGCCCGGAACCTTGCTGCTCGGCCGCTCCACGACCACGACGGCGATGAGCAGAGGCGCTCGCAGGGGTTTGGTGGAGACGGCATCTTCGCCGCGAGCGTGCGCCAACGCCCGGCCGAGCCGCAGCCGAGCGTCGCCGCGCAGTTCGATCAACCGCCAGGGTCGCAGGGACGAATGGTCCGCGACGCGTCCGGCCGCGGCCACGAGGCGCGCGAGCTCGTCGTGATCCGGTGCGGAGTCCGTGACCTTCGACTGCGAACGGCGGGCGAGGACAGCGTCGAACGCCGTCATTCCTCCGTCTCCGGGGTGAACTCGAGCGCGAGGGAGTTCATGCAGTACCGATCACCCGTCGGCGTGCCGAAACCGTCCGGGAACACGTGGCCCAGGTGCGATCCGCACGCGGCGCAACGCACCTCGGTGCGCACCATTCCGAGGCTGTCGTCCTCGATCAGTTCCACCGCCTCCGGGCGGACCGACTCGTAGAAGCTCGGCCAGCCGCAGCCGGAGTCGAACTTGGTGCCGCTGCGGAAGAGTTCGGCGCCGCACGCGCCGCACGTGTACAGCCCGGCGCGGCTCTCATCCAGGAGCTCACCGGTCCACGCTCGCTCGGTCGCCGCCTGTCGCAGCACCGCGAAACGGTCCGGGTCGAGCTGTTCTCGCCACTGCTCGGGGGTCTTGTCCACGCTGTACGACATACCTCCATTCAACAACGTCGCGAGAGCATGTGGGGCACCGGTTTCCGGACGCGGGACAGAATGGGGTGTGAGCACACCAGAGCAGGCCGCGACGGACGAGGTTCGCGAGCGGTACGCCCGGTTCGCGCGGGACGAGGCGCCGGGTCGCAGCGAGGTGTATCGGCGATGGGCGACGGGCGTCGCCGCCGACGCGGAGGTCGCCGGCATCATCGCCGCCCTCCCGTCGCAGCGACGTCAGCCGCCGCTGGTGTTCGCCGTGACGCGCCTTCTGGGCGCGGGGGAGGGCGACGACACCGCGGAGTGGACCGCCTTCGTGCGGGCGCACCGCCAGGAGATCATTCGGGAGATCGACCGACGCTCGCTGCAGACGAACGAACCGCAGCGGTGTGCGGCGCTGCTGCCGGCACTCGCGCTCGTCGACGGCCCGATCGCGCTGGTCGAGCTCGGCGCCGCGGCGGGGCTCTGTCTGTATCCGGACCGGTACGCGTACCGATATCGCGCGGTCGACGGAGTGCGCAGCGTGGGGCCGGTCGGCGGTTCCGGCGTCGTCCTGTCGGCGGACCTGTCCGGCCCCGCACCGCTCGCCCTGCCGCAGATCGTGTGGCGGGCGGGCGTCGACCTGTCCCCGTTGGATCCCGCTGACCCGGAGGATCGTGCGTGGCTGCAGGCCCTGGTCTGGCCGGGCGAGACGGGTCGGGCCGAACGTATCCGCTCCGCCCTGGACATCGCCGCCGCAGACCCACCGTCGCTGGTGTCGGGAGATGCCGCCGCCCGCTTGCCGGAGCTCGTCGAGCGCGCGCCGGCGGGGGCGACCGTGGTCGTCACCACGCCCGGCCTGCTGCCGTTCCTGCCCTGGCGGCAGCGCAACGCGCTCGTCGAGATGATCCAGGCCCTGCCCGTGCGGTGGGTGACGCTGGATCGTCCGGGGCTGTACGAGGGCCTGCGGGGCCCGGTCGAGGAGGTGACGGACGGGTTCGCGCTCGCCCTGGACGGCGAGGTGCTCGCGGACGCCGACCCGCTCGGTGCACGCGTGCGCTGGTTGGGCGAAGCGGACGGCTCGATGTCGGGGGTCGGTCGTACGGTGAAGCCATGACGATGATCGACCTCAGCCCCCGAGACCGCCTGATCCTCGAGCTCGAGGCGGACTGGCCGGGGCACGGCGCCGCCAAGGAGGATCGCATCGAACGAAACCTGGGGATCACCGCCGTCCGCTACTACCAGTTGCTCGGGCGACTGCTGGACGCTCCCGCCGCGCTCGCGCACGATCCGCTGCTGGTTCGGCGCCTGCGCAGAATGCGCGAGACGGCCGCCGTCGCCTGACACGCCCCCGTCCGGCGGATTCTGATGGAGTCGCCCGGTAGCATCGGGGGGTGCCGAAGAACCGATACCCGGACGACCGATTCGACGCCGTGCCGCGAGATCAGGGCCGTGTCGGCGCGCATCGGGCCGAGAACCCACGCCTGCGCCTCGGACTGGTGTTCCTGTGGGCGGCGGTCGGGGCGATCGTGCTGTTCCTCGTCGGTGTCTTCGCCGCGCTGGTGGTGACCGATCGCATCGATCTCTTTCCCGCCACGCAATCGACAGCCGCGGTGACCCCCACTCCCACCGTCTCGCCCACGATCGACACGAAATCCGTCGTGCTGATCCTGAACGCGGGGCCCACGGATGCCGACACCGAGGTCGCGCAGCAGGAGGTGCTGGCCGCGGGGTGGACCGCCGACGCGGTGCTGACCGTCTCGAGCGACCAGAAGGACTTCCCGACCTCTACCGTCTACTACGTGAACCCCGGCGATCGCGGTGCGGCGCTCGGGCTCGCGAAGACGCTCGGTCTCGCGACCGTTCAGCAGAGTGATGCCTACCAGCAGGACGCGGCGTCCAAGAAGATGCAGCTCACCGTCGTGATCGGCGAGGACTTCTCCTCGAGCGAGTGATCGGAGCGGAACGGTCCGGTCCCGGCGAGGAGCGCGATTCGGTCGCTGAGAAGCGCGTGTGCGCGGCTTGCACTCGGCATGGTCGAGTGCCAGAATGGCTGTTAGCACTCGCCTCATGTGAGTGCTAAGCAGATTCGCCTACGTCCGGGAGGGACGACACACACATGGCAAAGATGATCGCTTTCGACGAGGAGGCCCGCCGTGGTCTCGAGCGCGGCCTCAACATCCTGGCCGACGCCGTCAAGGTGACGCTCGGCCCGCGCGGTCGCAACGTCGTACTCGAGAAGAAGTGGGGCGCCCCCACGATCACCAACGATGGTGTCTCCATCGCCAAGGAGATCGAGCTGGACGACCCGTACGAGAAGATCGGCGCGGAGCTCGTCAAGGAGGTCGCCAAGAAGACCGACGACGTCGCCGGTGACGGAACCACCACCGCCACGGTCCTGGCTCAGGCGCTCGTGCGCGAGGGCCTGCGCAACGTCGCGGCCGGCGCCGACCCGATTTCGCTGAAGAAGGGCATCGAGAAGGCCGTCGCGGCCATCATCGAGCAGCTCCACGCGAACGCGAAGGAGATCGACTCCAAGGAGCAGATCGCCGCGACCGCGTCCATCTCCGCCGCTGACCCGGCCATCGGCGAGCTCATCGCCGAGGCGATCGACAAGGTCGGCAAGGAGGGCGTGGTCACCGTCGAGGAGTCCAACACCTTCGGCACCGAGCTCGAGCTCACCGAGGGCATGCGCTTCGACAAGGGTTACATCAACCCGTACTTCGTCACCGACCCGGAGCGCCAGGAGGCGGTCTTCGAGGACCCGTACATCCTGATCGCGAACCAGAAGATCTCCAACATCAAGGACCTCCTGCCGATCGTCGACAAGGTGATCCAGGATGGCAAGGAGCTCCTCATCATCGCCGAGGACGTCGAGGGCGAAGCCCTCGCGACGCTCGTGCTGAACAAGATCCGCGGCATCTTCAAGTCCGTCGCCGTCAAGGCCCCGGGCTTCGGTGACCGTCGCAAGGCGCAGCTGCAGGACATCGCCATCCTCACCGGTGGCCAGGTCATCACCGAGGAGGTCGGTCTCAAGCTTGAGAACGCCACCCTCGACCTGCTCGGCCGTGCTCGCAAGGTCATCATCACCAAGGACGAGACCACGATCGTCGAGGGTGCCGGCGAGGCGTCCGCGATCGAGGGTCGCGTCACGCAGATCCGTCGCGAGATCGACAACACCGACAGCGACTACGACCGCGAGAAGCTGCAGGAGCGCCTGGCCAAGCTCGCCGGCGGCGTGGCCGTCATCAAGGCGGGTGCCGCGACCGAGGTCGAGCTGAAGGAGCGCAAGCACCGCATCGAGGACGCCGTTCGCAACGCGAAGGCCGCCGTCGAGGAGGGCATCGTCGCCGGTGGTGGCGTCGCCCTCATCCAGGCCGGTAACGCCGCGTTCGGCGAGCTCGAGCTCACCGGTGACGAGGCGACCGGTGCGAACATCGTTCGTGTCGCCATCGAGGCTCCGCTGAAGCAGATCGCCACCAACGCCGGCCTCGAGCCGGGTGTGGTCGCGCACAAGGTCGCCGAGCTGCCGACGGGCCACGGCCTGAACGCCGCGACGGGCGAGTACGGTGACCTGTTCGCGCAGGGCATCATCGACCCGACCAAGGTGACCCGTTCGGCGCTGCAGAACGCCGCGTCGATCGCCGCGCTGTTCCTCACCACGGAGGCCGTCGTCGCTGACAAGCCGGAGAAGGCCGCCGCACCCGCGGGCGACCCGACCGGTGGCATGGACTTCTGAGTCACACCGAGTGAACGAAGGGCCCCGGCTGATGCCGGGGCCCTTCGCCGTTCCCGCCCGGGGGCGGCGGGAATCCCGGGCGGGTCAGCGGAACATCGCCATCGCCGCCCCTTCCGCCTCCGTGTAGCTGCGGCCGGCGTGGTCGAGCGTCTGGTTGAGATGATCGAGTGCCTGATCCACCGTGCGGTCCGCCGCGCGCCACTCCTCCAGCAGTCGCTGGAAGCCGGCCGAGGCCGCTCCGGTCCACGTGCTCTGGAGATCGACCAGCATGATCGCCATCGTGTCCACGTCCTGCCGGATGCGCGCCGCTGTGGCGCGTGCCCGCATCGCCGCCGCGATGACCTCATCACTGTCGACTGAGAAGACTGCCATCTGTCCGTCCTTTCGTTGCCTCGAGGCTACGAAGGCGGCCGCGGTGGCGTGAGCCGCGTCGCACGCGAACGGAGCGGGGCGGGCTCACCCTGCCCTGGGGAGGAGCGGGAGCGGTCGGTCAGGCGGTCGCGATGTCCGGTCGGATCGGCGCGCCGTCCTCATCCAGCGCCAGCCGTTGCAGCGGCTGGGTCGGGATCGCGAGGTGGTCCTGAGGATCGCGCGCGCTGAGCAGAGGGAAGCTGACGCGGAAGGTCGCGCCCCCGCCCGGGGTCTCGGCGACCGCGATCGTGCCGTGCAGACTGTCCACGATCGAGGCGACGATCGACAGTCCGAGCCCGCTTCCCCCGGTCTCACGGGTCCGCGACGTGTCGGCGCGCCAGAAGCGTTCGAAGATCCGCCCGCGAAGTTGTTCCGGAATGCCCTCACCATGATCGATCACGGCGATCCAGCCGTGCTCGTGGGCGTCATCGACACCCACGGCGATCTCAATGGGGGAGTCGTTGGGCGTGTATCGCCGCGCATTGCCGACGAGGTTCGTGACGACCTGGCGGATCTTGTCCTCCTGGCCGGAGACGATCGGCTCGGGCACGATCGGCGGCACCGCGGGCATCGGCGCCGTCTGCGGGGTGAGCTCGGTCGGACCGGTGTCGGTGGCGCGGCGACGCACCAGGCGGCGTCCGAGGCTCGCGATCGCGGCGGTCCCGGGCGCGCGTCGACGACCGGCGGCGTCGGGTTGCTCCTCCGCGACGATGGCCGCATCCCGTGCCGCGGGCACCGGGGAGGCCGTCGTGTCGATGAAGGTCCCCGTGCGATCGGGGGCGGCGGCGCGGACGTCCATCGCGGCATCGCGGGCGATCGGTCGCAGATCCACCGCGGCGAAGACGATGTCGCGGCGCTCGTCCAGCCGGGCGAGCGCGAGAAGGTCCTCGACCAGTGTGGTCATCCGGATCGCCTCCTTCTCGATGCGCTCCATCGCCTGGGCGGTGTCATCCTCCCCGCGGATGGCTCCCATGCGGTACAGCTCGGCGTAGCCGCGAACGGTGACGAGGGGGGTGCGCAGCTCGTGGCTGGCATCGCCGATGAAGCGACGCATCTGCTGCACGGTGGTGTCGCGCTGATCGATCGCCGCGTCCAGACGGCCCAGCATGGTGTTGATCGCCAGCTTCAGGCGACCGACCTCGGTGCGCGGCTCGGCGCCGGGCATGCGCTGGCTGAAGTTGCCGGCGGCGATGGCCATGGCGGTGGACTCCACCTGCCCGAGACGGCGGAACGCGAGGGTCACCACCCACCGGGTGAGCAGGGCCGCGGCGAGCACGGTCAGGGCGGCGAGAGCCAGGTAGATGGTCAGGTACGCGCCGATGTTCGACTCCACCTGCGAGGCCGGCAGCGCGACCACGAGGTAGACGAGCGTGCTGCGGTCCCCGAGCGTGATCGGGACCGATGAGACGGTCGCGCGGAACGCGGTGATGTCTCCATCGGCGTCCGGAAGCCAGAACGCGTCGATGGACTGCTGCGCCACTTTGTCCGGACGCATCTGCGTCGGGAACTGCGGCTGCATGCCGTCGGAGCGGCCGCCGGTCGCCCCCAGCGAGCCGTCCTGCTTGTACAGGGCGACGTAGGGCGGGTTCGTGCCGCTGACCGGAGCGAGTGCGGAGATCGTGACGCTGGACTCGCTCGTCTTGGTCACATCGAACAGCTGGCTGACCAGGTCGCTCGCCGAGGACTGCTTCAGGGAGTCGTCGATCTGCTCGATGAAGCGCTGCTGCAGGAACGGCACGACGCCGAGGCCCGCGGACAGCAGACCGATCGTCAGGATCGCGACCGTGACCCCGGTGATCTTGGCGCGGAGACTGATCCCGCGCCACCACCGAGTGATCGGATCGGAGTGCTCTTCCAGGGCCGACCTACTTGGCGGTCTTGAGCATGTATCCGAAGCCGCGCTTGGTCTGGATCAGCGACTCTTCGGTGTGCGGGTCGATCTTGCGGCGGAGGTAGGAGATGTAGCTCTCCACGATGCCGGCGTCGCCGTTGAAGTCGTACTCCCAGACGTGATCGAGGATCTGCGCCTTGCTGAGCACCCGGTTCGGGTTGAGCATCAGGTAGCGCAGCAGCTTGAACTCGGTGGGGCTGAGGTCGATGGAGGCGTCTCCGACGAAGACGTCGTGCGTGTCCTGGTCCATCGTCAGCTCGCCGGCGCGGATCACGGACTCCTCGTCGGCCTGCATGGTGCGGCGCAGGATCGCCTGGATCCGGGCGACGATCTCATCGAGCGCGAACGGCTTGGTCACGTAATCGTCGCCGCCCGCGTTGAGCCCGGCGATCTTGTCCTCGGTGTCGTCCTTCGCCGTGAGGAAGAGGATCGGCGCGGTGTAGCCGGCCTCACGCAGGCGCTTGGTGACACTGAAGCCGTTCATGTCCGGAAGCATGACGTCCAGAACGATCAGGTCGGGCTCCTCCTCCAGCACGGCGGAGATGGTCTGCGCGCCGTTGGACACGGAACGGGTCTGGAAACCTGCGAAGCGGAGCCCCGTCGTGAGGAGATCCCGGATGTTCGGCTCGTCGTCGACGATCAGAATGCGCGGTGCGGTCATGCCCCCCATTATTGCCAGCGATTCCTATGTAGCGGCAGTGGAACGCGCGGATTGGCCGTATGCCGGCGGCGAACAGGGGTCGGATCGGGGTGAGCGCGTCGTGATGGGCCCGCTGATCAGGACCGCCGTCGCCCGTGCGGTAGCGCCGTCAGGCCGCCGGGGCGAGCGAGTCGGCGTCGAGGATCGTGTAGCTGTAGCCCTGTTCGGCGAGGAACCGCTGACGGTTCTGCGCGTAGTCCTGATCGACGGTGTCGCGGGCGATGAGCGTGTAGAAGCTCGCCGTCGCATCGGTCGACTTGGGCCGCAGCAGCCGGCCGAGGCGCTGCGCCTCCTCCTGGCGTGATCCGAACGACCCCGAGACCTGGATGGCCACGGAGGCATCCGGGAGATCGATGGAGAAGTTCGCCACCTTCGACACGATCAGCACCGAGACCTCGCCGGTGCGGAACTTGTTGAACAGCACCTCGCGCTCGTCCACGGGGGTGGCCCCGGTGATCTTGGGGGCGTCCAGGGCTTCGGCGAGCACGTCGATCTGGTCGAGGTACTGGCCGATCACGAGAATCTGCTCGCCGGCGTGCTTGGCGACCAGGTCCTTGACGGTCTGGATCTTCGCCGTCGCCGTGGCCGCCATGCGGTACCGCTCGTCGTCGGTGGCGGCCGCGTACTCCAGACGTTCGGCGTCCGGCAGGTCGACCCGCACCTCGTAGCAGGCGGCCGGAGCGATGAAGCCCTGGGCCTCGATCTCCTTCCAGGGTGCGTCGAAGCGCTTGGGGCCGATCAGGCTGAACACGTCGCCCTCTCGGCCGTCCTCGCGCACCAGGGTGGCGGTCAGCCCGAGGCGGCGGCGCGCCTGCAGGTCGGCGGTCAGCTTGAACACCGGCGCGGGCAGCAGATGCACCTCGTCATAGACGATCAGCCCCCAATCGAGGGCGTCCAGGAGCGCCAGGTGGGCGTAGGCGCCCTTCCGCTTCGCCGTGAGGATCTGGTACGTCGCGATGGTGACCGGCTTGATCTCCTTGGCCGCACCGGAGTATTCGCCGATCTCGTCCGGCGTGAGCGAGGTGCGCTTGAGGAGTTCGTCGCGCCACTGGCGGGCGCTGACGGTGTTGGTGACCAGGATGAGCGTGTTCGTCTTGGTCTGGCTCATCGCACCCGCTCCGACGAGGGTCTTGCCGGCGCCGCAGGGGAGGACCACGACCCCGGAACCGCCGGTGACGAACGTGTCCACCGCCTGGCGCTGATACGGACGCAGTGCCCAGCCGTCCTCGGCGAGCTCGATCTCGTGCGGGGTGCCCGGCGTGTAGCCGGCGAGGTCTTCGGCAGGCCATCCGATCTTCAGCAGCTCCTGCTTGATCTGACCGCGCGCCCAGGCATCGATGACGTGCGTGTCCGGAGTGGGGTGGCCCACCAGCAGTGGCTGAATCCGCTTGTTGCGTGCGACCTCGGTCAGGACCGCGACGTCGTTGGTGCGGAGGATCAGCTGGCCCTCGGCATCGCGCTCGATGATCAGCCGCCCGTAGCGCTCGACCGTTTCGCGGATGTCGGTGGACACCGACGGCGGCACCGGGAACCGGCTGAAGCGGTCCAGCGTGGCCAGCATGTCATCGGCGGTGTGCCCGGCGGCGCGGGCGTTCCACAGGCCGAGTCGCGTGATGCGGTAGGTGTGGATGTGTTCGGGTGCGCGCTCCAGTTCGGCGAACACCGCCAGCTCGTGGCGGGCGGCGTCGGCGTCGGGGTGTGCCACTTCCAGCAGCACGGTGCGATCGCTCTGAACGATGAGGGGACCGTCGGACATAAGGGTCCATTCTACCGGCGTGCGCCCGGGGACGGGCGACATGTCACCGGATGACGGGTCCGCGACGGGAGGGTCCTCAGCGCACCACGGTGACGTGGGTGATGTGCGACAGCGGCAGGGTGCGTTCCACATCGGCGGCGCGGTCACGTCCGCGGAGGCGTCCGCCACCGAGGCCGGCGGCCTCCAGCAGCAGGGTGCGAGATTCTCCGCCCGGCATCGCGACGGTCACTTCGAGGAGGGCTTTCGCACGAACGGCGGCGTCCAGCTCCCGCATCAACCAGGCGTGTTCGACATCGGTGCCGCCGGACTCCCGCAGACGGGTGACCAGCGCAGCGCTCGCATCGGGGGCGTCGTCCGTCTCCGGCGCGACGCGGCCGCGCTGCAACGGCTCGAACCGGCCGTCGGAATCCACGACCGCGACGGGGTAATGGGCCTCGGCCAGCGCGAGCGCGACCAGGTCCCGGTCCACGCGGGTGCTGAGGCTGCCGACGTCCACGACGAGTCCGAGCGAGCGCAGGGTCTGATCCACCGCGAGCATCTCGCGGAGGGTGTCGTTGGCCGTGCGAACGCGCGTGCGCCCCGACGCGGCATCCGTGCTCACCGTGATCGATCCGTGCCGCGTGGCGGACTCCTGAACCAGGTAGGACAGGGGCTGCGGAACGCCGGTCAGGGACAGCGCGCCGAGGAAGTCGGTGATGCTCGTGGCGCTCTCGCCGTGGGAGAGCGCGTTCTGCACAGACGCCGCGGTGAACCGGTACGTGGACGCCTGCGCGTGCGACTCCCGGACGGCCATGGAGCGCAGCCGCAGGTCCAGTTCGGGGGCGAGCGGGCCCGGAGCGATCACGCTCAGGTCGTTCTGCAGGAACACCCGATCCACTTCGGCGGGAAGGTGCGCGCTAAGGGCTGCGGCATCACCGGCGGCCCACGGTGTGGGAGCGTGAGATGCGGGATCGAACAGTCCGAGCAGGTCCGCGTCCCGGCTCAGCTCCGCAGCGCGCGTCGGCCACGTCGGACTCCACGGGTAGGCGAGAAGCCAGTCGCTGACCGGAGTCCAGGCATCCCCGTCATGCAGCTGTTCCGGGGCGAGAGCGGCCAGACCGAGTGCGAGGGATCGCCAGCGATCCGGGGTCGACGCGTTCAGCCAACCGTGCGCCTGCGCGGTCACCTGCCATTCGCGGTCCACCTGGCGCAGGAGCCCGGCGGCCGCGGCGATCTCGACGAACGCATCGACGTCCTCGGGGGCCGCCACGACGTCCTCCTCGAGAAGTCGACGGCGATCCGCTGCGCCGATCGCGCCCGACCCGATGGTCGCGATCGGGTGCGCGTACGTCGCCAGCAGCAGGTCTGCGACCGCGCTCACGCTGGTGAAGGCGCGCTCGGCGGCGGTGGCGGAGTCGACGCTCGCGACCGATCGGGTGGCGGGCAGATCCGGAACGGGCAGTGTTGCGACGGCCACGCGCACGGCTTCGTACGGTGCACCGTCCGCGCCGATCAGAGCGGCCGACTGGAGCGCCGCTCGGTGAGATTCGGCCACGCTGGGGTCGGCCGTGGCGATGGCCCGCGCCAGGTCGGCGGGGAGGGCGGCGAGCGCATCGGCGACGTGAGTGGGCTCGAGCAGCACTTCGGCGAGGTCGAAGAAGTCTCGCAGCGCCGGGCGGTCGACGATGCCGCGCGCGCGGAGGAGGGCGGCCACCTCGGCGTCCGGCGCGGCCGTGAGGGCGGCGGCGAGCGGGCGCGCGTCGGCGGTCATCGAGGGACGCTCAGCGCTTCCGGTCCGTGGTGCGCTTGGTCGCGCGCGAGCGGCGGACCATGTTGGTGATGAGCAGGATGAAGAACAGCACGACGCCGACCGGCAGACCGTAGGTCATGATGGCGGCCGCGGCGGGCCAGACGCCGTGTTGGAAGTCCTCATGGGTCAGGCCCACGGCGGTGCCGATGATGATCGCGAAGAAACTGATCACGGCGAGCACGATGAGCGTGATCGAGGCCAGCGCCAACCACCGGTCGACGCGCTGGACGGGGGGCTCTTCGGCCGGCTGCGAAGTGTTCATCACCCTCCAGCGTAGTGCGCCCTCGCCCCGGTAGGCTGTCACCGCAGGGGTCTCCTGCTCATCCAGTGGTACCGCCCGTCGGGGCGAGAAGGTCAGCGAGGTGGCGATGCCCAGCGGCAAGGTCAGGTTCTACGACGAGGACAAGGGCTTCGGCTTCATCACGTCGGAGGACGGCCAAGACGTGTTCCTGCACGCCACCGCCCTCCCGGAGGGGGAGTCCGCTCCGAAGCCGGGCTCGCGCGTGGAGTTCGGTGTCGCCCAGGGCAAGCGCGGACTGCAGGCCCTGTCCGTGCGGGTGCTGGACGCCCCCGTCAGCCTGGTCAAGAAGAACCGCAAGCCGGCCGATGACATGGCCGTGATCGTGGAGGACCTGGTCAAGCTGCTCGATGACGTCGGCGGCGACCTCCGTCACGGTCGGTATCCCTCCAGTGGTCACGCGCGCAAGGTCGCGACGGTGCTGCGTAAGGTCGCGGACGAACTCGATGCCTGACTCCGACGAGACCCTGTTCCCCTTCCCGGACCCCGCCGAGGGTGAATCCCCCGAGGTGATCGCCGCCGCTGAGCCCGAGTCCTCGGTGCCGGTCGCGCCGGAGCCCCCGGCTGAGCCGGAAGCGTCGCCTGAGGCCGAGGTGTCGGCTGACGCTGAGGTTCCGTCTGAGCCCGAGGTGCCCATCGAGGACGGCGCCGCGGAACCCGTCGCGACGGAGACCGCCCCGGCGGAGGACACCGCCGTCACGGTTGCGGACGAGCGTCTGCTCGAGGCCCACGACCTCGCCTTGGCCGCCCTGCACGAGATCACCGCGGTGACGAGCGTGGGTGCTCCCGCGGGCCACCGCGTCGAGGCCGACGGGGTCGTGTCGCTGCTGTTCCAGAACAGGCTCGCGGGATACCCGGGCTGGTTCTGGACCGTCTCGCTCGCCCGTGTGGAGGGCGAGGAGCCGACCGTGCTGGAGGCCGAGCTGCTTCCCGGTGAGGCGGCTCTGCTGGCGCCGGACTGGGTGCCGTGGGCCGTTCGCCTCGCCGATTACCAGGCGGCTCAGGCCGCGCAGGCGGCCGACGAGACCGACGACGACCTCGATGATGAGACCGACGATGACGAGTTCGATGACGTCGATGATCTCGACGCCCAGGACTTCGACGAGGACGGCTCGCCGATCCTGCACTCCGGCGATGTGGACGGTGTCGACATCGACTCGATCGATCCCTCGGTGCAGTCCGAAACCGACCTTCAGACCGACGAAGAGGACTCCGAGGACGAGGAGGACTCCGAGGACGACGAAGAGTCGGACGACGACGTGAACGACGACGACTCGGACGACGACGCGGAGTCGCAGGACGGGGCTGCCGGGGGCGAAGGCTCGGACGATGACGCAGACGGTGACCGCGCCGGGGTGACATCCGCCCCGCGATGACCGCCGCATGACGAAGGGTGCGCCTCCCGTGGGAGACGCACCCTTCGTCGTGAGACGGAGCTCAGCTGTGGGCCAGCACGTGGTCGATGCTGCGCAGCAGCTGGCGGACGTCCGCCGGGTCGATCGAGACGAAGGTGGCGATGCGCAACTGGTTGCGACCGAGTTTGCGGTACGGCTCGGTGTCCACGATGCCGTTCTCCCGCAACGTCTGGGCCAGCGCCGCGGCATCGACCGTGTCGTCGAAATCGATGGTCGCCACGACACCCGAACGGTGCGCCGGATCCGCGACGAACGGCGTCGCGACGGCCGAGGCTTCGGCCCACTCGTAGATCGCCGTCGAGGACTCCCCGGTGCGCGCGGACGCCCATGACAGGCCGCCGTTGTCGTTGATCCACCGGACCTGGCTGTCCAACAGGTGCAGGGTGCTGAGGGCCGGCGTGTTCAGGGTCTGGTTCAGGCGCGAGTTCTCCACCGCCGTCTGCAGGCTGAGGAAGTCCGGAATGTAGCGGCCCGACGCGGCGATGCGCGCGATCCGCTCAAGGGCCGCGGGGGAGACCGCGGCCAGCCACAGGCCGCCATCGGAGCCGAAGTTCTTCTGCGGAGCGAAGTAGTACACATCCGTCTCGGCGATGTCGACGGCGAGTCCGCCGGCGGCGCTGGTCGCGTCCACGACCGTCAGCGCGCCGGTGTCACCGCTCACGCGACGTACCGGGGCGGCGGCACCGGTGGAGGTCTCGTTGTGCGGCCACGCGTACACGTCGACACCCTCGATCGCTTCGGGCGCGGCCACGGTCCCGGCCGGCGCGGTGCGCACGTCCGGGGCCTGCAGCCACGGTGCGGCCGCGGCCTTGGCGAACTTGCCGCCGAATTCACCGAAGACGAGGTTCTGCGCGCGCTGATCGATGAGGCCGAACGCCGCCGCGTCCCAGAACGCGGTCGAGCCGCCGTTGCCGATCACGATCTCGTAGCCCTCCGGCAGCGAGAACAGCTCCGCCAGACCCGCGCGAACGGAGCCGACCAGGTTCTTCACGGGCGCCTGCCGGTGGCTCGTGCCGAGCAGGGAAGCGCCGGCGGCGGCGAGCGCCTCCACCTGCTCCGGTCGGATCTTGGACGGGCCGCAGCCGAATCGTCCGTCGGCGGGCAGGAGGTCGCGGGGGATGTCAACGGTCGCCATGTGCCGATTGTAGAGCGGGCACGGCGGCGCCTCCGTCCGGGTGACGCGGGATGACGGCTTCGCCGTCCGGCTGCGGTGTCGGCCGAGCGACTAGGCTGATCGTGCTGATCTTTCGTGACTGTGAGGCGTGATGACGGACCTGATCGACACCACCGAGATGTATCTCCGCACCATTCTGGAACTGGAGGAGGAGAACATCGTGCCCTTGCGCGCACGCATCTCCGAGCGTCTCGGCCACTCCGGACCGACCGTGTCGCAGACGGTCGGGCGGATGGAGCGCGATGGGCTCGTCGTGGTCTCCGACGACCGTCGACTGCAGCTGACCGATGCCGGCCGCGCGAAGGCGGTGGACGTGATGCGCAAGCACCGACTCGCCGAGCGTCTCCTGTCCGACGTGATCGGTCTCGACTGGGCATATGTCCACGAGGAAGCATGTCGCTGGGAGCACGTGATGAGCGAGCAGGTGGAGCGTCGTCTCGTCGAGCTCCTCGGGCAGCCCACCGAGTCCCCCTACGGCAATCCGATTCCCGGCCTCGAACTGATCGGTGCGGAAGCCGTGTCGGGTTTCGAACAGGGAGTCGTCGGCCTGGTGCAGCGGCTCACGGACGCGGGGACGCCCATCACGGGCACGGTGCGGCGCCTGGCCGAACCGGCGCAGGTCGATCCGGAACTGTTGGAGCAGTTGCGCGACGCCGGTGTCCTGCCGGGTGCGCACGGCTCGTATCGGTTCAACGAGGGCTATGTCCTGGTTGAGATGGACGGCATCGAGGACGGGCTGGAGCTGCCTGTGGAGATCGCCGGTCACATCTTCCTCGTCGATGAGCGCTCCTGACACGAAGATGAGAAAACGTGTCCTGACGTGACATCTTCGTAACGTTCGGGTAACGTCGTATATCGTCCACCCCGTCGCAAGCTGGGGTCGGACACCGAGGACGGTGCCTCAGAGGCTCGTTACCGCCCTTGGTTCCAATGCACCACGTGCCAGACGAGTGCCGACGAGCCGCGCCCCACGCGTCGAGGCGACGGAGGAAACCAGCTTTGACCGCAGTGAACGAATCGTCCGAGACGCCCCCCGAGAATGCCGCATCGGACTCCACCCCACCCGTGCCCACCACCCGACGCGCTTCCCGTGCCGCCGCCCAGGTCGCCCCACTGAAGGCCCCGGCCATCCGACGCGAACGCAAGCCCCTGCGCACCGCCGGAATCCTCGTCGCCGTCGTCGGACTGCTCGCCACGGTGGCGCTGCCCGCGTACGGCGCTCTTGAGGGAGCGACCTCGGCCGCCGGTGCCGAGACCACCGAGCGCACCGTCCAGCAGGAGGCGCAGGACTCGGCCCAGAAGTTCGTCGCCGGTTCCGATGCGAAGGACACCGAGGTCGCGCGTGGCAGCTACTCGGCGACCACGCGTGACGAGATCGACAAGAAGAAGGCCGAGGCCGCAGCCCTCGAGCGCGCCAAAGCAGCCGCCGCCGCCGCAGCGGCCAGCTCGTCCTCGTCGTCCGGCTACAACAGCTCGAATGTAGACCTGAACATGACGGCGCCCGGAAGCGGCGAGGTTCGCTGGCCGCTCGCGTCGATCCAGGAGATCGGTGAAGGGTTCATGGCTCGCGGGGGCGAGCACCAGGGAGTGGACTTCGTCGACCCGCAGGGAACCCCGATCTACGCCGCGCACAGCGGTGTGGTCACCGTGTCCAGCGACGGTTACTACGGCTACGGCGTGGCTGTGAAGATCAAGGGCGAGGTCAACGGAGTCACCGTCGAGACCACGTACGGTCACATGCCCTACGGTGCGCGCCTCGTCGAGGTCGGCCAGACCGTGACGGTCGGCCAGCCGATCGGTGCCGTCGGGTCCACGGGCTGGTCCACCGGCCCGCACCTCCACTTCGAGGTCGACATCAACGGTGTCAAGTCGGACCCGCTCGCCTGGCTCCGGGCGAACGCCGGCTGACGAACGACTCAGAAGCACCCCGGGAACCGCACCCTCCGTCGCGGACCCCGGGGTGCTTCGTCGTTGGCGAGTGTGGCAGGACCGGCCGCGTTCAGGTGACAAATCGGTAACGGTCAGTTATCGTTGAGGAGTCCGGGAGCGCAAGCTGGCTCGCGGACACCGTGGAGGGTTCCTCATCGGCTCGTCACCCCCACGGCTCGATCACAATTGACCCGCACAATTGCCCGACGGTGCAGACGAGTCGCACGCCCCACGCGTGGAGGCACGGAGGAATCAGCTTGACCGAAGACAACCATTCGTCCGCGAACGAGCCCGAATCGATGCGCAGCGGCGAGAGTGAGCCCACCGATCGCATCCACGAGTCACCCCTGACGACGTCGATCGGCCGATCTCGCCGTCCTACCGTGTCCGCGCGCCGCGCATGGCGGCCGGCCCGCACCGCCGGCATCCTCGTCGCGGCGGTGGCGATGATGGCCACGGTCGCGCTCCCGGCATACGGTGCCTTCCAGAGTGCGGAGCGCGAGGCGACGACGGACGCAGCTCCGCGCACCCTGCAGCAGGAGGCCGCGGAGGGTGCACAGACATTCCTCTCCGCGTCGGACGTCGCCGATGCGTCGGTAGAGCGTGCGAGCTACACCGCGACCACGCGCACGGAGATCGATAAGAAGAAGGCCGAGGAGGCCGCGGTCGCGCGCGCCAAGGCCGCAGCCGAGGCGTCTGCCGCAGCGGCTGCCAACAAGAACAACGACTCCGACAGCGGTGGTGGCGGCGGTTACGACATCGATCTGAGCATGACCGCTCCCGGGAGCGGCGAAGTGCGGTGGCCCCTGCCCGGCGGCTACACGCTCGGGGATGGATTCCGCAGTCGTGGCGGCAGCCACGAGGGTGTGGACATGCTGATCGCCGGCGGTACGCCGATCTACGCCGCGCACGCCGGGACCGTCACCGTTTCCAGCGAGGGCTATTACGGCTTCGGTGTCGCGGTGGTCATCGAGGGCACGGTCGGCGGCCAGAACGTCGAGACCTGCTACGCCCACATGACGCACGGCACCCGGGTCGTCTCGCAGGGGCAGCAGGTGGCAGCGGGCCAGATCATCGGCCTCGTCGGCAGCACCGGAAACTCGACGGCGAACCACCTGCACTTCGAATTGGCGGTCAACGGCTCGAAGGTCGACGGCTACGCCTGGCTGCAGCAGAACGCCGGCTGATAGCGCCCACGCGACACTGTCTCCGCATGCGTGCGTGAGCGCGGTCTTGTCGCGTCCAGGATCGGCGACACGCCGACTCCCGTTCACCCGCTGGAGGGCAGGCGGTCACCACCGGGGTCTACGCTGTCCCTGACGCCGGAGCACGCGGAGGTGAATCACATGGACGGGTCGCGAAGCACTCGAACCACGAGCGCCGCGCGGAGTGCCGTCCACGGACATCATCATCCGCAGTCGATCTCGACCGCAGAACCGAAGGCGCAGCCACAGACGGCTGCGCCTTTCGTCGTCTGTGCGCCGTTGTCGGCCCGACGGCGTCGCCATGCATCGTGACACCCGGCAACCAGCCGGGCTGAATCGAGAGGACGACGGATGCGAACGTTGGTGTTGAACGCCGGGTACGAGCCCCTGGCGGTGGTCTCGTTCAAACGAGCCCTGCTGCTGGTGATGAACGAGCGCGCGACAGTGATCGAGAAGGTGGACGGACAGCCGGTGTGGGGCACACGAGCCACATACGACCGGCCCGCCGTGATCATCCTGACCCGCTACGTGCGGGTTCCGATGAGTCGGCGCGTCCCGGTCACACGTCGCGGTGTGCTCCGGCGTGACGGCTACCGATGCGCGTACTGCGGCCGCGCTGCCTCGACGATCGACCATGTTCTCCCGCGGTCTCGCGGGGGAGCGGACTCCTGGGAGAACCTCGTCGCGTGCTGTCTGCGGTGCAACAACACCAAGAGCGACCGGACGCCCCAGGAGATGGGGTGGGAGCTGCGCGTGACGCCGCGCCAGCCGCGCGGCGGCGAGTGGACCGTGCGTGGCACCGAGCGCGCGGATCCGGTCTGGAAGCCCTACCTCGCGCACGCGGCCTGACGCGTCGAATCAGCCGTCGGTGGCGATGAGCCAGCGGCGCAGGACAGTGGCGAGGATGTCGCCGTCTCCGCCGAGAGGTTGGAGCAGGCGGTGCTCGAGCGCCATGTGGCTCGTGAACGCCTCATCGACCAGTGCGACTCCGGCGGGGGTCAGAGCGATGAGCCGGCGGCGCGCGTCGGCGTCATCGACGTTGCGCTCCACCAGGCCCCGAGCGATCAGTCGGTCGACGCGCTTGGTGAGTCCGCCGCTGGTGATCATGGTGTGCTCGGCGAGTTCACCGGCCGTGCGGCCGAAGGGCGATCCGGCGCGGCGGAGGGTGGCGAGGACGTCGAACTCGCCACGGGTGAGGGAGAAGCGGGCGAAGTTCGCCGTGAGCTCGGCGTCGAGCATGTCGGCGACACGATGCAACCGGCCGATGACACCCTGCGGGGAGGGGTCCACATCGGGTCGCTCCCGCCGCCATTCCGCGATGATCGCGTCGACCCGATCGCCGGTCGAGGCGGGCAGGCCGGGGCGTGAGGCAGGAATGTCATCCGTTCGCGGCATGGCCTCATCCTACTGACCGAGGTAACATATCTTCCATGGAAGATAAAATTCCGCTGCGCTGGATGCTCGTGACGGCGATCGCGCCGATCGCCTGGGGGAGCGTGTACGTCGTCACCAGGAATCTGCTCCCGGGTGACGTGCCGCTGTGGGGCGCGGTGTATCGGGCGGTGCCCGCCGCGCTGATTCTGCTTCTGGTGACCCGTCGCCTGCCCCGCGGGATCTGGTGGTGGCGATCGATCCTGCTCGGCGTCCTCAACGTCGGGGGGTTCTTCGTGCTGATCTACGTCGCCGGGACCCGTCTGCCGTCCTCGGTCGCGGCCACGCTGATGTCCGCGTCGGCGGCGGTGATGCTGCTGTTCGGATGGGCGTTCCTGAAGCAGCGTCCTCGGCTGATGGCAGTGGCGGGCGCGGCGATCGGCATCGTCGGTGTTCTGGTCATGCTCGGCGTGAGCGCTGAGCGCGTGGACCCGTGGGGCGTCGCCGCTTCGCTGGCGGCCATGCTGTCGTCCTCGCTCGGCTTCGTCCTCACCGCGCGGTGGAGCGGGGAGGTGCCCCCGGTGACGATGGCGGCGTGGCAGCTGGGTGCCGGCGGTGTGCTGCTTCTGCCGATCGCCGCCATCGTGGAGGGTGCCCCGCCGATTCCGGTCGGCGGCGAACTGCTCGGCTTCGTCTACATCACCGTGATCGCGACGGCACTCGGCTACACGGCGTGGTTCACGGGGCTGAAGCACCTGCGCGCGAGCGCCGTCGGTACGATCGGCCTGCTCAATCCGGTCACCGGGGTGGTGCTCGGTGTGCTTCTGGCGGGAGAGGCGTTCGGTCCGTTGCAGCTGCTCGGCCTGCTGCTCGTGATCGCCGGCGTGATCGTCGCGAACCTTCCGTCGCGGGCTCCACGCTCTCGCCTGCCCGTGGTCGATCTCTCAGCGGGCGGCCGACGGAGCTGATGGCTAGCGGAATCGGAATCATCACCGCCCAGGGGTCGGGGCCCGCGGGTTCGACACGGATCCTCGGGTCATCGGCTTCATCCTGGCCGCGTGCGATCCATGACCTCGGCTTGTTCGGAATCGGCTCATGACCCCGACCCGCACCCTCGGTGCAGAGCCCGCTGTCGCGACAGAGTGCCCCCGACTGGACTCGAACCAGCGACGCACGGTTTAGGAAACCGACGCTCTATCCACTGAGCTACGGGGGCGCTGTGCTCCAGCCTAATCGCCGGAGCGGGGTCGTCGATGCGCACGGAAACGGGCCGCATGCGTGATGCGGCCCGATCGCGTCGCGATCAGTTCGCGGCGTCGTACGCTTCGAGCACCGCCGCCGGGACCCGACCGCGGTCGGACACGGTGTGCCCGTTCGCGTTGGCCCAGGAGCGAACCTCGGCGAGGTCGTCGCGAGCGGCACCGGATCCGCGCCGGCTCTTCGCAGGCGAGGAAGCGGCGGCAGAGCCGCGGCCGAGGCGGCGACCCGCTCGAACGTATGGCTCCAGCGCAGCGCGCAGCTCGTCCGCGTGCTCGGCGGTGAGGTCAACCTCGTACGCCGTGCCGTCGAGCGAGAAGTGCACCGTGTCGCCGGTGCCGGGCTCCAGCACGGTGCCGTCGAGGTCGTCGATGAGCTGGTGAACGATTTTTCGCGCCATGACGGCCACTCTAGTGACCGATACCCCTGATCACGCGAGGACCCCACGATTTCGTGGCACCGTGTCGCCGAACCGGTGCGGTCCAACCGTGGACGGCCGTACCGGAGAGCGTGCCGTGACGTGTCAGGGAATCAGGCCGGCGCGACGGGCGCGGGTGACCGCGGCGATCCGCGTGGACACACCGAGCTTCGACATCGCCGAACCCAGGTACGCCTTCACGGTGCCGGGCTTCAGACCGAGCTGACGAGCGATGTCGGCGTTCGTGCCCCCGAGCGCGGCGCACGCCAGAACGTCTACCTCGCGCGGCGCGAGTCGGACGTCCTCGCGCTCTGCCGCTTGCGCGTCGCCGGCGAGGAGGACGAGCATGTGCTCGACTTCGCCCAGTCGACCGCGCATGTCGGGGTCCGAGGCGTCCGCGGCGATCCGCCGGAGGGAGGCGTAGGCGTCGCGCAGGGCTTCCTGCTGCGCGCCCGTCATGCTCGGTGTCGCCTCGACCTGCGGGATCGGAGCGGTGTGGGCGATCATGGCCACCCGGCGATCGACCTCGTCGCGCATTCGCAGCTCGCCGGCGAGCGCGTCCGCGACCTGGAACGCGGGGGCCGCGGCGACGTTGCGGATCGGTTGGTTGTTCCACGCCCCGCCGTACAGGACGCCGCGCGCGACGCCGCCGACGATGACCGGGACCGCGAGGAGCGTGGAGATGCCCTCGCCGAGCACCGCTTCGTCGTAATCGTGTGTGATCACCGTGCTGGAGCCGTAGTCATTCGTCATGCGCGGGCGCAGTTCGACGACGGCGCGGCCGCCGAGCCCGTGTTCGGGCAGCACGCGCAGTCCGGACAGTGACCGAGTACGGGCACCGTGGATGGCGGTGATGTGAACCTCGCCGGATTCGAAAAGCCCCCCGAACGCGACCGGGAAGTTGGTGCGCCGGGCGAGCTCGCTCACGGCGTGCGCGACGAGGGCGTCCTCGCTGGGCTGTGCCGGGCTGTTCATGACTTCTCCTCGCACAGACGGCGAATCGGGGTGAAGCCTGAGAATACCCGCCCGCGGGCGCGGTGTGGGGCGCGCGAGCGAGCCGTCGCGGGTCAGCGTGTCCGCGCTGCTGCGTGCACCCGGTCCTCGAGCGGGCTGAGCGCGCCTTCCCGCTCCAGCAGCCGGCGCTTGACCTCCGGATGTGCCCCGTATTCACCGATCGTGCCGTCCGAGCGGATGACGCGGTGGACCGGGACGACGATCGAGAACGGCGTGAGGCGGCACGCGGTCCCGACGGCGCGATGTGCGCGCGGGCGCCCGGCCAGAACGGCGACCTCGCCGTAGGAGGCGGTCGTGCCGTACGGGATCGTGCGAATGGCGCTCAGGGCCTCCCGGGTGAAGCCGGTCGCCAGCCGCCAGTCGAGTGTGATGTCGAACTCGCGACGGCCACCGTCGAAGTACTCCTCGAGCTGGATCGCCAACGCGGCGGCCGCGCCGGGGGCGTGATCGGGCAGATCACCCAATTGCGGGATGAGTCGTTCGACCTGGGCGCCGGGGTCGGAGTCCACCAGGGTCAGAGCGACGAGTCCGTCGTCGGTGAACGCGGCGAGCGCGGGGCCGAACGGGGTGGGGGCGAGATCCCAGGTGAAGGTCATGGGTCCATCTTCGCGGCGAGGACGGACGTGCACGGGGGTCGGGCGCGGCAGTGTGGAGGACGAGCGTCGCGGCGGCGCAGGGGAGGAGGCGCGATCGGCGCGGAAACGGCGGCGTTTACCGGGGAATCATCGCCCGACCGCCTAGGGTGGCGATGTGGTGCACGAGAATTCGGACGGCGGAGGCGAGGGCGTGCCGACCCCGCGCACGGTCGATCCCGGTGACGTGGACGGCATCGGGCCCGGAGTGCGCATCAGCCATGTCGCGCAGCCGCAGCGCGAGGCGATCGCCAAGCAGTCCGCCGAACTGGGCGGTCCGTCGCCGCTGCTGCAGTACGTCGACGTCCCGGACGCCGGGATCGAGATCACCAAGGCCCACCCGGGCAGCCTGCCGCAGTTCATCACCGGGCGTTCGACGCTGCTGTCGGGGCTGTTTCGCGATGAGGTCGCCCTGCACACCGCTCGACGCGCGGCCGAGCGCATCACGGCGAAGAACGTCGAGCTGCGGGCGGTGCGCGGCATCGACGCGGTCCACCTCGCGGTGGGCCTCGCTTCCTGGCGGATCGGCGGCATCGCCTACACCGCGCCGGTGTTGCTGCGTCCGCTCGCCATCCGTCGGCACCAGCGTGACTTCGAACTGAAACTGCACGGCACGTTCCAGATCAACCCCGAGCTCGTGCGGGCCGCGAAGGACCACTTCGGCATCCTCATCGACGGCCCGCGGTTGGCCGCTCTGGCCTACGACGGCGGGCTGTTCAAGCCCCAGCCGGTCATCGATCACCTCCGGCGCGCCACCAACCACATCGACAGCTTCACCGTTCATCCGCGCATCATCGTCTCGGTCTTCGGCGACGTCGCCGCGGATCTCGCACGCGACGGCGGCCTGGATCATCCGGTCCTGAACGCGCTGGGCGGTCACGCCGAAGAGCGGGACCGGCTGCGCGCCAACCGACGCCCGGTCGAGACCGCCGGTCCGGACACGCGAGCACCCGCGGCCGACACCCTGCTGCTGGATGCCGACGCCGAGCAGGAGCAGGTGCTCTCCCGCATCACGGCGGGGCAATCGCTGGCGCTGACCACCCTGCCCGGAACCGGCGGCACGCAAACCGCGATCAACGCGATCGGCTCGCTCGTGCGCGCCAGCACCCGCGGCCGACACCCTGCTGCTGGATGCCGACGCCGAGCAGGAGCAGGTGCTCTCCCGCATCACGGCGGGGCAATCGCTGGCGCTGCCCCCCCTGCCCGGAACCGGCGGCACGCAAACCGCGATCAACGCGATCGGCTCGCTCGTGCGCGCCGGCAAGCGGGTGCTCGTGGTGAGCGCCCGCCGCTCCACGCTGGACGGCATCCGCCACCGGCTGGGGGCCATCGGCCTCGACGGTCTCGGCGTGATGCCGCCGACGTTGCGCAAGGACCTCATCCGCGCGATCGGCCGCAACGAGAAGGCAACCCAGCCGAAGGTCGCCGAGATCGACGAGGCGCTCGTGCGGCTGCGACCGATCCTGGCCGACTACCGCGCGGCGCTGGCTGCTCCGCATCCGGACTTCGGGGTGTCCGTCATGGACGCCACCCGCGCCCTGGCCAAACTCGCACAGCGCGCGGACCCGCCCACGACCGCAGCCCGTCTGGACGCCCGAGCGCTGGCATCCGTCGCCGCGGACCGCTCGGCGGCGGCCGCGCAGTTGACGCTGGCGGCGCGGCTCGGGGAGTTCCGCTTCGGCCCGGACGACTCGCCCTGGTACGGCGTGTCGTTCTCGACCACGGAATCCGCCGGTCATGCGCATGACCTCGCTGGGCGCCTGCACAAGCAGGATGTCTCGACGCTGCTGGAGCGCGGCTACGAGCTGATCGCGCACACGCGCATGCGTCCGTTCCTCACCGTCGACGAGCTGGGGGAGTACCTGCGGCTTCTGGCCGGCATCCGCGAGACGCTGGACAAATTCTCCCCGGCCGTGTTCGAACGTCCGTTGGACGAACTGATCGCCGCGCACGGACCGCGCCGGGAATCCGCGGACATGAACAACGCCACGCGTCGACGGTTGAAGAACCTCTCGCGCGAGTACGTCCGGCCCGGGGTGCATGTGGCCGACATGTACGAGGCACTGGTGCGCATCCGCACGCAGCGCACGCTGTGGCAGCGCTACGTCGAGCAGGGTGCCGTGCCCGAGGTGCCGGTCGGACTGCACGACGTGGCCGTGAAATGGCAGCGGGTCCACGCCGACCTCGGCGAGCTCGACGGGGTCCTCGGACGGACCGGAAACGCGCGGTTGGCCGCGATGCCGGTCGCCCAACTGGTGCGCACGCTCGCCGGTCTGGCCGCGGAATCGAAGTACTTCGACAACCTGGTCGAGCGCGCGAAGCTGCGCACCCAGCTCGCCAAGCTCGGCCTCGAACCGCTGCTGGAGGAGATGTCGGTCCGCCACGTCGACGAGGCGCGCGTGGCCGACGAGCTGGAATTCACCTGGTGGCAGTCGGTGCTCGAGCACCTGCTGCAGCACGATCGGCGCCTGCTCGGGGCGAACACGTCGATCGTGGACAGCCTGGAGCGCGATTTCCGTCTCGTGGACGAGGCGCACAACGCCAATTCCGGCCCCCTGCTGGCGGCGAAGCTCGCCACCGACTGGCGCATCGGACTGGTCGATCACCCCGATGAGGCCGCCGCGCTCAAGCGTGCACTGACGCGCGGCGCGCCCACCCCCGGCGACCTGCGGACCGTCGCCCCGCACCTGACCGACATCCTCGCGCCCGTGTGGCTGGCCTCGCCCTACGAGGTGCCGCAGCTGGGTGAGGAGTACCGCTTCGACGTCGCGATCATCGCCGACGCCGGCGCGATCAACCTCGCCGAAGCCGCCCCGACGATCCGTCGAGCTCGTCAGCTCGTCGTGATCGGGGACCCCGCAACGCAGGCGCCCACGCCGTTCACGATCGCCAGCGCATCCTCCGGGGACTGGGAGGCCGAGGAGTCGTTCGATACCACCAGCATCTTCGAGCGGGTCGCCGAGATCGTCCCGGTGGAGACGCTGACCCGCAGCTATCGCGCCGGTGGCGAGGACCTCGCCGAACTGGTGAACGACGCCTTCTACGGCGGTGAGATCGTCTCGCTGCCCTGGGCCGGATCCTTCCTCGGCCGGGGCAGTCTCAGCGTGGATTACGTGGACGGCGGTTATGGTGTCCCGGATCCGGATTCCGGGGCCGTGGAGAGCCCGGACGCCGAGGTCAACCGCGTCGTGACGCTGGTGGTCGAGCACGCGGTCAAGCGACCGCGCGAGTCGCTCATGGTGGTCACGGCGAGCCGTCGGCATGCGGAGCGCGTGCGCAGCGCCGTGGCCGCCGCGTTCGCCGGACGCTCGGACGTCGCCGACTTCGTCTCGCGCGACGCGGGGGAGCCGTTCGCCGTGCTCACCCTGGAGGAGTCGGTCGCGGAGAGCCGGGATCGGGTGATCTTCTCCCTCGGGTTCGGCGTGACGCGCCACGGCCGGGTGCTCAGTGATTTCGGCGATCTGTCCACCCCGGACGGCGAGCGGCTGCTCACGGTCGGGATGACGCGCGCCCGCCGATCGATGGTCATCGTGTCCTGCATCCGCCCCTCGGACGTCGAGGACGGCCGTCTGGAGCACGGTGCCGCCACGGTGATGGGCATCCTCGCCGGTGTGGACGAGCGCGCCCAGATCACCTATCCGACCGACGGCGTCGATCCACTGCTGCGCTCGCTCGCGCACGAGTTGACCCGCTTCGGCATCACCGTGGAACTGAACTACCGGGGCACACTGCCTCTGGTCGCGCGGCACGGGGGCAAGGCGGTGGTCGTGGAGAGCGACACCGATGTCGCCGGTGAGTCCCTCCGCGAGAGCGTGCGGCTGCGCCCCCAGACCCTCCGCCGGCTCGGCTGGCATTACGTGCGGGTGCACGCCTTCGACCTCTACAGCGACCCCAACGGGGTGGCGACGCGCATCGCGGTTCTGCTCGGTCACACACCCGCGACGCCCGCTGCGTCCGACGAGACCGCTCCGGTGCCGACGGTCTGACATGTCCGAGCAGGATCGTTCGTCCGAGGGCGAGCCGGAGCGCCAGCATGTGGTGCGCGTATCTCGTCGGCGCGCGAAGCTGACCGCGGCGCCGGGAACCCAGCCGGAGCCGCACATCGACGAGGCGGACCCGACGCCCGCGGTGTCGAGTGGTGGCCCGAACGACGAGCGCATGCGTCGAGACGTCCCCCCGCACTACTGAATTCGTGCGCACGTCGCGACTCAGGATTCTGGTGCGGGTTGTGGCCCTCCAATCGAGCCGCCGCGGGTGAACTTCGCGCTCTGAACAGGTGATCTCTGGCAGCCGGCGGAGCGCGTCAGCGCTCGCTCCACCGCGGTCCGACGCGTTGTTCCGGCTCCGCGTCAGCGCGCGGATGGGACCGGTCACTGTTGATAGCGAGTCGTGACGCTCTCGTTACCTGGGATGCTCTTGCGAATCGATGATCAGGCCCCGTAGATTGCAAGTGCAGTTGTACATTGCACCACCACTGGTGTTGATCGCTCGACGACATGACTCCTCATTGACGAAAGGTTCACGGCCTGTGATTACGAAACGAAGGACTGCCGGCTTTATCGCCGTCGCGGCCGCCGCCGCTCTCCTGCTGGCGGGGTGCAGCACGGCGGGCTCATCGACGAAGGCGTCGGATGCGGCTTCCGCCAGCACACCCCAGAAGGGCGGCACCGTCCGCATTCTGCAGAACGCCGACTTCTCCTACCTCGACCCCGCTCGTGGGTTCGACGGGGGTGTCAACGCGTTCTACCGCTTGATCTACCGCGGCCTCACGATGCAGACCGCCGGTGACGCGAAGGATCCGAACGAGATCGTTCCCGACCTCGCCGAGTCCCTCGGCAAGCCCAGCGACGACGGCCTGACGTGGACGTACACGCTCAAGGACGACATCTTCTTCGACGACGGCACCCCGATCACCTCCGCCGAGGTGAAGTTCGGCATCTCCCGCGCCTGGGACCCCCAGATCGGCATCGGGTCGCCCTACCTGCGTCAGGTCATCGACGCACCGGCTGACTACAAGGGCCCCTACGAGTCCGGCGACATGCCGACGATCGAGACCCCGGATGCGAAGACCATCGTGTTCCACCTCAAGGCGCCGTTCCCGGAGTTCGACAACGTGCTCGCTCAGCCGAACGCCGTGCCGTTCCCCAAGGGCTCCGGCGCGGGTGATTCGTTCATCAACGACATCATCGCCTCGGGCCCGTACACGCTCGCCGAATACACCCCGGGCAGCAGCATCAAGCTCGAGCGCAACAAGTACTGGAAGCCCGAGACCGACGATGTCCGCAAGGCCTACCCGGACAACTGGGAGGTCGTGATCGGACTGGACGGCGCCACGATCGATGAGCGCATGATCGCTGACCAGGGCGCCGACGCCAACGCGATCGCCGGCACGATCAGCGCGGCCACTCTGCCCCGTCTCCAGACGCCGCAGCTGAAGGACCGCGTCCTCACCGCCCCGGCGTTCTGCACCACGTACATGTCGATGAACACGACCAAGGACGTGTTCAAGAACGTGAAGGTGCGCGACGCGGTCAACATCGCGATGGACCGCAAGGCCGTGGTCAACGCCTCCGGTGGCAGCCAGCTCGCCGATGTCGCGACCACGATCATTCCGCCGAGCGTCAGCGGCCACAAGGACTTCAACCTGTGGGCCGACGAGTCCGGTGACCCGGAGAAGGCCAAGGAACTGCTCGCGGAGGCCGGCTACCCGGACGGCATCGAGTTCACCATGGACATCCGGTCGCAGCCGAAGATGCAGGCGCAGGCGGAGGCCGTTCAGGACTCGCTGAAGAAGGCGGGCATCACGGTCAAGCTCAACGTGATCGACACGTCGGTGTACTACGAGACCATCGGCACGCCCTCGCAGCAGCACGACGCCGCGATCACCGGCTGGTGCCCGGACTGGGCCTCCAGCGCCAGCACCTTCATCCCGCCGCTGTTCGACGGCACCCAGATCTACGAGAAGGGCAACTCCAACCTCGCCCAGCTCAACGACCCGGAGATCAACGCGCGGATCGTCGAGATCAAGGCGATGACCGACACCGCCGCAGCCGCGACCGCCTGGGGCGAGCTGGACCAGCAGATCCTCAAGCTGTCCCCGATCGCGCCGCTGGCGTGGGAGAAGGGTGTCTTCCTGCCGGGCAGCAACATCGCCGGATTCGTGCCCAGCACGAGCATGACGGACTACAGCATCGTCGGCCTGAAAGACGCGTCGAAGGGCTGAGCATGACCTTCACCTCGACCGAGCTCGAGGCTGAGGCCACGTCGGGCGGTGACTCCACACTCTCTGAGTCCATGGATTCCCGCCCGGCGTCGGGCCGACGGCTGTTCCGGGCGTTCATCACCGACTGGGCAGCCGTGCTGTCCACGGTGTACATCCTGCTGGTGATCCTCGCGGCGATCCTCGCCCCGCTGCTGACAGCGCTGAGCGGGTGGGGTCCGTACCAGTTCGACCAGACAGCGATCGATCCTGACATGGGTGCGATTCCGAAGGGCGACCTCGGCGGCATCAGCGCGGAGCACTGGCTGGGCGTCGAGCCCGGCAGCGGACGCGACATCTTCGCCCGCATCGTCTACGGTGCGCGCGTGTCGATGACCGTCGCGCTGTCAGCCACCGTCCTCACCACCGTCCTCGGCGTCGTCCTCGGCATGCTGGCCGGGTACTTCGGCGGCCTCATCGACATGGTGATCTCGCGGGTGATGGAGTTCCTGATGGCCTTCCCGGCCCTGATCTTCATGATCGCGATCCTGTCGGCACTGCCGGCCGACAACCGCGTCGTCCTGCTCGTGGTCGTCATTTCGCTCTTCGGGTGGCCGTATCTCGCTCGCATCGTCCGATCCCAGACCATGTCGCTGAAGGAGCGCGAGTTCGTCGAGTCGGCCAAGGCGTCCGGCGCGAGCAGCGGCAAGATCATCTTCCGCGAGATCCTGCCCAATCTGCAGTCGACGATCATCGTGATGTCGACGCTGTCCGTGCCCGGCTACATCGGCACCGAGGCCGGACTGTCCTTCCTGGGCGTGGGTGTCGTGCCGCCCACGCCGAGCTGGGGCCAGATGATCGCATCGGCGGCGCCCTGGTACGCCGTCGACCCGATGTACTTCGTCATCCCGGGTGCCTGCCTCTTCCTGCTGGTGCTCTCATTCACCACGCTCGGCGATCGCATCCGCGTCCTCGTCGCGAGCGGGGAGGTTCGTTCGTGATCCGATTCCTGTCTTCCCGCCTGATGGGAATGGTGATCGTGCTGTTCCTGGTGACGCTGTTCACCTTCATCATCTTCTTCGTGCTCTCCGCGGACCCCGCCGTCCAGATCTGCGGCAAGAACTGCACCCCGGAGCGGATCGATCAGATCCGGGAGAACCTCGGGCTGAATCAACCCTTCTGGACGCAGTTCTGGACCTATGTGAGCGGCCTGTTCGTCGGGCGCACGTTCATGGTCGCCGGATCCGAGGTGGCCTGTGCCGCACCGTGTCTCGGCTACTCCTTCCAGACCAGCCAGCTCGTGGGCGACATGATCCTGCAGCGGCTGCCCGTGACCATCACGATCGCTCTCGGAGCGGCCGTGCTGTGGTTGCTCTCCGGACTCATCGCCGGTGTGCTCTCGGCGGTGAAGGAGGGCAAGTTCCTGGACCGATTCTTCGCCGGTCTCACGCTCGGTGCGATGTCGATCCCGAACTACGTCCTCGCGCTCGTCCTGCAGTTCGTGCTGGTCGTGGCGCTCGGGTGGTTGCCGTTCCCCCAAGCCGTGCGATTCAGCGCGGATCCGGTGCAGTGGTTCCTGAACTTCCTGATGCCCTGGATCGTGCTGGCGATCGGCTATTCGGCGACCTACACACGTCTCACGCGCGCCAACGTCATCGACACGCTGCAGGAGAACTTCGTTCGCACGGCGCGGGCGAAGGGCCTGAAACCGTCGCTCGTGTGGCGACGCCACGCTCTGCGCCCGGCCCTGACTCCGATCGTCACGATGTTCGGCATGGATGTCGCGGGGCTCCTCGGCGGCGCGGTCATCACGGAGTCGGTGTTCGGCCTCAACGGTGTCGGCAAGCTCACCGCGGACTCGATCCCGGCGAATGACCAGCCGGTGATCATGGCCGTGACCCTGCTGTCGGCGTTCTTCGTGATCGTGGGCAACGTGGTCGTCGACGTCCTCTACACGGCGATCGATCCGCGCGTTCGAACGGCGGCCAGAGCATGACCGGGCAGGAGAAGTCCATGACCTCGCAACCACTGCTGAGCGTGCGGGATCTGACCGTCTCGTTCCGCACCTCCGGCGGCCCCACCAGTGTCGTGCGTGACCTCAACTTCGACGTCCCGCGCGGCGGGGCCCTCGGCATCGTCGGGGAGTCCGGTTCGGGGAAGTCCATGACGTCCCTGGCCATCATGGGGCTGCTGCCGAAGGGCGGGTCGGCCACCGGCGTCGTCGAGTTCGACGGCACCGACCTGATGGGGCTCTCGGACGCGCACATGCGCTCCTACCGGGGCGACCGGATCGCGATGATCTTCCAGGACCCGCTCTCGTCGCTGAATCCGTACTACACGGTCGGAACTCAGATCGCGGAAGCGTACCTGTCCCACCGCACCGGGGTCTCGCAGAAGGCGGCGCGACGGGTCGCCATCGAGGCGATGGAGCGCGTGCACATCCGCGACGCGGCCACGCGGGTGGACTACTACCCGCACCAGTTCTCCGGCGGCATGCGCCAGCGGATCATGATCGCGATGGCTCTGAGCATGGACCCGGACCTGATCATCGCCGACGAGCCCACCACGGCGCTCGATGTCACCGTGCAGGCGCAGATCCTGGACCTGCTCAGCGAGATCCGCCGGGAGACCGGGGCGGGACTCATCCTGATCACGCACGACCTGGCCGTGGTCAGCGAAGTGGCCGACAGCGTCGTGGTGATGCGCTCCGGGGACGTCGTCGAGTCCGGCACCACGGAGCAAATCTTCACCGATCCGCAGGCCGAGTACACCGAGCGGCTGCTGGATGCGGTGCCGCGGATCGACGACGAGATCGGGACCCTGCGCACCACGGCGATCCCGACCCAGACAGGAGGGGCTCGCGTATGAGCACCAAGACCCCGCTGTTTCGCGGGAAGAATCTCGTCAAGGAGTTCGCCGCGAGCTCGGGCGGACCCTTCGCCAAGAGCAGGAAGTTCCGGGCCGTCGATGACGTGTCCCTCGAGGTCGCCGCCGGCGAGACGCTGGCGCTGGTGGGTGAATCGGGGTCCGGAAAATCCACGACGGCGCGACTGGTCGCACGACTGATGGACGTCACCGCCGGCACGGTCGAGTTCGAGGGGCAGGATGTCACCCGTGCCTCGGGAGCACAGCTGCGAGAGTTCCGCGGAGCCGTGCAGGTGATCTTCCAGGACCCCTACTCCTCGCTGAACCCGCGGCACACGGTCGAGCGTCTCGTCACGGCTCCGCTGGTGTACCAGGGTCGCAAGGTCCCCGGCGGAGCGCGGAAGTTCACGCGCGAGCTCATGGAGCGCGTCGGCCTGGACCCGATGCACTCCGAGCGGTATCCGTCACAGTTCTCCGGCGGACAGGCGCAGCGCATCGGGATCGCACGGGCTCTCGCCGTCGGACCCAGACTCGTGATCTGCGATGAGGCGGTCTCCGCCCTGGACGTGTCGGTGCAGGCGCAGGTGATCAACCTTCTGCGTCGGCTCCAGGACGAGGAGGGCTTCGGCTACCTCTTCATCGCGCACGATCTCGCCGTGGTCCGGCAGATCGCCACGAGCGTCGCCGTGATGAGCCAGGGACGGATCGTCGAGACTGGGCTGCGCGATGAGGTGTTCGATCACCCGCAGGACGAGTACACCCGGACCCTCCTGAACGCGGTGCCGCGCATCGACCCGGACTGGGAGCGACGCCGCCAGGAGAACAGGGCCGCACGTCGGCGAGCCCTGTCGGCTGCCGGACCCGCGACGGAAGGAGCCGCGTGAGCGCGTCGTACATGCTGCCCGGGATCCGCGTGCGCGAGCGCGCGGTGACCGTGCCACTGGACTGGGCCGAGCCCGCCGGTGAGACCATCGAGGTGTTCGTCCGCGAGCTGGTGGACCCGGACCGTGATCGTGCCGATCTGCCGCTGCTGACCTTCCTGCAGGGCGGTCCGGGCGGCGAGAACCCCCGGCCGCTGCGCCGGGACGGGTGGATCGACGAAGCGCTGAACGACTACCGGGTCGTGCTGGTGGACCAGCGCGGCACCGGCCGGAGCACGCCGATCGACGCCGAGACCGTGCGCCTGCGCGGCGACGCGGGCGGCGACTTCCTCGCCTGCTTCCGCACCGACGCGATCGTGCGCGATCTCGAGCACGTGCGCACCGAGCTCTACGGCGGGCGGCGATGGTCGACTCTCGCGCAGAGCTTCGGCGGGTGGATCACCCTGACCTACCTGTCGATCGCGCCCGACGGCCTGCGCGCCGCGTACGTGTGCGGCGGCATCCCCGGCACACCGCCGGCGGCCGCCGAGGTCTACCGTCGGACGTTCGACCGGGTCGCGACCAAGACCGCGGAGTACTACCGCCGGTACCCGCAGGACGAGGAGATCATCGCGCGCATCGCGGACGTCCTCGCGCGGGGGGAGACCGTGCTGCCGGACGGAGACGTGCTGACCGTGCGAAGGTTCCAGTCCCTCGGCATCGACTTCGGGATGAAGCCCGGATTCGAGCGGATCCACTGGCTCGTCGAGCACGCGTTCATCGCGGGCGATCGCCTGTCGGCGGGTTTCCTGCAGAACGTGATGACGCTGACCTCGAGTGCCGGCAACCCGCTGTTCTGGACCCTGCAGGAATCCATCTACGGCACGCCGGAGGGCGGCGCGACCGGGTGGGCGGCGCAAGCAGAGCGCGAGCGTCGCCCCGCGTTCGACGAGGACCGGCGCCCGCTGCTGTTCACCGGTGAGATGGCGTTCCCGTGGATGTTCGATGACGTCCGTCTGCTGCGCGGATTCCGCGCTGCGGTGGACGCGCTCGCGCGCAAGACCGACTGGCCGGCGCTGTACGACCTCGAGCGCCTGCGGACCAACGAGGTCCCGCTGGCTGCGGCGGTCTACTTCGACGACATGTACGTGGACGCCGGACTGCAGCTGGACACCCTCAGCCGGGTCGGGGCATCGCAGTACTGGGTCACCAATGAATATGAGCACGACGGCATCGCGTCGGGCCGCACGTTCACGCGGCTACGTGAGCTGGTCCGGGACCGCGGTGGCGAACGAGAAGAGGCGCAGCATGACTGAGACCGGAATCCGACCCCCCTACGCCGGTTCGCGCTACCCGCGCCTGGCCCAGATCCCCGCCTTCACCGAGTGCATCGCACGGGACTGGGACACGGTGCCCGTGTTCCCGGATCTGGTCGCGGGGACGGCCGAGGCCGCTGCCGCGCATCGGGACCGACTGAGCGCCGCCCTGCCCGGACGCACCGTGGTGGCGTCCGCCGGTACGGCGCCGGTGCGCAACGACGACTCGAACTACGGATTCCGCGCGGACAGCTCGTTCGTGTGGCTCACCGGCTGCCAGAGCGAGGACGCGGTCCTGGTGATGACCCCGCGGGCCGGCGGTCACGATGCGGTGCTCTACATCCCGGCGCCCTTCCGCCCCGGTGACGACGGTTTCTTCTCGAACGCCGCCCACGGTGAGCTCTGGGTCGGACCGTCCGCGGGCCTGCCCGAGTGGGCCGACGCGCTCGGCATCGCGGTCCAGCCGTTGTCCGCTCTGTCGGCACGCGAGTCGGAGCTGCGGGGCGCATTCGCCTCCCGCGCCGCGGCGAGCCTCGCCGCCCGCGTCGGCGCCGAGGTCTCCGACGAGCTGGAGCGCACGCTGTCGAATCTGCGCATGGTGAAGGACGACTGGGAGGTCGGGCAGCTGCGCGATGCCGTCGACGCCAGTGTCGCCGGCTTCGCGGCCGTGGCTCGCGAAGTTCCCCGCGCGATCGCCGAGGGCCTCGGCGAGCGATGGTTGCAGGGTACTTTCGACCGGCATGCGCGCACGTTCGGCAATGGCCCCGGCTATTCCACGATCGTGGGGTCCGGCGGCCACGCTCCGATCCTGCACTGGGTGCGCTGCGACGGCCCGATCGTGCCGCACGCCGCTCTGCTGCTGGACATGGGGGTCGAGGCGCGCTCACTGTACACGGCCGACGTCACACGCACGATTCCCGCGTCCGGCACCTTCTCCACCGCGCAGCGCGAGGTGCATGACCTCGTCGAGCGCGCGCACCGCGCGGGGCTCGCCCTCATCCGTCCGGGCGTCGAGTACCTCGACTTCCACTTCGCCGCGATGGAGGTCATCGCGCAGGGGCTGCACGACTGGGGCCTGCTGCCGGTGTCCGTGGACGAGGCGCTCTCCCCGCAGGGGCAGCACCATCGGCGATACCTGGCGTGCGGCATCGGGCACCACCTCGGGCTCGACGTCCACGACTGCAGCCAGTCCCACTACGAGGACTACATGGGCGCCGACCTGGTGCCCGGCGTCGTGATGACGGTGGAGCCGGGACTGTACTTCCACCAGCACGACCTCACGCTCCCGCCCGAGCTGCGCGGGATCGGCGTCCGTCTGGAGGACGACGTGCTCGTCACCGCACGCGGTTCGGAGGTTCTCTCGGCCGCGCTGCCGATCGACGCCGCCGGCGTGGAGGCCTGGACCCTCGACAAGCTGGAGACGCCGAACCGATGACCCCGACGACCGACACGACGACGCGCGTCGCCGAGCCGTTCGCGATGCACCAGGTCCGGGTGCACGACGATTCCGTGTTCGCCCGCGCGCGCGACGAGATGCTGCACCTCGCTCGGGTGTACCCGGTGGATCGCCTGCTGGCGGTCTTCCGTGCGAATGCCGGCCTGGACACCCGCGGGGCGGCCGCTCCCGGCACCTGGGAGGACTTCGGTCATCCGCAGGAAGAGGCCTGGGGCGAACACGACTACCCGGGGCGCGAGCATGCGCAGACGGCGAGTCTGCTGCGCGGGCACTACGCCGGGCACTTCCTGGCCGCCGTCGCCCGCGCGGCCGCGGGGGAGGACGACCCGGCCCTGCGGGCGAAGGTCGACGAGTTCGTCGCCGGGCTCGGTGAGGTCCAGGCCGCCCTGGCCGCGACCGGCCGGTACTCCCACCCGGGCTTTCTGGCCGCCTACGGCGAGTGGCAGTTCTCCCGGCTCGAGGACTACGCGCCGTATGGCGAGATCTGGGCCCCGTACTACACGTGCCACAAGATCATGGCCGGACTCCTGGACGCCCATGAGCTCGTCGGGAGTGCCGCGGCGCTGGAGATCGCCACGGCGATGGGGCACTGGGTCCACCACCGTCTGGCGCGGCTCGAGCCTGACCGCATCCAGAAGATGTGGTCGCTGTACATCGCCGGCGAGTACGGCGGGATGAACGAGACGATGGCACGGTTGAGCGTGCTCGCCGACGAACCGGCGTTCCTGGCGACGGCGCGGCTGTTCGATCAGGAGAACCTGCTGGAGGCCGGTGCGCAGCGGGTGGACATCCTCACCGACATGCACGCCAACCAGCACCTGCCGCAGCTCATCGGCTACGTGCACCTGTACGAGATCACCGGCGAGCGTCGGTACCTCGACGCCGTCGTCGGGCTGTGGGATCAGATCGTGCCGGGTCGGATGTACGCCCACGGCGGGACCGGCGAGAGCGAACTGTGGGGTCCGCCCCAGACGGTCGCCGGCGACATCGGTCACCGCAACGCCGAGACCTGTGCGACCTACAACCTCTTGAAGATCGCCCGTCTGCTGTTCTCGCACACCGGGGACGCGGCGTACATGGCGTACTACGAGCGCGGCGTGCTGAACCAGATCCTCGGTTCACGAGCGGCGCTCGACAGCGACGACAGCCCCGAGGTGACGTACATGTTCCCGGTGCATCCGGGGGCGCTGGGGGAGTTCGACAACGTCGGGACCTGCTGCGGCGGGACCGGCCTGGAGAACCACGTCAAATACCAGGACACGATCTTCTTCCGCGGTGCCGACGGCAGCGTGCTGGTGAATCTGTTCACCTCGGCGACGCTGGAATGGGCCGAGCGCCGGGTGCGCGTCGTGCAGGAGTCCGAGCTGCCCCACGCCGGGAGCGCTCGCCTGCGGGTCGAATCCCTGGACGGTGCGGAGCCCGTCGAACTGACGCTGCGGATCCGGATGCCGGAGTGGCTCGTCGCCCCCGCGACCGCTCGGGTCGGCGACGTGCCGCGGCCGCGCGCCGCGGCGGGCGCGTACGCGGAGATCGCCCGGACGTGGCGGCCGGGGGACATCCTCGATCTGGAGCTGCCGATGGCGGTGCGCGCGATCGGGACGATCGATGACGCCACGCTGCAGTCGGTCGAGTACGGACCGACGGTGCTGGTCGCGCGCTCGGACGCCACGACGACGCTGGAGCTGGACCTCGCCTCGCGGCGCCTGCTGACCGGCGCGGTGCATGCGGACGACGCCGCGGTGGCGCAGGCCCTGCGTGCCTCGGGCGGGATCGACCTGCTCGGCCAGCGCTTCGAGCCGATCTGGACCGGCGCGGACCGGCGCTATCACATGTACGTGCGCGCGGCGTCTGATCGCCTCGGCTTCGACGGCGCGGTGCACAGCGTCCCGGCGCGTCCGCGCGCGGACGGATCGACGGTGCTGACCGATGTCTGGGTCGAACCGCTGCCCGCCACCCGGCCCGCGTTCCTGGATCGCGTGCTGTCCGCCGTGGTGACGGCGCGGCGCGACGGTCTGCTCTCGAACGACGAGGTGGCCACCGCGCTGGCCGGCGCCACCACCGCACAGGTGGACGGTGTCCCGCGCGATCAGGGCTCGCGGGTGTGCTTCGGCGATGGCGCGGCGAGCTGGTCCGACGTCGGCGACAGCATCGTGTGGACGCTGCCGGCCGCTGTCCGGGACGCTCCGACGCGGCCCGCCGTCGCGATCACGACGCCCACCCCGGCCGGCCCCACCGGCTGGTATCGGGAGGCACCGGAGGTCGTCGTCGAGGCGGTCGACCTCGGGGGAGAGCGCGCCGCCGACCTGGTCGTCGAGGTGCGGGTCGACGACGGGGAGTGGGCGGCGTACGCCGGGCCCTTCACGCTCGCGGACGAGGGCGTGCACCGCGTGCGCGCGCGCGCGACGTCGGCGTCCGGTGCGATCGGCTCCGCCGTCCGTGAGCTGAGCATCGACACCGCACCGCCGACGGCGCACGCCCGCGTCCGTCGCCTCGGATCGAGCGTGGAGATCACGCTCCTGGCGCGGGACGAGGTGTCCGGCGTCGAGCGCATCCAGTGGGAGGGCGACGGCACCTTCTGGGCCACGTTCCAGGAGGCCTTCGTCCGGGCGCTCGGCGATACCGAGCAGGTGATCGAGTTCGCCGCCACCGATCGTGCCGGCAACGAGGAACCGCGTCATCGCCTGGTGCTTCCGGCGCGAGACGGCGATCGTGCAGCGGCTCCCGATGTGACCTGGATCTGATTCGCGGAGGGGGTGGACGGAAGTCCGTTCTGACCGCTAGCATTGCAATTGTACTTAAATCAGCGCCACCCGGCGCCCACGACAGGAGCTCCCATGACGGACAAGAAGCCCTGGCACGGAGTCAATCTCGCGACGACGCTGCCGATCAACCCCGACTTCTCGGTCAACTACGACGGCTTCGCCGAGCACGTGCGATTCGTCACGTCCAACGGCGTCACCGGTCTCGCCCCGAACGGGTCGCTCGGTGAGTACCAGACGCTGACCGAGGACGAGCGCAAGCAGGTCTTCCTCACGGCCGTCGAGGCCTCGCCCGCGGGCACCGCGGTGATGCCTGGTGTCGGCGCGTACGGCGCGTTGGAGAGCGTCCGCCTGACCGAGCACGCCGCTGCGAACGGCGCGCCCGCGGTCATGCTGCTGCCCCCGAACGCCTACCGGGCCAGTGATGACGAGGTCGTCGACCACTTCCGCCGCGTCGCGGAGGTCGGCCTGCCGATCCTGGCCTACAACAACCCGATCGACACCCGGGTCAACCTGCGCCCGGACCTGCTGGCCCGCTTGTACGAGCTCGGCTACATCGTCTCGGTCAAGGAGTTCTCCGGAGACGTGCGCAACGCCTACCAGATCCACGAACTGGCTCCCGGCCTGGACGTCTCGATCGGCTCGGACGACGTGCTGCTGGAGCTCGGCATCAACGGCGCCGTGGGCTGGGTGGCCGGCTACCCGAACGTGATCCCGACGTCGACCGTCGAGCTCTACAACCTGGCCACCTCGGGTGACCCGGCGAGCTGGGCGAAGGGCCTGGAGATGTACCGTGATCTGCACAAGCTGCTGCGCTGGGACTCGAAGGTGTGGTTCGTCCAGGCCATCAAGCTGTCGCAGGAGGTCGCCGGTGTGATGCCCGGTGGCCGCACGACGCGCCCGCCGCGTCTGGACCTTCCCGAGGACGTGCGCGCGCAGATCATCTCCGACACCGAGGCCGTCCTGGCCAAGGGTTACCGCTGATCCAGAACGGACACCGATGCGAACGAAGCGCGTCTTCCACGCCGTCGACTCTCACACGGAGGGCATGCCCACTCGTGTGATCGTCGGCGGGGTCGGAGTCATACCCGGCGAGTCGATGGAGGCGCGTCGTCAGTGGTTCATGGCGAACCAGGACGACCTGCGCACCCTGTTGATGACCGAACCGCGCGGGCACAGCGCGATGAGCGGTGCGATCCTGCAGCCGCCCACGCGCCCCGACGCGGACTGGGGCGTGCTCTACATCGAGGTGTCCGGGTGCCTGCCGATGTGCGGGCACGGCACGATCGGCGTCGCCACCGTCCTGGTCGAGACCGGGATGGTGGCGGTGACCGAACCGGTCACGACGATCCGGCTGGACACCCCGGCCGGCCTCGTCATCGCCGACGTCTCCGTTGCGGATGGGCACGCGGACAGCGTGACCATCCGTAACGTGCCGTCCTTCGTGGTGTCCCTGGACGCGCAGGTCGAGGTGCCGGGCTACGGCACGGTCACCTACGACCTGGCGTTCGGTGGCAACTTCTACGCCATCGTCGAGCTCGACGCCCTGAGCCTGCCGTTCGATCGAGCGCGCAAGGACGACCTCCTCGCGGCCGGGCTCGCGATCATGGCCGCGATCGATGCGGCGGACATGCCGGTGCACCCCGTCGACGAGACGATCCGTGGCTGCCACCACGTGTACCTTAAGGCCCCGGGATCGACGGCGCAGCACTCACGCCACGCCATGGCGATCCACCCGGGCTGGTTCGACCGCTCGCCGTGCGGCACCGGCACGAGTGCGCGGATGGCGCAATTGCACGCCCGCGGCGAGTTGGCTCTGGAGACCGACTTCGTGAACGAGTCCTTCATCGGCACGCAGTTCATCGGCCGGCTCGTCGAGGAGACCACCGTCGCCGGCATCCCGGCGGTCGTACCCACGATCACGGGCCGGGCCTGGGTGACCGGAACGGCGCAGTACATGCTCGATCCCTCCGATCCGTTCCCGACGGGCTTCGTGCTGTGACCACGGCAGTTCCCGTTCTCGACCAGGACGACATCGAGCGCGCGCTCACCGCCGCCGGAGCGGTCGCGGCGATCGAGGACGCCCTCCGGCGCGGCATCGACATCGAGAACGACGCACCGCGTCTGTTCTCGCCGGTGGTCGCGGGGGAGTTCCTGCTGATGCCGACCCAATCGCCGCAGCATGCCGGGATCAAGGTCGTCACGATCGCGCCGCGCAACACCGAACGCGGACTGCCCAAGATCCAGGCCTGGTACCTGCTCTTCGACGCGGCGACGCTGTCTCCGGTCGCGATCCTGGACGGCGCGCACCTCACGCTGCTGCGTACCCCCGCGGTCACCGCGGTGGCGGTGCGCGCGCTGCTGGCGGCGGACCCGCGCGGCCCTCGGGATCGGATCGCGTCCTTGGCGGTCATCGGCTCCGGTCCTCAGGCGGAGGCGCACGTACGCGTGCTCGCCGCCACGGTGAGCGTCGGTGCGGTGTCCATCATCGGACGGACCCCGCAGCGCGTGCGCGCGCTGGTCGAGCGCCTGCGCGCCGACGGTTTCGATGCCCGCGTCGGAACGCCCGCGGACCTGCCGACGGCCGAGGTCATCGTGACGGTCACCTCCTCGTCCGAGCCGGTGCTCGCCCGCGCCCAGGTCGCCGACGACGCGATCGTCGCGGCGGTCGGATCGCACGGCACCGACCATCGTGAACTGGCCGCGGACCTCATCCGCGGTGCGGACCTCGTCGTTGAAGCTCGCGCCTCCGCGCTGCGGGAGAACGGCAACGTCCTCGTCGCCCGGCCGGCCGAAGAATGGCGGGCAGGGGCACAGCCGATGCACAATGTTCGGGAGTTGGTCTCGGACTCGATCGTGCGCACCGCGCGCCGTCCGGCCGTCTACACCGGTGTCGGCATGAGCTGGGAGGATCTGGCCGTGGTCGAAGGGATCATGGCCGGAGCCGCCGACCTGATCACCGACGACCGCAGTCGGAAAGGTGCTCCGTGATGGCAGCCGAATTGAACGTGACGAAGATCAACAAGCAGCCGAGCGTGCGGGACACCGTCAAGCAGGCGCTGCGGTCCGCGATCATCAGCGGGGAGATGGCGCCCGGACAGGTGTACTCCGCGCCGACGCTCGGAGCCCAGTTCGGCGTCTCCGCGACCCCGATCCGGGAGGCCATGCTCGATCTCGTCCGGGAAGGAATCGTCGTCGCGCTGCCCAACCGCGGTTTCCAGGTCACCGAGGTTTCCGGGAAGGTGCTCGAGGAGGTCACCGAACTGCGCATGATGCTCGAGCCGCCTGCGGTCGAGAAGGCCACGCCGGTGATCCCGGCAGCCGAGTTCGCCGGGCTGCGCTCCCTCGCCGATCGCATCGTCGCGGCCGCCGAAGCCGGGGACCTCGTGGAGTACCTCAGCGCCGACAGCGATTTCCACCTCGCCCTGCTGCGTCACGCCGGCAACGCTCGACTGCTGGACCTGGTCACCGGACTGCGCTCGCAGACCCGTTTGTTCGGTCTGGCTGGTCTGCACAAGAGCGGACTGCTCGTGCATTCCGCACGTGAGCACTACGACATCCTGGCTGCGGTGCAGGAGCGCGATGCCGCCCGGGCGCGCGATCTCATCCGCACCCATATCGAACACGTCCGAACCGACTGGTCCGGATCTTCCGCCGATCCGAGCGCTGCCGCCCCCGCGGTCACCTGAACCGGAGCACATGTGAGAACCATCCCCCCACGCGCCGATGTCGTGATCATCGGTGCCGGTGTCGTCGGCGCCGCCACGGCGTACTTCGCCGCCGCATCCGGGCTCGACGTCGTCGTCGTCGAACGCGGCACGATCGCCGCCGGAACCTCCAGCCGGTGCGAGGGCAACATCCTCGTCTCGGACAAGGAGGTCGGTCCGGAGCTCGAGCTCTCGCTGTACTCGCAGCGGGTCTGGCGCGAGGACCTCGCCGAGTTCGCCGGGCTGTGGGAGTTCGAGGCGAAAGGTGGCGTGGTCGTCGCGAGCGGTTCCGCAGGCCTGGCCGGTCTGCGCACCCTCGCGCAGCACCAGGCCGGCCTCGGTATCCGGGTCGAGGTGATCGACTCGATCGCCGGCGTCGCAGAGCTGGAACCGTCCATCAACCGCGACCTCGCCGGTGGTGCCTACTATCCCGACGACGCGCAGGTGCAGCCGCTGTTGGCGACCCACCACCTCCTGCGACTGGCACGTGGCCACGGCGCCACGGTTCTCACCGGGACCGAGGTGACGGGAATCCTCGTCGAACGCGATCAGGTCACGGGAGTCGAGACCGCGGCGGGACGGATGAGCGCCCCCGCGGTGGTCAACTGCGCCGGGGCGTGGAGCGGGGAGATCGCCGCGCTCGCGAACGTGCACCTGCCGGTGCTGCCGCGTCGCGGATTCGTGCTGGTCACGGAGCCCGTGCCGATCACGGTCCACCACAAGGTGTACGCCGCCGAGTACGTCGGTGACGTGGCGAGCTCGGACGCGGGCCTGCAGGTCTCTCCCGTCGTAGAGGGCACGCCGTCCGGAACGATCCTGATGGGAGCGAGCCGCGAGCGTGTCGGGTTCGATGCGTCCTTCTCCGCCGAAGCGGTCGCCCGGATCGCCGCGAGCGGCTTGCAGCTCTTTCCGGTGCTGCGTGGCGTGCGCGCGCAGCGGGCGTACTCCGGCTTCCGTCCGTACTGCCCCGACCACCTCCCGTCCATCGGCGCGGACGCTCGCTTGCCCGGACTGTGGCACGCTGCCGGCCACGAGGGGGCCGGCGTGGGGTTGTCCGTCGGGACCGGAAAGCTCCTGGCGCAAGGACTCACCGGGCGGACGCCGGATCTGGACTTGACGCCGTTCCGTCCGGAGCGACTCGCGGAGGTGGCGGCGGCATGAGCGGCGCGGAGAAGGCCACGAGCACGTTCGATTTCGACGGCGAACCGACCCCGTTCCAGCCCGGCCAGACGCTCGGCGGGGCGCTGATGGCGGCCGGTATCTCGTCGTGGCGGACCACGCGCACCGGTGGTGAGCCGCGCGGTCTGTTCTGCGGCATCGGCGTCTGCTTCGACTGTCTGGTCACCGTCGACGGCGTTCGCACGCAGCGGGCCTGCCTGGTTCCGGCGTGCGCCGGCCAGGACGTCCGCAGCACCGACCCCGCCGCACCGTTGGAGGAGGGCGCATGACCGCCGAGCGCATCCCCGATCTCGCCGTCATCGGCGGGGGACCGGCGGGCCTGAGCGCGGCGGACATCGCCGCCGAACACGGGCTCGACGTCGTCCTCGTCGATGCCGGCTCGCAGACCGGCGGGGAGGTCTGGCGTCCTCCCGCCGAACGGCCCCCGGCGCAGGTCCGGGCACCCGGGGGGCCCCCCCCCCACCCCCGCGGTCTGTTCTGCGGCGTCGGCGTCTGCTCCGCCTGTCTGGCCCCCGCGCGCGGCGTCCGCCCGCGGGGGGCCTGCCTGGTCCCGGCGTGCGCGGCCCGGGCCGCCCCCACCCCCGACCCCGCCGCACCGTTGGAGGAGGGCGCATGACCGCCGAGCGCATCCCCGATCTCGCCGTCATCGGCGCGGGACCGGCGGGCCTGAGCGCGGCGGACATCGCCGCCGAACACGGGCTCGACGTCGTCCTCGTCGATGCCGGCTCGCAGACCGGCGGGCAGTTCTGGCGTCATCCCGACGAACGGCACCTGGCGCAGTTCCGGGCACCGGAGAGCACCGGCCATCACCACTGGAAGCGCTATGTCGACCTGCGTTCGCGGCTCGCCGCCGCGGTGCAGCGGGGTGCCGTGCGGCACCTGTCCGGCCGGCACGTCTGGCGGGTCGATGTCGCGGCGGACCTCGTGCACCTGCGCACGACCGCGTCCATCGGTACGGACCAGGTCCCCGCCACGGAGCGAACCGTGACCGCGCGACGCCTGGTGCTCGCAACCGGCGCGTACGATCGGCAGCTGCCGATTCCCGGGTGGACACTGCCGGGCGCGATGGCGGCGGGGGGAGTGCAGGCGCTGCTGAAATCGAACCAGGTCGCCGCCGGGCGCCGCGCGGTGGTCGCCGGCACCGGACCGTTCCTGATGTCGGTCGCCGCGGGACTCGCGGAGGCCGGTGTCGAGGTCCTGGCGATCTGTGAGGCGAACTCGTACCTCCGCTGGGCTCGCACGCCGCTGCGCGCGGTGCAGGAGCCGGGCAAGCTGTTCGAGGGCGTGGAGTACGCGCGGACCTTCCTGCGCCACCGGGTGCCGTTGAAGATGCGGACGGTGGTCACCGCGATTCGCGGCACCGGACGGGTGCAGCAGGTGGAGATCGCCGCAGTCGACGGGCGCGGACGCGTCCGCCCCGGCACGGAACGGACCGTGGAGGCCGACCTGGTGGCTCTCGGCTGGGGGTTCACCCCCCAACTCGAGCTCGCGATCGGTCTGGGCCTGGACACCACCGTCGATGTGGACGACTCCCTGGTCGTGGTCGCCGACGATCGGCAGCGCACCTCGCACCCGCTGGTGTACGCCGCGGGGGAGGCGACCGGCATCGGTGGCGCAGTGCAATCCTGCGCCGAGGGCGAGCTCGCCGCGCTCGCCGTCGCGGCGGAGCTCGGCCGGACCGTCGAGGAGGCCGCGCTGCGACGGCGGCGTCGGCGCATCGATCGCGGGCGACGCTTCGCCGTCGGCATGCACCGGGCCGGCCCGGTGCCCCCGGAGTGGTCCTCCTGGGTGACCCCGACGACCACCGTGTGCCGGTGCGAGGAGGTCACCGCGGGCGAGGTCGCCGCGTCGGTCTGCGATCTCGGTGCGGACGACGCCCGCGACGTGCGTGTCACCTCGCGTCCTGGAATGGGACTGTGCCAGGGGCGCGTCTGCGGATTCGGCCTGGCCCAGCTCGTCACCGCGCACACCGGCCGCCCCGCCACCGCCGCGGAACTCGAATCCATCGCCAAACGGAACATCGGCGTGCCGATCACCCTCGGGGAGATCGCCGACCTGGTTCCCCTGACCGCAGAAAGAGCAGACTCATGAGCATCACCCCCACCACCCCCGCCGAGGTGGACGCGATCGTCGCGGCCGCGGACGCCGCGTCTGCGGAGTGGAAGCGCTCGGACATCCCCACGCGGGTGCGCGCACTGGATGCCGTGGCCGACGCCCTGGACGCGCACGGCCCCGACCTCATCGCGATCGCCCAGCGCGAGACGCACCTGGCCGAGGGCCGGCTGCAGGGAGAACTGAAGCGCACGAGCTTCCAATTGCGCATGTTCGGTGAGGCGCTCGCGGACGGCGAGTGGTTGGACGCCCGCATCGACCACGCCGACCCGGCGTGGCCGATGGGCGCGCCGCGTCCGGATCTGCGCCGCCAGCTCGAGGCGATCGGGCCCGTCGTCGTCTTCGCCGCCAGCAACTTCCCGTTCGCGTTCTCCGTCGCGGGTGGTGACACGGCCAGTGCGCTCGCCGCCGGCAACGCCGTCATCCTCAAGGCGCACCGCGGCCACCCCGAGCTGTCCCGCGCGACCAGCGATGTGGTCGTGGCCGCGCTCGCGTCCGTCGGCGCCCCGCGGGGCCTGTTCGCGACCGTGTACGGCACTCAGTCCGGCGTGCAGGCGCTGCGGGCGCCCGCGGTCAAGGCCGCCGCCTTCACCGGCTCGGTCGCCGGTGGTCGCGCCCTGTTCGACATCGCCTCCGCCCGCCCGGAGCCGATCCCCTTCTTCGGCGAGCTCGGCAGCACCAACCCGGCGTTCGTGACGCGGAGCGCCGCCGCGGCGAACCCGGTCGGCATCGCCCGGGACTACGTCGCGTCCGTCACCGGGAGCGCGGGACAGCTGTGCACCAAGCCGGGGGTGCTGTTCGTGCCGGCGGAATCGACCGTCGTCGACGAACTGCGCGCGGCCGAGCTTCCCGGCGCGGTTCCGCTCCTGAACACGGGCATCGAGGCGGCCTTCGCGGAAGCGTCCGGCCGCACCGCCGCGACGTCCGGCGTCGAACTGATCAACGGCGGTGGCGAGGACCCCCTCGCGCCGGTGCTGTACGCGACGGAGACGACCACGCTGCTGGCGGACATGGACGAGCTGATGGCCGAGATGTTCGGTCCGGCCGCCCTCGTGGTGACCTACACGGACGAAGCCGACCTCGTGGCCGCGGCGTCGCGTCTGGAGGGTCAGCTCACCGCGACACTCGTCGCGGACGAGGACGACGCGATCGCCGCGGAACTGCTGCCGATCCTCGCCGAGAAGGCCGGCCGGGTGCTGTGGAACCAGTGGCCCACCGGCGTCTCGGTCACCTGGGCGCAGCAGCACGGCGGTCCGTACCCCGCGACGACCGCCGTGGGCACGACCTCGGTCGGGATGGCCGCCATCACCCGGTTCCTCCGCCCGGTGGCCTACCAGAACGTTCCGGACGCACTGCTGCCGGACGCCCTGAAGGAGGCCAACCCGCTCGGCATTCCGCGCCGCGTCGACGGCGAGCTGCGCCGCGACTGACGAACGTCGCACGGGCTCGGGCCGGGTGGATCATCGATCCGCCCGGCCCGAGCCCGTTCCGGTCTCGTCGCGGTCAGCCGAGGGTCGGCAGCCACACTCGCATCGGGGCCCCGCCGTCACTGGTGGCGTAGGGGCGCAACGGGATGACCGTCTCCGCGGCCTCCACCGCACGCGCGTCCTGCGGGCCGTACAGCGGCCGCGCGGTGTCGGCGACGGTCGCTCGTACGGCCAGTCCCGGCCCGAAGACCCCCGCCCCCGTCATCTCGGTCACGCACGCGGCGTCCACCAGCAGGTCATCGATGGCGAGGTCCGTGTCGACGCCGTCGGCGCAGTGGAGGACCGGACCCCGGCGCACGGCCACCGTGCCGCGGACCGCGTCGATGCGCGGATGCGGCCGGAGGATCACCGGGGGCATCGGCAGGTGCAGGTCCAGGACGGTGCCGTCCACGATCGCGTCCGCGAGCACCACCCAGCCGTCCTCCGCCGTGACGGCGAGCGGGGCGCCGTCCCGATGCAGTGTCCACTGCTCCGCTCCGACCCAGGACGGGATGCGCAGCCCGAGCGCGCGCCGGCCTGCCGCCGCATCGCCGTGCACCGTGATGCGCACGGCTCCGGACCGGGGGTAGTCGGTGTCGATCTCGATGCTCGCACCCGCGGCCGGGATCCGCGCGCCGGCGTACAGGGTCAGATCGATGCCGTCCGGGCGCTCCGCGGCGACGTACTGCTCCAGGCTCGCGAACGTGCGGGCGAGGTTGGGCGGACAGCAGGCGCAGTTGAACCATCGGCGCCGACCGCCGGGGGACTCCGTGCCCCCATAGGCGCGGTCATCCCGGCGCTGCAGCGGGTTGACGTACGTGAATTCGTCGCCGTGCTCGGAGATTCCGGCGGCCACCACGTTGTACAGCGCGGTCTCCGCGACATCCAGGTGCTCCGCGGACCCGGTGAGCAGATACATCCGCCACGCCCAGCCGAACAGGGCGACCCCCGCGCACGTCTCGGCGTAGGCCTGGTCCGGCGGCAGCTCGTAGGCCGCACCGAACGCCTCGCCGTCGTGGCGGGACCCGGTGCCGCCGGTGACGTACAGGCGATGGGAGACCAGATCTTCCCACAGCGCCCGAACCACGTCGGCCGCCCGGGCGTCGCCGGTCTCCAGGTGGAGATCGACGATGCCCTGATTGAGGTACAGGGCGCGGACGGCGTGGCCGCGCAGGTGCCGGGTCGTCAGCGCCGGGCTGTCATCCTGGTAGTACTCCGGCGGGAACGGGGAGCCGCGGAAGAACCCGCTGCCGCGCCGCTCGAGGAAGGACTGCGCCAACTGCCGCATCGCGTCGTCGCCCGTCTCCCGCCACAGTTCGATCAGCGCCGTCTCGATCAGCGGATGTCCGCAGTACCCGGAGCTCTCGTCCGCGAGGAATCGTGTCACCGCGAGCGATGCGAAGCGGTGCGCGATCCCCAGGAGCCGGTCATCGTCGAGCGCGCGGTGCGCCGCGACGCCGGCCTGGATGAGGTGGCCGAGGCAGTACAGCTCGTGCCCCTCGGCGAGGTCGCTCCAGCGTTCGCGCCCGGTGTACTCGCCGAACGCGGAGTCGAGGTATCCGTCGTGGTCCTGCACGCGGGCGAGCAGCGCGACCGTGTCCTCGAAGAAGGCGCGCAGGTCGTCGTCCTCCTCCCGGGCGAGCTCCCAGGCGACCGCCTCGAGCATCTTGTGGACGTCCGAGTCGGCGAACACCATGCCGCGAAACGGCGCGTCGGACTCTCCGATCGCCCGGCGGAGGTTGTCCAGATTCCCCCACTCGGTGAGCATGGCGATGCCGTGGGGGAGGGTGACGCGCCGGTTGCGCTCGTGCCACGTCGCCAGGACGCCGTCGCGGACGGTCGGCGGCTCCGGCAACGGGGCGCGGACGCCATGCCGCGGTCGACCGACGGCGGTGCGACTGCGCGGACGCGTCGTCGATGCGAATTCAGGGGTGGGCGCTTCGCGGTGCATGGTGCTCCTGCTCCTTGCCGGGAAAGGTTGCAATTGTACCGAGGAGGAGGGGGAGCCGTCGAGACGCGGGCACGCATTCGCGTACCCGCGTCCGGACCCGTCAATCCACGGGCAGGACAGGGGCGGCGAGGGTCACGGTCCCGTCCACGTGGATGGTGTGCCGGTACGGCCCGGTGGCGCGGAGGGACCGGGCGGCCAGCGCGGCGTCGAGGTGGATCCACGCGTCGGCGATGCGCTCCGGGGCCGCGTCGAGAGTGATGGTGGCGGCGTGGTCGGCGCCCGGGATCGTGATGGTCGCGGCCGTGCCGGCCGGCGCCGGCGTGCCCACGGTGACGGTGATGCGGTCCGTCCGCGCACTGCCGTCAAAGCACTGCACGAGATCGACGTTCGCGGGTGCTCCCGCGGCCGTGCGCAGGCGTGCCGCGGCGTCCGGGATCTCGGTCTCGTCGGTGACGTCCTCCGTAGCACCGAGGAGGTGCAGCGCCGGGAGTGGGGTGAGAGTGAGAGCGGTCATGAGGTGTCGTCCTTCCGTCATCGCTGCCAGGCGCGATCGCACCTCGGCCAGACGTGCTGAGGTCACGGCGAGTTCGGCGGCCAGTTCCGCCTCGCGACGACGCAGGAGCGCCACCAAGCCGGACTCGGTGAGGTCCGAGTCCAGCAGCCCGGCGATGTCGTCCAGGCCGAAACCGGACGCTCGCAGAGCGGCGATCGCGCGCACCCGACCGGCCTGCCGTCGGGCGTACCGACGATGGCCGGTGCGCTCGTCGACCTCGGCCGGGACGATCAGCCCCTGGTCCTCCCAATGGCGCAGCATGCGCCGGGAGACCCCCGTGGCGTGTGCGAATTCGCCGATGCTCAACATGTCGTCTTCCACTCCACCCCTTCACACGGTGTCAGCTGCAAGCCCGGATACGCGGAAGGCGCCACCCCGCGGGGGTGACGCCTTCCGGAACGCTGTGCGCTATCGCGCGACGTTGCCGTCCTTCTGGAGCAGGTCGCGGATCTGGACGAGCAGCTCGGCCTCGGTCGGCAGCTCCTCCTCGACGACGCCGGCCTTGGCGGCCTGGCGCTCCTTGAACTTGTTCATCGGCACGACGAACACGAAGTACACCACCAGGGCCGTGGCGATGAAGCTGATCACGGCAGAGATGAGATCGCCCAGCGGGAACAGCACGGGCTGTCCGTAGATGCCGGTCATCGTCGGGCCCGCACCCTCGGTGCTCTTCGAGTCGAAGAACAGCGCGACCAGCGGGTTGATGACCGCCGAGACGACGGCGTTGACGATGTTGCCGAATGCAGTTCCGATGACGACCGCGACTGCGAGGTCGATCACGTTCCCCTGCATGATGAACTCTTTGAAGCCCTTGATCATTGCTGACCCCCGATATCGCTGACCGCAGCGGTCATGCCGCGGGTGAGGCAGACGCCCCGGTAGACGATGATGACGCAGATGCGGCCGCGTCGCCACCAGGCGCGCGGGAATCCGTGCGGTAGAACCCCGAGCCCTTGAAGGTCACCCCGACGGTCCCGTAGTCCTTGCGAAGCGCGCCACCGCACTCCGGGCACGTGGTCAGTGCGGCGTCGGAGAAGGACTGGATCGCGTCGAAGCGGTGCCCGCAATTCGTGCAGGCGTAGGCGTAGGTGGGCATGGTGAGGAGTTCTTTCTGCGTGCGTGCGCCGTGCGGCGCGTCAGGGGTGAAGCGTGACGGTCCGGGTCGGGGTGACGACCCCGTCGACCGGACGGTCGTGGATTTCGCGAGGGACCTCGTCGACGAGTTCCGAGTCGAACAGGACCGCGTAGACGGGGGGACACTTGGTCATCGAGCCCAGCGTCTTGTCGAAGTAGCCGCGGCCCCAGCCGAGGCGATTGCCGTCCGCGCCGACGGCCGCGGCCGGAATCAGCAGCAGATCGACCGTGTCCACGGCCATCGGGCCGAGCAGTTCTCCGGTCGGCTCCGCGATGCCGAGCGGACCGAGGAACTCGTCACCCTCCGGGCTCGCGACCGTCCAGTCCAGTAGCCCGTCGGCGCGGGTGACGGGCAGCAGGACGCGCAGTCCGCGGTCCATGGCGGCGTTGATGAAGGGGCGTGTGCCCGGCTCCATCGGGGAGGAGAGGTAGCAGGAGATGCTCCGGGCGTCGTGCGCTTGCACCAGCCGGTCGAGCTGCTCCGTGATGCCGGCCGCGGCGGCTTCGAGCTGAGGCTCGGACAGGGCCCGGCGTCGCTCGCGCACCTCGGCGCGCATGGCGCGTTTCTCGGCTTCGATGTCTCCGACCATGACCTTGATTGTAGAGGGACACGATGGGGGCACCGTCTAGAGTGGGGGGATGTCGAATCTGCCGATCAAGGCCGTCATCCCCGCCGCCGGCCTCGGGACGCGCTTCCTTCCCGCCACGAAGGCGATGCCGAAGGAGATGCTCCCGGTCGTCGACAAGCCGGCGATCCAGTACGTGGTGGAGGAGGCGGTGAAGGCGGGGATCGATGACGTGCTGGTCATCATCGGCCGTCGGAAGAACTCCATCTCGGACCACTTCGACTCGGTTCCGGAGCTGGAAGCGCAGTTGGAGCTGAAGGGCGACGCGACCAAGCTCGCCCAGGTGATGGCGCCGAGCGAGCTGGCGGACATCCACTTCGTCCGGCAGGGCGACCCGAAGGGTCTCGGTCACGCGGTCCTGCGGGCGAAGTCTCACGTCGGCGATCACTCGTTCGCCGTGATGCTGGGTGACGATCTGATCGACGCCAAGGAAGACCTGCTGTCGCGCATGATCGACCAGCACACCAAGCGCGGTGCTTCGGTCGTGGCGCTGATGGAGGTTCCGCCGGAGCACATCCACCTGTACGGCGTCGCGCAGATCGAGCCGACCGATGAGGATGACGTGGTCCGCATCACGGGCATGGTGGAAAAGCCCTCCCGCGAGGAGGCGCCGTCCAACCTCGCCGTGATCGGACGCTACGTGCTCAGCCCGGACATCTTCCCGATCCTCGAGCACACCGCACCCGGCAAGGGCGGCGAGATCCAGCTCACCGACGCGCTCGAGGAGCAGGCGCGCGGTGAGGGCGGCGTGTACGGCGTCGTCTTCCGCGGTCGTCGGTTCGACACCGGCGCGAAGCTGGACTACATCGAGGCCATCGTGCAGCTGGCGTGCGAGCGGGAGGACCTGGGTCCGGAGCTGCGGGCCTGGCTGAAGGACTTCGCGAAAACCCTCTGAGAGCGTTGCGGGGCGAGATGGACCAGCAGATCACGAGCCGGCACGGAGATGTGTCGTTGCGCCTGGTGAAGGTCAAGGACGCCAGAACGCTGCAGCATGAGCTGCTGAGCAACCGCGCCTGGTTGCGGCCGTGGGAGGCCACGGTGCCGGGCGGTTCGATCTCCTTCGACATGCGCCTGGGCATCCGTCGACTGCTGCAGCAGTACCGCGACGGCAGCGGCGTGCCGTTCGTGGTGGAATCCGACGGCGAGGTGTGCGGCCAGCTCAACATCTGGGGCATCGCTCGCGGGTCGCTGAACTCGGCCACGATCGGATACTGGGTGGCGGAGCGGTTCGCCGGACGCGGGATCACGCCGACGGCCGTCGCGCTCGCGACGGACATCGCGTTCACGCAACTGCGCTTGCATCGCATGGAGATCTGCATCCGGCCGGAGAACGGTCCCAGCCTGCGCGTCGTGGAGAAGCTCGGGTTCCGGTACGAGGGACTGCGACGCCACTACATCCACATCGACGGCGATTGGCGTGACCACTACTCGTTCGCGCTGACGACGGAGGACGTCCCGCAGGGGGTGCTCTCGCGGTGGCTGCAGGGGGCTGCTCCCGAGTCCGCGGCGGCGATCCCGCCGGCGGATCGCCTGCGTTCCTGACGGGTCCGGACTCGCGCGACACGCGCGGAGATGTTCGCGGTCCCACCGGGCCATTCCCGTACCGTGGGGGACATGGACGTCCCGATTCTCGGCGGAGGTGTGATCCTCGCGATCGCCGCTGTGCTCTGGCTCGTCTACCTCGTGCCGTCCTGGTACTCCCGGGGGCGTTTCAACGCGACCGAGCGCAACGCCGTGCGGCTCAGCCAGGCGCTGCGGATTCTGGCGGAGACCAGCGAGAACCCGACGGAGATGAACCTCGAGCTGGACGCGCGGACGGCGTACGAGCAGTCCAAGCTGGCGCGTCGTGCCGAGGCCGAGCGCGTGCGCGTCGAGCGCGACCGTGTCCGTGACGAAGCCGACCGCCGGCGGGAGCTGGAGCGGATCCGCGTCACGCAGGAGCAGGAGGTCGCCCGCATCGCGTCCGCGGCCGAGCGTGACCGCGTCGCCGCCGAAGCGGAACTCGCTCGTGAGGAGGCGATGGCCGCCGCCGCGGCGGAGCGTCGTGATCTCGCACGTCGACGGGCGGAAGCCGCGGAGGCGCTGCGACTGTCCGGCGTCGCGCAGGCGCGTGCCCGCCGTCGCCTGCGTGCGAGTGCGACCGTGGTCCTGCTGCTCGGACTGCTCATCGCTGCGGCTGGCGTGTGGCTGCAGTTGACGTTCGCCCAGCCCTGGGCGCTGCTCGGCGGCGCGGTCGCCGCTGTGGTCGCTCTCGGTGTGCTGCAGAAGATGTCCGGTGTCGCGCGCCGCGCCCGTCGCCGTGTCGTACCGATGGCCGCCCCCGTCGAGGTCGTGGCCGAGCCGCGTCGCGAGTGGGTGCTGCACGATGAGCCCGCACCGCGCTGGACGCCTCGCCAGCTGCCCAATCCGCTTTCGAACGTCGCCGGTTCTCGGGCCGCGGTCGCTCAGGACCGCATCGACGCACACGCCGCGCTGCGGCGCGTGGCGTTGGAGGAGGCCGCGCGGCAGAAGGCCGAGCAGGACGCTCCGGTGCGCATCGACACCGCCCGTCCGGCCGCGCGCGCCGAGGAAGCCTCGCCGTTCACGCGCATGGGCTACATCGATGACGAGGCCGTCGAGGCGCACGTGCGTGACCTGCTCGCGCGCCGCGCCGCGAGCTGACACGACCCGCCGCGGTGGTCATTCGGGGCGGTTCCGTCATGATAGGCTCGTACACGTCTTCGGGCCTGTGGCGCAGTTGGTAGCGCGCTTCGTTCGCAATGAAGAGGTCAGGGGTTCGAATCCCCTCAGGTCCACCGAAAGACGAAGGCCTCGCCACTCCGGCGGGGCCTTCGTCGTGTGTGCTGTCGGACTCATTTTGCTCCCGGAATCGGCGCTTTCCGGGCCCGAAAAGTGCCGCGGGTGGGAGCGATGCCGGTATCGCTCCCACCCGCGACAGGAATCCGCGCGGGGAAGTGTCGGAATCGGGCGCGATCCTCAGCGCGGGTGCGCACGGGCGTCAGCGGGTCTCGGTGGCCGGTCCGGCGGCCGGGACCGCGGAGTCCTCTCGAGGGCCCGTGCGCGGCAGGGAGAGTGCGACGATCACGGCTGCGGCGAGCAGGAGCACGGCGTACGGGCCGACGTAGGGCGAGAGGGAAGCCGCAAGCCCGGCTGCGGCGACGGTGGTGGCGCCGCCGAGCGTGGTGATCATGGTGGTGAACCCGGACGCGGCGCCCGCCTCATCGCCGGCGACGTCGGCGAACGCGCGCCGGTTCGAGATGACGAACGCACCCGGGAGACCGGCGCCGATGAGCAGGCCACCCAGGATGAGCCATCCCCACGGGGCGTCCGTCAGAGCCACGGCGAACACCGTGCCGGTGCCGACCAGGAGTGCTGCGCCGGCGAGACGGAACGTCGCGGTCGCCCCGAGACGGGTGATGACGGTGTCGGCGAGGACGGCGACGACCAGCGATGCGATCGCCATCGGCGCGACCGCGAACGATGCGCCCTGCGCGGTCAGTCCGTAGTGCTGCTGCAGATGCGTCGAGTACGCGAACATCGCGGCGATCATCAACCCGTTCACCGCGAACAAGCCCAGCGTGGCCGTCCGGTAGGCGGCGAGGCTGAAGAGGTGCACCGGCAGAACCGGAGCGACCGCACGACGTTGCGCGAGCACGGTCGTGACGAGTGCGCCCGCCCCCACCACGGCCAGGGCGGCCCCGGGAAGCGGGTTCCTCTCCGCGATGCTGAGTCCGGCGAGGATCGCCGCGGCGCCGGCGGCGACGACGCCGGCAGGCCAGGATCGCGCGGACGACGTGTGGCTCTCCCCACGTTGAATCGTTCGCAGTGCGAACGGCATGAGCAGCAGCACCGCGGCGACGTTGATCCAGAACACCCCGGGCCAGCCGAACCACGAGATGAGGGGCCCCGCGATGAGGCTGCCGATGACCGCGCCGACCACACCGAGCGCACTCCAGATCGTCAGGGCGATCGCGCGCTCACGCTGTCGGCTGTACCGGGCGATGACGACACCGAGCGCGCTGGCGGCGAGAACGCCCGCGGACGCTCCCTGCACCAACCGCGCGCCCACGAGGACCTCGATGGTCGGCGCGAGCGCGCACGCGATGCTTGTGATCGCGAAGCCGGTCAGCGCGCCCAAGAACACGGGCCGGCGACCCGTGCGATCGGACCACGCGCCGCCGGGGAGGAGCAGGCCACCGAAGGCGAGCAGGTAGCCGCTCAGGACCCAGACCAGCCATCCTCCGTCGCCGAGGCGATCACCGATCGTGGGAATCGCGACGTTGATGATCGTGGATTCCAAAAGGACGAGGAACTGCGCGGTGCCCGCGACCATCAGGACGGCCCAGCGGCGAATCGCTTCTGACTTCATCTGCATAAAGTCAGAGAGTAGCGGCATGACTTCACTCATCTCAAGTCAGGGTAGAGTGGGGACATGACACTCGGAACAGATGCCGTGCCCTCGCCCGGTCCGGGGTGCCCGATCGACTGCGCGATGACGGCCCTGGGGTCCCGGGCCTCGATCCTGCTGCTTCGGCAGGCGTTCTACGGCGACCGCCGATACGACGCATTCGTCGAGCACACCGGCATCTCCGAGGCGACGGTCGCGAAGCGGCTGCAGGAACTCGTTGAGATCGGCGTACTTCGCCGCGTCCCGTATCAGGAGTCGGGGTCCCGCCTCCGGCACGAGTACGAGCTCACCGCCTCTGGTCAGGAGTTGCTCCCGGTGATCCTCGGGTTGTTCCTGTGGGGTCAGCGACACCTCGAGCATGCCGAAGCCGGCCTGCGTCCGATCGGTCCGGACGGTGAGCCGGTGCAGGTCGCCGTGCAGTCCGCCACGGGACGGGCGCTGGGCATCACGGACATCCAGATGGACCCGGTGCCGGTCGGCAACTGACTCGCCGGACCCCGCACGAACCGTCGGGAGTGGGCGGAAGCCCGGCGCGCTGCGGCCGCCGAACCAGTGCGGCGAGGCCGCCCGCGGATGGCGGAGGCGAGGTCCGTGGCGCGGATCATCGCGGTCCACGGGTCCTCAGCCCGGGCCGGCGGTCACTCCCCGGCGGCCGGGAGGTGTCCGGGCCGGTCATTGTTCCTGATGAGGAGGATGCCGGTGATGAACTGCCAGATCATGAAGGGGTAGACCGCGCCTCGTTCCCAGACGCCGTCCGGGAGCCAGAAGTGCAGTGTCAGCAGGACGCTGCCGGCGAGGCCCAGCGCGCCGAGTATCGGTCCCGACCTGCGATGCCAGGCGGGCAGGCCCAGTCCGTGGAGAGCGGCGGTTGACACGATGGCGGCGGCGTTGCCGGCGACGATGGCGGCGGTCGCTCCGAGGACGTGGATGGTGATGAGTCCGAGCGCGACGTTCTCGGGGGAACCCGGGACGAGACCGACGAAGGTGATTCCCGCCGTGTGGATGACGGCGATGATGCTGAACCACGTGGCCGCACGCCGGTTGGTCAACCGGGGGAGCAGCAGGAGGGCGCCCAGCAGGAAGAAGAGTCCGACTCCGATGAAGCCCGCATCCATGACGGCCGGCACTTGGGAGTGCAGGTCTCGTCCTTGGAAGTCGCCGAAGGTGGGCACGCCGAGGTCACTGATGTAGAACGTGGCGTAGTTGTAACCGGGGAAGGCGGCTGCGGCGATCGCCTCGCACAGCACGTACCAGGCGGGGCCGATGACCCAGAGTGCGCCCGTCGTGGACAGTGGGCCGAGGGACGAGGACGGGGCGGGGGAGGACCGGGTCCGACCTGTGGGGTGCGTCATGGTCATCCTGCGGCCGTATAGGCCGCGGCTTGATGTGCCTGCTGGTCGAGCAGGGTCAGGCGCGGGACCGTGGCCTCGTCCGCCGGAGTGAACCACACCAGTCGGGTACCGTGCCCTTCGTCCAGCCACGTGCTCGTCATACTGAGGTGCAGCACGCCGACACGGGCGTGACGGATGCGCTTGAGCGCGTTCGCTTCCGTCGCGACGTCGCCACGGTCCCAGATCTCGCCGAAACCGGGGGACAGTTGACGCATCTCGCTGATGAAACCGATCCAGGTCGGTTCATCGCGGTGGCGACCGTAGGCGGATCGCAACCGCGCCACGATGCGTTCCCGTGCGTGATCCGCATCGAGATGGGCGCGTTGCCAGTGCAGGTCCGTGAACATGAGACGTGCGCAGTTGCGGTGCTGCGGCGGGATGTCGTCGAGGTCGTTGAACAGGAATCGGTAGGTGCGGTTGTACGCGAGGACGTCGAATCGCGCCGTCTGGATCGCGGCAGGATACGGGAGGACCCGCTCCAGCAGGTCCAGGTGCGTCGCCCGCACGCAGCTGCGCCCTTCGCGGTCGGGGATGGCGAGCCCCGCGAGGGCGTAGAGATGATCGCGTTCGTCCGGGGTGAGCTGCAGCGCGCGCGCGATGGCTGCCAGCACCTGTTCGGATGCCGCGATGGGACGCGCCTGTTCGAGCCAGGTGTACCAGGTGAGGCCTACGCCGGCGAGCTGGGCCACCTCTTCCCGCCGCAGGCCCGCCACGCGTCGACGTGATCCGTCAGGCAGTCCGACATCCGCGGGACGGAGCCGCTCGCGCCGAGACCGCAGGTATGCCGCGAACTCTTCACGATCACTGGTCTTCGCCATGGCTCACCCCCGGACCCATTCTCCATGCCGCGGTGTCTTCGCAGGCCCTCGCAGACCTCTGAGAGGGGCACTGTTGGTACCAGGATGAGCGCACTCCTGGTACCAGGAATCCGGTCGTTCGAAGGTGGTGGGGTGTCCACAGCAACTGTTCCCGTTCAGCCCGCCTCCGAAACTCCCCCGCCCGCCTGGCGCTATCTGGGCCTGGTCCTCGCGCCCGGGATCGGATCGTACGCATTCAACGCCGTGACGGTCACCCTCCCCGCGGTTCGGACCGACCTGGGCATGTCGGATGCGATGCTGGAGCTCGTCGTCGCCGCGTACAGCGTGCCGTTCGCCGTGCTGCTGATCATCGGCGGTCGGCTGGGCGATCGGTTCGGACGTCACCGGCTCTTCCTCATCGGGATGGTGGCCTTCCTGATGGGCGCGATCGCCTGCTCGCTGGCGCCGAGTGTCGAAACGCTCCTGGCGGCGCGCGCCGCGCAGGGCATCGGCGTGGCTCTGGGATCGCCGCAGGTGCTCGCTGTGATCCAGGCGACCAGCACGGGGGCTGCCCGGGTTCGCGCCATCTCCGCCTTCAGCGCGAGCGGCGGCATCGGCTCCGCCCTGGGACAGGTGATCGGCGGAACGCTGGCCAGCGCATCGTTCGGCCCGATCGCCGGATGGCGGGCGGTGTACTGGGTCGCCGCGCTGCTCGCGGGCCTGGCGGTCGTGCTCTCCCGATTCGCGCCACGCAGCGTCGTGCACGAACCGGTTGCGATCGACGTGGCGGGGACGGTCGAACTGGCGGTCGGGATTCTGCTCATCATCTCCGCTCTCACCTTCGGTCCGGCGCTGGGATGGTCCTGGCCGATCGTTCTCGCACTCCTCGCGGGCGTCGGCATGCTCGTCATTCTGTGGCAGCACCAGAGCCGGATCGAACGAAGCGGACGCATCCCGCTGCTGCCACCGCAGATCCTCCGCCTGCGTCCGTTGCAACTCGGCCTCACGGCCGCAGGGTTGTTCTTCATCGGCTTCGGCGCTGTGCTGTACGTCATCCCGCGGGCGCTCGACGACGGCCTGGGCATGACGCCGCTTGAATCGGGGCTCACCATGCTCCCGTTCGCCGCCGTGTTCACCGTGATCTCACTGCGGCTCTCGCGTATTCAGCGGCGGCTGGGGGATGCCACGCTGATGTGGGGTGTCCTGATCCAGACCATCGCGTTGATCGGGATCGCCCTCACCGTTCTGCTCGCCTGGACGCCGCAGCTGCCGTGGCTCCTGCAGCTCCCGCTGCTGCTGCTGGGAGCAGGGCAGGCGATGATCTTCTCCCCGCTGACGCAGCGTGTCGTCCGAGAGGTGCCCGTGCATTCCGCCGGGTTGTCGGGTGGCTTGTTCGGCACCGCGCAGCAGCTTTCGCTGTCGCTGGGCGTGATCCTCATCGGCGGCATCGTGGCGTCGTCGGGCTGGGTGGGACAGGCCGAGCTCGCGGCCGGCGTGCTGCTCGACCTCGTCGCCGCCGTGATCGTCTTCGTGCTGTCCTGCCTGCTCCTGCGCCGATCAGAGTGATCGCGCGGCACCGAGCCGTCCCAGAGTCGGCCGCGGTCCGGTGGATGCGGGGAACCGGTTGCTGAGGGCGATGAGCCGGCTCAACGATGCGAGTTCTCTGCCGGCGAGCCTCAGGCGCGGTGAGACTGCCGAACCAGGGCGGCGAGATCGGCGATCTCGGCGCGCAATCGTCGCAACTCGGCGGCGGTGTCCTCCTCGGCGGCGACGACGTCTTCGGTCTCGGCGGCGATGACCTCGGTGACCTCCTCGACGGTGTCGTCGTTCAGCCCCTGCATGGCGTCCACGATGACGGCGATGAACAGGTTCAGCACGGTCAACGAGCTGATCAGCACGAACGGGACGAAGAACGCGGGCGCCCAGGGGATGGCGCCCCACACGTCGCGCGAGATGACGGACCAGTTGTCCAGGGTCATGATCTGGAACAGCGTGAACAGTGACCGCCCCAGGGTGCCGAACATCTCGGGGAACTGCGAGCCGAACAGCATCGTGGCCATCACGGCGCTGACGTAGAAGATGATCGCGAGGAGCGCCGCGATCGAGGCGATACCGGGGAGGGCACGCACGAGCGCATCCACGACGCGGCGCAGCGCGGGAATCGACGAGACCAGCCGCAGCACGCGGAGGACGCGCAGCGCGCGCAGCACGGCGAATGCGTCGGCGCCGGGGATCAGCGATACGGCCACCACGAGGAAGTCGAACACGTTCCAGGAGTTGGTGAAGAACCGCCAGCCGCGGCCGTAGAGCTTCAGCAGGATCTCGATGACGAAGATGCCGAGGCAGATCCGGTCCGCGGTCACCAGGATCGGGCCGAGGCTCTCGTGCAGGGCCGGCACCGTCTCGAGGCCCAGGATCGCCGCGTTGACGAGGATGACTCCGATGATCACGTTCTGCACCACGGGGGAGTGCACGAACGCGTCGACGGCGGAGCGGGTGTACCAGGGGCGGTCGGCGGTCATGGCGGGCCTTCGGTGCGACGGGCGGCGGAACGAAGCACGCCCGAACGTCCCCCGTGCCCACCATGCTACGGGCTGATCAGGGGGTCTCTCGGCGACGCTCAGCTGACGACGGTCGAGATCATGCGGAAGAACTCGCTCATGAACCACACGGCGAAGGCCGCGCCGCCGATGAGCGAGACAGCGACGTACACGATGTACGCCCACAGCGGGGCCATTGCCCGCAACCCCTGCTGACGCAGAACGACGGTGCGTCCGATCACGGAGACGAGAGCTCCGACCCCGGTGACCAGGCCCAGGAATGACCAGGCCCAGTGGAAGCGTCGGACGATGCCACGGCGGCCGAGCTCACGCCAGTCCATCCAGAAGAACACGATGGACAGAACCATCAGTGGGTAGGAGAGGAAGCCCAACCACACCGCCGGTCCCATGGCCTGCCACATCTGCGACTGCAGCGCGAACTGGTCCGGCGCGGTGGAGCTGGTGGCGGCCGACTCCATCGCCTGCCGGACGGTGTCGAGCATGCCCTGCCAGTTCACGAAGAACAGGCTCACCACCGCCAACGCCGGGACGAACATCGCGAGCCAGATCCACGCGGTGTTGGTGTTCGTGTTCGGATCGACCGGAACCGGCACCGGGGCCGGCGGTGCGTAGCCGTAGCCGGGCTGCTGCGGATAGGCGGGCTGGGCGTATCCGGGTTGGCCAACGCCTGGTTGCTGCGGGTAACCCTGCTGCGGGTAGCCGGGCTGCGTTGCATACCCCGGCTGTTGGTGTCCGGGCTGCTGCGGGTTCTGCGGATAGGTCATGTGCGGCCTCTCGGATCGATCTCGCCCGCAGTTTACGCACACGCGACGCGTTCTGGCGCGGAACACGGCCGCACTGGGCTTCCAGCACACCCATCGAGTGACGGGCATCGACACCAGCGCCGCTGTCATCGCGCAGGCACAGGCGGCGGCCGCCGAGCGGGGCACCACCGGGGCGGCGAGAGGTCATGGCGGGCCTTCGGTGCGACGGGTGGCGGAACGAAGCACGCCCGAAGGTCCCTCGCGCCCACCATGCTCCGGGCTGATCAGACCGAAGATCGTCGCGCGCCGGCAGCCGAGTGAGTCAGGTGGCGAGGCGGATCATGAGCTCGGACATCTGGCTCATGAGCCACACCGAGAACGCCACCGTGCCGATCACCGACACAGCCGCAGCGGCGATATAAGCCCACAGGGGCGCCATCGCGCGCAGGCCCTGCTGACGGAGGACCACGGTGCGGCCGATCACCGAGACCAGCGCGCCGACGGAAGCGACGATCCCGATGAACGCCCACGCCCAGTGGAAGCGCCGCACGATCCCGCGACGGCCGAGCTCGCGCCAGTCCAGCCAGAAGAACAGCACCGACAGGCCCATCAGCGGGTAGACGAGGATACTCACCCACACCATCGGGCCCATCGCCTGGAAGACCACCATCTCCTGTTCCAGGACTTCCGCGGGGGTCGCGTTCTTCGGCGCGGTCAGCACGAAGTGCTCCATAGTGGCGAACAATCCCGGCCAGTCCACGAAGAACAGCCCCAGCGCGGGCAGCATCGGGAGGAACATGGCCGGCCAGATCCACACGGTGTTGGTCGGCGTATTCGGATCCACCGGGGCCGCGAGCTGTGCGGGCGGGGCATAGCCGTAACCGGGCTGCTGCGCGTATCCGGGCTGCGGCGGCTGGGACGGATACGTCGGGTACGTCATGGCGGGTCCTCTCGGATGGATCTCGCCCGCAGTCTAGGTACCCCGGACGCGTTCGAGGGGCGGACGTGGCCGCACTAGGCTTCCAGCACACCCATCGCGAAGGAACGCTCATGAGCGCAGACGTCTACTCCCACGGTCACCACCGCAGCGTGGTGGCCTCGCACGCACGACGCGGGGTCGAGGATTCGGCGGCGTACCTCCTGCCGCATCTGCGTGACGGCATGACCATGCTCGATGTCGGCTGCGGACCGGGGTCCATCACGATGGAGCTCGCCGAACGCTTCCCCCACAGCGCCGTGACGGGCATCGACGCCAGCGCGGCCGTGATCGCGCAGGCGCAGACGGCCGCCGCCGAGCGGGGCATCCCCAACGTCAGCTTCGCCGTGGACGACGCCTATGCTCTCGATCGTCCGGACGCGTCGGTGGACGTCGTGCATGCGCACCAGGTGCTCCAGCACTTGTCCCGCCCCGTGGATGCGTTGCGGGAGTTCCGGCGGGTGCTTCGTCCGGACGGTCTGCTCGCGGTCCGCGACGTGGATTACGAGGCGCTGAGCTGGTATCCGCGGGAGCCGCAGCTCGCGGAGTGGCTCGAGCTGTACCTGCGCCTCGCGCGCCACAACGAGGCGGAACCCGCCGCCGGCCGACACCTGCGCTCGTGGGTGCAGGCGGCCGGATTCCGGGACCTCAGCGTCACCGGGACGACCTGGACCTACGCCGACGACGAAAGCGTCGCACGCTGGGGAGCGACGTGGGCGGAGCGGGCGGTGGACTCGGACTTCGCACGCCAGTGCCCGGAGTACGGCCTCGCCACGACCGCGGACCTGCAGCGCATCGCGGACGGGTGGACGCGCTGGGGTGCGTCATCGGACGGATGGTTCCAACTGCCGCACGGCGAAGTCCTCGCCCGCCCCTGACCCGAAGGAGAACCGATGACCGACACCGACGCCCTGAACGAGCGCAGCCGCCTGGTCGCCGCAGCGCTGGAGCGCGCCGACATCCCCGGCCGCATCGTGACGCTGCCGGACTCCGCGGCCACCGCCCCGCTGGCCGCCGCGGCCCTCGGCGTCGAGGTCGGCGCGATCGCGAACAGCCTGATCTTCTGGGCCGACGACGCGCCGCTGCTCGTGATGACCAGCGGTGCGCACCGCGTCGACACCGCCGCGCTCGCCGAGCGGATCGGGGCCGGAAAGCTCAAGCGCGCGACGCCGGACCAGGTGCTCGCCGCCACGGGGCAGCGCATCGGCGGCGTCGCCCCGACCGGCCACCCGGCGCCGGTCCGTACGGTCGTGGACGCCGCGCTCGCGGAGTTCCCGGAGCTGTGGGCCGCCGGCGGCACCCCGCACACCGTCTTCCCGCTCACCTTCGACGAGTTGGTTCGCCTCACCGGCGGCACGGTCGCGGACGTGGACTGATTCGGCATCCGTCTTTTGGCTCGACAGGCAGGGCCACCACCGGAGTAGGCTGATGGGCCAAATGCGCGGCTCCGACTTCCTCCAGATCGTCTCCGACCAGGCTCCGCCTCGCGGGCGCACCCGGTGGCTGGCCGATCGGCTGCGCGCGGCCATCGCCGGCGGCACGGTTCCGGTCGGGACGAGACTTCCCGCCACCCGTGTCCTGGCGGCGGAGCTGTCGCTGGCACGCGGCACGATCGCGGCGTCCTATCAGCTCCTCATCGATGAGGGTCTGCTCGCGACGAACCAGGGCGGCGGCACCACGGTCGCCGCGGCGCCCGTGGCTTCGGAGGTGCGCACGCCATCGCCCGACGTGGAGGGGGAGCCGGACCTGCTCGACATCTCCTCGGGCCTGCCGGATCTCAGCGCCTTCCCCCGAGCGGCCTGGCTCCGAGCCGAACGACTCGTGCTGGCCACCGCGACGAGCCGCGAGCTCGGGTACGTCGATCCGCAGGGCGAGCCGCGTCTGCGCGCCGCCCTCGCCGGTTGGCTCGCCCGCAGTCGGGGCGTCACCGTTTCGCCCGACTCGGTGATCGTGACCGCCGGAGTGGCCGGAGCGTTGAGTCTGCTCTCCCAGGTGCTCCGCGACCGCGGCGTGACGGGTTGCGCGATCGAGGACCCCGGCGCAGACGGCACCCGTCGCGTCCTGGAGTACTGGATGGACACGATCTCGCCGATCCCCGTCGACGGGGAAGGACTGAACGTCGACCGCCTCGCAGCGAGCGGGGAGCGCGCGGTCCTGGTCACGCCCGCACATCAGTTCCCGACCGGGGTGGTGCTCTCGCCGCAGCGTCGCCGTGCGCTCCACGCCTGGGCTGAGGACGTCGACGGGCTCATCATCGAGGACGACTACGACTCCGAGTACCGCTACGACCGGGCCCCGGTGCGCGCTCTGCAGGCCGCGGCGCCCGACCGCATCGTCCACGTCTCGAGCCTGTCCAAAGTCCTCGCCCCGGCGCTGCGTCTCGGGTGGATGATCGCGCCGTCGCATCTCCGGCAGGATCTCGTGCGGAAGCGCTGGGCCACCGACCTCGGCTCGCCCGCGCTGCCACAGCTCGTCCTCGCCGAACTGATCGAATCGGGTGCCCTGGAACGTCAGTTGCGCTCGCTGCGGCTACGGCACCGGGAGCGGCGTGACGCCGCCGTCCGGGCTCTCGCCGAACATCTGCCGGGCTGCGGCATCGCGGGCATCGCGGCCGGGCTGCACCTGGTCGTGAGTCTCCCGGACGGGGTGGACGACGCGGAGATCTCGGCCCGCGCCCGCGACCTCGGGATCGGCGTGCAGCCGCTGTCCCGGCATCGCTTCGAACCGGGACCGCCGGGACTCGTGATCGCCTACGGTTCGCACCCGATTCCGCGCTTGGAGCAGGCCATCGCCACCCTCGGGACGCTCGTGCCGTGATGGCCGCCCGGCCTACGGGTGGGCGAACGCCAGCATGCCGGCGAGCGCGACGAACGACACGGCGAATCCGCGATTGAGTCGGCGCATCACGCGGGGCTTCCCGATCACGGAGCTCCGCAACCGGGCGGCGGCCAGGGCGTAGACGGCGAAGATCGCCAGCGTGATCCCCATGAACACCGCGCCGAGCGCCGCCATCTCCACGACGGCGCCCGGTCGATCCGCGTCGACGAACAGGGGCAGGAACACGAAGAAGAACACCGTCAACTTCGGGTTCAGAAGGTTCACCAGGACGGCACTGCCGATCGTCCTCAGCGCCGTGGGTGGAGCCTGAGCGTCCGACGGCGAGGCGAGCACGCTGCTCTGCCGCCAGGTTCCCCAGCCCAGGTAGATCAGGTACGCGACGCCGAGCCATTTCACGACGGAGAACGCCACCGGGCTCGCAGTCATGAGCGCCGCCGCCCCGGAGAGAGCGAGCGTCAGATGGGGCAGGATGCCGAGGGTGGATCCGGCGGCGGCGACCAGCCCCGCCCGCGCCCCGCGCGTCAGAGCGGCCGCAACGGTGAACAGTGCGCCCGTGCCCGGAGTCGCCGTCACCACGATCGAGGTCACCCAGAATTCCCATGTCATGGACCCAGGCTTCTCGCGATTTGGCGCCGTGAGAAGAGCCAAACAGTCGCGCTTCGGCTGGTCCAAATACGACGGTGCCGACGCGGCTCAGGCGATTCGGGCGGCGAGCGTGTCCGCGGTGGCGCGGACGGCCGCGGCGGTCTCCTCCGGGTCGCGGGCGATGTTCTCCGGCCAGGTGATCGCGATGGCGGCGGCGGGCCAACCGGTGTGGTCCAGCACCGCGACCGCGACAGAACTCAGCCCGGCCGAGACCTCGCCGTCCTCCTGCGCGAAGCCGCGGGCACGGACCTCGCGCAGCGACTCCCGGAGCTGGCGCGGCGAGGTCGGTCCGCGGTCGGTGCGGCTGGCGAACACGGAGGCGTCCGGGTACAGCGCCGTGACCTGCTCGCGGGGGAGGGCGGCCAGCATCGCCCGACCGGTGGCGGTGAGGTGCGCGGGCAACCGCACGCCGACGTCGGTGACGAGCGCCGGGCGACGCGGCGCACGCTCCTCCGCGAGGTAGATGACGTCCCGGCCGCTGAGCACGGCGAGGTGCGCGCTCTCGCCGGTGCGGTCGGAGAGGGTGGCAATCAGCGGGCGTCCGAGGCGGGCGAGCGGCTGCTGGCGGTTGAAGCCGCCGGACAACTCGAAGGCGGCGGTGCCGAGACCCCAGCGACGCTGCTCCGGCAGGTGCACGACGAAGCCGTGAGCGCGCATCGTCGCGAGCAGGTGGTAGACGGTCGATCGGGGCAGGCCCAGCTGGGTCGCGATCGTGGTCGCGGCGACGGGGCCCCGCTGTCGGCCGAGGTAGGTCAGGATCCGCAGTGTCTGGTCCGCGGCCGGCACCTGCGGTTCGGCCGCGACCGGGGTGCGGGCGTTCTCATCCATCGTGTTCCTTATCTGGGATCCCAGACACATCATCCCCGCGACGTGGTGCGGTGCGCAACCGCACGGTGTGAAATCGAGGCATGAGCGACCCCACCACCGTTTCCCTGAGCCTCGCGCCCCTCACCGTCCACGAGGTCGTCGCGGTCGCGCGTCACCACGCGCCCGTGAGCGTCGCCCCGGATGCCCTGGCCGCCATCGAGGCCGCCCGCGCCCGCATCGACGCGCTCGCCGACGACCCGAACCCGCACTACGGCGTCTCGACCGGCTTCGGCGCGCTCGCGACGACCTTCATCACGACGGACCGTCGGGCGCAGCTGCAGGCCAGCCTCATCCGCTCGCACGCCGCCGGCACCGGTCCGGAGGTGGAGGAGGAGGTCATCCGCGCCCTCCAGTTGCTGCGCCTGCGTACGCTCGCCTCCGGCCACACCGGTGTCCGTCCGGTCGTCGTGGAGACCTACGTCGCCATGCTGAACAACGGCATCACCCCGATCGTCCGCGAGTACGGCTCGCTCGGCTGCTCCGGCGACCTCGCCCCGCTCGCCCACATCGCCCTCGCCGCGATGGGGGAGGGCGAGGTCCGCGTGAACGGGGAGAAGCAGGATGCCGCCGCAGCGCTCGCCGCCGCCGGTATCGCGCCGCTGGAGCTCAAGGAGAAGGAGGGCCTGGCCCTCATCAACGGCACCGACGGCATGCTCGGCATGCTCTCGCTGGCCCTGCACGACCTGGACGCCCTGTTCGAGACCGCCGACCTCGCCGCCGCGATGTCGGTCGAGTCGCAGCTCGGCACGGACAAGGTGTTCGACGAGGAACTGATGTCGATGCGTCCGCAGGTCGGCCAGGCCGAATCGGCCCTGCGCCTGCGCACGATCCTCGGCGAGTCGCCCATCGTGCACAGCCACGCCGGTCCGGAGGACGGCCGCGTGCAGGACGCGTACTCGCTGCGCTGCTCGCCGCAGGTGCACGGTGCCGGCCGCGACACGATGGCGCACGCACAGCTCATCGCCGACCGCGAACTCGCCTCCGTCGTGGACAACCCGATCCTCACCGGAGACGGGCGCCTGGAGTCCAACGGCAACTTCCACGGCGCCCCGGTGGCGTACGTGCTGGACTTCCTCGCGATCGCCGTCGCGGACCTCGCCTCGGTGTCCGAGCGCCGCACCGACCGCGCGCTGGACGTCGCCCGCAACCGCGACCTGCCGCCCTTCCTCGCGCACGAGGTCGGCGTCGACTCGGGCCTGATGATCGCGCAGTACGCCGCCGCCGGCATCGTGTCCGAGCTGAAGCGCCTTGCCACGCCCGCGTCGGTCGACTCGATCCCGTCCTCGGCGATGCAGGAGGACCACGTGTCGATGGGTTGGGCCGCCGCCCGCAAGCTCCGTCGCGCGATCGACGGCCTCGCCCGCGTTCTCGCCATCGAGATCATCACCGGCGCCCGCGCGCTCGACCTGCGCGCCCCGCTGCAGGCGAGCCCCGTCACGGGTGCCGCGCGCGACCTCGTCCGCGAGAACGTCGCCGGCCCCGGCCCCGACCACTACGTCTCGCCCGACATCGAGCACGTCACCGCCCAGGTTCAGGACGGCGCGTTCGCGTGCCTCGTCCGGGACCGTCTCGCCCACGCCTGATCCAGATTTCCACGACGAAGGAGTCCGTCATGACGACGCACGAACCCCGCACCGTCCGCGCCCCGCGCGGCAACGAGCGCACCGCCAAGTCCTGGGGTGCCGAAGCCGCCAAGCGGATGCTGATGAACAACCTCGACCCCGAGGTCGCCGAGCACCCGGAAGACCTCGTCGTCTACGGTGGCACCGGTCGTGCCGCGCGCAGCTGGGCCGCGTACGACGCGATCGTCCGCACGCTCGATGAGCTGGAGCCGGACGAGACGCTGCTGGTGCAGTCCGGCAAGCCGGTCGGTGTGTTCCGCACGCACGAGTGGGCACCGCGCGTGCTCATCGCCAACTCGAACCTCGTCGGTGACTGGGCCACGTGGCCCGAGTTCCGCCGCCTCGAGGCGCTCGGCCTGACGATGTACGGCCAGATGACCGCCGGTTCCTGGATCTACATCGGATCGCAGGGCATCGTGCAGGGCACGTACGAGACCTTCGCCGCCGTGGCCCGCAAGCTCGGCCGTGAGGACCTCTCCGGGACCCTCTCGCTGACCGGCGGCGCCGGTGGCATGGGCGGCGCGCAGCCGCTCGCCGTGACCTTCAACGGTGGCGCGGTCATCATCGTCGACGTCGACGAGAGCCGCCTGGCCCGCCGTGTCGAGCACGGCTACCTGAACGAGTACACCACCGACCTCGATCACGGCATCGAGCGTGCCGTCGCCGCGCGCAACGCCGGCGAGGCGCTGTCCGTCGGCATCGTCGGCAACGCCGCGGAGATCTTCCCGGAGCTGCTGCGTCGGGGCGTGCCGATCGACATCGTCACCGACCAGACCAGCGCCCACGACCCGCTCGCGTACCTGCCGATCGGCATCAGCGTCGAGGAGTGGAAGGCTGCGGCCGAGGCGGACCCGGAAGAGTTCACCCGCCGCGCACGCGAGTCGATGGCGTTGCAGGTGCAGGCGATGGTGGAGTTCCGGGACGGCGGCGCGATCGTCTTCGACTACGGCAACTCGATCCGCGCCGAAGCGAAGCTCGGCGGTTACGACCGCGCGTTCGAGTTCCCCGGCTTCGTCCCGGCGTACATCCGTCCGCAGTTCGAAGAGGGCCGTGGCCCGTTCCGGTGGGCCGCGCTGTCCGGCGACCCGGAGGACATCCGCAAGACCGACCGCGCGATCGCGGAGCTGTTCCCGAACGACGCCGGTCTGCAGCGCTGGCTGGCGAAGGCCGGCGAGGAGATCCACTTCGAGGGTCTGCCGGCGCGCATCTGCTGGCTCGGCTACAAGGAGCGCCACCTGGCGGGCCTGAAGTTCAACGAGATGGTCGCCTCGGGCGAGCTGTCCGCGCCGATCGTCATCGGCCGTGACCACCTCGACTCCGGTTCGGTCGCGAGCCCGTACCGCGAGACCGAGGCGATGAAGGACGGCTCCGACGCGATCGCCGACTGGCCGCTGCTGAACGCGCTGCTGAACACGGCGTCCGGTGCCTCCTGGGTCTCGCTGCACCACGGTGGTGGCGTCGGCATCGGCCGCTCCATCCACGCCGGTCAGGTGACCGTCGCGGACGGCTCCGATCTCGCGGCGGAGAAGATCGAGCGCGTGCTGACCAACGACCCCGGCACCGGTGTGATGCGTCACGTCGACGCCGGTTACGATCACGCGAAGGACATCGCTCGCGAGCGCGGCCTCAAGGTCCCGATGCTGGACGAGGCGTGATCTGATGACGGCGACCCTGCTGACCGGAATCGGCGAGCTCACCACGAACGTCGCAGACGGTGAGGACGTCTGCGGCACGCGTCACGACGCGGCCGTGGTGATCGAGGACGGCCTCATCGCCTGGATCGGGGAAGGCGTGTCCGCCCCCGATGCCGATGAGCGCATCGACGTCGACGGGGCCGCCGTCATTCCCGGGTTCGTGGACTCGCACTCGCACACCGTGTTCGCCGGTGACCGGTCGGCGGAGTTCGCCGCGCGCATGACGGGAACCCCGTATGCCGCCGGCGGCATCCGCACCACGGTGGCCGCGACCCGGGCGGCGACGGACGATGAACTGCGGGCCCGGCTGGTGTCCCTGCGCGCGGAGAGTCGCGAGCAGGGCACCACCACCCAGGAGGTCAAGACCGGTTATGGCCTGGACGTCGAAACCGAGACGCGCCTCGCGCGCATCGCGGCCGAGACGACCGAGGAGGTCACCTTCCTCGGTGCCCACGTCGTGCCGGCGGAATACGCCGATGACCGTGCCGGCTATGTCGCCCTGGTCATCGGTCCGATGCTCGCGGCGGTGCGTCCGTACGTGAAGTGGATCGACGTGTTCTGCGAGCGGGGCGCGTTCGACGCCGACGAGTCGCGGACGGTCCTGGAGGCAGGAATCGCCGCGGGCCTGCTCCCGCGCGTGCACGGCAACCAGCTCGGCGAGGGTCCCGGTGCGGCGCTCGCGGTGGAGCTCGGCGCGGCCAGCGTCGACCACTGCACCTACCTCAGTGACGACGACATCGCGGCGCTGGCGGGTTCGGACACCGTCGCGACCCTGCTGCCGGGTGTGGAGTTCTCCACGAAGCACCCGTACCCGTCCGGTCGCCGTCTGCTTGACGCGGGCGTGACAGTCGCCCTCGCGAGCGACTGCAACCCCGGCACGAGCTACACCACCTCGATGCCTCTCATGGTCGCCTTCGCCGTGCGAGAGATGGGCATGAGCGTGTCCGAGGCCGTCTGGGCCGCGACCGCCGGCGGCGCTCGCGCGCTGCGCCGGGACGACGTGGGGATCGTCCGCGTCGGAGCCCGTGCCGACCTCGCCGTGCTGCGCGCCCCGAGCCGGAATCACCTGGCCTACCGCCCCGGCGTTCCGCTCGTCTCCCGAGTCTTCGGCGGCTGACTCGCTCCCACCTGCGCCAGTTCCGCGTCATCGGACCTGCCGCAGGTGTGAGCGATCTCGCGCTCGCTCCCATTCGCGGCAGGGATCACTCGGCGGCAGTGTCGGACGTGGCAGTGACCGGGTCAGGCATCGGCGCGGCGGAAGATGGCGCAGGTCTGGGCCCAGAACAGCAGGAACGTCGCCTCGTCCAGCCGCTTGCGACGCATCCAGCCGGTGACCTCGTCGTTGCACTTGCTGGCATTGCAGGACCGACAGGCCGGCACGACGTTCTCCAGCGTGTATCGGCCGCCGCGGGAGATCGGCAGCACGCAGTCCTTCTGCAGCGCGACGCCGTCGGCGCCGCAGTACGCGCAACGCTGCCACGCGTCCAGGATCCGGAACCACTCGGCCTCGGTCAGATCGCTGCCGGACGCGGCGACCCGGCGGGTGCGGCGCTTGGCCGCGCGGGCACGGCGCGAGTTCGGAGCGGGCATTCTTCCAGGCTAGGGACGACACCGCCGCCGCCGAGGGCACCGCGCCGTCAGGACAGGTGCTCCGGGATGTCGTACGTCACCCGGAGCGGGGCGTGCTTCAACGCGACGGCCCAGTCGTCCTCGTCCCAGGTGAACGTCGCGACCCCGCACGTCGGCATCAGCGGGACCTTCGTGGACAGGTGACGGCCGAGCACGCTCATGCCCGGGTTGTGCGCCACGATCATGACGTCGTGACCGCGCGCGATCGCGGTGTCCAGGAGCGTCTGCGCCCCGGCGCCGTACAGCTCCGGATCCTCCTCGAGCGGGACGTTCATCGCCGCGGCGAACTCGGCCGCGGTGGTGCGGGCGCGAACCGCGGTGCTCGTCACGATGGCCTCGGGGCGCCACGGCCGGGAGGCGAGCAGTGCCGCCATGCGCGGGGCGTCGCGGCGTCCGCGGGCGTTCAGCGGCCGATCGTGATCGGACACGGAGGGGTCGTCCCAGTCGCTCTTGGCGTGCCGGACGATCGCGAGGGTCACCATGGCGTCATCGTACGGGCGCGGTGGCAGGGGGACGGGGTCGCTCGCCGATTTCGACCACTTCCGGGCGGGCAACCCCTACGATCAGGGCATGGACGAGGGGGCCCGCGAGATCGAGCTGATCACCCCCGCGGAGGCGAGGAAGCAACGTCTGTTCGTCGCGCCGCAGTGCGCGGTGGGGAGCGTCGCGCTGCTCGGTCTGGGCGTCTTGATCGGAGTGGTGAACGGTCCGTGGGCGTGGCTCTGGATGCTGCTCATCGTCCCCGCCGCAGCCGTCCTGTTCCTGCTGGCTGCATCCGCCTGGAACGCCGACGCCGATGCCCGCGCGACGACGGAGTTCCGGAGCGTGGCAGTTCCGGTGCGCGCAGTCGTGCTCCGGCACCGCGATCGGTCGGACGGCATGACCACGAACGCCGCGCTCGAGCTCGAGGTGCCGCTTCCGGATGGCACCCACCTCCGGGTCGAACACGTGTGCAGCGACACGGCGACGATGCGCCGACTGGAGAACGGTTCGTTGCCGTCCGTGCCGGTGCTCGTCGACCCCGCGACCTCACGCTGGGCCGTCGTCCACGGCAATCAGCACTGAGCCCCAGTTCTCGCTCGGCGGGCCCCGCTTGTCGGCGGGTCATCTCACCCCGCGGTTCGGCAGGATCGAGCCGGTTCGGCAGGATCGAGCCGGTTCGGCAGGATCGAGTCGGTTCGGCAGGATCAGCGATGACGGATTCCGCGCAAATCCGGTGCCGACGATCCTGCGCAACCACTTGACTTCCTGCGAAACTCGGGGGCCGGCACAACCTCGGGGCCGGCACAACTGGCGAGCTGGCACAACCGGGGGCCGGTAGATGGCGGAGAGTCAGGCGCGGAGGGCGAGGCCGGCGGCGAGGTCCAGGACGCAGAGGGCGGCCAGGCGTACGGTGCGCTGGTCCGGGGCGTCGACTGTCGCGTCGATCTCCACGATGTCGGCGGACACCACGGAGTGATGCCGGGCGATGCCGCGGGCCAGAGCGCGCAGCTCCCACGGGTGCAGGCCGCCGGGCAGGCTCGCCGGGCACCCCGGAGCAGCCGCGCGATCGGTGACGTCCACGTCGATGTCGAGGTGCGTGCGCCGGTCGCCGACCACCTCGAGCGCCTGCGCCACGACGTCGTCGATGCCGCGGCGACGGACCTCGTCCATGCCGATCACGGTGATGCCGTGCTCGCGGGCGCGCTCGGCGTAGGCGACGGAGTTCGCGAAGTCGGCGATGCCGATCTGCACGACGTGGCGCCCGTCGAGTCCGTCCGCGAGCAGGCGTCGGACGGGGGAGCCGTTGGAGACACCGTCCCGCAGGTCGTAGTGCGCGTCGAAGGTGATGAGGGCCTCCGTGCCGGACCCCTGCGCGGTGGCGTACGTGACGCTGTTGTCGCCGCCGAGAGCGACGACGAGACGGGACTGCGCGGCCAGCTCGGCGACGCGCGCGCGGGTGCGGTCCTCACCCTCGGGTGAGTCCGGGTCGACGATGTCGCCGGCGTCGGCGAAGCGCAGCGCGCCGAGGTCGATCGGCTCGCCCTGCTCCACGAGCGCGGGGGAGTAGCGCTGCAGCGCGTCGCGGACCGCCGCCGGGGTCTCGTGCGCGTTGGTCGGCGACAGCGAGGTGAGGTGTGCGGGCACCCCGAGGATCGTCAGGTCGGCGGGGCCGGACGGTGCCGGCCACGAGCCGGCGCGGGGCCAGAGCGGATCGTGCGAGAGTGCCATGCCGCCACGCTACTGCGGGGCGGATCGCGTGTCCGCGGACGCAGACCGCAAGTGTCTGGGATTCCGGACGCCGCAATGAAAACGTCACACTGGACCAGGCCGAGAGGCTCACGTTCTCCGGCTACGAACGCGTGCACTGCTTCGACGGCGCCGGCAACTGCGTCGAACCCCTCGCTCCGGCAGGTTCCTAGCGCAGCAGCGCGAAGGAGCGCAGGCCGTTGTCGTGGCTCTCGATGAAGCCGCGGGACTCGTAGAAGGCCCGCTGGCCGGGGTCGGTGTCGGTCTGCAGCACGATCTGGCGGATGCCGTCGGCGCGGGCGAGCACCTCGTCCAGCAGCGCGCCGCCGATGCCGTCGCGCTGGTGCGCGGGGTCCACGAGGATGTCCTGCAGGTACACGATGGTGTGTCCGTCGGACAGCGTCCGCGCGAGACCGACGAGTGCGCCGGCTTCGTCGCGCGCTGCCAGCACCAGAGTGGAGCCGGCGACGGACGCGGCCAGGCGGTCGGGGTCCGCGGTGTAGGCCGTCCACCCGACGGCGCCGTACAGCGCGACCAGTTCGTCCGGAGCGGGCAGCTCAGCGGTGATCGTGACGGACATCAGGCCCCCGGGAAGATGAGCTGCGCGACGGTGTAGATCGCGACACCGGCCAGCGCGCCGACGATCGTGCCGTTCAGGCGGATGTACTGCAGGTCGCGCCCGACCATGAGCTCGATCTTCTCCGTGGTCTCGCTGGCGTCCCAGCGCTCGACGGTGTCGGTGATGATGCTGGCGATGTCGTGCCGGTAGCGGTCCACGACGAACACGGCGGTGTCGGTGACCCAGGTGTCCACGCGCCGCTGGAGCGCCGGCTCGGTGTTCAGGCGTGTGCCGATCTCGGTCAGTGCCGCATCGATGCGCGTCCGCAGGGTGCTCTCCGGATTCTCCAACGCGGTGATCAGACCCTCTTTCACGGTGTGCCACGCGCTGGAGGCGAGCTGTCGCACCTTCGGGGAATCGAACACCGCGGACTTCGCGCCCTCGAGCTTCTCGCGCGTGGCCTGATCGTGCTGGAGGTTCTGCGCGAGCTTGGCAAGGTAGCCGTCGATCGCGTGGCGGGCGGGATGGTTCGGGTCCCGCTGCACGGCGTCGACGAACTTCACCGCCTCCTTGTAGACCGTGTCATCGACGAGTCGATGAGCGACGCGGGGCACCCAGCCCGGCAGGCGACGGGAGACGAGGCCCTCAAACGCGGCCTGGTTCGACCGCAGCCACGCCGCGACCGTGTCGGCGGCGAGGTCGACGGCCGGACGCTGCGCGTCGGCGTCCACCACCCGCTCCAGCCACGCACCGGCCGGGGAGGCCCAATCGGTGTCGATCAGGTGCTCGCGGGCGAGGTCCGAGATGAGGTCCTGGACGTCGTCGTCGCTGAGCGCGCGCAGCACCCCCACCGCGGCGGCGGACGCCTCGGATCCGACGCGCGCCGCATGGACCGGTTCGCGCAACCAGCCGCCGAGGCGCGACGCGATCGCGGTTGATTCCAACTTGTCCCGGACGACCGGACCGGACAGGAAGTTCGTCTCCACGAACTCGCCGAGCGTCCGTCCGATCTCGTCCTTGCGGCTCGGGATGATCGCGGTGTGCGGAATGGGAATGCCGAGCGGATGGCGGAACAGCGCCGTCACGGCGAACCAGTCGGCGAGCGCGCCGACCATGCCGCCCTCGGCCGCGGCCCGTACGTAGCCCCACCCGGCGTACTCACGCTGCAGCACGAAGGCCACCGCGAACACGATCGCCATGGCGATCAGCGCCCCGAGGGCCACCGACTTCATCAGGCGCAATGCCCGCCGACGCTCCTGGTCGGCCGGGGAGAGCAGCTCGGTGGGTGTGTGCGGCATGGCACTCATCCTTCCACCCGTGGCCCAGGCGCGGACTCTCGCCACGAATCGCGGGTCGGGGGAGGTCTGCGGGAGTAATCTGAGGCGGTGATCGGAGACATCAAGAAGCGCGCGCTGCACCGCACCGCCATCCTCGAGGGCCAGATGCGCGGTCTCGCGAAGATGATCGACAACGAGGACTACTGCATGGACATCATCACGCAGTCCCGCGCGATCCAGCGGTCCTTGGAGTCGCTGAACAAACTCCTGCTGGAGAACCATCTCCGCACCCACATCAGCCACATGATCGGCGAGGGCGGCGAGCAGCGTGACCAGGCCATCGAGGAGATGCTGAAGGCGTTCGACGCCGCCGGCAAGTAGCGTTCACTCCGCCGACTCGTCACCCCTCGGTGCGAGGGAGACCAGCAGTTCGGACTGCCACGGTGATTCCGGCCACCCGCTCGCGATCCCGCGCCGTCTCTGGACCGCATCGAGCCACCTGATCACCGCGGGCGCATCCGTGCCCTCGGCGACGAGGACGGCACCGATGACGGTTCCGGTGCGGCCGTTGCCGAGTCCGCAGTGCACGACGACGGACCGGCCCGCACGGCGGAGCGTCCGGACGAGCGAGGCGGCCTCCGCGATGCTCGCGGCTTCGGCCGCCGGGTTGGCGGGGAGCCGACCGCCGACGAGGTCGGTGAGCGGGTGATGATGCATGCGCAACGGGGCAGGGTCGTCGCCGACTTCGTCCAGCAGGCAGACGATGTCGGTGAAGCCGGCATCTCCGAAGAGATCGAATGGAAACCCGGCCGGTGGGCGGGCCATTCCGGCCAGCCGAGGTGCCGTCACGCTCGCGTACCACAGCCACGGCGCCTCGGTGGGCACCGCGACGTCCGGTGCAGGTAGGCGCGGACCGGACATGCCGCTCATCCTAGGCTCGTGCTCGGGTGGGGCGCGGCGGGGTACGACGCCCGCGCGTGACCCCGGCCTTCAGCCGCGGCGGAACCAGCGGCGTCGCGCCACGGGTGGCTCCGCACTCGGAGCCTCCGTGACGGCCGTTCGACGTTCCCGCCAGCCCGCCACCTCCGCTTCCACGTCGCGCAAGGCGGTGACGACGGGCGGCCCGCCCTCGAGCTGCATGCGCGCGCGCTTCACCCGGGCGTTGAAGTCTTCGATGGCGTCCCGGACCTCCGACTCACGCGAAAGGGCGTCGAGGCGGTCCGCGAACTCCCGGTCCTCAACCCGAAGCGTGAGTGCCACCGGGCCGAGGCCGCGGAGGTCCTCGGTCTGGATCTTGCGCCGGATCCACCAGTCCGGGTCGTGACTCGTGCCGAGCGCCGGAATCGGTTTGCCGGCGCCGGGGAGGTCATCGAACGCCCCCGCTCGGATGGCCTGCTGAATCGCGGTCTCCACCACGGCGGCACGATCCGTCGCCGTGCTCGCGCTGGCCAGCGTGGGCTGGGGCGGTTCCGGTACCCCACCCGCTGCGTCCGGTTCGGGCTCGTGCTGGTTCTCACCGGCCGCGTCCGCACGCTGCTGCAGGTAGCGAGCCGCGGCCGTTCGCGGGTCGTCGCTCATGTCTTCATTCTGCCGGACCTGTGCGCCGCGGGGTCGTCACTCCTCGATCGGACCGAGCCAGGCGCTCGCGGCGGTGGCGTGCGCCGACTCCGGATCGGACGGGTGGAAGAGGCCGGCGAGCACGTCCCGGTACAGCCGGGACAGCTCGTTGCGGTTGAAATAGCTGGATCCACCGGCGACGAGGATCGCCTGATCGACGACGTCCTTCGCCATCACGACGGCGCGGTGTTTGACGCCGGACAACTTCGTGAACCACTGCCCACCGTGGTCGACGAGGTCATCGACATCGGCGGCGATCGTCGCGATCTGGGGTGGCAGAGCGTCGTAGGCGAGCGACATGGCGCCGATGCGCCACCGGATGTCCGGGTCCTGCGCGTAGGTCTTGCCGGACTTCTTCGAGCGGCGCTTCTCGGCCGTGGCGACGGCGAGCTCCAGGGCCCGACGAGCGATGCCGGTGTAGACCGAGGCGAGCAGGATCTCGAACACGCTGAAGATGCCGAACACGATCGGGTCCGGGTTGGGGCCGGGGGCGACGCGGCGGACCACACGATCGGCGGACGCGACGGCCCCGTGCAGTTCCGTGGTCCGGCTCTGCGATCCGCGCATGCCGACGGTGTCCCAGTCGTCGCGCGTGACGACGGCGTCCGTGCGAGGGACGAACGCGTAGACCATCTGCGGGCCATCGGGGGAGGAGGTGTCCAGGCCGTGCAGGCCGAGCTGCGTCCACACCGGGCCGAGCGAGGTGAAGATCTTCGTCCCGGTGAACGCGTAGCCACCATCCGGCTGGGGGACCGCGTCGGTGTCGCTGCCGAAGAGGACGAGGTCGTTGCCGGCCTCGCTGATGCCGAACGCGAATACCTCGCCGGCCGCGGCTCCGGTCTGCACGAACGCGAGGTCGTCGATGCCGCGGTCGCGCAGGACCTTCGCCACCCCGGTCCACACCAGGTGCATGTTGATCGACAGCGCCGTGGCCGGAGCAGCACCGGCGAGCCTCTGCTGCAGAACCGCGGCCTGAGCGAGGGACAGCCCCGCACCCCCGCGATCGGTCGGGACGAGGATGCCGAGGTAGCCGGCGTCACGCAGTTCGTCGAGGTCCTGCTGCGGGAACACGTTGTCGGCATCGACCTGCGCCGCGCGTTCGCGGATGCGCTCGAGGAGGTCGTCGGGGAGGTACTGCGCGGGATCGAACGTCGCGGTCGTCATGCCTCCATTGTTCCGCGTCGCGGCTCGGACGGGCGGGTCCGCCGCCGTCGCGGTGTGCCGGACCCGTCTGCTCCCGTAGGCTCGCCGCATGGTGACCGGGGGTGCGCAGTCGATCGCGACCGTCGCGCCGGCACCCTGGCTGCCGAACGGCGGGCGGGCGGACGTCCTGGTGCTCCCGTCTCCGCCCGACCCGATGTGCCTGGTGCGGTTGCTGATCCTCCGGGACCGTTCGGCGTTCTGCGTGCCGCGGGAAGACACCGCAAGCCTCGATCTCCCGACCCGCGCCGTCCCCGGGGAGGACGCCCGCGGCGAGCGGACGATCCGCGCTCTCGCAGACGAGGTCCTCGGCCCGCGAGGCATGGTCCGCTTCCTCGGGGTCGTGCGCAATGAAGTCGCGGTCGGGACCCCGGACTATCCGTGGCCCACACCGTACGCGCACTTCGGGGTCTGGCGTGCGGCGGACGCCCCGATCATCGGCGGAGAGTGGGTGGCGGTCGATGACGCGCGCTCGCCGCTCGCGCGGAAGCACTGGTACCCGCTCGCGCTGCATGCGCTCGCGGGATGACACCTCTCCCGGTGGCGCGCGTGCGGCCTATGCTCGCCGCATGACGGATGTTCGCAATCTCAGCACGGCGTTGCAGACGATCACCGAGGCCTGGCAACCGCATCGGCTCGCGACCGTGAACGACCACGACGTGAAGGTGGTCAAGCTGCACGGCGAGTTCGTCTGGCACTCCCATGCGGACTCTGACGAGCTGTTCCTCATCATCCGAGGACACCTGGTCATCCAGCTGCGCGACGGCGAGGTCCACCTCGGTCCGCAGGACGTCTACGTCGTGCCGCGGGGCGTCGAGCATCGACCGGTCGCGGCGGAGGCGGTCGAGGCGATCCTGATCGAGCTGGCCGGCACCGTGAACACCGGAGATGCGGGCGGCGAGCTCACCTCGCGCGTGCGCGAACTCGACTGAGCCTCAGAGGACCGTCTGGATGACGCCGGTGTCCGGCAGAGGGGAGGGGTCGCGGTAGCGCAGGTCCGGGAATCCCCGGACGAACACGATCGACACGATCGCGCCGACGGCGGCGAACGAGGCCGCCGCGATGTACGCGCCTTGCGGCCCGATGCCGTCGATGAGGAAACCGGCGACGGCGGAGCCTGCGGCCGATCCGATGAGCTGGCCGGTGCCGACCCAGCCGAACGCCTCGGCGGTGTCGGAGAACTTCACGCTCGCGGTGGTCATCGCGAAGAGCACCGCGAGGGCCGGGGCGACGCCGATGCCGGCGATCGTGAGGGCGGTGCCGATCGCGATCGCCTGTCCGCCCCACAGGGCGTTGACGAGGAACGGCGTGACGGCGAGTCCGACCGTCACGATGATGAGGCGACGCGCCATCGCCCACGGACCGATCGGGATGGATCCGGACACCAGGCCGCCGGCGAGCGATCCCACCGAGAAGACCGCGAGCACGAGTCCGGCCTCGAGGCCGCCGTGGCCGAAGGTGGCGATGACGCCGGTCTCGACGGCGGCGCAGGCGCCGACCAGCAGGAACCCGACGACCGTCGCCAGCAGCACCGCCGGCCGGGCCAGCACCTTGCCGAACGCGCGGCGGCTGCGCGGGATGCGCACCCGGCCGACCTCGGGCAGCAGGATGAAGAAGGCTCCGCCGCCGAGCAGGATCGCGACGATCAGCAGCAGGCCGACGACCGTCGAGATGCTCGTGGCGACCAGGGTGATGAGCACCGGCGCGACGATCCAGATGATCTCCTGGAGCGAGGCGTCCAGGGAGAACAGCGGCGTGAGCTTGGTCGAGTTGACCATCTTCGGGTAGATGGTGCGTACGGCCGACTGAACCGGCGGGGAGGACAGGCCCGCGATCGCGCCGAGCGCCATGTAGAGACCGAGCACGCTGGGCCCCAGGGCGATGCCCGCGATGGCGGCCGCGCAGATGAGCGTGGTGAGGGTCAGGACGGGACGGATGCCCCACCGACCCATCCATCGGCTCGTGACCGGTCCGGAGATGGCCTGACCGATCGAGGTGGCCGCCAGTACGAGGCCCGCCTGTCCGTAGGAACCGGTCATCTGCTCAACGTGCATGAGAATCGCGAGGCTCGTCATCCCATTGGGGAAACGAGCCACCAGCTGAGCGATGATGATGCGCGCGACGCCCGACGTTCGCAGCAGTTCCTTGTATCCGGCCACGAGGTTCCATCTTAGGCCTGCGAGCGTGTGAAAACACCCGGCGCGGTCGGCCCCCGAAGCGTGTCCTGGTGCGGATCGCAGCGGGTTCGCGGGGGTGGCGTTCGGACAGATTTCACGCTGTGTTCGGAACCCGCGGACCGGACGGCGGTGCGGGTTCGCCGCGACACGCCGCGACACGCCGACGGGTCCTGTCCACAACGATTCCGGTGTCGGAGGCCCAGCGTAGCGTCCGAGCTGTGGACGAATCCGGCCGGGGCTTCCGACACGCCTGAGAAAACGCGGGTTAACCCCAGCGCGTCGACCGCCGAACCTGTGGAAGAAACGGTGGACAAGCTGTGTTTAACCCTGTGGAGACAGGTGGATAACTACACGAATGTAACTACTACCTCTTGTGGTCACTCCCAATGTCGACACCCATATGTAGTATTGGAGCTCCGGCGGCGGTGCTGCCGGAATCACAAGATCATCAGAGGGGAAAGACGATCAACATGTCGGTCACGGTCTACACCAAGCCCTCCTGCGTCCAGTGCAACGCGACGTATCGCGCGCTCGACTCCAAGGGCATCGAATACGAGGTTCTCGACCTCACGCAGGACCCCACCGCTCTCGAGCAGGTGAAGGCCCTCGGCTACATGCAGGCTCCCGTCGTCATCACCGATGGCGACCACTGGTCGGGCTTCCGTCCCGACAAGATCGACGAGCTCGCCTCGCGTCTCGCCTGAGAGCCCCTCATGTCGGCCCTGGCGTTCGCAGAGGTCCGACGCACTGCGACGGACGCTCCGCTCCTGGTCTACTTCTCCAGCGTCTCCGGTAACACGGAGCGCTTCGTGGCGAAGCTGGGCCTGCGGGCGGAGCGCATCCCGCTCTTCCCAAGAGAGCAGGCGCTCGTCGTGGACGAGCCGTACGTGCTCGTCACCCCCACCTACGGCGGCGGGGACGGGCACGGTGCGGTACCCAAGCAGGTCATCCGGTTCCTCAATGACGAGCACAACCGGTCCCTGATCCGCGGCGTGATCGCCGCGGGGAACACGAACTTCGGCGAGGCGTTCTGTCTCGCCGGTGACGTCATCGCCCGCAAGTGCAACGTGCCGCACTTGTACCGGGTGGAACTCTTCGGCACGCCGGATGACATCGATCGCGTGAGCGACGGATTGGAACGATGGTGGAAGCAGCAGTGACCGAGGTCGCCACTTTCAAGCACAACCCCGCGTACGACGGGATGGATTACCACTCGCTGAACGCGATGCTGAACCTGTACGACGCGGACGGGAAGATCCAGTTCGACGCCGACCGTCGCGCCGCGCGGGAGTACTTCCTGCAGCACGTGAACCAGAACACCGTCTTCTTCCACTCGCTGAAGGAGAAGCTGGAGTACCTGGTCGAGAACGACTACTACGAGGGCGCGGTGCTCGAGAAGTACCCGTTCGAGTTCGTCCAGGCGCTGAACGACCGCGCATACGCGGCCAAGTTCCGCTTCGACACGTTCCTCGGGGCGTTCAAGTACTACACCAGCTACACGCTGAAGACGTTCGACGGCAAGCGCTACCTGGAGCGGTTCGAGGACCGCGTCGTGATGAGCGCGCTCGCTCTCGCTGACGGCGACCAGAAGGTCGCCGAACAGATCGTGGACGAGATCGTCTCCGGTCGTTTCCAGCCGGCCACGCCGACCTTCCTCAACGCCGGCAAGGCGCAGCGCGGCGAGCTCGTGTCGTGCTTCCTGCTGCGCATCGAGGACAACATGGAGTCGATCGCCCGTGGCATCAACTCCGCCCTGCAGCTGTCCAAGCGCGGTGGCGGCGTGGCGTTGCTGCTGTCGAACATCCGCGAGTCCGGCGCGCCGATCAAGCAGATCGAGAACCAGTCCAGCGGCATCATCCCGGTGATGAAGCTCCTCGAAGACAGCTTCAGCTACGCCAACCAGCTGGGTGCTCGTCAGGGTGCCGGCGCGGTATACCTCAACGCGCACCACCCGGACATCATGAAGTTCCTCGACACCAAGCGCGAGAACGCGGATGAGAAGATCCGCATCAAGACCCTCTCGCTGGGCGTCGTGGTTCCGGACATCACGTTCGAGCTGGCGAAGAAGGGTGAGGACATGTACCTCTTCTCGCCGTACGACGTGGAGCGCGTCTACGGCGTGCCGTTCGGCGACATCTCCGTGACCGAGAAGTACCACGAGATGGTCGATGACTCGCGCATCAAGAAGACGAAGATCAACGCGCGCGAGTTCTTCCAGACGCTCGCCGAGATCCAGTTCGAGTCCGGCTACCCGTACATCATGTTCGAGGACACGGTGAACAAGGCCAACCCGGTCGCCGGCCGGATCAACATGAGCAACCTGTGCTCGGAGATCCTGCAGGTCAACACCCCGACGACGTACAACACGGACCTGTCCTACGACGTCATCGGCAAGGACATCTCCTGCAACCTCGGGTCGATGAACATCGCGCTGTCGATGGACGGCAAGAACCTGGGCGGGACCGTCGAGAGTGCGATCCGCGCCCTGACCGCGGTGTCGAACCAGAGCCACATCACCTCCGTCCGCTCGGTGGAGGACGGCAACGACCGTTCGCACGCGATCGGCCTCGGTCAGATGAACCTGCACGGCTACCTCGCCCGCGAGCACGTCTACTACGGTTCGCCGGAGTCGATCGAGTTCACCGACATCTACTTCCAGGCGGTGCTGTTCCACGCCCTGACCGCGTCGAACAAGATCGCGATCGAGCGCGGTGTCGCCTTCGACGGCTTCGAGAACTCGACGTATGCGTCGGGGGAGTTCTTCAACCAGTACCTGGAGAACGACTTCGTCCCCTCGAACGAGACCGTCGAGCGTCTGTTCGAAGGCCACACGCTGCCGACCCGCGAGGACTGGGCCGCGCTGAAGGCGTCCGTCGTCGAGCACGGCATCTACAACCAGAACCTGCAGGCCGTGCCGCCGACCGGCTCGATCTCGTACATCAACAACTCGACGAGCTCGATCCACCCGATCGCGTCGAAGATCGAGATCCGCAAGGAAGGCAAGATCGGCCGCGTCTACTACCCGGCGCCGTTCATGACGAACGAGAACCTGGAGTACTACCAGGACGCGTACGAGATCGGCTACGAGAAGGTCATCGACGTGTACGCCGCGGCGACCAAGCACGTCGACCAGGGTCTGTCGCTGACGCTGTTCTTCAAGGACACCGCCACGACCCGTGACATCAACAAGGCGCAGATCTACGCGTGGAAGAAGGGGATCAAGACGATCTACTACATCCGCCTCCGTCAGATGGCGCTCGAGGGCACCGAGGTCGAGGGCTGCGTCAGCTGCATGCTGTGACGCGGACGCCGGCCGATCTCGAACGAACGAAGAAGAACGACATGACCCCTGAGAAGCTGAAGCTCGCCGCCAGTGTGCAGGCGATCAACTGGAACCGCATCGAAGACGAGAAGGACGTCGAGGTGTGGAACCGCCTCGTCAACAACTTCTGGCTGCCCGAGAAGGTGCCCCTGTCCAACGACGTGCAGTCCTGGAACACGCTGACGCCGGAGGAGCAGACGCTCACCATGCGCGTGTTCACCGGTCTGACGCTGCTGGACACCGTGCAGGGCACGGTGGGCGCGGTGTCGCTGATCCCGGACGCGATCACCCCGCACGAGGAGGCCGTCTACACGAACATCGCGTTCATGGAGTCGGTGCACGCGAAGAGCTACTCGTCCATCTTCTCCACCCTCGCGTCGACGAAGGAGATCGACGAGGCGTTCCGGTGGTCGTCGGAGAACGAGAACCTTCAGAAGAAGGCCCAGATCATCATGGATTACTACCGTGGTGACGATCCGCTCAAGCGCAAGATCGCCTCGACCCTGCTCGAGTCGTTCCTGTTCTACTCCGGCTTCTACCTGCCGATGCATTGGTCCAGCCGCGCCAAGCTGACCAACACCGCCGACCTCATCCGCCTCATCATCCGTGACGAGGCCGTGCACGGCTACTACATCGGTTACAAGTTCCAGAAGGGTCTCGAGAAGGAGACCGAGGAGCGCCGCGCGGAGCTGAAGGACTACACGTTCAACCTGCTGTTCGAGCTCTACGACAACGAGGTGCAGTACACGCAGGACCTGTACGACCCGGTGGGCCTGACCGAGGACGTGAAGAAGTTCCTGCACTACAACGCCAACAAGGCGCTGATGAACCTCGGCTACGAGGCGATGTTCCCGTCCACGGTCACGAACGTGAACCCGGCGATCCTGTCGGCCCTGTCGCCGAACGCCGACGAGAACCACGACTTCTTCTCCGGCTCGGGTTCGTCCTACGTCATCGGCAAGGCCGTCGCCACCGAAGACGAGGACTGGGACTTCTGAAAGCTCCTTGACGAGCCCCGAAAGGGGCGATGAAAGGTCCGGGTTCGGCTCCCCGCTCGGGAGGACGGCACCGATGAGGCGGCTGACGGCGGCTTGTCGGAACGTGGGACTGGTAGACGATGAACGATGAACGAGAGGCTTCAGCAGTGACCAGCCTGTGGATCGACTGGCCCGTGAAGTCGAGCTTTCGTCGCTACGTCGAGGCGCTTCCCGATGGGGCCATCGAAGCTGCGGGCGGCGCAGTCCGACAGAACGAGACGTTCCTGTGGCCGGGAAGTACCCACAGCGGAGACTCCGGAATTCGCGTGTCCGCGATGGGAACGGTCACCCTGAGCGGCCACGGCGGCCTGCTCATGGTCGTCTTGGACCGACCGCTCGTCGTCGTCGAGGGCGGAGAGGGACTGCTTTCAATCGAGTATCCCTGGGCAGGGGACCATGAGATGCCGCGAACGACGATCGCCCACCTCGCGGCCTCTGGCGACGAGCCTGACGTCTATGCCGTCTCGCTCACGGAGGACGGGGCGGAGCTGTTCAACAGCTACGATGCCGGCGCCCAGATGGCCCCCCTGACTCTGCGTGGCCTCTGAGCGGTACGTGAATCTCCGCAGCCTGACCGGTCAGAAGTCGACGCGGAGTGGTCCTCCGAGGGGGCGCGCCTGGCACGCCAGGATGTATCCGTCCTCGATGTCCTCTTCCTCAAGGGCGTCTGTGCAGGCCATCTCCACGCGACCTTGGGTGAGCTTGGAGATACACGAGCCGCAGTCTCCCTCACGGCAGGAATAGGGCACGCGAACACCGCGGCTGAGGAGCACATCGACCAGCGTGGACTCCGGCGGCCAGTCGATGTCATGAGTCTGTCCGTCCAGGTGGACTTGCGCTGGCATGGCGGTCGCCGAATCGGTCACAACCTCTTCCAATTCGAAGGGGTCGCCCTCGAGGCTCGTGAACTCCTCGAGATGGACCCGTCTGCTCGGATCTGCACGCAGCGCGATCCGGGCGGCGGACATGAACTTCTCAGGTCCGCAGATGAAAGCGTCCTGCCAGTTGATGCCCTCGGTGAGCAGCGCGAGTTGCTCGGCGGTCAGACGTCCGTCGGTCGCGGTGTACCGGCTGATCACCGTCAGCCGTCCCGGATGCGCGGCCTGGAGCTCGGAGAGCTCCGTCAGGAAGATGGCGTCCGCGGGGGTGCGGTGGCTGGTCACGACTGTCACGCGCCCACTTCCGGACTGCAGCGCAGACTTGAGGATTGAGAAGACAGGCGTGACGCCGCTCCCCGCTGCGATGAGCAGAAGGTCGCGCGCGTCGTCGCTCACGGTGAACACGCCCGAAGGGGGCAGCACCCGGAAGGTCATTCCGATCTGCGCATTCTCGACAAGCCAACCGGAGGCGCGGCCCCCCGCCGCGCGCTTGATCGTGATCGTCAGAAGGTCATCGATCCCGGGCGCGCTCGAGAGCGAATAGGAACGGGCGTAACCCGTGTCGCCGGCGGGAACCCGGATGGTGATGAACTGCCCCGCCTTATAGGCGAACTCGTCGGCCAGTTCCCGGGGCACATCGAAGCACAGCGAAACGGTGTCGTCCGTCTCTCGCACGACCTTCGCGACGCGGAGCTCCGCGCCGAGCTGGCGGGTCCGCCTGATGGTGCTGCTCGCGGTCGCGTTCATGAACCGATCTCCTCCTCCTGATCGGCGGTACGGCGCCGTGGCACGGTGCGGAACCATGCCGTTCCCAGTGCGACGCCCAGGCGCTCGAGCTCTTCGCGACGCGGCGCCGTCGGGACCATGCCGACGTGCACGTACGCGACCTGCTCGGTCATGCAGCCCAGCACCTCCGCCAGCATCGGCTTGTCTTCACCCGGTGAAAGCACGCCGCGCTGCTCCAACCGCTCCAGCCACCGCAGGGTCCGATCCACGTAGTCCTGACGCACGCGCAGCCACAGCGTCCGGAATCCGTCGTTGCTTCCCACGGCCGCCGCCTCACGGAGCAGACGGAGCATGTGACGATGCCGCGAGTACGCCGTGAGGTAGGCGGTGCTCGCGTCGATCAGGCTCTCCAGCTCGCCGTGGCGGCGGTCCTGTCGACTGGACGGCGAGGCCAGGTCCTCGAGGGCCGGTGCGAGCGCGGCGAGGAACACGTCGTCCAACGAGGTGAAATGCCGATAGAAGTTGCCTTGCGCTGTACCGGCACGATGAGTGATGTCGGACACGCGGGTCTTCGTGTAGCCGTACTCGGTGAAGCATTCGACTGCAGCCTGGATGATGCGGTCGCGGGTCGCTTCTCCTCGCCGGTTGGGTCGCTTGTGGAGCGGTCCCCCCTGCTCCAGCAGCCCGCTCTCCACGAGCACTCGCTCCGCGTAGGCGCGCGTTCCCTCTTCGGGCGGTATCGTCACCGTCCCACCTCCCTTGTCGTCACCAGATGAGCCAGCGGCGCGAGCGTGTGCCCTTCGGGCAGCGGCCAGTCGACGTAGGCGAGGAATTCGGCGAGGTGAGCATCCGCGGACACAGTCCCGATATCGGCTGCGCCTTCGTAGATCAGCCCCGACGTGCCGTCGACGGTGATCTGCTTCCCGACGAGTGCCGCGATGGTGCCCGCTCCGCAGCCCACGACACAGGGCAGGCCGATCTCGCGGCACACGAGCGCAGCGTGAGAGGTCGGCCCCCCGGTCTCGGTGACGACGGCGACCGACTCGAACATCGCGGGAACGTCGTCGGGAGCCGTCATGCCGCGTACCAGCACGACGTCTTCGCCCGCCATGGCTCGATCTTCCGCTTCGTCCACGTCGGTGACCGCGACGCCTGACGCGACCCCCGTGCCGATTCCCGCACCGCGGGCGAGTACTGGTGCTGAGGTATCCGCCGAGTTCGTCTCGGCGAGCCGGGCGACGTGCTCATCCGACAGCCGACGGACGGCCTCGTCCTGGTCGATCACACCTTCGCGCACGAGATCCACGGCGATGTGAACGGCAGCGGTGGGGGAGCGCTTGCCCACCCGGCTCTGCAACACGTACAGGCGACCGCTCTCGACGGTGAACTCGATGTCGGCCATGTCGTGCAGCTCGTGCTCCACCAGTGCGGCGATCCGCTCGAGCTCCCGATGAAGCTCGGGGTGGCTCGTGGCGAAGGAGTCCAGAGTCTCCGGCGTCCGGCTCCCGGACACCACTTCCTCGCCTTGCGCGCGGGCGAGCCAGTCGCCGGTCATCTGGGCCTCGCCCGTGGAGGGGTTCCTGCTGAACAGCACGCCGGTACCGGATTCCGAGTCCCGGTTTCCGAAGACCATCGCCTGCACGGTGACGGCGGTTCCGCTCAGGCCGTCCAGTCCGTGTCGACTGCGGTAGGCGACCGCGCGCGGGCTCTCCCACGAGAGGAACACCGCTCCGATCGCGGCGCGAAGCTGCTCCCACGGATCCTGTGGAGGACGGGCCGTCGCGTCGCCCGCCACGATGATGGCGTAGCTTTCGACGAAGCGGTGCCAGGTGTCCTGCGCCCACTCCTCGTCGCCCGATCCGCTGGCGAGTGCGTCGACCAGCTCTTCGTTCAGACCGAGGTTCAGGACCGTGTCCATCATGCCCGGCATGCTCTCGGCTGCTCCGGACCGCACCGACAGGAGCAGCGGCGAGGGGCCAGCGCCGAACGTCCGTCCGGTGGCCGCCTCGAGCCCTGCGATCGCCCCCGTGATCTGATCCCACGCGTCCTCGGAAATGCGGTCTCCCGCCTCCCGGTAGACCGCGCACTCGGCCGTCGGGAGAACGAACGCCGGCGGGACGGGCATTCCCAGGCGCCGCATCTCGTTGATGCTGTACGCCTTGCCGCCGACTTCGGCGCGGGTGAACTTGACGGTGCCGTCGAGGTACTGCACGTGCGTGGTCATGAGGGGTTCCCTTCGAGGGAGGTGAGTTCAGCAGCGGCCCGTAATGCGGTGAGGCCGCCATCGACGCGGATCTCGATGCCGTTCAGCCAGGACGCGGCTCGGGAGAGGGCGAAGGCGACGACGGCGGCCACTTCGTCCGGCCGGCCATGGCGGCCGACGGCGACGCTCGATCTGCCGATGGCGTCCTTGCCCATGGTCGCTTCGAAGTCCGCCAGGATCGGGGTCTCAATGGGCCCCGGGCTGACGGCCACCACGCGGACCCCCATCGGCAGCAGTTCCGCGGCGAGCGAGGTGGAGTAGTCCAGCAGGATCCGTTTGGACGTGTCGTACGCGGCCGCGCCGTCGATCTCCCGATCCGCGAGCCAGGTGCCGAGCTGATCGTTCGTGCGAACGGCGCGCAGCGCCGCCAGGCCGTGCGCGTCGACCTTGTTTCGCGCCGCCGCAAGGGACGCGACGTTGACGACCGCCGCATCCGGCACCAGCCGCTCCCGGACCGCGTCCACGACGCGCCGCGGTCCGAGTACGTTGACACGCAGCACCTGCTCCGGTGCGGCCGTGCCGGGCACACCGGCCACGTTGGCAACGCCATGGAGCTCCTCCGGCAGTCGGGCGGCGGCGAGTGCGATCGCCTGCGGGTCGGCCAGGTCGACCGGCACGTAGGACGCCGCAGGATGCGAGCCGGTCCGGACGTCCCAGCCGATGACCTCGTCGCCCCGGGCGACCAACTGATCGACGAGGGCAGCGCCGATGCCCGATGCGGCACCTGTGACGAGAACCGTTCTGCTCACGACATCACCGCCGACAGGTCCGTGAACTCCTCGATCCCCAGCGCCCCGAGCTCGCGGCCGTAGCCGGACTCGCCCACACCGCCGAAGGGCACGCCGGGCCGCTCTCGCGTCCGCACGCCGTTGACCTTGACCTGTCCTGCGCGCACGCACTGCGCCACCGTGAGAGCGAGGTCTTGCGGACCCCACACCTCGGCCGACAGCCCGAACCGGGTGTCGTTCGCGACGGCGACCGCGTCGTCGATTCCGTCGTACGGCTGGATGACGAGCGCGGGCCCGAAGATCTCCTCCTGGACGGCCTCGGCCGAGCGATGGAGATCTGCGATGACCGTCGGGGCGAGGAAGTAGCCGGCTCCGTAGCCGTCGAGACGCTCGGGCCCGCCGGTGACGAGACGGCCGCCGTCGGTCAACGCACGCTCGATGAAACCGGTCACTCCTTCGCCGTGCGCGACGCTCGCGAGGGGGCCGATGAGCGTCGCCTCGTCGAACGGGTCCCCGATCACGAATGAGCCGATGCTCGCTCGCACGAGCTCCTCGATCTCGCCGACCTTGTTGGCCGGCACCACGAGGCGCGTCGTGGCGTTGCACGCCTGCCCGGCGTTCACGAAACCGCTCGCGAGGATCGCCGGAATCACGCGCTCGAGATCCGCGCTCGGGAGGACGACGGCCGGCGACTTGCCTCCGAGCTCCAGCGTGCAGCGTGCGAGCGTGGTCGCGGCAAGTCCCGCGACGCTCTTGCCGGCGTCGACGCTGCCGGTGAAGGAGACGTGGTTGACGCCGGGGTGCCGGGACAGTGCGGCACCGGTGACGGACCCCGAGCCCTGGACGAGCTGCACGACGCCCTCGGGGATGCCGGCGGCGTGCAGCAGCCGCACGAACTCCGCGGCGTCGAACGGCGTCTGCACCGATGGCTTGATGACCACGGTGCATCCGGCCACGAGGGCCGCGGCCACCTTGGCGACCGTCTGGTAGGTCGGCATGTTCCAGGGACTGATCGCTGCCACGACACCGCTCGGACGCCGGTGGAGCGTGGCGCCGGTGATGGGCTCATTCCACGGCACGTCGGTCACGCGTTCCGCCGCGGTGCGCAGCACGCTGGCCGGAAGCTTCCACTGCGTCGCGCGCGAGAGCGAGATGGGCATGCCCATCTCGGCCGTGACGAGCTCGGCGATGGTCGCGCCCTGTTCCTCGATGACGTCCGCCGCGCGGCGCACGAGCTCTGCGCGCTCCTCGATCGACCGCGCGCTCCAGTCCACGAAGGCCGTTCGTGCGGCGTTCACCGCACGATCGACGACCGTGTCGTCGGCCTCGACGACATGTCCGAGGGTCTGCTGGGTGTAGGCGCTGCGGACCGGGATTCGCTGTCCGCGAGCGACGACCGGTTCGCCGTCGATCAACGAGACGGCGTCGTCGGTGATGGTCAACTCAGGCATCAACGCTCCGGATCGTCGTGGGGAGGCGCTTCACACCGCGGAAGAAGTTGCTGCGCAGGCGTGACGGCGCCGCGTCGACGTCGATCGTCAGTCCACGCTGAATGATGCGCTCGAAGAAGAGTCGCGCCTCCAGGCGCGCCAGGTTCGCGCCAAGGCACCCGTGCGCGCCCCAGCCGAATCCGAGGTGCTCGTTGGGGAATCGATCGCCGATGAACTGGTCGGGCCGCTCGAAGGCGCGCTCGTCGCGGTTCGCGGAGGCAAACCACATGACGACCTTGTCGCCCGGCTTGATCAGCCTGCCGTGCATCTCGGTCTCGCGGGTCGCGGTGCGTCGCATGGAGATCACGGGTGTCACCCACCTCACCATCTCTTCGACGACGACCCGGATCTGGTCGGGGTTCTCACGCATGTAGTCCCACCATTGCGGGTTCTCGGCGAGCGCGGCCACGCCGCCGGTCAGCAGATTCCGCGTGGTCTCGTTGCCGGCGACCATCACGATGAGGTAGTAGGCATCCAGGTATCCGCGAGACAAGGGCACGCCGTCGATCTCGGCGGCCGCGAGGACGCTGACGAGGTCCCCCGTGGGGTGTGCTCGTCGCTGGTCCTCGAGCGCGCGGAAGTAGTCGAAAACCTCGTCGCGGGCCTTCACCGCGGTCTCGGGTCCTTCCGAGTAGTCGGGGTCCTCCGACGCCATCTGGTTCGTCCAGCGAAGCAGGTGCGGGCAATCCTCGAGCGGCGCCCCGAGCAGGCGGCCGATCATCACCAGAGGGAGCTTGGCGGCGATGCTATCCACGAAATCGACCGAGCCGCGATCCTGCGTCTCGTCGAGAAGCTGATCGATGACCGACACGATGTCGGGCTCGAGGTCGCGGATCCGGGTCGGGCGGATGTGGGCCGCGGCGATCTTCCGAAGCGGGCCGTGCTCGGGCGGGTCGACATGGTGGATGCTGCGCGCCCCTTCACCTTCGGCTCGCCGGCTCTGGATCTGCGTGCCGTCCACCACGGTGAACAACTCCGGATCGCTGGCCACAGCTTTGACGTCCTCATAGCGGGTCGCTGACCAGAAACCCGGGCCGTCGGGCTCGTCGTTCCAGTGGAGCGGATCCCGATCCCGCAGGGTGGCGAACAGCTCACCGTCGGTACCGCGTTCGAACGCGGCGAGGTCCATCAGGTCGACGGGTGCATCACTCATCACAATGCCTCCTTGCTTTTGTGATTGCTCTGTCACTAAACCACATTCATGCCGGGAGCGGAAGTCGCGGTGCCGCGGTGCCCACCGGGAAGCCTTGTTTCGGCGTATTCGCTCTCGTCTGTAGGTTGTCGTCTGATCCGAACCGAGCTATCTTGGTTATGAAAGAGTGACGCGAGTTTCACAAAAAGGCCCGCGTCGTTCCCCTCAGTTCTGACGACGACGGAGTCCGATGTATCCCGCAACAACCGCCCGCACCGCCCCTGACCGACTGGCGTATGTGATGGCCGGGTCCGGAGCCTCGCTGACCTATGCCCAGCTGGACGAGGCGTCCAATCGCCTTGCGCAGCGCCTCCGCGCCGCCGGGGTGAGAACCGGTGACACCCTCATCCTGGCACTGGAGAACCGCATTGAGTGGCCGATCGCCGTGGCGGCCGGAATGCGATCCGGGCTGTACGTGACTCCGGTCAACTCTCACCTTCGCGCGCACGAGCTCAGTGCCCTCATCGCCGAAGCTCGGCCGGCCGCCGTGGTCACCAGTCCGACCCTCGCCGCGACGGTCGCCGAGGCTCTTGGTGGCCGACCCTGTCTGCGGCTCTGCGTCGGCGATGGGGCGGAGGGCTTCCTGACGTTCTCGGAGGAGCTGGCGAGATCGAGCGCCTCGCCCATCGACGATGAGGTTTTCGGCGCCCGCGTGCTCTACAGCGGCGGCACGACCGGCACGCCGAAGGCGTTCCGTCAGCAACTCCTCGGTGTCCATCCTTCCCAAGCCCCCAGCCGTCACAGCGGTCTCATGGAGAAGCTCGGAGTCGGTCCGTCGGCGGTGCTGCTGTCGCCGGCGCCGAACTACCACGCCGCACCATTCACCTTCCAGCTCGCGACGCTGGCAGCCGGTGGCACCGTCGTCTGCCTCGAGAAGTTCGATCCCGCCGCCGCGATGGCCGCCATCGTCGAGCACGAGGTGACGCTCTCCCAGTGGGTTCCGACGATGCTCATCCGGCTGGTCGAATTCCATCGCACCCACGACGTTGAACTCTCGCCGACGCATGTGGCGGCGGTCACCTCCGGCGGCCCGTGTGCTCCCGAGATCAAGCAGCAGATCGACCAGTGGTGGGGGCCGATCCTGCACGAGTACTACGGTGCCTCCGAAGGCTACGGTCACACGTACATATCGCCGCTCGAATCTCGGGAGCGCGTCGGCTCGGTCGGGCGCCCGCTCGGTGCGACGCAGATCCACATCACCGACGAGGACGGCACGGAGCTCCCGGCGAGGGCGGTCGGCACGGTGTGGTTCGAGGCGCTCGGTGTGCAGCAGTACGTCAACCAGGGCGAGCAGCCATCGGGCGTCCGCGACGGATGGAAGAGCATGAGCGACCTCGGCACGCTCGACGAGGACGGCTTCCTCTACCTGAAGGGCCGCAAGGGCTACACCATCGTCTCGGGCGGAGTGAACATCTACCCCGACGAGATCGAGGCCGTGATCCAATCGCATCCCCTGGTGCGAGACGTCGCGGTGCTCGGCGAACCCGATCGCGAATTCGGTGAGAGGGTGCTGGCGGTGGTCGAACTCAACCAGCCAGCCGACGGTGACGTGCAGGCGGAGCTCATCGCGCACGCGCGCGAGCGGCTGGCGACGTTCAAGGCCCCCAAGCGCGTCCTGATCGTGGACTCACTGCCGCGTTTGCCCACGGGCAAACTCAACAAGAGGGCACTCCATGACACTCTGCTGTCACAGTGACTGACGGACACCCCCGACTCGAGAGGAACACCATGGCGACGACGTACCCCGCATCGATCCGGTTCGATGATCTGCACGCTCTCCGCGTGAAAGGCCGCGCGAGCGATGAGGCGTATGCCCACATGCTCGGGATATCGGACGCTCAGGCCGCCGACCGCCGAGCTGTGCTGACGGGCGCCGGCCTCGCCCGGCACCGCGAGGGCAGGATCGCCTTCACCTCGCTGACCCCCGAGGGCAGGGAGCTCCATGCGACGCTGCTCGCGGAACGGCTCGACGATGCCGAGCGTCGCCGGGGCGTGGAAGACGCACTGGCCGCATTCCTGCCGATCAATGGAGAGATGAAACGGGTGTTCGCCTCCTGGCAGACCCGGCCCGACGGCTCGCCCAACGCGCACGACGACCAGGGCTATGACGGCTCGGTGGTTGAGGAGGCGGCCACCGTCAACGCCCGCGCCACGGCGCTGTTGCGCTCGTCCTCGACGGTCGAGCCGCGCCTGGCGCGGTACGCCGACAGGCTCGATGCCGCGCTCCGGCGCGTGCAGAGTGGTGAATCAGGTGCGTTCCTGCGCCCCATGAGCGAGAGCTACCACGACATCTGGATGGAGCTGCACGAGGATCTCATCCTGCTCGCCGGCCGCGAGCGGAACGAGCACGACGAGGGCTGAGCCGGAGCCCCGTCCGAGTGATCTGGTCTGGCCCCGCCGCGTGCGGGGCCAGACCTTTCGCGTCGGCGGGGCGGGCGGTCTGGGGCGCTGGGATGGGTCCATGCTCGTGCCACCCGATTTATCCGGCTCGGGAAAGAGAATCGCTCCCCGGAAGCCGCCAGTGGGGCGGGCTTCCGGGGAGCGGTCTGCGGCGTCCTCAGCCGAGTGCGCGCGGGGAGGGGAATCGAGGCATCACGCGGACAGGGGTGCCGGCTCCGTGGCCCGGGCCAGGAGGTCACGCACGTACGCGCGCGCAGGCTCGGCGTCGAACGATCGTGAGATCTGCAGCTTCTCGGCTTCGAGCGAGCCTTCGGCATGGGTGGCCAGAACGGTCTGATACCCGCCCCACGAGCCCGTGAAGAGGTCTCCGATGAGGTGGATGATCCGCAGGCGCTCCTCCGCGGGTACGGCGGCCGCGAAGTACTTCTCGAGCACCGCGCGCACCTCCGGGTCAGCCCAGTCGTCGCCTCCGGGTCCGGTCGCGACGAGTCCTCCGGCCAGGTCGATCACCGTGCGCACGGCTTCCGGGAAGCCGTGCGCGAAGTGATACTTGGCGAGGTTGGTCGACAGCGGGTCCGGGAGCCAGACTCCGCCCTCGCCCTCGAACGCGCGGACCGCGGCGAGCTGAGCGAAGCCGCGAACGGTCTCGGTATAGCTGATCAGGTCGGTCATCTTCGCGCGAACATGCGCGGCGCGTGAGATCCCGTTCGCCTCCGCGACCAGCGACGCGGCACCGACCAGCGCGTCCAGCAGCGGGAGCTTGTAGTTGATCGCCGTGAACCGGTGGTAATCGACGAAGGCCAGAGCGATCTGCCCGGCACGCTCGACCTCGCCGTTGAGGAACACGCGCGACTTCGGCACCCGCACGTTGTCGAAGACCGTCAGGCTCTCGAGCATCTTGTGCTGTGATGAGATCGGGTGTTCGAAGCTGTTCCGCGGAGCGTCGAGGTAGGGCGACACGTACAGGCTGACGCCCGGTGTGTCGACGGGGATCGCGAAGGCGACGGCATAGGCCTCGTCGCCGGGACCCAGCGCACGGGTGGGGATCACGATCAGCTCGTCGGCGTTGGCCGAGAACGACGTGTGCACCTTCGCGCCGCAGACGGTGATCGAGTCCTCGTCCTCCGCGACGACGTGGAGGTACAGGTCGGGGTCAGCCTGGGCGGAGGGTCCCTTCGCGCGGTCGCCCTTCACATCGGACTGCGCCACCGCGAGGGCGACATCGTTGTCGATGACGTGCTGCCAGTACCGCTGTGCGTTCTCGCGACCTTCGCCCACGGTGGCGCGCAGCAGGCCGAAGAGTGCGTCGCTGCCGACCTCCTTGAGGACGATGGTGCCGACGCCGTAGCGGCAGACCGTCTCGATGAGCTTTCCGCGCTCGATGAGATCCTGCGGGGATCGCGGCGTGCGGTAGAAGGCCGAGTACGGGGTGCCCTCGTCGTCGAACGCGACGGCGAGTCCCGGGTCGGTGTCGGCGATCGAGTAGCCGTGTGCCGAGTGGGCGATGGCGGCATCGAACTCGTCGAACTCCGTCACATCCGCCACGGGCTGGCCGCGGTAGATCACCCGGCGTCCGTCTCGGAGGCCCTCTCGGTACTCGTCTGCGGTGCGCAGTGTCATGGTGTGGCCCTTTCTGTGGTTCTAGTGCGTTCTGGTCGACGAAGCGCCGAGGTATGCGCCGGACAGATGCTCGGCGAGCCCCGAGCAGGCCTCATCATCGATGCTGTCCAGCGGCCGGAGCGCGCTGATGGCGATGCTGTTGCCCGTGATCGCGTCGATATCGGTTCCACCGCCCAGCCGCCGCCTGGCGGGCTTCCGGCGCAGCGTCAGCGCGTCCGTCTCGAGGCTGAGGTCAATGGCGAACATGCCGTGCGGCGCGAGATGGGTGACGCGGCATCCTTCGATGTCGTCGAGGTCGACGTCCGGCACGTTGACATTGACGCAGATCCGCGGCATCCCGTTCGCGTCGAACCACTCCACGACCGCCGCGGCCACGTGCGCCGCGGTGTCGAACCTGTGGTCCGGCGCGAAGCCGGAGCTGATCGCGATGCTCGGGATGCCGAGCATCGCGGCGCTCACCGCAGCTCCGACCGTGCCCGAGAAGAGGATGGACCGGCCGACGTTGTGGCCGGCGTTGATCCCGCTGATCACCAGATCCGGGCGCGGCCCGAACAGCCCCGAGAGCGCGGCGATCACCGCCATGGCGGGCGGAGCGTCGAGCGCGTAGCCCTCCAGCGGGGGCGAGGTGTCGAGGGCGCGCTTCTCCATGGGGATGATCGCCCCGTGCTCGATCGGCCCGACGGCCGTACCGCTGCCGCTGCGCTCGCTGGTGGGCCCGACCACCACGAGGTCATGCCCCGCGTCGATCAGGACCTGGGCCAGCGCGACCATCCCGCGTTCGCCGACGCCGTCGTCGTTGGTCAGAAGAATGCGCATGTCTCACCTCTGCTGGGTTTGTGCTCCGTTGCAACCACTCGCCAAGTGTGACTCATTATTCACAGTTTTGTCTAGGTGGCAGCGATCATCTGATTACCTGCACGCGGACAGGAGCGGAAGATCGGGCTTGACATCGGCAACTCGGCGGTTCAGTATCATGGCAATTGCGAATGCAGCGTCGCTTTCGCTCGGGCATATCGCCCGCTCGACGCCGCCTTCGACTCGCAACGAAGGAGGACATACGTGTCTCAGTGGCCGATCATCGACGAGCCATCCGCGGTATTCCCGCTGTACTCTCGCGCGAACGTGGGAGAGATCTTTCCTGACCCCATCAGCCCCCTCAACGCGACAGCCGGCTTCCAGCGCTGCCTGGAGCCGGGCTGGCGGGCGGCGTTCGTCGCCTGCGGCGTGTGGGACCAGGACCTCTACGACACTGCGGTGGACAAGAACGTCCTCCCGGCGTTCGGGAGCTACCTGTACATCAACATGTCGCTCATGCGGCTCTTCGGCGTGCGTGTGCCGGGGATGGGCGCCGAAGCCGTCGACCTGCAGTACTTCGGCGACATGCCCGGCATCCCGAGCTACGAGAGTGAGCGACGGGACTTCGACGACGACCCTGCCTTCACCGAAAAGGCCGGCGCGTGGCTGCAGCGGGATGTGCTGGGGGCGACCGACCTCGCCGCCTACGACGCCGACAAGGCCGAGGTGGACGAGATCCGCGCGAACCGCCCCGACCTGTCCGGGCTGTCGGATGGAGAGCTGCGCGCGCGCATCGTGTCGTTCGAGGACCTCCTCGTGCGGCTGTTTCAGCACCACATCGAGGCCAGTTTGAAATCCGGCGTCGGACTCGGCGCGGTGGCGCAGTTCACCGCGGCGATCGGCAAACCCGAGATCGCTCTGACGCTCGTGAGCGGCATCGGCGATGTGGACTCGACCGGCCCCTCGCTGGACATGTACCGCCTGAGCCGCGCCGCTCAGCACCCGGCTGTCGCAGCGCACTTCGACGAGGGCACGGAAGGGCTGTACGAGCGGCTCCACGGTAGCGCCGAGGCGTCCGTCATCGACTTCGCCATGCAGCTGGACGCGTTCCTGGAGAAGTGGGACTTCCGCGGACCGTCCGAGTGGGAGATCCACGCGGACACATGGGGTGTGAAACCTGAAATCGCCCTCGCCGCGATCGAGCGGATGCGTCGATCCGGTGCCGAGGCCGACCCTGCGGCGGCCGGATCCCGGCGTGCTGCCGAACGTGAGGCAACCGTGGCGGCCGTCCGTGAGGCGCTCGCGGGTGATGCGGAAGCCACCGGCCAGTTCGAGATGATCCTCAACGCCGCAGCGTTGTGGCTGCGCGGGCGAGAGCGGGGGCGCACGACGGCGGCGAAGGTCATTCATGAAATCCGCCTCGCGGGCCTCGAACTCGGGCGCCGCGCCGTCGCTCGAGGCGACATTGCCGACGCGCACGACATCTTCATGCTCTTCGAGAACGAGCTCGACGACTTCCTTGCCGACCCGGCACCGTTCGGACCGGTGGTCGCCGACCGGAAGCGCGTGTACCTCGGCCTCTTCGAGATCGTTCCTCCGTTCGTGGTGGCCGGAGACCTGCCGCCGATTGCGGAGTGGGACAAGCGCTCGTCGCAGGTCGCCGATGGGATCACGGTCGGCGCCACCATCGCGGGGGTCCCGGGGAGTTCCGGTTCGGCGCGCGGGCGGGCGCGAGTCGTGCTCAACCCCGACGACGTCGACGAACTCGAACCTGATGAGGTGCTCATCGCGCCGATCACTGACCCGTCCTGGACGCCGCTGTTCGTCGGCGCCGCAGCGGTCGTGGTGGACGTGGGTGCGCCGTTCTCCCACGCGGCGATCGTGAGTCGGGAACTTGGCATCCCCTGCGTGGTCTCGGTGAATCAGGCCACCAAGCGGATCCGGACCGGAGACCTGGTCGAGGTGGATGGCGGCGCCGGGACCGTGACGCTGCTGGAACGTGAGCCCGTCCCGGTCAGCTGACCACTCTGCGAGGACGAGGCGTCCCACACGCCTCGTCCTCGTCCTCGTCCTCATCCGGAGTGAGCGACCCGGCGCGCGATAGGCTGGAACAAGCTCGGACGACCGAAGGAGACGACGTGGCTGGTCAGCGCGAGGTCGAGACGCCCGTCCTGGGGCCCATCCTCTCCGCAGCACTGGAAGTCTTCAACGAACATGGCTTCCACGGTGCATCCGTGCGGGAGATCGCGCGCCGGGCGGGTCTGACCGTTCCCTCCCTCTACTATCACTACGACAACAAAGAGGGCCTGCTACGCGCGGTCCTGATGTCCTCGCTCGAGCCCGTCGTCCGCGGCGTCGAGCGAGAGGCGTCCGAGGGTGAGGACCCGGCCGAACGGCTCGCCCGCGTTGTGGAGTTCATCGTCCTGTCGGTGACAAGCGCCCGCACGGCCGCGATCGACGCGGCCGAGTCGCGCTATCTCGGACCCGAGAACCACGCGCTCTACGTCGCGCAACGCGATCGGCTGGAGGGCTGCGTGCAGCAGATCCTGGCCGACGGTGCCGAGGCGGGCGTTTTCGTGATCGACGACATCTCCGAAACCCGCCGCGCCATCCTGGGGCTCACGCAGGCGGTGCCGCGCTGGTATCAGCACGGCGGCGGCAGCAGTCCTGCCGACGTCGCTCACCGCTACGCGCGACTCGTCCTCCGGATGGTGGGCTACCCGGTCCCGGCCGCCTGACATCGACCCACCCGTCGTTCCTGCCGCCTGACATCGACCCACCCGTCGTTCCCGCCGCCTGACGCCGACCACCCGTCGTTTCTTCTCGGGCTGGACAGTGCGATCGATGTGTGGTTATCTAGCGCTCGCTAAGTATGATCAAACCGCGTCGAGAGAAAGGACTCTCCATGGATGTCACAGGTGCAGTAGCGGTCGTCACCGGAGGAGCCTCGGGTCTGGGCCGGGCCACCGCGGAAGCGTTGCTCGCCGGAGGTGCGAAGGTCGTCGTCGTTGACCTGCCGCAGTCGAGCGGCCCGCAGTTCGAGGCGGACAATCCCGGTCGCGTGCGATTCGCGGCCGCGGACGTGCGCTCCGAAGAGCAGGTCGAAGCAGCTCTCGATGTGGCTGCAGAACTCGGCGAACTGCGGGTGGTGGTGAACTGCGCCGGACTGGGCCCGGCGACGAAGGTGGTCGGTCGTTCCGGCGTCCACCCGCTCGACGTCTTCCAGCGGGTCATCGACGTGAACCTGGTCGGAACCTTCAATGTCGTCCGGCTGGCCGCGGCTCGCATGCAGCAGCTGGACCGTGCCGACGCCGACGAGCGCGGAGTCATCATCAACACCGCGTCGGTCGCGGCGTTCGACGGTCAGATCGGCCAAGCCGCCTACTCTGCGTCCAAGGCGGCGATCGTCGGCATGACGCTGCCGATCGCGCGCGAACTCGCGGCTACGCAGATCCGCATCGTCACGATCGCTCCCGGTATCTTCGAAACCCCCCTGCTGGCGACGCTGCCCGAGGCGGCGCGCGACTCGCTCGGCAAGCAGGTCCCGCACCCTTCGCGCCTCGGTGCGCCCTCGGAGTTCGGGCTCCTCGTCACGCAGATCATCGCCAACCCGATGCTCAACGGCGAGACGATCCGGCTCGACGGTGCCATCCGGATGGCTGCGCGCTGACCTGTAGAGAGGTAACGACCATGATCACCACGAAGTTCACCGAGGCCTTCGGCATTGAGGCCCCCATCGTCCAGGGCGGGATGATGTGGGTCGGGCGGGCGGAGCTCGCCGCGGCCGTCTCGAACGCCGGCGCACTCGGCATCATCACCGGCCTCACCCCGGGATCGCCGCAACTCCTCCGCGAGGAGATCGCCCGGGCGCAGGACCTGACCGACAAACCCTTCGGGGTCAACCTCACGATCCTTCCCTCGATCTCACCGCCACCGTACGACGAGTACCGTCAGGTCATCATTGACAGCGGGGTCAAGATCGTCGAAACGGCCGGCTCCAACCCGGCACCGCATCTGCCGTTCTTCCACGACGCCGGCGTCAAGGTCATTCATAAGTGCACGAGTGTCCGGCATGCGGTGAAGGCGCAGGACCTCGGCGTCGACGCCATCTCCATCGACGGCTTCGAGTGCGCCGGCCACCCGGGTGAGGACGACATCGCCGGGCTCGTCCTCATCCCAGCGGCCGCCGACCGCATCGACATTCCGATGATCGCGTCGGGTGGGTTCGCAGACGGCCGCGGCCTGGCGGCGGCGCTGACACTGGGCGCTGACGGAATCAACATGGGCACGCGGTTCATGTCCACAGTCGAGGCCCCCATCCATCAGTCGGTCAAGGACCACATCCTGGCCGCCACCGAGCTGGATACGGAGTTGATCTTCCGTCCGCTGCGCAACACATCCCGGGTCGCTTCCAACTCAGTGAGTCGCGAGGTCGTCGAGATCCTCCGCAACGGCGGTCAGTTCCCCGACGTCCGCGAGCTCGTCGCCGGTGCACGGGGCCGCCTCGTTTACGAGCAGGGTGACCTCGAGGCCGGAATCTGGACCGTCGGTACCTCGCAGGGCCTGATCCGCGACATCCCGACCTGCGATGTGCTGGTCTCGCGCATCGTTGCGGAGGCGGAGGCGGTGTTCGCGCGCATGAACGCTCTCATGTCCCGCGCCTCCACGCCCACCTCGGGGGTCGACGCCTCCGCTCTCGCGGTCAGCGCTCGTTGAGCCGTCGACGCCGGGGCTGACACCACACTCCGGGGAGCCACGCTCGGTGGCACCCCGGAGAACCACTCACCGAACTCCACGACGGAGAAAGGCAGGCCACCATGGCAGAGACCGTGCTCGTCTCACAGGCTGACGGAGTCGTCAGTGTCACTTTCAACCGGCCAGACAGCGGCAACGCGCTGGATCTGCACACCGCTCGTCTCCTGGCGGAAGCGCTGGAAGCGGTCTCGTGGGACGCAACGGTCGCCGTCGTCCTGCGGGGCGCCGGTCGCGCCTTCTGCGTAGGCGGCGATCTGCGCGAGATGGTGTCCGCCCCGGATCGCGGTGCGCACCTTCAGGCCCTCGCCGGTCACGCACACCGGGCGGTCCGCGCGCTCGCGTCCGCCCCGGTCCCGGTGGTGGCGGTCGTGGACGGCGCGGCGGCCGGAGCCGGGCTCGCTTTCGTCCTCGGCGCCGATGTCGTCCTCGCGGGCGACCGCAGCCGTTTCGTCCTCGCTTACGGCGCGGTCGGCCTGACGCCGGACTGTGGTGCGTCCTGGTTCCTGCCCCGTATTGTGGGGCGGCGCCGGGCGTACGAGATCGCACTGACGAATCCCGTGCTCGACGGCGACCGGGCCGAGCGGGACGGCATCGTCACCCGGCGGGTCGGCTCAGACCAGCTCGAGGCCGAGCTCGACGCGCTGTTGGGGGTGCTCCGCGCGGGTAGCGGACCTGCGGTCGCGGGAGTGAAGGCCCTGCTTCTGTCCGCCGAGGAGCAGGACTCACTGGCGCGCCGTCTGGACGCCGAGGCTGAGTCCATCGCCCGCTTTGCGGGCGGCGAAGACGCTGGCCGGAGAATCGCCGCCTTCCTCGGCGACGCGGCGTAGCCTCGGTGTCGACGTCACACCGTGCGGCGCCGCTGCAGCTGCAGTGGCGGCTGCACCGGCGCGAAGTACGGCGCGACGATGTCCGGACCGACCAGTCGTAGCGACGAGGGGTTCCACCGCGGGCTTCTGTCACGGTCCAAGAGCTGCGCTCGGACGCCTTCGGCGAGTTCCGCACTGGCGAACGCTCGCACCGCGACGCGAAACTCGCGATCGAGGGACTGCTCCAGACTGCTGTCGTCCCTCGCCTCCCTGAGGGCGCGCAGCGCCAGGGTGAGCGCCGTGGGGGAGTGAGTCAGGATGGTCGCCGCCGCCTCCCGCGCCGCGGGAGCGGGGTGCGCCGACAGTCGCCGGATGATCGCCTCGACGTCGTCCCCGACATAGCATTCATCGATCCACGCCTGCGCGCCGGCCAGGGCGGCCGTCGGCGCGGGTGCTGTGTACCGGGCGATGCTCGCCTCCGGGCCGCCTGTCTCGAGGTCAGCGATCAACGAGGGAAGACACTCGCGGGGAACGAAGTCGTCGGCGAGCCCGAGCAGGATGGCGTCTCCGGGTCCGACGAGGCTGCCCGTGAGCGCGAGATGCGTGCCGGTCTCTCCGGCCAGCCGAGAGAGCACGTGGGTGAGGCCGACGTCCGGGATGAAGCCGATGCCCACCTCGGGCATGCCCAGTCGGGAGCCATGCGTGACGATGCGGTGACTGCCATGCGCGCTGAGCCCCATGCCGCCACCCAGCACGAGCCCATGCATGATGGCGACGTAGGGCTTGGGGTAGGTCGCGATCGCCAGGTTCAGCGCGTACTCGGTGCGAAGAAACTGCTCCGACGTGAACGGGGAATCGGGGTCCTGTGAGGCGCGAATGTCGCCGCCGGCGCACAGTGCCCGATCGCCGGCGCCCGAGAGCAGAATCGCGCAGACCTCGTCGTCCTCGCGCCATCGATCCAGGGTGTCCGTGATGGCCGTGATCATGCCGAATTCCAAGGCGTTCAGCGCCTCCGGCCGATTGAGCCGGATGTGGCCGACTCGGCCGTGGACCTCGCTGAGCACCCGTGGGTCGTCGAGTTGTCGTTCCATGAGCAGTCCTTTCGGAGTCGTTCCCAGACTAGACAATTTATCTAACGCTCGCTAAGTTGGTGTCCTCACCGCACGAAGGAGCAGCCATGCGTGAAGTCGTCATCGTCGACGTCGTCAGAACCGCCTCGGGGCGCGGAAAGCCGGGAGGAGCCCTGTCCGGCACGCATCCCGTCGATCTCTTGGCCACGGTCCTCCAGGCTCTCGTCGCCCGGACCGGAATCGATCCCTCCGCGATAGACGACGTCATCGGGGGGTGCGTGCAGCAGGCCGCGGAGCAGTCGACCAACCTCACTCGCAGCGCCGTCCTGGCTGCGGGATTCCCGGAGCACGTCCCCGCCACCACGATCGACCGGCAGTGCGGATCGAGCCAGCAGGCCGCCACGTTCGCGGCGCAGGCCATCATGTCCGGCTTCCAGGACATCGTTATCGCGTGCGGTGTGGAATCGATGAGCCGCGTCCCGATGGGGATCAGCACCCTCGGCAAGGACTTCGTGGGAACGAAGGTCCACGCGCGATACCCCGAGGGCCTCGTGAATCAGGGGATCGCGGCAGAGCTGATCGCCGCCCAGTGGGGGTTCAGCCGGGCCGAGCTCGACGAGTACGCCGCCCGCTCGCACGCCCTCTCGGCCGAAGCCGCTTCGAACGGTCTCTTCGACGATGAGATCGTGCCCGTGGAGGTCAACGATGCAGCCGGGGACTCCCGCACTCACCTCGTAGACGAGACCGTCCGCGCAGCCACGACGGTCGATGGACTCGGCGGACTGTCGCCCTCGTTCCGGACCGATCACTACGCCGAGCGCTTCCCGCAGATCCGCTGGACGATCACGCCCGGCAACTCCTCGCCCCTGACCGATGGTGCCTCCGCGGCGCTCATCATGTCCGCGGAGCGTGCGCGTGAGCTTGGGCTCCGGCCACGGGCGCGCTTCGTCTCCTTCTCGGTCGTCGGCGACGACCCGATTCTCATGCTCACCGGCCCGATCCCGGCCACGAACAAGGTGCTCGAGCGCGCGAATCTGACGATCGACGACATCGACGCGTTCGAGGTGAACGAGGCGTTCGCACCCGTTCCCCTGGCGTGGGCGAGAGAGACCGGAGCGCCGCTGGAGAAGCTCAACCCGCGGGGTGGGGCGATCGCCCTCGGGCACGCGCTCGGATCCTCCGGCACCCGGCTGCTCGCTACCCTCGTAAACCACCTCGAAGCCACGGGTGGCCGCTACGGCCTGCAGACCATGTGCGAGGGTGCCGGCATGGCCAACGCGACGATCATCGAGCGGGTGTGAAATGAGCCACGAAGTCCTCTACGAGTTGCGTGGCAACGTCGCGCTTCTCACTCTGAATCGCCCGGAGGCGATGAACTCCGTGAACGAGGCGCTGTCGAGTGCGCTCGGCGCGGCGCTCGAACTGGCCGCGTCCGACCCGGAGGTTCGGGCCATCGTGCTCACCGGCAGCGGTACCCGGGCCTTCTGTGCGGGAATGGACCTGAAGGCCTTCGCGCGCGGCGAGTCGGCCGAGGATCCGGAACACCCCGAGTGGGGGTTTGCGGGATTCGTCCGGCACGTGGTCGACAAGCCGGTGATCGCGGCCGTGAACGGGTTCGCCCTCGGCGGCGGTTCGGAGCTCGTCCTCGCCAGCGACCTGGCGGTCGCGGGGCGCTCGGTCAAGCTCGGCTTCCCCGAGGTGACGCGCGGCCTGGTCGCGGCAGCGGGCGGAGTCATTCGTCTCCCGCGGCAGGTGCCTCGCAAGCTGGCACTCGAGGCGCTGCTCACGGGCGAGCCCCTCTCGGCGGACAGGGCACTCGACCTCGGCCTGATCAACCGGGTGGTCGATGATGGCGAGGTGCTTTCGGCCGCGCTCGCTCTCGCTGAGAGCATCGCCGCGAACGCCCCCCTGGCCGTGCAGGCGTCGAAACGGTTCGTGCGAACAGCGGACGAATTCGGGTCTGACTGGGCCGACGACATCTGGGCCGCCCACGACTCGGTCATCATGCCCATCTTCACCTCTGACGACGCACGGGAGGGGGCGAAGGCCTTCGCTGAGAAGCGGTCACCCCAGTGGAAGGGGCGCTGAGACGGCGGCCGACCGCATCCTCCGGTGCACGGGGTTCAACGGAAGGCGGACTGGCCGGTGAGGACCTGGCCGAGGACGAGCGTGTGCATCTCGACGGTGCCCTCGTAGGTGAGGACGGACTCGAGGTTGACCATGTGGCGGATGACCGGGTATTCGAGGCTGATGCCGTTTCCCCCGAGGATCCCCCGAGCGGTGCGGCAGATCTCGATGGCTTCGCGCACGTTGTTGAGCTTGCCGATGGACACCTGCTCGGGGCGCAGCGTGTTCTGATCCTTGCGGCGGCCCAGGTGCAGGGCCAGGAGGTATCCCTTGATGTACTCCAACGACATGTCGGCGAGCTTCTGCTGGGTCAGCTGGAAGCCGCCGATCGGCCTCCCGAACTGGACCCGGTCGATCGAGTACCGGCGGGCCGCTTCCAGGCTGGAGCGGGCCGCTCCCAACGATCCCCACACGATCCCGAATCGCGCTTCGTTCAGGCACGACAGCGGACCCTTCAGTCCGCGGGCTTCGGGGAGCATCGCGGACTCGGGCAGCCGCACGCCATCGAGGATCAGCTCGCCGGTGGCCGAGGCGCGGAGGGAGAGCTTGTGCTTGATCTCCGGCGCGGAGAACCCGGGGGTGTCGGTGGGGACGACGAACCCGCGGATGCCGTCCTCCGTGTGCGCCCAGACGACGGCGACGTCGGCGTAGGGGGCGTTCGAGATCCACATCTTTCGGCCGTCGAGGATCCAGTCGGACCCGTCGCGGCGGGCGCGGGTCTGCAGGTTCGCCGGGTCCGAGCCGACGTCGGGTTCGGTCAGCCCGAAGCAGCCGATCGCCTCCCCGGCGGCCATCCGCGGCAGCCATTCCTGCTTCTGCTCCTCGGAGCCCCACCGCCAGATCGCGAACATCGCCAGCGACCCCTGGACCGAGACCAGCGAGCGCAGCCCGGAGTCGGTGGCCTCGATCTCCAGGCAGGCCAACCCGTACTCGGTCGCGGTCATGCCGGCACATCCGTAGCCGTCCAGGTGCATGCCCAGCACGCCCAGGGATCCCAGTTCCCGCGTCAGTTCCTTGATGTTGGGGATGCAGCCCTGCTCGAACCACTCCGCGATGTACGGTTCGGCGATCGCGTCCAACGTCTGGCGCACGGCCCCGCGAATCGCCTTCTCGTCCGCGCTGAGCAGGTCGTCCAGGCCCGCGGGGTCCGTGGGGTCGAGAACGGGCAGTTTGGTCGGGTCGACGTGGCTCATGAGGTTTCCTCCTGTCGCAGCCAGGCACGCACGGCCTGGGAGTGCTCGCCCAGGCGAGGGGGAGCGGTGTAGTCGGTGATGGGGGTGTCGGAGAACGTGACGGGATGCCGCACCTGGGCCGGAACGCCCGGCCCGACGTCGACCAGTGGCTCCAGCCCCAGCTCTGTCGCGAGGGCGAATCCGTCGGCGATCGTGCCGACCTTGCCGGCCGGAACCCCGACCGCGAGCAGCCTCTCCACCCACGCGTCGGTGGTGTCGGTGGCCAGCAGCGCACTCAGTGCGGCGACGAGAGCGGGGCGGTTCTGCACGCGCGCCGCATTCGTGATGAAGCGCTCATCGTCAGCGAGGGACTCGTCGCCGATGACGGTGCTGAGCTTGCGGAACTGTCCGTCGTTGCCGCAGGCCAGCGCGATCGGACCGTCCGCACACGGTAGTGACTCGTAGGGGGCGATCGAGGGGTGGGCGTTGCCCAGTCGGCCCGGCGCCGTCCCCGTCGCCAGATAAGACGACGCCTGATTGACCAGGGAACTCAGCAGGCTCGACAGCAGGTTCACCTCCACCCGCTGGCCCCGGCCGGTCGTCTCCCGCGCATGCAGCGCCGCCAAGATGCCCACGGTCGCGTCCTTCGAGGTCAGAACGTCCACGAGCGCGACGCCGACCTTCATCGGAGCGCCGCCGTCGGCGTCGGGTGCGCCGGTGATGGACATGAGCCCCCCGACCGCCTGGACGAGGAAGTCGTACCCCGGCAGGTGAGCGCCGCCCGCGTTGCCGAAACCGCTGATCGAGCAGTACACGGACCGCGGGTTCTCCCGACGGACGTCGTCATAGCCGAGACCGTATCGGTCCAGAGCTCCCGGGCGGAAATTCTCCACGACGACGTCCGCCCGTCGCGCCAACTCCCGCGCCAATGCGAGGTCGTCCGGATCCGAGAGGTCCAGGACGACGGACTCCTTGCCCCGGTTCGCGCTCTCGAAATACGCCGCGCTGTTCTCGGTCCACGGCGGGCCCCAGGCGCGGGTGTCATCTCCCGTTCCGGGACGCTCCACCTTGACCACCCGTGCACCCAGATCCGCCAGGGTCGCGGTCGCGTACGGCCCCGCGAGGACCCGGCTGAAATCGGCAACGAGGATGCCGTCGAGGGGGAGGTTCATGCCATCAGTCTCCGCGACGGATTCGATGAGCGGAAGGAATCAGTCGGACGGCCGCTTGGGTGGGTGGTCGTCGCGGCTGAATCCTCCGGTCGGTGACCCGACTCATCCTGGCGTTCTCGCGCGGGAACGTCGGTCGCGCAGCATAGCTATATCGTCGCAGAGACGATATAGCTATGCTGGTGTCGATCCGAAGGAGTACCGTCCATGCCCCAGCCTCTCTCTGCCGATGTCGTTCGCGGCGCGTCCGTCCTGATCTCGGGTGCCGCCCGCGGGATGGGCGAGCTGTACGCGCGTCGTGCCGTCGCCGCGGGCGCGACATCGGTCGCTCTGTGGGACATCGATGAGGTCGCCGCCACAGCCCTGGCCGCTGAGCTCGCGGCATCCGGTGTGGACGTCCGTGCTTACCGGGTCGATGTCTCGCAGTTGGAAGACATCCGCCGGGCCGCGGATCTGGTGCGCGCCGATCTCGGCGTCCCCGATGTCCTGATCAACAACGCCGGCATCGTGCGCGGTGCGCCGTTCTGGGAGCACGACCCGGAGCGCGACATCGAGGCGACCATGCGCATCAACACGCTCGCCGCGATGTGGCTCACCCGCGAGTTCCTGCCCGAGATGATCGCCGATCGGGCACGCGAGAAGCGCATCCTCAACATCGCCTCCGCGGCGGGAACGCTCGCCAACCCGAACATGAGCGTGTACGCCGCGTCGAAGTGGGCGATGATCGGGTGGAGCGACTCTCTGCGCCTCGAACTGCGCCGCAACGGGCATCGGCATATCGCCGTGACGACCTTCTGCCCGAGCTATGTCTCCACCGGCATGTTCGAGGGTGCGCGCGGCCCGCTGATGACGCCGATCATGACTCCGCGCCAGGCGACGGCGGCGGCCTGGAACGGGATGCGCCGGGGGGCACCGTTCGTCCTCCGACCCTGGACGGTCAAGTTCGCGATGGCGCTGCGCGGTGTCCTGCCCACTCGCGGATGGGACGTCGTCGCCGACAAGGTCTTCCACGTGTATTCCTCAATGGACCACTTCACCGGGAGGCGTCGATGACCGTCACCGCTCCGGGGGCCCAGTGGATCACCGACGCTTGGTCGGCCGATGACACGACGCCGCACACCCTGTACTTCCGCGGGCGACTGACCCTCGACCAGGCCTCCGTCGCGGCGATCGTCCGCACGTCGGCGCTGGGTTGGTACCGCCTGTTCGTGAACGGTGTCGACATCACCGGACTGGACCAGGTGCCCCGCTGGACGCCGTTCGCGCACTACGTCGAGTTCCAGGAGTACGACATCACCGCCGCGCTGGTGCCCGGCGAGAACACCGTCGACCTCGTGGTGTCGGAGGGGCGGTATCGCGGGTCCAACGGCGGCTACTCGATCCCGCGGATGTACGGAACGCGCCTGGCCGCGTACGCCGACCTGAACATCGAGCACCCCGACGGCACCCACACGAGCCTGGTCACCGACGCAACGTGGACGGTCAGCCGCGGCGAGGCGCGGGTGCTGTCCGCCGACCCCAAGTTCGGGGAGCGGGTCGATCTGCGTCTGCCGGAGCTGCCCGCGTTCGGCGGGGGCACCCGAGCTGTCCGGCACCCCGACCCGCAGCACGAACTGATCCCCGAAGAGACCGCCCGCGTCACGGCGGTCGGCACACTGCCGGGCCGGGTCTCACGCACTCCTGCCGGAGACCAGCTCGTCGACTTCGGACAGAACTTCGCCGGCGTCGCGCGGCTCCGCCTCTCCGGGCCCGCCGGCGAGCGCGTGATCGTGGGCTACAGCGAGGTCCTCACCCCCGCCGGGGAACTGGACACGAATTACCAGGAGCTGGGCGCCAGCAAGACCCTCGACGGTTGGTTCCAGCGCGACGAGATCGTGCTGGCGGGGGAGCCGGTCGACTACACGCCGCATCAGACCGTTCGCGGCTTCCGCTATCTGGTCGTCCGCGGACCAGCACAGGAGTTGCGCGACGAGGACGTGGAAGGCCTCGTGCTGTCCACCGACCTCGCGCAGCGCGCCACGTTCACCAGTTCGGACGATCGCCTGAACCGCCTGCACGAGAACGCCGTGTGGTCGCTGCGCTCCAACTTCCAGGACACGGCGATGGACTGCCCCACGCGCGAACGAACCGGGTGGACGGGCGACATCCAGGTCTTCGGTGCGACCGCGGCGATCCTGGTGGACGCCGACAGCTACCTGCGTCGGTACCTGCGCAACCTGCGTGCGGAGCAGTACCCCGACGGCCGCATCCCGAACGCGATTCCGCGTGAGCCCTCGCTGCTGGCCGGGATCGACGTCGGCCCCTCGCTCGCCGAATCCACCGGCTGGGGTGATGTCGCGACGATCCTGCCCACCGATCTGCACTGGTACACCGGCGACGTCGACGTGATCGCGCAGTCCTACGACGCGGCCCGGGCCTGGGTGGAGTTCCTGCGCGGACGCGCCGCTCGCCGCAACGGACGTCGCTTCCGCCGTCTCGGACATGCGCAGCGATACGTCATCGAATCCGGCTACGACTGGGGCGAGTGGCTGCGCCCCGGTGAGGATGCGGTGAAGACGGGCGGCGCGAACTTCCTCGGCGCGCTGAACGTGCCCGGATTCCACCCGCACAGCCAGATCGCGACGGCCTATTTCGCGCACTCGGCTCGACTGCTCGGCGAGATGGCCGCACTGCTCGGGCGGGACTCCGATGCTCGGCGATACGCGCGTCTCGCCCGTGAGGTCCGCGACGCCTGGCGTGCCGCGTTCGTCCGCAACGGCGGTGCGCGCATCGGGACCGACAAGCAGGATGACTACGTCCGGGCGCTCGCCTTCGGTCTGCTCGACGCCGCCGAGACGCGCCCGGCGGTCGACCGGCTGGTGGACCTCATCAACCTCGCCGACGGCCACCTGGGCACGGGGTTCCTCAGCACGCCGTTGCTGCTGGGTGTGCTCGCCGAGCACGGCCGCGCCGACGTCGCGTACCGCGTCCTGATGCAGACGACGAGCCCGTCCTGGCTCGGGCAGATCGAGAAGGGTGCGACCACCATCTGGGAGACCTGGGACGGCTACGACGGGAACGGCCAGGCGCACAGCTCGCACAACCACTACGCCTTCGGGTCGGTCGCCCGGTTCCTGCACGAGTACGTCGCCGGTCTGCGCCCCACGGCGCCCGGCTACGCGCGCATCCTGATCGCGCCGGTCATCGGGGGAGGACTCACCTCGGCCGCCAGCACCGTGATGACCCCCTTCGGTGAAGCATCCGCATCCTGGACGCTTCGCGACGGAGTCGTCGAGGTGACGGCGGTCGTCCCGGACGGGGTGACGGCGGACGTACGCCTCGGCGACGACCCGATCTGCCACCTCGAGGCAGGCGCGCACACGATTCAACGGGCCCACCCGGCCCTCCAAGCCTCGACGAACGGACTCCTCCGATGAACGCCACGACCACACCCCCCACCCCGAGGACAGACGGCCTTTTGCCCGGTTGGGCTCGCGTCGCCGCCGCCGCGCTCGCCGTGATCGCCGGACTGCTGACACTGCTGCTGTTCAACTCGTGGCCCTGGCTCACGCCGATCGCCGCCGGGCTCGCGATCTTCGTGCTCGTCACCGCACGTCGTCGCGGGCTTGCCGCGCGAGCGTGCTGGGCCGGTGCCGGAGTCCTGCTCATTGCGGCGATCTTCATCCAGGTTCACTACTGGTACCCGACGCTCGCCTTTCTCGGCATCGCGAGTGCTGCCGTCGGCCTCGTCGCCCTCGTCGCGGCGATCATCCGCATGTTCCGGCGCACCCTGCCGCGGCGTCGCCTGGCGTGGGTACGCCTGGTCGGCGCCGGCCTCCCGGTCCTCGCCCTCACTGTCGGTGTCGTGATCCTCGGCAGCTACGCGGTTGTGGCACCCGCTTCGCTGTTGGCCTCCGCCACCGGCGCGGTCAACAGCTCCCAGCCCCTGCAAACACCGTCGCAGAAGACTCTCTCGGACGGTACCCGGTACTTCGGCGACGTCCAGTATGCGAACCAGTATCCGAACAGCTTCCTCGACGTCTACTCGGCGGGGGACGCGACGGAGCCGCGACCGACCTATGTCTTCGTCCATGGCGGTGGGTACATCGCCGGCGACAAGATCACCGGCGACATCTACGCCTCCGGTGAGGCCCCGTTCGCGTACTACACCGCTTTCGTGCAGGCCGGCTTCAACGTCGTCTCGATCAACTACGCCTTCGCAGCGGAGTACCCCTATCCGACGCAACTGGTGCAGATGGGCCAGGCCGTGGGGTACGTCATCGACCACGCCGCCGAGTACGGCATCGATCCGACCCGGCTCTTCGTCGGGGGCAGCTCCGCGGGTGGCCAGATCGCCGGCCAGTTCGCGCTCGTGCAGACCGACCAGGCGTACGCCGCACGCATCGGTGTGCCGGCCGTGATGCCGGCCGCTTCTCTGCGCGGTGTCGTTCTGGGGTCATCGCTGCTCGAGCCGCAGCGCTTTGATGAGTCCGGGTCGCCCACGATCGATTGGCTGTGGAACATCGGGGGCCGCGCCGAGTGGGGAATCGACTATGAGACGAGCGAGACCGCCGCTCTCGCCTCCATCCTGGCGAACGTCACGGACGCCTACCCGCCGGTGTTCCTGACGGATGGCAACATCGCGTCCTTCTCCGAGCAGGCGATCCGCTTCGATCACCTGCTCACCGCTGCCCACCACGACCACGTGACGCTGCTGTGGATGGATCACCCGAGTCCGGTCCCGCACGGCTACGAGGTGGACCTGGCCACCCCCGAAGGCGAGACGGCCTTCCGGAAGACGATCGCGTTCCTGCGGAGTCACAGCGAGTGAGGGACGTCGCCGCCCCAGCGACGAATCGTCGGCTCCGCGGATGACCTAGGAGCCGGCGAGGGGGACGCCCGAGACCGAGGAGACGGCTCGCTCGGAGGCGGTGTCCAGGCTGCGGGCGAACTTGATCGCCAGGCGCTGGAAGTCCGCACGATCGGCGGCGTCCCAGTCGGCGAAAGACGCCCCATAAAGGGCATCCATCTGCGTGATGATCTTGTGCCCGGCGAGGCGACCCTGTTCGGTAAGCGCGATGACGATGGCCCGGTCGTCCTCAGGGTTGGGGCCTCGCGTCACGAGACCCGCATCCTCGAGCCGGCGCACGACCTTGGTGACGTTGGACGTGCTGGTCTGGATCGCCTCGGCCATGTCGGTGGCGCGCCCCGCACCGCGGTAGACGAGCTGGTTCAGCAGCAGGAAGGCGAGCAGGTCATCGGGGAGCGGGAACTCGATCGCCGCCATCAGCTTCTGCCGCAGCGAGGCCGAGTTCGCCCAGACCACGAGGGACTCGACGCTCGCCTCGAATCCGTCGGGGGCGACGAGCGAGGCACGATCCTCGCTGCTGAGCGGCGGTCGCGTGGCGATGTCCTTGTTGCGTGGCATGAATGTCCTCCACCCCGAATCGTAATCGTCCGGGCGACGACGATCGTGAGCGACCGCCCGTGGCGCCCGTCCGTCCGGGCGCCACGCGGGGTCACCGAGCGCGCAGCGGTGCGGTCACCTCGTGAACGCCGGGACCGAAGGTGTGCGTCTCGCCTTCGAGGTCGACATCCGCCTCGGTGCCCGCCGGGACCGTGACCGTGAGCCGGACGCTCTCACCGCTGAGCGTCCACGCCGACGCGGCCGGACCGAACGGTGTCTCGATGCGGACGGATGCCGAGGTGAGCCCGCCCCCGATCACGGGTGCGACGCGGATGCGACGGTAGCCGGCCTCGAGCGGTGCGAGACCCGCGATCCGCTCCTGCAGGAATTGGACGACCGCGCCGAACGCGTAGTGGTTGTGCGACTCGCTCGCGTTTCCCTTCTCGTCGTACCCCTCCCACGTCTCCCAGGTGGTGGTGGCGCCCCGCTCGACCTGGCCGAGCCACGAGGGACTGCTCGTCTGCATCAGCACGCGCAGGGCGACATCGGGGCGGCCTTCGTCGACGAGGGTTGACAGCAGCATCGGCGTGCTGAGAAACCCGGTGCCCAGGTGGCCGTCCGCCGCGTCGATGAGTTCCACCAGGCGTCCGAGCGCCCGACGGCGAGCGGCCTCGTCCTCGAGGAGGCCGAAGGCGAGGGCGCGCACGTAGTCGTCCTGCTTGTCCTCGCCGATGCGGGCACCGCCGTCTCGGACGAAGGCCGCGCGCCAGGCGCGGCGCACGTTCACCGCGAGGTCGCCGTACGTCGTGGCATCCTGCTCGTCGCCGAGCACGGCGGCGATCTGCGAGAGCAATCGGGCGGAGTTGGCGAAGTACGCCGTCGAGATCGCGTTGTTCGGATGAAGCGTGAGGTTGCGGGCGATGTCGGGAAGCATGGCGGTGCCCGGCCGCAGCCACTCGCCCCAGTGGTATCCGGTGTCGAGGATGTACTGCTCGAGATCTCCGGTGCCCCGCCGCAGCCGGCGCGCAAGGCGGCGCTTTCCGGCGGCGCGGCGGCGCATCTGGTCGACCCAGGCCTTCGCGCTGTCGTACTGGCGGGGGGGGCGGCGGGGGTCGCCGCGGGGCCCCTACAGGGGCCCCGGCGGCGCGCCGCCCCCACACCCCCCCCCCCCCACGTGTCCGCGAGCCCGGCCCGCCGGGGGGTTCCGGAGCCCTCGGGCCCCCCGCCGCAGCCGGCGCGCAGGGCGGCGCTTTCCGGCGGCGCGGCGGCGCATCTGGTCGCCCCAGGCCTTCGCGCTGTCGTACTGGCGGGTGAGGGTGTCGGTGTCGCCGCGGTACCAGTACAGGTTCCAGGGCAGCATGACCGCCACATCACCCCAGCCGACCGATGTGCTCGCGAGCCGGGCCAGCAGGATGTTCGTGGAGTGGCCGGGTGACTCCTCGGCCGGGATGATCGCCGGGATGCGTCCGTTCGGTGCCTGTTCGGTGGCGACGTTGCGCAGGTAGCGGCGCAGGAAGGGGGCGGAGTCGGCGAGTTGCAGCGCGGTGGGGCTGAAGATCTGGATGTCGCCGGTCCAGCCCGAGCGTTCTCGCGTCGGGCAATCGCTGGGAGTGTCGACGAAGTTCGAGCGCATCGACCAGAACGCGTTGTGCCAGAGCTGTTCCAGGCGCGGGTCGGACGCATGGAACTCGGCGATCGTGTCCATGCGACTCGACAGCACGAGACCCTCGACGTCGTCGGGCGTCAGATCGCGATCGACGCCGTGGACGGCGACGTAGCGGAACCCGTGGATCGTGAACCAGGGGGTGTAGTCGACCGGAACGCCGGCGAGGATGGCCTCGTCGCGTTGGAACCATTCGCCCCCGGCCCCGAGATCGAGCAGGTATTTCGTGTCGAGCTCGCCCGCGGGGGTGAGCACCTCGCTGTACTCAAGCTTCACCGTGCGGCCTGCGGGACCGGACAAGCGCACGCGCGCGACGCCGGCGAAGTTCTGGCCGAAGTCGATCAGCTGCACACCGGACGGCGTGCGCGACACGATGCCGGGGAGGGACTGCACGATCTGTGCCCGGTCGGTCTGCTCGGCGATGAGCCGTGGCGGGACGTCGTCGATGGCCGTTACGAGCGTCTCATTCATTGTGAGTCCGTCGACATGCAGCCAATCGGTCTCCGAGATGCGCAGGTCAACGCGCTCGCCGGTCTTCGGATCGGCGGTTCGGATGCGTCCGTCGCCGACTCGCCATGAGCCGTCCGAGCCGATCGTGACGTGCGTGCCGTCCGCGAGGTCAACCTCGAACTGGGCGAGGACGCCGAGCCGGTCGCCGTAGTTCGCACGCCGATGCAGCACGCCGAGGGTGCCTCGGTACCGACCGTCGGCGACGGCGATGCCGATGGCGTTGAGGCCTTCGCGGAACTGTTCGGTGACGTCGTACACCTGGTACTCGACGTACTCGGAGAATGGGGTCCACCGCGGGACCAGGGCGTGACCGGTGACATCGGTCCCGTTCACGAACAGGCGGTACCAGCCGAGCGCCGTCACGTACGCGCGGGCACGCACGACCGGCGCCGAGAGAGCGGCCCGGCCGCGGAAGTAGAGCGCCCGAGCATCCTTCTTGCGCTTGCCCGCCGGCGCCGGCGCGCCGATCCAGGACGCGGTCCACTCGTGCTCGTGCAGGATGCCGGTCTCGAACGTCGCGACGTCGCTCCACTCCGACACCCGGTCGTCGTCGTCCCAGGTGCGCACCCGCCACGCGTAGGTCGTGCGGGACAGGAGAGCGGGGCCCGCGTACGTTGCGCCGAACGCCGCATCGCCTGCGCGTCGGCCCGGGGCCCAGACGAGGTCGGCGGGGGCGAAGCCATCGCGGCGGCCGACCTGGACCTCGGCGGACGCGGCGGAGTGAGACGCCGTCCACGACAGCACGGGTCGGTCGCCATCGAGGCCGACCGGTTCGTACCGACCGTCTGTCCGCAGTGCGATGGGCGCGGCGGCCCGTGCGTCGTCCGCTGCGGAGCGTGGGGTGGTCGAGGTGGGGATGCTCATCGTGCGGTCTCCAGGTCTGCGCTGCCTGCAGCGGTGTCGGTGGCGTCTTCGAGGTCGAATTCGTCTTGCGCGTCTCGTCTGCGGAAGACGACCCACGCCCACACCAGGCCGATCGTCGACAGCACGGCGAGTCCGGCGTACACGCCCTGCACGCCGATGGTGTGCAACAGGGTGGGGGTGAAGACGGCGAGGATGGCGGCGGCGATGCGCGCGATCGAGATGATGCCGCCCTGCGCAGTGGTGCGCAGCAGGGTGGGGAACTGCTCCTGCGACCACACGCGCTGGATGCCCTCGAAGGCGAACGAGGCGCCGACGGCGTTGAACACGGTCGATGCGATGATCGACGGCACGGAGACGCCGAACACGGCCAGGGTGAGCGCGCTGGCGAGCAGCGCGACCGCGCCGACGGCGAAGTACCTCATGCGGTGGGGGCCGTCGGCGATCTTCATGAACCACACGAAGCCCAGGATCGTCAGCGGAATCGAGGGCAGCGCGATCAGGGTGGCGGTCGTGACGGACAGGCCACCCATCGTCACCATGATGTAGGTGAGGTACTGGCCGTTGGTGTTGCCCTGCAGGTTCGTGAGCGCGGAGAACACGATCAGAGCGACGAACGGCACGAGGAAGGGGGCCCGCAGCAGGTCGCGGAACCCGGCCCGGTCGGCGCGCACCGTGTGCACGCCCTGGGCGCGCTCCGCTCGGGCGGCCAGCCACCGACCCGATTCCGGAATCGAGAGGCGCGCGAGCAGGACGACGACGGCGACCGCCGCGACGTGAAGGAAGAGGACCTGCGCGCCGGGCCGGCCCAGGTCGCCGAAGACGGCGGCGAGGATGCCGTTGACGACGATGCCCGCCAGCCACAGCAGGTTCGTGAATCCGATGAGCCGGCCGCGGTTGTGGTCATCTGCGGCCTCCGAGATCGTGGCCAGGGACACCGGCAGGTCGGCGCCGGTCGCGAGCCCCACGAGGATCACGGCGCCGAGGATGAGGGGGTAGGTCGGAGCGAAGGCCAGCGCCAGCATCCCGACGATGATCGCAACCATCGTGACGGTGAACACGGGCCGGCGGCCGAATCGATCGCCGAGCCGCCCACCGATCAGCGCGCCCACCGCGATCGAGGCTGCGAGTCCGCCCGCTGCGCCGCCGACTTGGAGATCGGTCAGTCCGAGCGAGGACTGCAGGCTGATGATCGCCACGCTGAAGGAGGTGATCGCTGCCGCGTCGATGTAGGACGCCATGCCTGCGACGCTCGCCACCCACCAGGGGCGCTGCCCGAGGGGCCGCTTCTCCGTGCTCACTGCTTCTCCTTCGAAGGGTGATCGAGCTTTCATCGGCTCCGTGAGTATCGTCGTCAGAACGATTGATTCGGAATCATATACCAGATATCGTCGGCAAGACGATGATTCTTGCGGAACGGATGGACCGCCCGGGGAAGGAGGACGCCGTGGCTGAGAGCACCGCGGTGGGCGGGGAGTCGGACCTCCGGCGTGGGCGGTGGCAGTACGCGCTCATGGGTCTCGGTGTCAACGTGCTGAAACGGTTCTCGCCCGTGCGGCTGGAGAAGATCCTCGCCGGATCGGGATCGACGGCGGCGGCGACGACCTTCCCCGACCTCAAGCTTCTCGTCGAGTGTTCGGGCGGCATTCCCGGGGTGAGTCCGGCGCGCGTCATCGAGATGCATCCTCTGCTGGCGAGTGTCGCCGTCGAAGACGTCACGATCCCGGGGCCGCGCGGTGCCGTCGCCGGACGTGTCTACCACCCTCGCGATCCCGTCGGTGCCGTGTTCGTCTGGGTCCACGGGGGAGCGTTCATCTCCGGCGACCTCGACATGCCCGAGTCGCACTGGGTTGCGCTCGAGCTGGCCGATCGGGGAGTCACCGTCATCGCCCTGGACTACCGCAAAGCCGTGCGGGGCGTGCACTATCCCGTCCCTCTCGATGATGTCGTCGCGGGATGGCGATGGGTGGTGCGGACGATCGCCGACGGCGCTCCCTCCGCTGTGCACATCGGCGGCGCATCGGCGGGTGGCAACCTCGCGGCGGCGGCGGCCATGCGCCTGCGCGACAGCGGCGGCGACCGATTGCCGGCGTCCGTCGTCCTGGCCTATCCGCTCCTGCACAGCCATGCCGTCGCGTGGGACCCCATGCAACGTGCTGCTGCCGAGGTCGACCCCCGCGGCCTGCTGTTCAGTTCGCAGGACCTCGGCGAGATGGCGTGGAATTACGCCGGCACGACGGCGGCGTTGCAGGATCCCTGTGCGTTCCCGCCGAACGGCGATCTCGCCGGCCACCCGCCGCTGCTCGTCCTCACGTGTGAACACGACTCGCTCCGGCCCTCCGGTGAGGCGTACGCCGCGGCCGTCGCTGCTTCCGGGGCGCGGGTGGAGAGCGAGATGTCGGTGGGGGAGTACCACGGCATCCTCAACGAGCCGGCGTCTGCGGCGGGTGCACACGCGATCGAGCGGATCGCCACCTGGCTTCGCGGGTTCTGATCCTCGCCGGCGAGGGCGGCCGGGAGACGCCTGTGGTTGTCCCTCGTGCGGAGGGCGAGGGGGCGGCGTGCGGCGGACCCGGATCCCGACCTCGACCGCGCCCCCTGCGTGGTCGAGGTGATGCCGGACGGAGGCGATGAAGTGCCTGCGCAGCACCCCGAGCTGCTGCTTGGTGCGACAGCCGACGGGTGTCGGATTATCCCTGGACAGTGGCCAATTTTCCATACACAGGTTTGGGCCAGGCAGGGCGGTGCTACTGTGTTCTCCGCTACGCGTCACCGGCCCGAAATGGGCGGTCCGGAATCGCGTCCACGTCGGGGGAAGATTCGTCGTGCGTGGGTGCGGACGCCATCCCACAACACCACACAGGAACTCCCCGATGAAAAAGCTCACCAAAGCCACGATCGCCGCTGCGGCCGGCGTGGCCCTCCTCCTCGGCACCGGCGGCACGCTCGCGTACTGGAACACCACCGCACCGCTCGGCGCCAACACCACCATCACCGCCGGAAACCTCGAGGTGAAGCCGGGTGCGAGCAGCGCATGGACCCTCACGCGCGGCAGCGCCGCGCCGGTGACGGTCGACCCGGCCACCCTGCGCATCGTCCCGGGTGACAAGCTGACCTTCACCACCACCTTCGACATCGTCGCCGAGGGTCGGAACCTGTCGATGGAGGCCGGCGTCACGCCCGGCTCGATCGCCGCAGCCACCGCAAGTGACGTAGCGGACGTCGCCCTGGCGGCATACCTCGATGCGAACAAGACGGGCACGATCACGGTCGGCACGGCCACCCCGGTCGACATCACGGGTGCCCCGGTCGCCATCCCGGCGTCGGGCAGCGACGCTGTCCGGACCATCCCGGTGTCCGTCACCTACACCCTGGTCTTCCCCTACAGCGACACCGTCGCCGGTGCGGAGAACGCCGCCAAGACCGGTCAGGTGAACCTGAGCCAGTTCAGCGTCACCGTCCGCCAGACGGCCAACGGCGCCTGACCTCACGGCTCGGCCGGGCCGTGTGGGTCCCGGCCGAGCTGGGGTGACCCGGAGATATGAACGACATGAGCGATCGCGACGCGACGCCCACCCGACGCGCCCTGCGTGCGGGCGGACGGCGTGACCGGCACCGGCGGCAGCGCCGTGGCCTGGTCATCGCGATCCTCGGCGTACTCGGAACCACCGTCCTCGGCCTCGGCGCCGCCGGTGGCACGTACGCCATGCTCACCGCCACCGCCGATATCGGTGGACAATCGGCGATCACCGCGGGCACGGCGGCGTTGACGATCAACGGGACCGCGTCCGGTGCCACGCTCGCCGCGGTCGCGCCGGCTCCGGCCACACCGAAGCGCGTCGCGTTCCAGGTCAGCAACACCGGGGACGTCGCCCTCGCCCTCTCCAGCACCATCGCGGTGACGGCACCTGCTCCGGCGATCGTCGGGGTGACCCGGGCGATCGTCGCTCCGGTGGCAGACGCCGCAGCGTGCGCTGCCGGTCCCGCCGGAACGCCGGCGGCGATCAACGGACACACCGTCCCGACGCTGGCGACCCTGCCGGCGGGAGCCACCGCCTGGTACTGCCTTGAGGTGTCCATCGCTCCTGGGTCCTCGGCGGCCCTCGCCGGCCAGGACCTCACCTATCGGCTCACGATTGACGGGAGGCAGACGGCACCATGACCCGGAAGACCGTTCTCGCCCTGTCCCGTCGATTCGTTGTGACGTTCGTCGCATCCTTCGCCGCGATCGCCGTCATCTTCGGCGGCGGCGCCGCCGTGGCCTACTGGACCGCGACGAGCGCCGCGACCGGCGCCGTGAACACCGCGGCGGTGTCCATCGCACAGGACAAGTTCCCGCTCCTCGACAAGACCTACCGGAACAGCTCGATCACGGCCGCCGGCGCCACGACGCTCGCGAACGCGGGCAGCTTCACCGTCGCGAACACCGGCGAGATGGCGGGCTCTGCGACCGTCACGATCGCCGGTTCGGGCGGACTCGGGGCGAACCTGACGCTCCGCGCGTGGGTGAGCACCGCCGCCGCCCCGTGCGGGACGACCGTTCCCGGTAGCGGCGTCAGCACCGGGACCTGGGCGTCCACGACGATCGCGCCGTTCCCGCTCGCCGCCGGTGCCACGGCAACGGTGTGCGTGCTGACGACGGCCGAACGCGCGGCCACGGCCGCGACGTCCGGCACCGCCTCGGTCACGGGCACCGCCACGGTGAGCCTGAATGCCGACGGCTGGGTCGCCACCAGCGCCACCGCCGCTTCGACCCAGAAGACGTCGGCGATCTTCCCGCTCAGCGGTGCACCCGTCCCGGCGTCGGGTTCGCGCTGGGTGATGCTCGCGTCCGGAGTCAACTCGGCCATGTGCGTGGACACGTGGGACGGACAACAGGGTGTCGGAGCGATCACCCGGTCGTACAACTGCTTCGAGGCCGCCGGCATCGACCGCACCAACGCCAACCGCGCCTGGCAGCTGATCCCGGAGAGCGGGAGTTCAGACCGCTCTCTCGTGACGATCCGTCCCGCGCACGCCCCCGACAAGCGATTGGGGCTGGTGGGCGACAACGGGCCGGGAGTCGGTCTCATGGCGACGTCCGCGACGGAGACCGCCGAGAAGTGGTACATCCAGCAACGATCCGGCTCGGTGTACCAGTTGGTGAATGCGAAGAACGGTCTCTGTATGGCCATTCCGTCCAGCATCAGCCAGGACATCACCGTCGCCGAGTGTGATTCCTCGAACCTCGTGCAGGTGGTCCCTTCGGCACCGATCCAGCCCGGCATCACGCGCGTGGCCGCGACCGAGATGAAGATCGACCTCGGGTTCCACCGCCTCAACGTCAACGGGGTCAAGTACACCGCTCGGGTGCTCCAATCCGACGGCACGGCGGTCGGCACGTGCACCACTATGGGGCTGAACTACACGCCAACACCCGCCCAGCTCGGCGACGCGACCCGGACCGTGACGTGCACCGGCGTTCCGACGGGCACCTTCACCGTCGAGGTGGTCGCGGCCTCGGCCCCGACGCAGGTCATCTACAAGCTGAGCGTCACCGTGACGGCCACCAGCATGGTGCTGAACGGGGTGCTGGGATGACGCGCCGAACAGTGGCTCTGCTCGCGATCCTGTTCTCGCTCGCGCTGCCGGTCGTCGTCGCGGCACCCGCGTCCGCGGCGGACGACCTCATCGAGGTGTCCACGGACGGCGAGAACTTCTCCACCGATGTCCCGGAGGCCCTGTTCACCGACGTCGGACACGTCGTGCCGGGCGACGAGTACACGGAACCGCGGTGGGTGCGCAGCCTGGCACCGGATCCGGGACTGCTGCGCCTCGACCTCGTGAACGCCTCCACCGACGACATCGCCCTCGCGCAGACGATGGCCCTGGTGGTCGCGGTGGACGGACGCGAGGTGCGGCGCTTCCCCCTCGAAGACGCCCTTGACCACGAGTGCTTCGTCATCAGCGACGATGTCGTCCTCGAGCCCGGAGAGACGGCACGCGTGGACACCACGTTCGTGGTGGACCCCACGCTCGGGTCCCGCAGCGGTGACGATGGGCGGGCCGGAGTGCTCGGGGAGGTGACGTTCGGCCTGCGTGCCACGCTCAGCGACGCCACCGTGACGCCGAGTCCGGACGACCCCTGCGGGCAACCCACACCGGCACCCTCGCCCACCGCGACCGGCGGACCGCTGCCGACGACGGGGTCCGAGGCGCCGATCGCGCTGGTTGCGTTGGGGGCGCTCGCCCTCGGCGCGGGGACCGTCGCCGCTCTGCGCCATCGCCTCACGCGACGGCAGTCGGCCCATGGCTGAGACCGTGCCACCGCTCACCCGGCGCGAGCTCCGTGCGGCGCGCGAGGAACAGGACGCGACGAGCCTGCCAGGCGACGAGGAGCGGGTCGAGGCGCCGTTGTCGTCCGATTCGGTGGCGCCGATCAATCGGACCGCGGATCCCGCCCGTTCGGAGCGAGCCGACGTGCGAGGCGTGTTCGGCGCGATCGGACGCGGTCTGTTGGTCGGTGTCCTCGTGCTGCTGCTCGGAATCGCGGCCGCCGCGATCGTGGTGCCGGCGGCCGTCGGTGGCACGGCGCTGACGGTGATGACCTCGTCGATGGAGCCGACGCTTCCGGCCGGCACGCTCGTCGTGGTCCGCCCCACTGCCGCCGCCGACATCCGGGAGGGCGACGTCCTGACCTACCAACTGCACAGCGGTGAGCCGACACTCGTCACGCACCGCGTCGTGGAGCGCTCGCAGCTGACCACCGGCGAGTACCGGTGGGTCACGCAGGGTGATGCGAACCCGACGCCGGACCCGGACATCGTGCAGGAGGTCCAGGCGGTCGGCACCGTCTGGTACGCAATTCCGTACCTCGGATGGGTCAGCGCGGCGCTGACCGGGCCGTGGCGTGTGTTCGTCATCCCGATCGTCGTGATCGCCCTGTTCGGCTACGCCGCGTGGATGGTGATCGGGGCTCTGCGCGAGCGTGCCCGCGGCCGCGCGCGGTCCTGAAGCCGCCCGGTAGGGTGAGCGGCATGGGGAACATGATGATGGTCGTGGTGCTGGTCATCGCGATCGCCGCTCTCATTCTGGCGTTCGCCGCGATCGTGGTCGCGCTGACCGCGCGCGGACGGCGCGACAACCGACCGGCGGGCACGTTGCCGTCCGGCGCCGTGCTCAATCCCGGTCCGACCCCGGCCGCACCGCCGGCGTCGCCGGTCCAGCGCGTGTCGCTGGATACCGCTGACGTGTCGGACGAGGTGCTGCGCCTGGCACGCTCCGGACAGAAGATCCACGCGATCAAGCTGCTTCGCGAGCAGACCTCGATCGGCCTGGCCGACGCCAAGCGCATCGTGGAGAACCTTCCGCTCTGATCTGTTGCGAGTGCGATCGATCGGACATCACTCGAACACGGTGCAGTGCTCGCCCTTTCCGCGGCTTCCATCTCTCTCGTCATTCCAGTACCACTGGCCGAGGGGAACGGCGTCGGAATCGATGCTCGCGGGGGAGAACGTGGACGCAGCGACCGAAACGGTCTCCCACGGAGAGTCGGGCCGCGCGAAATGCACCACGACACCGGCGCGTGCTGGTCCGAGGTCGGCCAGCGGAGCGATGTCCGTCCACTGCTCCGCCGAAGACGAGTGGGCGGTCCACCTCGTGTCCTCGTCGGTGTCGCTGCACGTCACGTAGTCGATCGTGCCGTCGAAGTTCACCCGCACGGCCGCGTCGAATCTCGGCGTGCACCCCGCGAGCACGTACATGGCGCTGACCGCCAGCAGGGCGGTGGCGGCGGCTCGTCGGCGATGTCGCATGCGGTAAAACTAGGGAGCGCGCAGCGGGCGACGGAAGCGCAGGAACCTGATCGTGACATCACGATTCGAACAGCGTCGGCGTCCCGACGGACCGTCTTGCTCCCCGCTTCGACAGGTCCGGAGCTCCGGAAGTGTCGGCATTGGGAGCGTCCCCGGATCGCTCGCAACCGCGGCAGGAATCAGCGCGAGGATGTGTCGGGATCGGGAGCGATCGGGGCAGGGGAAGCGGCGGCGGTCTCGAGCATTCGCCGGGCGAGGGAGGTGGCGCCGGCGACGGCGGTCGGCATCACGATGATCGGCAGCAGCGGGACCAGCATCAGCAGCTGGGTCGCCGCACCGAAGCCCGCCATCCGCCCGCGGTACGGCCGCGTGATCCGCTTGCGTTCGGCTCGGGTGAACCCGCGGTGCGTGAAGGCGCGCGAAGTGAGCTCGTCGGCGAGAACGCGGCCCGCCAGCAGCACGCCGACGACCGGGCCGAGGACCGCGCCGATCACCGGGACCAGTCCGAGCACGCCCGCGACGAGGGACGCGCCCACGCCCGCCGCAACGAGCCGGAGACCGTCGCCCACGCCGCGCCAGAACCCGTAGCCGGAGTCGGCCGCGTCGCCGCCCTCGGCGCGTTCAACGGCAGCCCAGATGCGCTCGAAGAACGGCTCCCCGAGCGCCAGCGAGAGCGCGACGAAGACCACCGAGCACAGCAGGACCGCGCCGACGAAGAGCGCCCCGGACAGGGCGGTCCGCAGCACCGTCGGCCAGGGGTCCGGCCATCGGTCGGCGAACGGTGTCGCCCAGTCCACCACCACGGGGACGCCGAAAGCCGCCCCGACCAGGGCACCGATGAGGATGAGCGCGGCGATCCCGGCTGGGACGAGGCCGAGCGCCATCGCACCGGGCTCACGATGCCACCAAACGAACGCGCGCACGAGGTCACCGACACCGGAGAAGAAGGATCCCACCGGCTCAGACTACGGGCCGCCCGGCCGGTAACGTGGAGCGGGAGAAAGGCGGCCCATGAAGCACATTCCCCTCGGCGCACTGTCCGTTCCCAACATCGCGCTCGGTCTCATGCGGATCTCGGAGATGGAGGACGCCGCGATCCGGGACCTCGTCGGTGCGGCTCGCGATTCCGGCATCGACTTCTTCGACCACGCCGACATCTACGGAACCGCACTGCATGCCAGTGAGCGCCGGTTCGCGGAGGCGATGCGGTTCAGCCCGGCCGAGCGCGATGAGATCACGATTCAGACCAAGGCCGGCATCATCCCGGGCGTCGGGTACGACTTCTCCTACGACCACCTGGTGTCCGCCGTCGAGGAGTCGCTGCGGGCGCTGAACACCGACCGCATCGACGTGCTCCTGCTGCACCGTCCGGACGCCCTGATGGAACCGGACGAGGTGGCCCGCGCGTTCGATCGGCTGTACGACGACGGGAAGGTCCGTGCGTTCGGCGTGTCCAACCACACGCCCCGGCAGATGGAACTTCTGGGGCGATGGATCCGCCGCCCGATCGTGGCGAACCAGATGCAGCTGTCGGTCACCCACGCGCCGATGATCGCGCAGGGCATCGCCGCGAACACGCTCACCGATCAGGCGACCGACCGCGACGGCGGGGTCTTGGACTACTGCCGTCTTGAGGGCGTCGCGGTGCAGGCCTGGTCCCCGATGGGCGGCCCGGGTGGTCCGTTCATCGGTGACCCGAACCGCCCCGAGCTGAACGCGGTGCTCGACCGCCTTGCCGCGGACTACGACGTGACCGCCGAGGCGATCGCGACCGCCTGGATCACGCGTCACCCGGCGAACATTCAAGTGGTCCTCGGCACGACGCGGCCCGATCGGGTACGTGCATCGGCGGCCGGCAGCGCCCTTCCGCTCACGCGTCCGGAGTGGTACGAGATCTTCCGCGCGGCCGGGCACGTGGTGCCGTGACCGAGGAATCCTCGGGCTCCGGACCGGTCGTCGCGCTGCTGACGCTGTCGGCGGTGTGGGACGCGGAGCTCGGCGCGGTGCTGGCCGACCTGCACCTGACCACCCGGAAGTACGGCCTGCTGGCGCACATCCAGGGCGCCCCGGGCATCTCGTTCAGCGAGTTGGCGCGGCGCAGTCTCATCACCGTCCAGTCCGCGCATACGGCGGTCAAAGCGCTGCAGGCGGACGGGCTGGTCGAGGACGCGAACGCGCACGCCGGATCCGCGTCGGACCTGCGGGTGACCGCGGCCGGCGTGGCTGCCCTGGTTGAGGCCGGGGCCCGGGTGGCGCAGCTGGACCGGGCGTTCCACGCCTCCGCTCCGGCGATCGCGGCGGCCCTGGAGCAGGCCGAAGACGAGACGCACGGCTGAGCGGTATCGGCGTTCACTCAGGGTGACACCGGCTCCTTCAGTTAGCCTGAAGGTGTCCATGACGTCCGCGTGGACCGCCGGAGATCCGGTGTCCACTCCCAGGGAGTCGCATGTTCCGCACCCCGCAGAAGCTCTTCCGTGTGCTCGCGTTCGCCGAGGTCGTCACCTGGACGATCCTGATCGCGGCCCTCATCGCTCGGGCCCTCGGCGCCGATCCCATCGTCGCCACGATCGGCGGCGGCATCCATGGCTTCATCTTCCTGTCCTACGGCGCGACGGCGATTCTGGTGGCGCTGAACCAGCGCTGGGGCGTGTGGCCCGCCGTGGTGGCCATCGCGAGCGCCGTGATCCCGTACGCGACGATCCCCACCGAGATCTGGCTGCAGCGGTCCGGGCGGCTGGACGGCCCGTGGCGGCTGACCGCCGGCGATGACCCGCGGGATCGGCGCTGGTACGACCGGTGGATGCGGTTCTTCCTGAATCGACCGTGGGCCCTGGCGCTGATCATCGTCGTCGCGATCGTCGCTCTCTACGTCGCGCTGCTCGTGATCGGCCCGCCCGGCGGCAACCACTGATCCGAAACACCCGAGCACGTCCGAGAAACCCCGCACCGCGGGGCGTCTCGGACGTGCTTGGGTGTCTCGCGGTTGCCGCGGCCTCAGGGGCGGTGCCCCCCGCGTTCAAGATGCACCCGCAGGCCGTGCTCGCCGGGCTGGACGTGTGGCGCGAGCTCCCACTCCGGGGTGTAGTCGCCCGTGAACTGCGGCCGATACGCGATCGGTGCGTCGACGAACATCCCGTCGAGGCGGCTGCCGAGGCTGTCGCGTGCACCGGCGTAGTCCGTCACACGATCCGCGCTCGGCAGCGCCCATGGCGGCAGGACGCTCATACCCGTGTACGCGAGCGTGCCGTGCAGGAGGCCGAAGAGCAGTTCGGTCAGCTCGCCGGAGATCCCGCGCGGACCGATGGCGCACGGACGGTCGCCCAGAGTCGTCACCACCAGCGCCCGTTTTCCGACGAACGGGCCTTGCTCGAAACGGAGCCGCCGTCCGGAGGAAGCATCGATGCCGAAGGCGAACCCGCTGACGAAGACGCGATCGAACCAGCCCTTCATGATGGCCGGCATGCCGTACCACCAGAGCGGAAACTGCAGCACGATCGCATCTGCACGGCGCAGCTTCACCTGTTCGGCGATCACCTCGGATGGGTGCGAGCGGGCGAGGTACGCGCTGCGGGTGTGCGAACTCACGATGAAGCGTTTTCCGTGGTCCGCCCCACCTGCCCCGTCTCGGCGATCGAGCACGGGGTCCCAGCGCATGGCGTAGAGGTCAGACTCGAGGACCGTGTGCCCCCGTTGGCGCAAGTGCGCGATCGCATCGCGACGGAGGGCGCCGTTCAGCGAGCGCGGCTCCGGGTGAGCACTGAGCCAGAGGAACGTCCGCGTGGTGTCGGTGGAGAACGTCATCTCCTGATGGTCGCCCAACGGGATACGATTCGGTAGTACGGACAATATTGTCGCTGTGAGGAGAAGGAGATGCGCCTACCCGTCGCGCGTGCGGTGGAGGTCTGCCCCGTCGAAGTGGCCGTCTCCGTCCTCGGTGGAACGTGGAAGCTGACGCTCGTCAAGCATCTGCTCACGGGGACGAAGCGATTCAACGAACTGGGACGTCTCGTTCCGCTGGCGAACACGAAGACCGTGACACGGCAGCTGCGTGAACTCGAAGAGGACGGAATCGTCCAGCGGACGGTCCACCCTGAGGTGCCCCCGCGGGTCGAATACCGCCTGACCGCTCGAGGACGCTCACTCGCGCCGCTCGTGACCATGATGAACGACTGGGGAGCGGAGTTCGCGGGGGAGACGATCCGCAGTTGACGGTGCCCTCGCGCCCGGCGGCAAGCACTGATCCGAAACACCCGAGCACGTCCGAGGAACCCCGCACTGCGGGGCGTCTCGGACGTGCTTGGGTGTCTCGCGGAAGGGGCTACTTGATCGAACCGGCGGTGAGGCCACCGACCAGGCGCTTCTCGATGAGCATGAACAGGATCACGACGGGCAGGATCGCCACGATCGAGACGCCGAACACGTACTGCCAGCTCGTCTCGTACTGACCGACGAACTTCGTCAGGGCCACCGACAGCGGCTGGTTGCCGGCCGTGGACAGGATGACGAGGGACGCGGCGAACTCGTTCCAGCATGCCACGAACGTGAACACGATCGCGGTGACGATGCCCGGCCACACCAGCGGCAGGTTGATCCGGAACAGGACGGCGAAGCGTCCGGCACCGTCGATCTGCGCGGCCTCGTCGACCTCCTTGGGCACGCTCGCGAAGAACGAGTGCATGATCCAGACGGCGAACGACAGGTTGAACGCGGCGTTGACGAGGATCATCGCCGCCCAGGTGTCGAGCATTCCCCACGCGACGAACTGCCGGAACAGACCCGAGGTGAGCACCGCCGGTTGGATCATCTGCGTCACGATCACCAGGAACATGAACACCATCCGCCCGGGGAAGCGGAACCGCGCGGTGTAGTAGGCCGCGGGCAGCGCCACCAGGAGCACGATCACGGTGGCGAACACGGAGATCACGATCGTGGAGATCAGGTTCTCGAACAGCGGTGTCTCCGGCGTCGACCACATGGTGACGTAGTTGTCCCACTGCCACGTCTTGGGCAGGTAGGTCGGCTCGACGGAGAGGATGTCCTTCTTCGGCTTCACGGACCCGAAGAACATGATCAGATACGGGATCAGGAAGACCACGGCGACCACGAGCCCGGCGAACATGCGCAACAGGATGCGGGGCAGGCTCACCTGATCCGCGGTGTAGCGCTTGCGTCGGGCGGTCTTCGGCACGGTCACGGCTATCGTCGCGGTCATCTCAGACCTCCTTCATGGGCTTGACGACCCGCACGTACACCGCGACGATCACGATGACGATGAGGAAGGCGACCACGGACAGCGCGCTGGCGACGTCCGCCTTGTGCTGGTTCTGCAGGTACTTGAAGATCATCGTCATCACGGTGTCGGCGTCGTAGCCGGGGATGCCCGCCGTCATCACGCGCAGGATCGGCAACGAGTTGAACACGTTGATGATGTTGATCAGCACTGCGACCGACAGTGCCGGTCGCAGCTGCGGCAGGACGACGTTCCAGTACGTCCGCCACGCGCCCGCCCCGTCCATGCGGGCGGCCTCGAGCACGTCCGCGGGGACGGTCTGCAGACCCGCGAGGATCGTGTACGTCGTGAACGGCAGCGACACGAAGATCGCCACCACGATCGCCCAGATGAAGGCGGTGGTGGGGTTCTTGGTCCATCCGTAACCGACCGGATCACCGACCAGTCCGATGTCGACGAGGAACTTGTTGATGATGCCGAAGTACGGCTCCAGGCCGTAATAGACCACCATCGTGGTCATCACGACGGATGCGGCCCACGGCACGATGACGATGAGTCGGACGATCTTCCGGCCCGGGAACGCCTTGTTCAGCAGCTGTGCGAGGGCGAGCGAGATCACGACCGTGAGCACGACGACGACCACCACCCACAGGAACGTCCGGCCGATGATGGCCGGCAGATTCGGATTGGCGAACACCGTGGCGTAGTTCTCGAAGCCGACCGATCCCTTGTCCACGCCGGACTGCGAGATGTCCCGGGTGGAGTTGTAGAACATCACCCCGATCGGGAAGAAGATGACGCCGATGACGAGGATCAGCGCGGGTGCCAGCCACGGCAGCGCGGCCAGCAGGTCACGACCACCGGTGCGGGGACGGAACTCCGCCCCCGCACCGGTGGTGATCGACCGTGTGGTCGAGGCGGTCATCAGCCCGCGTCGACCTGCGCCTGGATCTCCTTCAGGACATCCGCGGCCGGCTTGGTCTGCAGCTGACCGAACAGCGACTTGAACGCCGAGTCCGCAGCCGACCACTTCGCGTTGGTCGACGGGTAGAACTTGGCGTTCGGCAGCACGTCCAGGAACGGCTTGAGCGCCTCGTCCGAGGCGAGCTTCTCGGAGCCGGACTTGGTGGTGGGCAGGAAGCCCTCCGTCTGCACCCAGTTCGTGTACACGTCAGCGCTGAAGAAGTAGTCGAAGAACTTCGTGATCGCGGCCTTCTTGTCCGCGTTCCCGTCGTTCTTGAACGCCATCAGCTGGTCGGCGACACCGAGGGTCATCGGCGAGCCGTCCTTGGTCGGGATCGGCGCGATCGAGTAGTCCAGGTCGGGGTTGTCCTTCTTGATCTGGCCGACGGTCGGCGGCAGTCCGACCTGCATGCCGATCTTGCCCTGGATGAAGATGTTCATCAGCGGGGTGCGCTGGGTCGACCCGGGGTCGGCCTGCGTCGCACCGGCGTCGATCATCTTCTTGATCTGCTCTGCGCCCACGAGGTTCTGCGGGGTGTCGATCGTGATGCTCTTCTCGTCGCCGAAGGAACCACCGCCGCCCCACAGCCAGATCGCGGCCTCGGCCTGCGCCTCCTCTGAGCCCAGCGGCATGCCGTAGCCGGCGATGCCGTTGCCGAGCTTGCTGATCTTCGTGGCCGCGTCCAGCAGCTCATCCCAGGTCTTCGGTGCCGCGGCGACGCCGGCCTGCTTGAGCAGCGTGTTGTTGACGAACAGCGCGCGCGCGGACGCGATCAGGGGGAGGGCGTACGTCGTGCCGTCCAACTGCTCGTTCTTGATGAACGAGTCCTGGAAGTCGGCGAGGGTGTCCGGCGAGGTGACCTCGTCTGCGGTGTACAGGAGGTCGTCGCTGGCGAAACCGGCGAACGGGCCACCGTTGTAGATGTCCGGAGCCTGCTTTCCGCTGACCTTCGTGGACATGACGGATTCGAGGTTGTCCCAGGACTGCACCTCGAGCTTGACCGTGATGCCCTTGTTCTCCTTCTCGAAGCCGGCGATCACGTCCTCCCAGAGCTTCTGGGTGTTATCCGAATAGCTCGGGACCAGCATGTTCAGGGTGACGTCGCCGCCGGATCCCCCCGTGGAGCCGGAACCGGAGCCCGTGTCGGAACCCCCGCCGAAACCGCAGCCGGTCAGGGCCAGTGCCGCGGTCGTCCCGAGGGCGACGACGGCGCCGATGCGCTGTTTCTTCTTCATTGAAATGCGTTCCTCACTGTGTGGTGGTGCACGGCGTCGGGTCGGGCACGACGTCGTACCGGGTGACTTTCCGCGCGCGCGGAAAGCCGACGGGGACATGATGGTGCAAAATCGGGAAGATTGAAAGTGCTTGTTTTGATCTGTTATCAATCAACTACAATCACTTCTGTCGGGTGCCGAATCGGGGTGGCCGATGGACAAGGGAGTGACGATGGGCGAGAACGCCGAACTGGGCGCATTCATGGCGGCGGAGCTGCACAGCCAGCCGGAGACGTGGGAGCGAGCGGTCGCCATGACCGAGGCGCAGTCGTTGCTGCCGGCTGACGGGGAGCGCGTCGCGATCGTGGGCTGCGGCACCAGTTGGTTCATCGGCCAGGCGTACGCCGCGCTGCGTGAGAACGCCGGCAAGGGGGTCACCGACGCGTTCACCGCGACCGAGGCCCCGCTGGATCGCGACTACGACGCCGTCATCCTGCTGACGCGGTCCGGCACGACGACCGAGATCCTGGAGATCGCGGAGCGCATCCGCGGCACGGTGCCGGTCATCGGCATCACCGGAGACCCGACCTCCCCGCTGCCCGGGCTCGTCGACCGCATCATCGAGCTGCCGTTCGCGGATGAGCAGTCCGTCGTGCAGACGCGCTTCGCGACGACCGCGCTCGCGCTGCTGCGCGCCTCGCTCGGCGAAGACCTCAGCGCGGCGATCGCACAGGCGCGGTCCGTGCTGGCCGAGGACCTGGACGCGGACCTCGTCGAGGCGGAGCAGTACAGCTTCCTCGGTACCGGTTGGACGTACGGTCTCGCGAACGAGGCCGCGTTGAAGATGCGCGAGTCCTCGCAGTCCTGGACCGAGGCGTACTACGCGATGGAGTACCGGCACGGTCCGATCGCGATCGCCGCTCCGGGCCGCGTGACCTGGGCGCTGGGTCAGACGCCGGACGGGATCGCCGAGGACGTCGCGAACACCGGAGCACACTACGAGCACCGCGACATCGACGGAATGGCCGAGTTGGTGCGTGTCCACCGCGTCGCGTTGGAGCGGGCCCGCGCTCGCGGTCTGAACCCCGACCTGCCGCGCAACCTCACCCGCTCCGTCATCCTCGACGCATGACCGCGGGCCCACGGCTCGGACCCGGCCCCGCCGTCCTCGCCTTCGACGTCGGGGGGACGGACACCAAATCCGCCCTCGTGGACGAGCACGGCGCGATTCGTGAACTCGTCCGCACCCCGACCGCCGACGGCCCGGATCGGCCGGCCGCCGTCGTCTCCGCCGTGGCCGAGTTGAGCTCCCGGTTGCGTGCCGCGCACCCGGACGTGCGCGTCGCCGCGACCGGCGTGGTCGTGCCCGGGCTCGTGGACGAGGCGACCGGCACCGGTGTCTTCGCAGCGAACCTCGGCTGGCGTGACGTCCCGTTCCTGGACATGCTCACCGCGGCCCTGGACACACCGGTCGCCTTCGGGCACGACGTGCGGTCGGCCGGACGCGCCGAAGTCGAGCTGGGGGCGGCACGGGGACTGTCCGATGTCGTGGTGATGGCCATCGGGACCGGAATCGCCGGGGCGATCGTTCTCGGCGGACGCCCGCACGCCGCCGGCGGGTACGCCGGTGAGCTCGGTCATACGCTCGCCGATCCGCACGGTGAGCCGTGTCCGTGCGGTGCCGTGGGATGCCTGGAGACGATCGCCTCTGCGGGGGCGATCGCGCGCCGCTATTCGGCCCGGACCGGCCGCACCGTGGCCGGTGCGCGCGATGTGCTCGCCGCGTCGCGTGCCGGCGATCACGTCGCGTCCGCCGTCTGGGACGATGCGGTCGGGGCGCTCGCCACGCATATCGCGCGACTGGCTGCCACCATCGCTCCGGAAGCGGTCGTGATCGGCGGGGGGCTCGCCGAAGCGGGGGATGACCTCTTCGAGCCACTGGATGCCCGCGTGGACGGTCTGCTGTCCTTCCACCGTCGTCCGCGGCTGCTGCGCGCCGCGCTCGGTGAGGACGCCGGCGTCCTCGGTGCCGCACTGGCCGCACGCGAAGTGGTGAGCGCATGATCCTCACCGTCACTCCGAATCCGGCGCTCGATCTCACCTGGCACGTGGACGCCCTCCACCCGGGGAGCACACATCGCGTTCCGACCGGCGTGGGTCGCGCCGGCGGCAAGGGGCTCAATGTCGCGCGCGTGCTGCACGCGGCGGGCGTCGACACCCTCGCACTGACCACCTGCGGGGGTGCGACGGGGGAGGAGTTCCGCTCCGAGCTGGAGACCTCCGGCGTGCCGCACCGCCTGGTGCCGGTCGCCGCCGATACGCGCCGCAGCGTCGCGGTGGTCGCGGCCGATCGCGGGGAGGCGACCGTCCTCAACGAGTTCGGCGTCGCTCCGTCCGTGCACGAGGCGACGCTGCTGTGGGATACGGCCGTCGCGATCGGCCGCACTGCGCGTGCGGTCGCGATCTGCGGCAGCCTGCCGTCCGGGATGTCCGGCGACGCGCTCGTCGGAGCCGTTCAGGCGCTGGATCACTCCGGCGTGCCCGTGCTCGTGGACACGAGCGGCCCGGCGATGCTCGCGGCCGCCGAAGCTCGCGTCACGGCGCTGAAACCGAATCATGAGGAGCTGCGCGCGGCGACCGGACTCGACGATCTTCGCGCCGGCGTCCGGGCGCTGCATGAGCGCGGTGCGACCCTCGTGCTCGCCTCTCTCGGCGAGGACGGTCTGCTGCTGGCGCACCGCAACGGCGAGGCCGTGCGGGCGCGGTTCCCGGAGGTCGTGCACGGCAACGCGACCGGGGCCGGCGATGCGACCGTCGCCGCCATCCTGGTGTCCCTCGCGGAGGACCCGTGCCTGGCCGAACCCGGTGCGCTGGAAGCCACGGCGCGTCGGGCGGCGGCGTGGGGGGCCGCCGCCGTCGCCATGCCGCTCGCGGGCGAGCTCGACGCCGCCCTCGCCGCCCGAACCGCCGACGTGATCATCACGCCGGACACCCTGGACCCCACCCCGCGCACCGAAGGAGCCGCATGACTCGCGCCGACACCTCCCGCCTGCTCGCCGACGCCCGCACGGAGCGGGTCGGGATCGGGGCGTTCAACGTCCTGCACCTGGAGACCGCCGAGGGCCTCGTCGCCGCGGCGGAGCGCGCCGGGCTGCCGGTGATCCTGCAGATCTCCGAGAACTGCGTGGCCTTCCACGGTTCGCTCGCGCCGATCGCGCGGGCGTCCCTCGCGCTGGCGGAGGCGGCGTCGGTGCCCGTCGGCGTGCACCTGGACCATGCCGAGAGCGAGAGTCTCGCGCTGGAGGCGATCGACCTCGGTTTCACGAGCGTGATGTACGACGGTGCGAAGCTCGACTTCGTCGACAACGTCGCCACGACCAAGCTGGTGGTCGCGGTCGCCCACGGCGCGGGTGTTCTCGTGGAGGCTGAGCTCGGGGAGATCGGCGGCAAGGACGGCGCCCATGCGCCGGGCGTGCGCACCGACCCGTCCGAGGCGGCGACGTTCGTGGCCGAGACGGGTGTGGACGCCCTCGCCGTGGCGGTGGGGTCCTCGCACGCGATGACGGAGCGGACGGCGGCGCTGGACATCGAGCTGATCGGCCGGTTGGCGGAGGCGGTGCCGGTTCCGCTGGTGCTGCACGGCTCGTCCGGGGTGCCGGATGAGACGATCGTCGCGGGCATCCGAGCGGGCCTGGTGAAGATCAACGTCTCGACGCATCTGAACGCCGCCTTCACGGGTGCGATCCGCGCGTTCCTGGACGCGAATCCCACTGTCGTCGACTCGCGGAAGTACGTCGCCGCAGGTCGTGAGGCGCTCTCGCTCGAGGCGACGCGGCTTCTGACGCTGTTCCGCGGGGAGTGACATGAACCGTTCAGCGCGCCACGCCGCGATCCTCGAGCTTCTCGCCGATTCCGGTCGGGTGGAGGTTGAGGACATCGTCGCGCAGCTCGGGGTGTCGCCCGCGACCGCGCGCCGCGACCTCGACGCGCTCGCCGAGCGGCAGTTGCTCAGTCGGACCCACGGTGGTGCGGTGGCGCATTCGGTGGCGTACGACCTGCCGTTGCGGTACAAGCGGAGCCAGCACGCCGACGCGAAGGATGCGATCGCGCGGGCGGCGTCGGGCATGGTTCCGCGCGGCGCGACCGTGGGGATTTGTGGGGGGACGACGACGACGGCGCTCGCCGAGGCGTTGACGATGCGCGCGGACGTCCAGGAGGCGTCCGCGGAGCCGGGGCTGACGATGGTGACGAATTCGGTCAACATCGCGATGGGGTTGGCGCCACGCGAGCAGATCAAGACGGTCCTGACCGGGGGAGTGCTGCACCCGCGCTCGTACGAGGCGGTGGGGAATTTCGCGGATGCGGTGCTGAACGCGATGACGTTGGATTTCGCGTTCATCGGGGTGGTCGGCATCGATCCGGTGCTGGGCGCGACCGGACACGACGAGCGCGAGGCCGTGGTCAACCGCGCCATGGCGACGCGGGCGCAGACGGCGGTGATCGTCGCGGATTCGTCGAAGATCGGGGAGCGGGCGTTCGCTGTGATCGGGGGGCCGGAACTCTTCCACACGGTCATCACGGACTCGGGGGCGACGGTTGAGCAGGTGTCGTCGTTGGAGGCGGCGGGGTATCGGGTGATCGTCGCGGAGTGACCCCTCCGCTCCGGGGCGACGGGAGCTGCAGTCTTTCCCCGGACCGCGTCCGCGTGTTGGCGGACGTCGCTCGGCTTGGCGGCGGGGTTCGGGTTCGGATCCGGCGGGGTCGCCATCGCTGGCGTTGGGTGAGCGCCCTCTTGACGAATCGTTGGTCCGTGTGTCGCGGACGTGGTCGTGTCACGTTCCGGCGTTGTCGCGTTCTTTTGGCTTAAGACGACACGGGTCGTTGGGGTGGTGCTGTTCGTCTGTCGGCGCGCGGGTGTCGGGGTGGTCGCGTCGGGTGCGCTGGGGGTGCGGTTGGTGCGTCCCGTTGGGCGCTGCGGGTTTCGGCGGGGTTGGGTTTTCGGCTTAAGACCGTCCGTCACGGGTCGTCTCTCGTCGCCGGGTCGCGTTCGCGGGGTGGTTGCCATCACGCCGGTCTCGTTCTCGACGTGGTTCTCTGTCCCGGTCGTTGGGTGAGCGTCGGCGAGGCGGAAGGTCGGAGGGCGCGGGGTGGGTGTGGTGTGGGCGGAGTTCTCCCCGGACATCACGCACCCCGCTTCGGCCGGCCTGCGGCGCGTGGGCCGGTGGGTTGCCAGGTCTTCGTGGGGTCGATCCAGTCGGGTGGTCGTACTTCGGGGACGCCGTCGGTCATGCGGATGTCCCAGCCCATGCGGTCGATGAAGCGGTGGTGGTGCCAGCAGATCAGCACCCCGTTATCGACGTCCGTCTGACCGCCTTGCGCCCACCCGGTGACGTGGTGGATCTCACACCACCGGGCCGGCGTGTGGCACCCCGGGATCACGCACGACCGGTCCCGGACGCTGATCGCACACCGCTGGTCGGTGCTGAAGAGCCGCTTGTCGATGGTGAGCTTCACGATCCGCCCGTTGGTGGCGGTGGTGAGGTGCTGGATGGTGCCACAGCATCCGACGTGCTTCGCCGCCGCGAACGGGACCGGCACATCCGTGCCCGTCGCATCGGCCCCGGGGATCGTGGCCCACCCCTCACCGGCACGGACAGTGTCCTCAGTCGCGTGGATCACGAGGACCGGTGCGCCGCCACCGTTCGTTGGCATGTCCGGCGCGTTCGGCACCGCGGCCAGGATCGTGCCGAGGGCGTCATGGTTGCGTTGCACCATCGTCCGCACATCCGCGTTCTCATCGGACTCGTCCGACGGCCGGAACTTCACACCCGCAGGCTGGCCGTGCGGGTTGTTGATCGAATCCAACAGGACCGAGAGCGCCCCGGCGACATCCGGGACGAGTTGACCGGTGATCGGCACGAGCCCGTTGCGCTTGATCCCGAGCCGCAGGGCCCGACCTTGGAAGGCCTTCTCTTCGTCGTCGTCGGCGCCGGTGATGTCCAGGTCTGTGGCGAGCCGGAGGGAGAGGTCGCGGAGGGTGTCACACATCACCGGCGCACCGGTGGTCGTGGTCATCGCGGCGAGAACCTCATCAACCTCCGTGAGAGCCGTCGGCGCGACGCGATCCTTGATCTCCCGCAGAGGACGGGTCGCGGCCTCCAGGCCGTCCGCGCCGATGGCACCGGTGGTGAGTGCCTCACGGAGGGCGGGGAACTCGGCCGGCTTCTCCTCACCCGAGGGCAACACCCGTGCGGGCTTGATGGTCGCGACCAGCCGGCTCCATCGCTTGACGGTGGTGGGGGCGGCACCGGTGGTGCGCTGCAGGACTTCGTTTGCACTGCGGCAGTCGGAGGAGACGTCGAAGCGCTCCGCCGTGGCGGAGCGCTTCTCGATGACACCGGTCAGTTCGATCGCGGCGGCTTCTGATTGCCGGAGCATGTCTCCGACGCTGATCGCGAACCCGAGAACGTCCTCCCTCGACGCCTCACCGAGGGTGCCGGAGGTAAGGATGGAGCGGAGGTCGGCGACGGCGTGTGCCATCGTTTCCCGGGTCCGTTCCATCGTCGTGTTCATAACCCATATTTTACGCCGGGGCACCGACATTGGACGTTGAATATCCCAGGCTGTGTATGGATTTCAGCCTGTGGAGATGAGGTTTCTCTCACCCCCGATCCCGCCGCGCTCGTCACGACGTTTCGTCTCGCCGACGCTCGCCGAAACGACCCGCGCCCCCGATATGGAACGCGAGCCGGCGAGCGGAACGTCCCCATCCACGGGGCCGTCTTAAGCGGAAGAACCTGACCCGGCACGGATCGCGAGACGGCGTCCGGAACGCAACCATCCACCGGGCGGTCTTAAGCCGAAACTCAGCCACCCCGACCCTCGAAGCGCGGCACGAACGGAACCCGCAGTGACGAGCGCACCCGACCCGACCGCCCCCGGATCCGCGCGCCGACAGGAGAACGCCACCATCCCGACAACCTGTGTCGTCCTCAGCCAGAAGAACCCGAGCACGCCGCAACGCGCGGCGCTCCGGCAGCCGGCGTCGCCGGAATCCTCGCCGACCCGCGGAACGGTCGCATCCACGGTTCGGTCATCAGCCGAAGGGTGCGACAGCAGCCGGTGGCGTCGGAACTCCCCGAAACAGGACGATGGCCCAGACTGGTGGGATGCGTGTACTTCCGCCGTGGCCGGAGGACCCGCCGGGGTACGGCGGTGTGATCCTCCGTGCGGTCGGCGAGGAGGATGTGGCGCTCGCGCAGGACCCGTACATTCCGCAGACCAGTACGCTGCCCCCGCACGCGAGCGACGCCGAGGCCCGGGCCTGGGTGGAACGGCAGCGCGCGCGACATGCGGAGGGAGTGGGCTTCTCGTTCGCGGTGGCGCTGCTGTCCGGCGTGGCCGTCGGGCACTGCGGACTCTGGCTTGATCAGGAGGACCCGGAGCGGGCGCGCGCCGGATATGCGATCGCACCCTCCGCACGCGGGAACGGCTACGCCGCGGATGCGCTGGCCGCACTCACCGCGTTCGCGTGGACGCTGCCCGCGCTCCGCATCATCGATCTGCTGATCGAGCCGTGGAATGCGGCGTCCATCCGCACGGCGGAGCGCGCCGGGTACGCCGCGGCCGGAACGCGGGGCGAGCGCCACGTGATCGGGGGCGAGGAGAGGGGCGTGCGCAGATTCACGGCGCTCCGTCCGTCGAAGCTGGAAAATCGCCGCGAGTCACGGCAACGGGAATAGCTCGCGCGGCACCGCGTTGAACTTGAGCGTAAGGCACTCAAGTTTGACCCTGGAGGTGCACGTGCCCGACGACTTCACCGAGAACGGGAACGGCTCGTTCGACGACTTCCTCGCCCGCTATGTGCGCGGCGAGCAGGCTCGCGCGGCTCGGTCCATCGATCTCACCCAATTCCTCAGCGCCCGGACCCAGGAGGTCCTGCAGGCCGCTGGACGCTACGCGCTCGAACGCGGTCAGCGCGAACTGGATGCGCTGCACGTTCTGCGCGTCCTCGTCGACGCCGCCCCGATGCATGACGCCGTGGCCCGCCTCGGCATCGACACCGCCGCCATCGTGACCGCCGCCGAGTCCCGGCTGCCCCAGGTCGGGGACGCGGTCGAGGCCGAGGGGGCCGCCGTGACGAGCTCGGTCCGCCGTGCGCTGTTCCACTCACTGCAGGTGGCCCGCTCGTCCGGCTCGACGTACATCGACCCCGAACACGTCTTCTTCGCGCTCGTCCTGTCGCAGGACACGCCGGCCGGGCAGATCCTCGCCGACGCCGGCGTGACCCCGGACGCGCTCGTGCAGAGCATGCGCGAGACCGTGTCGTCGCCGACGGCACCCGCTCCGACGGCGGCCACGCCGTCGACGGACAGCGAGACTCCGATGCTGGACACCTACGGCACCGACCTCACCGCGCTCGCGCGCGACGGGCGTCTGGACCCCGTGATCGGGCGCGCCGACGAGATCGAGCAGACGATCGAGATCCTCAGCCGTCGCACCAAGAACAACCCGGTGCTGATCGGTGAGGCCGGCGTCGGCAAGACGGCCGTCGTCGAGGGCCTCGCCCGCGCGATCGTCGACGGTGCTGTGCCGGAACAGCTGCGCGGACGCTCCGTCATCGCGCTGGACCTGCCCGCCATGCTCGCCGGGACGCGCTACCGCGGCGACTTCGAGGAGCGCCTGACCAAGACGCTCGAGGAGATCGCCGGGCGCCGCGATGAGGTCATCGCCTTCATCGACGAGATCCACACCGTGGTCGGCGCCGGTGGCGGCGGCGACGGTGCGATGGACGCCGGCAACATCCTCAAGCCCCGCCTCGCACGCGGCGAGCTGCACCTGGTCGGTGCCACGACGCTGTCCGAATACCGGAAGATCGAGAAGGACCCGGCGCTGGAGCGCCGCTTCCAGCCCGTGCGCGTGGGGGAGCCCTCGATCGAGGACGCCGTCGCGATCCTGCACGGCCTGCGCGACGCGTACCAGGACCACCACCACGTCACCTACACCGACGACGCGCTGCGCGCGGCGGCGGAGCTCAGCGACCGCTACCTCGTGGACAGGGTGCTGCCGGACAAGGCCATCGACCTGATCGACCAGGCCGGTGCCCGCCTGCGGCTGCGCCTCGGCGTGACCCCGGACGTGTCCGGTCTCGTCGCGCGGCTCGCGGAACTGGAGGCCGACAAGAACGCGGCCGTCTCCGCCGAGCGGTACGAGCAGGCCAGTGCGATCCGCGACGACATCGCCGCGGTGCAGGCCGAGCTCGACACGGCCACCGGTCCCGGTGCGATCACCGCGGCCGCGGTCGTCGACGAGGCGCAGATCGCCGCCGTCGTCAGCCGGGCCACCGGGATCCCGGCCCAGCGCCTGACCTCCACGGAGCGTGAGCGCATGGGGTCGCTGGAGGCCGAGCTGCACGAGCGCGTGATCGGACAGGACGACGCGGTCGCCGCGGTCGCTCGGTCCGTCCGGCGCAATCGGACCGGCATGAGCGACGCTCGCCGGCCGATCGGTTCGTTCCTCTTCCTCGGCCCCACCGGCGTGGGCAAGACCGAGCTGGCGAAGGGACTCGCGCAGAGTCTGTTCGACGATGACGATGCGGTGATCCGCTTCGACATGAGCGAGTTCGGCGAGCGCCACACGGTCGCCCGTCTGGTCGGTGCCCCTCCCGGATACGTCGGCTACGACGAGGCCGGTCAGCTCACCGAGCGCGTGCGCCGCAACCCGTACTCGATCGTGCTGTTCGACGAGATCGAGAAGGCGCACCCGGACGTGTTCAACCTGCTGCTGCAGGTGCTCGATGACGGTCGCCTGACCGACGGACAGGGCCGCACGGTCGACTTCCGCAACACGGTGGTCATCATGACCAGCAACATCGGTGGCGAGCTGCTCGCCTCCCGCGGCGGAGCGATCGGCTTCCTCGCGGACGGTGGCGGCGAGACCGGTTTCGGCTCGCAGGAGCAGCTGCGGGAGCGGATCATGGGCAAGCTGCGTGAGCAGATGCGTCCGGAGTTCCTGAACCGCATCGACGAGATCGTCCTGTTCCGCAAGCTCGAGCGCACCCAGCTCGAGCAGATCGTCACGCTGCTGCTGGCGGACACTCGCCGGCGCGTGACCGCGCAGGGTCTGAGTCTCGAGGTGACGGACGCCGCCGTGGCATGGTTGGCCGAGCACGGCCACCAGCCCGAGTACGGTGCCCGGCCGCTGCGTCGGCTCATCCAGCGCGAGGTCGACGACCGCATCGCGGACCTGCTGGTCACCGATGTGGCCACGACCGGATCCGTGCTGACGGTGGACGTCGCGGGCGACGCGCTCGCGGTGACCTCCGGACACACCGTTCCGCTCGCGGCCTGACCCGCACAGAGCCCCGCCGACACGCGTCGGCGGGGCTCTCCGCTGTCCGTCGGAGGTGGCGTACATCTCGGGGATGACGGCCCCCTCCGCCGTTGGATCGGTCTTGGCTCCGCGCTCTTCCGGCCCGGTCAGAGCGTAGTTAGCGTCGAAGACATGGACACCACGACTCGACTCCCGCACCCCTCCACCGAGGCACCTCGAATCGCCCGCAGCCCGTGGGCCGTCGGCACCCTGTTCGGCGCCGCCGCGGCGGCCTTCATCGCTCCGGCCGCGATGCGGTTGGACGGTCCGCCGGCGACGAGCCTTCTCCTCGCTGCCGCTTTCGCGGCCTTGGCCATGACTCTTTCCCGCGGAGTGGACCGGCGAGCCGGCCGGCTCGTGACCAACGTCGCCGCGCTCGGGCTGGTCGGCGTCACGCTGGCGCTGTACTCCGTGGCGCTGGGCCTCGCGGCATTCGGTCAACTCTGGGCGGTCGCGCTCCTCGCCGGCCTCGCCTTCCTCATCGTCGCCGGGGTCAGCGCGATGCTGTTCACCGCTCCGCGCGACGGCGAGTGAGCGCCGGATCGAATTCCGCACCGTCACGACGGTGCGGAATCCTTGCGTCCGGGCGTCATACGGCGGCATCGCGTTCGTGTCGTGGTCCGCGATGCGATGGAATGGTGCGGTGAGCATCCAGCAGGACGAATACGACGCTTTCCGCCGCGACCGTGAGGCGGAGGTCACCGGGCCACGCGGCCCGCTGGCGCTCGTGCGCACGGTGTGGAATCGTCCGGACGAGGAGCCGCTGTCGGACGAGGCAGCGCGGGACGGACTGCCGGCCGACGCCGTGGTGACCCGCCTGCAGCGCGATGACCCGGAAACCGGACGTCCGCAGGAGGGCGTCCGGGTGTGGCTGGCTGATTCGCCGGCGGCGTCCGCGTTCCAGGGCATCGACGTCTACCCGTACGACGAGCGGTGGGTGCTCCCGGGGCGCTTCGAGCTGGTCGCCGAAGACCGTCTGGTCCCGTTCGAGCACATGCGCGACGGCGGACGCGTGCGCACCCACGGCGCGTCGGGGGACGTGGTGTTCACCATCGACGGCGTCGAACAGCGCCTGGTCGCGTTCAACGCGGATGAGGACGACGTCGTGCAGCTCGTCTTCGCGGACGGCACGACCGGCTCGGAGAGCTACCCGACCGGACGCTTCCTTTACGTCACGCTGCCGCCGCAGTGGCGGCAGTTGAGCGCGGGTGAGTCCGTGCCTGTGGAGGTGGACTTCACCCGCGCCGTGATCCCGCCCTGCGGCTTCTCGACACAGTTCAACTGCCCGCTGCCGCCGCTGTCGAACCGCCTCCCCGCTCCCGTCCGCGCGGGGGAGAAGCTTCCCGTCTTCGCCCCCGGCTTCGAGCTGCACTGACACCCCGGGGATCCTTCGCCCCGGATCGGGCGTGGTGCGTCACCGCGCCGCCGACCAACCCGGTCCCGGCACCGGCTTTGTGGTTCTGCAGGATATTTCCGGTTGCGCAGGAACGGCGGAGGCTCGGTTCGGAGAACGACGCGGGCACCCGTCCTGCAGACGTCACGTGATCCTGCAGAACCCAGGAGATCGGGCGTCCGGGGTCAGACATTGGGGGCGATCTCGTCCAGGATGGAGTCGGAGCCGGCGTAGATGCCGTCCGGGCGGGGCCAGTGCACCACGACCTCGGTGAAGCCGAGGGACTCGGCGCGCGCCACGGCATCGCGGTAGTGGGCGGCGGAGGTCAGAGAGTACCCGCCCGAGTCCAGCGACAGCACACGCTCCAACGGCTCGGTGCGGCCCGTGGCGGCGAGGGTCTCGTCCATCCGCGTCGATAGCCGGGCGACGGAGTTCCACCAGTCCTCGCCCGTGGCGCCGTCAGCGCCGGTGGTGACCCAGCCCTGGCCGAGGCGGGCGGCCAGCCGGAGGCCCCGGGGGCCGTTCGCGGCGATGAGGAACGGGACGCGTGGGGTTCGCGTCGGCTCACCCACCATCCGGGTTTCATGCGCGGTGAACCACGGACCGTGATGCGAGATCGGACCGTCCGTCTCGCCGCGCAGCAGCACGTCCAGCGTCTCGGCGAAGTCGATGAAGCGTCCGTGGCGGGGCTTCGGCTCCAGGACGGACCCGCCGAGCACGGTCGCGTCGAATCCCGTGCCGCCGGCGCCGAGGCCGAGCACGACGCGGCCCCCGCTGATGTCATCGAGGGTCGCGATGTCCTTCGCGAACGGCACCGGGTGGCGGAAGTTCGGCGACGCGACGAACGTGCCGATGCCGATGCGCTCGGTCGCGGTCGCCGCCGCCGTCAGTGTCGGGATCGTCGCACCCCAGGGTTCGTCCGTGAGCGAGCGCCAGGACAGGTGGTCGTACGTGTACGCGGTGGCGAAGCCGTACTCCTCCGCCCGTCGCCAGAGGTGGCGCTGCTCACGCCAGGGCAGCTGGGGGAGGATGACGATGCCGACGCGCATGGGCTCAGTCCAGCAGATCCGCGATGAGTTCGCGGTACGACGCCGTCTGAATGCCCTGCTGGGCGAGCCAGGTGTCGGAGTAGTAGCGATCGGTGTAGCGGTCCCCGGAGTCGCAGAGCAGAGTGAGGACGCTGCCGGACTCGCCGCGAGCGCGCATCTCCGCGATGATGCGGAACGCGGCCCACAGTCCGGTTCCGGTCGATCCGCCGGCGCGGCGGCCGGTGCGCGCGGCGAGCTCCTGGATCGCGGCGATGGAGGCCGCGTCCGGGACCTTCATCATCCGATCGATGACGCCGGCGACGAAGCTCGGCTCCATGCGGGGGCGTCCGATGCCCTCGATCCGGGACGGGGTGTCGCAGGAGACACCGGCGTCCGCGGTGCTCCAGCCGTCGAAGAAGCAGGAGTTCTCCGGGTCCGCGACGCAGATCCGTGTGTCGCGCCGGGTGTACCGGGTGTACCGGCCGATCGTGGCGGACGTGCCCCCGGTGCCGGCGGTCGTGACGATCCAGGACGGGACCGGGTGCCGCTCGGCGCGCATCTGCGTGAAGATCGAGTCCGCGACGTTGTTGTTGCCGCGCCAGTCGGTGGCGCGCTCGGCGTACGTGAACTGGTCGATGAAGTGTCCGCCGGTCTCGGCGGCGAGGCGCGCGGATTCGACGTAGACCGTCCGCGGGTCGTCGACGAAGTGCAATTGACCGCCCTCGAACTCGATCAGGCGCGTCTTCTCCGCGCTCGTCGTCCGCGGCACCACGGCGATGAACGGCACGCCGATGAGACGCGCGAAGTAAGCCTCGGACACGGCCGTCGAGCCGGACGACGCCTCGATGACCGGCAGCCCCGGACGGATCCAGCCGTTCACCAGGCCGTAGAGGAACAGCGAGCGCGCAAGGCGGTGCTTGAGGCTCCCGGTGGGGTGGGTGGACTCGTCCTTGAGATAGAGGTCGATGTTCCACTCCGGCGGCAGGGGGAAACGCAGCAGGTGGGTGTCGGCGCTGCGGACGGCGTCGGCGTCCACCGCGCGGATGGCCTCGGTCAGCCAGCGCTCGTAGTCGTCGTCGCTGCGGTCCACGTCCTGCGTGGTGTCGTCCTCGAGGATGCGCGCTGATGCCATCCCCCGAGCCTATCGAGGCCCGTCCGTAACCCGCGTCTCCCAAGGGGGAGGGACACCAGGCCTCGAGCAGGGCAGGTGGTGTACTTCTGACCAGCAGTTGCTAGCCTTCGCAGGGTGCTCGTGAGCCCCACTCTCGTGATCGGCTTCCTTCTCCTGTCCGCCCTGCTGTCGGCAATACCTGGCCCGTCGGTGCTCCTGGAGACGAGCCGCGCCATCACGCGAGGACGGCGATCAGCGATGTGGATCGTGCTGGGAAACACCCTGGGTGGCATGGTCCTGCTCGCCCTGGTTCTCGCCGGTCTGGGAGCCATCGTTGCGGCATCCGCGGAACTCTTCCTGGTCGTCAAGATCGCCGGTGCATGCTACCTGTTGTGGCTCGGCATTCAGGCGCTGCGATCAGCGTTCCGTGGCGAGCCCGACCAGCACCGGACAACGACCCGCCAGTCTCAAACGACCGGGATCGCGGCCATCCGCCAAGGATTCATCGTCGGCGTCGCCAATCCCAAGAGCATCGTCTCCCTCATGGCGATCCTGCCCCAGTTCGTTGACCACAACCTCGGCCACCCCACCGTCCAAATGGCCATCATCGGCATCACCGGCGGTGTCGCGCAGGTGGTCATCGAGACGATCTGGGTCTTCGCCGCCGGCGCGCTCGGGGGCTGGTTCCAGCGCCGACCGCGGCGCATGAAATACCTCAAGGCCGGTGGCGGCATCGCCATGATCGGCCTCGCCGGCAAGCTTGCCTTCGAGCGCTGAGGACGCCTCTCCCTCCAGACGGAGGCCTACCGCACTTCATGAATCCGAGGGCCGCTTCGGGCGGCGCGGTGGTGCGGGGTGTGGGGGTGGCATAAAGTTAGGGTGCCCTTACCTGAAGGAGATGCCATGGTCTCGTCGAACATCGCCGTGACGCACGCGTCCACCGGGCTGGTGGTGGCCGACGTCACCCGCGCCGAACGGATCTCGTCCCACGTGATCCGGATCACGCTCGGCGGGGACGCGCTCGCGGACTGGGAGCACGTCGGCTTCGACCAGTGGTTCCGCCTGGCTGTGCCGACCTCCGACGCCGCGCGCTTCGACAATCTCTCCGACCGCTTCGGGGTGTCCGGCTACCTCAAGTACCTCACCCTGCCGCGCTCGACGCGTCCGGTGATCCGCAACTACACCGTGCGCGAGTTCCGCCCGGACACCGCGGAGCTGGACGTCGATTTCGTCATCCACGGCGGTGTCGGCATCGCCGGTCCCTGGGCCGAGCGACTGCCCGTCGGCGACACCGTCGGGCTCATCGACCAGGGCGCCGGGTTCCGGCACAAGGACGCTGCCGACGTGCTGCTCGTCGGTGACGAGAGTGCGATGCCGGCCGTGCTCGGCATCCTCCGGGACCTCGACCGGAACGCGACGGGAACGGCCGTCATCGAGGTGCCCGCCGCGGACGACGTGCAGCCGGACGAGGCGCCGGACGGCGTCGACGTCCGCTGGATCATCCGATCGGGCGGCGATCGTCCGGGGACTCGCGCGCTCGAGGAGGTCACCGCACTGGTGCCCGCGCCGACCGTGCGGGCGTTCTCCGCGGGGGAGTCCCGACTCGCGACGGGCGCGCGGCGCCACCTGGTGTCCGGCTGCGGTGTCCCGAAGGAGAACGTGGCGTTCTGCGGGTACTACAAGCTCCGGCCCGATCACGCCTGAGTGGGTTCAGCCCTCGCGGAGGCGGACCAAACGCTCGTGGCCGGTCTCCTCGAGCTCGGCGACGGCGTCCCGAGCCTTCACGAAGTCGGAGAACGTCTTGAATCCGAGGGCCTTCTCGCTGAAGGACGGGTCCATCCGGCGCATGTGCTGCTTCACCGCGGAGGCGTGCAGCCACTCGGTGTCCTCCTTCTCCTGGCCGAGACGCAGAGCGCGCTCCAGGAGCTTGGTGGCGGTGTCCTCGACGGAATCCTTGGAGCGGCGCTGCTTGCGTTTCGGCTCGGCGACCGGGACCTCCCGGACCGCCGGGGCGACGCCCGGCAGGGTGTCGTAGCTGGCGAACTCATCGCACGCGGCGGCGAGGGACTTGGCGGTGGACCCGGCCACGCCGACGCCGACGACGTAGCGCCCCAGGCGCTTGCAGCGCTGCGCGAGCGGAACGTAGTCCGAGTCGCCCGCGACCACCACGACGTGGGTGAGGTCGGGGAGGCGGAACATGTCCTCCACCGTGTCGACGGCGAGACGGATGTCGGCGCCGTTCTTGGCGTAGGCCGCGGCGGGGAACAGCTGCACGAGGTCCACGGCGCGGGCGACGAGCTGGTCGCGGTACTCGGCGTTGACGGGGGAGGACCAATCGGCGTAGGCGCGCGTGAGCACGAGGGTGCCGAAGCCGGCGGCGAAGTCGATGATCGCGCCGACGTCCACGCGTGCGGCGGCGAGACGCTCGGCGATCTCCGGCGCCTGCGGGTCGGTGGCGATCGCCTGCCGGTCCTTCGCGTACGCGTTACGGCCGTGCACGCTGTCGTACCAGCTCATCACGATGTTGTCGAAGTCGAGGTACACCGCGACGCGGGCGTTGGTCTGATCGGACATGTGATCGATTCTCTCAGCCGCGTGCGTCCGCAGGGTAGACGACCCCGATCTGGCGGCGGATCTCATCGAGGGTTCCCATGATCGCCACGGTCTCATCGATGCTCAGGACATCGCCCTGCAGGTCGCCGGCCGCCACCAGTCGCTCGGCCGCGAGGGCCTGGAACTGCATTCCCCGTCCGGGGAAGTCCGAGGCGTACTCCTCGAGGACGTCGCCGTCGCTCGCGATGACGCGGAACGAGGTCCCGGCGTAGAACACGCCGTCGACGTGGATGGACGCGTCGCTGCCGAGCACGATGGCCTGGTTGCGTCCGCGCGCCATGGATGAGGAGAAGGTCGATGCGATCGCGCCACCGCCGAACTGCATCTGGACGGCGACGTCAGCATCCGCGCCGGTGTCCTTCAGCGTCGCCAGCGCCTGCACACGCTCGGGTGCACCGAAGAGGTCCCACGCGAAGGAGATCGGATAGATGCCGAGGTCGAGAAGCGCGCCGCCACCGAGCTCGAGGTTGTTCAGGCGGTGCGCCGGATCGTCAGGGAGGCGCTGGGTGTGGTCGGCGATGAGTCCGCGGACGGAGCCCAGCACGCCGGAGGCGACGATCTCGCGGAGGCGCACCATGTGCGGCAGGTACCGGGTCCACATCGCCTCCATGGCGAGGACTCCGGCCGCCGCGGCCGCGTCGCGGATACGTGCGGCTTCCGCGGCGTTGGCGGTGAAGGCCTTCTCCACGAGGACGTGCTTGCCCGCCGCGATCATCAGCAGCGCCGGGTCGAGGTGCTGGGGGTGCGGGGTGGCGATGTAGACGATGTCGACGTCGGGCTCTGCGGCGAGGTCCTCGTAGGAGCCGTGCGCGCGGGGGATGTCGAACTCCGCGGCGAAGGCCGCAGCGCGCTCGGCGGAGCGTGACCCGACGGCGGTGACCGTCAGTCCCGCGGTTCGGAGGTCGGCCGTGAACGCGTGCGCGATGCCGCCGGTGGCGAGAATTCCCCAACGAAGTGCTGTCATGCCCCGAGCGTATCGGTGCAGGATGGACTCATGAGCGCACTCGTCTCCGCTGCGGACCTGGCCGAACTGCTCGCCGGCGCGCGACCGCCGCGCCTCGTGGACGTGCGCTACCGCCTGGACAAGCCGGACGGATCGGACGACCATCGCGCCGGACACATCCCCGGTGCGGTGTACGCCGATCACGACACCGAGCTGGCCACCCACGGAGCGCCCTCCGACGGACGCCACCCGTTACCGTCCTGCGAGACACTGCAGACGGCCGTCCGGCGGTGGGGCGTGAACCACGGCGACACCGTCGTGGTCTACGACGGCGGCACCACGATGGGCGCGGCCCGCGCCTGGTGGCTGCTGCGCGGCAGCGGAATCGATGTCCGGGTGCTCGACGGTGGGCTGACAGCATGGCAGGCGGCGGGTGGAGACCTGGAGACCGGGGAAGTCACGCCGGAGCCCGGCGATGCCACCCTGCGGGGGACGCCCAACGGCATCGACATCGCCGATGCGGGCGTCTGGCCCGAGCACGGGGTGCTCGTCGACGTCCGCGCGGCCGAGCGCTACCGCGGGGAGACGGAACCCCTGGACCCGGTCGCCGGACACATTCCCGGCGCCGTCAACCTGCCCGCGTCGAACTACCTGAATCCGGACGGCACGTTCCGCGCTGCCGAGGAGATCGCCGCCGCGTTCGACGCCGTCGGCGCGACCGAGGATGAAGCGGTCGCGGTGTACTGCGGTTCCGGGGTCACGGCGGCGCAGGCGGCCCTCGCCGCGGACATCGCCGGACGCCACGTGGCGCTGTACCCGGGCTCGTGGAGCGCATGGTCGAACACGCCGGGGCGCCCGGTCGCGACCGGAACCGAGCGCAACGACGGTCCGCGCCAGGTCCGGCTCGCGCAGATCAACGACGCGCTCGCCGGCGACCACTGATCTCAGCGGGCGAGCAACTCCCGCACCGCGGCGCGGAAGGCGTCCGGCTGCTCGACCCAGGGGTAGTGCCCGCACGCGGTGAGTTCAATCAGGCGGGCCCCGAGAATCTCCGCATAGCGGTGGACGGGCTCGCGGCCTGTATAGATGTCGTCGGCGCCCCCGATCACGGCCACGTCCGGCACCCCGGCGGCGAGGACGCGTGCGGCGGCGTCATCAGGTATGCCGCGGAACCAGGCCAGGTCGGCGTCCCAGGCCCAGTCGCCGACGGTGTTATGACGCTGCTCGCGCTCGGTCCAGCGGGCGTATCCGGCCGGGCCTTCGATGGCGCGGTGGTGGTCGAACGCGGCTTGACCGGGCGCGGGCTCCGTGCGCATCGACAGCAGCGCCTCGTCCACGACGGACTCGCCGCGCGCGCGTCCGATCGCCTCGCCGTCGTGTTCGGTTCCGGTGAGCCACGTGGCCGGGGGAGTGATCTGCACGACGCGTCGCACGCGCGGTGCGAAGCGGACCGCCACCGACAGGGCGAGTCGGGTACCCGCTGAGTGGGCGATCACGTCAGCGGACGGGAGCCCGAGCGCGTCCAGCAGCGCCACCACGTCGTCGGCGTCGCTCCACCACCCGTTCGACAGCCCGCCGGAGGTCGGTGTGCCGCGTGGGTGGAAGATCACGGCACCGCGCTCGTCCACGGCCCCCGCGAGGTCTTCGAGGTAGTCGACGCCGCGGCAGGCGCCGCCCGGGATCACGACGATCGGGTCGGAGGTGAACGCACCCAGTCGCGTGTACACGAGACGGGCGCCGTCGGAGGCCGTGAAGGTCGACATGCGCTCACGGTACACCGGGCCGTCGGGACGATCTCACGGTACCAGGATCAGCTTCCCGTCGGCGCCGGCGGCGAGCTCCTCTTGCGCTTTTCCGGCGTCGGTCAGCGGGAACGTCCGGCCGAGCTCGACGTGGAAGGCTCCGGCGGCGAGCAGTGCGAGTGTCACCGGGATCGCCTCGCGGCGCAGCGTGACCTCGGCATCGGTCATCGGGACGGGGGAACCGCCGCGCCAGGCACGGATGCCCCAGCCGGCAGCCTCCGCTCCGCGGACGATCGTGGCGATGCGGGACCGGTCGGTCACGAGCTCGAGTGAGACGTCGATCGCTTCGTCCGTGCCGGCGCAGTCGATCGCGACCGTGATGCCGTCCGGGGCCGCCGTACGTACGCGTTCGAGCAGGCCGTCGCCGTAGGCGACCTGGGTGGCACCGAGGTCCGTGACGCGGTGTGCGCGACGCTCGCTGGAGGTGGCGATGACGCGGGCTCCGAGCAGCCGGGCGAACTGGATGACCGCCTGCCCGACCGCGCCGGATCCGGCATGCACGAGAACCGTGTCCGCACCGGTGACCGCGAGAGAGCGGACCACCTGGTACGCCGTGCCCGCCGGAATGCCGATCGCCGCGCCCTGCGCGGGAGAGACCGCAGCGGGGCGCGGGTACACCCCCGCGGCGTCCACGACGGTCTCGGTCGCGTACGCGCCACCGGCGCCGCTGAAGGCCACCGGATCGCCGACACGCAGCGCCTCGACGCCGTCGCCGAGAGCGAGGACCGTGCCGGCACCGTCCTCACCCAGTCCGCGAGGGCCGGTGAACGGCGGCGAGGCGCGAAGGCCGGAACGGATCTTGCCGTCCACGGGGTTCACGCCGACGGCCTCGACGCGGACCAGCACCTGGCCCGGTCCCGGGGTCGGGGTCGGGACCTCGTTCAGCGACAGGACCTCGGGTCCGCCGGTCTGGGAGTACTGGATCGCCTGGGTCATGGCCCCAGCCTACGAGCCTCGCAGCGCCTTGGTGATGCGTTGCATCGAGACGGGTTCGGCGGTGCCGAGTCGCTGCGCGAACAGCGAGATGCGGAATTCCTCCAGCAGCCACCGGACGTGGACGAGCGGCGCATCGGGGGCGATCGGAATCGTGCCGCCGGCGTCGTCGTACAGAGTGCGGGCGCGCTCGTACTCGCTGAGCCAGGTGCGGTCGCGTCCGGCGTTCTCCAGCAGGCCCGCGGTCCGCACCTTCACGCCCTCCAGATACCGGGGCAGGTGCGCGAGGCGGTCGAGGCCCGTGGTGGAGACGAAACCGGAGAAGACCAGGCCGTCCAGCTGTCCCCGCATGTCCGTGAGCGCGGCGAGCAACTGCATGGCGGTCGCGGACTTCAGCCCCTTCGTGGCTTCGCGGTGCAGGTCGAGGATGCGGGAGACCAGGCCGACGGTGCGGAAGGTCTCCTCGATCACGGCGGACGAGACCGCGTCGCGGGCGCGCTCGAAGTCCGCGCGGGTGCGGATCGTGTGCGGCACGGTCCGGGCGATGACGGCGTCGGCGACCGCGACACGGCAGTCCTCGATCAGTGCGCGTACTCCGCTGTACGGGGAAGCGGCCAGGGACAGCTTCTCCTTCGCGGTGAGGTGGTCCTGGACGTAGGACACCGGCGAGGGGACGTGCAGCAGGACGAGACGGCGGACGCCGTGCCGGGTGACGCGGTCGGCCTCGTCGGCGTCGGTGAGCATGCGGATCGAGACCGCGTCGCCGTCGTCCGTCAGCGCCGGGTAGCCGCGCACGACGCCGCCGGCGACCTTCGTGTCCACCTGGGCGGGCAGTTCGTCGAAGTCCCACTCGGTGATGCCGGTGCGCTCGATCGTCCGGACCGGCGCCGCCGCGACGTTCTGCGGTGCCGAGCGCTGCAGCGAGGACGCGACCGAGTCGCGCGCACGCTCGGACAGGCGCTTCTGCAGGGCACCGAGGTCGCGGTCGGAGTCGAGCGCGCGGCCACGTCCGTCCACGGCACGGAAGTTCATGGTGAGGTGTGCGGGCACGCGCTCGAGCTCGAACGCGTCGGCCGTCACGGGCTGATTCGCGACGCGCTGGATCCGCTTGGCGAGCGCCTGCGCGAGGGTCTCGGACGGGAGCCCGGCGTGGTTCTCCGGTCCGTCGCCGGCGATCTCCGCGGCGAACTTCGTCGCCCAGTCCGCGGCGGGGACGACGTTGCGGCGGATCGCCTTCGGCAGGGCGCGCAGCATCGCGGTGATGAGTTCGTCGCGGGCGCCGGGAACCTGCCAGTCGAAGCCGTCCGGGCGGAGTCCGGCCAGCAGGGGGAGCGGGATCACGACGGTGACGCCGTCGTCACGGGCGCCCGGCTCGAAGCGGTACGCGAGACCCAGGGTCTGGTCGGCCTGCGGCCACTGCGCCGGGTACGCGTCGCGGTCGGACGCGGCGGCGCCGTCGAGGAGGTCCGACTCGCGCATCGTCAGCAGCTTCGGCGTGGTCTCGAGCTGCGTGCGCCACCACTTCTCGAACGAACGGATGTCGAAGACGTCGGCGGGGATGCGGGCGTCGTAGAACGCGAACACGGCCTCGTCGCCGGCGAGGATGTCGCGGCGGCGCTCGCGCTCCTCCTGCTTCTCCAGGCGGCGGCGCAGCTCATGGTTCTGGCGCAGGAACGCGGTGACGTTCTGCGGCAGCTTCGACGGGTCCCACTCGCCCTCGACGAGCGCGTGCCGGACGAACATCTCGCGCGAGCCGGCGCGGTCGATGCGGGCGAACTGGACGCGGCGGCGCGGGATGATCTCGACGCCGAACAGGGTGACCTTCTCGTAGGCCATCGCGGCGCCGGACTGCTTGGACCAGTGCGGTTCGCTGATGCTGCGGTTGACGAGGTCGCCGGCGAGGGATTCCGCCCAGGCCGGGTCGATTGCGGCGACGGTGCGGGCGAACAGGCGCGAGGTCTCGACGAGCTCGGCGGCCATCACGGCCTGCGGTGACTTCTTCTTCAGCCCCGAGCCGGGGAAGATCGAGAACGTGATGCCGCGGGCGCCGCGGTACTGCGCGATCGGGCGGCCCTTCGGCTTCGTGGTGCCGGTCTGCTTCGGCACGCTGCGTTCGTCGAGGACGCCGATCTGGCTGAGCAGGCCGGACAGGATCGCGCGGTGCACGGCGTCCGGGTCGGCGGCGCCGGGGAGGTCGAGGGATCCCTCGGGCTTCGGTTCTTTCGCACGGACGGGCTTCGGCGGCTCGGCGGCGCCCTTGGTCCGGCGGGCGATGTCGCGGGTCAGCGAACGCAGCTGGCGGTGGACGTCGAACCACTCGCGGACGCGGACGTAGTTCAGGAACTCGTCGCGACACAGGCGCCGGAAGGCACTGGAGCCGAGGGCGTCGCGGCGCTCGTTCAGGTGCTGCCAGAGGTTGAGCAGGGTGAGGAAGTCGCTGGTCGGGTCCGTGTAGCGGGCGTGCGCGGCGGTGGCGGCCTCGCGGCGTTCCTCGGGGCGCTCGCGGACGTCCTGGATCGTGAGGCCGGCGACGATCGCGAGCACGTCGTCGAGGACGCCGGTGCGGGCGGCTTCCAGGAGCATGCGGGCGAAGCGGGGTTCGATCGGCAGGCGGGAGAGGTCGCGGCCGATGCGCGTGAGTTCCGGTCCGTCACGGCCGTCGCGGACGGCGCCGAGTTCGGCCAGGAGGTCCAGCGCGGCCTTGATGTTGCGCGAGTCCGGGGGAGTGAGGAACGGGAACGCCGCGATGTCGCCGAACCCGAGCGAGAGCATCTGCAGCACGACGGAGGCGAGGTTGGTGCGCAGGATCTCGGGGTCGGTGAATTCCGGGCGGCCGTCGAAGTCCTCTTCGCCGTAGAGGCGGATCGCGATGCCGTCGCTGGTGCGGCCGGCGCGGCCGGAGCGCTGCTGGGCGGAGGCCTGGGAGATGGCCTCGATCGGGAGGCGCTGGACCTTCGAGCGGGTGGAGTAGCGGGAGATGCGGGCGGTGCCGGTGTCGACGACGTACTTGATGCCGGGGACCGTGAGGCTCGTCTCCGCGACGTTGGTGGCCAGGACGACGCGGCGGCGGAGCCCCGCGACCTTGGACGGCTCGAACACCCGGTGCTGTTCGGCGGCGGAGAGGCGTCCGAACAGTGGCAGGACCTCGACGGGGGCGGAGGTGGACTTGTACGCACCGCGGACCGCGTCGGCGGCGTCGCGGATCTCCGCCTCGCCGGGCAGGAAGACGAGGACGTCGCCGGCGGGCTCGCGCTCGAGTTCCTTGAGGGCGGAGACGATCGCGTCGACGTCGTCCTCGGTGTCCTCGTCGACGCCCCGGTAGCGGATCTCGACGGGGTAGGTGCGTCCGGAGACCTCGACGACGGGGGCCGGGTCGCCGCCGAGGGCGAAGTGGCGGGCGAAGCTCTCCGGGTCGATCGTGGCGGAGGTGATGATGACCTTCAGGTCCGGACGCTCCGGGAGGGTGCGGACGAGGTAGCCCATCAGGAAGTCGATGTTGAGGGAGCGCTCGTGGGCCTCGTCGATGATGATCGTGTCGTAGCGGCGGAGCAACCGGTCGCGGTGGATCTCGTTGAGGAGGATGCCGTCGGTCATCAGCGCGATCTGCGTCTGGTCGCTGACCTGGTCGGTGAAGCGGACCTTGTAGCCGACGAGCCCGCCGAGGGGGACGTGGAGTTCTTCGGCGATGCGCTCGGCGATGGTCCGGGCGGCGAGGCGGCGCGGCTGGGTGTGCGCGATCGAGGTGCGGCCGAGTTCGAGGCAGATCTTCGGGAGCTGGGTGGTCTTGCCCGAGCCGGTCGCGCCGGCGACGACGACGACCTGGTGGTCGCGGATCGCCGCGGCGATCTCGTCGCGCGCCGCGGAGACCGGCAGCTCCGGGGGATACGTGATGAGGGGCGCGGACATAGCCCTCCAGTTTATCCCCTCATCGGTGTCCCCGCGTTTCCGTGCCGCGATCGCCCCGCGCCCGTTGCGCTTCAGCGTGCTCGGGTGCTCGGTCGCCTCTCGTTCCAGCGTGATTGCGTTCTCTTCGCTTAAGACGACACGGGTTTTGCAGATGGTCCCGTTCATCCGTCGGCGCACGGATCCTGGCGTGGTTTCGTCCGGTGCGCTCGGGCCCAGCGGGGTTGCGCCGCTTCGGCGCTGTGGGTTCCGGCGGGGTCGCGTTTTCGGCTTAAGACCGTCCGGCCCGGCTCGGCTCGCGTCGCCGGGTCGCGTTCGTGAGGTTGCGCCCTTCCCGCTCCCGGTCATTGCGCGGGCGTCAGCGGGCCGGAACGTCGTGACGGGCGTGGTGGACGCGCCGCGGGCGGAGCTCTCCCCGGACATCAGGCGTGCCGTTTCGGGGTCGCCGCGATGCGTGGTCCGGTGGGATGCCACGCCTGGGTGGGGTCCACCCATCCCGGTGGCCGGACTTCGGGGACGCCGTTGTCCATCCGGATGTCCCAGTTCATGCGGTCGATGAAGCGGTGATGGTGCCAGCAGATCAGGATCCCGTTGTCGGTGGTGGTCTGTCCGCCTTTGGACCATTCGGTGACGTGGTGGATTTCGCACCATCTCGCGGGGGTGTGGCATCCGGGGATGACGCAGGACCGGTCGCGGGCGATGATCGCTCGGCGCTGGTCGGGGGAGAAGAAGCGCTTGTCGATCGTGAGCTTCACGATCCGGCCGGTGGCGGAGGTGGTGAGGTGCTGGATGGTGCCACAGCATCCGACGTGCTTCGCGGCGGCGAACGGGACGGGAACATCCGTGCCGGTGCCGTCGGCGCCGGGGATCGACGCCCACCCCTCGCCCGCGTGGGCGGTGTCTTCGGTGGAGTGGATCACCAGCACCGGTGCCCCGCCGCCGTTGAGCGGCATGTCGGGGGCGTTCGGGACGGCGGCGAGGATGGTGCCGAGGGCGTCGTGGTTGCGTTGCGCCATGCTCCGCACATCCGTTTCCTCGTCGGACTCGTCGGTGGGTCGGAACTTCACGCCCGCGGGCTGGCCGTGCGGGTTGTTGATCGAATCCAGCAACACCGACAGTGCACCCGCGACATCCGGTACGAGTTGACCGGTGATCGGCACGAGCCCGTTCCGCTTGATCCCGAGCCTCAGGGCCCGCCCTCGGAAGGCCTTCTCCTCTTCCATCTCGGCGCCGGTGATGTCGAGGTCTGCGGCGAGCCGGAGGGAGAGGTCCCGGAGGGTGTCGCACATCACCGGTGCACCGGTGGTGGTGGTCATGGCGGCGAGAACCTGGTCGACCTCTGCGAGGTCCGCTGGCTTGACGTGGTTCTTGATCTCCCGCAAGGGCCGGGTCGCGGCTTCGAGCCCGTCGGCGCCGATGGCCCCGGTCGTGAGTGCTTCGCGCAGGGCCGGGAACTCTGCCGGCCGAACCTCACCCGACGCGAGCGTGCGCTTCGGCTTCACGACGGCCGCGAGCCGGCTCCATCGCTTGACGGTGGTGGGTGCGGCACCGGTGGTGCGTTGCATCACTTCGTTCGGGTTGCGGCAGTCGCTGGAAACGTCGAAGCGCTCTGCAGATGCGGAGCGCTTCTCGATGACGCCGGTGCCGATCACGAGGGTGGCTTCGACCTGCCGATACAGGTCTCCGACCTCGACCAGGAACCCGAGAACATCGTCCCTGTCGGCGGTGTCGAGGGTGCCGGAAACCAGGATGGAGCGGAGGTCGGCGACGGCGTGAGCCATCGTCTCCCGAGTCCGTTCCATCGTGTTGTTCATAACCCATATTTTACGCCGGGGCACCGACATTGGACGTTGAATATCCCAGGCTGTGGATGGATTTCAGCCTGTGGAGATGAGGTTTCTCTCACCCCGATCCCGCCGAGCACCTCGCGCCGTTTCACCTCGCTGGCGCTCGCTGAACGACCGGAGAAGGCGGCCCGCAGGCGGAACGTGAGCCGACGTCTGAGACGCGACCACCCATCGGGCAGTCTTAAGCCGAAAACCCAGCCCCCTCGACACCCCGAAGCGCAGCCGGAACCCGCCGCGCACCCAGGAGCGCACCCGCCCTGACCATCCCGAAGACCGTGCGCCGAGCCGACAACGGAACCACCCACACAACCCGTGTCGTCTTAAGCCGCAGGAAACCCAGCCACCTCACCCCCGTGACGCGCCTCCCGGCACCGTCTCCGTGAGCGCAGCGCGCAACTGCTCCTTCGCCCGGGCGTACCTCCCCCGGGCGGTGGGTGCTGGAATTCCCAACAGCTCGGCCGCCTGCGCCACAGAGAACCCGTCCCAATGGACGAGGCGGACGAGCTCCGCGAGGTCCGGATCCAGGCGCGCGATGGCGTCACGCACCTCAGTCCCGGTATCGGAGGGAGGGGCCGTCGCGGCACGGGCCTCGTGTCGGACACGGTCGGCCAGGGCGACCCGGCGCCGTTCGCCGCGTGCGTGGTTCAGCAGCGTGCCGCGGGCGATGCCGAACATCCACATTCGGGCGGCCACGTCCTCGCCGGGAAGATCCGTGACACGGCGCCACGCGATCATCATGGTCTCGCTGAGCAGATCGGCCGCGTCGTCCAGGCCCACGCGGCGCTGGAGGTAGCGCAGCACATCGAGTGCGTTCGCTCGCAGTACGCCGGTGAGGTGGTCGGCCCCCGCCTTCGGCATCAGTCGCCGCTCCCGCACGTCGCGGTGCCTGATTCGTCACCCGTGACCTGGAGCACAACCACGTCATCGCCCGCGGCCGCCGCGTCGACCGAGGCGGAATCGTCCGCGACGGCCGCCACGGTGATTGTGCAGGGGCCTTCGACGGCTCGTGACGGGCCGGTCGTGGACGCGGCGGCCGCGGCCGCGCCGCCGACGAGGACGCTCGCGATCCCGAGCCCCAGCGCCACGCGCGGAACCAGGCGCCGGCGTCGCGCCGGACGCGTGGACGAGGCGAGGCTGTTGAGCTCCGACGTCAGTCCGTCGCTGCGCCCGGCGACAGCCGGGGAACTGCGGTCGAGCAGGTCATCGAGTCGTTCGAGCGGGTCCATGGTGTCTCCCATCGTGCCGGAGGGGCGTTCACTTCGTACCTGTCCGGCCCGACCCCGAGTGATCATGTGAGTTCAACAAACCTCTTGACTCCACAAAGAGGTTTGCAGTACAAACTAGGTATGAACGAGAACCTGGACGACGAGACGCCCCTGGACCCGGCAGAGATGCTCGCGCTGGTGAAGCGGTCGCAGCTCGACACCGCTCGACGCGCGGCGACCCTGATCCCGTGGATCCTGATCACGTGGGGCGTGGCCTGGCTCATCGGGTTCGGCCTGCTCTGGCTGGCGTACGGCCCGGGTGTCATCGGCGAGACCGTCGCGTGGGTCGTGTTCGCCGTGCTCATGATCCTCGGTGTCGTCGCCTCCGCGATTCTCGGCACCCGCGCGACACGCGGCACGCGCGACACCAAGGCGGAGAACATGGCCGGGTTGCTGTTCGGCCTCGCCTGCATGGCGGGGTTCATCAGCGTCGGCGTCCTCGGGTACGCCCTGGCCAAGGCCGGGATGTCCTTTGAAGTCGGCGCGCTCTACTACCCGTCGATGTACGGGTTGATCATCGGGGTGACGTACCTGTTCGGTGGAGCCACCTGGCGCACGCCCTACCCCGCGTATGTCGGTGGGTGGCTCATCGTGGTCAGCCTCGTCGCCCCGTTCGTGCCCTTCCCGCTGCACTACCTCGTGTTCTCCATCGCCGGCGGGGGAGCGTTCCTCGTCGCCGGAATCATCTTCGCGGCCTGGTCGTGGAAGCGGGCGAAGTGACATGAAGGATCTCGACCCCGTCATCCACGCTCCGGCCCGCCTCCGGATCGTCTCCGCCCTCGCCACCCTCAAGCCCGGCGCAGCCCTGACGTTCCCGAAGCTGCAGAAGGCCCTGGACATGACCGCCGGAAACCTCTCCACCCACCTCCGCAAGCTCGAGGACGCTGACTACGTCGCCGTCGAGAAGACCATCGAGGGCCGCTCGCCGGTCACCTACCTCAGCCTCACCCGTCGCGGACGCACCGCGTTCGAGGACTACACCGACACACTCCGCCAGCTCCTGGGAGGGACATCATGACACTCGCAACGCTCGATCACGTGACCCGTCGCTTCGGCGACCTCACGGCCCTGGATGACGTGACCCTCGAGGTTCCGCCCGGCCAGATCCTCGGGCTCCTCGGCCCGAACGGTGCAGGCAAGTCCACCCTGCTGTCGCTCCTGATGGGGCTCCGCGCACCGACGACCGGGATGGTCCGCCTGTTCGGCGGCGACCCCCGCGACCCGGGCAACCGCACCCGCCTCGGCTCCACGCCGCAGGAGACCGCGCTGCCCGAGCCGCTGAAGGTCCGCGAGGTCATCGACTTCGTCGGCCGCCACTTCCCGGAGCGCGTGCCCGGTGCCGAACTCGCCGACATGTTCGGCCTCACGGACCTGCTCAAGCGCCAGTGCGGCTCCCTCTCCGGAGGCCAGAAGCGGCGGCTCGCGGTCGCCCTGGCCTTCGCCGGACGCCCGGACCTCGTGCTGCTGGACGAGCCCACCACGGGCCTGGACGTCGACGGCCGCCACACGCTCTGGCAGGCGCTGCGAGACCGGCACGCTGCGGGCGCCACGATCGTCGTCACCAGCCACTACCTCGAGGAGATCGAGGCGCTGGCCGAGCGCGTCGTGGTGATCGGGTCCGGACGCGTCGTCGCCGACGACAGCCTGGCTCGGGTGGTCTCCCTCGCCAGCACGCACCAGATCCGGCTCCGCACACCCGACACGGACCGGTTGCTCGCGCTGCCCGGCGTCACCCGCGTCGATCAGGAGGACGGTGGCATCACCGTCATCTCCACGACCGACTCCGACGCCCTGATCCCGGAGCTGGTCACGTCCGGGATCACGTTCAAAGACCTCACCGTGCGCGGCGCGACTCTCGAAGAGGCGTTCCTCGCGCTCACCGAAGCACCGGCGCTCACGCGCTGACGAGAGGAAACGATCATGTCCATCACCGCACCCCTGCACAGCCGCTCCACCGCGCCCGGACGAGTGGCCGCGACGGCCCCGGCCGCGCGCCCGGCCGGCCTCATCGGGACCACGCTCCTGCACGCGAAGTACGCCCTGATCGAGATCGCTCGCACTCCCATGGCGCTGATCGGGACGATGGTCTTCCCCGCGCTCGCTCTGCTGTTCTTCGTGGTACCGAACACGGCGGTCGGCGGCAACCGGGAGTACGCCACTCAGGCGGTCATCTCGATGGCGGTGTTCGCGATCATGAGCGGATGCCTGTTCAGCTTCGCCCTGACGGTCGCGGAGAACCGGGAGAAGCCGTGGGACCCGTACCTGCGGACGCTCCCGGCGCCCGGTGCCGCCCGTGTGCTCGCGCACGTGTTCTCCACGGGCCTGCTGAGCATCGCGTCACTGCTGCCGGTGATCCTCATCGGCGCGCTGTTCACCGCCGCGGAAGCCCCGTTCTGGCGCGTCATCGTCGGCGTGCTGGCGGTGGCCGTCGGCGCGCTGCCGTTCATGTTCCTCGGCACGGCTCTCGGCCACCTGCTGCCGATGAAGGCCGCGATCGCGGTGGTGCAGATCGTGATGTTCGGCTTCGCGTTCCTCGGTGGACTCTTCCTGCCGCCGCAGATGTTCCCGGACTGGCTCGAGGTCGCCTCGCGCTACGTCCCGTCCCGCGAGGCTCGTGAGTTCGTGATCTGGGCGGTGCAGGGCGGGACGCTGCCGTGGTGGAGCTGGGTGGGGCTCGCCGGCTGGATCGTCGTCACCTTCGTCGCGGCCGTGCTGCTGTTCCGCCGCGATGAGGGACGCCGCTTCCGCTGAGCCGCGGCACCGGACCCCCGCAGCCCGGCGATGCGGGGGTCCGGTGTGTCATCCGGCGACGCTCGCGCGCCGCACCCCACCGGAAGTGGGAGAGTTGAGCCATGACGGTTCCCACCCTGCAGCTCAACGACGGCCACTCCATTCCCCAGCTCGGTTACGGCACGTTCAAGGTGCCCGCGGAGGAGACGGAGAGGGCCGTGAGCGAGGCCCTGGAGATCGGCTATCGCCACATCGACACGGCCGCGATCTACGGCAACGAGGGAGGCGTGGGCGCCGCCATCGCCGCCTCCGGTATCCCGCGCGATGAGCTCTACGTCACCACCAAACTGTGGAACGACCGCCACGACGGCGACGAGCCGGACCGGGCGATCGAGGAGAGCCTGACCAAGCTCGGTCTCGACCACGTCGACCTGTACCTCGTGCACTGGCCCACTCCGGCCAAGGACAACTACGTCCACGCCTGGGAGAAGCTCGTCGGCATCCGCGAGCGCGGGCTCTCCCGCTCGGCGGGTGTGTCCAACTTCCTCGCCCCGCACCTCGAGCGCATCATCGCGGAGACGGGACAGGCGCCGGCCGTGGACCAGATCGAGCTGCACCCTCGTTATCACCAGGCCGAGACGACCGCCGTGGCGGCACGGCGCGGCGTCCTCATCGAGGCCTGGGGTCCGCTCGGTCAGGGAAAGTACGACCTCGCCTCGCTCGCCCCGATCGCGGACGCCGCAGCCGCGCACGACCGCTCCGTGCAGCAGGTCACGCTGCGCTGGCACATCCAGCGGGGGCGCATCGTGTTCCCGAAGTCCGTGCACCGGCAGCGGCTGCAGGAGAATTTCGACATCTTCGATTTCTCGCTGACCGATGCCGAGATGGCCGCGATCGACGCCCTGGACGAGGGCGACGCCGGTCGGGTCGCGACGCACCCGAACGACCTGAACTGATCCGCTCATGACGTCCCGGCTCGCGGACGCGGTGAGCCCCTACCTGCGCGCCCACGCGACCAACCCGGTCTCCTGGTACCCGTGGGGGGAGGAGGCCTTCGCCGCGGCCCGCGAGCGGGACGTCCCGGTGCTGGTGTCGATCGGATACTCGTCCTGCCACTGGTGCCATGTCATGGCGCGGGAATCATTCGCCGATCCGGACACCGCCGCGCTCATCAACGCCGACTTCGTCGCGATCAAGGTGGACCGGGAGGAGCACCCGGAGGTCGACCGGGCGTTCCTCGCCGCGGCCGCCGCCTTCACGCGGGACCTGGGCTGGCCGTTGACGGTGTTCACGACGCCGGAGGGCCTGCCGTTCTACGCCGGCACGTACTGGCCGGATGAGGATCGGGGCGGCCTGCCCGCCTTCCGCACCGTGCTCACCGCCGCGTCGGTCGCGTGGCGAGACCGTCGGGGTGAGGCGGAACGCATCGGGGACGGTGTGCGCTCGGCGCTGACCGATGCCGCCGCGACGGAGGGCGGCGACCTGCCGGACGCGACGGCGCTCGCCGGGGTGGTCGAGCGGATTCTGGCCGGGGAGGACCCGGCCCACGGCGGCTTCCCCTCCGGACCGGCGCAGTTCCCGGTCCTCCCGCTGCTGCGCTTCCTCCTGGATCGGGATGCCCCGGACGCGGCCCACGCCGCGGCCCGCCGCGCGCTGTCCGCGATGCGCACCGGCGACCTGTTCGACCGCGTCGACGGCGGCCTGTTCCGCTACGCCACGCGCCGAGACTGGTCCGAGCCGCATTACGAACGCATGCTGACCGACAACGCCCAGCTCATCGATGTCGCGCTGGACGCCGGGGACGCGGACACCGCGCAGCGGGTCGCGGGCTTCCTGCGCGACGTGCTGCAGCAGCCCTCCGGCGGGTTCGGCGCCTCGCAGGACGCCGAATCGGTGGTGGACGGCCGGTCCGACGCCGGGGCGTACTACCGGGTCGACCCGGAGCGCCGACGCGAGCTCACGCCGCCGGCGGTCGATGACAAGATCGTGACCGGCTGGAACGGGCTCGCGATCGCCGCGCTCTCCCGCGCCGGTGTGCAGCTGAACCGTCCGGAGCTGACCGCGCTCGCCGTGGAGGCGGCACTGGCCGTCATCGAGGACAACCTGCCGGACGCGCATTGGCGTCGCGCCTCCCGCGACGGCGTGCCGAGCCGCGCCGGCGCGACACCGGCCGACCTCGGCCAGCTCGCCACCGGACTGCTGCGGCTCGCCCTCGCCACCGGCGAGGTGCGCTACGCGACGCTGGCGCTGGAGCTGCTGGAATCGGCGGCTCGCCTGGAACCGGACGGCGTCCTCGCCGCCATCGGGCTGCCCGCCGACGTCGGGGCGACCGACGGCGACGAACCCTCCGGCGATGCCGCTCGCGCCGAGGCGGAACTGCTCGCGTGGTGGCTCGGCGCCGGGGACGACCATCGCGAGCGGGCCGCCGGTCTGGTCCGGCGCCGTGTCGGCGCGGCACTGGCGGGGCCGCGAGCGTATGGCACGCTGCTGCGGGTCGCGGCAGGACTGCGTCGCCCACCGCGGCAGATCATCGTGGTGGGCGATCCCGGGCCGCTCGCCGACGCCGCGCGCACGCTGCCCGCCGACGTGCTCGCCGTGGTGACGCCGGCCCAGGCGCGCGCGTTCGCCGATGCCGGGTTCGATCTGTTCGCGGATCGCGCCGAGGTCCGTCAGACCACGGCGTTCGTGTGCGCGGGGTTCGTCTGCCGGCTTCCGGTCACGGACCCGGCCGACCTCGTCTGAGACGGAGCCCGCGGCGGGATCACAGCGAGACGGCGTAGCGTCGCACCACGCCTCCGATCAGCATCGCCCTCCTGTCCTGGCGCCTCGACCCGATCGCGGTCGTGGCGGCTTTCGTCGCGGGCGCGTGGTACCTGTGGGGTGTGCGCGCCGTGCGCCGCCGCGGCGGACAGTGGCCGTGGCTGCGGACCCTCGCGTTCTTCGCGCTCGGTCTGGGCTCCTACCTCGTGGTGGAGTGCGGTTTCCTCTCCGTCTACTCCGTCGAGCTGCGCTACGCGTTCACGACACGGATCGCGCTGCTGATCTTCGTCGTCCCGGGGCTCATCGCACTCGGCCGCCCGCTGGAGCTGGCCCTCGCGGCCGGCGGCGAGCGGACCACGGGACGCATCGCGCGGGTGCTGCGCTGGCGGATCATCCGGTTGTTCGGCAACGCGATGTTCGCGACGCTGTTCATGGCGAGCGTCTTCCTGCTGTTCCTCACCCCGATCGCCGGGCTGCTGCGGGACACCCCGTGGATCGGGGCGACGCTCGGCATCGTGGTGCCGCTGCTCGGGCTCGTGATGGTCGTGCCGTTGACGGCGCTGGCCGGGGCGCACAGCGCGCTGTTCCTCACGGTCGAGTTCCTGCTCGCGTTCGTGGAACTCGTGATCGATTCGATTCCGGGTCTGCTGATGCGTCTCAGCGAATCGATCCTGGACGGCGCCCCCGCCGTCAGCAGCTCGGCGTCCTGGTGGCCGTCGCCCCTGCACGACCAGCACCTCGCCGGCGACCTGCTGTGGTTCATCGCTGAGGTCGTCGACGTCCCGGTGCTCGTCATCCTCCTGATCCGGTGGATGCGCACCGACCGGTCAGAGGCCGCCCGGTACGACGACCTCAGCGACGACGAGCATGAGCGCCTCGTGCAGGAGCACCTCCGCGGCGAGCGGAGCTGACTCCGGTCCGGTCCGGATCAGACCCAGCTCGGGAACCACATGTGGACCAGCCAGAACTGGTACGGGATCTCCATCCCGGTCCACAGCGGCAGGAAGAACGCCGAGATCAGCACGGCGACGATCGCGAGGACCCACGTCGTGGACCGCCAGGCGCGATGATCCAAGCGGCGCGGGCGTGGTCCCGGACCGCACACCCGCTGCAGCGCCAGCACCAGCGCGATCATCATGAACGGCATCATCAGGACCGTGTAGAACTGGAAGATCGTGCGGTCCGGGACGGCCAGCCACGGCAGGTAGGCCGCACCGAGTCCGACCAGGACGATCGCGTAGCGCCAGTCCCGATAGCGGACGACGCCGTAGAGGATGACGAGCGCCGCGATGACGCCGACCCACCACAGCAGCGGGTTCGGGATCGGCGTGATCGCCTGCACGCAGTTGTACGTGCCGCCGGCGGCATCCGTGCAGTCGGCACTGTTCCAGTACATCGAGGTGGGGCGGATGAGGAACGGCCACTGCCACGCGGGGCTCATGTAGGTGTGCGGCGTGGACAGGCCGACGTGGAAGCTCATCGTGTCCAGCTGGTAGTTCCAGAACGCGATGAGCGGGTTGGGGCTGGTGTCTCGGAAGTACCCGCCCGAGGTGGTCAGCCAGCCGAGCCAGGACAGCATGTACACGACCACGGCGATCGGCACGAACAGGACGAAGGTCGCCGGAGCCTGACGGCCGATGGCGGTCGAACCCCACATCTGGATTCCCGCGCGACGACGCGCGAGCGCGTCCGCCACGACGAGGTAGACCCCGAACGCCGCGAGCATGTAGAAGCCGGACCACTTCACCGCCGCGGCGGCACCGAACGCCGCGCCGGCGGCGATGAGCCAGGGTCGCGCCCACATCGTCGGTCCGGTGAACAGGTCCGTCGAGTTGGCGATCCGGGACATGGCGCCCCGATGGTCGTAGATGATGAACAGCACGCCGAGCATCACGAAGAACGTGAGGATCCCGTCCAGCAACGAGACGCGGCTGAGCACGATGGACAGGCCGTCGATCGCGAGGAACCCGCCGGCCAGCCCCGCCCACACGACCGAGCCGGTGAGGCGACGGGCGATGAGGTACGTCACGAGAACGGTGCCGACACCGAGCAGCGCGGTCATGAAGCGCCAGCCGAACGGATCGGCCCCGTTGCCGAAGATGACCATGCCCAGGGCGATCAGCCATTTGCCGAGGGGCGGGTGGACGACGCGGGACCCGACGTCGGTGAAGATCATGGTGTCGCCGGCGGCGAATTTGGCATCCGCACCATCCGGCCAGGAGCCCTCATAGCCGAGATGCCAGAGCGACCAGGCGTCCTTGACGTAGTACGTCTCGTCGAAGATGAGGGTGGCCGGGTGGCCGAGGCCGATGAAGCGCACCAGGGCCGCGACGATGACGACGATGAGCGGGACGATCCACTCGCGGCGTCCGAACCAGCGCGAGGGCAGGTCGCGACGCACGCTCGTGGCGCGCCGCTGGTCCATCCACGCGCGCACGCGGTCGCCGAACGGCGTGTGCTGGGCGTAACCGGGAAGGTCGCCGACGACGCCGACCGGGGCCGTGTCCGGCCCGGGAGCGGTGGCTACCGGCGCCGGGGGAGCGCGGAAGATCGCGGGACGATCGGTCGGGGCCGTGACCGCAAGCGCGGCACCGGTGTCCGGGACCGGTGCCGAGACGTCGGCGGTGGCCTCCGCCGGTGCGGCGGGACCGGACGGCTCGCCGCTCGTCGGCAGGTCGGCGGAGAATCCCTGGTCGGCGCCAGAGACCTCGGCGCCGGGGTTCGGATCGTCCCGGGGGTCGGTCGGCGTGCTCATCACGGCACCCAGCCTATGCTGGGTCGGTGATCATCCTCGCGGGCACGCCCATCGGAAACCTCTCGGATGCGTCGTCCCGGCTGGTGCAGGCGCTGACGAACGCGGAGACGATCGCCGCCGAGGACACGCGCACCACGCAGAAGCTGTTGGCCGTGCTCGGGATCGCGAATCGCCCGAAACTCGTGGCGCTGCACGATCACAACGAGAAGGCGAAGGCCGGTGAACTGGTGGAGTTCGCCCGCGATCACGATCTGCTCGTCCTCTCCGACGCCGGGATGCCGACCGTCAGCGACCCGGGCTACGGGCTGGTCGCCGCAGCCGTCGAAGCCGGTGTCACCGTCACCGCCATCCCGGGTCCGAGCGCCGTCATCACCGCGCTCGCGGTGTCCGGGTTGCCGACGGACCGGTTCAGCTTCGAGGGGTTCCTGCCGCGCAAGGGCGGCGAACGCCGGTCCGTCCTGCGGGCTCTGGCGCACGAGCGACGGACGATGGTCTTCTTCGAGTCGCCGCAGCGACTGGCCGCGAGCCTGTCGGACGTCGCCGCCGAATTCGGCGCCGGCCGGCGCGTGGCGGTGGCGCGCGAACTCACGAAGCTGCATGAGGAGGTCCGCCGCGGCACCGCGAGCGAGCTGGCAGCGTGGGCGGCCGAGGGCGTGCGCGGGGAGATCGCCGTCGTCATCGAGGGTGCGGCCGCGGCCGATGTGGCCTTCCCGGACGCCGTGGGCCAGGTCCTGGAGCTGACGCGCTCGGGCACGCGGCTGAAGGATGCCACCGCCGAGGTCTCCGCCCTCACCGGCCACTCCGCCCGCGAGCTCTACCAGGCCGCCCTCGCCGTGAAGAACTGACGCCCGTCGCCGCCGTCACACGTCCGACGCGCGGGAGGGTCTCGCCTAGAATCGTTGGGTGAGCACTGGCGATTCCTTCTACATCACCACGCCGATCTACTACCCGAGTGACCTGCCGCACATCGGTCACGGGTACACGACGGTCGCGGTGGACACCCTCGCGCGCTGGCACCGGCAGGCCGGGGACGACACCTGGATGCTCACCGGAACGGACGAGCACGGGCAGAAGATGCTGCGCGCCGCCGCCGCCAACAACGTCACGCCGCAGGAGTGGGTCGACAAGCTCGTCAGCGAGGCCTGGTTCCCGCTGCTGGAAACGCTCGATGTCGCCAACGACGACTTCATCCGCACCACGCAGCCCCGCCACGAGGAGCGCGTCAAGAAGTTCGTGCAGGCCATCTACGACCGCGGCTACATCTACGCCGGGGAGTACGAGGCGCTGTACTGCGTGGGCTGCGAGGAGTTCAAGCCGGAGTCGGAGATCGTCGACGGCACGGGCCCCTTCGAGGGACTGAAGGTCTGCGCGATCCACTCCAAGCCCCTCGAGCTGCTGCAGGAGAAGAACTACTTCTTCAAGCTCAGCGAGTTCCAGGACAAGCTCCTGGAGCTCTACAAGGAGCGCCCCGACTTCATCCGTCCGGAGTCCGCCCGCAACGAGGTCATCTCGTTCGTGCGATCCGGGCTGAAGGACCTCTCGATCTCGCGGTCGGCCTTCGACTGGGGCATCCCGTTGCCGTGGGACGAGTCGCACGTCATCTACGTCTGGGTCGACGCGCTGCTGAACTACGCCACCGCGGTCGGCTTCGGTGACGACGACGGCGAGTTCGAGCGTCGGTGGCCGGCGTACCACGTGGTCGGCAAGGACATCCTGCGCTTCCACGCGGTCATCTGGCCGGCCATGCTGATGGCGGCCGGCCTCGAGGTGCCCAAGGGCGTCTTCGCGCACGGCTGGTTGCTCGTCGGCGGCGAGAAGATGTCCAAGTCGAAGCTCACGGGTATCGCCCCGACCGAGATCACCGACGTGTTCGGGTCGGACGCGTACCGCTTCTACTTCCTCTCCGCGATCGCGTTCGGACAGGACGGCTCGTTCAGCTGGGAGGACCTCGCGGCCCGCTACCAGGCCGAACTCGCCAACGGCTTCGGCAACCTCGCCTCGCGCACCGTCGCGATGATCGAGCGCTACTTCGAGGGCATCGTCCCGCCCGCGGGGGAGTGCACCGAGGCGGACCGGCACGTGCAGCAGGTCGTCGCGGACGCCGCGCGCGACGCGGATGCCGCGATCGAGCGGTTCCGCATCGACGAGGCCATCGCCGCGATCTGGACCATCGTGGAGGAGCTGAACGGCTACATCACCGACAACGAGCCGTGGGCCCTGGCCAAGGACGAGGCCCAGCGCGGCCGTCTCGGCACCGTGCTGTACACGGCGGCCGAGGGTCTGCGGGCCCTGGACGTCCTGCTCAGCCCGGTGATGCCGGTCGCCACCGCGAAGCTGTGGACCGCGCTCGGCGTGTTCGACTCGCTCGGCGCGCTGGACGCGCAGCCGCTGCGCTCCGCCGGCGAGTGGGGTCAGCTTCGTCCGGGCACCTCGGTGAACGGTCTCGCTCCCCTGTTCCCGCGCGTGGAGACCGCGTGACCGAACGCGGGAACGGCGGCACCGGGGACGGCATCAGCAGCTATGTCACCCAGCGTCGCTCCGACGGCCGGGACCTCCGCTATCCGGAGGCACCCGAGCCGCTGCGCGTGCCCGTCTACGACAATCACGCGCACATGGAGATCCTCGACGGCGAGGAGCCGCTGAGCCTCGACGAGCAGTTGGACCGCGCGGCGGCCGTCGGCGTCGCCGGTGTCATCAACGCCGGGGGCGACATCGAGTCCTCGCGCTGGTGCGCGGAGGCGGCGGCCGCGCATCCGCGGGTGCTCGCGGCGGTGGCGATCCACCCGAACGACGCGCCGCTGTACGAGGAAGCGGGCAAGCTGGACGAGGCCATCGCGGTCATCGATGAGCTCGCCGCGCAGCCGCGCGTGCGCGCCATCGGCGAGACCGGACTGGACTTCTTCCGCACGGACGACGCGGGCAAGCCCGCCCAGTTCCGCTCCTTCGAGGCGCACATCGCGCTGGCGAAGAAGCATGACCTCGCGATGCAGATCCACGATCGTGACGCGCACCGCGATGTCCTGGACACGCTCAGCCGCGTCGGAGCTCCCGAGCGGACCGTGTTCCACTGCTACTCCGGGGACGACGCGATGGCACGCGAGTGCGCGGACGCCGGCTACTACCTGTCCTTCGCCGGGAACATCACGTTCAAGAACGCGCAGAACCTGCGCGACTCGCTGCACGTCACGCCGCTCGATCGCATCCTGATCGAGACCGACGCCCCGTTCCTCACGCCGACGCCGTACCGCGGCCGCCCCAACGCCAGCTATCTCATTCCGGTGACGCTGCGCTTCATGGCCGCCGAGCTGTCGATGGACGTCGACGCGCTGTCCGCCCGACTCGCCGCGAACACCGTCGCCGTCTACGGCTCCTTCACCGACTGACCCCGCGAAACACCCAAGCGTGGCGGAGAAACCCCGCACCGCGAGGTGTTTCGGACGTGCTTGGGTGTCTCGCGGATCAGCGGAGGGTGGTGGAGCCGGACAGGAGCTCCCAGGGCAGGTCGATGATGCTCTCGCGGGCCGGCGGATGGTCCTCGTGCAGCGCCGTGAACAGGGCCTGCGGCGCGCGGTCCGGGTGCAGACAGGCTCGCGAGATGCCGAGGCGGGCGTTCAGGTCGCAGTCGATCGTGCACAGCGTGAACAGCTGCACGTCACGCGGCGCCACGCGCCCGATCTCCTCCAGGTGGAGGTAGATCTCCGGCCCGTCCTCGCTGAACGCGAACAGTGCGTCCACGCCGGCGGTCAGCAGCTCGTGCACGCGACGGATCAGCGCCTGGCCCCGGACATCCACCTCGGCGACGAGGCGGTCCCGCCCGCGTTCCAGCGACCAGGAGCGGTAAGCGTTCTCGCCGATCCGGTTCCGGGCCTCGGGGCCGGCGTCGACGAGGAAGCCGATTCGCTCGGCGCCGCCCGCGGCCAGCAGATCGAGCCCGGCGCGGACGGCGGCGTCATAGCCGGTGCGCAGGGAGATCGCTCGCGGTGCGTCCACGTGCACATCGCAGACCGCCATCCGCACGCCGAGCCGGGACGCCTCCGCGATGATCTCCGTCAGGCTGTCGGTCCCGGTGTGCAGCAGAGCGTCCATGGCCGCCCCACGCAGCAGGTCCGGCCGGGAGGACGGCAGCACCGTCACGGTGTAGTCCTCCGCGGCGCTCGCCCGCAGCAGCGCGTTGAAAAGGCGCGTGCGGTGCACGGCCCGGCGCTCGCCGAACTCGTCCTCATCGTCCTCGTCCACGACGAACCCGATCGTGCGGGTGCGTCCGGTCCGCAGCGCCGCGGCGGCGCGATTGGGGACGTAGCCGAGACTGTCCGCGACGGCGCGGATGCGCGTGCGCGTCTCGGCGCTGAGCTTTCCGGTGTCGTTCAGCGCCTGACTCACGGCGGCCGTGGACACGCCGGCCAGAGTCGCGATGTCCTTGAGGGTGACCGGTCCGCCGCTCACGGCGCCGGGTCTCCGGGGACGACCGCCGCCACCGCGGCGCGCCAGGACGGACCGTCACCGCGTGCGGCGGCGCGCGTGCCCTGGGTGATGAGACCGTGCATCAGCACACCGGCGAAGTGGCGCAGTGCCGGCTCGGTGCGCGGGTCGCCGCCGACGCGGGCGAGCTCACGGTCCAGAACGTCATTCACATAGGATCGCAGGTCCGTCACGGCGCCGGACACGCGCTGCAGCTGGTCGGCCGCGGCGTGCTCGCGCACCGCGGCCGCGATCAGTCGCTGCGCCCGCTCGAGCAGGGCCGGCTCGTCGACGGCGGCGGCCGAAGCGATGGTGTCCAGATCCAGCAGCCGGACGCCCGGACGCCGACTCACCTCGGCGTCGACGTTGCGCGGCATGCCGAGATCGAGCACCACCTGGTCGTGAGGCGCGGACGGCCAGAGGTCCGCGGTCAGGACCGGGCCATCCGTCGCGCTCGTGCACGACACCACCACGTCGGTCCGCGCGATCGCGGTGGTCAGGTCGGCGGCGCCGATCGAGGTCAGTGCATGCCGCGCGGCGAAGTCCGCGCGGCCGGAGGGGGAGTGCACGGCGATGTTTCTCGCGCCCGCGTCGCGCAGGGCGGCGAGGCTGACGGCCGCGTACCGGCCGGTGCCGACCAGCAGCACCGTGGCGTCCGGCCAGGACCGGACGGATGCTCCGGCCTGGGCAACGGCGACGCGGACCAGAGAGCGGCCGGACGCGGCCAGTCCGACCTCGTTCTTGACCACTCGCGAGACGGACGCGGCACGTTGGAACAACCGCTCCAACGGGGCTGAGGCGACCCCGGCGTCCCGGGCGGAGCTGAGCGCGCGGGCGACCTGGCCGGCGATCTCATCCTCACCGAGCGCGACCGAATCGAGTCCGGAAGCAGTGGCGAACAGATGGTGCACGCCGCGGTTTCCGGAGCGGATGAGGAGGGCGTCCCGGACCTCGCGGAACGGGAGCCCGGCCGCCGCCGCGATCGTCTCGATGGCCGCGTCGACGGCCGGTACGGGTGAGGCGGCATGCTCGTCAGCGATGTCCAGGTGCGCCTCGAACCGATTGCAGGTGCTCACGATCACGACGCCGGCGATGCCCGGATGGGCTCCTTCGATCCGCGTACCGATGTCGGATCCGAGTGCGGCGAGGCGCTCCAGGGTGGCGAAGGAGGAGGTGCGCTGGTGGGCGCCGAGGCTGACGAGCACGTGTGAGATCCCTTCCGGACGAGAGTTAGTATATCGATTAATCCACTCCAGCCCTCGAGGAGAAACGTGCCGACGACCCTCACGTCCGCTCATCCGCTGATCGCCCACCGCACCGCCGAATCACGCCTGGTGCGGGCGCTGCGCGGGGATCGTCCCGCGGTCACCCCGGTCTGGTTCATGCGTCAGGCCGGCCGCTCGTTGCCCGAGTACCGCGAGCTCCGCGCCGCCGGTGGGGGCTCGATGCTCGACACGTGCCGGGACCCCGCTCTCGCCTCGGAGATCACGATGCAGCCGGTGCGCCGGCACGGGGTGGACGCGGCGGTGTTCTTCAGCGACATCGTGATTCCGCTGCGGCTGATCGGGGTGGAGGTCGACATCGTCGCCGGCCGGGGTCCGGTCTTCGCGCACCCGGCGCGCACCTCAGCGGACATCGCCGCGTTGACGCGGACGGATCCGGACACCGTGCTCTCCGCCGGCGGCGCGATCGCGGACGGTGTGGCACGCACGGTGGAGCTGCTCGCGGAGGAGTCCGAGCACCGGGGTGAGCCGCTGCCGCTGATCGGGTTCGCCGGCGCTCCGTTCACCCTCGCCGCGTACCTGATCGAGGGCGGTCCGTCCAAGGATCACCTCGCCGCCCGGTCGCTGATGCACGCGGATCCGGTGGCCTGGACCGCACTTCTGGAGTGGCTCGCCGCCGTGACGGGGAACTTCCTGGCTCTGCAGGTGGCCGCCGGAGCGAGCGCCGGACAGCTCTTCGACTCGTGGGCGGGCAGCCTCACGCCACGCGACTACCGCGCGCACGTGCTGCCGCACTCGCGGGCGGCCCTGTCCGCGGTCCGCGCCCTCGATCCCGCGCGCACGGTGCCGCTGATCCACTTCGGCGTCGGCACCGGTGAGCTGCTGGCCGACCTCGCGGACGTCGACGCGGACGCGATCGGCGTGGACCACCGGGTGGATCTGGATGAGGCGCTGCGTCGCATCGGGCGGGACGTCACGGTGCAGGGCAACCTCGACCCGGCGATGCTGTTCGCGCCGGAAGAGGTGCGCACCGCCGCGATCCACCGGGCCCTGCGGTCCGGGCTCGCGGCCCGGGCGCACGTGTTCAACCTCGGTCACGGCGTGCCGATGCAGACGGACCCGGACGTGCTCGGCGCGGTCGTGCGAACGGTGCACGCGTGGCGTCCGTGACCGACGTTCTCGTCGTCGGCGGCGGCATCGGGGGACTGGTCGCGGCGTGGGAGTTCGCCCGAGCCGGCCGCGCTGTCACCGTGCTGGAGGCCGCGCCCGTGCTCGGCGGCAAGCTCCGTCCCGGCGGGGAGGTCGGATTCGACCGGGGTGCGGAGTCCTTCGCCACGCGCACCACCGGAGTCGTGGACCTCATCGCGGACGTCGGACTGGACCTCACCGTCGTCGCGCCGGAACCCGCTCCGGCGCACCTGGTGGACCTCGATTCGTCCGGAGCCCTCCGTCGCCTCCCGCTGCCCCGTCGGACGATTCTCGGACTTCCCGCCGATCCGGCCGCGTTCGACGTCGCGGCGATCGTCGGCGCGGACGGTGTCGCTCGTGCCCTTCTCGAGCCGTCCGCGCCGCCCACGGGGACCGAACCCAGCCTTTATGAGCTCGCGACGCAGCGCTTCGGGGCCGCGGTCGCCGACCGTCTCGTCCAGCCGCTCTGCCTCAGCGTGCACTCCCGCTCCGCGCGCGACGTGCGTCTGTCCGCCGTTCACCCCGCCCTGTGGCGGGCGTTCACCCGCTCCGGGTCCCTGACCGCAGCCGTCGCCGCACTCGCGCCGGATGCGACGGCGGGTGCGGCGGTGCGCGGCATCGTCGGCGGCGTCTGGCGCCTCGCGAACGAGCTGAGCCGCGTGCTCGCCGACCTCGGCGTCACCCTGCGCTCCGGAGCGGCCGTCGACCGCGTCGAGGGGCATCGTGTCGTGCTCGGCACCGACCCGCTGCCCGCCGAGACCGTCGTGCTCGCCACCGGGCCCGAGGCCGCGCGATCCCTGCTCGGGTTGCCGCCCGCGCGGCCGATCGCGGTCGTGGAGAACGTCACGGCGCGCCTGCGCGCCCCGGAGTTGGACACGCACCCGGTCGGCACCGGAGTGATCGTCGCGCCCGACGTCCCCACCCGCGCCAAGGCGCTGACCCATGTCTCGGCGAAGTGGGCGTGGGCGGCGGAGCGCCTGACCCCCGGCGAGCACCTGGTTCGACTGTCCGCGCGCGACGCCGCCCACCCACCGACGGGGGCACCGCAGATCGCTGCGGAGATCGCCGCGCTGACCGGCGTCCCCGTCGCATCCGCGGCGATCCGGGAGCTCACGTCGACCCACTGGCCGGACGCGCTCGGCGGGCCGGACGCCGACGTGCTCGCCGCCTGCCGACAGCACGGCATCGTCGCGGTCGGTGCAGCGGCGTCCGGCACCGGCCTCGCCGCCGTGATCCCGCACGCTCGCGCCGCCGCACGCGCGGTGCTTGATCACTCGGCGGAACCCCTGTCCGCCCCGACCCTGGAGGTGTCCGCATGACCCTGCGCCTCGGCACTCGCGCGAGTCTGCTCGCCCTCACCCAGTCGCGCCTCGTCGCCGACGCGATCACCGCCGCATCCGGCGCGGAGGTCGAGCTCGTGCAGATCACCAGCGACGGCGACCGCCTCACCGGCAGCCTCGCTCAGCTCGGGGGCACGGGCGTGTTCGCGAGCGCGCTGCGCGAGGCTCTGCTAGGCGGCGAGTGCGATCTGCTCGTGCACTCGATGAAGGACCTGCCGACCGCCCAACCGCCGGGCATCGTGATCGCCGCCGTGCCCGTGCGCGCGTCGGCCGCGGACGCGCTGTGCGGACCGGACGGAGCCCCGATCACGCTCGCCGGGCTGCGCTCCGGCGCCCGCGTCGGGACCGGATCTCCGCGTCGCGCCGCCCAGATCCTCTCCCGCCGACCCGACCTGCGCGTGCTGGATATCCGCGGCAACGTGGACACCCGGCTGCGCAAGCTCGACGACGGTCAGTACGACGCGATCGTGCTGGCGGAGGCGGGCCTGCGGCGGATCGGCCGCGACGACCGGATCGGCGAGGTGCTGGACTGGCCCACGTCGGCCGCGCAGGGCGCGCTCGCGATCGAGGTGCGCAGCGCGGACGCCGCGGTGGCCGCCGCCGTCGCGGCCGTCTCCGATGCGGACACCGACGCCGCCGCTCGCACCGAGCGGGCCGTTCTGCGCCACCTCGAGGCCGGTTGCGCGGCCCCGGTCGCCATCCGCGCCGCTGTGGCGGACACCGCCCAGCTCGCCGTCGAGGTCTATGCACCGGACGGCTCGCGGGTGATCCGTGCCGTCCGCGCCGAACTGCCCGCGGCGGAGGTCCGTTCCGACGCCGCGCGGGACGCCCTCGCCGCCGCCGTGGTCGCCGAGCTCCGGGCGGCGGGTGTCGACGAGCTCATGCCGACTCAGGCCCGCGGGTGAGCGGCGCCCTGCAGGGCCGGCGCGTGCTGGTGCCGCGTGGTGGCCGCTGGGGCGAGCGTGTGGCCGCGCAGCTGACCGCGCACGGCGCGGTCCCGGTGATCGCTCCGCTGATCGCCACCGCCGCCCCCGTGGACACCGCCGCTCGCGATGACGCCTTCGCCGCGCTCGCCGCCGGCGCGTTCGACTGGGTGCTGATCACGAGTGCGGCGGGCGTCGAGGCCGTCGGGGCCACGCCCCTCCCCGGCGGCCCCCGCCTGGCCGTGGTCGGTCCCGAGACCGCCCGCGCCGCCACCGCCGAGGGCCGCTCCGTGGCGTTCCGGCCGGACGGGCCGTCCTCGGCGGCAGCTCTGGCCGAGCAGTGGGC
>NZ_LN648874.1:632028-759160 GCF_000826185.2 Microbacterium gorillae | reverse complement strand
GTCCTAAGATTGAGAAGTTGCCCCGTTGGGCTGCCTGGGAGGGTGGTCTGGTGGGTGCGTCCGATCCTTGAGAACTCAACAGCGTGCACTTGTCAAATGCCAAATAACCTCGTCATCCCTTTTTTGGGGTGAGAGATTCCTTTGGATCAATTATATGGAAGTCAGTAATGACATCCTTTTTTGGTCAGTTTCAAACTCGCTTTCTTCTGGTCTTTTTCCGACTGGGAGTTATGCAACTGTTTTTCACGGAGAGTTTGATCCTGGCTCAGGATGAACGCTGGCGGCGTGCTTAACACATGCAAGTCGAACGGTGAAGCAGAGCTTGCTCTGTGGATCAGTGGCGAACGGGTGAGTAACACGTGAGCAACGTGCCCCAGACTCTGGGATAAGCGCTGGAAACGGCGTCTAATACTGGATACGAGTGGAGACGGCATCGTCATTCACTGGAAAGATTTTTCGGTCTGGGATCGGCTCGCGGCCTATCAGCTTGTTGGTGAGGTAATGGCTCACCAAGGCGTCGACGGGTAGCCGGCCTGAGAGGGTGACCGGCCACACTGGGACTGAGACACGGCCCAGACTCCTACGGGAGGCAGCAGTGGGGAATATTGCACAATGGGCGAAAGCCTGATGCAGCAACGCCGCGTGAGGGACGACGGCCTTCGGGTTGTAAACCTCTTTTAGCAGGGAAGAAGCGAAAGTGACGGTACCTGCAGAAAAAGCGCCGGCTAACTACGTGCCAGCAGCCGCGGTAATACGTAGGGCGCAAGCGTTATCCGGAATTATTGGGCGTAAAGAGCTCGTAGGCGGTTTGTCGCGTCTGCTGTGAAATCCCGAGGCTCAACCTCGGGCCTGCAGTGGGTACGGGCAGACTAGAGTGCGGTAGGGGAGATTGGAATTCCTGGTGTAGCGGTGGAATGCGCAGATATCAGGAGGAACACCGATGGCGAAGGCAGATCTCTGGGCCGTAACTGACGCTGAGGAGCGAAAGGGTGGGGAGCAAACAGGCTTAGATACCCTGGTAGTCCACCCCGTAAACGTTGGGAACTAGTTGTGGGGTCCTTTCCACGGATTCCGTGACGAAGCTAACGCATTAAGTTCCCCGCCTGGGGAGTACGGCCGCAAGGCTAAAACTCAAAGGAATTGACGGGGACCCGCACAAGCGGCGGAGCATGCGGATTAATTCGATGCAACGCGAAGAACCTTACCAAGGCTTGACATATTCGAGAACGCCCTAGAAATAGGGAACTCTTTGGACACTCGTTTACAGGTGGTGCATGGTTGTCGTCAGCTCGTGTCGTGAGATGTTGGGTTAAGTCCCGCAACGAGCGCAACCCTCGTTCTATGTTGCCAGCACGTAATGGTGGGAACTCATGGGATACCGCCGGGGTCAACTCGGAGGAAGGTGGGGATGACGTCAAATCATCATGCCCCTTATGTCTTGGGCTTCACGCATGCTACAATGGCCGGTACAAAGGGCTGCGATACCGTGAGGTGGAGCGAATCCCAAAAAGCCGGTCCCAGTTCGGATTGTAGTCTGCAACTCGACTACATGAAGTCGGAGTCGCTAGTAATCGCAGATCAGCAACGCTGCGGTGAATACGTTCCCGGGTCTTGTACACACCGCCCGTCAAGTCATGAAAGTCGGTAACACCTGAAGCCGGTGGCCTAACCCTTGTGGAGGGAGCCGTCGAAGGTGGGATCGGTAATTAGGACTAAGTCGTAACAAGGTAGCCGTACCGGAAGGTGCGGCTGGATCACCTCCTTTCTAAGGAGCATCTCAGTCCTTCGGGACTGCAGAGCCCAGTTCGAAGGCACACGTTCTTCGCTGGGAGCTCATGGGTGGAACATTTGACATGGCATCAGAACCAAGGGTTTCTGCTAGTACGCACTTCGGTGTTGGAACGTGGGGCCGGCGGGGCTGGTGCTTGCACGCTGTTGGGTCCTGAGGGACCGGACACCATGGCCTTCGGGTTGTGGGTTTGTACCTCTGGGCCTTCTTCGAGCCGGCGTGAGTCGGGGAGTGGAAGGTACCGCCCGTACTTTGAGAACTACACAGTGGACGCGAGCATCTTAAAGATGATCTGACCCTTCGGGGTCGATTGTTTTTGAAATATTTTTGGCCCTCACTTTTGTGGGGGTTGAGATTTCTTTAACTCATGTATTCAAGTCTTTAAGAGCAAACGGTGGATGCCTTGGCATCTGGAGCCGAAGAAGGACGTAGCAATCTGCGATAAGCCTCGGGGAACTGATAAGCAAGTTTTGATCCGAGGATGTCCGAATGGGGAAACCCCGCTGGGCGGCTTGCCGACCTAGTGACTCCCGCCTGAATATATAGGGCGGGTAGAGGGAACGTGGGGAAGTGAAACATCTCAGTACCCACAGGAAGAGAAAACAACCGTGATTCCGTGAGTAGTGGCGAGCGAAATCGGATCAGGCTAAACCTTGCGTGTGTGATAGCCGGCAGGCGTTGCATGCAGGGGGTTGCGGGACTTACCGGATTCTTCTGCCGAAGTTTCAACGTGACAGCAGCGTATAGACGAATGGTCTTGAAAGGCCAGTCATAGAGGGTGCCAACCCCGTAGTCGAAATGCGTGTGCTGGCGTGGTGAGTATCCCAAGTAGCACGGGGCCCGAGAAATCCCGTGTGAATCTGTCAGGACCACCTGATAAGCCTAAATACTCCCAGATGACCGATAGCGGACAAGTACCGTGAGGGAAAGGTGAAAAGTACCCCGGGAGGGGAGTGAAATAGTACCTGAAACCGTTTGCTTACAAACCGTTGGAGCACCCCTGGTAGGTGTGACAGCGTGCCTTTTGAAGAATGAGCCTGCGAGTTAGCGATACGTGGCGAGGTTAACCCGTGTGGGGTAGCCGTAGCGAAAGCGAGTCTGAATAGGGCGATTCAGTCGCGTGTCCTAGACCCGAAGCGAAGTGATCTATCCATGGCCAGGTTGAAGCGACGGTAAGACGTCGTGGAGGACCGAACCCACTTAGGTTGAAAACTGAGGGGATGAGCTGTGGATAGGGGTGAAAGGCCAATCAAACTTCGTGATAGCTGGTTCTCTCCGAAATGCATTTAGGTGCAGCGTTGCGTGTTTCTTGCCGGAGGTAGAGCTACTGGATGGCCGATGGGCCTCACCAGGTTACTGACGTCAGCCAAACTCCGAATGCCGGTAAGTGAGAGCGCAGCAGTGAGACTGTGGGGGATAAGCTTCATAGTCGAGAGGGAAACAACCCAGACCACCATCTAAGGTCCCTAAGCGCGTGCTAAGTGGAAAAGGATGTGGAGTTGCTCAGACAACCAGGAGGTTGGCTTAGAAGCAGCCACCCTTGAAAGAGTGCGTAATAGCTCACTGGTCAAGTGATTCCGCGCCGACAATGTAACGGGGCTCAAGCACGCCACCGAAGTTGTGGCATTGACATTATTGGTAGGCCTTCGTGGTCCAGCCGTGTTGATGGGTAGGAGAGCGTCGTGTGGCGAGTGAAGCGGCGGAGTGATCCAGCCGTGGACGCTACACGAGTGAGAATGCAGGCATGAGTAGCGAATGACGTGTGAGAAACACGTCCTCCGAAAGACCAAGGGTTCCAGGGTCAAGCTAATCTTCCCTGGGTAAGTCGGGACCTAAGGCGAGGCCGACAGGCGTAGTCGATGGACAACGGGTTGATATTCCCGTACCGGCGAAGAACCGCCCCAGTCAATCCAGTAGTGCTAAGTATCTGAATCCCAGTCACTGATCCCTTCGGGGTGACGGTCTGGGCCTAGCGTACGACCCCATTCTGGTGCGGCTAGCGTATTAACAGGTGTGACGCAGGAAGGTAGCCCAGCAGCGCGATGGTTGTCGCTGTGCAAGTGCGTAGGCCGAGAGATAGGCAAATCCGTCTCTCATCAAGGCTGAGACACGATGCGTATCAAGTGGGTGATCCTATGCTGCCAAGAAAAGCATCGACGCGAGGTTCCAGCCGCCCGTACCCCAAACCGACTCAGGTGGTCAGGTAGAGAATACCAAGGAGATCGAGAGAATCGTGGTTAAGGAACTCGGCAAAATGCCCCCGTAACTTCGGGAGAAGGGGGGCCACCCACTTATTAGGATTTACTCCGAAAGGGTGTGGTGGCCGCAGAGACCAGTGGGTAGCGACTGTTTATTAAAAACACAGGTCCGTGCCAAGTCGCAAGACGATGTATACGGACTGACGCCTGCCCGGTGCTGGAAGGTTAAGAGGACCGGTTAGCCGTAAGGCGAAGCTGAGAATTTAAGCCCCAGTAAACGGCGGTGGTAACTATAACCATCCTAAGGTAGCGAAATTCCTTGTCGGGTAAGTTCCGACCTGCACGAATGGCGTAACGACTTCCCAACTGTCTCAACCGCGAACTCGGCGAAATTGCAATACGAGTAAAGATGCTCGTTACGCGCAGCAGGACGGAAAGACCCCGTGACCTTTACTACAGCTTGGTATTGGTGTTTGGTGTGGCTTGTGTAGGATAGGTGGGAGACTGTGAAGCATTCACGCCAGTGAGTGTGGAGTCATTGTTGAAATACCACTCTGGTCACTCTGAATATCTAACTTCGAACCGTGATCCGGTTCAGGGACAGTGCCTGGTGGGTAGTTTAACTGGGGCGGTTGCCTCCCAAAAAGTAACGGAGGCGCCCAAAGGTTCCCTCAACCTGGTTGGCAATCAGGTGGCGAGTGTAAGTGCACAAGGGAGCTTGACTGTGAGACTGACAAGTCGAGCAGGGACGAAAGTCGGGACTAGTGATCCGGCAGTGGCTTGTGGAAGCGCTGTCGCTCAACGGATAAAAGGTACCTCGGGGATAACAGGCTGATCTTGCCCAAGAGTCCATATCGACGGCATGGTTTGGCACCTCGATGTCGGCTCGTCGCATCCTGGGGCTGGAGTAGGTCCCAAGGGTTGGGCTGTTCGCCCATTAAAGCGGTACGCGAGCTGGGTTTAGAACGTCGTGAGACAGTTCGGTCCCTATCCGCTGCGCGCGTAGGAAATTTGAGAGGATCTGACCCTAGTACGAGAGGACCGGGTTGGACGAACCTCTGGTGTGCCAGTTGTACTGCCAAGTGCACCGCTGGTTAGCTACGTTCGGGATGGATAACCGCTGAAAGCATCTAAGCGGGAAGCCGGCCTCAAGATGAGATTTCCATACCCTTCGGGGTGAGAGGCTCCCAGCCAGACTACTGGGTTGATAGGCCGGATGTGGAAGCGTGGCAACACGTGAAGCTGACCGGTACTAATAAGCCGATGACTTGATAACACTTTCATCCTGCGGATGATTCGCGTCCACTGAGTGGTTCTCGATGTACGGTCGAGAACACCACAAACGAACTGATCGTTTGTGGCTGAACGAACACATCAATAGTGTTTCGGCGGCCATAGCGAGAGGGAAACGCCTGGCCACATTCCGAACCCAGAAGCTAAGCCTCTCAGCGCCGATGGTACTGCAGGGGGGACCCTGTGGGAGAGTAGGACACCGCCGGACTTCCTTTAAACGAAAGCCCCGACCAACGCTGGTCGGGGCTTTCGTCGTTAACCCACACCCCACCCGGAATGACCACCGCGGACCCGCAGGTCACAACGCCGTGCCGTGCCTCGACGCCAAGAGGTGGGGCAGACCGCGATTCTTCGTCTCGTGCGGGTGAACCGGCCGGGTTCGCTGCCCACGGGCGGCGAAACAGGAGCGGACGAACGGCGCCAGGAGGCGGGTGCACGCGGGAATCTCGCGGGTGGGGGACGGGTAGAATGGACGGCATGCCCGCACCCAAACTCGCCACGTTTCCGGCGATCCGCGGAGCGCTGAAGTTCTACCAGGTCGCATCGATCATCACGGGGACCTTCCTGCTCCTGCTCTGCGCGGAGATGATCCTCAAGTACACCCCGATCCACCTCGAGCTGTTCGCCGGCGGGAAGGGCGGGTTCCTCTGGTTCGCCCCGGTCGTCGAGACCGCCAAGGGCCTGGAGTCCACGGGTGACGGGGTCAATCTCTCGCTGGCGATCCTCGTGGTCCACGGCTGGTTCTACGTCGTGTACCTGTTCGCCTGCTTCCGCATCTGGAGCCTGATGCGCTGGCCGTTCCTGCGGTTCATCCTGCTCGCGCTCGGCGGTGTCATCCCGTTCCTGTCGTTCATCATGGAGGTGCGCACCGCCCGCGACGTGCGCGCCTACCTCGCCCAACGCGAGGCCGCGGAGGCCGCTCCGTCCGATTCCCTCACCGCCACGGAAGGCAGCAAGTGACCGACAATCCCGAGACCGCTCAGCGGCCCGTCCTGGTCGTCGACTTCGGCGCCCAGTATGCGCAGCTGATCGCACGCCGCGTCCGCGAGGCGGGTGTCTACAGCGAGATCGTGCCGCACACCGTGACGGCCGACGAGGTCCGTGCGAAGAACCCCCTCGGACTGATCCTCTCCGGCGGACCGTCGTCCGTGTACGCCGACGGGGCGCCGCAGCTGGACACCGCCGTGTTCGACCTGGGTGTGCCCACACTCGGCATCTGCTACGGCTTCCAGTACATGGCGCAGAGCCTCGGCGGCGAGGTCGCCGCGACGGGCCAGCGCGAGTACGGCGCCACGGACGCGACGACATCGGCCGACAGCGTCATCCTCGATGGCGTCCCGACCGAGCAGAACGTCTGGATGAGCCATGGCGACTCCGTCGCGAAGGCGCCCGCGGGCTTCACCGTGAACGCCACCACGGCCGGCGCACCCGTCGCCGCGTTCAGCGACGATGAGCGCAAGTTCTACGGCGTGCAATGGCACCCGGAGGTCAAGCACTCCGCGCACGGTCAGAAGATCATCGAGAACTTCCTGCACAAGGCCGCGGGTCTGCCTGCGGACTGGAACAGTGGCAACGTCATCGCCGAACAGGTCGAGCGCATCCGCACGCAGGTCGGTTCCGCGCGCGTGCTGTCGGCGCTGTCCGGCGGCGTCGACTCCGCGGTGTCCACGGCTCTCGTGCACAAGGCCGTCGGCGATCAGCTCGTCGCGGTGTTCGTGGACCACGGACTGCTGCGCAAGGGCGAGCGGGAGCAGGTGGAGCAGGACTACGTCGCCTCCACCGGTGTGCGCCTGGTGACGGTCGACGCGCGTCAGCAGTTCCTCGACGCCCTGGCCGGCGTCAGCGACCCGGAGACCAAGCGGAAGATCATCGGTCGCGAGTTCATCCGCTCGTTCGAGAAGGTGCAGCGGGAACTCGTCGACGAGGCCAAGGAGGCCGGGGAGCCGATCAAGTTCCTCGTGCAGGGCACGCTGTATCCGGACGTCGTGGAATCCGGCGGCGGGTCCGGAACCGCGAACATCAAGAGCCACCACAACGTCGGTGGGCTGCCGGATGATCTGAAGTTCGAGCTCGTCGAGCCGCTGCGGACGCTGTTCAAGGACGAGGTGCGCGCCATCGGCCGCGAACTCGGCCTGCCCGAGGAGATCGTCTCGCGTCAGCCGTTCCCGGGTCCGGGACTCGGCATCCGCATCATCGGCGAAGTGACCCAGGACCGACTGGATCTGCTCCGGGACGCGGACGCGATCGCGCGCGAGGAGCTCACAGCCGCCGGCCTGGACAACGAGATCTGGCAGTGCCCGGTCGTGCTGCTCGCGGACGTCCGTTCCGTGGGCGTGCAGGGCGACGGGCGCACCTACGGTCACCCGATCGTGCTGCGTCCGGTCTCCAGCGAAGATGCGATGACGGCGGACTGGTCACGCCTGCCCTACGACGTGCTGTCCAAGATCTCCAACCGCATCACCAACGAGGTGCGCGACGTCAACCGCGTCGTTCTGGATGTGACCTCCAAGCCCCCGGGGACCATCGAGTGGGAGTGATCCCCGACGCGTCGAAGCACCTGACCGCCCGCGCGGCCGGGTGCTTCGTGCTCGCTTCCCGCCTCATCCCGGACCTCGACGGCGGCTTCGCGCGTGCCGTGCTGGCGCGCGCCGCCGACCTCCGCGCCGCGGGTGTGGACGCGGTGCTGCTGACCGTCGATCCGGGCTCCCGCGCCGATCATGACGCGCACCGCGCCGAATTCGTCCGCCGCGGAGCACTGGCGGCCCCCGAGCTGCTGCGGAACCTCTTCGATGAGGCGGTCGCGGACCCGGCGTGGCTGCGGGCGGCGGCGAAGCCGGGAGAGCGGGCCGAGCGGATCGAGTACCGGCAGATCATCGACGCGGACGGCCGCGTGATCCTGGAGCTGCCGGTGATCGCCGGCAACCCGGACTGGCATCTGTCCGAGGCAGCCGTGGTGGTGCACGCCGCCGATGGTGCGGTCGCGGGCGTGCTGGCCGGTTTCGGCGGACTGTACCGCGCGTGGCTCTCGCACGTCATCGGCTCTGATGAGGCCGTGGTGCTGGTCGAGGCGCGTCAGCTCGGTGAGCTCCTGGTGGACTGGGACTCATCTGCCCGCCTCGTGCACACGGTGCACACCTCCCACCTCGGTGCGCCGTACACTCCGGACGCCCCGATGCTTCCGCTGTGGCAGCGGTTCTTCGACGTCGCCGGACGGTACGACGCCGTGCTGTGGCCGACGGCCCGGCAGCGCGACGACGTCATCGCACGCTTCGGTGCCGACCGCGTGGATGCCGTGGTGCCGAACGGCGTCGCGCTGGTCGACACCCCGCGACCGGCGGCGGAACGCTCCGCACATCGGGCGGTCATGGTGAACCGGCTCGCGCCGGGCAAGCGCATCGACCACGCGCTCCGGGTGTGGCGGCGAGTCGTGGACGAACTGCCCGATGCCGTCCTGGACATCTACGGCGAGGGCCCGGCGCGCGCGGAGATCGAGCGGCACATCGATGAGCTCGGGCTGTCCGAGTCCGTCGTGCTGCACGGCGTCGTCGCGGATCCGGACGCGGTGCTCGACGACCCCGCGGTGCTGCTGCTGACCACCGCGTACGAGGGACAGGGGCTGGCCGTGCTCGAGGCGCTCGCGCACGGGACGCCGGTGATCTCATACGACGTGCGGTACGGGCCGTCCGCGTCGCTCGCGTCCGGTGGGGGAGTGCTGGTGCCGTCCGGGGACGAGGACGCCTTCGCGGCGGCCGTGCTGCGCGTGTTGCGCGACGACGAGCTTCGGACGCGCCTGTCGGTGGAGGCGTTCGCCGCCGCCGCGGAGAACGCCCGTCCGGTGCAGGCGCAACGCCTTCTCGCGGCCATCGACGACGTCCTGTCCCACCCCCGCCGTCGCTGACGTTCCGGCGTCCGCCGTGACGCGGTGGGCTGGTCCGCGCAACGACTGAACGCCCGCCCCGGCCGTCGCCACGGCGTCGGCGCCTGCTGTCCGTTTGCTCAGCCGGCCAGAGCCGCCAGGCCGTGATTGCGAAGAGCCACGAAACGTCTGAGCCGGTGTCGTGTCCGAGGCCGGCGGGTCAGGCGAGCCCGGTTACCGGTACGCCGATCCAGTCGGCGAGATCCTGGATCTCGGCGCGGATCATCTCCTGCTCCTCCGCCTCCAGCGGCAGCAGCTCGTGCAGCGCGTTGACGCGCAAGGTCTGCTTGTCCTTGCTGAGCTCGGCATCCAGCAGAGCGACGAAACGATCACCGACGAGGATCGGGTGCGCGAAGTACCCGTACCGGCGCTGCGCCTTCGGCTTGAACTGCTCGAGGACGTACTCGAACTCGAACAGCTCGATCAGGCGCGGGCGGTCGCGGAGCATCGTGTCGTACGGGTTCAAGATGACGACCCGGCCCCCGGGATCATCGCCCAACGCGGAAACGGCTTCCGGATCGACGCGGTAGGTCCAGCTCGAACCCTCGACCTTCGCCGTCTCGCCGGCCAGCCCGACACCGCTGTAGGCGGAGTTCTGCCGAGCGATGCCGACCGCCCGCAGCCGCTCCTCGTCCCACCGCTGCTCAGCATCGGCCAGGGTGAGCCTCTCGGCCGGTTCCGGATAGACCCGTTCGGCGAGGTCCCACAGACGGGTGCGGCCCTCGCGTCCGGCCACGGCCACATCCCCCATGCGCTGGAGGACCTCGAGCATGCGCGGCACCTGGGTGGAGCCGTACCAGCCGGAGTCGTTGTCGCGCTGCACCTGCGAAGTGTCGTCGATGTCACCGGCCTTCAGCGGCCCGTCGGACCTCAGCCGCGCGAGGATGTCGTCACGGAAGCCGGCGTTCGCCTCGGCCCACTCGCGTGTGCGGCCGAACAGATTGTGCATCCCCAGCAGAGGGCGCAGCAGTGGCAGGACGCTCATCGGTCGGATCGTGCCGTCGTACTCGAACAGCAACCGGTCATCGTCCAGGGCCTTGGTCAGCTGTCCCGGTTCGTAGGACCACCCGATGCGCGACCAGAGCATGGTGTGCTCGCACGGTGCCACGACCGCCGTCGGATCGACCTTGAGGAAGCCGAGCTGCTCGGTCACCTCCACGACGTCGCCGGGTCGATCCGCGTCCAGCAGTTGCGCCCGCACCGCGATGCGGCGCGCCTCCTCAAGGGTGAGCCGGATCGTCATGCGCTCACCCTACGCCGCCCCTGCGACGTCCCGGGAACGACGAAGGGCCGTCCCGATGGGGACGGCCCTTCGTGGCGGGGAAGCGTCAGTTGCTGCGCGCGATCGCGATGATCCGCAGGATCTCGATGTAGAGCCAGACGACGGTGACCATGATGCCGAAGCCGCCGTACCAGCCCATCACGCGGGGAGCGCCGTTGCGCACGCCCTGCTGGATGCCGTCGAAGTCGAGCACCAGCGAGTACGCGGCCATGATGACCACGAGCACACCGATGATGAGACCCAGCGGGATGCCCATGATCTTGGCGCTGTAGAGGCCGAACGTCTGCTCGGCGCTCAGCACGCCCGTCCACATCAGCGCGATGTTGACCAGCTGGAAGACCAGGTAGCCGATCATCGCGATGAGGACGATCTTGGTCATCCGCTTGGATGCGCGGATCTTGCCGGATGCGAACAGGGCCAGCGTCACCGCCACCACGGCGAGGGTCGCCAGCGTGGCCTGCATGACCACACCGGGCCAGAGGCGCTCGAAGAACGCCGAGATGGCGCCGACGAACACGCCCTCGAAGGCGGCGTAGAGGAAGATCAGCGGCGGACGGACCTTCTTGCGCGAGGTGAAGGTGATCACCATCGCGAGGACGAATCCACCGAGCGCGCCCACGAGCCACGGCACCATGGACACGCCGTGCGTGGCCTGGGCGGGGCTCAGCACACCACCGGTGGTCCACAGCCAGCCACCGACCGCGGCCACCAGGAGGATGCCGAACAGGCCGGCCGTCTTCCAGACGGTGTCCTCGACCGTCATCCGACCGGTCTCGAGCGAGCCGGCCGGAGGAGCCGTGTACATGCCCTCCATGTTGGCGCTCACCGCGGCGTTCTGCGCGGCGGTGGCCCCGGCGGCCCACTGCGCGTTCTGGCCGGTCTGCTGCTGGTCGTACGGGTTGTTGGCCACGTACTTGCCGTTGATGACGTATCCGCCCTGCTGGGCCTGCGGCGCAGCGGGCGGCGGGGTCAGGCTGGTCGCCTGCTGGCCGCCCGGATAGGTCTGGGCTGCTCGGGGGTCCTGCCCGAACGCCGAATTGTTGAAGATCGGGTTTCGTAGGGCCATGGCTCGCTCACGCTCCAAAGTCGTCGTGTGTCTCAGACACCTTTGCACCAGAATAGTGCGTCCCGCCGGTCCGATCCTGTGTTTCTCCAAGGGCGGAAGGCTGACTCGGCCCGGCGGACGGGTGGTCATGAGCGGCTAGCATGGCCCGCGTGCCACCTCGCTTCCCCCTCGTGATCGGACACCGGGGAGCGCCCGGCTACCGACCGGAGCATTCCCGCTCCTCCTATGACCTCGCGCTGGAGTTCGGGGTCGATCTCGTTGAACCGGACGTGGTCGTCTCACGCGACGGCGTCCTCGTGGTGCGGCATGAGAATGAGATCTCCGCAACGACCGACGTCGCCGACCGTCCGGAGTTCGCGGACCGTCGCACAGAGCGCGTCGTCGACGGTCAGAAGCTGGAGGGGTGGTTCACCGAGGACTTCACCTGGGCGGAGCTGTCCACGCTCCGTTGCCGCGAGCGGATCCCGCAGCTGCGACCGCGAAGTGCCTCCTTCGATGATCACCAGCCGATCCTTCGGCTGCGGGACGTGCTGGAGATCGTCCGCACCGCCTCCTTCGAGCAGGGACGCGAGATCGGTGTGGTGGTGGAGATCAAGCACGCCACCCACTTCGCCGCGATCGGGCTGGACCAGGTCCCGTTGCTGCTGGCGGATCTGGCCGAAGCAGGATGGGACCGGGGTGCCTGGCCGCTCGTGGTCGAGTCGTTCGAGCAGTCCGTGCTCACCCGGCTGCAAGCGGCGGGACTCGCCGCGACATACGTCTACCTGCTGGAGGCGGCCGGAACCGCGCACGATCTGCTCGTCCGGGACGGCAGCGCGGCGGAGTCGTACGCGACGCAGTTGACGCCGGCGGGGCTGGATCGCCTCGCCGCGGAGGTGGACGGCATCAGCCTCGACAAGCGGACGATCCTCGCGCCCGATCGGCTCGGACGGCCGACCGGACCGGCTCCGGTCGTCGCGGACGCGCACGAGCGCGGTCTTCGCGTGTTCACCTGGACCGCGCGTCCGGAGAACAGGTTCCTGCTGCGGTCGTTTCGCACCGGTTCCGCGGCTGAGCACGGTGACTACGCCGCGGAATGGTCGATCCTTCGCGACGCCGGCGTCGACGGGGTCTTCGTCGATCACGCGGACCTCGGCGTCGAGTTCTTCCGCTCCTGAACGGCTCGGGGTCGGCGACCCATGGTTGGATCGAATCTGCGCGAAAGCGCCCTGTCCCCGGGAGAAGCACATGAGCGAGCCGCACATCGCCGACGGTCACGACGTCATCCGTGTCATCGGAGCCCGGGAGAACAACCTGCGCGGGATCGATCTGGAGATTCCGAAGCGCCGGCTCACGGTGTTCACGGGTGTCTCCGGCTCCGGCAAGAGCTCGCTCGTGTTCGACACGATCGCGGCCGAGTCGCAGCGCATGATCAACGAGACGTACTCGACGTTCGTGCAGGGGTTCATGCCGAACCTGGCGCGTCCGGACGTGGACGTGCTGGAGGGCCTGACCACGGCGATCATCGTGGACCAGGAGCGGATGGGGGCCAACGTCCGCTCCACCGTCGGCACCGCCACCGACGTCAACGCGATGCTGCGCATCCTGTTCTCGCGTCTGGGGGAGCCGCACATCGGCTCGCCGCAGGCGTTCTCGTTCAACGTCGCGTCGGTCTCCGGTGCCGGCGCCGTCACGGTGGAGAAGGCCGGACGCACCGTCAAGGAGCGGCGGGAGTTCGCGATCCTCGGCGGCCAGTGTCCGCGCTGTGAGGGCATGGGCACCGTCAACGACATCGATCTCGCGCAGGTGTACGACCCGGAGCTCTCGCTCTACGAGGGGGCGATTCTGGTGCCCGGCTACACACCGGACGGCTGGTCGACCCGCATCTACGGCGAGTCCGGGTTCTTCGACCCCCGGGTTCCGGTGAAGGACTTCACGAAGCGACAGCTGGACGACTTCCTCTACAAGGATGCGGTCAAGGTCAAGATCGACAAGATCAACCTGACGTACGAGGGCCTGGTCCCGCGCATCCAGAAGTCGATGCTGTCGAAGGACCGCGACGCGATGCAGGCGCACGTCCGCGCGTTCGTCGATCGCGCGGTCACGTTCATCACGTGTCCGGAGTGCGGCGGCACCCGTCTGTCCGCGGCCGCACGCTCGTCGAAAGTCGCCGGGATCTCGATCGCGGACGCCTGCGCGATGCAGATCAGCGATCTCGCCGAGTGGGTCCGCGGCCTTGACGAGCCGTCCGTCGGTCCGCTGCTGGAGAGCCTGCAGGACACCCTGGACAATTTCGTCGACATCGGACTCGGCTACCTGTCCCTCGATCGGCCGGCCGGCACGCTGTCCGGCGGCGAGGCGCAGCGGACGAAGATGATCCGGCACCTGGGGTCATCGCTCACCGATGTCACGTACGTGTTCGATGAGCCGACGGTCGGACTGCACCCGCACGACATCCAGCGCATGAACGAGTTGCTGCTGCGGCTGCGTGACAAGGGCAACACCGTCCTCGTGGTCGAGCACAAGCCGGAGACCATCGCGATCGCCGACCACGTGGTCGACCTCGGTCCGGGTGCCGGCGCGAACGGTGGCGAGGTGACGTTCACGGGCACCGTCGACGAGCTGCGCGCCTCGGACACCCTGACCGGTCGACACCTGGACTACCGCGTCACCGTGAAGGACGATGTGCGCGCGTCCACCGGAGCGTTGGAGATCCGGGGCGCCGACCTGCACAACCTGCAGGACGTGGACGTGAACGTGCCCCTCGGGGTGCTCGTGGTCATGACCGGCGTCGCCGGGTCGGGCAAGAGCTCCCTCGTGCACGGGTCCTTGGACAAGCGTGACGGCGTGGTGTCCATCGATCAGACGCCGATCCGCGGGTCCCGGCGCAGCAACCCGGCCACCTACACGGGGTTGCTCGAGCACATCCGCAAGGCCTTCGCGAAAGCGAACGGGGTCAAGCCCGCGCTGTTCTCCGCGAACTCCGAGGGCGCCTGTCCGAACTGCAACGGCGCCGGCGTCATCTACACCGACCTCGGCATCATGGCCACGGTCGAGACGGTGTGCGAGGTGTGCGAGGGCAAGAGGTTCGACACCGAGGTGCTGCAGTACCACTTCGGTGGCAAGGACATCAGCGAGGTCCTGTCCATGCCGGTGGCCGCGGCCGAGGAGTTCTTCGGCGCCGGTGAGGCGAAGCTGCCCGCCGCGCACCGGATCCTCGCGCGGCTGGCGGACGTCGGACTCGGCTACCTCAGCCTCGGACAGCCCCTGACCACCCTGTCCGGCGGCGAGCGTCAGAGACTGAAGCTCGCGTCGCAGATGGGCGATTCGGGCGAGGTCTACATTCTGGACGAGCCCACCATCGGACTGCATCTGGCGGATGTGGACAACCTCCTCGGGCTCCTGGACCGTCTGGTCGATTCCGGGAAGTCGGTGATCGTGGTGGAGCACCACCAGGCGGTGATGGCGCATGCCGACTGGATCATCGACCTGGGCCCGGGCGCCGGCGCGGATGGTGGTCGCGTGGTGTTCGAAGGGACGCCGGCGGACCTCGTGGTTGCTCGGACGACCCTCACGGGTGAACATCTCGCGGCGTACGTGAGCTGATTCCCTTCGGGGCATATGCCCCTCCGTGGGGTTCTGCGGGCGCCGAGGCCATACTCCGTTCGGCGGGGTCTGTCAGCGATGACTGGTATCGCCGTCGTCGGCTGGTGGCCGCAACCGATCGCGCCGTTCACTGGGGCCGCGACAAAGCCGTCGCACCTCATTGAAGGGACATTCGTTGTGAAGCGCACCTCCCAACCGACGCCGAGCGTCGGAGTACTCCACCGCCGGAAGCTCATCGCGTGCACGGCGGCACTCACCCTCTCCGCCGCAGCCATTCTGGGCGGCACGATCCCCGCGCAGGCGGCAACGGCGGGTGTCGTTTCCGCCGGCAACGGAAACGGTCAAGGCAACGGCAACGGCAACGGCAACGGCAATGGTCAGGGCCAGGGCAACGGTCAGGGCCAGAACCAGGGCAAGTCCCTCACCGTGGCGTCCGGGCAGACCGCCGTCATCACGAAGACCACCAGACTCAGTTCGCTGACCGTCCGCTCCGGTGGAGCTCTCGTCGCCCCCGAGGGCTCGGTGCTCACGCTCACGGTCAACGGGGTCGAGACCGGCCAGAAGCTCGCCACGACGAAGTCGAACGAGACCACGATCCAGCCCGGAACCTACCGTGGTGATGTCGTGCTCACGGTCGCGACGAAGAACCCGGTGCTGTTCAACGGTCTGACCTTCGACTTCCGCCAGGCCCTGTACGTGGGCGCGAACGGTGTGGACGACGCGAAGTCCGTCGCCTCCGCGGTGAAGGGCCAGATCACGAACGACAGTGCGAAGAACCTTTCGCTGACCTCCACCGGTGAGGCGTTCAACGGCGTCTACATCGTGGACCGGAACTACACGCTCGTGAACCCGAGGATCACGATGACCGGCAACGGTCGAAGCGACTTCTCCGGAATGGGCGCGAGCATCATCGGCACCGGCGTGAGCACGAAGCTCGTCATCGACGGCGCGCAGATCACGAACAAGGGTGTGGTGCGAGCCGCGATCATCGCTGACGGCGGGGCGAACGTCGTCGTCAAGAACTCGAGCATCCGCACGTCCGACGGCATGATGCCGAGCGACTATGCGCCTTCCGTGAACCTCAGCTACATGGAACAGGCGCCGTGGATGCTCGGCATCAGCGGGAACAACCGTTCCACGAACGTCCTCGGCCAGAACACGCAGGCGACGTACATCTCCTCGTCGATCGCGAGCGAGAACTGGGGTGCGCTGTCGGTCGACACCGGTCAGAACCAGAAGCTGACCGCGATCGATTCGAAGATCGCGAACTTCGGCAAGGACGGGTACGGCTCGTACGTGATCGGCAACGCCACCGAGCTGTTCCTGGGGTCGGACTTCGACGTGAAGTCCTACGCCACGATCATGACCGGAGGACGTGCGACCTACGGTGACAGCACCAAACAGGCCGTGGCGGCCGCGAATGACAGCCTCGGTCTCGGCCTGTCCGCGAAGGAGCTCGCGAAGATCCCCGTCAAGGCGACGACGATCGACTCCGACCGCTTCGGTTGGATGTGGCACAACTCCGGAGACGTCACCATCACCGGCCGGACGAAGGTCACCACCGACGAGACGATGTTCCTGGACAAGGGTCAGCAGATCACGGTGAACGTCGACGGTTCACAGGGGGCGAGTCTGAAGGCCCGCAACGGCGTGATGATGCAGATGATGGAGAACGACGACCCGGGTCCCCAGACGTCCGAGATGCTCAACACCGGCGTCTACACCGAGCCGACGGCGGCCGTCGCGAAGAACTCGACGTTCGATGTCTCCGCCGTTCACAACACCGACGCCGTCACGACGTTCACGAAGACGACGCTCACGGGCGACTTCTTCAACGGCATGCGCGGTGACATCGGCGGCATGGGTCCGGCGCAGCCGCGCAACCTCGTCGTGAACCTCAGCGGAACGAAGCTGACCGGTGTGGTGTCGGCGTCGACGACGAAGCACGCGCAGAGCACCATCACCGCGGCCGACTACCGCCAGCTCGGCGTAGTCTCCAACACCGTGTCGCCGGTGGTCAACAACGGTGTGATCGTCGCTCTGAGCGCCGGCTCCACATGGACCGTCACCGGTACCTCCCACCTGTCCAGCCTGACCGTGGACGCGTCCTCCCACCTCGCTGCGGCGAAGGGCAAGACGGTCACGGTCACGGTCGACGGTGTGAAGACCGCGGTCCAGTCCGGCGTCACCTACACCGGAGCCATCGTGGTCTCGGTGAAGTGATCTGATCCCCCACGCGCGGGGCGTCGCCACGGCGACGCCCCGCGTTCTTGTCCCCCGGCACGTCTGCCGTCGGATTCCGGCATGGAGTGGGAGCGAGCGGAGGATCGCTCCCGAACAACGCAGAAGCGCGCGGGGCGGTCTCAGGTGGCTAGTGCAACACCGGTGATGTTCTCGAAGAGTACTTCGCGGGGTTTGCGCCAGTCCAGGATGTGTCGGGGGCGGCGGTTGAGGAGGCGTTCTGCTTCGGCGAGATCGGCGTCGGTGACGTGGTTGAAGTCGGTGCCTTTGGGGTAGAAGTCGCGGATCAAGCCGTTGACGTTCTCGTTGGTGGGGCGTTGCCAGGGCGAGTGCGGGTCGGCGAAGAATACGGGGCATCCCGTCGCGATGGTGAAGTCTGCGTGGCGGGCCATTTCGGTGCCTTGGTCCCACGTGATCGAGGCGAACAACGTCTCCGGAAGGCGTTCGATCATCTGTTGCAGAACATCGATCACGGTCGTGGAATCGCGGCTGCCGGGGAGCCGGCCGAGCATGACGTAGCGGGAGCGTCGCTCGATCAGGGTGATGATGCCAGAGTTGTTCGGCCCGACGACGAGATCCCCTTCCCAGTGCCCCGGAACGGCCCGATCAGCGGCCTCCGCGGGCCGTTCACTGATCCGTGCTCCGTCGAGCCACGGCCGGCTGTCGCGACGGGGAAGCTTGGATTGCGGTTTCCTGCCGGCGCGTCCGGAACGAAGGGCCTTGGCAACGGTGAGCTCATGCCGCAACGTCCCGTAGCCCTGAACGTAGAGGGCTTGGTAGATCGTTTCGTGAGACACGTGCATCTCCGGCCTGTCGGGGAACTGCGTCTTCAGCTCGGCCGCGACCTGCTGCGGAGAGAGCTTGTCGTTCAAGCGTGCCACGACCGCGTCTCGGAGCACGGGATCGTCCAGCCGTCGGGGTCGGACTCGTTCCCGGTCTCGCAGCGCGACCTGATGAGCGGCTTCCGCGTGATACCGCCACTGACCGGCATGGAATTTCACACGGTGAGCGCGCAACTCTCGCGAGATCGTCGAGGGCGCCACCCCCAGCTCGCCCGCGATCTTCCGAATCGACACCGGTGGTCTCAGCCCCCGCGCGGCCTGCACGAAGGCACGATCAGCGAGCGTCAATCGCCGATACGAACGCCCCACCGGCGGCGCGACGCGCTCCGCGTCCACACGAGGTCCTCGAACACCACCACCGCGTCCCCTGACCAACTCCATGCCCGCGAGTCTGGCCCACAACGACACCCCGTAGCGCGATACCCCGAGACCCTCCGCCGCCTCGATCGTCGATGCGCCACGCGCCAATCGAGACAAAGCCACCGACCACACACCCCACTCCACAGCAACCTCCTCAAACGAGGTGTTGCGCTGACCACCTGAGACGGCCCGGGCGGAACTGTCGCGAGTGGGAGCGACGGGAGGGCTACTGCGCGAGGTAGCCGCCGTCGACGGGGATCGAGATGCCGGTGATGTAGGAAGCGCCGGGGGAGGCCAGGTAGGACACGGCGGCGGCGACGTCGGCGGGCTCGGCGATGCGCTGCAGCGGGATCGCGCCGGCGACGTGGCGGATGGTGGCCTCGGGGTCGGCCTGGGCGGCGACCCATTCGGCGTACAGCGGGGTGTTCGTCATGCCGGGTGCCACCGCGTTGACGCGGATGCCATGCGGTGCGAGCTCGACCGCGGCCGCGGTCGTGAGAGCGAGGATCGCGCCCTTGCTCGCCGAATACACGGACATGGTCGGCACCCCGATGGATGCCAGACGCGAGGTGACGTTGATGATCGCCCCGCCCTCGCCCTGGGCGCGCAGGGCACGACCGGCGGCCTGCAGCATCCAGATGGCGCCGAACGTGTTGGTCTCGAACGTCGTCCGCACTTCGGTTTCCGGAACATCCAGCAACGGTCCGGTGTGATCGATCGCGGCGTTGTTGACCAGGACGTCCAACCGTCCGTGCGCAGCGAGCGTCTCCGACACGAGGCGCTCGGCGGCGCCGGAGTCGGTGAGATCCGCGGCGAGGAACGTCGCGCGTGGGCCGAGGTCCCGGGCGACCGCTTCGCCGCGTTGCACCGACCGACCGTGCACCACCACCGCGAAGCCGTCGGCGATGAGGCGCCGGGCGATCTCGGTCCCGATGCCGGAGGTGGCTCCGGTGACGAGGGCGACGCGTGCGGGGGTGGTGCTCATGGTGTTCCTTTCGCGGTGGTGCGGCCCGCCGAAGTGGGCCGCACCACTCCGAGGGTCCTACTTGTTGATGTGTCCGACCAGGGTCTCGCCCTGGGCGACCCGCAGCGCGTCGTCGCTGCCGGGGATGACGTTGCCCCGGAGCGACCGGCCCGCGGTCTCCTTGAACGTGAGGACCGAGATGAGCCCGATGAGTCCGGCCACCGTGAGGTACCAGCCCGGGATCAGGACGTTGCCGGTGGCGTCGATCAGGGCCTCGTTCGCCACACCCGCCGTGCCACCGAACAGGGCGGTGGAGATGTTGTAGCCGATCGCGAAGCCGGAGTACCGCACTGCGGTGGGGAACAGTGCGGGCAGGGTCGCCGAGATCGACGAGATGATCATCACCAGGAACAGTCCGAGGATGCCGATGCCCGCCAGCTGGGCGAGGAAGCTCGCCTGCTGGATGAGCATCACGGCGGGGACCGAGAGCAGCACGAAACCGGCGCTCGCGGTGATCAGCAGCGGCTTGCGACCGATCTTGTCGGTCAACCGGCCGAACGGGACGATCACCGCCATCATGAGCAGCTGGATGATGACCAGCGCGAAGTTCGACTCCGCCGCCCCGTGGCCGAGCGTGGCCGCGAGGTAGGACGGCATGTAGGTCAGCACGAGGTAGAAGGCGACGTTGATCAGGATGACGAAGCCGAACAGCTTCAGCACCTGACCGGGGTACTCGCGCAGCAACGTGCCGAGAGCCTTCGTGGCGCTCTTGTTGACGGTCGTCTTGGCGGAGTCCTCGGTGAAGGTCTCGGACTCGCCGAGGTGACGTCGCATCCACATGCCGACGATGCCGAGCACGAGGGTGAGCAGGAACGGCAGGCGCCACCAGCCGGCCATCATGCCGTCCTCGCCGACGACCAGGGTCATCACGGTGCAGAGGATGGCGGCCGCGCTGAATCCGGCGAGCGTGCCGAACTCGAGGAACGATCCGTAGAACCCGCGGCGGTTGTCCGGCGCGTGCTCGGCCATGAACACCGCCGCGCCGGCGTATTCGCCACCGGCGGAGAAGCCCTGCACCATGCGCAGGAGAACGAGCAGGATCGGGGCCAGGAAACCGACCTGGTCGAAGGTCGGCAGGACGCCGATCAACGCCGTGGACAGGCTGATCATGATGATCGTGAAGACGAGCACCTTCTGGCGGCCGAGACGGTCGCCGAGCGGGCCGAGGATGATGCCGCCGAGCGGTCGGACCAGGAACGAGATCGCGAAGGTCGCGAGCGCCATGATCCGGGGGAGGGCCCCGGCGTCATCGCCGAAGGTGAAGAACAGGCTGGAGATGTAGACGACCAGGTACCCGTAGATGCCGTAGTCGAACCATTCGATCGCGTTGCCGATCGCCGCTCCTGCCACCGAACGGCGGGCGGTCTTGCGCTGCAGGGGACTGAGATCGATGTCGCGGGTGATCGGCGGCAACTCGACGGTTGCCGCGGTATTGTCCGTGCTCATTTCTGCTCCTTTACAGATCGGCCGTGGTGGCCGGGGACGGTTCGGGGATGGTGCGCAGGACGATGAGGGCGTAGGCGCGAGCGGCCTGCGCCAGTTCGCTGATCGAGACGCTCTCGTCGGGTTGATGGGCTTGCCCGGGCAGATCTCCCGGGCCCAGGACGACCGTGGGAACGTCGTGGTGTCGGGCGATGAATCCGCCTTCGCAGGAGGCGGTCCACACATCGACGTCGCCGGCGCCGCCGACCTCGCGCACCGCCGCGCGGACGCGCGCGACCTCGGCGGAAGCCGGATCGGTCATGAAGCCCGGCATCGTCATCTCCACGACACCGTCGACCGTGATGCGCTCGGCGCCGGGCCGGTCCTGCGCCCGGATCAGTTCGGCCGTGCGACCGAGCAGCTCGGTGAGGACGAGCGTCGGCTCTTCGCCGGGCAGGGTGCGCCGATCGATGCCGACGACGCAGCGGTCCGGCACGATCGAGGTGCCGTGGCCGCCGACGATCGTGCCGACGTTCCAACTCCCCGACCCCAGGACGGGATGCGCCAGGCCGTCCAGCCGACGGCTGTCCTGCTCGATCGTGGCGATGAGATCCGTGGCGGCGAGGATCGCGCTCGCCCCGTCGGAGGGACGACCCGCGTGCGCGCTCGCGCCGCGGATCTCGACGCGGAAGTTCGCCGCTCCACGGCATCCCGTGATCGTCGTCAGCGCGGTGGGCTCGGCGACGATGCACAGGGCGTGCCGCGTCGCGGGCCGATGGGTGATGTGATGCTGCGCACCGAGAGCGTCGGCCTCCTCGTCGACCGTGCACAGCACGGTGATCGGCAGGTCCGGGGCCTCGGCGTGCACGGCGGCGGTCGCGGCCACCACCGCGGCCAGACCACCCTTCATGTCGGTCGCACCGCGACCGATGATCGTGCCGTCCCCACGGCGGGGGATGAACGGATCCGCGCTCCAGCCCGCTCCGGCGGGCACCACGTCACTGTGGCCGAGGAACAGCACGCCGCCGGCGCCGTCGCGCGGACCGAATCGGGCGACGAGGTTCGAGCGTCCCGGAAGCACCTCATCCAGCTCGACGGTCGCTCCCGCGGCCCGGAGTGCTGCGGCGAGGACCGACACCGCCGGCTCCTCGACACCACCGGGGTTCTCGCTCGCCGCCTCGATGAGCCGCTCAGTGAGGGACGCGATCGCCTCCGGGTCGATCCGTGCGAGGACTCGCGATTCGCGGTCCGCGGCCACGGTGTCCTCGGCGGTGACGGTGGTGCTCACGCGGCCCCGCCAGCCTGGGCGAGGTGCTCATCCAGCGCTGCGCCGAGACGCTGCACGCCCTCGGCGATCCGCTCCGGCGTCGAGGTGGCGAAGCAGATGCGCAGGGCGTTGCGGAACGTCCCGGATGCCGCGAAGGCCGGTCCCGGGATGTAAGCCACCCCGTGCCGCAGCGCCGTGGGGAACAGTTCCTCGGTGTCGATGTTCGCGTACCGGCCGGCCAGGGTGAGCCAGAGGAAGAAGCCCCCCTCGGGGTCCGTCAGCTCGACCTCGTCCCCGAACCGCTCGAACAGCGACCGGCGTGCGGCGATCTTGCGCTCGCGGTAGACGGCGCGCAGGCGCGCGAGATGCTCATCCAGCGCTCCCTCGCCCAGGTAATCGGCCACGACGTGCTGCATCGGCACGTTCGTGCAGGTGTCCATGGCCTGCTTGGCGTTGATCGCCAGTCGGCGCAGCGCCGGGTCGACGTCGATCCAGCCGATCCGCAGGCCGGGGGCGAGGATCTTCGAGAACGTCCGGACCTGGAAGATGCGCGGGTTGCCCGGGCTGAGCTGGGCGAAGGTCGGCACGTCCGTGCCCTCGAACCGCAGCGCACCGTACGGGTCGTCGTCGACGATGACCGCGTCCCACTCCTCGGCCAGATCCAGCAGTCGTCGGCGCCGCGCCTCGCTGAGGGTCGTGCCGGACGGGTTCTGGAAGTTCGGGATCGTGTAGATCACCTTCGGTGTCCGGCCGGCGCGGGCGACGAGCTCCGGCAGCGCCTCCACGACCATGCCGTCGGCGTCGATCGGCGCCTCCAGGATCTCGGCCTGGTAGCTCAGCGCGGTGCCGATGCCGTTGGTGTACGTCGGGGCCTCGACGACGACGAGGTCGCCCGGGTCCACGAGGATCTTGAACGCGATGTCCAGACCCTGCATGCCCCCGGTGGTGATGACGATCCGCTCCGCGTCGCTCGGGTGACCGTCGCGCGCCAGATACGACAGCACCTGCGCGACGAGTTCCGGTTCGCCCTCGGTGGCGCCGTAGTCGAACCGACCGACGGCCGGGGTGGTGAACAGACGGGCGAAGTCCTCGGTCGGGATCAGTTCCGCGTTCGGGGCTCCCATCGCGAACCGCACGATGTCGTGGGTCTGGGACGCGAGCAGGGAGGTGGACGAGTCGATCACCGACCCGATCAACTGGTCGGTCCGCGCCGCCAGACGCAGGGATGAAGCGGTGGTGGTCATGCGAACCTCCGGGAGTCGAGGGTGATCAGGGAACGAGGCGCGTCGGTGAGGATCTCCACGCCGCCCTCGCTGACGCGGACGGATTCGGACACCTCGAAACCGAAACCCGTCATCCACATGCCGGCGATGACGTGGAACGTCATGTTCTCCACGAGCACGGTGTCGTCATCGGCGCGGATGCTGACGGTGCGCTCGCCCCAGTCCGGCGGGTAGCCGATGCCGATCGAGTACCCGAGACGGGAGGCTTTGGTGTATCCGGCGGCGCCGATCACGCGGGTGAAGGCCGCGCTGACGTCGGCAGCGGTCGCGCCCGGACGCACGGCGGCGAGGGCGGCGTCCAACCCCTCGACGGTGGCGCCGGCGAGCAGGTCCATGTCGCGGGAGGGCGTGCCGGCGATCACGGTGCGCGCGAGGGGGGTGTGGTACCGGTGGTGGGCGCCGGCCAATTCGATCGAGATGGGCTCGCCGGACGGGAGCGGGTCCGCCGTCCACGTCAGATGCGGAGTGCCGGCGCCGGCACCGGTGGGGAGCATCGGGACGATCGCCGGGTAGTCGCCGTCGGCTCCGGGAACGCCGGTCGCCTGCGCGGCGAGGATGGCCGCAGCGACCTCGTTCTGCGGTCGTCCGGGCACGATCGCGTCCACCGCGACGCGCATCGCCGCGCTGCACACCAGGCCCGCTCGCCGCATCAGCTCGATCTCGGCCGGCGACTTGATCAGCCGGACCCAGTTCACCGGCTCGTGCGATTCCTCCAGCCGCCACTCCGGCAGTCCGATCTGCAGAGCTCGGAACGTGCGGACGGAGAAGAAGTGCGCGTCACCCTCGTATCCGACGCGGGCCGGACCGCCGTGTCCGCGCTCGCCGAGGGTCTGCGCCATCCAGTCGCCGGGGTGCACCTCGGGCCGGTGCACGAAGCTCTCCGGATATCCCACGATGTCCGCCGCGGGGATCCCGGTCGCGGTGCGCCAGGCGCCGTTCGCGTCCATCTCGCGGATCATCAGCGTCGGATCCCCGCCGACCGGAAGGTGCAGCACCTGCGGGGTGTAGAACGACCACGCGTCGTACCCGGTGAGGTAGTAGATGTTCGCCGGATCGGCGATCAGGAGTGCGTCGAATCCGTCCTTCGCCGCACGCGCGGACACGGCCTGCCGGCGGGCCTCGTACTCGGCGGGGGAGAAGACGGCCGGGCGAGTGGCGTCGGTGCGGGAGGTCAGCATGACCACTCCTTCGTGGGCAAGGTGCAAGCGTTTCCCTCCCCACGGTATGCACCGTGAACCTTTCGAGGAAGGGCCTCCCGCTTGTGGATATCATTAAGCAGAACTTCATGGTGGAAGGGGCACTGCGTGCTGGATCTGCGACGGATGGCGCTGCTGCGCGAGCTGGAGACGCGGGGCAGCATCGCGGCGGTCTCGCGGGCGCTCGGGATCAGCTCGTCCGCGATCTCGCAGCAGCTGTCCAAGCTCGAGGCTGAGGTCGGGCTCACTCTGCTCGAGCAGGTCGGCCGCCGGTTGGAGCTCACGCAGGCGGGGATCGACCTGTCCCGCCACGCCGAGCAGGCCGTCCGCGTGCTGGAAGAGGCCGAATCGGCGCTGGAGCGTCGTCGGGAACGCGTGCAGGGCGTCGTCCGCTTCGCCGCGTTCAGCACGTTCGCCCTGCGCTACCTCCCGGCCGTCCTTTCCCGCATGGCGCGGTCCCACCCGGACGTCGTGGTCGAGTTCTCCCAGGTGGAGCCGTTCGAGGCGCTCGATTCCATCGCGGGTCGCCGCGCGGACGTCGCCGTCACCGATGAGTATCCGGGGATCCCGCGGCGCGTGGATGTCGGGGTGATCCGCACCCACCTGCTGCGCGACCGGATGATCGCCTATGCACCGACTCCGGTGGAGTCCGCCGCGGCCCTGGCCGGCATCCCCTGGGTGTTCGAGCCGGCGGACACCGATTCGGCCGCCTGGTCGATGCGGATCTGCCGTGCCGCGGGACTGGAACCGCACGTCCGATTCGAGAGCCCGGATCTCCGGGTCCACCACATGCTCGCGTTCAGCGGTGCCGCCGCGGCTCTGCTGCCGGAGATGCTGATGCAGAGCCCGACCGCGCCGCTGCCGGAGCCCCCGCACCGCGTGCCGTGGCGGTCTGCGGCCGCACTGCTGCACCGCGACATCCATGCGGTGACCCGGCGGGGGTCCGCGACCCGGCCGGCGGTCGCCGCTCTCCTGTCGCACCTGCAGGCGGTCACCGCTCGGAGCTGACCGACGGCCGAGAGCGAAGACCATATCCTCGAACCATGCTGGATCTGCATCGGTTGCGGCTGCTTCGGGAGGTGAAGCTGCGCGGCAGCATGTCCGCCGCGGCGCGGGAGCTGTCCTACAGTCACTCCGCGATCTCGCAGCAGCTCGCGCTCCTGGAGAAGGAGACCCGGGTGGTGCTCCTGGAGCGGGTCGGCCGGAACGTGAAGCTCACTCCCGCCGGTGAGGAGCTCGTTCGCAACACCGAGGCGATCCTCGCAGCGGTGGAACGCGCGGAATCCGACCTCGCCTCCGCGCACGAGCGGCCTCAGGGAATCGTGACGGTCGCCGCGTTCGCCACGATCAGCCGGACGGTGATGCCCCGGGTCCTGTCCGCGCTCGCGGAGGACTATCCCGGTCTCGATGTGCGCTTGCAGCTGCACGACCCGGAGGAGGCGGTGGTGCGCCTGATCGCCCGTCAGGTGGATGCCGTGATCACCGATTCCTTTCCGGGGACGGAGCCGGACGCGCCGGGCATCCACGCCACGGCGCTCGGAGACGATCCGGTGCGCGGCTATCTCCCGGCCGGGGTCACGGATGCGTCGCCGGCGGCGCTGCGTGACGTGCGCTGGGCGATGGAACCGCGCACGAGTGCGGCGACGCAGTGGGCGCTGCGGGTGTGCCGGGAGCGTGGCTTCGAACCTCTCGTCGCGCACGAGTCCTCGGACCTGCTGTTCCACCTGCGCATGGTCGAGGCGGGCCTGGCGGCGGCGTTCCTGCCGGATATCGTGCTGCGCGAATCCGGCTCGTCGTTGCAACCGAGCGCGGCGCTGCCGACCGGCGAGCATCGCGGCATCGTCTTCCTGACGCGTGCGGGGTCTGAGGACCGCCCGGCCCTCACGGTCATCCGCGACGCAGTGGGCCGCGCACTGCGGGGAGAGCTGTAAGCAAACCTGACGAAGAATTGTCATAAACGTTCGCTTTTCATAACGGGTGAGCATTCGTATCGTGATCTGCGAGGAGCGTCCCTCTCCTCGCAGAACTCGATGCCGAGGAGCGAACCCATGACCGTCACCGATACGTCCGCGCAGACGTCCCCACGCCCGGCCATTCTGGACGGCCCTGCACTCTGGCCCGCGCAGGCGCATACGCCGTCGGTGATCGGCCGGCAGCTCGTCATCGAGCGCGGTGAGGGATCGTACGTCCACACCACCGATGGGCGGCGCCTGTTCGACGGCACAGCCGGGCTCTGGCACGCCAACGTCGGACACGCGCATCCCGAACTCGCCGAGGCCGCGTACGAGCAGATGAAGCAGCTCGAGACCTACCACATCTTCGCCCGCTTCACGAACGACAAGGCGCTCGCCCTGGGGGAGCGGCTGGCGTCCATCGCGCCGATCGAGCGCGCGAAGGTCATCCTGAACTCGGGCGGCTCGGACGCCATCGACGTCGCCTGCAAGCTCGCCCGTCGGCACTGGCAGCGTGAGGGTCGCACCTCCAAGAAGATCATCCTCAGTCGCGAGTTCGCGTACCACGGCCTGCACGCCTACGGCACCTCGATCGCCGGACTGGAGTTCAACCGCGAGGGCTACGGCACCGAGTCCCTGGTCCCGGAGACGGCGCGCGTCCCGCTGCACGACGCGGACGCCGTCGCTCGCGCCATCGCCGAGATCGGTGCGGAGAACATCGCCGCGATCGTCACCGAGCCGGTGCAGGGCACCGGTGGGGTGAACCCGCCGGAGCCGGGCTACCTCGAGGCCGTCCAACGCCTCGCGCGCGAGAACGACATCCTCCTGATCCTCGACGAGGTCATCACCGGCTTCGGCCGCACCGGCACGATGTTCGCGGCCGAGCGCTACGGTGTGGAGCCGGACCTCGTCACCTTCGCCAAGGGCGTGACCTCCGGGTACGCGCCGCTCGGTGGCGTCCTGGTCAGCCCGCGCATCTGGGAGCCGTTCTACGTCGATTCCCCGGATACCCCGATCTTCCGGCACGGCGCGACCTACGCCGGTCACGCGACCGCGGCCGCCGTCGCGCTGAAGCACCTCGACATCCTGGACCGCGACCGGCTCGTCCCGCGCGTGGTGGAGCTGGAGGCCCTGCTCAGCACCGAACTGACCGCGCTCGCGGAGCGCACCCCGGCGGTCGTCGACGTCCGGGTCGCCGGTCTCCTCGGCGGCATCAGCCTGGCCGACCACCTCTCCGCGGAGAAGGTGGCCGACGAGCTCATCGAGCTCGGCTTCATCTCCCGGCCGCTGCGCGGCAACACCCTCCAGCTCAGCCCGCCGTTCATCATCAGCGACGACGAACTCACCTCCTACGTCGCGGCGATCGGACAGGCCATCACCACCGAGGAGAACCGATGACCGCCGCCGTCGCCACCGGACTCATCGCCGCCGACCCCGCCGGTCTCGCCGTCGCGGACGAGGTGATCCGCTCGCTGGAGCTGCCCGCGTCCGGCATCGCCGTCGCCGACCCCGCCACCGCGGAGACGATCGGGTTCATCCCGGACGTCGACGTCGACGGCGCTCTGGCGGCCGTGCGATCGGCCGATGCGGCCGGCGCGGCGTGGGCGCGCACGACCCCGCGTAAACGCGCGAGCGTCCTGCACGGCTGGTGGGCGCTGCTGGTCGAGCACACCGAACAGCTCGCGCACCTGATCACCCGCGAGATGGGCAAGCCGCTCGGCGAAGCGCGCGCCGAGGTGAAGTACGGCACAGATTTCGTCCGGTGGTACGCGGAGGAGGCCGTGCGGCCCGGCGGCAACTTCCGTCCGGCGCCGGACGGCGGTGCCGACATCGTCACCTCCCGCTCGCCGGTCGGACTCGCCGTGCTCATCACGCCGTGGAACTTCCCGCTCGCGATGGCCACGCGCAAGATCGCGCCCGCGCTCGCGGCCGGATGCGCGGCCCTGATCAAGCCCGCGACTCTGACTCCGCTGACCACGATCTACGCGGTTGACCTGGCTCGGCGGGCCGGGGTGCCGGAGGACCTCGTGCAGGTGGTCACCACCTCCAGCTCGTCGTCGTTCAGTGCCGCGGTGCTGCGCGATGAGCGCGTGCGGAAGGTCTCCTTCACCGGGTCCACCCCGGTCGGGAAGCAGTTGCTGCAGCTGGCGTCCGAGAACGTCCTGCGCACCTCGATGGAGCTCGGCGGCAACGCGCCGCTGATCGTCTTCGATGACGCCGACCTGGAGCGTGCCGTCGCCGGGACCGTCGCGGCGAAGCTCCGCAACGGCGGGCAGTCCTGCATCGCGGCGAACCGGATCTACGTGCAGGACGGCATCGCGGATGACTTCGTCGACGCCCTCACCGCCCGCCTGGCCGAGGCGAGCGTCGGCAACGGCTTCGGCGCTGGGACCGTCGTCGGTCCGCTGATCGATGACCGCGCGGTCGCGCAGATGGCGTCGTTCACCGCGGACGCCGTCGCGCGGGGTGCCGTGCTGCGCACCGGTGGGACGGGCCACGACGGCGTGGGGAACTTCTTCGCGCCGACGGTCCTCGACCACACGCCCGCGACCGCACAGGTCGCCACGAGCGAGATCTTCGGCCCTATCGCCGCGATCCAGCGATTCCGCACCGAGGCTGACGCCATCGAGCGGGCGAACGCGACCGAGTTCGGCCTGGCCGGCTACGTCTTCACCGAGAGCCTGGATCGCGCGCTCAACGTCGCCGACGCGCTGCAGACCGGCCTCGTCGGCATCAACCAGGGCGTGCCGTCCAACGCCGCTGCCCCGTTCGGCGGCGTGAAGCAGTCCGGTCTCGGCCGCGAAGGCAGTGCCGAGGGACTGGACGAATACCAGAACATCCGCTTCTACAACATCTCCCGCCGCCCGAGCGCCTGACGCCGGCGACAACAGAAAGAACCCACATCATCATGCGCATCTCCGTCGTCACCGAGATCAAGCCCCAGGAGGCCCGCGTCGGCCTCACCCCCGCCGGCGCCATGGACCTCGTCCGTCGCGGTCACGAGGTGTCCGTCGAGACCGGAGCCGGGGCCAACGCCGGTTATCCGGACGAGCAGTACCTCGCCGCCGGCGCGCGGATCGTCTCGCAGTCCGAGGCCTGGGCGAGCGCCGAGCTGCTGGTGAAGGTGAAGGAGCCGATCGCGTCCGAGTACGGCTTCCTCCGTCCGGATCTGACGCTGTTCACCTACCTGCACCTGGCCGCAGACCGTCCGCTCACCGAGGCACTGCTGGACGCCGGCACCCTCGGCATCGCGTACGAGACCGTGCAGGACGCCACCGGGCTGCCGCTGCTCACGCCCATGAGCGAGGTCGCCGGACGTCTGGCGGCGCAGGCCGCGGCCACGCACCTCACGCGCGCCGGGGGAGGACCCGGCGTTCTCCTCGGCGGCTCGCCCGGTGTCGCGCCGGCTCGCGTGCTCGTCATCGGCGGCGGTGTGGTCGGCGCGCAGGCGGCGCTGCTGGCGATCGGGCTCCAGGCTGAGGTGACGATCCTCGACATGTCCGGCAAGCGCGTCCGGGAGCTCGGCGAGCTGTTCGCCGGCCGTGCGCGCGTCCTGATGTCGGATGTCGCCACGGTGGAGGCCGAGCTCGCGCAGGCCGACGTCGTGATCGGCGCCGTGCTCGTCCCCGGTCGGGCGGCACCCAAGGTCGTCACCCGTGACCAGTTGACGATCCTCAAGCCCGGGGCGCTGCTGATCGACGTCGCCATCGACCAGGGCGGGGCGTTCGAGACCTCGCACGCCACGACCTACCAGGACCCGATCTTCACCGTCGACGGCATCCGCCACTACTGCGTCGCGAACATGCCCGGCGGCGTGCCGCAGACCTCTACTCGAGCGCTGACGAACGCGACGCTGCCCTACATCCGGCAGATCGCGGACCGCGGTGTGGAAGCGGCGCTCGACGCGAACCCCGCGCTGTCCCTCGGCGTCAACACCCGGGACGGGCGGATCGCCTACGCCGGTGTCGCGGACGCCTTCCCGGACCTGCCCGCCGCCCAGGTCGCGGCCCTGGTCTGATCCCGCGTCGCGCCCACGTCCGACACTTCTGCGGGCGACTTCCTGCCGGACCTGGGAGCGACATCGGGCATGCTCTGACCTGCGACAGTTCCGGAGGTCCGGAACTGTCGCAGGTGGGAGCGATTGGACGCGACGGCGGGAGTCGAACCCGCTGCACCTTCGGTTATGAACCGAGGCCCGGGACCACCCGGATCGCCGCGATGTGTCCACGGTACGGACGACCGCGGACGAAGGGAGCCGCCGTGTCGCGATGCGACGGGGCGTGACGGCGGATGACGTGAAGGGGCGGGCGCCGGTTCCCGATTCCGGCGCCCGCCCGAGGGTCGCTTACAGACGCGACCGCTGCGCAGCCCCACGCTGCGCACGTCCGATGAGTCCGACGGCGGCGCAGACGACGGCGATGCCGCCCAGCGCTATTGCCAGATACGCCGCGGAGGACACCGGAGTCAGGGAGAACCACAGATTCTCGATCGTGGCGCGCACGCCGTCCTGCACCACGGCGAGCACTCCGAGGACGGAGATCGCGAGCAGGATGAAGCCCCAGATGATCCCTGCCCAGCGCGTACGCGGGCGGGGGATCGGGTCCGCCTCAGCGGCGACCGTCTCGTCCACCACGGTCCCGGACGGCGGCACCAGGGCCGAATCCGCCGGCGTGGGGCCGGTCGTGGCGAGGGGGGACGGATCGCGGGACCACGAGTCGGCATCCGCGAGAAGGGCGTCCTCGGACGCACGGTCCGTGTCGGTACGGACTGCGGCGACGGGAGCCGCTTCGCCGTCCCGGGTCGCGACGACCTCTGCGGTGGCGTCGATGTCCGGCAGCGGTTCGGTGCGGAATTCCTCGGGTGTGGGATCGGTGCTGTTCATCACTTGCCGTCCTTCTCGGTGGTGTCCGTCGGCTGGATCAGGTAGACGTTGACGGTGTCGCGCTGGCCGATTCGGACCGTCACATCGACCGTTGCGGACCCCTTGTCCGGGTTCGTGAGCGTGGTGTCGTAGGTGAGTCCGTCGGGGCCGCTGACGGCGTCCGGCTGCTCCGCCGTGAGCTGGGGATTCGGGTCTTCGGCGCCCTGCGCGTCGAAGACGCGGACCTGACCGTCCCGCACGACGGCGGTCAGATCGAGTCGAACGCCGGGATCGACCCAGATGTCGGTCACGCCCTGGCCCTTGGCCAGCACGACCGAGCCGAAGGCGTTGCCCTGCGGCTTTCCGGCCTGCTCCGGGTACGGGCTGAGCTGGATCGTGGTCGAACCGGAGAACTGCACGTACGTGTGCTCGCCCGGCTCGGGGTTGTAGATGTTCATGTCACCGCCGAACAGTGCGACCTCTCCGGCGTCCCCTGCGGAGACGCCGAGCGCCCGCGTGGAGGAGGTCAGCGGCACGACGGCCAGGCTGACCGGCACTGCGAACACGAGGATCGCGATCGTCAGGAACGTCAGGAATCCGCTGCGGCGCCGCAGGATTCCGGCGCCGATCATGCCGAGTGCCGTGACGCCGGCCGCGACGCACAGGCACGCGCCGGCGGCCGCGGCGGACCCGAGTCCTGCGGTCGCCAGAGCCGTCGCGGCGCCGGCGAGGACGGCGAGTCCGACGACGATGGCGACGTACCAGAACGGGGTGCGCGGCCGGGACGCCTTGCGAACGGCGCGGGCGCGGTCGTAGGCGCGCTTCTGCTCCACGACGCGGGCGATGTTCTCCTGACGGGCCTGTTCCTGCGCGCGACGGTCGGCATCATCCTGGTCGCGTCGCCACTGCCCGTGCTGCGCCAGCCAGGCTTCGTGCTGCTGCCGCCAGGCCTCGTACGCCGGGCCCTGCGGCTGCTGCTGCGGCTGCTGCCACTGGGGCTGGACCGGCGGCTGCGGCTGGGCCTGCTGCTGGGGCCGGCTCTGCGAGGACGGCGCGGTGGCCGCGGCGAAGGGCGCCGCGGACGGGGTCGGCTCCTGCCACGTGTGCGAGCCCGGGCCGGACTGCCGGTTCGTCGGCGTCGTGGCGCGGTTGCGGTGCTGCGAGGCCTTCACGATCGCGACGATCAGGAGCGCCAGCAGCCCGAGGACGAGGAGCACGGTGAACACCTTGGGGATGCCGGTCCACCCGGCGTTGACGACGCCGGCGTAGGGCCAGAAGACGGCGCCGAAGAACCACGGCACGATCGGCACGATGCTGAGCAGGACGACCACGATGATCGCGACCATGGGCGGCGAGAACCGTCCGCGGAACATGTTCTGCAGGTGGATCTCGCCGTCGGCGTCCGGAAGCAGCGCCCAGCAGATCGCGTAGATCAGCAGAGCCGGGAAGCCGATGAGGGCCGTGACGACGAAGATGCCGCGGATGATCAGCGGATCGACGCCGATGCGGCGTGCGATGCCGGCGGCGACGCCGCCGATCCAGGCGTCCTGGCGGACGATTCCGAGGGATCGGACCCAGCCGAAGAAGCCTCCGGAACCGGCCGGGGGCGGCGGTGTGGTGGGAGCGGGAGGGACGGATGTGTCGGTCATGGGTTCCACCTTTCCGTGGACGCGGCCCGTTCCGCTATCAGGGACACCCCGGATCGGACCCTGATCCCGTCCCCGCAGAGGGACTGCCGGAGAGTGCGCGTGATTTGATGTGGAGGTGCCCAACCCTCCTGTCGTCGTCCCGCCGCGCCCGCCGCTGCGTCGCGCGCGGCGTGCTGAGGTGGCGGGGGTCGCGGCGGGACTCGCCGAGCACCTGGGATGGTCGGTCGGACTGACGCGACTCCTCTTCATCGTCCTGACGCTCGCGTCCGGTGCCGGTGCGCTCATGTACGCGTGGCTGTGGGCCTTCACCCCGCTCGCGGCCGGCGAGGGCGCGGTTCATCGCCGGGTCCCCGTCGCCTGGTTGCTGACGGCGCTGTCCGGTGCGCTCGGGTTCGCGACCCTGGTGCTGGCCGTGCCCTTCGGGACCCCGGGGTGGTTCACCACCCCGACCTGGTTCACCACCGCCGTGCTGGCCGAGCTCGTCGCCGTGGCGGCCGGGCTGTGGGCCGGTTTCGTCGACGTGAAGGACCCCGAGCGCGGCCCCCGGCATGCGCGCATCGTTCGCCTCGTCCTCGCCGCGATCCTCGCGGTCGTCGCCGCCGTGCTCGCGCTCGCGGTGGCGCGCTCGCAGTGGGGCGGTGCGGCCGCGCTCGCCGCGATGCTCGCCGTCGTGGCGGTGATGGCCATCTTCTCCCCGACGCTCGTCACCCGATTCCGGGAGCTCTCCGACGATCGGATCGCCCGGATCAAGGAGGAGCAGCGCAGCGAGATGGCCGCCCACCTGCACGATTCCGTGCTGCAGACCCTCGCCCTGATCCAGAACCGAGCGGGCGCTTCGAGCGAGGTCGCGCGCCTCGCGCGCGCCCAGGAACGGGAGTTGCGCGGCTGGCTGTACGACGGCGACGACGCCGCGGACAGCGACCTGCCGACGGACCTGCGCGACTTCGGTGCCGCGCTGGAACTGGACTACCCCGTGCACATCGACGTGGTGGCCGCCGGCACCGCGACCGAGCGGGCCAGCGGCGACCTCGCCGCGGCCGCCCGCGAGGCGATGCTCAACGCCGCTCGGCATGCCGGCGGGGAGATCTCCGTCTACATCGAGAGTCGCCCGAACACCGTCGAGGTGTTCATCCGCGACCGCGGTCCCGGTTTCTCCCTGACCGATGTCCCGGCCGATCGCCTCGGGGTGCGGCAGTCCGTCATCGGACGCATGCGCCGCGCCGGCGGCAGCGCCGAAGTCCGTGGGGGTGCCGGCGGCGTCGGCACCGAGGTGCGGCTCCGCCTGGACCGGCCCGACGCACGCTCCGCTCCCGAACCCCTCGTACCCGGAGGAACAGTATGACCGCGCCCCTGCGCATCGTGATCGTGGACGACCACTCCATCTTCCGCTCCGGCCTGCGCGCGGACCTGGATCCGAGCGTCGAGGTCGTCGGCGAGGCGGCGGACGTGGCGAGCGCGGTGGAGACGATCGTGCGCACCGTCCCGGACGTGGTGCTGCTGGATGTGCACCTGCCGGGTGCGGACGGCACCGCCGCGACCGGTGGAGAGGCCGTTCTCCAGCAGGCTCTGCCGCTCGCGCCGTCCGTGCGCTACCTCGCCCTGAGCGTGTCCGACGCCGCCGAGGACGTCGTGCGGGTGATCCGCGCCGGCGCGCGCGGGTACATCACCAAGGGCGCGTCCGGGGCGGAGGTCTCCGGTGGTGCGCGCGCGGTCGCCGGGGGAGACGCGGTGTTCTCGCCGCGCTTGGCGGGATTCGTGCTGGACGCGTTCGGTGCGATGAGCGGGGAGACCGCGGCCACCGACGCGGAACTGGACCGGCTGTCCACGCGCGAACAGGAGGTCATGCGCCTGATCGCGCGCGGATACGCCTACAAGGAGGTCGCTGCGGAGCTGTTCATCTCGGTGAAGACCGTGGAGAGCCACGTGTCCGCCGTGCTGCGCAAACTCCAGCTGTCCTCACGGCACGAACTGACCGCGTGGGCGACGGCGCGCAAGCTGCTCTGACGGGCTGACGTGCGCGCGTGCGCGCGTACGAGACGGACGTGTCCGGCGGGTAAACTCGCGTCATGACGACGGCACGCACACGGGGCACACGCGCCGTCATGATCGCCGTCGGCATCGCCGTGATCGCGGCGGTGATCGTCAGCCGCCTCGGGGACGTCCTGCTGATCGACGCCGACGTCCCGCCGGCCTCCCGTCCGGAGTCCGAGGCCATCGTCTGGCCGGCGCGCGTGCTGCTGCTGCTCGCTCTGGCCTGGATCACGATCGGGGCGATCGCCACGCGAACCTCGCTCGTGCGCCGCCCCGGCGCCGCCGCGGCCCGTTCGACCTGGCTCGCGTCCACGCGACCATGGCGTGCCCGCGAGTCGATCCTCGGGCTGCTGCCGTTCGACCGGGCGCTCATGGTCATCGTTCCGGTCGGCCTGATGATCTGCACGCGGATCATCCAGGCGTCGTTCGCGCCCCTGTGGCCCGCCCTCAGCGGTGTGCTCGCGTGGGTGGTGTTCACGCTCGTCGCGGTCCTCCTGGTCCGACCGCACTCGCCGTGGCCGATGGTCGCCACGGTCGGTGGCGGCATCGTGTTCCAGTGCGTCTTCGACCTGGCCTGCTACTCCGTCGCCGGACCGCTGACGTTCTGGTCCTGGCTGTGGAGCGTCGCGCCGGTGCTCCGGGTCGCCGTTCTCACCGTCGTGTTCGGCGCGATGGCGTGGACCGCCGTCGCCATCGGCGGCGCCGCGAACGCTCAGGTGGGCCCGCGTCGTGCCACCGGCGTCACGATGGCCGCCGCCGGTTCCGCTCTGGCGCTGGTGGCCCTCATGACGGCGCTGTGGGGCAACGCGATGCTCGCGCGGATGTGGCGCTCGGATGTCGTCAGCGTCTCGTTGCCGGACGGGATCGCGTGGGCCGCATTCGCCGTCGCCCTCGTCATCGCCGTCGGCGGGGTGTTCCTCGCACGTCGCTCCGCACGCGAGCCCGCCGAGCTCGATCGCTGAAACACCCCCAGGCGCGCGATGGATCAGACGCCGGCGTCCGGTGCGCGTCGCATCCCGAAGACCGAGGGCACCAGCAGGGTGCCGAGCGCGATCACCGCGAAGAGGATCGATGCGGTCATCAGGACCACCCGTGCGTCGGCGACCGTCAGCAGCCATCCGAAGATCAGGGTGCCCAGCGGCATGGCCAGGAAGCTGCCGAGCATGTCGTAGCTGGAGACGCGGGAGAGCATGTCCCGCGGGACGTGCTCGAACAGGGCGAGCTGCCACCCGGTGCTGAACACGTCGTTCCCTGCGCCGGCGATGAAGGCCAGGAGCGCCAGGGGCACGACCGCCGGATGCCATCCCAGCAGCCCCAGCGGCAGCGCGAAGGCGGCGACACCGAGCATGCCGTACCGCAGCGGTCGACGCAGCGGGACGCGCATCAGGACGAGGGTCATGACGAGCGTGCCGGCCGCCTCGGCGCCCAACACCCAACCCCAGCCGGTGACGCCGAGGGCGGGGTCGTTCTTGGCGATGTACGGTCCCGCGATCCCCCACGCGCCGATGTGGATGGCGTTGAGGAGACCGAACACGACGACGATGACCCAGAGCCAGGTGCGGCTCCGGAACGCGTTCCATCCGTCCCGAAGGTCCCGGAACAGCGATGATCCGCTGCGGGCCGGTGGCGGCAGCCGGACCATCGCCAGCATCGGAATGGCGCAGGCCAGTCCGGCCGCCTCGACCACGAGCGCCCAGGCGGGCCCCGCGGTCGCGACGAGGATGCCGGCGATGACCGGTCCGCCGATCGTGCTCGCGGCGCGGACGAACGAGATCGACGCCGTCGCCCGCTGCAGGACCTCCGGGGTGACCAGTTGCGGCAGGATCGCCTGCATCGCCGGCATCACGAAGGCGCTGGAGGCCCCCATCAGCGCGCCGAGGGCCACGAGCAGCGGGATGGTCGCGACGCCGGTGAAGATCAGGGTCGCCATGGCACCGGTGGTGAGGATGTTCACGGCCCAGCAGGTCTGGATCACGAGGGCTCGGGGGAGGCGATCCGCGACCACACCGCCGATGAGGAGGAAGGTGATGTTGCCGATCATCACGGCGGCGAGGACCGCCGACAGCGCCCGTGGGTCGTTCGAGATCCCCAGAACGGCGAACGCGATCGCGACCGAGGACATCGACGCCGTGATCATCGTCAGCGCGCGCGCCAGGAAGAACCAGCGGAAGTCGGTCACTCGTCCCACCCTAGGTCCTCCTCGCCCCCTGACCGCGAGACACCCATGCACGTCCGATACACCCCGCAACGCGGCAGGTTTCGGACGTGCCCGGGTGTCTCGCGGGGGAGGGAGGGGATGTCCCTCGCCCCCGGACCGCGAGACACCCATGCACGTCCGATACACCCCGCAACGCGGCAGGTTTCGGACGTGCCCGGGGGTCTCGCGGGGGAGGGAGGGGATGTCGGGGCGGCGAATAGAATCGAAGGGTCATGAACGAAACTGCTGCCGCCGTCACCGACCCGCTCCTGGACGGACTGAACGCGCCGCAGCGCGCCGCCGTCGAATATCGCGGACCGGCGCTGCTCATCGTCGCCGGCGCCGGGTCCGGAAAGACCCGTGTGCTGACCCACCGCATCGCGCACCTGCTGCGCACCCGTGACGCGTACCCGAGCCAGATCCTCGCCATCACGTTCACCAACAAGGCCGCCGCGGAGATGCGCGAGCGCGTGGCCGCGATCGTCGGGGACACCGGGCGGGCGATGTGGATCTCCACGTTCCACTCCGCATGCGTGCGGATCCTGCGGCGCGAGGCGCAGCAGTTCGGCTTCACGTCCGCGTTCACGATCTACGACTCCGGAGACTCGCGCGCGCTGATCAAGCGACTGGTCAAGGAGCACGAGGCGGACCAGTACGGCCTCACTCCGGCGGCCGTGCAGTCGCGCATCTCGAAGCTCAAGAACGAGTTGCAGGACGCCGAGTCCCACGCCCGCAACGCGAACATGAACGACCCCGCCGAGCGGGCGTTCGTGGCGATCTTCGGCGAGTACCAGCAGCGGCTGCAGAAGGCGAACGCCTTCGACTTCGACGACCTCATCGCCCAGACGGTGTACCTTTTCCGCGCGTTCCCGCAGGTCGCCGACCAGTACCGCAAGCGCTTCCGGCACGTCCTGGTGGACGAGTACCAGGACACCAACCACGCCCAGTACGCCCTGATTCGGGAGCTCACCAAGCCCGTTTCCGGCGGCTCGGAGCCGTTCGCCTCCGGCGGCATGATGATCTTCGAGGCCGACACGACCCCGGAGGTCCCCGGCGCCTCCCTGACCGTCGTCGGTGACTCGGACCAGTCCATCTACGCGTTCCGGGGCGCGGACATCCGCAACATCACCGAGTTCGAGCGCGACTTCCCGGGCGCGAAGGTGGTGCTCCTGGAGCAGAACTATCGCTCCAGCCAGAACATCCTGTCGGCGGCGAACGCCGTCATCGGCAACAACTTCGACCGCAAGGACAAGAAGCTGTGGACCGACACCGGTGCGGGCGAGCTCATCGTCGGCTTCACCGGCTACTCGCAGCACGACGAGGCGCAGTTCATCGCGGACGAGATCGACCGACTCCGCGCCGGCGGCATGGCCTACGGGGACATGGCGGTGTTCTACCGGACGAACTCGCAGTCCCGTGCGCTGGAGGAGATCTTCATCCGGGCCGCCCTGCCCTACAAGATCATGGGCGGGACGAAGTTCTACGAGCGCGCCGAGATCAAGGATGCTCTGGCGTACCTGATCGCCGTGGCCAACCCGGCGGACGAGATGGCACTGCGCCGCATCCTGAACAAGCCGCGCCGAGGCATCGGTGAGGTGACCGAGACGGGCATCGCTCGATTCGCGGCGGACAACGGCCTCACTTTCCGCGACGCGCTCGCGCACTCCTCCCAGCTGGGGTTCGGACCGAAGATCCAAGCCGCGATCGCGCAGCTGGACACCGTCCTGCGCGAGGCGTCCGCCGTCCTGATCCCGGCTGACGGCACCGTGCCCCCGCCGACCTCCGTCGCGGACGGCCTGACGCTGCTGCTGAACAAGTCCGGCTACTTCGACATGCTCCGCGCCAGCCGCGACCCGCAGGATGAGGCCCGCCTGGAGAACCTGGACGAGTTCGTCGCGGTCACCCGTGAGTTCGCGCGCAACAACCCGGAGGGGACGATCGCGGACTTCCTCACCGACGTCGCGCTCGTCTCGGACGCCGACGACCTGGATGACGAGTCCGGGGTCGTGTCCCTGATGACGCTGCACACCGCGAAGGGGTTGGAGTTCGACGCGGTGTTCCTCACCGGCGTCGAGGAGGACCTCATCCCGCACCGCATCTCCGCAGGCGAACCGGGCGGCCCGCAGGAGGAGCGCCGCCTGTTCTACGTCGGCATCACCCGAGCCCGCAAGCGCCTGTACGTCACCCTCGCGATGACGCGCGCGCAGTTCGGCGAGGTGACCGTCGCGATGCCGAGCCGGTTCCTGCAGGAGATCCCGGTCGAGCTGATCGACTGGCGTCAGTCGCCGGGGGATGTGAACTCACGCGGGGGGCTGCAGTCCCGCGCGCTGAACGCCCGCCGTCCCCGCAACGATTTCGGCGCCAAACCGCTCGCGCCCGGTGGTGGGCTCAAGCCGCTGTCGACGAACGCCGACCGTTTCCCGAACCGCGTCACCGCGAAGGTCCGTGACAACGGCGACCTCGAACTGGCGCCCGGGGACCGGATCCGCCACGACGACTTCGGTGAGGGGCGCGTCGACGCGATCACCGGCGAGGGGGCCAAGCGCATCGCACACGTGCGGTTCGACGCGGCCGGATCCAAGAAACTGCTGATCAAGATCGCTCCGATCGTCAAGATCTGAGCGGAGGGGCCGCGCGGGAGCGTGCAGCGAGTCCTGTAGGCTGAGGCCGGGGAATTCTCGGCGACGGTCGTTCGCCTGCGCACGCCGGGGGGCAGCGCCGGCGGGACCGGAGCTCAACGGGATCCCCGTGCGTCCGTCGCACGCGCACGCGCGTTCGCGGCCGGGGGGCCACGAGCGCGCATCGGGGCGCACGCGGACGGACGGGAGTCGCGATCGTCGCGCGCGACCGAGCAGCGATGCCGGATCGGCGGGTGCGCCACGGCGGCTCCACCCGTCGGCCGTGCCGGGTTCGACCATCGGGTCCCCGGTGCGGTCGCCGGGGCGCCGGCTCTCGCGGCTAGGCTGGGCGCATGGCACTCTTCTCGCGTCGCAAGAACGACCAGCCCGACGCCGCCGCGGATTCCGCGACGGACACGCCGGATCCGGCCGCCGTGGACGCTCCCGAGACGACTCCCGCCGAGGAGGCGTCGACCGAGCCCGCGCCGACCGAGGACGTCCCGCACGTCGGAATCTCGATGTCCACGTTCGGTGGTCTCGGTGGGACGCCGAAGCCCCCGGCGGCCCCGGACATCCCGGCGCCGCAGCCGACGAACGCTCCGTCGCGCAACGCCGATGGCACCGTCGCTCTGCCCTTCGCCGCCGACGAGCCGCCGGCGAACTGGGAGACCGCGCCCGGACTGCGCGACAACGCCGTCCTGCGCGACGCGCTGGCGCGCCTCAACCCCGATCCCGAGCCGAACGAACTGATCGGCGTCGTGCGTCAGATGCTGCAGGGCCACCTGTTCCTGCGCGTGAAGGGCGACGCCCGCGAACAGGTCGAAGCGGGCGAGGACCTGCAGTTGGGCATCGTCCGAGACGGCGACCGCAACTTCATGCTCGCGTTCAGCTCCGGCCGCGCGCTGCAGGAGGCGGTGACCGCGGACGGCGACACCGGCACCAGTGCTTTCGGCCAGCCCGCCGTCCTGGTGGCCCGCCACGTGCTGCAGAACGAGTTCGCCGGCCTCATCCTGGACAACGCGTCCGCTCCGCACCGCGTGGTCGTTCCGATCGATCTGCTGCAGCGGATCATGGCCGAGGCGGACGACGAGTTCCGGCTGAAGACCGTGATGGCGATGGACCGGTCGCAGATCGCCCACGAGGACCTGGTCAAGAAGGTCGCCGAGACGCTGCGCGAATCGAAGGTGTGGGTCGCGGTCGGCACAGCCGGCAATGACGAGTCCGGCAACCCGATCTACGGTGTCGCGGAGGCGCGCACCGCCGACGGCGAGCGGCTGCTGCAGCTGTTCTCGCACCCTCTCGAGGTCGTCTCCCTGGGGCGCGACGAGAAGGCCGCGGCGTTCTCGCTCGAGCAGCTCCGGTTGGCGCTGTCCGAGACGGACGGCCTGACCGGCGTGCTGATCGACGCCGCCGGCCCGAGCATGCGACTCTCGCGCGCCGAGCTGGCTCCCGTGCTCGCGGACTGATCCCTGTCGGTCCGCTGACGCAGGTCATAGGGTCGGACCATGGCATCGGAACGCATCACCCTCACGGTCCCCGGTCCTGCCGGGGACCGTGAGGTGTCTCTGTCCAGTCCGAACCGTGTCGTCTTTCCGGAAGCCGGGATCACCAAGCATGAGCTGGCGGAGTATCTGATCACCGTGTCCGGCCCGTTCCTGGCGCACAACGGGTCGCGGCCGGTGTCGCTGGAACGGTTCCCGGGGGCCGTCGACGGGGAGAGCTTCTTCTCCAAGAATCCGCCGAAGGGGACACCGGATTACGTCGCATCCGTCTCGGTGCGCTACAACTCCGGGCGCTCCCACCCGCAGCTCGTTCTGACGGAGCCGGCCGCGGTGGTGTGGGCGGCGCAGATGAACACCGTCGTCTTCCACCCCTGGGCGTCGCTGGCCGTCGACACGGATGACCCGGTGGAGCTGAGGATCGACCTCGATCCCCAGCCGGGCACCGACTTCTCCGATGCCGTCCACGCCGCCCACGGCATGCGTGCGGTGCTCGCCGAAGCGGGACTGGCGAGCTGGATCAAGACCAGCGGCAACCGCGGCCTGCACCTGTTCGCACCGATCGTTCCCGAGCACGAGTTCCTCGAGGTCCGGCACGCCGTCATCGCGGCGGGGCGTGAGCTCGAACGACGCATGCCGGACCGGGTCACGACAGCCTGGTGGAAGGAGGAGCGCGGGGAGCGGATCTTCATCGACTTCAATCAGGCGAACCGGGATCGGACGATGGCGGGTGCGTACAGCCCCCGCGCGCTGCCGAGCGCGACCGTGTCCGCTCCGATCACCTGGGACGAACTCGACACTGCCGACCCCACCTCCTTCACCGTGCGCACGATTCCGCAGCGTCTCGCCGATCACGGTGACCCGTGGGCGGAATTCTCGGCGACGCCCGGAAACCTCGACACGCTGCTGGCGTGGTGGCAACGCGATGTGGACGCCGGGCTCGGCGAGCTGCCGTTCCCCCCGGAGTTCCCGAAGATGCCCGGCGAGCCGCCGCGGGTGCAGCCCTCTCGGGCGCGCACGGACCGCGGTGGCGACGAAAACGGATCCTCGTCGGCGCGCTGAGGCCGTCCGCCGACGCTACAGCGGTGCGCGCCGCCGAATACGGAGTTCTCTCGCAATCGCTGTCCGCCGGGCCGAGATCACGGCAGGGTGTTGGGCGGACGGGTCGTCCGCGGCCCAACGCGACGACGCCACCCGAGCACCCCCGTTCTGTGGAGATGAGGCACCGCGACAGCGGTTCGCCTCATCCCGTCCCTCCCCGTTCTCGACCGCCGGGGAGCAGCGTCGCGCCATCGGCTCCCCACGCCGGTGGCGCGACGCGGTTATGGGTGTGACGGGAAACCCGTGCCGAGGCGCGGTTCCGGGCCCCGGCGAACGTAGTGTTGGGGCATGGTGACCGACGAGACGGCATCCCCCGCCCCCGCCGCCGATGACCGGGTTCGTGCCGCTGCGGAACGCGCGCAACGGTGGCGTACGCCCGCCGCGGATGCTCCCGCCGACCCCGCGACCCGTCGGCTCGATGCGATGCTGCAGGACCCGCAGGGGCTGCCGTTCACGCTCAGCGTGGTCGACGCGCTGCTGCGTCCGGAGAGCCTGAGCGTCGCGGCGGGCGGCTTCCACCGCGTCGCTCCGGCGGCGCCCACCGGCCTGCCGTGGTATCTGCGCGGTGCGGTGCGACTGGGCGGAGCGGTCGCTCCGGTGCTGCCGGCACCGATCGTGCCGCTGTCCCGCCGCGCGCTGCGTGACGTCGTCGGCCACCTCCTGCTGGACCCGCGTCCGGCCCGACTCACGGCGAGCCTCGCGGCCATCCGCGGCCATGACGCCCGCGTCGACGTGCGACTCCTCGGGGAGCGCGTCCTGGGGTCCGATGCCGCGATGCGTCGGATCGACGAGTTGCACGCCCTCGCTGCGCGGGAGGACGTCGACGGCGTCACGTTCACGCTGCGCGAGGTGGTGGCCGTCGGATCGCCCTGGTCGTTCGAGGACACCGTGGTGGCTGCGGTGGAGCAGCTGCTGCCGTTCTACGCCGGCTCCCTGCTGGCGGGCGCGCTGCCGACCGCGCGGTTGACGCTCGAGGTGCCCGCGCACCGCGACCTGGATCTCACGATCGCGGTCTTCACCCGACTGCTCGAAGACCCGGCGCTGTCCGGGGTCGACGCCGCGATCGCGCTGCCGATCGAGCTGCCGGACACGCTGCCGGCGGTGCAGCAGCTGACGGCCTGGGCGCGCGAGCGCGCCGCCGCGGGCGGTTCCGGCATCGGCATCAACCTGATCGCCGGAACGGACCTCGCGGAGGAGGAGGCGGAGTCGCCGCTGCACGGGTGGGCAGGCGTGGTGCACGCGACGCAGACGGACGTGGACGCGTCCGTCCTGCGAATCCTGGACTGGGCGATCACTGCGGAGAATTCGGCCGTGCGCATCGGCGTGTCCGCGGACGACCCGCTCATCGCGGCGTTCGCCCGGGAGCTGGCTGACGAGCGCGGCGTGCCGGAAGCGGTCGAGGTCGGCGTTCACCTCGGCGTCTCGCCCGGGGCGCTGACCGCCCTCGTGCAGGATGTCGGTTCTGTCCGAGTGGACGCGCCGATCGCCGTCGCGGACGCTCGGGACGGCACCGCCGCGCACGTGATCCGTGTGCTTCGCTCCGCCGCCGGACGCGGCGACCTCTCCCGGGGTGCCGAGCGCCTGGACCGTGCGCGCGTCCGCGCAGCGGACCCGATGCTCCCCACCGGATCGCGCCGGACGCAGGATCGCGCGCTGCCGCCGGTCCCCGTTGAGGACACCCGGATCGTCCGCGCGCCGGACCTGCACAGCACCGCGGCCCTCACCGAGGAGGTGATGGGGATCGCGCGCGCCTCGGAGTCCACGGAGACGAGCCCGATCGGTCGGGACGGTGAAGGTCTGTTCTTCGGCGGGACGCCCTTCGTGGAGACGGCGGTGTTCGCCACGCACGAAGATCCCTCCGATGCCCTGGGTGCACCCGGGTTCCACAACGAGGCCGACACGGACCCCTCCACCCCGGCGAATCGCGAGTGGTCGACGCAGGTGCTCGCTCGGGTCCCGGCGCTCGCCGCCCCCACCGCCGAATCCCCGGCGGAGAGCATCGACGCGGAAGCGGTGCTCATGCGCGTCCGCACCGCCGCCCCGGACTGGGGCTCCCTCCCGGCCGTCGAGCGCGCCGCCGTGCTGCGGCGCGCCGCCGCGCACCTGCAGGAGCACCGCGCTGACCTGATCGCCGCGATCGCGGCCGAGAGCGGCCTACCCTTCGCTGAGGCCGACGCCGAGGCGACGCGACTCATCGACGCCGCCACCTACGCCGCGTCCCTGGCGCGCGAGTTGGATGCCATCAAGGGCGCCGTGTTCGTCCCCGCCGTCGCCACCGTGGTGTTCGCCGGTGCGGACGCCGCACCCGCGGCCGGTGCCGCCGACGCGTTCGCCACGATCGCGGCCGGATCGGGCACGCTGCTGTGCACGACTGCTCCTGCGGTGGGGGACGTCGTCGCGGAGGCTCTGGCCACAGCGGGGCTGCCGGACGGGGTGCTCGTGATCGCGCGAGCGGAGGACGCGGTGACCCTCGCCGCGGACCCGATCATCGAGCGGGTGCTGTTCACCGGCTCACCCGCGGATGCGTCACTGCTACGAGCCGTCCGCGCCGATCTTGAGATCAGTGGCACCGTCTCCGGCCGGGCGGTGATGATCATCATGCCGTCCGCGGACCTGGACCGCGCCGCGATCGACATCGCACGCAGCGCATTCGCGCGTTCCGGTCAGGGGCCCGCATCGGCGGGCGTCGCCATCGTGGTCGGGTCCGCCGGCCGGTCCCGGCGTCTTGCTCGGCAACTGGCCGACATCACGCGCTCCCTGCGCGCCGCGTTCCCGGAAGATCCGCGAGCGGACCTCGGCCCGCTGCGGTCCGAGCCGGACGAGGCCCTCGAGCGCGCCCTCACGCATCTGGACCCGGGGGAGCGCTGGCTCGTGGAGCCACGTCGCGTGGAGGCGCGATTGTGGACCCCCGGTGTGCGCACCGGTGTCCAGCCCGGTGCGCCGTACCTGAGCGCCGCGATCGCGGGACCGGTGCTCGGTGTGCTGCCGGCCACGACCCTCGTGGAGGCGATCCGCCTGCACAACGAGATCTCCGCGGGTGGGGCGGCTTCGCTGCACACGCGCAACCCGACCGACCTCGCACGCTTCCTGACCGAGGTCGAGGCCGGCACCCTGGCGATCAACCGCGCACTCGACGGCGGCGTCGTGCAGCGACGTCCGCTGGGCGGATGGGGTGCTTCTGCGGTCGGCCCGGCCGGGCGCGCGGGCGGTCCGAACCGTCTCGTCGGCCTGGGCCGGTGGCGTTCGAGCGGAGGGACGACCTCGTCGTCCACGCTGCACCTGAAAGGCCTCGACTCCCGCATCACGATGCTGATCGAGGCCGCACAGCCGAGCCTCGACTTCAGCTCCTTCGACTGGTTGCGTCGGGCGGCTCTGGCCGATGCCGTGGTCTGGGACCGTGAGTTCGGGCGCGTCAAGGACGTCTCCCGGCTCGGCGTCGAGCGGAATCTGCTGCGCTACCGCAGCGTGCCGGCTGCGGTGCGCGCGACCGCGGACGCGACTCTCGCACAGGTGCTGCGGACCGTCATCGCCGCCATCCGCGCGCGGTCGGCGATCACCCTGTCGCTGCAGTCGGGACTGCCGGCGGCGGTCCGCCACGCCCTCGGCGAACAGGGCGTCACGGTGTTCATGGAATCCGACGCGGAGTGGTGCGAGCGACTGCCGGAGACGGGCGTGGATCGCGTGCGCATCGTCGGTCCCTCCGCCGCGGAGGCCGCCGCCGACCTCATCGAACGCCTCGGCGCGCAGGCGCCCTCGGCCCACATCGGCGAACCCACGACGTCGGGCCGCCTGGAGCTGCTGGCGTATCTGCGTGAACAGGTCATCTCGATCACCGCGCAGCGTGGGGGGCTCCCGGACCCCTGGTCCGAGTCCGTCATCTGACGCCTCATCGCCGACACTTCTGCGGCGCTGGATCTGCCGTGCATGAGAGCAATCCCGAGGTCGCTCTCACGCCCGGCAGGTTCCGCGCGGGATTCCTGCCGGACGTGAGAGCGACGGGTCAGTCGGCGAGGACCAGACGCAGCTGTTCCACGGCCCAGTCGATCTCGGTGGCGCGGATCACGAGCGGGGGAGCGATGCGCACGGTCTGACCGTGGGTGTCCTTGACCAGGACACCGCGCTCGAGGAGCTTCTCCGCGACCTCGCGCCCGGTGCCGTGGGACGGGTCGATGTCGACGCCGGCCCAGAGACCCGCGACGCGCACCGCGGTGACGCCCGCGCCCACCAGCGGTTGCAGCTGCTCGGCCAGGTGCGCGCCGAGCTGCGTGGCCCGCTCCTGCCAGGTGCCCTCCGCGAGCATGCGCACGACCTGCAGGCCCACCGCCGCGGCCAGGGGGTTGCCCCCGAATGTCGAGCCGTGCTCGCCGGGCGCGATGACGCCGAGCACGTCCTCGTTCGCCACGACGGCGGACACCGGCAGGACGCCGCCCCCGAGCGCCTTGCCGAGGAGGTACATGTCCGGCACGACACCCTCGCGGTCGCACGCGAAGGTCGTCCCGACGCGCGCGAGCCCGGACTGGATCTCGTCCGCGATCATCAGCACGTTCTCGCGCTCGGTGATCTCCCGGATCGCGCGCAGGTACCCCTCCGGCGGGATGATCACGCCGGCCTCGCCCTGAATGGGCTCGACGAGCACGGCGGCGGTGTCACCGTCGATCGCCGCGGCGATGGCGTCCGCGTCGCCGTACGGCACGATCGTGAAGCCCGGCGTGAACGGGCCGAAGCCGTCGCGGGCGGAGTCGTCGTCGCTGAAGCTCACGATCGTGGTGGTGCGGCCGTGGAAGTTGCCGGCCGCGACGATGATGTTCGCGCGCCCGTCCGGGATGCCCTTGACCCGGTAGCCCCACGCTCGGGCGACCTTGATCCCGGTCTCCACCGCCTCGGCGCCGGTGTTCATCGGCAGGACGAGGTCCTTGCCGCAGAGCTCGGCCAGCGCGGTCACGAACGGACCGAGACGATCGTTGTGGAACGCGCGGCTGGTGAGCGTCAGACGGTCCAGCTGCGCGTGCGCGGCGGCGAGGATGTCCGGGTGGCCGTGACCGAAGTTGAGCGCGGAATACGCCGACAGCAGGTCGAGGTAGCGCTTGCCCTCGGTGTCGGTCACCCACGCACCCTCGCCGGAGGACACGACGACCGGCAGCGGGTGGTAGTTGTGGGCGAGGTGGGCTTCGGCGGTGGTGATCAGATCGGTCATGATGCTTCTCCGCGCAGTTCCAGAGTGCAGCACTTGATGCCGCCGCCGCCCAGCAGCAGTTCGGACAGGTCCACCTCGTGGACCTCGTACCCGCGCTCGCGCAGCTGTGCACCGAAACCGGTGGCGCGCGGGGAGATGATGACGTTGCGGCCGTCGCTGGCGGAGTTCAGACCGAACACCGCGCCGTCCGCATCCGCGACGCGGATGGCGTTCGGGAAGCGCTCCGCCAGGATCGCCTGGGATGCCTCGTCGAACGCGTGCGGCAGGTAGGCGATGCCGGGCTCGGCGCCGGGCTCGACGACCGGATCCAGGACGGTCAGCGCCGTGTCGAGGTGGTAGAAGCGGGGGTCCACGAGGGTGAGCGAGACGACCTCCCGGTCGAACAGCTCGGCGATCTCGGCGTGGCTGGCGTCGGAGGAACGGAAGCCCGTTCCGGCGAGGATGATCTCACCGGCGAGCAGGAAGTCGCCCTCGCCCTCGTTGGTCTCGCGAGGCGTGACGGCGGTGAAGCCGTTCGCGTCGAACCAGTCGATGAACGCGGGGGCCTCCCCGGCGCGCTCGACGTAGCGGAACTTCGGTCCGTAAGCGACGCCGCCGATCACGAAGCCGCCGTTGGCGGTGTAGACCATGTCCGGGTAGTCCGGGAGCGGATCGATGAGTTCCACCTCGTGCCCGAGGCGGAGGTAGAGATCGTGCAGAACCTGCCACTGCGCCACGGCGTTGGCGGTGTCCGTCGGCCGAGCGGGGTCCATCCACGGGTTGATCGAGTAGTCCACCGTGAAGTGTTCCGGGCGGCACATCAGGTACCGGCGGTGGTGGGCGATGCGGGCGGTGTCGTGCGTCGACATGTGTCTCCTCATGAGAGTGCGGCGGACGCTGTCCTCCAGGCTCGGCGGAGTCGAATGAGACCGGCGACCGAGCACGCCACCGTCAGTATGTCACCGGAACCTCCGGTCCGGGCCGGACTGCCGTGTTAGCGTGAGGGCGAACGAGGGGAGGCTCGGATGATCGATGCGTGGCACGCACTCGTGCTGAACCTGTTCACGATCCTCGTCGGGGCTCCGCTGTCGGCGCAGTCCGCCGTCCTGGCGCTCGCCGTGGCCCTCGTCGCGGTCGCCCTCCTCGCGGTCATGCTCAGCGCGGCCGGACAGACGCCCTTCGCTGAGACCCGATCCGTCTTCGCCCGGCACGGCGCCGGGCGAGCACCCACTCCTGCGCAGAGCGACCCGGACGCCCCGGGGCATGCGCGTCCTCGAGCCCCCGGTATCGCGGCCTCGGCCGCGTGATCCGCCGCGCCTGAGCGTCCCTTCCGGGGGCGTTCGTCGTGCGGTCCGTGGCCAGAAGCTCAACCTCTGGAACCGGAACATCGGACTCACTCATGGACATCTTCGCCTTCCCACCCCTCGCCGCGCTCCTGGACGCGGCCTACTCCGGACTGATCGCGCTCGCCGATCTGCTCGAACCCGCGGTCGGGGTCTCGGCCGCGGCGCTCGCGGTCATCCTCGTCACCCTCCTCGTCCGGGCCTGCCTGATACCGGTCGGCGTCTCGCAGGCCAAGGCCGAGCAGATGCGCGCCCGGCTCGCTCCACGGCTGCGGGAACTGCAGGCCCGGCACAAGAAGAATCCGGAACGCCTGCAGCGCGAGACGATGAAGCTGTACACCGACGAGAACACGTCGCCGTTCGCCGGCTGCCTGCCCCTGCTGGCTCAGGCGCCCGTGGTCGGTCTGATCTACACGCTCTTCCTGCGACCGGAGATCGCCGGACACCCGAACGCCCTGCTCGCCCACCAGCTCGCCGGTGTTCCGCTCGGCACGAGCTTCGTGGGCGCGCTGGGGCGGGGCTCGCTGGATCTGCCGACGGTGCTCGTCGTCGGAACCATCGTGGCGATCATCGCCGTGGTGGGAGAGCTGACGCGGCGGGCGTTCCGTCCCACCGTCCCGGCGGAAGGACCGCTCGCCTCCAGCGGCGCCCAGCGCATGCTCGGCGCGCTGCAGTACCTCACCGCCGTGTTCGCCCTGTTCGTACCGGTCGCCGCCGGACTGTATCTCGCCACCACCGTCGCCTGGACCCTGGCGCAGCGCGTCCTGCTGCGGCGTCGCCATCCGCTGCCGGCGGCGTGAGGACGCGTCCGGGGCACCGCCACGTGTCGCGTACGATTTTCGGAACTCGTCATGCGGCGATTCATCCGGTGAAGGAGGACCATGGCGCAGAACTGGGCCGGATCCCACACGTACCGCGCTCCGGCGCTGACCGTCGCGTCCTCGGTGGAGGACATCCGCCGAGCGCTGGCGCGACCGGGGCGCGTGCACGCCCTCGGCACTCGTCATTCGTTCACCGACCTGCCCGACACCGACGGCACGCTGATCGACGTGACCGGCCTGGAGGGTCCGGCGCGGATCGACGGTGAGACGATGACGGCGCGCGTCACCGCGGGCACCCGGTACGCGGTTCTCGCCACGCAGCTCGACGCCGCCGGCTTCGCCTTGCACAACATGGGTTCGCTGCCGCACATCAACGTCGGCGGTGCGACGCAGACCGCGACGCACGGTTCGGGCGACGCGAAGGGCGTGCTGAGCACCGCCGTGCGGTCCCTGCGCTACCTGGGGGCGGACGGGGAACTGCACGAGCTCGTCCGCGGCGATGACGACTTCTCGGCGCTCGTGGTGGGCGTCGGGGCGTTCGGCATCGTCACCGACCTCACCCTGGACATCGAACCCCGCTACGAGGTGCGCCAGGACGTCTACGAGGGCCTCAGTTGGGAGGCGCTGTTCGCTGATGTCTCCGCGGTCACCGGCGCGGCCGACAGCGTGTCGATCTTCAGCCGCTGGGAGGACGAGGCCGGACCGCTGTGGGTGAAACGACGTGCCGGGGCGGAGATCACCGATCACATCGCGGACGCCGTGCGCTCATCCTCACGCATCTCCCCGATCGGGATGGGGGACAACATCACCGAGATCGGCACCGTGGGGCCCTGGCACCTGCGCATCCCGCACTTCCGCGCCGACGCGGTGCCCTCCCGCGGGGACGAACTGCAGACCGAGTACTTCGTTTCGCGTCAGGATGCGCCCGCCGCGCTCGCGGCCGTTCGTGCGCTGGGGGACTCGTTCCGGGAGCACCTCATCGTCACGGAGATCCGCACGGCGGGCGCGGACGAACTGTGGCTGAGCCCGGCGTACCGACGGGACAGCGTGATCATCCACTTCACGTGGGAGAACCGCCCCGACGAGGTCCGGGCGGCGCTCGTCGGAATCGAGGCGGCGCTGGAACCCTTCGCCGCCCGTCCGCACTGGGGCAAGCTCCACCTGTTCGACCGCGCGCGGCTGGAATCCGTGGTGCCGCGGCTGGGCGATGCACGCGCCGTGTACGAGCGGCTCGACCCGGAGGGACGCTTCGCCAACGACCACCTCGTCCGCGTCGGGTTGCGCGAAGCCCGCTGACGGCTCAGCGGCCGGGCCGGTGCTCGGTGACTTCGTGCGTCCGGGCGACCAAGGTGCGGAGGTCCTCCAGCGTCCCGTGGACGAGCCCGTGCGCGCGCGCCTGCACGAGGACGTTGCCCAGGGCGGTGGCCTCCACCGGCCCGGCGAGGACGCGTACGCCGGCGCGGGTCGCGGTCCGTTCGCACAGCAGCGTGTTCAGCGCGCCGCCGCCGACGATGTGGATCGTGCGGAGGTCGATGCCGGCGAGCTCGGCCGCCTGATGCGCGGTCCGGGCGAACGCCTCGGCGAGGGACTCCACGATCGCGCGCGCGTACGCGGCGCGCGTGCGGGGCGGGGCGACGTCGTGTTCGGCGTACCAGGCGTCGATGCGCGCGGTCATCTCGCCCGGGGCGAGGAATCGCTCGTCGTCGACGTCGAACACTCGCGCCGGTTCCGGCTCCGCCGCCGCGGCGGCCAGCAGCGCGGGCAGGTCCACGCGCTCGCCCTCGCGCTCCCAGCCGCGCACCGTCTCGCTGAGGATCCACAGACCCATCACGTTGTGCAGCAGCCGAATGCGGTCATCGACACCGCCCTCGTTGGTGAAACCGGCGCGGCGAGCGGCGTCGCTCAGCACGGGTTCCGCAACCTCCGCGCCGACCAGTCCCCACGTGCCGCAGGAGATGTACACGGCGGTGGCCGGATCCATCGGCACGGCGACGACGGCCGACGCGGTGTCATGCGATCCCACCGCCGTCACGCCCAGCGCCTCGGGGGCTCCGAGCGCGGCAGCCACGACGGGACGCAGGCGGCCGATCTCCGCACCCGGCTGGACGAGGTCCGCGAACACTCCGCGGGGCAGGCCGAGGCGGGCGATGAGGTCCTCATCCCACGCGCGCGTCCGCGCGTCCAGCAGCCCGGTGGTGGACGCGTTGGTCACCTCGGTGCGGGCGCGGCCGGTGAGCCAGAACGCGAGGAGGTCGGGCACCAGCAGCAGGCGGTCCGCGATCTCGAGCACCGCCGGGTCCTCGGCGGCGAGCTGGTAGAGCGTGTTGAACGGCAGGAACTGCAGGCCGTTGCGAGCGTACAGCTTCGCGTGCGGGAGGCGCGCGTCCACGGCGGCGGCGCCCGCGCGGGTGCGCTCGTCGCGATAGTGGAACGGCTCGCCGAGCAGACGTCCGCCGCGCAGGAGCGCGTAGTCGACCGCCCACGAGTCGACGCCGATCGACACGATCCCCGGCGTCGTTCGCAGGGCGTCGCGCAGACCGGCGAGGGACTGCGCGTACAGGCCCGTGACGTCCCAGTGCAGGCTGCCGCCGAGATCGACCGGGCCGTTGCCGAACCGTGCGACCTGCTCCATCCGCAGGGTGTCCGGCCCGACGTGCCCGACGATGACCCGGCCGCTGGTGGCGCCCAGGTCGATCGCGGCGACGGCTCCGGTCATCGCAGGAACGCGGCGGCGACGCCGGAGTCGACCGGGATGTGCAGGCCGGTGGTGCGGGACAGCTCGGGTCCGGTCAGGACGTAGACCGCGTCGGCGACGTTCTCCGGCACGACCTCGCGCTTGAGGATCGTGCGGTTCGCGTAGAACTGACCGAGGTCCTGCTCCTTCACGCCGTAGGTGGCGGCACGATTGGCGCCCCAGCCGGAGGCGAAGATCCCGGACCCGCGGACGACGCCGTCGGGGTTGATGCCGTTGACGCGGACGCCGTGCTCACCGAGCTCGACCGCGAGCAGGCGCACCTGGTGAGCCTGGTCGGCCTTAGTGGCGGAGTACGCGATGTTGTTCGGACCGGCGAAGACGGAGTTCTTCGAGGAGATGTAGATGATGTCGCCGCCGAGCTTCTGCTCGATGAGGACCTTCGCGGCCGCCTTGGACACCAGGAACGAGCCCTTCGCCATGACGTCGTGCTGCAGGTCCCAGTCCTTCTCGGTGGTCTCCAGCAGCGGCTTGGACAGCGACAGCCCGGCGTTGTTGACGACGAGGTCGAGTCCGCCGAAGGCGAGGACGGCGTCATCGATCGCGGCCTGCACCGCGTCCGCGTCCGCGACGTTCGCGGCCACGCCGATCGCGACGTCCGTGTTCCCGAGCTCGGCCGCGGCCGCCTGGGCCTTGGCGAGATCCAGGTCCGCGACGATGACGCACGCGCCCTCGGCGGCCAGGCGCGTGGCGATCGCCTTGCCGATGCCGGAGGCGGCCCCGGTGACCAGCGCGATGCGTCCGGCGTGCGAGCGGGGCTTCGGCATCCGCTGCAGCTTGGCCTCCTCGAGCGCCCAGTACTCGATGCGGAACTTCTCCTCATCCGAGATCGGGGCGTAGGTCGACAGAGCCTCGGCGCCGCGCATCACGTTGATCGCGTTGACGTAGAACTCACCGGCGACGCGGGCGGTCTGCTTGTCCTTGCCGTAGCTGAACATGCCGACGCCCGGGACCAGGATGATGAGCGGGTCGGCGCCACGGATCGCCGGCGAGTCCGCCGTGGCGTGCGCGTCGTAGTACGCCTTATAGTCGGCGCGGTACTCCTCGTGCAGTTCGGCGAGTCGGGCGAGCTGATCCTCCAGCGGAGCCGTCGCGGGCAGATCCAGGATCAGCGGCTTGACCTTCGTGCGCAGGAAGTGATCCGGGCAGGACGTGCCGAGCGCGGCGAGGTCCGGCGCCTGGGCCGAGGCGAGGAAGTCGAGCACCACGTCGCCGTCGGTGTAGTGACCGACCATCACCCGGTCCTGCGACGCGATGCCGCGCAGCGTCGGGGCGAGGGCGGCGGCGCGAGCGCGACGCTCCGCTTCGGGCAGGGCCGCGAAACCGTCGCGCACCGGGCCGAACGGCTCAGCCGCGCCGTGCTCGGCGATGTACGCGGCGGCGGTGTCGATGATGTGGCGGCTGTTGCGCTCGGCCTCGTCGGACGTGTCGCCCCACGCCGTGATGCCGTGACCGCCGAGGATGCAACCGATCGCCTGCGGGTTCTGCGCCTTGATCTCGGCGATGTCCAGCCCCAGCTGGAAGCCGGGACGACGCCACGGGACCCACGCGACAGCGTCGCCGAAGATCTTCGCGGTGAGCGCCGGGCCGTCGGCCGCGGTCGCGATGGCGATGCCGGCGTCCGGGTGCAGGTGGTCCACGTGCGCGGCATCGACGAGGCCGTGCATGGCGGTGTCGATGGACGGCGCGGCGCCGCCCTTGCCGTGCAGGCAGTAGTCGAACGCGGCGACCATCTCGTCCTCGCGCTCCACGCCCGGGTACACGTTCACCAGGGCGCGCATGCGGTCCAGCCGCAGCACCGCGAGACCGGACTCGGTGAGCGTGCCGAGGTCTCCGCCGGAGCCCTTCACCCACAGCAGGTCGACGGGCTCACCGGTCACGGGGTCGGTGTCGGTGCCCTTCGCGGACGTGTTGCCGCCGGCGTAGTTGGTGTTCTTCGGGTCCGCGCCCAGGCGGTTGCTCCGCGCGATGAGCTCGGCGGCAGTGGGGTTCGTCATCGTGTGCTCTCTGTGGTGGGGGCGCTCAGGCGCCCCAGCTCGCCTGGGTGCCGCCGACGCGGTCTGCTTCGATGCGCGACTGGTAGTCGCTCGCGGCGTAGGCCGCCATCGGATCGGCCGGCAGGCCGCGGGACTCGCGCCAGTCGGCCAGGGCCGGGCGGACGTCCGTGTAGAACGCATCCATGAAGATGCCGTTCGCACCGAGGACATCGCCGGAGCGCTGCGCGGCGGACAGGGCGTCGCGGTCCACCAGCAGGGCGCGGGCGGTCATCTCCTGCACGTTCAGGACCGAGCGGATCTGCCCGAGGATCTTGTTCTCCACGTTGTGGCACTGGTCGAGCATGAACGCGACGTCCGGGTTGTTCAGGGCGCCGTTGCGGACCACCTCGAACAGAATGCGGAACAGCTGGAACGGGTCCGCCGCGCCGACGATGAGGTCGTCGTCGGCGTAGAACCGCGAGTTGAAATCGAACGAGCCGAGCTTGCCGAGGCGCGTCAGCTGCATCACGATGAACTCGATGTTCGTGCCGGGAGCGTGGTGTCCGGTGTCCAGGCACACCATCGCGCGGTCGCCGAGAGCGGCCACCTGCGCGTAGGAGGTTCCCCAGTCCGGAACGTCGGTGTGGTAGAACGCCGGCTCGAAGAACTTGTACTCCAGGACCATCCGCTGCTCGCCGGACAGACGCGCGTAGATCTCCTGCAGGGAGACGTGCAGGCGGTCCTGACGGCCGCGCATATCGGCCTGACCGGGGTAGTTCGAGCCGTCCGCGAGCCAGATCTTCAGGTCGCGCGAGCCGGTGGCGTCCATCACGTCGATGCACTGCAGGTGGTGATCGATCGCCTTGCGGCGGATCGCCGCATCCTCGTGCGTGAGTGCGCCGAACTTGTAGTCGTCGTCCTGGAACGTGTTGGAGTTGATCGTGCCGAGCCGGACGCCGAGGTCATCCGCGTGCTGCTTCAGGGCGCCGAAGTCGTCCACGAGGTCCCACGGGATGTGCAGCGCGACGGCCGGCGCGAGCCCGGTGAGGCGGTTGACCTCGGCCGCGTCGGCGACCTTCTCGAACGGGTCGCGGGGCGTGCCGGGGGTGGTGAACACCTTGAACCGGGTGCCGGAGTTGCCGTAGGCCCAGGACGGGACCTCGATCGCCTGCTGCTGCAGAGCGGACAGGATCTCGGGAGAGAGAGTGGTCATGATGCCGTGCTTTCTGGGCTCGCAGCGGAGAGCTGGTCCGCCAGGTTGAAGACTTCGGTGAGGGGCAGGGTCTGATCCGGCCGGCCTTCCAGGCCGGCGAAGAACGGGGCCATCTCCGCCTCCCACGCTGTGGCCACGGGACTCGTGGCGAGGTACGCGCGTGCGGCTTCGTCGTCATCGGTCTCGTAGTAGCCGACGAGCAACCCGTCCGGTGCGACGAAGAGGGAGTAGTCGCGCCGTCCCGCCGCGTGGATCTCGGCGAGCATGTCGGCCGGGACCGGCGAATGGCGTGCGAGGTACTCCTCGAGCCGGTCCGGACGAACGCGGAGGGTGAAACAGACGCGGGTCATGCGATGCCTTTCGGGTGCCCGGCCGGCGCGCGGCCGGCCGGGCTGGGCGACTCAGAAGTCGAAGTCGCCGATGTTGTCCTTGTTGAACACGAACGGCTCGCCGAGCAGGACGACGCCGTCGGCGCCGACCGTGTAGTCACCGAGGTCGCCGGCGGTGAACTTGTCACCCTCCTTGCCGGTGATCTTCCCGGTGATGAGCGCGTCGGCGGCGTACGCGGCCAGGTAGCCGAGGTCCTCCGGGTTCCACAGCGCGAACGCCGTGACGGTGCCGTCCTTGACGTACTCGCGCATCTGGTTCGGGGTGCCGAGCCCGGTCAGGAAGACCTTGCCCTTGTACTCGGACGTGCTGAGGTAGCGCGCCGCGGCGGCGATGCCGACCGTGGTGGGGGAGATGATGCCCTTCAGGTTCGGGTGCGACTGCAGCAACGCCGCCGTCTTGTCGAACGAGGTCTGGTCATCGTCGTCGCCGTACACCGTCTCCACGATGGACAGGTCGGGGTACTCCGACGCCGCGTACTTCTTCATCAGGTCGATCCAGGTGTTCTGGTTGGTCGCGTTCGCCGAGGCGGACAGGATGGCGACCTCGCCCTTCTTGCCGATCTGCTCGGCGATCTGGTCGATCTGAACCTTCGCGATGCCCTCCGAGTCCGCCTGGTTGACGAAGATGTCGCGGCAGTCGGCGTTCGTGTCCGAGTCGAACGTGACGACCTTGACGCCGCCGTCGCGGGCCTCGTTCAGCGCCGAGCAGATGGCCTTCGGATCGTTCGCCGAGATGACGATCGCGCCGACGCCCTGCTGGGTGAGGGTGTTGATGTAGCTGACCTGAGCGTCCGGGGTGGCCTCCGCGGGGCCGACCTCGTTGAAGGTTCCGCCGAAGGCCTTGACGGCCGCTTTGCCGCCCTTGCTCGAGGTGTCGAAGTAGGGGTTTCCGAGGTTCTTCGGGACGAAGGTCACAGCGAGGTTGGTGGCGTCGCCGCCACCCTTGCCACCGTCCGTGCTGCCCCCGGTGCTTCCGGAGCCGGTGTCGGCGCAGCCGGTGAGCGCGAGAGCGGCGGTCACGGCGTCCGCCGCGAGGGCGGCGACACGCTTGCGTGCAAACGTCATTGCATCTTCCTTTCGTGGTGCGCCCGCGCGGGTGCGTGAGCAGGGTGCGAGAGCGGGATCATGCTGTGGCGCTCGCGGGGGTCTTTCCCGGTCGGCGGCGTGCCTGCCGCAGCCACCCGAGGAAGCTGGCCATCACGACGGACGCGATCAGCAGCGCGCCGGTGATGATGTTGATGACGTCACTGGTGACGTTGGCCATGCGCAGCGCGCTGGCGAGCGTGCCGATCAGCAGGACGGCGGCCACGACGCCGTACAGGCGCCCCCGTCCGCCGAACACGGACACGCCGCCGAGCACGACCGCCGCGATGACCTGGAGTTCCAGACCCGTGGCGTTATCGCCCCGGGCGCTGCCGTAACGGAGCGTGTAGAAGATGCCGGCGAGCGCCGAGATCACGCCGGTCAGGATGAACAGCAGCAGCTTGGTGCGGTCAACGTTCACCCCGGAGAAGCGTGCGGCGGCCTTGGACAGGCCGATCGCGTAGATGCCGCGTCCGAACGGCGTGAAGTGCAGCACGACGATGAACACCGCGAGCAGGACCACGAACGGGATCATCACGTAGGGGATCGTCGTTCCGGCGATCTTCGCGGTGGACAGCGACGTCCACAGCTGCGGGAAGTCGGTCACCGCCGTCGTGCCGAGCAGGCCGACGGCGAGGCCGCGGAACAGCGCCATGGTGCCGATCGTGACGGCGAGGGACGGCAGCCCCACCACCGTGACGAGGAAGCCGTTGAACGCACCCCCGACGACACCGACGATCAGCGCGACCAGCGCGGCGAGCTCGAACGGGGCGCCGGCTTGGACGAGCACGCCGGTGACGACGCTGGACAGGCCGACCATGCTGCCGACGGACAGGTCGATCTCGCCCGTGATCATCACGAGCGTCATCGGCAGGGCGATGAGCAGGATCGGGGTGACATCCAGGAGCAGGTACGTCAGGACGGTCGGGCGGGAGAAGCCGGGGATCGTGATGATGGAGAACACGATCACGATGGCGAGGAGCGCGACGATCGCCATCTCGCGGGTGAGCAGATTGCGCACAACCCAGGGCTGGGCGTGATCCCGCATCGTCACCGGCGCGGTCTGGGTCGATGTGGCGGTCATGACTGGTCCCTCGCCTCGATGAGTCGACGTTTCTGACGGACGGCCAGCACCCGGTCCAGGACGATGGCGCCGAGGATGAGCACGCCGACCACGGCTCGCTGCCAGAAGTCGGGAATGCCGAGAATCGGCAGCACCCGGTTGATGGTCATCAGGAGCATCGCGCCGATGGCCGCGCCCCAGACGGTGCCGACGCCGCCCGTGATCGCGACCCCGCCGATGACCGCCGCGCCGACGGCGTCCAGTTCCCAGCCGGATCCGGCCTGCGAGTTCACGGTGCCGTAGCGGGCGGCGTAGAACGCGCCCGCGAGCCCGGCCAGCGCGCCGGAGAGGATGAAAGCGGTCAGGACGCGCCGTGTCACCTTCAATCCGTAGAGGTTCGCGGCGGCCGGGTCGGAGCCGATCGCGTAGTACTCTCGTCCACCGCGCGTGTTGCGCATGTACCAGGCGGCGACGATCAGCACGACGAGCGCGACGATGGACAGGATCGGGATCGTGAGGATCTGCCCGGTCCCGAGGGCCAGGAAGTCCTTGGGCAGGTCCGAGGCGTTCACCCGATCGCTGCCGGTCCACAGCACGTTGATCCCGCGGTACGCGTAGAGGGTGCCGAGCGTGATCACCATCGCGGGCACTTTGGCGAATGCGACGAGCGCGCCGTTGATGAGGCCGAGCAGGGCGCCGAAGACGACCACCAGCAGCACCACGAGAACGATCGGCAGTCCGGGGATGTCGATGAACAGGCGGCCGGTCATGTAGGCGGACAGGCCGAGGACGGACCCGACCGACAGGTCCACGTTGCGGGTGATCAGCACGATCGCCTGGCCGACGGCCACCAGCAGCAGGATCGACGGGGTCAGCAGCAGATCGCGCCACCCGTCCGGACTGAACAGGAAGGTCGGGTTCTTCGCCGTTCCGGCGACGATGACGAGCACGAGAGCGATCAGGATCGCGAACTCGCGCGCTTTGCCGAGGGTGCTCAGGCGCTTGGTCAGCCCGGAGACGGGAATGGCGGTCGTGCTCACGAGGACAGCTCCGATGCGTGGGTGGCGGCGAACATGACGTTCTCCGAGGTCGCGTCCTTCCGGTCGATCTCGGCCGTGATGCGGCCCTCGCGCATGACCAGGATGCGATCGGCCATGCCGAGCACTTCGGGCAGCTCCGAGGAGATCATGAGGATGGCCATGCCCTGACCGGCGAGCTCGGAGAGCAGGCGGTGGACCTCCGACTTGGTGCCGACATCGATGCCGCGGGTCGGTTCGTCGATGATCAGGACGTCGGGTTCGGTCGCCAACCACTTGGCCAGGACGACCTTCTGCTGGTTGCCGCCGGACAGGGTCGCGGCCACCGAGTCGAGGGCGTAGGTCTTCACTTCCAGCCGGCTCGCCCACTCCCGCGCGGCCCGATTCTCCATTCCCGTGGTGATCAGGCCGAACCGGGACAGGGTCCGTCGGATGGCCAGCGTGATGTTGCGTCCGACACCGTCCTCGACGACCAGGCCCTGCTTGCGGCGGTCCTCCGGGACGAGCGCGATGCCGGCCCGCATCGCGGCGATCGGCGAGCCGCCGGGAACCGTCGTGCCCTGCACCGTGACGGTCCCGGAGCGGTACGGGTCGACGCCGAACACGGCGCGCGCGACCTCACTCCGCCCGGCTCCGACCAGGCCCGCCAGCGCCACGATCTCGCCCGCGCGCACGTCGAAGGAGATGTCGTGGAAGACGCCGGGCATGGTGAGGGAATCGACCGAGAGCATCACCTCGCCGACCTGCGTCGGGGACTTCGGGAAGAGGTCGCCGACCTCACGTCCGACCATCTGCCGCACGATCGCGTCGACGGTCGTGTCGGCGATCGCGTTCGTCGCGATGTATGCGCCGTCGCGCATCACCGTCACGGTGTCGCACAGGCCGAAGACCTCGTCGAACCGGTGGGAGATGAAGATCAAACCCCGTCCTTCGTCGCGCAGGCTCCGCGCGATCGCGAAGAGTCGGTCCACTTCGACGCCGGACAGTGCCGCGGTGGGCTCGTCCATGATGAGCAGCTTCGCGTCCAGGGCCACGGCCTTGGCGATCTCGATCACCTGCTGGTCGGCGATGGACAGTCCCTCGGCCGGTCGATCCGGGTCGATCGTCACGCCGAGCCGGGTGAACAGTCGCTCGACCTCGTGGCGCATGGCGGAGCGATCGATGCGGCCCAGGGCGCCGGTGGGCTGGCGGCCCATGAAGATGTTCTCCGTGACGCTCAGATCCGGGAAGAGCGTGGGCTCCTGGTAGATCACGGCGACACCGGCGGCCTTGGATTGCGCGGTGGAGGTGAAATCGACGTCCTCGCCGTCGAGCCGGAAGACGCCGGCGTCGCGCTGGTAGAGGCCGGCGACGATCTTGACGAGGGTGGACTTGCCGGCGCCGTTCTCGCCGACGAGCGCGTGGATCGAACCGCGCTGGACGGTGATCGTTCCGGAGCGGAGTGCCACGACCGACCCGAAGGACTTCGCGACGTCCCGTAGAACGAGGACCGGTTCGTCCATGGATGCTCCTGCCTCGGCGTTGAGGATCTCGGCAACCGCCGAGCTCAATAATGAATCGTTTCAGATTACTGATGAGAAGCTACTAGTCCGGAATATCAGGTGTCAAGATCATCCCCCGGCACCGTGTCGGAGTCGTTATGATTCGTTTCAACGGGATCTCGTCCACCATCGGTGGCAATGGGCTCGAGGACGGAGGGGACACGTCATGGCAGCGAGTGTGCGGGACGTCGCAGCGGCGGCCGGTGTGTCCGTCGGCACGGTCTCGAACGTCCTCAACCATCCCGATCGCGTGTCCGCCGACGCCGTGCGGCGCGTGACCGCGGCCATCGAACAGCTGGGCTTCGTGCGCAACGACGCCGCGCGACAGCTGCGAGCCGGGCGGTCACGAACGATCGGTCTGGTGGTGCTGGATCTGCGCAACCCGTTCTTCACCGAGGTCGCGCGTGGGGCCGAGCTGCGGGCGGCGGCGTCCGGCCTGACGGTCCTGGTCGCCAACAGCGATGAGAGCGTGGATCGCGAGCACACGCACCTCGACCTGTTCGAGCAGCAACGGGTCGCGGGTGTGCTGATCACGCCCGCGCAGGAGTCGCTGCCGCAGTTGCTGAGGCTGCGTGAGCGCGGCACGCCGGTCGTGCTGGTGGACCGCGAGTCCCACGATCGTGCGTTCCCGTCGGTGTCGGTCGATGACGTCTCCGGCGGTCGGCTCGCCGCGGAGCACCTGCTGAGCATCGGGCGGCGCCGACTGGCCTTCATCGGTGGTCCGACCTCGCTGCGGCAGGTCTCAGACCGTCTGGCCGGAGCGCAGCAGGCCGTGGCCACCGTCCCGGACGCCACATTGGAGTTCATCGGCACCGAGGCGCTGAGCGTCGAGCAGGGACGAACGGTGGGCCGGGCACTCGCCGCCCGTGCGGCCGACGCCCGTCCGGACGCGGTGTTCGCCGCGAATGACCTACTCGCCCTCGGCCTGCTGCAGGCGCTCGTCATGACCGGGACGACGCGGGTTCCCGACGACGTCGCGCTGATCGGCTACGACGACATCGATTACGCCTCGTCCGCGGTGATCCCGCTCTCGTCCGTCCGTCAGCCCGCCATGGAGATCGGATCGACGGCCGTCGATCTGCTCACCGGCCTCGCCGACGGCACCGCGAGCGAACCGCGACGGCACGTCGTGTTCCAGCCTGAGCTCATCGCTCGGGAGTCGACGACGGGCCGTCAGGCGGAGTGACGGCGCTGCTCCACACGAATGGGTGTGGTGGCCGCGACCTCGTCGCTGAACTCCTCCGGGGTGACCGGGTCGACCGCGACCGGAATGGAGGTCGTCTCGTCCAGGGTGAGCTTGAAACGGCTGTCCGCGTGACGGTGGATGCGGCCGGAGCGCAGGACCCAGATCGCGCCGATCGCGAAGGCCACGAGGCCTGCGGTCGAACCGAGGAGGATCGCCACGCGCGGCCCGAACTGGGTGGCGACCCACCCCACGATGGGGGCTCCGATCGGCGTGCCGCCCATGATGACGGCCATGTACAGCGCCATCACCCGGCCGCGCAGACTGGGGTCGGTGGTGGTCTGGACGTAGCCGTTGGCCGTCGTCATGACGGTGACGGTGGAGAAGCCGACGAAGACCAGCAGGGTGGCATAGATCCCGTAACTGGGCATGAACGCCGAGACGCCGGAGGCGACGGCGAACAGCAGCAGAGCGGCGATCGCCACCCGGAGACGGGCGCGGTCGCGACGGGCGGCGAGGAGGGCCCCGGCGAGCGAGCCGATGGCGAGCACGGAGCTGAGCAGCCCGAATCCGTCGGCGTTGCGGCCGAACTCGATGGCCATCGTGGAGGCGAAGATCGGGAAGTTCATGCCGAAGGCGCCGAGGAGGAACACCATCACGAACGTCACGATGAGGTCCGGGCGTCGCGCCACGTAACGGAATCCGTCGGCGAGGCGGTCCTTGCCGTTCGAACGGGGCCGGGGGATCAGCTCGGCGGGGCGGATCATCGCCAGAGCCACCAGCATCGCGATGAACGTGAGGGCGTTGACGAAGAAGACCCAGCTCGTGCCGACCGCGACGACCATGATGCCGGCGACGGCGGGTCCGAGCATGCGGGCCATGTTGAAGGACGCGGCGTTCAGCGCCACCGCGTTGGAGGCGTTCTCCCGAGAGACCACGTCGGTGACGAACGCCTGACGGGTCGGGTTGTCGAACGCGGTGACGATGCCGAGCCCGAAGGCGAAGCAGTACATCATCGGCAGCGTCATCACATCGAGCAGGAGCAGGACGCCCATCGTGGCGCCGAGGACGAGCAGCGCCGACTGCGTGAGCATCAGCAGGTGACGTCGGTCGAACCGGTCCGCGACCCAGCCGGTGATGCCCACGAGCAGCAGCGGGGGAGCGAACTGCAGGGCCATCGTGATGCCCATCGCTCCGGCGTCGTTGTCGGTGAGGTTGGTCAGAACCACCCACTGCAGGGCCGTGGCCTGCATCCATGCGCCGACGTTGGACACGAGCGCCCCGATGAACCAGACGCGGTAGTTGAAGATGCCGAGGGAGCGGAACATCGTGCTCATCGGTCGGCCACCTTCCGCATGATTCCGGCGGCTTGGACGAGGATGTCGTGTTCCTCGTCGTCCAGATCCGCCAGTGCATCCTCAAGCCACGCGTCGCGCTTGGCGATCGTGTCGGCGACGACGCTGCTCCCGGCGTCGGTGAGCGTGATGTTCACCTTGCGTCCGTCCGCGTCGTCGGCGGTGCGGGCGATGTAGCCGTTCTCCTCGAGCGCGTTCACGGTGCGGTTCATCGACGGCGCGGACACGCCCTCGTGCGTCGCGAGCTGTCCGAGGGTGAACGGTCCGTGCTTGTGCAGGGCGCCGAGGACGGAGAAGTGCGCGTCCGACAGGTCGGCCACCGCGCGATGGTTGCGCAGGCGTCGCGCGAGGCGCATCGTGGCCATGCGCAGCGATGCCGCGTCGGAGAGGGTGGTGAGGGCGGTTTTCGGCGAGGTGTCTTCCGGAGGAGTCATACGTTCCTTAGCATAGGTAATTAGCCGTGCTAAGTAAAGCGGTCACTCCGGTTCTGCAGGATCCCCCAGGTTCTGCGGAACCGGATGGGTCCTGCACAACCGGGGGGATGTGTGGTGCACGAACGGGGTGTCGTCGGCGGGGCCGTGGCCCCTAGACTCACCGCATGCCCGAGTACACCGATGAGCAGGGCGTCGTCATCGTCTACGACGTGCACCCGGCGACGGGCCCCGTGCGGGGTGTCGTGCAGCTCGCCCACGGCGTCGGCGAACACGCCGGACGCTACGGCGCCCTCGTCGGCGCTCTCACCGCCGGCGGCTTCCACGTCTACGCCGACGATCATCGCGGACACGGCCGCACCGGCATGAAGCAGTGGAACGGGGACGCCACCAAACTCGGCAGGCTCGGCCCCGGCGGGCTGAACGCCGCCGTCGCCGCGGTCGGGCGACTGTCCGAGATCGCGCACGGCGATCACCCCGACCTGCCCCTGATCCTGCTCGGTCACTCCTGGGGCTCGATGATCGCGCAGAAGCTCCTCGCGGCCCATCCGGAGCGGTACGCGGCCGTCGTGCTGAGCGGCTCGGCCCTGTTAACCCCGACCGAGCTGAACGCGGCGCCGCTGAACAAGAAGTGGGCAGGTCCGGACGCGACCGGGCTGGAGTGGCTCTCCCGCGACCCGGCCGTGCAGCAGGCGTTCCGCGATGACCCCCTGACGACCGAGACCCCGCTGCTGAAGCTGTTCGGCGTGATCGAGGCTTTCAAGCTGTACGGCCGTCCCCCGCGGGACCTGGGCACGGACGTTCCGTTGCTGCTCATGGTCGGATCCGAGGACCCGGTCGGCGGACCGCGCAGCGTGCACCGGCTCGCGGACGAGTACCGCACGCGGTCCGGGCTGACCGACGTCACCGTCCTGGTCTACCCCGATGATCGGCACGAGATCTTCAACGAACTCGACCAGGAGAGAGTCCGCGCGGACCTGCTCGCCTGGCTCACTGCACACGTCCGCGCCCCGGAACGGAGCGCTGAACCGGACGCGTAGGCTGGTCCCATGCACGGCGAGTACAAGGTCCCCGGAGGCAAGCTCGTCGTCGTCGACTTCGACGTCGATGGCGGCCGCATCACCGACTTCCATCTGGCCGGGGACTTCTTCCTCGAGCCCGACTCTGCGCTGGATGACATCAACGCCGCCGTCACCGGACTGCCGGAGACCGCTGACGTCGCCGCGATCGCGACCGCGGTCCGCGCGGCGCTGCCGGACGGCGCGCAGCTGCTCGGCCTGACGCCGGAATCCGTCGGAACCGCCATCCGGCGTGCTCTGGTGACCGCGCCGGGGTGGAAGGACTTCGAGTGGGAGATCGTGCGGGACCCCGCCGTCTCGCCGAACATGAACCTGGCGCTCGACGAGGTGCTGACTACGCGCGTCGGTGACGGCCGCCGCAAGCCGACGCTGCGGATCTGGGAGTGGGACACCTCCGCGGTCGTGATCGGCTCGTTCCAGTCGCTGCGCAACGAGGTGGACCCGCGGGGTGCCGCCCAGCACGGCTTCGAGGTCGTCCGGCGGATCTCCGGCGGCGGGGCGATGATGATGGCCGCCGGCCAGATCATCACCTATTCGCTGTACGTGCCGGCCGCGATGGTCGCCGGGATGACCTTCGCCGATTCCTACGCGTACCTCGACGACTGGGTGCTGCAGGCATTGCGCTCGCTCGGCATCGACGCGACGTACCAGCCGCTGAACGACATCGCGAGTCCGTCCGGCAAGATCGGCGGCGCGGCCCAGAAGCGCCTGGCCAACGGCGGAGTGCTGCACCACGCCACGCTGAGCTACGACATGGATGGCCAGATGATGACCGAGGTGCTGCGCATCGGTCGCGAGAAGCTCTCCGACAAGGGCACCACCTCGGCGGCCAAGCGCGTCGACCCGTTGCGGACCCAGACCGGGCTGTCCCGCGAGGACGTCATCCAGGCGTTCCTCGGCACGTTCCGTCAGCTCACCGGTGCGACGGACGGCACGATCTCGGCGGACGAGTACGCGGACGCCGAAGAGCTCGTGCGCTCGAAGTTCGCCACCGACGCCTGGCTGCAGCGCGTCCCGTGACCGTCACGATCTACGAGGGCGACAACCTCGACGTCCTGCGTCCGTATCCCGATGGCGCGTTCACGCTGGTCTACCTCGACCCGCCGTTCAACACCGGACGCACGCGCGAGCGCATGATCGAGACGACGCGCCCGCTCGCTCCGGAGCCGGACGAGCCGGTCGCCGAGGAGACGGACGACGAGAAGGCGGATCCGATCATCCGCACCGGGTTCCACGGGCGGCAGTACGAGCGCATCCGCGGGTCGCTGCGCGCATTCGATGACCGCTTTGACGACTACTGGGAGTTCCTCGAGCCGCGCCTGTGGGAGGCGTGGCGGCTGCTGTCCGACGACGGCACGCTCTACCTGCACCTGGACTACCGCGAGGCGCACTACGCGAAGGTGATGCTGGACGCGATCTTCGGGCGCGACCACTTCCTGAACGAGATCATCTGGGCCTACGACTACGGCGGCAAGACCCGCAAGCGCTGGCCGACCAAGCACGAGACGATCCTCGTCTACGTGAAGAACCCGGAGCGCTACGTCTTCAACTCCGACGACGTGGATCGCGAGCCGTACATGGCGCCGGGCCTGGTCACCGCGGAGAAGGCGCAGCGCGGCAAGCTGCCGACCGACGTCTGGTGGCACACGATCGTGCCGACCTCCGGCAAGGAGAAGACCGGCTACCCGACGCAGAAGCCGGAGGGGATCCTGCGCCGGATCGTGCAGGCGTCCTCACGCCCCGGTGACATGGTTCTGGACATGTTCGCCGGGTCCGGGACCACGGGTGCCGTCGCCGACCAGCTCGGCCGGGACGCGGTGCTCGTGGACGACAATCGCACCGCCGCGATCGTGATGCGCAATCGCCTGCCGCGGGCGCGCTTCGTGGCCCCGGACGACGCCGACCACACCGAGTACGAGGAGCACCTGATCGCTTCCGGCGACTGAGTCGCCCCCCTCAGTCGAGGCGGAAGACGCTTCGCGGAATCGTGGAGACGAGGTCCTGCGCGATGTGGTGCGCCTCCTCCTCGGGGAGCTGCCCGCGAACGACGAGGGATGCCAGGTACCCGGCGTCGATGCGGCGGGAGACGTCGTGTCTCGCCGGGATGGACAGGAACGCACGCGTGTCATCGATGAAGCCGCTGGTCTTGAAGAAGCCGGCGGCATCGGTGACGGCCTCGCGGTAGCGCCGGATCGCGGCGGGCGTGTCCAGGAACCACCACGGAGCTCCGGCGTAAACCGACGGGTAGAACCCGGCCAGGGGCGCGATGTCGCGGGCGAACGAGGTCTCGTCGACGGTGAACAGGACCATGCGGAAACGGCCGTTCGTGCCGAAGTCCTCCAGGAGGTCCCGCAGCGGCCGGGTGAACTCGGTCGGCAGGGGCAGGTCGTGTCCGGTGTCGGGTCCGAATCGGTCCAGCGTCGGGCGGTGGTGATTGCGCAGCACGCCAGGGTGCAGCTGCATGACCAGACCGTCCTCGCTGGACATCCGCGCGGACTGCCACACCATGTGCGCCCGGTACCGCGCCGCCTCGGTGGGCGTGATCTCGCCGTACACCGCGGCCCGGTGCAGGCGCTCGAACTCGGACAGATCCATCCGCAACGAGGCCGCATCCACCACCCCGGTGTCGGTCGCGGTGGCGCCGAGCTGGCGGAAATGCGCGCGGCGGGTCTCCAGGGCGCGCAGCATGCCCGCCGCGGATCCGCAGTCGATCCCGGTGAGCGAGCTGAGCTCACTGAGGGCGGTGGTGAAGCCCTGGGCTTCCGGGGCGAAGTACCGGTCGGCGCGGAAGGTCGGCAGGACGCGTCCGGCGAAGGTGGGGTCGGCGCGCAGCTCCGCGTGGGCGTCCAGGTCGGCGGTGGGATCGTCCGTGGTCGCGAGCACGTCGATGCGGAAGCGCTCGAACAGCGCGCGCGGACGGCTCTCCGGTGACGCGATCCACGCGCTGATCGTGTCGAAGAGCTCGTCGGCATTGGCGGCGCTGGGGTGTTCGCGGACGCCGAACACGCTCGCGAGGGTGTCCTCCAGCCACAGTCGGGCGGGCGTGCCGGCGAAGAGGTGCCAGCGCTCGGCGAAAGTGCGCCAGATCTGACGGGGATCGGCGGGCGAGGACGGGGAGCGGCCGAGGTCGGCGAGGTCCACGCCGTGCGCGTGCAGAAGGCGCAGCACGTAGTGATCCGGCACGATCAGGAGGTCAGCCGGGTCCTCGAACGGGGCGTCCTCGGCGATCATCGCCGCGTCGACGTGGCCGTGCGGGGACACGATCGGCGCGTCCACGACCGCCGCGTGCAGCTCGCGAGCGATGCGCCGCTCGTCCGGGTCAGCGGGGAGCAGTCGGTCGGGGTCGAGTTCGAGACGCACGGGAGTCCTTCGATCAGAGAGTCGCGACGGGCGCGGTGGAACTGCTGGCTCGGGTGCGGAGATAGGTCGGCAGCACGGTCCGCATCCGGGGGCGGGACCTTCTTCCCAACCCGGTCAGAAGCAAGGACACCGCGGCCCGGCCGGCCTCCTCGATCGGCGCGGCGATCGAGGTCAACGGCGGCGAGCAGAAGTCGGCACCGAAGATGTCGTCGCAGCCGACGACGCTGAGCTCCTCGGGCACGCGGACGCCGCGCTCGGCGAGTCGGCCCAGCATGCCGATCGCAAGAAGATCGTTGAACGCGATGCAGGCGGTGGCCGGCGTGGTCAGGACGGTGTCGGCCGCGGCGGCTCCGGCCCGAGCGTTCGGCGCGTTCGGACCGAGGTTGATCAGTTCCACGTCGGTGCCCGCCGCCGCGGCGACGAGAGCCTCCCACCGCATCCGGCTCGACCACGAGTGCGTCGGTCCGGCGAGGTAGGCGATCGTGGTGTGGCCGAGCGAACGCAGGTGGGTCAGCGCCTGGGCCGCGCCGGCGGCCGTGTCGATGATCACGCCCGGGACACCGTCGATGTCGCGATTGACCACCACGAGCGGCTGACGCTCAGCGGCCTCGGCGATCGTCGCGTCCGAAATGCGCGGGGCGGCCAGAATCACGCCGTCCGCCGAGCCCACCATCTGGGACAGCGTGGCCGATTCGATGTCCGCGGACTCCTCGGTGTCGACGAGCAGCTGGGTGTAACCGGCAGCTCTCGCCTGGCGCTGAGCCCCGCGGATGAGGTCGAAGAAGAAGGGGTTGGAGATGTCCGGCACCAGCAGGGCGAGAGTCTGGAAGCGCCCCGAGGACAGCGAGCGTGCGCCAGCGGAGGGGACGTAGTCCAGCTCGGCCGCGGCCTGCTCGATGCGCTGGCGCGTGACGTGGTTCACGCGCTGCGGATTGCTCAGCGCTCGCGACACGGTCGACGCGGCGACGCCGGCGCGCGAGGCGACGTCGTTGATGGTGGCGCCCCGCCGGCGGCGGGCGGAACGCGTCTCATCCGCTTCGGTGGGCATGGATTCTTCCGGCACTCGCCGAGCATACGGCCGGCGGAACCGTTTTGGCAATGTTTGGCAAACGATTGCCATGATCGTCCGGATCGCCTAGCGTGGGTCGCGTTCGGCCCATGGCCGACGGAGAGAGAGGCGCGCAGCGTGAGCGACACCCACACCCGAGCGAGATGGTCGCTGTCCGGCTTCGGCGACGAGATCGACGCCGACCCGCGGGTGCAGTGCGCGGTGCTGGCCGCCCTGGGAGCGCGCCACGTCGAGGTCCGATCGGCGTGGGGCGGCAACATCGTCGAGCTGGACGACGCGCAGCTCGCCGAGCTGGCGGAGGTGCTCCGGGACGCCGACATGAAGGTTTCCGCGATCGCCTCGCCGATCGGAAAGACCGACCTGTCCGCACCGCTGGAGATCGAGCTGGCTCGCCTCGACCGCGCACTGATCGCCGCGGAGCGCCTCGGCACCCGTTACGTGCGCATCTTCTCGTTCTGGCAGAACGAAGCGACGGCGCCCGCGGACATGCGCGATGACGTCCTCGCCGCGTCGCGGGAGTTCGCGCGCCGGGCGGAAGCGGCCGGGATCGTGCTCCTGCACGAGAACGAGAAGAACATCTACGGAGACATCCCGGAGCGCGTGCACGACCTCGTCACGAGCGTCGACTCACCCGCGTACCGCCTCGCCTGGGACAACGCCAACTTCGTCCAGGTCGGAGTGTCGCCGTTCACCGACGGCTGGGGCCTTCTGGGGGAGTACGTCGACTACCTGCAGGTCAAGGATGCCCGTCTCTCCGACGGCACCGTAGTGCCGGCGGGAGCGGGCGACGGGGAGCTCGCGGAGACCATCGCCGCGCTCCGTGACCGCGGTTTCGACGGCTTCGCGTCGCTCGAGCCGCACCTGGCTGCGAGCTACGATCTCGGCGGGTTCACCGGTCCGTCCGCCTTCGGCGTGGCGGCTCGGGCGTTCCGATCGCTCACGGACCAGGCAGGAGTGGAGCTCGTATGACCACCGAGGTGTTGCGCACCGCCATCGTCGGATGCGGCGTGATCGGCCGGCTGCACGCCGATGCCGTGGCGGCGACCGACGGTCTCACTCTGACCGCCGTCGTGGACGTCAGCCGCGAGCGGGCGGACGCTCTCGCCGACCGCGTCGCGGCGGAGGGTTCCCCCCGCCCGGTCGTGTACGCCACGGTGGCCGAGTTGTTCGCCGACGGTTCCGGTCCCGACCTCGTGGTCGTCGCCACGCCGAGCGGACTGCACGTGGAGCAGGCGGTGACGGCGCTGGAGAACGGCGCGCACGTCATCATCGAGAAGCCGCTGGATGTCGATCTCGGCCGGGCCCGACGGCTGGTCGAGGCGGCGCACGCGGCCGCCGAACGCGGTCAGGTCTGCTCGGTGATCAGCCAGCACCGCCTGGACCCGGCGAGCGAGATCGTGCACGACGCGATCGCCGCCGGCGGACTCGGACGGATCACCTCCGCCGTCGCGTCGCTGGCCTGGTGGCGATCGCAGAAGTACTACGACTCCGGCGACTGGCGAGGCACCTGGGCGCTGGACGGCGGCGGGGCACTCATGAACCAGGGCGTGCACACGCTGGATCTCCTGCTCTGGTTCCTCGGCACGCCGCGAACGGTCAGCGCGGAGATCGCTCTGCTCGCCCACGAGGGCGTCGAGGTCGAGGACACCGCGGCGGCGACGCTGACCTTCGAAAGCGGTGCGCTCGCGGTCCTGCACGCCACCACGGCGGCCTTCCCCGGGATGACCGCGCGGCTGCAGGTGATGGGCACCCGCGGGACGGCCGTGATCGACGGCGACCGCCTGGACTACATCCATCAGTCCGGCGGCGACGAGGAGACGGACCTCGGTCTGCAGGGGCAGGGAAACCAGGCGGGGACGTTCGGCCTGGCCGCCCCCGAGGATCCGCGCGATGCCACCGAATTCACCGAGGGACACATGCGTCAGTACCGGGACGTGGTCGCCGCGATCACGACGGGATCCCGTCCGGTGGTGACGGTGGATGACGCTTTCCTCGCCCTCGCGACGATCCGTGCGGTGTACGTGTCGGCTCAGCTCGGCGAGCGAGTGAGCGTGGCCGATGTGATCGCCGGCCGGCACGACGAGGTCGTGGTGAGCGTTCGTGAGCAGCACACCGACTGATCGGACGGGCGATCGCGCGCCGGTCCGGGCCGCTCACCTGGGTCTCGGTGCCTTCCACCGCGCCCACCAGGCGTGGTACACCGAACGCGCGACGGCGGCCGGCGGCGAACCCTGGGGGATCGTGGCCTTCACCGGAACCCGACCGGACCAGGCCCGCCGCCTCGCCGCGCAGAACTGTCGATACACGCTCGTCACCGATCCGTCGGATCCGGCGACGGACGAGACGATCGCGGCGATCGTCGCGGCCCACGATGGTGCCGACGCGGTGGCCTGGCGCGCGGCGTTGCGTGAGGTCGGCGTCCTCACCGTCACGATCACCGAGGCCGCCTACATCCTGGACGCGGACCGTGCCGAGTCCGAAGCGGCGGCGATCCGCGCCGGTGCGTTCCCCAGCACCGCCGTCGGGCGGCTGCTGGACGGACTGCTCGCGCGGCGCGCGAGCGGCGGCGGCCCGATCGCCGTGGTCGCGTGCGACAACTTGCCCGGCAATGGGCGCGCGCTCGCCGGATCGGTCCGCGCCCTCGCGGACGCCGTGGACCCGGACCTCGGGGACTGGTTGGAGCGGAGCGTTTCGTTCGTGTGCACGGTGGTGGACCGGATCACTCCGGCGGTCGATTCCGAGGCCCTCGGGCGGCGGATCGACGGGCAACCGGATCGGTGCGCGGTGCTGGCCGAGACGTACAGCTCGTGGATCCTGCAGGGCGATTTTCCGGCCGGGCGACCGGCCTGGGAGCGGGCCGGGGCGGTCTTCGTCGACGCGATCGAACCGTTCGAGATGCGCAAACTCTGGCTGCTCAACGGCGCGCACACGCTGCTGTCGTGCTGGGGTGTTCTGCGCGGACACGCCACCGTCGCCGAGGCGATCCGCGACCCCGCGTGCCGCACCGCCGTCGAACGCCTGTGGGCGGACGCGGCCGCGGTGCTGCCGTTGCCCGCCGCCGAGGTCGCGGCCGAGTGCGCGCGCCTGCTGACGCGGTTCGAGGACACCGTCATCGAGCACCGCTTGGCGCAGATCGGCCGTGACGCCGAACTGAAGATGAACGTCCGGATCGGCGCGCCGATGCGTGCGCGCGTGGACGCGGGGCTCGGCGCCGGATCCGGTCAGGTCTTCGCCGTCGCGGCCTGGGCCGTCGCCGCATCCGACGGCGTCCTGCCGGAACAGCGCCACCGCGGGCAGGACCCCGTGACCCTCGCCCGGACCATGCTGCACGCGCACGGTGCGGACGGGGACGAGGCCGAACTCCGCACTCTCATCGCACGAATCAGGAAAGGCGAACTCTCATGACCATTCGAGATGCCGAGGTCATCGTCACCAGCCCCGACCGCAATTTCGTCACGCTCAAGATCACGACCGAGGACGGCGTCACCGGTCTCGGCGACGCGACTCTGAACGGACGGGAGCTCGCCGTGGTCGCCTACCTCAGTGAGCACGTCGTGCCGCTGCTGATCGGAGCCGATGAGGCGCGGATCGAGGACACCTGGCAGTTCCTCTACCGCGGCGCGTACTGGCGTCGGGGACCCGTGACGATGGCCGCCATCGCCGCGGTCGACATGGCACTGTGGGACATCAAGGGCAAGGTCGCCGGGCTGCCGGTGTACCAGCTCCTCGGCGGCGCGTCCCGCACCGGACTGCTCGCCTACGGCCACGCATCGGGCAAGGAGCTCCCGGAGCTGTTCGACAGTGTGCGTGCGCACCTGGAACAGGGCTATCGCGCGATCCGGATCCAGACGGGGGTCCCGGGACTGCACGCGATCTACGGCATCGCGTCCCAGTCCGCCGACACCGGCGGCGGCACCGCACGGTACGACCACGAGCCCGCCCGCCGCGGCGCGCGGCCGGTGCAGGAGGACTGGGACACCCGCGCCTACCTGCGCCACCTCCCCGGGGTCTTCGAGGCGGTCCGGAACGAGTTCGGTCCGGAGCTGCCGTTGCTGCATGACGCGCACCATCGGTCGACGCCGATCCAGGCGGCGCGGTTGGGCAAGGACCTGGAGCCGTACGACCTGTTCTGGCTCGAGGACTGCACGCCTGCGGAGAACCAGGAGGCGCTGCGCCTGGTCCGCTCGCACACCACGACCCCGCTGGCGATCGGCGAGGTGTTCAACACCGCCTGGGACTTCAAGGACCTGATCCGCGATCAACTCATCGACTACGTCCGGGGCGCGGTCACGCACATGGGCGGAATCACGGCTCTGCGCAAGACCCTCGATTACGCCGCGATGTACCAGATCAAATCCGGTATGCACGGTCCGACCGACATCTCCCCGGTCGGCATGGCGGCCGCCCTGCACCTGGGGTTGGCGATCCACAACTTCGGCATCCAGGAGTACATGAAGCACGGGCAGCGCACGGACGAGGTCTTCCAGCAGTCGTTCACGTGGTCGAACGGGTTGCTGCACCCGGGGGACAAGCCCGGGCTCGGTGTGGAGATCGACCTGGAGGCGGCGCGCGCTCACCCCTACGAGCGGGCGTACCTGCCCTACAACCGCCTGGCCGACGGCACCGTGCACGACTGGTGAGGTGAGTTCGATGGTGCGGATCGGCGTGCAGGCGATGATGCTCGTGCCGGAGATCGCGCGGGACGGAGCGTACGAGACACTGCGACGCGTGGCCGATCTCGGATACCGCGTTCTCGAGCTCTCCCAGGTGCCGATGACTGCCGAGACGGTGGATCAGATCGTCCGGGCGCAGGCGGATTTCGGACTGCAGGTGTGCGCCACCTCGGCGGCGCTCGATGCCACGACCGCGAACGATTCGCTGGCGGACACCGCCAAGATCGTCGCCGACGCACAGCGCCTCGGCGCGACGATGGTCCGCATCGGCATGCTGCCTCCGGCGATGCTGCGTTCACCGGAGAGCATCGCGGACTTCTGCGCCGCGGCGGACGCTGCGGCGGTGCGCTTGGCCGAGCACGGACTGCGCCTGTCGTACCACAACCATCACCTCGAGTTCGCGAAGGTCGGCGGCCGCACGCTGCTGGAGGTCATCGCCGAGCGCGCACCGCACCTGGGCCTGGAGCTGGATGTGCACTGGATCGCACGCGGGGGTCGCGACCCGGTGCGCGTCATCGACCAGTACGCCGGCCGTGTCCGGATGGTGCATCTGAAGGACTACCGCATCGCGCTGCCGGACGACGCCGCGCACGCGGCTCGCGAGAGCGGAGACGGCGACGCGTGGCGGGCGGCCTGGAACGGCGCCGTGCAGTTCGCGGAGGTCGGCGAGGGAAACCTGGACTGGCCGGCGATCATCGAGCACAGCATCGCCGCGGGGGCGGAATTCCTGCTCGTGGAGCAGGACGAACTGTACGGCCGCACGGTCTGGGAAGCGCTGGAGACCTCACGGCGCAACCTCCACGCGATGGGCTACGGCGATCTCTTCTGAGGCTCCCGAACGACCGGTAGCGTGTGCGGCATGAGATTCGGCGCATTCGTACCGCAGGGCTGGCGTTTCGACCTGGTGGGCATCGACCCCGCCGAGCAGTGGCACGCGATGAGCGACATCGCCGGGCACCTGGAGTCCGGGGCGTGGGAGTCGCTCTGGGTCTACGACCACTTCCACACCACGCCGGTGCCGAGTCGGGAGGCCACGCACGAGGCGTGGACGCTGATGGCGGCGTTCGCCGCGTCCACCGCCCGCATCCGCCTGGGTCAGATGTGCACGTGCATGGGCTATCGCAATCCCGCGTACCTGGCGAAGGTCGCCGCCACCGTGGACGTCGTCTCGGGCGGACGCACTGAGATGGGCATCGGCGGCGGCTGGTACGAGCACGAGTGGCGCGCGTACGGCTACGGGTTCCCGCCGATCCCGGACCGACTCGGCATGCTCCGCGAGGGCGTCGAGATCATGCGGCAGGCGTGGCGCACCGGCGAGGCCTCCCTGCCCGGGAAGTACTACCAGGTCGAGGGTGCGATCGTCCGGCCGCAGCCCCTCCAGCCGGACGGTATCCCGCTGTGGATCGCCGGTGGCGGGGAGAAGGTCACGCTGAAGCTCGCCGCGCAGGTTGCGGACTACACGAACTTCACCGGCACGCTCGAGGAGTTCCGGCACAAGAGTGACGTGCTCGCCGCGCACTGCGATCGCGCCGGTCGCGAGTTCGACGAGATCACCCGCTCCTCCAACTTCAACACGATCGTCGGTGCCACCGAGGCGGAGGCGTCCGACCGTCTTGCGGCCGTGCTGGACCGCCTGCGCCCGCACATCGGTGACGAGCGCGCGGCCACGATCGAACACGACTACCGCACGTCACCCGGCTTCGGCACCCCGGAGCAGATCGCCGAGCGTTTGGCGGAACGGCGGGCCGCGGGCCTCGGCTATGCGATCCACTACTTCCCGGAGATGGCCTACGACCGCTCCGGCGTCGAGCTCTTCGAGCGCGAGGTCATCCCGGCGCTCGGCTGACGTGTGCTGGCGGAGGCCGCGCGTCAGCTCGATCGCGTCATACCTAGACTGTGACCATGCCGGTGACGCCGATGTGTCTCGTGTTCGTTGTCGACACCCAGAGCCGTGAGGTGCTCCTGGGGATGAAGCACCGCGGTATCGGATCGTCGAACATCGTCGGGCTGGGAGGCCACGTCGACCCCGGTGAGACCGCGATGGAAGCGGCCGTCCGCGAAGCGCGTGAAGAGGCATTGATCCGCCTCGACAGCGCGCAGATCGATCATGCCGGTCAGATCCGGTTTCGCTTTCCCGCAAAGCCGAACTGGGATCAAGACGTCGACGTGTTCGTCACGACCGCCTGGTCCGGCACGCCCGCACCGACGGCGGAGATCACGCCTCGGTGGTACCCGCTTGACGATCTGCCGCTGGACGAGATGTGGGACGACGCGCGCTATTGGCTCCAAGAGACGCTCGCCGGCCGGCCGCTGAACTCCACCATCACGTTCGCCTCCGACAACAAGACGGTGGCGAACGTCACCACGGTCGCCGAGGCCTGAGCCTGCGGCCACCCGCGGACAGGGACCGGAGTTCTCGAACAGCGGTGGGGTCTGCCGTCAACGGTGGGCTTCGGGCAGCAGGGCGCTCACCACGGCGTAGCCGTCCGCCTCCGTGACGAGCGGGCCGTCCGGACCGCCGAAGACCGCATTCATCACGGGGCCGACGGGCCACCCCGGTGCGCCGTCACGGATGAAGGACACCGCGGCCCCGTGGATCGCGTCCGCGAGGTCCTGCGGCGGATGTTCCCCGACCAGCGGCGTCAGGGACGGGCCGTCCAGACAGTCGAAGAAGAACGGCACGTCGACGCAGTGCACGGCGGCGTCGAAGCGTGGCGAACGGAAGGCGGTCCGATAGATCCACGTCGGAGCATTGCCCCGTGCTCGCGCGACGGCGAGTACCGTGCGGCGGAACACTCGGTCGCCGATCAGTCGTCCGAGCACGCGGGCGTGACCCCGCGCCAGGACGTCCGGGTTCGCGTCGAGGTAGGCGCGCCGGGCGGTCGGAGGCAGTCGGAACGGACGCAGCAGCAGACGCAGCGGCACGACCGCCAGCGGGCCGGCGCACCGGGCCGTCACCACCACGAACTCGTCGTCCGCGGCGCCGAGCACGAGCGGCTTGTCCGCGCCCACGCCCCGAGCCAGGGAGTCGATCGTCGGTCGCACCAGGAGTTCGCCGTCGAGGATCGGCCCCAGGGGGAGGCCCGCCGTCACCAGCTCGCTGAGGGCCGCCGCGCCCGACCGCCGCTGAGCCGCGAGCACCCTCTCCTCCGGCACCGTGGTGAATCCCGCACGCGTGGGCGGCACACGCAGACGCCGTGCGAGGCGTCGCGTGTACCGTGCGGCACGGTCCGGCGCGATGTCGGCGAGTGCCCCGGACAGAGAGTACGCCCCGTGGAACAGGTGCTGCGCACGCTCCATACCGAGCAGGGTGAGCACCGCGCCGCCACCGGCGGACTGGCCCGCGATCGTCACCCGGTTCGGGTCGCCACCGAAGGCGGCGATGTTGTCCCGCACCCATTCGAGCCCCGCGAGCCAGTCGCGGACGCCGCGGTTGCTCGGAGCACCCGGGATGTGTCCGAAACCGTCGAAGCCGAGCCGGTATCCGAGGGTGACGGTCACGACGCCGTCGCGGGCGAAAGCGCGGCCGTCGTACCAGGGGCTCGCGGGGGAGCCGGCGACATAGCCCCCGCCGTGGAAGAACACCAGCACCGGTAGCGGCTGCGCGCGTCGCGAGGGGTCCGGGGTGAACACATTGACATTCAGCGTCGACCGGCCCGGAACGGACGGCTCCGGGATGAGGGTCGCACCGGGGTCGCCCCGCTGTGCCGTGGCCCCGAAGCGCAGCGCATCCCGGACGCCCATCCACGGCTCCATCGGAACAGGGGCGGCGAAGCGGCGCGCGCCGATCGGGGCCTGAGCGAACGGGATACCGAGGAACGCGGCGGACCGGGTCGGTTCGGCACGCCCGAGTCCGCGCACGACACCGGTGGTCGTGGTGACCTCGACGGTCTCGCGCTCGGACATGCGGCTCATCTCATTCGTCGGGCCCGCCTTCGGGTCCGCCCTGATGATTCTGCCAAGCGCGCGGGCAGTGACGAAGCGAATGCGCACCGGCACCGGCGCACGACGTGCATCACCCGAGCAACAGGTCGATGACGCGGGCGCGCGCCGCCCATTCCGCCCCACGCAGCGCCGCATCCGCACCGAGCTCACTACCGCGAACGTGCGGTGCCGGCACGCCGCTCCGCCGCGCTTCGAACTCCCGCACGAGTTCCGCCGTGACGTCGTCGGTGAAGGACGCCAGGCAGCCGCCCAGGACGACCTCGGTGGTCCCGGTCGTCATCGCGACGGTCTGCACGGCACGCACCAGGTGGGTGCACGCTCGCTCCCACGCCTGGCGGGCGCGCGGCTCACCGGCGGCGGTGGCGGCGACGAACGCCTCCCATGCGGCGTCCGTGCCCTCGGACTCGGCCCGCGCGGCCAGACCGGCGGCGGCGAGGAGCGCGTCCGGGCCGGCCACGGTGAGCAGACAGCCGCGTCCCCCGCACGTGCACGGGTCGCCGTCCGGGACCGCGGGCAGATGCCCCAGTCCACCGAAGCGAGCAGCCGCCGGCAACGGCTCGCCACCGGCGAAGATCACGCCGTCCAGGTCGGGGTCGGCGGAGAGGTGGACGAACTCCGACGGAGCGCCCGCCGCCACATGCTCCGCACGCGCGGCGGCGGCGGTGTTCGAGACCAGGCCGAGCGGGCGTCCGGCCAATCGGGGGATGCGTTCGCCGAGCAGCGCCGGCACGTCGGTCTGCGGCCAGGCGAAGTCGTTTCCGGCGAGGACGACGGGCGGATCACCGGCGACCGGCGCCCACACCACGACGGCCAGGTCGATCAGTGTGCGTCCGAGTCCTCCGGCGGCATCGAGCGCCTCGTCGATCACCGCGGCCAGTGTGTCCAGGACCTCTGCGGCGGGGACGGAGGGGCCGCCGTGCGAACGTCCGATGCGGAGCAGATCATCGCCGCCGAGCGTGGAGACCGCGACGACGGCGTGCTCCGCGTCCAGCATCGCGGTCACGGTGGCGACCTCGTCTGCGGCGATCTCCAGCAGGGTGCGCGGACGACCGCGTCCGGCCGGGGCGATGACGTCGGCCTCACGGATGAGGCCCGCGGCGAGCAGTTCCGCGCTCAGCGACGTGATCGATCCGCGGACGAGCCCCGTCGTGTCGGCCAGCTCGCTGCGGGAGAGGGGCTGCCGCGCGAGCGCGGCCATCACCAGGCCGAGGTTGTGGCGGCGGACATCCTCGGAGGTCATCGCGTCGGTCAAGCGATCACCGTCCGCGAGAACAGCTCGGCTCGGGCGGGGTCGCTCGCGTTCGAGCCTCCGGAGGGCATGTCCCGAGTCTGCCAGCCGGCGACGACGACTCCCGGCAGCGGCATGCGGTTCTGGTTCACGCGCTGAGTCAGAACAGTCGTACCCCGACGGGCTCGCGGGGAAGGCTGACTGACCGCCGCCGGTGCTGCGGTCATACGACGCGCACGGGCGCCGCGGTCAGGCGTCGCGGTGGGCGCCGTCGGCGGGCCAGATCGCGAAGACGTTCGGTTCCCGGAACCCGCGCTCGGCGAACGTGGCGCGGACCGCGGCCTCGACCGCCTCCGCGTCGGCCACCCGCACCAGCGCGACCGCGGCGCCCCCGAAGCCACCCCCGGTCATCCGGGCGCCGAGGGCCCCGGCGGCGAGGGCGGATTCGACCGCGGTGTCCAGCTCGATCGTCGAGATCTCGAAGTCGTCGCGCATGGACACGTGCGAGGCCACCAGAAGATCGCCGATCGCGGTCGGTCCGGCGCTGCGCAGCGTCGCCACGGTGTCCAGGACCCGCTGGTTCTCCGTGACGATGTGCCGGACCCGACGGAACGTCACGTCATCGAAGCGCTCTTCGGCGCGGGCCAGGTCGGCCACGGTGAGGTCGCGGAGGGCGGGAACGCCCATCTCCGCGGCACCGAGTTCACAGGACGCGCGGCGCTCGCGGTAACCTCCCGTCGAGTGCGCGTGGGTGGTGCGCGTGTCGATCACGAGCAGCTCCAGGTCCGCATCGACGAACCCGACCGGAATCGCGGCGACCTCGAGTGTGCGGCAGTCCAGGAACGTGGCGGCGTCGGGGTGACCGTGCATCACGGCCATCTGGTCCATGATGCCGGTGGGGGCACCGACGGCCTCGTTCTCAGCGCGACGGCCGGCCAGCGCCAGCGTCGTGGCGTCGGCACCGAGTGCCCACAGGGCGTTCATCGCGGAAGCCGCGGCGCCCTCGATGGCCGCCGACGAAGACAGCCCGGCACCCACCGGCACCTCGGAGGCGAACGCGATGTCCAGCCCCGGTGTGACGGCGTCCGGGAACCGCTCGCGCAGGGCCCACGCGACACCGAGCGGGTACGCGGCCCACTCCGGAACGCGCGGAGTGCCCTCGCTCGGGAACAGGTCCGCCAGTTCCGACAGCGCGACCTCGACGGGCTCGGGGGAGAACGTGGAGGTGACCCGGATCCGCTCGTCCGGGCGAACGCCGACGGCGGCGAACGTGCGGGAGGGGATCGCGAACGGCAGCACGTAGCCGTCGTTGTAGTCGGTGTGCTCGCCGATCAGGTTCGCGCGTCCCGGCGCCGAGAACAGGGCCTCGGACGGACGTCCGAACGCGGACTCGAACAGGGCACGGGCTGCGGTGGCGCTCACGCGGTGACTCCTTCAATGGCGGCGCGCAGACGCGCAGCGGTGGTCTCGGGCGGGACATCGCCGATCCACGCGCCGAGGGCGGCTTCACTGCCGGCCAGGTACTTCAGCTTGTCGGCGCCACGGCGGGGGCTCGTCAGCTGGAGGTGCAGTCGAGCCGAGTCCCGGGCCGCATGCACCGGAGCCGCGTGCCAGGCGGCGATGTAGGGCGTGGGATCGTCGTAGAGGGCGTCGACGCCGCGCAGCAGCGTGCGGTAGAGCACGGCGAGTTCGTCGCGCTGGGCGGCGTCGGTCTCGGCGAAGTCGGCGACGTGGCGGTGGGGGACCAGGTGCACCTCGATCGGCCAGCGCGCCGCGAACGGCACGAACGCCGTCCAGTGCTCGCCACGCAGCACGACGCGGTCGCTGTCACCCTCGAAGGCGAGAATGCGGTCGAACAGGTCCGGTCCGACCTCGTCGATCGACGCCAGCAGGCGCTGCGTCCGCGGGGCGACGTAGGGGTAGGCGTAGATCTGACCGTGCGGGTGGGGCAGGGTCACGCCGATGGCGGCGCCGCGGTTCTCGAAGACGAACACCTGCTCCACCCCGGGCAGCGCGGACAGCGCAGCCGTGCGGTCGGCCCAGGCCTCGATGATCGTGCGCGCGCGGGTGACCGACTGGGAGCCGAAGGATCCGGTCGCTTCCGGGCTGAAGCAGACGACCTCGCAGCGACCGACCGAGGTCCGGCTGCGCCCGAAGCCGATCTCGTCGAGGTCCGCCGTGCCGCGCGGCGCGTCGACGGCCCGCGGAGCATCGCCGGTCGCTTCGGCCAGAGCGGGACCGAACGAGGGTGAACGGTTCTCGAAGACTGCGACATCGTAGACGGACGGCACCTCGGAGGGGTTGGTCGGTGTCTGCGGTGCGAGCGGGTCGAGGTCCGCCGGCGGCATGACGACGCGGTTCTGCCGGGAGGCGGCGAAGGAGATCCACTCGCCGGTGAGCACGTCCTGACGCATCGTCGCGGTCTCCGGGCGGCCGTCCAGCGTTCGGGCGTCGATCGCGCGATCGGCGCGGAGCGTGGTGTCCGGATCATCGAAGTACATCAACTCGCGACCGTCGGCGAGACGGGTGCTGCGCTTGATGACGCCGCCCTCCAGGGTGGTCGCGGTCTGCTCCACGGACATGGCTCCTCCAGCTGGCGCCGCGCGCCTCCGGCATCGTACGACGACAGGAATGTTTACGTCAACATAGCTCCACGCGCCAGCGGAGCGTGCGACGCCCTAGGGTGGGGCGATGGCCCACACACTCGCGCTCGTGCCCGCCTCGTATCTCCTGCTGCGCCGTGGCGAGGAGGTTCTGCTGCAGCTGCGGCAGAACACCGGCTACATGGACGGCTGCTGGACCGCCGGGGCCGCCGGCCACGTCGAACCGGGAGAGACGGCACGCGACGCGGCCGTGCGGGAGGCGGCGGAGGAGTTGGGTGTCAGCGTCGCGCGCGACGACCTGACGCTGGTGACCGTCATGCAGCGCACCGACGGCACGGAGAACGCCCGCGAGCAGCGCGTCGACTGGTTCTGGACGGCGCGCGACTGGAAGGGTGCTCCGGAGATTCGCGAGCCCGCGAAGACCGCCGCACTGCGCTGGTGGCCGCTCGGGGGACTGCCGGTCGAGATCCCGGAGTACGAGCGACTCGTCCTGGACGGCCTCCGAGCCGGCTCGCTGGCGGCGGACACCGCCGTCGGTTTCACGAATCCGGCGACGGCGCGATGACCACGCTCACGGAGACGATCGACACGATCGAGCGCGTTCGGACCACCGCCGGTCATCCGATCGTCGTGGGGGTGTCCGGCTTCGGCGGTTCCGGGAAATCGACGCTGACGAGGAAGCTCGTCGAGCGCTGGGACGGCGCGCTCCGCCTCCGCGGCGACGATTTCCTCGATCCCACCCGCTCTCATCGCCGCTCGACGGACTGGGACGGCGTCGAGCGTGATCGATTGGCCCGCGAGGTGCTGCGGCCGTTCCGCGAGCGTCGCCCGAGCACGTTCCGCCGTTTCGATTGGAGCACGCGGTCGCTCGCCGACCCGGAGCCCGTTCCGGCCGGGGAGATCCTCATCGTCGACCTCATCGGTCTGTTCCATCCCGCCCTCGCGGACGATCTCGATCTGCGCGTGTGGTGCGACGTGGACCTGGACACCGCGACAGCGCGGGGTCTGGCGCGGGACGCGGCGCTCGGCCGGGACCACACCGCGCTCTGGCGGGAGGTGTGGGTGCCGAACGAGCGGGACTTCGCGGCGCAGTTCGATCCGCGGGGCGCGGCGGAGGTGCGATACGTCGGCTGACGTGATCCGCGCGGCGGTCATCGTCCGTGCCAGCATGGACGCATGACGGAGCGTGAGCGGCGGGCGTCGATGAGCGACGTGGCGGCTCTCGCCGGTGTGTCCGGGCAGACTGTGTCCCGGGTCGTCAACGGTGCGGGCAACGTGACCGACGCCACGCGCGAGCGCGTCGAAGCGGCGATGACCCGACTCGGGTACCGGCCGCACGCGGCGGCGCGCGCGCTGCGGACCGGACGCACGCTCTCCCTCGGCGTCGTCGTGACCACGCTGAGCACCGTCGGCAACTCGCTCATGCTGGAGAGCCTGACCGCCACGGCGGCGGACAGCGGGTACTCGCTCGTGCTCGCGCTCGTCGATCCCACCGATCCGGCCTCCTTCGCCGCAGCGATCGAGACGCTCACCGACCGCGAGGTTGACGGGGCGGTCGTGGTGAACGAGGCGTCCCGTTTCGCGGTGGCGTTGGCGGAGCCACCCGCCCTGCGGCTGGTGCTCGTGGACGCCGATGACGACCGGTTCGACACCGTCTCGTCCGACCACGAGGCGGGAGCGCACGCCGTGACCGCGCACCTCATCGCCGCCTCCGGCGCTCCGGTGCACCACGTCGCGGGGCCGGACGGGTCCTTCGCTGCGGAGAGTCGCACGGCCGGGTGGCGGCGCGCGCACGCCGAGGCTGAGCTGGAGCCGCCGGCGCTGCTGCGGGGCGACTGGACCGCCGAGTCCGGCGCCGCCCTCGGGGGACTGCTGGCCGGGAGCTCCGACGTCCGTGCGGTGTTCTGCGCGAACGACCAGACCGCGCTCGGCGTGATGTCCGCCCTGCACGAGGCCGGTCGCGCGATCCCGGAGGAGGTGATGGTCGCCGGATTCGACGGCACCGCGGACGCGGCACGATTCTGGCCCGCGCTGACCACCGTCGCTCAGGACTTCCGTGGCTTGGCGCGCGTGGCCACCGCAATCCTCGCGGCTGAGGAGCCTGCCGGTCCTGCCCGCCACGTCGTTCTGCCCGTGCACCTTCTGGCGCGAGCGAGCACCCGACGGTGAGTGCCGCGTCCGATCACGCCCTACACTCGACGGCGTGAGCACGAGCCCCAGCCCCCGCGCCCGGCCCGTGGGTGTGCGCGAGGTCGCGACGCGGGCGGGAGTGTCACGACAGACCGTGTCGCGCGTGCTCAACGACCATCCGGAGGTCGCGGAGGAGACCCGTGCCCGGGTGCTCGCCGCCATGGCGGACCTGGGGTATCGCGTCAACTACGCCGCCCGGGCACTCGGAACGCGACGTTCGCGAACCCTGGGGGTGCTCGCCTCCAACGCCGAGCAGCAGGGGCCGGCGCGCAGCATCGCCGCGATTGAGTCGTCGGCGCGTGCGGCGGGGTACTGGGTCATCGCGGCGTTCAGCGACGCCGGGGACGCCGCATCCGTCCGTGCCGGAATCGATCACCTGCTGGCTCAGAACGTGGAGGGCATCGTCGCTCTCGCGCCGCACGCGCGCACGCTCACCACGCTCGGCGATGTCACGGTCACTGTGCCCGTGGTGACGCTGCACTCGTCCCGCCAGGGCGCGCCGGGGCTGTCGGTGGATCAGGTCGCCGGGGCGCGTCTCGCGGTGGCTGCGCTCGCGGAGGTCGGGCACACCCGCATCGCTCACCTGGCCGGCCCCGCCGACTGGCTGGAGGCGGAGTCGCGTGCGGAGGGATTCGCGGCGGAGCTCGCCGCTCGCGGTCTCACTCCGGGGCCGACGGTGCCGGGGGACTGGTCCGCGGCCTCCGGGCACGCGGCCGCTGCGGGGATCGCGGATGCCGGTGTGACAGCCGTCTTCGCGGCGAACGACCAGATGGCGCTCGGCCTCATCGGCGGTCTGCGCGAGCTCGGCGTCGCGGTTCCGGAGGACATCAGCATCGTCGGTTTCGACGACATCCCGGACGCCGCCTACTACTGGCCGCCGCTGACGACCGTTCGCCAGGACTTCGATGAGCTCGCCGAACGCGCCGTGCGGGCTCTCGTCGGCGAACCGGGGGTTCCGGTCATGGACGAGCCGGTCGTGCCGACGCTCGTCGAGCGCCGGTCCGTCGCTCGCCCGCGCTGACCGCCCTTCCCCGGGGCCTGCCCGCTGTGTAGACTTCTGTGACCGGTCACAGTGACCGGATCCGTCACCCCGGCACGCGAGGTCTCCGTGAGCGAAGAAGCACCCGTTCCCCCGTCCGAGTTCGATGATGCGGTGCGCGCCGTCCGGGCGGAGGTCGCGCGGCTGCATCAGGAGCTCGTGCGCTATGGCCTCGTCGTCTGGACCGGCGGCAATGTCTCCGGCCGAGTTCCCGGCACCGATCTGTTCGTCATCAAGCCCTCCGGCGTCTCCTACGACGACCTCACGCCGGAGAACATGATCCTCTGCGATCTCGACGGCGTGGTCGTCCCCGGAACTCCGGGCAGCGACCGTTCCCCCTCCAGCGACACCGCCGCGCACGCCTACGTCTACCGGCACATGCCCGAGGTCGGCGGCGTGGTGCACACCCACTCCACCTTCGCGGTGGCCTGGGCGGCCCGCGGCGAGGAGATCCCGTGCGTGATCACCGCGATGGCGGACGAGTTCGGCGGCCCGATTCCGGTCGGCCCGTTCGCGATCATCGGAGATGACTCGATCGGTCGCGGCATCGTGGACACGCTCACCGGCCACCGTTCCCGCGCCGTCCTGATGCAGAATCACGGACCGTTCACGATCGGTGCCGACGCCAAGGACGCCGTCAAGGCCGCGGTCATGGTCGAGGACGTCGCGCGCACGGTGCACCACGCGCGGGAGGCGGGGGAGCTCATCCCGATCCCGCAGGAGGCGATCGACAGCCTGTACGACCGCTACCAGAACGTCTACGGACAGAACTCGGACACCCGCCGATGAGCGCGGCGGGAACGACGGAGGCCGCACGGCAGCTCCGTGACGGGCGAGCGAGCCTCGGCATCGAACTGGGATCGACGCGGATCAAGGCCTGCCTGATCGGCGAGGAGGCCACGGACGTCCTGGCCACGGGGACGTTCGCGTGGGAGAACCGCCTGGAGGACGGCGTCTGGACCTACGGGCTGGACGAGGTCTGGGACGGCATCCGGGCGGCGTACGCGGCCCTGGTGTCCGATGCGGAGCAACGCCACGGGGTGCGTCCGGACACGTACGCCGCTCTGGGTGTCTCGGCGATGATGCACGGTTACCTCGCCTTCGACGCCGCCGGCGAACAGCTGGTGCCGTTCCGGACCTGGCGCAACACCAGCACCGGCGTCGCGGCCGAGGAGCTCACCAGGCTGTTCGGCGTCAACATTCCGTTGCGCTGGTCGATCGCGCACCTGCACCAGGCGATCCTCGACGCCGAACCGCACGTCGAGCGACTCGACTTCATCACCACGCTGGCCGGCTACGTGCACTGGCAGCTGACCGGCGAGCGCGTGCTCGGGGTGGGCGATGCCTCCGGGATGTTCCCGATCGAGGCGGGGGAGTACGACCGGCGCATGCTCGCCGCGTACGACGCGTCGGTGGTGGGGCGCCTGGCGGGGCCGGTCGCCCGCCTGCTGCCCGAGGTTCGGACGGCGGGCGCAGCAGCCGGAACGCTCACCGCGGCAGGTGCCGCACGACTCGATGCGACCGGAGAGCTTCGCCCCGGCGTGCCGATGTGTCCGCCGGAGGGGGACGCCGGGACCGGCATGGTCGCGACCAACTCGGTCGCGCCGCGCACCGGCAACGTCTCGGCCGGCACGAGCATCTTCGCGATGGTCGTGCTGGAGAAGGCCCTGGGCGACCTGCACCGGGAGATCGATCTGGTCACCACTCCGGTCGGCGACGCCGTGGCGATGGTGCACTGCAACAACGGCGCCAGCGAACTGGCGGCCTGGGTCGGACTCTTCCGGCGGTTCGCCGAGGTGTCCGGTCATCCGGTCGGCGAGGACGAGGCGTTCGCCGCGCTGCTGTCCGAGGCGCTCGCCGGAGAAGCCGACGCCGGCGGGCTGCTGGCGTACAACCACCTGGCCGGCGAGCACATCCTCGGGCTGACCGAGGGTCGTCCGCTCTTCGTGCGCACCGCGGACAGCTCGCTCTCGCTGGCCAACGTCATGCGCGCACAGGTGTACGGCGTGTTCGGCGCCCTGGCGATCGGCATGCGCGTCCTCGCGCGCGAGGGCGTGGAACTGGATCGGATGTTCGCGCACGGCGGCCTGTTCCGCACCGCCGGCGTCGCGCAGCGTTTCCTGGCCGCCGCCCTGGACGCCCCGGTCGCCGTGGGAGATCTCGCCGCCGAGGGCGGGGCCTGGGGGATGGCCGTGCTGGCGTCCTTCGCGGCGCGCGCGGACCAGCGTTCCCTCGCCGCCTACCTGGACGACGTGGTCTTCGCGTCCGCGTCCCTGACCACCCTCACTCCCGATCCGGCCGACGTCGCCGGATTCGCGACCTACCTCGACCGCTACCGCGCGGGACTGGCCGTCGAGGCCGCCGCGATCGATTCTCTCTAAGGACGGACATGCCCCAGCTCACCACCTCCCTCGACGGCTACGAGGTCTGGTTCCTCACCGGCAGCCAGCACCTCTACGGCCCGGAAACTCTGGCTCAGGTGGCGGAACAGTCCGGTGCGATCGCCGCGGAACTGAACGCGTCCGCCGACGTGCCGGTGCGCATCGTGTGGAAGCCGGTCCTGACCGACACCGCCTCGATCAAGCGCACGATGCTCGAGGCCAATGCCGACGATTCCGTGATCGGTGTGATCGCGTGGATGCACACGTTCAGCCCGGCCAAGATGTGGATCACCGGGCTGGACGCGCTGCGCAAGCCGCTCGCTCACCTGCACACGCAGGCGAACGTCGAACTGCCCTGGGCGGAGATCGACTTCGACTTCATGAACCTGAACCAGGCCGCGCACGGCGACCGGGAGTTCGGCTACATCCAGACGCGCCTCGGGGTGCCGCGCAAGACGATCGTCGGTCACGTCTCGGACCCGCGCGTCCGCTCCGAGCTCGGCACGTGGCAGCGCGCCGCGGCCGGCCTCGCGGCCGTTCGTGACCTCAAGCTCGCGCGCTTCGGCGACAACATGCGTTACGTCGCCGTGACGGAGGGGGACAAGACCGAGGCCGAGCTGCGGTTCGGAGTGCAGGTGAACACCTGGGGCGTCAACGACCTCGCCGCGGCGGTCGCCGCAGCCTCCGACGACGCCGTGGACGCGCTCGTGGCCGAATACGAGGAGCTTTACGACGTCGCCCCGGAGTTGCGCAAGGGCGGCGAGCGCCACGCGTCCCTGCGGGACGGCGCCGCGATCGAGATCGGTCTGCGCTCCTTCCTCGAGGAGGGTGGCTTCGGCGCCTTCACGACCTCGTTCGAGGACCTCGGCGAGCTCACCCAGCTGCCGGGTCTCGCCGTCCAGCGACTGATGGCGGAGGGCTACGGGTTCGGGGCGGAGGGCGATTGGAAGACCGCCGTCCTGGTCCGCGTCGCCAACGTGATGGGGGCCGGCCTGCCCGGCGGCGCGAGCCTCATGGAGGACTACACCTACGACATGACCCCGGGCGAGGAGCTGATCCTGGGTGCGCACATGCTCGAGGTCTCGCCGTCGCTGACCTCGACGAAGCCGACGCTGGAAGTCCACCCGCTCGGGATCGGCGGCAAGGCGGACCCGGTCCGCCTCGTGTTCACGGCGGACCCCGGACCGGCCGTCGTGGTCGCGCTGACCGACATGCGCGATCGGTTCCGCCTCACCGCGAACGTCGTCGAGAACGTCGAACCCCGTGCGGCCCTGCCGAAGCTTCCGGTCGGTCGCGCCGTGTGGAAGCCGGCGCCGGACTTCCACACCAGCGCCGCGGCGTGGCTGATCGCCGGTGGCGCGCACCACACGGTGATGTCCACCGCCGTCGGGATCGAGGCGTTCCGCGATTTCGCGGAGATGGCGGAGGTCGAGCTCCTCGTCATCGACGAGTCCACGGTGCTCGGGGAGTTCCAGAAGCAGGTGCGCTGGAACCAGGCCTACCACCGGCTCGCGCAGGGGATCTGACCCCGCCGCGGCGGCGGTCACGCGCCCGCGACGACGTAGTCTCGGAGCGGGCGCGTGACCGGCCACAGCGCCCGGAATCGGAGCAACCATGCAGATCGTCGTCGCCCCGGACAGCCTGAAGGGGACCGCCGCCGCGCACGATGTCGCCGGCGCGCTCGCCGCGGGCTGGCTGAATGAGCGGCCCGAGGACGATGTCGTGCTCATGCCGATGGCCGATGGCGGCGAGGGGACGATCGCAGCGTTCCTCGCCGCGGTCGCGGACGCCGAGTTCGAGGACGTGTCGGTGACGGGACCCCACGGGGAACCGGTCGACGCGGGTTGGGTCGACCTCGGCGACGGCACGGCCGTGGTGGAGCTCGGTCTGTGCTGCGGCATCGAACTGCTGGGGGCGGACCGCCGCCCGATGACCGCGACCACCGACGGGTTCGGGCAGGCCATCGCGGCCGCACTGGATTCCGGCGTCACGCGCCTCGTGCTGGGCATCGGCTCCAGCGCATCCACGGACGGGGGCGCCGGTGTCCTCCGCGCCCTCGGCGCGCGGATCCTCGATGCCGACGGCGTCGCCCTGTCCGCGACCGCCGATGACCTGGCGCGCGCCATGACGGTGGACCTGACGGGTCTGCGTCCCCTTCCGCCGGGCGGCGTCACGGTGCTGACCGACGTCACCAACCCCCTGCTCGGCCAGACCGGCTCCGCCGCCGTGTTCGCACCGCAGAAGGGCGCCGATCCGGGCCAGATCGAGCGCCTGGAGCGGACGTTGACGCACTGGTCCGAACTCCTGAACGCGGCCGTGCCCGCGGCGGACGCCGCTGCCGCGGGAGCGGGTGCGGCGGGCGGGACCGGGTTCGCGCTGCAGGCCTGGGGCGCGGTGATCCGTCCCGGTGCGGCGGCGATCGCCGACCTGATCGGGCTGGCGGACGTGCTCGCTGATGCCGACCTCGTGGTCACGGGCGAGGGCTCCTACGACGCCTCCTCGACCGCCGGCAAGGTGCCCGTCGAGGTCGCGCGCTTCGCCGCCGAGCGCGGCGTCCCGGTCGCCCTCGTGGCCGGACGGATCGCGCCGGATGCGGACACCTCGGCATTCGCTGCGGCGATCTCGCTCACCGAGGTCGCCGGGTCAGCTCAGGCTGCGATGACGCTGCCGGAGATGTTCCTCGCCGACGCCGGGGCGCAGCTCGCGCGGACGCTCGCCCGCCACTGAGCGTCAGTCCTGGGCGGCGCGCCACGCGTCCAGGGCGAGGGTGAGCAGCCGGACCTGCGGCGTGAGCTCGTCCAGTTCCGCCAGCGGAAGCCACGCGGCCCGGTCCGTGGACCCACCCACCTCCAGCGTGCCGAGCGTCCCACCGGTGATCCGGGCGGAGTACACGATGCGCACGGCCTTGAACGGGCGGTTCCGTTCGTTCCGGTCCCACCAGGAGTGGGTGAACAGGAAGCCGGTCAGTTCGGCGTCGTAGCCGGTCTCCTCGCGGACCTCGCGGATGACGGCGTCCTCGATCTGCTCAGCGAAGTCGACGCCGCCCCCGGGCAGTGTCCACGATGCCCGCTCCGGCGTGGCACCGCCGTTCCACCAGCTCAGCAGCATGCCGCGCTCATCGACGATCACCGCGTACGCCGCCACGCGGGTGTCGTACTCGGTGAACGCGAGATCGGGCGCGCTCACTCGCCGAGGGCAGCGTCGATGACCGCGCGCGCCTCATCCTGCACGCGGGCGAGGTGGTCCGGGCCCAACAGGGACTCGGCGTAGAGCTTGTAGACGTCCTCGGTTCCGGACGGCCGTGCGGCGAACCACGCGTGCTCGGTCTGCACCTTCAGGCCGCCGATCGGGGCACCGTTGCCGGGCGCGTGCGAGAGCTTCGCGGTGATCGGCTCGCCGGCGAGTTCCGTGGCCGTGACCGCGTCCGGCGACAGCTTCGACAGCGCGGCCTTCTGCTCCGGCGTCGCCTTCGCGTCCACGCGCTGGTACGAGGACGCACCGAACTGCGCCTCGATGTCGGCGTACAGCTGCGAGGGGGAGCGCTTCAGCACGGCGATGATCTCGGCCGCGAGCAGAGCCAGCAGGATGCCGTCCTTGTCCGTGGTCCACACCGAACCGTCGTGCCGGAGGAAGGACGCTCCGGCGGACTCCTCGCCGCCGAACGCCACCGAGCCGTCCAGCAGTCCGGGCACGAACCACTTGAAGCCGACCGGAACCTCCAGCAGCCGCCGCCCCAGGGACTCGGCGACGCGATCGATCATCATCGATGAGACGAGCGTCTTGCCGACCGCGGCGTCCGTGCTCCAACCGGGGCGGTGCGAGTAGAGGTAGGCGATCGCCACGGCGAGGTAGTGGTTCGGGTTCATCAGCCCGGCGTCCGGCGTCACGATGCCGTGCCGGTCCGCGTCCGCGTCGTTGCCGGTCAGCACGTCGAACTCATCGCGACGGGCCACGAGCGCGGCCATCGCGGAGGGCGAGGACGGATCCATGCGGATCTTCTCGTCCCAGTCCAGCGTCATGAAGCGCCAGGTCGGGTCCACGTCCGGGTTGACCACCGTGACGTCGATGTCGTGCATCTCGCCGATCAGGGCCCAGTACTCCACGGATGCGCCGCCGAGCGGGTCGGCACCGATCCGCACGCCCGCGGTGCGGATCGCGTCGATGTCGATGATCGTCGGCAGATCCCGGACGTACGCATCGCGGAAGTCGTACGTCTGCAGGGCGCGCCGGTCGATGTCCGCGTAGCGCACGCGGGTGACGCCCTCGAGGTTCGCCGCGATCAGCTCGTTCGCGCGCTGCGCGATCCACCCGGTGGCGTCCGTGTCGGCCGGACCACCGTGCGGGGGGTTGTACTTGAAGCCGCCGTCGGTGGGCGGATTGTGCGACGGCGTGACGACGATGCCGTCCGAGCGTCCCGCATCATCCGCGGCCCGGCCCTTGTTGTAGGTCAGGATGGCGTGGCTGAGCGCCGGCGTCGGGACCCAGGAGTCACGGGAATCGGTGCGCACGTCGATGCCGTTCGCGACCAGGACCTCCAGGGCGGTGCGCTCGGCCGGCAGGGACAGGCCATGCGTGTCGCGGCCGAGGAACAGCGGACCGGTGATGCCCTGCGCCCGGCGGTAGTCGACGATCGCCTGCGTGGTGGCGAGGATGTGATTCTCATTGAAGCTCGTGTTCAGCGACGAGCCGCGGTGGCCGCTGGTGCCGAACGCCACGCGCTGGCCCGGAACGGCCGGATCGGGCTTGCGGTCGTAGTACGCCTCGATGAGAACGTCGACGTCGACGAGGTCTGCGGCTTCAGCGGGCTGTCCGGCACGAGTCATGACCTCAGTCTGCCCCGCCGGGGCCCGGGACGCACATCCTTTTCGCAGATCGCGGACAAGGGGCTCGCGCGCGGCAACTAGGCTGGCGGAATGTCGCTTCCCCTCGGCGCCGATCGCCGCACGTACAGCTACCTGGGCCCGGCCGGGACGTTCACGGAGGCGGCGCTGGCGCAGGTCCCGGAGGCGCGCGGTCAGATCTGGCGTCCGGTGCACAACGTCCCGGAGGCGCTCGCGGATGTCGTGGAGGGGCGCAGCGACGCCGCGATGATCGCGATCGAGAACTCCGTGGACGGCGGCGTGTCCGCCACGCAGGACGCACTGGCGACCGTGCCCGGACTGCGGATTCTCGGGGAGTACCTCGTCCCCGTCACGTTCGTGCTCGTCGCGCCGCGCGGCACCGCGCTCAGCGATGTCCGCCTGATCGCCGCCCATCCCGTCGCGTACGGGCAGTCGACGCGGTGGCTGCGCGAGAACATTCCCACGCACGCCCACGTGCCGGCCGCGAGCAACGTCGCCAGCGCGATCGGCATGCTCGACGGGTCCCTGCCGGTGGATGCGGCCATCGCCCCGCCCGGCATCACCGACCACTACGACGTGGACGTGCTGGCCGCCGACATCGGTGACAACGCCAACGCCGTCACCCGCTTCGTCCTGGTCGCCCGCACGACCGTTCCCGCGCCGGCCACCGGCGCGGACAAGACCACGGTCATCATCGAACTCCCGGACGACCGCCCCGGCAGCCTGCTGGAGATGCTCGAGCAGTTCTCCACGCGCGGGATCAACCTGAGCCTGATCCAGTCCCGTCCGATCGGCGACGAGCTCGGGCGGTACCGGTTCTTCATCGACGCGGACGGCCACGTGCACGACGAACGGATGGCGGACGCGCTGATGGGGCTGCGCCGATTCAGCCCGCGCATCGTCTACCTGGGCTCGTATCCCCGCGCGGACCGCACGATCATCCGCTACTCCGACCACTATTCGGACGAGGTCTTCGTCGAAGCGCGCGACTGGCTCCGCGATCTCATCTCCGGAGCGCCCGACACATGACTCGTGGCGACCGCGCGATCCCATAAGGTGAAAGCGTGGAACGCCGTCGGGGAGAAGGCTGGGCCCAGCAGCTGATCGATCGTGATCGCGCGCTGGCCTCGTTCACCGCGACGTTCACGGCCGCTCTGCAGACCGGTCAGCACGAGGCCGCCGAGAACACGGTTCGCGCCACTGCGCTCGCGGAGATCGTGATGCGCGGCGACCAGCTCCACGCGGCGCTCGCCGCGGCCCCGGTCATCGGCGGCGCACCCTTCGCGGTTCCGGAGCGTCCGGGCGTCCTGCTCGTTCTGGCCGTCGCGCGGTTGCAGTCCGCAGGCAGCGTGGAGGGTCTGACCGCCGCTCTGCGCACCGCCGCCGGCACCGCGGCCGCCGCGCGTGCGGCGAACGTCGACGAGCGTGCCCGCAACCTGTCCTTCGCCGCACTGTGCCATCTGTACGCGGGCGATTCCGCGACCGCGAGCCGCGTGGCCCGCCGCGGTGCGGAGCTCGTGCTCGACATCGAACCGACCGTCGGGCGCGCCGATGACGCGGAGCTCGTCGCCGCCGCCTGTGATCTGGCCTTCGCGCTGCTCATGGTGGAACAGACCGAACCGGCCGCCGCGCTGTGGCGCTGGGTGCGCACCCGGACGGTCGACCCGCGCGATCCCGCCCTGATGCAGGCGGACTGGGGGCTGACCATCGTCGGCGTCATCGCCGGTCGGCGATCCTGGATCGCGCCGTCGACACGTGGCGTCCTGTCCACCTCCTACGTCGATGACGCGGTCCCGGCCCATGACCCGTGGTGGGGTCTCGTCGAGACCGCACGTGCGTGGAGCGCCCTGGACGACTTCGATCCGGATGGGGCGCTGCAGATCACCCGTCGCGCTGTCGCGACGGTTCCGGCGCCCTGGTTGCTCGGCCCCCTGGGAACCGTGCACGCGCTCGCGTTGATCGCCGCAGGGCGTGCGTCCGCGGCGGTCGAGTGGTTGAAGGGTCTGGAGCAGGACCTTCCCACCGCGGATGACGCCGAGCGCACGTGGCGAGCCTGTATCCGGACGGCGGCTTCGGCCGCGGCCGGCGTGTCCGTCTCGGACCTGCTCGAGGCGCCGGCGTTGGCGACCGATCCGGGGCTCCGCGCGTCGATGGTCGGGTACTCGCGGCTGCTGCAGGGCGACCGGGATGCCGCGGGAGCGCTGGATGAGACGACCGTGGAACCATCCGGCGAACGCCACCGCACCGTCGACATCACCGTCCGTGCCGCCGCATACGCGCGCACCGGGAACGAGACGGCGGCCCTTGAGGCACTGGACGAATTCGCCTCCGTGCGAGAGGCGACCGGTGTCGCCGCCTGGGCTCTCCTGCTGCCGGATGAGGACATCGAGACGCTGCGCGCGCTCGCCATCGGCGCGCGTCGTGATCGCCTGCTCGAGTCGCTGCCGGAGCACACTCCGCTGGTCGCGACCACGCCGATCGTGGAACTGACTGACCGGGAGCGGCAGGTGCTGCGGCACGTCCAGCAGGGACTGACGAACGCGCAGATCGCCAACCGGATGTTCATCTCCCCGAACACGGTGAAGTTCCACGTCGCGAACATCCTGCGCCGGTTGGGGGTCGCGTCACGGGACGAGGCGGCCGCCCTCCCGTTCGGGCACCGCTCCACGCGCGACTGAGTCACGGCCGTTCCGGGTAGTCCGGTCGGGTAGTTTCACCCACCCGGCCGGCGGATCCCCTCATCGGGGTGTTGACTCGAGGTCAAGAGGGTCTCCCCGGCCTTCGAAACAACTGGTCCGGCGATCGATCCCCCCGAAGATCGTCTGACTGTGCGCGTGCCCCACGCCGCGCAGATACCGTCTCCTCGATGCCGACGTCATCCCCCGACGAACGCACGGCCGCTCCGCGGACGCGGGGAGACCGCGATCCGCGAGATCGCATGGCGGGTGCCCGATGGGCACCCGCCCCCTCCCTCCCCGCCCTCCTGAAGGTCGCCCCCGCGATCGCGAGTGCCGCACCCGAAGCGTCACTCCTCCCCGCCCTCCTGAAGGTCGCCCCCGCGATCGCGAGTGCCGCACCCGAAGCGTCACTCGCGAGACGTCGACATCCTGCGCAAGAGCTTGCACAATCGCGCAAGCTCTTGCGTAGGATTGTCCGCATGGCGAAGAGGTTGGTCGAGGTCGCACGCAAGGTCGGCGTCAGTGAAGCGACTGTTTCCCGCGTGCTCAATGACAAACCGGGCGTCTCCGAGGCGACGAGGCAGGCCGTGCTCACGGCGCTGGACGTGCTCGGGTACGAGCGGCCGAGCAAGTTGCGCGGCGAGCGCGCGCGGCTGGTCGGGTTGGTCCTGCCCGAGCTGACGAACCCGATCTTTCCGGCTCTGGCCGAGGTGGTCGGCGGGGCTCTCGCCCAGAGTGGCTACACCCCGGTGCTGTGCACGCAGAATGCCGGTGGCGTGACGGAGGCGGAGTACGTCGACCTGCTGCTGGCGCAGCAGGTGTCCGGAGTGATCTTCCTCGGCGGCAACTACACGCAGGGCGAGGCGGCGCACGATCACTACGCGCGGTTGCAGCGCGTGCACCTGCCCGCGGTGCTGGTCAGTGCGTCCGTACCGGGACTCGGGCTGATCACCGTCGCGACCGATGACGCCGCGGCTGCGGAACAGGCGGTGACCCACCTGTACCACCTCGGGCACCGGCGGATCGGTCTCGTGCTCGGCCCGACCGATCACGTTCCGTCCGGGCGCAAGCTCGCGGCCGCGGAGCGTGCGCTCGCCGCGCTGGGTGCGCCGCTGGATCCCGCGCTCGTCGTGCGCGGCCTGTACGCCCTGGAATCCGGTCAAGCCGGCGCCGCACGACTGATCGAGAGCGGAGCGACCGCGATCGTCTGCGCGAGCGACCCGCTCGCACTCGGAGCGATCCGGGCCGTTCGGCGCGCCGGTCGACGCGTCCCGGAGGATGTCTCGGTCATCGGCTTCGATGATTCCGCGCTGATGAGCTGCACCGAACCGCCGTTGACGACGGTCCGCCAGCCGATCGATGCGATGGGACGCGCGGCGGTGGACCTGATGCTCGCCCAGATCAACGGCACGGCCGACTCCGAGGGGGAGCTGCTGTTCGAGCCCGAGCTCGTGCTGCGATCCTCCACGGCCCCGGTGGCCTGAGCGGCCGACCGGAGATCAGCCGGACTCCGACCTGCCCTTCGCTGCAAAGTTACGTTTTTGCAAAGGATCGTTTCTATCTTGCAGATTCGAACGAACTGAATTACGTTCTCTGGTGAGGAGCGTCGACCCGCTCCAGCACGAACTGGAGCACCATGGACGCCGCCGCCCTCTTCCACCCGGACGACACGGACTGGTGGCGCTCAGCGGTCATCTACCAGGTGTACGTGCGCAGCTTCGCGGACGGAAACGGCGACGGCACGGGCGATCTCGCCGGAGTCCGCGCGCGCCTGCCCTACCTCGCCGACCTCGGCGTGGATGCGCTGTGGTTCAACCCCTGGTATCCCTCGCCGCTGGCCGACGGCGGCTATGACGTCGCCGACTACCGCGGCATCGATCCCCGCTTCGGCACGCTCGCGGATGCGGAGGCCGTGATCGCGGAGGCCGCGGCCCTCGGGATCCGGACGATCATCGACATCGTCCCGAATCACATCAGCGAGGCACACCCCTGGTTCCAGGCGGCGCTCGCCGCCGCACCCGGGTCCCCGGAACGGGAGCGGTTCTGGTTCCATCCCGGAGCAGGCGAGAACGGCGACGAGATCCCGACGCACTGGGTGTCCAGCTTCCAGGGTGAGACCTGGACCCGCACGACGAACCCGGACGGAACCCCGGGGGAGTGGTACCTGCACCTGTTCACGCCGGAGCAGCCGGACTGGAACTGGAACCATCCGGACGTCCGCGCCGAGCACGACGACGTGCTGCGCTTCTGGTTCGACCGCGGCGTCGCCGGTGTTCGGATCGACTCCGCCGCCCTCGTGATCAAGGACCCGGCGCTGCCCGAGGTGCCGGAGAACCCCGGCGCCGGAGAGCATCCCACCCAGGATCGCGACGAGCTGCACGACGTCTATCGTTCCTGGCGGTCGATCGCGGACGAGTACCCGGACACGCGCATCCTGGTCGGCGAGCTGTGGCTGGAGGACATCGACCGCTTCACCGCGTACCTCCGCCCGGACGAGATGCACACGGCGTTCAACTTCGACTTCCTCGCCCGTCCCTGGCAGGCCGACGAGCTGCGTGCCTCGATCGACATGACGCTCAACGCGCACGCACCGGTCGGGGCGCCCTCCACATGGGTGCTCTCCAACCACGACGTCACGCGTCCTGTCACCCGTTATGGCCGGGAGAAGAGCGGCTTCGCGTTCCTGGACAAGCGCTTCGGCACACCGACGGACCTCGAGCTCGGCCTGCGTCGAGCCCGCGCGGCCTCTCTCCTGGTGGCGGCACTGCCCGGCAGTCTGTACATCTACCAGGGCGACGAGCTCGGCCTGCCGGAGGTCGAGGACCTGCCGCTCGAACTGATCGAAGACCCGATGCACTTCCGCTCCGAGGGTGTGGACCCCGGGCGTGACGGGTGTCGCGTGCCGCTGCCGTGGTCCGGCGATCACGCGCCGTTCGGTTTCAGCCCGGAGGGCGTCGCGAGCTGGCTGCCGCAGCCGGCGGCATGGTCCGCCCGCACCGCCGAGACGCAGGCGTCGGACCCGGACTCGACGCTCTCGCTCTACCGCCGCACGCTCGCGCTGCGCCGGGAGCTGCCCGAGCTGCACGGTCCGGACTTCGCCTGGATCGACGGGCTCGGTGACGACGTGCTCGCCTTCCGACGCGGGGACGATCTCGCCTGTGTCGTCAACGTCGGCACCCGGCCGATCGATCTCCCCCCGCACACCCGTGTCCTTCTCTCCAGCGCTGCGCTGGAGGGGGAGTCGCTGCCCGGCGGAACCTCCGCGTGGCTCCGACTCGAAACCGCGTCCGCCGACGCACCCACAGCAGGTTGACGGCACGCGCACTCGCGCCGTCACCACGAAAGGAAAGACGATGAAGTCATCACGCAAGGTCCTGCTTGCCACTGCGGCGACGATCGCCACGGCGGGCATGCTCGCCGGATGCACGTCTGGTGGCGGGTCCACCACGAATGCGGACGGAAAGATCGAGCTGCGCGTGGCCACGTTCCCGCCCGGTGCGGACGAGGCCGCCTACAAGGCGTTCGCCGAGCAGGAGAAGCAGTTCGAGAGCGAGCACAAGAACATCGACATCATCGGTGTCGAGTACGAGTGGAAGGGTCCGACCTTCGCCGTGCAGCTCGCCGGCGGCAGCCTGCCGGACGTGTTCACCGTCCCGTTCACGGACACCAAGACGCTGCTCGAGAACGGTCAGCTCACCGACGTCACCGACGCCATCAAGAAGCTCGGGTACGCGGACAAGTTCAACCCGGTGATCCTGGACGGCGTGACCGGGTCGGACGGCAAGCTGTACGGCTTCCCGCGCCAGGCCTACGCGATGGGTCTGCACTACAACCGCGACCTGTTCACCGCCGCGGGCCTCGACCCGAACACGCCGCCGACCACGTGGGACGAGGTCCGGAAGTTCGCCAAGCAGATCACCGAGAAGACCGGTAAGGCCGGCTTCGCGGAGATGGCCGCCGGCAACACCGGTGGCTGGCAGCTGACCGCGGCGACCGTCGCACGCGGCGGCCGGACGCAGACCGACAACGAGGACGGCGGCGCCACCTCGACCGTGGACAACGACGCCACCGCGGCCGCGCTGCAGTTCCTGCACGACGTGCGCTGGGAGGACAACTCGTTCGGCTCCAAGTTCGACCTGGACTGGGGCTCGATCAACCAGGAGTTCGCCGCCGGAAACGTCGGCATGTACGTGTCCGGATCGGACGTCTACACCGCGCTGGTGCGCGACTTCGGCATGAAGCCGGAGACGTACGGCCTCGGCGTCGTGCCGACGGAGGGCAAGGACCCCGGCACCCTCGGCGGCGGCGACGTCGCCGTGATCAGCCCGACCGCCTCGAAGGAGGTCGCGGACGCGGCCGTCGAGTGGATCGACTGGTACTACATGCAGAAGCTCATGGACAAGGACGCCGCCGTCGCCGACGCGAAGACGCTGAACGAGTCCGGCCAGGCTGTCGGCACGCCGCTGCTGCCGGTGCTCTCCCGTGAGCAGTACGAGGAGTCGCTGACCTGGATCGAGCAGTACATCAACGTGCCGCGCGACCAGATGGCGCCGTTCATCGACACGATCTGGGAGCAGACCCCGGTCGGCGAGCCGAAGGCCAAGACGCAGGAGGTCTACGCGCTGCTGGACAACGTGGTGCAGACCGTCCTGACCAAGAAGGACGCCGACATCCCGGCCCTGCTGAAGCAGGCGCAGACCGACGCCCAGGCGCTCCTGGACCAGTGAGACCCGGTCGGGGTCGCCTGTGTCCCGGCGGCCCCGATCGTTCCCCTCGGAAAGAAACGAACCATGACCGACACGCTCCCGCGGCCGACCGCATCGCCCACCCGGCGCCGGCCACGTCGCACCCCGCTGACCTGGTATCGCGGCGGGGGACTGTGGAACCTGCTCTTCCTGCTGCCGATGATCATCGTGTTCGCGGTGTTCAGCTGGTCGCCGATCGTGCAGTCGGTCGTGATGAGTCTGCAGAAGACCAACCTCATCACCGCGCAGTGGGTGGGGCTGGACAACTACGCCAAGGTCCTCACCGACCCGGCCCTGGGCGCGGCGGTCCTGAACACGCTGTACTTCGCGCTGCTCGCCCTGATCTTCGGCTTCCCCATCCCGCTGCTGATGGCGGTGCTGATGAGCGAGGTGCGCCGGATGAAGGGGCTGTACTCGGCCCTCGCGTATCTCCCGGTCGTGATCCCGCCGGTGGTCGCGGTGCTGCTGTGGAAGTTCTTCTACTCGGCGGACGCGAACGGCGTGTTCAACACCGTGCTGGGCTGGGTCGGCATCCCCCCGCAACCCTGGATCCAGGACGCGATCCAGGCGATGCCCTCGCTCGTCCTGGAGGCGACGTGGGCCGGCGCCGGCGGATCGATCATCATCTACCTGGCGGCTCTACTCGGGGTTCCGCCGGAGCTCTATGACGCGGCCGAGGTGGACGGCGCGTCCATCTGGCGCAAGATCTGGCACGTCACCCTCCCGCAGTTGCGCGGGATCCTCTTCATCATGCTGATCCTGCAGGTGATCGCCACCGCGCAGGTGTTCCTGGAACCGTTCCTGTTCACCAAGGGTGGACCCGCGGGGTCGACGACGACGATCCTGCTCTACATCTACAACAAGGCCTTCACGAACAGTCTCGGTGGCGCGTACGGGGAGGCGACCGCGGTGTCGGTGATCCTGGCGATCGCCCTCGGCGTCCTGAGCTGGCTGTATTTCAAACTCACGAACCGATGGAGCCAGTGATGAGCGCGGACACCGTCCCGACCCGTCGGCGTCGCAAGCCCGTCGAGGCCGACGACCGCACCATCGTCTCCGCCGCCGATCGGCGCAAGCCCTCCGTCCGGCTCGGAATGAGCCTGACCCACGTCTTCCTGCTGATCACCCTGATCATCGCCGGGCTCGGTCCGATCCTGTGGCTCGCGAAGGCGGCGATAACGCCGACGCAGGACACCCTGTCGCAGCCGTTCGCGCTGTTCCCGAACGGGGTGGACTGGGAGAACCTGTCCACGGCGTGGAACGACATCGGCATCTCGCACTACTTCTTCAACACGATCCTGATCGCGCTGGGCGCGTGGTTCTTCCAGCTGTTCATCGCCACGACCGCCGGCTTCGGCCTGAGCGTGCTGAAGCCGAAGTACGCGCCGATCCTGAACGGCCTGGTCCTGGCGACCCTGTTCATCCCCGGCGTCGTGCTGCTCGTGCCGCTGTACCTGACGATCGTGCATCCGCCGTTGATCGGGCACTCGCTGCTGAACAACTACCTCGCGGTGTGGCTGCCGATGGCCGCGAACGCGTTCAACATCCTGCTGGTGAAGCGCTTCTTCGACTCGCTGCCGCGCGAGGTGTTCGAGGCCGCGAAGACCGACGGCGCGGGGCCGTTCCGGTTGTTCTGGTCGATCGTTCTGCCGATGTCCAAGCCCATCCTCGGCGTGGTCAGCATCTTCGCGATCATCGCGGCGTGGAAGGACTACCTCTGGCCGATGCTGGTGCTGCCGGACCCGGCCGTGCAGCCGCTGTCGGTCCGCCTGCCCGCCGTGCAGTCGCAGACCGAGCTGGATGTGTTCCTGGCCGCCCTGGCGATCGCCACGCTCATCCCGATCGCGATGTTCCTGGCGTTCCAGTCCGTCTTCCTCCGCTCCGCCGGCATGGGCGGCGCCGTCAAGGGCTGACCTTCTCCGCGAAACACCCAGGCACGTCCGAGACACCGCGCGATGCGGGGAGTTTCGGACGTGCCTGGGTGTCTCGCGATCAGGGGGTCAGGAGGCTCAGCGTCTGCGTTCGTCCCGGCGACGTGGTGGGGTCCTCGGCGGCGTAGGCACCGGCGACGGGGGAGATCATGATCTCGTCCACACCGTGTGCGGCGGCGAAGGCGTCCAAGTCCGCCCGGACCGTGGCGGGCTCGCCGACGAACCAGCGCGAACGTGCGGACGCGATGAACTCCGCGGCCATCGGGTCCGCCTCGGCCGCCTGCGCGGCCAGGGCGTCTTCCACGCTCTCCAGCGGGCCGAGCGGCTTGCCGGTGCGCATCTTGGCGAACATCCGCAGTTGCGGCAGCGCGCGCTCCTCCGCCTCGGCGGCGGTCGGGGCGACGATCGCGTTCGCGGTGACGAAGGTCCGTGGGGCGTCGGCGAACTCGGACGGGTGGAACTGGGTGCGGTACAGCTCGAGCGCCCGTTCCAGGCCCTGGCCGGAGAAGTGGTTCGCGAAGACGTACGGCAGGCCGAATGACGCCGCGAGCTGCGCGGAGTAGTCGCTGGAACCGAGCAACCACACCTCAGGGCGGTCGGCTGCCACCGGGGTGGCGCGCACCGCGTATTCGCCGCCGCTCGTGAAGCGGACCGTGGCACCTTCCGCGCCGAGCATCGCGATGATGTCGCGCACGTGCTCGGGGAAGCGTTCGACATCCCCGGTGGTGCCGCTATGCCGCAGCAACTGGGTGATGACCGGGTCGCTGCCCGGTGCCCGGCCGAGGCCGAGATCGACGCGTCCGGGGGCCATAGCCTCGAGCGCCGCGAACTGCTCCGCCACGATGAGCGCGGCGTGGTTCGGGAGCATGACGCCGCCGGAACCGACGCGGATGCGCTGCGTCCGGCTCGCCGCCGCAGCGATCAGCACCGCGGGGGACGTGGATGCCACGGCCGGCATGTTGTGGTGCTCGGCGAACCAGTACCGCCGATAGCCGAGCTGGTCGGCGAGTTCGGTCAGCGCCAGGGAAGCGCTGACCGCCTGTGCACTCGTCTGCCCGGTGCGCACCGGCACCAGGTCCAGGACCGAGAGCGCGGTCGTCACGCGTTGAGCTCCGTGTGAACCTGGGTCAGTGCCTGGCGGAAAGCGTCGGACGGCTGCGCGCCGGAGACGCCGTACCGACCGTCGAGGACGAAGAAGGGCACTCCCTGGATGCCGTAGGCCGCGGCCTGAGCGATGTCCTGGCGCACCTCGGTGTCGAACGTGCGCTCATCCGCGGCGACGCGCTCGGCGAGCTCACGGCTGAGGCCGGCACCGACGGCGAGCTCGACGAGGGCCGCCGTGTCACCGACATCGACGCCGTCGGTGAAGTAGGCCGCGAAGATGGCGTCCAGCACCTGCTGCTGCACGCGCTCGGACGCGGCGGCCTGGATGAAGCGGTGCGCGGTGTAGGTGTTCGACGGGGCGACGGCGTCGAAGTCGAAGCGGAAGCCCTCGGCCACGGCCTGCTCGCTGAGGTTGCGGTGCGACGCTTCCAGCTGGGCCGGGTCGTAGCCGCGGGCGAGGAGCATGGCCTCCTGCGATCCCGGCTCGGCGTGCTCCGGAGCGGACGGGTCGAGCTGGTACGAGTGGTAGACCACGTCGATGTCGTCGCCGAAGGGCAGCTCCTTGCGGACGTTCTCCAGGCGCTTGTCACCCAGGAGGCAGAACGGGCACGCGACGTCGAGCCAGACGTCGACCTTCAGGCGCTTGCTGTCGGTGGTGGGCTCGGTCGCAGTGGCGTCAGTCATGTCTTCATCCAACACCGTCGCCGCCGGTTCATTCCCCGCTCAGTCCGCACGGACCAGGAGGTCGCCGATCTCGCAGTCCAGGGCACGACAGATCGCGGAGAGCGTCGAGTAGCGGATCGCCTTGGCGCGGTCGTTCTTCAGCACGGACAGGTTCACCACGCTGACCCCGACCATCTCGCTGAGCGCGGTGAGGGTCATCCCGCGTTGCGCGAGCAGTTCGTCGAGGCGACAGTGGACCCCGGTGGGTCCGTCCTCGTTCGGGGGAGTCACACCAGACCCTCCGTGTCCTTCTGCAGCTTCGCGCCGCGACGGAACGCGACGGCCAGCACGCCGGCGAGCACCGCCGCGACGATGCCGAGCCAGTACTCCGGCGGTAGGGACATGTTCACCGCACCGATCCCGGCCTCGGTTCGCAGCACGTTCGTGGCGAACACGGTCAGGACGTAGCTGGCGATCACTCCGACGGCGATGGACGTGGTCAGCAGTGACAGCATCCGGACGGAGCGCGACCCGAAGACCCGACCGCGGCTGAAGTCCAACGCCAGCACGGTCACACATCCGAGAGCCGAGAGCCAGCCGATGGTTCCGGCGAGCACGGCCAGCACCGCGAAGACGACGAGCTTCACGGAGGGATCCGGGACCGTCACGAACGCATGCCAGACGCCGACCGGGACATCGCCGGACTCTCCCGCGACGTTCCCGTCCTGCAGCGGCACCTGCACTTCCATGGTGAGTCCGGAGGCGTCGAACAGGGCGAAGAAGCGGTTGACGGTCGCGATCACGACGCCGATCGCGACGGCTCCGCAGGTGATCAGCGTGGTGATGATGTCGCGCCGGTCGGCGCGCTCGGCGGTGGAGTCTGCGGTGTTCATCAGATCAGTCCTTCCGTGTCCTTCTGCAGTCGGGCTCCGCGCGTGAACGCGAGGCCGAGCAGGCCGAGGCAGAACGCGAACGCCCAGCCCAGGACGTACGGCAGCAGCGACGAATAACCGGTGTCCAGCGTGGCTTCCGGGGCGACGGCGGCCAGGGCCCCGTTCTGCGCGAACCGGTCAGCCAACATGATCACGCACGTGGCGGCGAAGGTGATCCAGGACGCGCTGACCACGGCGCGCGTGGCGCGGCGGCTGAAGGGGCGTCCGGCGAACAGCTCGCGCGCGAGCACGACCATCAGCAGGGAGACCGCGATCCAGGTCGCCGCGGTGAGCGCGATGGACACGCCCAGCGCGATCGACGAGGTCGGGTTCAGGTCAGGGACCGTCAGCGTCAGAACGTCCGGAGATCCGACGACGACCTCGCCGCCCGCCAGCGTGGTGTCGGCTCGCGCGTTCGTCAGCGGGACGGCGACGCGTACCCCGTCCGCGGTGAACGCCGCGGCGAAGCGGAATCCGGCGACCAGGAGGGCGATGAGGGCGGCGGCCGGGCCGACCACGAGGGTCGCGGTCAGGTCCAGCTGCTGGGATTTCTCGGTTGTGTTCATCGTGACTCCGTGTTCGGCAGACTCAGACGAGCCCGGCGACGTCTTTCTGCATGCGTCCGGCCATCGAGAACGCGACGGCGATCAGGCCGAGGAGGAACGCCACGCCCCAGGGCGCGAGATCCAGCGGAATGACCAGCGGTTGGAAGGTGGTGAATTGCGGGTCCGCGAAGGACGCCGCATCGCCGCGCGCGATCGCGTTCGCGAACGTCTGCACGCCGGAGGTCAGCACGAGCGTCGCCGCCGACACGGTCAGCGCGATCACGAACCGGCGACCGAACGGCTGACCCTGCAGGAGACCGATGGCGAGCCAGGCGGTCACGCCGGCGAGGGCGATCGTGGCGACCGGCGTCATCAGTCCGGCCAGCAGCAGCAGCGTGCCGATGTGGGCGGGAGCCTCGGTGAGGGCCAGGTTCACGGTCTCCGTCATCGCGGCGGTCACGCCCGTGCCCGTGATCCCCTCGACGGCGTGCGTGGTCTGGAGCGGCACGTCCGGGACCACGAGGTTCCGCGAGGGGGACCAGCCGATCACGGCGACGACGCTGGTCACCAGCGCGCCCGCGGCCACGGCGACCGCGCCGGCCCCCGTCAGCACCGCGCCGACGCGGTCGCCCGGCGTGAGCCCGAGTTCCGCGGCGGGCCGGGCCCGACGCAGGATCACGGCGATCGCGATCACGAAGGTCAGCAGCACCGCTGCGATCAGCACGATCAGCATGATGTCCATCTCGATCCCCTTCCGATCCCGAACCATATCGAAGATCGTTGTTATCGAAAAACGATATGCATATCGTTTTTCGTTGTCAAGGGGGTCGCGGCAGGCTGGATCCGTATGCCGACGGCGAACACCGCCGTTCGGGCCCGCAGGCCTGGTTACCCTCGACGTAAGGCGCATTCCCTCGCGCCCCGAGGAGTGAACGATGTTCGAGAGATTCACCGACCGAGCCCGTCGCGTGGTTGTGCTCGCCCAAGAAGAGGCGAAGATGCTCAACCACAACTACATCGGCACGGAGCACATTCTGCTCGGCCTCATCCACGAGGGTGAGGGCGTCGCAGCCAAGGCGCTGGAGTCGCTGGGCATCTCGCTGGACGCCGTCCGCGAGCAGGTTCAGGACATCATCGGCCAGGGTCAGCAGCAGCCCACCGGACACATCCCCTTCACGCCGCGTGCGAAGAAGGTGCTGGAGCTGTCCCTGCGCGAGGCGCTGCAGCTCGGCCACAACTACATCGGTACCGAGCACATCCTGCTCGGCCTCATCCGCGAGGGCGAGGGCGTCGCCGCCCAGGTGCTCGTCAAGCTCGGCGCGGACCTGAACAAGGTGCGCCAGCAGGTCATTCAGCTGCTGTCCGGCTACCAGGGCAAGGAGCCCGTCGGGGTGTCCGGTGCCGCGCAGGAGAACGCGCAAGCACCGCAGGGCGGTTCGGCGGTGCTGGACCAGTTCGGCCGCAACCTCACGCAGGCCGCGCGAGAGAACAAGCTCGACCCGGTGATCGGGCGCGAGAAGGAGATCGAGCGGGTCATGCAGATCCTCTCCCGTCGCTCCAAGAACAACCCGGTCCTGATCGGTGAGCCCGGCGTCGGCAAGACCGCCGTCGTCGAGGGCCTCGCGCAGGCGATCGTCAAGGGCGAGGTCCCGGAGACGCTGAAGGACAAGCAGGTCTACTCGCTCGACCTCGGTTCGCTCATCGCCGGTTCCCGCTACCGCGGTGACTTCGAGGAGCGCCTGAAGAAGGTCACCAAGGAGATCCGCACGCGCGGCGACATCATCGTCTTCATCGACGAGATCCACACGCTCGTGGGTGCCGGCGCCGCCGAGGGCGCCATCGACGCCGCGTCGATCCTGAAGCCGCTGCTCGCCCGCGGTGAGCTGCAGACCATCGGTGCCACGACGCTGGACGAGTACCGCAAGCACTTCGAGAAGGACGCCGCGCTCGAGCGCCGCTTCCAGCCGATCCAGGTCGCCGAGCCGTCGCTGCCGCACGCCATCAACATCCTCAAGGGTCTGCGCGACCGGTACGAGGCGCACCACAAGGTGCAGATCACGGACGGCGCCATCGTCGCCGCCGCGAACCTCGCCGACCGCTACGTCAGCGACCGCTTCCTGCCGGACAAGGCCATCGACCTGATCGATGAGGCCGGCGCCCGCCTGCGCCTGTCGATCCTGTCGTCCCCGCCGGAGCTGCGCGAGTTCGACGAGAAGATCGCCAAGGTCCGCGAGGACAAGGAGAAGGCGTCCGAGGACCAGGACTTCGAGAAGGCCGCGTCGCTGCGTGACGAGGAGAAGTCCCTGCTCGCCGAGCGTCTGCGCCTGGAGAAGCAGTGGCGCTCGGGTGACGTCGCCACGCACGCCGTCGTCGACGAGGGTCTGATCGCCGAGGTTCTGGCGCAGGCCACCGGCATCCCGGTGTTCAAGCTCACCGAGGAGGAGTCGAGCCGACTCGTCTTCATGGAGAAGGCCCTGCACCAGCGTGTCATCGGTCAGGACGAGGCCATCGCGGCCCTGTCCCGCACGATCCGCCGCCAGCGCGCCGGCCTGAAGGACCCGAAGCGTCCGTCCGGTTCGTTCATCTTCGCCGGCCCCACCGGTGTCGGTAAGACCGAGCTCGCCAAGGCGCTCGCGGAGTTCCTGTTCGACGACGAGGCCGCGCTGATCTCGCTCGACATGAGCGAGTTCGGTGAGAAGCACACCGTCTCGCGCCTGTTCGGTGCCCCTCCCGGGTTCGTCGGCTTCGAGGAGGGCGGCCAGCTCACCGAGAAGGTCCGTCGCAAGCCGTTCTCCGTCGTCCTGTTCGACGAGATCGAGAAGGCCCACCCGGACATCTTCAACTCGCTGCTGCAGATCCTCGAGGAGGGTCGTCTGACCGACGGTCAGGGACGCGTCATCGACTTCAAGAACACCGTGATCATCATGACGACGAACCTCGGTTCGTCGGCGATCGCCGGTGGCCCCGTCGGCTTCCAGGTGGAGGGCAACAGCCAGACCACCTACGAGCGGATGAAGGGCAAGGTCGATGAGGAGCTGAAGCGCCACTTCAAGCCCGAGTTCCTGAACCGCGTGGACGACATCATCGTCTTCCCGCAGCTGAACAAGGAAGAGCTGCGCCAGATCGTGGACCTGTTCACGAAGCGCCTCAGCGACCGCCTGCTGGACCGGGACATGACCGTCGAGCTCTCCGACGCCGCGAAGGACCGCCTCATCGACCTCGGCTTCGACCCGACGCTCGGTGCACGTCCGCTGCGTCGTGCGATGCAGCGCGAGGTCGAGGACCAGCTGTCCGAGGCCATCCTGCACGGTGAGCTGAACCCCGGCGACCACGTGAAGGTGGACATCGACGGCGGCAAGTTCACGTTCGACGCGAAGCCGCGTGGCGAGAAGGTCGCGATCGGCGCGAACACGACGCCGGAGATCGCGTCCACCCCGGACATGCTCCTCGGTGACTGACACCGCATCCGACGAAGGCCCCGCCCTGTGGCGGGGCCTTCGTCATTCCCGGCGGAACACCGGGCGGCGAGCGGACGGGGGCGACTGCGCGCAATACGCTGGTGTCGTGCCCGAGATCGCCATCCGCCCCGCGCGCACCTCCGACGTGCGTGCCATCCACGGGCTCCTCGAGCCCCTCGTCGGACAGCGCATCCTGCTCGGCAAGGAACTCGTGTACCTCTACGAGGCCGTCCAGGAGTTCGTCGTCGCCGAGGCGGACGGGGAGGTCATCGGCTGCGGTGCCCTGCATGTGATGTGGAAGGGCCTCGGCGAGATCCGCACGCTGTTGATCCGTGCGGACTGGTTGCGACACGGGATCGGCGGACGCATCGTCGCCGCGCTCGAGGGTCGTGCGGTCGATCTGGGACTGCGGCGCCTGTTCTGTCTCACGTTCGAGGTCGAGTTCTTCGCGCGCCACGGCTTCGAGCCGATCGGGGAGAAGCGCGTGGTCAGCGACGAGGTCTACGCGCAACTGTTGCGCAGCCCGGACGCCGGTGTCGCCGAGTTCCTCGACCTCGCGCACGTCAAGCCGAACACGCTGGGCAATACGCGCATGCTGAAGCGGCTCGCGGTCGACTGATCGCCCTCCCGTGACGGCTCCTCCGGTGCGCCCTCGCCCGGCGCGACGCCGCGCGTCGTAGCCTGGGGGAGATGTCCACCGCACCCCGTCGTCGCCGCCACTCGGCCGCCGTCTACCGTCGGCGTCGGCTCGCGGTCGTCCTGATCGCGCTGCTCGTGATCGGGGCCGGCATCGCCGTCGCGATCTGGCAGCCCTGGCGGACGATCGGAGACCCCGGCGCCGCTCCCGTGACCCCGTCGACGGGGCCGTCGGAGAACGCCGTGATCACTCCACTGCCGGGGGAGGGGCCCACCGTGGCGCCGACCTCATCGCCCGTGGCGACCGCGGCACCCAGCGGTACCCCGGAGATCACCGCGTGCGATCCGGACGCCATCACCGTGGAGGCACGCACGGACAAGGAGACCTACTCGGCCGGGCAGAAGCCGCAGCTGTCGATCTCCCTGACCAACACGTCCGCCGTCGATTGCACGCTGGATGTGGGCACCGCTCAGCAGGTGTTCACGATCACCAGCGGCAGTGACGTGTGGTGGCGATCCACCGACTGCCAGAAGAACCCCACGAACCAGATCGTCACCCTGACCGCCGCGCAGAGCGTCACCAGTCAGGCACCGCTGGTGTGGGATCGCACGCGCTCCTCGCCGGACACCTGCGACGCCAAGGACCGTCCGGTCGCTCCGGGCGGCGGCGCGACGTACAACCTGTCGGTCGAGATCGCCGGAATCAGCTCCGCCGCGAACGCCTCCTTCATGCTCTACTGAGGCCGATCGACGACGGACTACTGCTTCCTGCGGCCCATTCCCTCCACGCGTGTTCTGATGTGCATCGTGCGGTTATGCTGAGTGCAGCTCCCGCCGATCCGGGCCGTCCCCACGGTGTCCGCCGCATAGAGCCGTCAGTCCCCAGCACGGCGCGGCTCCCGGCGCGGTGGCGAGCATGAGGGCCCTCTCGAACCACCCAGCCCCCACTGGGCCGTCCGAGAGGGCCCGCCCTCGTTCACCCGGGGGATGCGCGCTCGGTACGCTGGAGACATGGCGGGTGGACGCAAGAAGATGGTCGCGAAGGACTTCCGGTCGGAGGCGTTGGCGCTCGCGCTGGAGAAGCAGGACATGGCCGCGCTCGCGCTGGCGCTGCGCAACGGCAACACCGTGGTGCCCCTGCTCAAGCCCGGCGCGAAGGACGATCCCCTCGACGGCGGCGAGGTCTGGACGTACCGGGACGGCAGCACCGGGGACGTCGCGCTGCTGCTGTTCAGCGACGCGAAGAACAAGCCGACGAATCTCCCGCCGGCGGTCGGGGTGTTCTCTCCGCTCTGGCTGCGGGACTTCCTGATCTCTCACCGGGACACGATCACCACGGTGTTCTTCGACATCGCGGGCCCCCATCCGATGCAGGCCTCCCCGGCCGAGCTGATCAAGGCGTTGGAGCTGTGAGTCCGCGGCGGGCGGCGGCGTCCCTCGCCGTCGTGCTCCTGGCGGGTGCGCTCGGTGGCTGCTCGATGGTGGACGGCTCGGACACCGATCAGCTGGTGCCCACGGACGGACCCGTAGCGTTCTACCCGACTCCCTCCGAGGGTGGCGAGGACACGCTCGAGGGCACGCTGACCACGACCGGCGGGTGCGTCGTAGTGACACTCGAGGACGGGGCGCGGGTGCTGCCGGTCTTCCCGGTCAGTCAGGTGGCGTGGGACGGCAGCGCGATCACCTTCGGCGACGAGCACTACGGCGACGGCGACCCGATCACCCTCACGGGCTCCTACGTCGACAACGGACTGACCGGTCCGGTCACGTACATCCCCGCGGACTGCGACCACGGCCGGACGTTCTTCATGGCACCGCTCGCCGGCTGACCCGGTCAGAAGGCCGGCGGTTCCTCGTCGCGGCGCGGGGTCACGCGCGCGCGGATCTCGGTGATCGCGTCGGTGATCTTCTTGCTCCCGTCGTCGACGACGTGACGGTAGCCGAGGCGACGCGCTTCGTTGCGCCGGCGGTCCGCCTGCGTCACCGCTCGCACTTCGCCGGCGAGGCTGAGCTCGCCCATGGCGGCGGTGACCGCGCCCGGAGCCCAGTTCATGACCGAGCCCGCGACGGCGACGGCGATCGCGAGGTCCGCCGCGGGTTCGGTGACGCTGACGCCGCCGAGGGTGGACACGTAGACGTCATGCTCGCTCATGCGAAGCCCGACGTGCTTCTCCAGGACCGCGAGCACCATGGCCACCCGGGCCGCGTCCACACCGTGCACGATGCGGCGGGGGTTGGGGGCGGTGGTCTTCACGGCCAGAGCCTGGACCTCCACCGGCATCGCGCGGCGACCCTCGAGCGCGATCATGATGCAGGTGCCCGGCTGCGGCTCGCCGCCGGAGAGGAACAGCGCAGACGGGTCCGGAACCTCGACGATGCCGTCGCCGTGCATCTCGAAGCAGCCCGTCTCATCCGTGGGGCCGAAGCGATTCTTCAGCGCCCGAACGAAGCGCAGGGTGGTCTGCCGGTCACCCTCGAATTGGCACACCACGTCGACGAGGTGCTCGAGCAGGCGAGGTCCGGCGACCTGACCGTCCTTGGTCACGTGACCGACCAGGATCACCGGCAGGTTGCGGTCCTTGGCGAGCCGCACGAGCGTTGCGGCGACCTCACGCACCTGTCCCGGGAGTCCGGCGGCGCCCTCGGACAGCGCGGAGGACACCGTCTGCACGGAGTCGACGATCAGCAGGTCCGGCTTCACCTGATCGACGTGACCGAGGATCGTGCCGAGGTCGGTCTCACTGGCGAGGTAGAGCTCGTCGTGCAGGGCACCGGTGCGCTCCGCGCGCAGCCGCACTTGGGACGTGGACTCCTCGCCACTGGCGTACAGGACCCGGCCGCCGCTGCGCGCCGATTGTGCGGCGACCTCCAGCAGCAGCGTCGATTTACCCACGCCCGGCTCGCCGGAGAGCAGGATCACGGCGCCGGGGACGAGTCCGCCCCCGAGGACGCGATCGAACTCGGCCACCCCCGTGGACCGACGCGGGGACTCCCGGGTGTCGACGTGGGTGATCGGACGCGCCGCGCGCTCGTCACGCGGTGCGACGGGGGCCACCTGCGGTCGGGCGATCCCGGTCTGCTCGGTCACCTCGACCACCGTGCCCCATTGCTGGCATTCGCCGCAGCGACCCACCCACTTCAGAGCGGTCCAGCCGCACTCGGTGCACCGGTAGCCGGCGGAGACGGGACGCTTGGTGGGCATGGGTCAAGCCTAGGCGCGAGCGCCGACACCGCCGTCGTCAGCGCGCGCGGGGGAGGGACAGCTTGAAGCCGACGTGCGATGCGACGTACCCGAGCCGATCGTAGAACCGATGCGCGTCCTCGCGAGCGCTGTCCGAGGTGAGCTGGATCAGCGCGCATCCGCTCGCGGGCGCGGCGACATCGGACACCCAGCGCATCATCGCCGTTCCGGCGCCGCTCGAACGGCGGGCGGAGGCGACCCGGACGGCCTCCACTTGCATTCGCCGCGCGCCGCGTCGGGCCATGCCCGGCAGGACGGTCAGCTGGAACGTGCCGATCACGCCGGAATCGTCCACGGCCACGAAGAGGTCGTTGCCCGGGGTGGTCGTCACATCGCGCAGTCCGTTGGCGTAGGCCTCACGGTCCTCGGGCCGTGCCCGGTCCCCACGGCCGGCGCTGATGGGGTCGTCCGAGAGCAACCGCATCAGCTCATCGAGATCATCGTCCGTGGCTCGCCGGAGCGTGAGAGTCCCGGACGCGGCAGCCAGTTCGGTGGGGAGTTCCAGACCATCGATCACGACTCCACCCTAGGCCGGGTGGGATCATGGAGGTGTCCCGTACATCCCGGCGGGCGGAGAGGATCGTCATGACCGAGCCCCAGGGCGCCCACCTCGTCGGCAGCGTCAATTACCCGGACGCCGAGACCACGATGCGCACGGCTCTGTCCGTGCTCGACGGACGATTGCGTCGCGTTCCGGACGGCGAGGTCGGCAAGCGATTCCACTGGATCATGTTCCAGCCGGACATCCTCGGGCAGGCGGAGGGCATCGAGCGCGTCGGTGACGAGCCGGTGCCGTTCCCGGCCGGGATCGACGCGCGTCCCCTGCGCCTCGCGGACGGTGTCGACGCCGCCTCCATCGTGCTGCCGTCGCTCGGCTACGCGGACGCCGCGATCGCGTCGTACGGCGTGTTCACGCGCCTGCGTGAGGAGGGCGCGGTCCCGGCCGGTGTCCGCTTCCTCGTCGCCCTGCCGACGCCTCTCGCCGTGGTCAACTCCTTCTTCCCCCTGGCAGATCGGGCCGCGATCGACCCGGTGTACACGGCGGCGCTGGGCGAGGAGTTGGAGCGCATCCTCGCTGCTGTCCCGCACGCCGACCTGGCGATCCAGTGGGATGTGGCACCCGAGATGGGCATCATCGAGGGCGCCGAGATCTGGGGCCAGCCGATGGTCGCGTGGTGGGATGGCGATCCGCTGCCGGAGCTCGCCGCGCGGGTATCGCGTCTGGTCGACGCCGTCCCGGACGACGTCGAAGTCGGCGTTCACCTCTGCTACGGCGACGTCGCGGAGAAGCACTTCGTGGAGCCGGCGGACACCGGCAACCTGGTGCGGATGGCGAACGCATTGCAGTCCGGTGCGCGTCGTCCGCTGACGTTCCTGCACCTCCCGGTGCCGATCGAGCGCGACGATGACGCGTACTTCGCGCCGTTGGACATGCTTGAGCTTGGTGCCCAGACGGAGCTCTACCTCGGCCTGGTGCACCGCGAGGACGGAGCCGAGGGAGCGCGTCGCCGGATCGCCGCCGCGCTTGCGCACGCCGACGTGTTCGGCGTCGCGACGGAGTGCGGCTGCGGTCGTTCGCCTCAGGACGCGACCGAGCCGCTGCTCCGCATCCACGCCGAGGTCTCCGCCGCCTGGTGACGTCGTCGGGCACAGCGGCGGGGCGCGCACCGGACACGCCGTGTCGCCCTGCGGCTCCTCCGGCGTGCCGAGCGTGATCCCCGCCGTCGTGCTCGGGGCGGAAGCACGGCTGGGGTTGCGACGTGACGCCGCGCGAGGTGGATTTGCTTCTTAGGTAAGGCTTACCTAGGTTGGAAGAGCGGGACCTCCCCGCTTTTCCCGACCTCCCCCTGACGACAGGAGCCACCGTGTCCGCACGACCTTCCATCCGCCGTCCGCTCGTGGCCGGAGCGGCCCTCACCGCCCTGGCTCTCCTCGCCACCGGTTGCGCCGGCTCCGCGAACGCCGAGCCCGACGCCGCGGCCACGACCGACGCCCCCGCCGCCACCGAGGTGACCTTCACGGACAACCACGGCGAGGTGACCGTTCCGGTGAACCCGGAGCGTGTCGTCGCGCTGGACAACACGGCACTGCAGACGCTGAACGACTGGGACGTCACGCTGGTCGCCGCCCCGAAGCCCGTCATGGGCAAGGTGTGGCCGAAGTACATCGACGACGAGGCCGTGCTGAACGTCGGCAGCCACCGCGAGCCCGACCTGGAGAAGATCGTCGAGGCCGAGCCGGACCTCGTCATCGGCGGTTACCGCTTCGCCTCCCACTACGACGAGATCAAGACGCTCGCCGACCCGGTCATCGAGCTGGACCCGCGCGACGGTGAGGCCATCTCGGCCGAGCTCAAGCGTCAGACGACGGCCCTCGGACAGATCTTCGCCCGCGAGGACGACGCCGCCGCGCTGAACAGCGCTCTGGATGACGCGATCGCCGCCGCCAAGAAGAACTACGACGGCGAGTCGACCGTCATCGGCCTGATCGCGTCCGGCGGCAAGCTCGGCTTCTCCGCTCCCGGCGAGGGCCGTGGCATCGGCTCCCTGTACACGGAGCTGAAGCTGGTCCCGGGCATCGACCGCGAGATCGAGGGCGAGTCCGCCGACCACAAGGGTGACGAGATCGGTGTCGAGGCCATCGCCGCCGCGAACCCGGAGTGGCTGATCGTCCTGGACCGCGACGGTGCCGTCGCCTCGGACACCGCCGAGTACGTCCCGGCCGCCGACATCGTCGCCGCCAACGAGGCGCTGAAGAACGTCCCGGCGGTGAAGAAGAACCAGATCATCTACCTGAACTCGAACTTCTACCTGACCGAGGGCATCCAGGCGTACACCGAGCTGTACCAGAGCCTCGCCGACGCGTTCGCAGCCGCCAAGTGACCTCTGACCGGCCGGACCCGCATCGGGTCCGGCCGGCGCTCCGTTCATGACTCAGACTCTCCTTCCGTCCGCCCCCGTGCGCCGGCGTGTGTCGTCCGGGCTGCTTCTTGCCCTGGCGCTCATCGGCGTTCTCGGGCTCATGGCGCTCTCGCTCTCCGTGGGCGCCTACGACCTCGGCTCCGATGACTTCGGTGCCGAGATGTTCTGGATCACCCGCGTGCCGCGCACGCTCGCCCTGGTCCTCGCCGCCTGCGCGATGTGCGTCAGCGGCATGATCATGCAGCTGCTGACCCAGAACCGCTTCGTCGAGCCGACCACCACCGGAACCACCGAGTGGGCCGGTCTCGGTCTCCTCGCCGTCACCCTGCTGATCCCGACTGCGACGACCTCGGTGAAGATGGTCGCCGCCTCGATCGCGGCCTTCGTCGGCACCATGATCTTCCTCACGGTCCTGCGACGCATTCGCCTGCGCTCCTCGCTCGTCGTGCCGCTGATCGGGATGATGCTCGGGGCCGTCGTCTCGGCGTTCTCCACGTTCCTGGCGGTGTCCACGAGCATGCTGCAGATGCTCGGGACGTGGTTCATGGGCTCGTTCTCCATGGTGATGCGCGGACGCTACGAGACGCTCTGGGTGATCGCGATCATCGTGGTCCTCGCGTGGATCGTCGCGGACCGTTTCACGGTCGCCGGCCTCGGCAAGGACATCGCCACCTCCGTCGGCATGAACTACGAGCGCGTGGTGTTCTTCGGCACCGCGCTGGTCGCGGTCGCCACCGGTGTCACCACCGTCGTGGTGGGTGCGCTGCCGTTCCTCGGCCTCGTCGTGCCGAACCTCGTCTCCATGATCCGCGGTGACAATCTGCGCTCGAACATCCCGTGGGTGTGCGTCACCGGAACCGCGCTGATCCTCGTCTGCGACATCGTCGGGCGAGTCATCCGGTTCCCGTTCGAGGTGCCCGTCTCCATGATCCTCGGCGTGATCGGTGCCGCCGTGTTCATCACCATGCTGCTGAGGATGCGTGCTCGTGGTTGATACCCTGACCGCCGCCCCCGTCGCCACGCCCACGCGTCGCGGTCTGCCGTACGCGGCGCGTCTCGGCATCGTCGCGGCGATCGCCGTGGTGGCCGCCGTTCTCGTGCTGACCTGGGGGATCGCGTCCGAACCCGGCTCGAACGCGTTCTGGTTGCTGGTCAATCGGCGCGCCATCACCGTGGTGACCATCACTCTCGTCGCCACAGCACAGGCCATCGCCGTCGTGCTGTTCCACACCGCGACCGGAAACCGCATCCTGACGCCGTCGATCATGGGCTTCGACGCGCTCTACGTCGTGATCCAGACGAGCATGGTGTTCTTCTTCGGTGCGCAGTCGCTGACCGCAACGGACGGCGTCCCGAAGGTGCTCGCGCAGAGCGCGCTGATGGTCGTCTTCGCGACCGGGCTGTACGGCTGGTTGTTCGGCGGGAAGCGCGGCAACCTGCACATCACGCTGCTGATCGGCCTCGTTCTCGGCGTCGGCTTCGGCACGCTGTCCACGTTCATGCAGCGGATGCTGGACCCGGGGGAGTTCGACATCCTCTCCGCCCGCTTGTTCGGCAGCATCGCGAACTCCAACGCCGAGTACCTGCCGTGGGCTGGCGCGATCATCGTCATCGTGGCCGTGGTGGTGTTCTTCCGGCGTCACCGCCTGGACGTGCTCGCGCTCGGCCGCGATACGGCGACGAACCTCGGGCTGTCGTACAAGCGCGAGGTGATGGCGCTGTTCGTCCTCGTCGCGATGCTCATCTCGATCTCCACCACGCTGGTCGGTCCGATGACGTTCTTCGGCTTCATCGTCGCGACCCTGTCGTATCAGCTGTGCGGGTCGGCCGAGCACCGCCGCGTGCTGCCGTTCGCGGTGCTGCTCGGCATCGCCACGCTGCTGTCCGCCTACTTCGTGCTGCGCAACGTGTTCTCCGCGGCGGGGCTCGTCACCGTCATCATCGAATTCGTCGGCGGACTGGCGTTCGTCATCATCCTGCTCCGAAAGGGAACGCTGTGATCTCGTTCACCGACGTCACCAAGACGTACGACGGACACCGGGTGCTCGGCCCGGTGAACCTGGAGATTCCGGCCGGCGGCATCACGGCCCTCGTCGGACCGAACGGTGCCGGCAAGTCCACGCTGCTGACGATCGCCGGACGCCTGGCCGATGCCACGACCGGGTCCACGACCGTCGGCGGTCTCGATGTCGCGAAGACGCCCAGTCGCGACCTCGCTCGCACGGTGTCGATCCTGCGGCAGGAGAACCACTTCATCACGCGGCTCACCGTCCGCGAGCTGGTCGGCTTCGGCCGGTTCCCGTACTCGCAGGGGCGCCTGACGCCCGCTGACCGGGCGGCGGTTGAGGAGGCGATGTCCTTCCTCGGTCTCGAGGCGCTCGCGGACCGGCAGCTCGATGAGCTCTCCGGCGGGCAGCGCCAGCGCGCGTACGTGGCGATGGTGCTGGCTCAGGACACCGACTACCTGCTGCTGGACGAGCCGCTGAACAACCTCGACGTCAAGCACGCCGTCGCCATGATGCAGCAGCTGCGGCGGGCGGCGGATGAGCTCGGCAAGACGATCATCATCGTCCTGCACGACGTGAACTTCGCCTCCGCCTACGCCGACCGGATCGTCGCGCTGCGGGGCGGTGAGGTGGTGCACGTCGGCACGCCGTCCGAGTTCATGACGCCGTCCGTGCTGCATGACGTCTTCGACACCGAGATGGACGTCCGCTCCGACGGTCCCTACCCCCTGGCCGTCTACTTCCGCTGACGCCCAGTCGGGACCGCGTCAGTAGGCCTGCTCGCGCTGGTCGACGATGAGGTGGATGAGGGCGAAGCGGCCCTCCTCGCGGGTGACCTGCAGCGCCTGCGCGACCGCGGCAGGGACGTCGGCGTCGTCCGTGACCCGGATGCCGACGCCACCGAAGGCCTGCGCCATGAGGGCGAAGTCCGGGTTGCGCAGCTGCGTGCCGGAGATGCGTCCGGGGTGGTGGCGCTCCTGGTGGGTGCGGATCGTGCTGTACTCCTGGTTGTCCATCACCACGATCAGCGGCGCGAGCCCGTACTGCGCGAGCGTGGCGAGCTCCTGACCGTTCATCAGGAACTCCCCGTCGCCGGCGACGGTGACGACCTGGCGGCCGGGATAGCGCAGCGTTGAGGTGACGGCCGCGGGAACCGAGTAGCCCATCGACCCGTTGCCGCAGCTGACCATGGACGGGTACGCGCGCGTCGGGAAGTAGCGGTGCGCCCAGTTCGTGTGCTCGCCCGCGCCGAAGGTGACGATCGCATCATCGTCCAGCTGCGGGACGAGCGTCGCCATGAGCGTGTTCATGCGCGCCTGACCCTCGGTGCCGGCGTCCGGCAGTGCGGCGAATTCCTCCTGCTGCCCGCGCATGCGCGCGGTCCACGCCGCCCATTCCGGACGCGGTTCGAGGTCGAGCTCGGCGAGGCCGCGGACGAACGCCGCCGGCTTGGCGACGATCTGGTGCGAGACGGCACCGGAACGTCCGCGCATGCCCGTGTCCATACTGACCAGGAAGTTCTCGCGATTCCAACCCTGGCGGGCGATGTAGCCGCCGGTGAGGACGTCGCCCGGGAGCGTGCCGACGAAGATCAGCAGGTCGGTCTCCTCCAGGAGGTCGTACGTCGGACGGGGGCGGCCGTAGCCGATCGGACCGACGTAGCTGGGGGAGTCGAAGCCGACCACACCCTCGGTGCGCCACTCGGCGGCGGCTGCGATGCCGTTTCGCTCCAGCCATGCGGTGAACTCGGCGGAGGCCTCCGGGGTCCAGTCGTTGCCGCCGGTGACGAACAGCGGCCGCTCGGAGTTCTGCAGCGCGGCGCGCAGGCGCTCGCCGTCGTCGCTGACGAGGCCGCCGGTGGCGACCGGGATGATCGGGTGCGTCTCGACCGGGACGACCTCGCGCAGCACGTCCTCGGGCAGGCCGACGACGACGGGACCCGGACGTCCGGATCGGGCCGCGAAGACGGCCTCGGCGACGGTCTCGGCCGCGCGCTTGGCGGTGTCCAGGACCATGACGCGCTTCGCGCCGGCCTCGAACCAGCCGCGGATGTCGAACTCCTGGAACGCCTCCCGGTCGCGGTGATCCAGCGGGATCAGGCCGATGAACAGGATCATCGGCGTGGAGTCCTGCCACGCGGTGTGGACTCCGACGAGAGCGTTCGCGGCGCCCGGTCCGCGGGTGACCATCGCGACGCCGGGCAGCTCGCCGAGCTTTCCGTTGGCCTCGGCCATGTACGCCGCCCCGCCCTCGTGGCGGCACACGATCGTGTCGATCTGCGACTCGTGCAGTCCGTCCAGCACTTCGAGGTAGCTCTCACCCGGCACCACGAAGGCGCGGCGAATCCCGTGCTCCTCCAGCGTCCGGACGATCGCGTGTCCGGCGGTCTCGGTGGTGGTGGTCTCGGTGGGGTTCTCGGACGCGGAAGAACGCGGCAGATCGAGGATGGCCATGCGGGTGCTCTCTCCAGTGAGGCGGTGCGGGTACGGGCGCGGCCAGCCTTGTGGAGCGGATGCGTGCGTGGATACGACGTCGTGCGGTATGTCCATCGTGGCGGACCCCGCGGGGGTGTCCCCCGCCATTTCAGGTGGAAAGATCATGTGTGCCTGGGCGATTTCGGCAAGATTCTCCGTTCTTATGAACCCAGGGGCGTGCAGAACGTCTCTTCTCCCGCGTCGTGTGGCTCTGTCCACGCCTCCGGACGCGCCCGGGCCGCCGGAGGTGTGACTCGGTTTTGCGCTCCCGTCGCCGTACCGTAAACTCGATCCCGGTGACGTGTCCGAGCGGCCGAAGGTGCAACACTCGAAATGTTGTGTAGGTTCACCCCTACCGTGGGTTCAAATCCCACCGTCACCGCCAGAGAAACCCCCGCAATCCCTTGGGATCGCGGGGGTTTCGTCCCGTCAGGCGGCGAATCAGCCCAGCTCGTCCAGGGCCATCTTCGCGCCGGGGTGGAGCGGGATGGGGTGGGTCTGGACAGCGGTGTCCGGGGTGAGCGAGGCGCCGGCCGGGTGGACGGCCTCGATGCGGTCGGCGTTGGACCAGATGGCGGTGGTGATCGCGCAGGCGGTGGCGTCGTCCATGTCGTCCTTCACGAGCAGGACGTTCGGCACCACGATCGTCGGGACGTCCGCGTCCAGGCCGGCGGAGGACTCGTGACGATCTCGATCACTCGCCGCACGCTGTTGCGCGCCGCCCTGGTCGGCACCGCGGCCGTCGCCGCGTCGACGATCACGGGTTGCACGCCGGTTCCGGCACCGTCGCTGCGGATGGCCGGCGGTGAGCCCGGCGGAACCTACGTCCGCTTCGGGGAGTTGCTCGGCGCCGCTCTCGTGCGCTCCGGTGCGGCCGGATCATTGGACGTGATGACGACCGCGGGCAGCGTGGAGAACGTCCGGCTGCTGCAGAACGGCGACGCGGACCTGGCGATCTCCCTCGCCGACGCGATCGCGGATGACGACGTGGTGGCGGTCGGGCGGGTCTACCAGAACTACCTGCAGTGCATCGTGGGTGGGGACAGCGGGTTGACGACGCTGGACGCCCTCCGCGGACGTGACGTGTCGATCGGGGCGACCGGATCGGGCACGGCGCTCACGATGCGACGACTCCTGCAGGCCGCGGGGGTGCTGGACGACACCGGCGTGCGGATCCACGAGATGCGACTGGCGGATGCCGTCGATCGATTCGAGGCGGGCGAGCTGTCCGCCGTGTTCTGGTCCGGTGGGGTGGCCCTGCCGGAGATGGAACGGCTGCAGCCGGCCACCGGTCTCACGCTGATCGATCTCACCGCGGCGCTGCCCGCTCTGACCCTGGCCCACCGGGGCGTCTATCAGCCGACCGTGATCCCGGCCGGCGTGTACGACCTCATGGAGTCGTTACCCGCCATCGGGGTCTCGAACCTGCTGCTGGTGCGCCCGGACGCCTCGGACGCCTTCGTGACGGCCCTGGTGGACCGGCTCATCGAGGACGCCGCCGCCCTCGTGCCGCAGCCGAGCGTCGGGGTGCAGTTCCTCACGCCTTCGAATCTCATCGACACCGCGCCCGTGCCGCTGCACCCCGCCGCCGCGCGCGCCTACCGCCGCCACTACGGCTGAGGCGAGCTCGGGGGCACCTGCTCCGTTGAGCGCCGCGGGAAGACCCGCCACTCGAACTCATGCACGGCGGTCGGCGGGACCGGATCGAGAGCGGCGGGGGCGCGGCTCCCCCCGGGGTTCCCCAGAAAGCCGGGGGGCCGGGGGCCGCGCCCGGCGGGCCGGTCTTGGCCCCCCGCGGGGGGGTGGCCGGCCCCCCCAAGTTCGAGGGTGATTAGTTTTCTTTTAAGATGGACATCACTGCCTAGGAGGGTGCACCCTCTGTAGGGGCGGTGGCCTGAATATTTGAAAGGCAGAAGGCGCCGGGGGGCGCGGGGGGAAGCCCCGCCACTCGAACTCATGCACGGCGGTCGGCGGGACCGGATCGAGAGCGGCGGTGACGAGCATCTCCGCGATGTTCTCGAAGAAGTCCGGAGGACCGGCGCTCGTCACGGACGGATCGTTCTTGGCCGCCTGCGGTGTGTTGCCGAGCCCCGCCACGTAGACGTCCCGCGGAACCGATAATCCCACCGCGTAGGCGGCCTGGGTGGCGGCGATCGCGGCATAGTCCGTGTTGCAGAAGAGCGCTCGCGGACGGTCGGACGCGGCGAGAGACTCGTGCGCGGCGCGGAAGGCGCCGGAAGCGGAACCGTCGTACGTGATGACCCGCTCGCTCCGGACGCGCCCGTCTGCCACGGCCTCGCGGTACGCGTCCAGCCGCTGCTGCTGGGAGGTCTGATCCCGCGGGTACAGGAAGGCCACATCGGGGGTCAACTCGGCCAGATGCTGGACGATCTGGCGAGCGCCGGAGAGCGCGGGGGACCGGATCACGCCATACCCCCCGCCCGGCAGACGCTCGCTGAAGACGATCACCCGCTGCCCGGCCGCCACCAGGGAGTCCAACCGCGGCGCGTCGCTCAGAGGTGGTTCGTCGACGAACATCAGATTCGGCTGGACGCGCAGTGCCGTCTCGTACCAGTCGCCGTAGGACTGGACGAGGGGGATCAGGCCGCCGGCGTGCGCGCGCCGGCTGACGCTCTCCTGCAAGGAGATGCTCCACGGGTCGTTGGGCACCCGCACATTGAGGACGAGGAGACCGTTCTGGCCCGTCCGCATGGCCTGCGCCGCGGAATTGGCGACGTACCCCAGCTTCCGGGCCGCGGCGCGCACGCGGTCCGCGGTGGACTCCGAGATCTGCTGGTCCGATCCGCGCAGGACGTACGAGACGGTCGCCGTGGAGACACCCGCCGCCTCCGCCACCGCGCGGATCGTCGGTCGCTTGGCCGAGGGGCGATCGGCCGCCGCGGTCACGAACGGGCACCTTCGACGGAGAGTGCTCCCCTGCGCCACGCCACGAGTGCGGTGCCGGAGGCGATCCTGGATGGTGCGTCGTTCGCCATGTCCCTACCCCTTGCTTCCGGTGAATGCGATGCCCGCGATGAACTGCTTCTGCAGGAACATGAACACCAGGATCATCGGAATCGTCGCCATCAGCGACCCGGCCATCAGGGTCGGGAAGTCCGTGAAGTTCAATCCCACCATCTGAGACAGGCCTACCGAAAGAGGCATGCGTTCCTGCGTCGACGTCACGATCAGGGGCCAGAGCATCGCGTTCCATGCTCCCAGAACCGAGAACACTGTGAGCGCGATCACCCCAGGAATGGCCAGCGGAAGCATGACGCGGTAGAAGATCTGCCACTGATTGGCGCCATCCAGACGGGCGGCCTCCTCGAGCTCGACCGGGAGACTCATGAAGAACTGGCGCATGAGGAAGGTCCCGAATGCGGAGAACAGGCCCGGCAGGATGATGCCCTGCACCGAGTCCAACCACCCCAACCCCTGCACGATCTCGTACTGCGGCAGCAGGAAGAGCTGGTTCGGCACCATGAGCACGGACAGGAAGAGGATGAACAGCGGTCCGCGACCGCGGAAGTGCATGCGCGCGAACGCGTAGCCCGCCATGGTGCACAGCACCACATGGCCGATCGTCGTCACGACCGTGATGATGACGCTGTTCAGCATCATCTGCGCGAACGGCATCGAGTCCAAGACCTTGGCGAAGTTCGTGAAGTCGAACGGGTTCGGGATCCACTGCGGTGGCACCGCCGTAGCCCCGGCGAAGTTCTTCAGCGAAGACAGCACCTGCCAGATGAACGGGAACACCATCACGATGGCGCCGAGCAGCAGCACCACGTGGACCAGGATCGGCTGCCGGTGTGACCGCCGGCCGTTGCCACGGTCGCTTCGCTGGTTTCCGGCCGTCACGAGGACTTCCGTTTCGGTGCGCGTGTCACTCATAGTGCACCCACTTCTTCTGGAGCGAGAACTGCAGGACCGTGAGGATCAGGATGATGATCAGGAGGACGAACGCGATCGCTGCCGCCGCACCCTGGTCATGCTGGATGAAGCCCTTCTGGTAGAAGAGGAAGACGATCGTCTTCACGTACGGCAACGCCGAACTGTCCGGCCCCACCATCACGTAGACCAGGTCGAAGATCTGCAGCGAACCGATCACGGAGAGCACCGTGATGAAGAAGACGCTCGGTGAGATCATCGGGACCGTGACGGAGACGAATCGCCGCACGGGTCCTGCCCCATCGAGCTCAGCCGCCTCATACAGCGACTGCGGGACGCCCTGCAACGCCGCCATGAAGATGACGATGTTCGATCCCAGACTGCTCCAGATCCCGACCACAGCGACCGCGACCAGGGCCGTGGCCGGGTTGTTCAGCCACGAGGTTCCGGTGATCCCGACGTAGCCCAGCAACTGATTCAGGATTCCGTAGTCACCGTTGTAGATCATCTTCCAGACGAGCGCGACGGCGGCCGGCATGGTCACGACCGGCAGGAAGAACAGCACCCGGTAGGCGCTGCGGAACTTCAGGTTCGGGGTGTTCAGCAGCGACGCCACGATCATCGCGAGCGGAATGCCGATGAGCGAGAACACCGTGTACAACGCGGTGTTCAGGAGGGCCTGGGGAAGCTCGGGGTCTTGGAAGAGGGTGGCGTAGTTCGCGGCGCCCACCCAGGTCGAGCCGCCGAAGACTCCCGTTTCGGTGAAAGACAGGTACAGCGTCCGGATGATCGGCCAGATGTAGAAGATCAGCAGGCCGAGTGTCAGAGGCCCCACGAACAGCACAGGCCACAGCGCGTTCGACCCTCCGGGAGGGCGGCCGCGGCCGGGGGCGGACTTCCTGCGGCCGCGGGAAGCTGCCCCCCGGCCCCGCGCGCCGGGCAACGCGGCCACGGCGGCGGGGCGGGAAACGGTGGTCATGACTACTTCTTCTTCGTCGCGTCGATCGCTGCCTGCACCTCGGAATTGAGCTTGTCGAGGCCGTCGGAGACGCTTTCCTTACCGGACCAGATCGCGGTGCGCTGCGTGGTCTCGGAATCGACCCACTTCGACATCGCGACCGACTGCGGGTAGCCCTTGGCGGTCTTGGCCGCATCCAGGAAGACCTGCAGGTCGAACTGCGGGTAGGACTTCAACCACTCGGCCTGCGTGCCTTCATAGGAGGGGATGGCGTTACCGGCTTCGGCCTGGATCTTCGCACCCTCCGGCCCGGTCGCGAACGCGACGAACTTCTGCGCCTCTTCCAGGTGCTGGCTCTTGGCGTTCACGCCGAGACCGATGGAGTTCAGCACCGTGATGCTGCCCGCAGGTCCGGCCGGCACCGGGGCCACATCGATGTCCTTCGCCGCCGCGCTCATCGCCATCGTTCGGGCATTGGTGTTCTGCGTCCAGAGCATGGCGATCTTGCCGGAACCGAAGGCATCGGACGGCGGGGTGTCCGTCATCTGCTGCAGCGTCGGGGAGCTCCCGTCGTCGATGAACGACTTCAGAAAGCTGACGCCTTCCTTCGCCTCGGGCGAGTTGTAGGCGGCGTTGCCCTTGTCATCGATGATCGTGCCGCCGGCGCTGTAGATCGCCGGGTACCAGTTCTGCTGGGCCGCCGACGAGGCCGCGAACCCCTTGACGTCGCCCTTCGTGAGGGTCTTGGCGTCCTTCTGCATCTGCTCCCACGTGTAACCCTTTCCCGGGACGGGGAGGCCGGCGTCGGCGAAGAGCTTCTTGTTGTACCAGAGCGCCACGGTGTCGAAGTCCTTCGGGACGGCGTACTGCTTGCCGTCGTACTCGTACATCGAGACGGATTCCTTCGGGAACTTGCTGAGGTCCACGCCCTCGATCGGCGCGAGCTGGCCCTCCGAGGCATAGAGACCGAAGTACTGTCCGGTGAACCAGATGACGTCCGGTCCGCTGCCGGCGGCGACCGTGGTCTGCAGCTTGTTCCAGTAGTTGTCCCACGGGGTGAGTTGGATCTGAACGGTGACGTTCGGGTTCTCCGCGTGGAACGCGTCAGCGATCTTCTGCATGGCGGGCTGCTGCAGATCGTTCCAGATGGAGAAGGTGAGCGTCACGTCGCCACCGCCCGCGCCGCCGGACGACGAGGAGGAGCCGGATCCTGATGAGCAACCAGCGGTGGCGAGTGCGACAGCGAGCGTCAGTGCGCCGGCTGCGAGGGCCTTGTACTTCACGGTGATTCCTATCTCTCGGGTTGTCAGTGGACGAAGTTCAGGAGCGGGGAGGAGGACTGCGGGCTCGGTTCCGGGACGCGGGCTCGACGGTGTGAGGTCCGGCAGGCGCCTGCGGCCTGGGCTCCCCGTGGCGCTCGAGCTGTTCTTTTCACGATGCGATCTCCTTTGATCGTTTAATCGATTAAGTGACTGTAAGCACTCACGTGTGGCGAGCGCAAGACTTGGTCGGCAATTCCTGCCCGCGCGTGCGCGATCCGTGTGATCGGAGTGTTCGGTGGCCTTCGGCGGCGGGTCAGGCGCGGCGGTACTCGGAGACCATGGGGCAGTCGAACGGGTCGCGGGCGGTGAGACCGACGGTGTTCAGGTAGTCGATGACGATGGCGTAGGAGCGCCACAGCGAGGTCTCCGCGTAGGGGACGCCGTGCGTGGCGCAGTACTCGCGGACGATCTCACGGGTCTGCGCGAGCTGCGGGCGAGCCATGCTCGGGAACATCGGCGTCAGGACGAGTGCGAAGCGGGCGACGATCATGCCGAGCTCGGCCCACCGCGCCTTCACCGGACCACGGGAGAACAGGTGCCGGAATGAGTGCATGTGCAGGTTCAGACCTTCGAGGGTCAGAAGCGGGAAGAAGAACCACCCTTGCTTGCGCGTGATGAGGCGGCGCAGTCCGCGCGCCTGGACGGCGTCCTCATCGAGGAACGAGATCGTGTCGACCTCGATGTCCGGGTCCTTGCCGACACGGTTGGGGTTCGCGTGGTGGCGGCTGTGCTTGGAGTCCCACCACGAATAGCTCAGGCCGACGAAGGCGGCGAGGACCCGCGCGAGGCGGTCGTTCGTCAGTCCGCTGGAGAGGATCTGACGGTGTCCCGCCTCGTGAGCGAAGAACGCGACCTGAGTGAACAGGATGCCGAACGCCGCCGCCATCAGAAGCTGGAACCAGCTCTCGCCGAGCAGGATGGACCCGGTGATCGCACCGCCGAAACCGACCGCGATCGCCGCTCCCGTGAGCAGGTAGAACCCGGTGCTGCGCCGTAGCAGGCCCGCCTCGCGGATCACCTCGGCCAAGCGGGTGTACGCACGGGCGACCGGGGGGAAGTCTTCCTTGCGCGCGTACGTCTGTCGGATCGGACCGAGGGTGCTGACGGTGTCAGCGAGCGAAGTGGAGGTAGACACGTCTTTTCGTCAACCGACCGTGGGGCACCGGTTGCTCAAGCTGGGGGGGGGG